>CAWERI010000001.1:0-95648 GCA_963811515.1 uncultured Actinomycetota bacterium
GCCTCGGGCGGCATCACCGAGCTGACCGACCTGTCCGCGCTGATGACGCTGGTGCCCGAGGGCGTCGAGGGCGCGATCGTCGGCACCGCGCTCTACGAGGGCCGGTTCACCCTCGAGGACGGCCTGGCGCTGACCCTGCCGGCCCGGGACGGCGCCTGATGACGCTGGCGGTCCGGGTGATCCCCTGCCTGGACGTCGACGCCGGCCGGGTGGTCAAGGGCATCAACTTCAACGAGCTCCGAGACGCGGGCGACCCGGTCGAGCTCGCCCGGATCTACGACGCCGAGGGCGCCGACGAGCTCACCTTCCTCGACATCTCGGCCTCCCACGAGGGACGGGCCACCACCATGGAGATCGTGTCGCGCACCGCCGAGCAGGTCTTCATCCCGCTGACCGTCGGCGGCGGGGTCTCCAGCGTCGAGACGTCGACGCGCTGCTGCGGGCCGGCGCCGACAAGGTCGCGGTGAACACCGCCGCGATCAACCGGCCGGAGCTGGTGGCCGAGATCGCCGACCGGTTCGGCAACCAGGTGCTGGTGCTGTCGGTCGACGCGCGCCGTGCCCCCGGCACCGACTCCGGCTTCGAGGTCACCACCACGGCGGCCGGCGCAGCGCCGGGCTCGACGCCGTCGCCTGGGCCCGCCGGGCGGCCGAGCTGGGGCCGGCGAGATCCTGCTCAACGCGATGGACGCCGACGGCACCCAGGACGGCTTCGACCTCGACCTGATCCGGCGGTCCGCGCCGAGGTCTGGGTCCCGGTGATCGCCTCGGGCGGCGCCGGCCGGGTCGAGCACTTCCCCCCGGCCGTGGAGGCCGGCGCGGACGCCGTGCTGGCCGCGACGGTGTTCCACTTCGGCACCCTGCGGATCGGCGACGTGAAGCGCTCGCTCGCCGACGCCGGGCACCCGGTCCGCTAGCGCGGCTGCTTGAGGGCGTACATCCTCGCGTCCGCGGCGTGCACCAGCCGGCCGAACTCGCGGGCGTCCTCGGGGAACACCGCGATCCCGATGCTGGTGGACACGGTGACCTGCTCACCGCGGACCTCCAGCGGCTGCCGCACCGCGGCCGCGAGCAGGCCGGCGATCTCCTCGGCGCTCGCCCGGGCGGTGGCGGGGTCCAGCCCGGTCACCGCGACCAGGAACTCGTCGCCGCCGAGCCGGGCCAGCAGGTCGCTGCGGCGCACCTGCGCGCGCAGCCGCTGGGCGGTGACCTGCAGCAGCTCGTCGCCGCCGGCGTGGCCGAGGGAGTCGTTGACCGCCTTGAAGCCGTCGAGGTCCAGGAACAGCAGCGCCAGCGCGCTGTCGCCGGCCTGCGCCTCCACAGCTCGGCCTCGACGCGCTCCTCGAAGCGCGCGCCGGTTCGTCAGCCCGGTCAGCGGGTCGGTGTAGGCCAGCTGCTCGATCCGGGCCAGGTAGGCGTGCGCCCGGTCGGTCTCCTGGCGCAGCGCCCGCTCGGCCTCGACGCGGTCGGTCACGTCGTTCTGCACGCCGATGTACTGCACGACGCGGCCGTCGGCGTCGGTGACCGGCGAGAGGTGCACCTCGTTCCACCACGGCCGGCGGTCGGGTCCGCGGTAGTTCAGCAGCAGCTCGCGGCACTCGCTCCCCGCGACGATCGCGTCCCGGATCCGTCGTACGGCGGCCCGGTCGGTGTCCGGCCCCTGGAGGAAGCGGCAGTTGCGGCCGAGCAGCTCGTCGGTCCGGAAGCCGGCCAGGCCCTCGAACGCGGCGTTCGCGAACACCAGCGGGTAGTCGGGCCGGGTCATGTCGGCGATCGTCACGCCGCTGTTGGTCGCACCCAGCGCCCGCTCCAGCAGCGCGTCGCCGGTCGTCGCGGCGGGCAGCGGGAGGCCCGGCAGCCCGGCCGCGGCGACCCGCGGGACCGGTCCGGCCGGCAGCGCGGCGTCCGGTCCGGCAGCAGCCGGCCGCGGGGCGACCCGGGACAGCAGCGCCTGGCCGGCCCGCACGACGGTGTCGCCGCGGTAGGTCAGGGCGTACTCGAACATCCGGTCCAGGTCCGGGCCGGTGTCGCCGAGGTCGCGGGCCAGCAGGGCAGCGTTGAAGTGCGGGCTGACCACCACCACGTCCCACTCGCCGCGCACCGGGTCGTCCCCGGCCAGGTCGGCGCCGCGCAGGCCGGGCACCGGCTCCTGGGACAGGCCCTCGCCGAGGGCGCAGACGAAGCCGGTCCGCTCGACCAGGTCCCGGTAGCGGGCGGTGGTGGCCGGGGTGAAGTGGTGGGCGTGCTGGAAGGTGGAGGCGACCACGCAGGACTCGCCGATCCGCATCGCCTCGCGCTCGAGCTGCTTGCTGAGCTCGACGAGCAGCCGCTTCGGGGAGCGGCGCAGCGGCGTCCCGGGCGGCAGGCAGGCGAACGGCGAGTCCGTCGCCGACCCGTCCCGGTCCGCGGAGCGTGAGGGCAGCACCAGTGCCTGGACGGGCAGCCGCAGGTCGGGCTCGGCGGTCGGCCGGCCGAACAGCCAGCCCTGGCCGAGCGTCGCCCCCAGGGCGCGGGCCGTCTGCAGGTGCCGCTCGGTCTCGATGCCCTCGGCGAGCACCAGCGCGCCGGTGCGCTCGGCGTAGGCGTTCACCGCGTTCATGATCTCCGCGATGGCGGGCGTCGCCTGCCGCTGCACCAGGCTGAGGTCGAGCTTGACCACGTCGGGGCGCAGCAGCGGCATGAACGCCAGGGACGCCGCCTCGGCGCCCACGTCGTCGAGGGCCACGCCCCAGCCGAGGCTGCGGACCCGCTCCACGGTGCGCAGCAGCTCCGCGGGGCGGGTGGCGAGCGCACGCTCGGTGATCTCCAGGACGATCTGGAGCTCGCCCGGGGCCGCGTCGGCGATCGCGACCAGGTCCTCGACGGGCGCGGAGTCCAGGACCTCCGGCTCGACGTTGACGAAGACCGTGAGCGGGGCGAGCAGGCCCTTCTGGACGGCGCCGCGGAACGCCGCGGCCCGGCAGGCCTCGTCGAGCTGGGCGAGCAGGTCGGCCTCCCGGGCCGCCGCGAACAGCGCGCCGGGCGAGGCGAGGTCCCCCTCGGGGCCGCGGGCCAGGGCCTCGTAGGCCACGATCGCGCCCGCCTGCAGGTCGACGATCGGCTGGAAGACGCTGACGACGGCGCCGTCGGCGATGACCTCGGCGATCGACGTACCGGTGGAGAGCAGGGTCACGAGGGGGCTCCCGAGAAGTGTGCGTGCCGCGGCGCTGGCTTCACCGGACCGGACGATCCTAGGCAGCGGAGGCCGGCGTCGTGTGCGTTTTGCACCTATTCGCCGGGGATCCGGCTGCGCTCAGCGGCGGCGCGGGACGAGCAGGGTGACCAGCACCGGAGCGGCCAGCACGCTGACCACCAGGGCCGCGAGCCGGGCGGCCCAGTCGGGGCGCAGCACCCAGACCAGGACGTTCAGCGCGACGACCAGCGCCAGCACCAGGGACCGCTGCACGCGCCGGCGCCGGGCCAGCGTGCCGGTCGGCCGGTGCGTCCGGGTCATCCGCGGGATCCGGTCGGTGGTCGCCCGCCGCACGGCGGCCGCGCGCGCCGTACGCCGCTCCCGGCGTTCCTGCTCCGCGGCCCGCGCAGCCGTCCGCAGCGCCGCCTCGTGCTCGCGCGCCGCCCGACGCAGCGCGCGCTCCTTGCTCATCGGGGGCTCACCGGGGGCTCACGGCGCTCATCGCTTCAACGAGTCGACCCAGTTGCGCAGCAGCGCCGCGCCGGCGTCGCCGGACTTCTCCGGGTGGAACTGGGTGGCCGAGAGCGGGCCGTTCTCCACCGCGGCGACGAACCGGTCGCCGCCGTGCGTCGCCCAGGTCACCAGCGGCGCCCGGGTCCGGTCGTTGGTGCGCAGCACCCACTCGCGCACGCCGTAGGAGTGCACGAAGTAGAACCGCTCCCCCGCCACCCCGTCGAAGAGCCGGGTGCCCGCGGGGGCCTCGACGGTGTTCCACCCCATGTGGGGTACGACGGGCGCCTGCAGCCGTTCGACGACGCCGGGCCACTCGTCGAGCCCGGGGGTGTCGACGCCGTGCTCGACGCCGTGCTCGAACAGGACCTGCATGCCCACGCAGATGCCCAGGACGGGCCGGCCGCCGGCGAGGCGGCGGCCGATGATCTCGTGCCCCTTGGC
This sequence comes from uncultured Actinomycetota bacterium, assembly GCA_963811515.1. Classification (GTDB taxonomy): domain Bacteria; phylum Actinomycetota; class Actinomycetes; order Propionibacteriales; family Nocardioidaceae; genus Nocardioides_B. Next base: position 4,126 of record CAWERI010000001.1, read on the forward strand.
CGCCCGCAGCCCCTCGACGCAGGCCTGGAAGGCGCCGACGCCGGGCACGACGAGACCGTCGCAGTCCATCGCGGCGGCCCGGTCGGAGGTCAGCGTGACGTCCGCCCCGGCGCGTTCGAGCGCGCGCACGGCGGAGCGGGTGTTCCCCGACCCGTAGTCGAAGACGACGACGTCGCTCACCGGCGGCTCACAGACTGCCCTTGGTGCTGGGGACCCCGGTCTCCCTCGGGTCGAAGGCGACGGCGTCGCGCAGGGCCCGGGCCACCGCCTTGAACTGCGCCTCGACGAGGTGGTGCGGGTCGCGGCTGGAGAGCACCCGCACGTGCAGGGCGATCTGGGCGTGGAAGGCCAGCGTCTCGAAGACGTGCCGGGTCAGCGAGCCGAGGTAGGAGTCGCCGATCGTGACGTAGGCCTGCGCGTCGGGCTCGCCGGTGTGCACGCAGTAGGGCCGCCCGGAGACGTCGACCGCGCACTGCACGAGCGCCTCGTCGAGCGGGACCAGGGAGTCGCCGAAGCGCCGGATCCCGGTCTTGTCGCCGAGCGCCTCGCGCAGCGCGTCGCCGAGCGCGATCGCGGTGTCCTCGACGGTGTGGTGCGCGTCGATGTGGGTGTCGCCCTCGGTCTGCACGGTGAGGTCGACCAGCGAGTGCCGCGAGAACGACGACAGCATGTGGTCGTAGAACCCGACGCCGGTCGACACGTCGTGGCGGCCCGTCCCGTCCAGGTCGAGCTCGACGAGGACCTTGGACTCCTTGGTCGCGCGCTCGATGCGGGCAGTGCGGCTCATCGAGAGCACCTCCATCAGGGCCTGCTTGAACGTCGTCATCTCGTCGGGCGTGCCGATCGACACCCGGAGCCAGCCGTCCGGCCCGGTCTCGCGGATCAGCACGCCGCGGTCCAGTAGACCCTGCCAGACCGCGTGGCGGTCTGCGAACCGGCCGAACAGCACGTAGTTGGCGTCGCTCTCCGCGACCGTCAGCCCCTGCTCGCGCAGCCAGGCCACCGTGCGGTCGCGCTCGGCCCGCAGGTCGTCGACCCGGGCGAGCAGCTCGTCGGCGTGCCGGAGCGCCACCCGCGCGACGGCCTGGGTGACCGCGGAGAGGTGGTAGGGCAGCCGCACGACGCGCAGCGCGTCGGTGATCTCGGTCGAGGCGGCCAGGTAGCCGAGCCGGGCACCCGCCAGCGCGAACGCCTTGCTCATCGTCCTGCGACACGACCAGGTTCGGCGTCGACGCGCAGCACCTCGAGCGCGCTCGGCGTGCCCTCCCGGCGGAACTCGCCGTAGGCCTCGTCGATCACCACGATCCCGTCGACCTCGGCGGCGGCCGCGCACACGGCGGTCACCGTCTCCGGGGGAAGGGCGGTGCCGGTCGGGTTGTTCGGCGAGGGCAGCAGCACCACGCTCGGCCGGTGCTCGCGCGATCACCTCGACGGCGTGCTCGACGTCGAGGGAGAAGTCCTCCTCGCGGTGCCCGACGACCCAGTCGGTCATCGCGTCGCGGGCGTACTCCGGGTACATCGAGTACGTCGGCGCGAACGACACCGCCGTGCGGCCCGGGCCGCCGAAGGCCTGCAGGATCTGCAGCATCACCTCGTTGGAGCCGTTCGCGGCCCACACCTGGGCGGCCGTGACGCCGTGCCCGAGGTAGGCCGCGAGGTCCTCGCGCAGGGCGGTGAACTCCCGGTCCGGGTAGCGGTTCAGCGTGCGGGTCGCGTCCGCGACCGCGGCCGCGACGTCGGCGACGACCGCCTCGCTCGGGCCGTAGGGGTTCTCGTTGACGTTGAGCTGCGACGGGTACGTCGATCTGCGGGGCGCCGTACGGCTCGATCCCCCGCAGCTCCTCCCGCAGCGGGAAGCGCCATCAGCGCTCCTCGACGCGCACGCGCACGGCCGCGCCGTGACCGGGCAGGTCCTCGGCCTCGGCCAGCGTCACGACGTGCGGCGGCGACGTCGCGCAGCGCCTGCTCGTCGTACTCGATGACGTGCAGCGCCTTGCGGAACGACCGCACCGACAGGCCGGAGCTGTGGCAGGCGCAGCCGCCGGTCGGCAGGACGTGGTTGGAGCCGGCGCAGTAGTCGCCGAGCGAGACCGGCGCGAACGGGCCGACGAAGATCGCGCCGGCGTTGCGCACCCGGCGGGCCAGCGCGGCGGCGTCGCGGGTCTGGATCTCGAGGTGCTCGGCGGCGTAGGCGTCGACGACCTGCAGGCCCTGCTCGAGGTCGTCGACCAGCACGATGCCGGACTGCTCCCCGGACAGCGCGGTGCGGATCCGGTCGACGTGCCGGGTGACCGACACCTGCTTGTCGAGCTCGGCCTCGACCTCGTCGGCGAGCGTCGTCGAGGTGGTGACCAGGACGGCCGCGGCCATCGGGTCGTGCTCGGCCTGGCTGAGCAGGTCGGCCGCGACGTAGGCGGGGTCGGCGGTCTCGTCGGCCAGGATCGCGATCTCGGTCGGGCCGGCCTCGGAGTCGATGCCGACGGTGCCCTTGAGCAGCCGCTTGGCGGAGACGGTGTAGATGTTGCCGGGCCCGGTGACCAGGTCGACCTTGCGGCACGGGCCGGCGCCGTAGGCGAACATCGCGATCGCCTGGGCGCCGCCGACGGCGTACACCTCCTCGATGCCGAGCAGCGCGCACGCCGCCAGGATCGTGGGGTGCGGCAGGCCGCCGAACTCCTTCTGCGGGCGAGGAGGTCAGCGCGATCGACGCGACCCCGGCCACCTGGGCGGGTACGACGTTCATCACCACGCTGGACACCAGCGGCGCGATGCCGCCGGGGACGTAGAGCCCGACCCGCTGGATCGGCACCATCATCTGGCTGACCGTGCCGCCGGGCACGACCTGGGTGGTGACGTCCTGCTCGAGCTCGGCCTCGCAGGTGGCGCGCAGCCGCTTCACCGACTCCTCGAGGCCGGCCCGGATCGGCCGGGTCGAGCTGGTCGAGGGCCTCGTGGATCGCGCGCGACGGGCACCGCGATGTCGGTCTGCTCGACGCCGTCGAACCTGCGGGAGAACTCCGTGATCGCCTCGACGCCCCGATGACGCACGTCGTCGCAGATCGGGCGCACGACGTCGAGGGCGGCCTCGACGTCGAAGTCGGCGCGGGGCACGACGGTGCGGTAGTCGGGGGCGCTGCGTCCCCGGAGGTCGATACGGCGGATCATGGCCGCCAGTCTAGGTGTGATTCACGCCGCGTCCCAGGTGGTGGTTCGTGGGGGGAGACCGTCGCCACATCGGTAGGTTGGGACCCGTGCGCGAGCAGCTCCCGATCTTCCCCCTGAACACCGTGATGTTCCCCGGTGTCACGGTGCCCCTGCACGTCTTCGAGGACCGCTACCGCGCCCTGGTCCACCACCTGCTCACGATCCCCGACAAGTCCCTGCGGCTGTTCGGGATCGTCGCGATCCGGGAGGGCTACGAGGTCGGCGCGCACGGCGTCCACTCGGTGCACCGGGTGGGCTGCGTGGTCCAGATGACCTCGGTCGAGCCCTACGAGGACGGCCGCTTCGACATCGAGGTGGTCGGCCGGCACCGGCTGCGGCTCGACGGCCTCGACACGGCCGGGCCGTTCCTGGTCGGCGACGTCGAGGTGCTCGACCGAGCGCACCCGGAAGGGCACCGACGCCGACGCACGAGGCCGAGCGCACCTACGCGACCTTCGAGGAGTACCGCCGCCGGCTCTCGGAGCTGCGCGGCGGGGACGTGCTCGACGGCGACCTGCCGCGCGACCCCGAGTTCCTGTCCTACAGCCTGTCCGCGACCTGCCTGCTCACGCTGACACGAGCGCCAGGAGCTGCTCGAGGCCGACACCCCGCTGGAGCGGCTGGTGATGCTGCGGCACGCCCTGCGCGAGGAGATGCGCGCGATGCGGGCGATCCCGTCGCTCCCGGCCACCGAGGTCGCGCGCACCCGCTGGTCCCCCAACTAGACATGGCCTCCAAGCGCGGCGCGGGCGGCACCCCGGCGACGGTCGCCCTGACCCGGGCGGGCATCGCCTTCACCGAGCACGCCTACGAGCACGACCCGGCCGCCGCGTCGTACGGCCTGGAGGCGGCCGAGGTCCTCGGGCTCGACCCGGCGCGGGTGTTCAAGACGCTGCTCACCTCGGTCGACGGCCGGCTGGTCGTCGGCATCGTGCCGGTCTCCGGGCAGCTCGACCTCAAGGCCGTCGCCGCCGCGGTCGGGGGCAAGAAGGCGACGATGGCCGACCCGGCCGCGGCCGAGCGGGCCACCGGGTACGTCGTCGGCGGGATCTCCCCGCTCGGCCAGAAGCGCGCGCACCCCACGGTGCTCGACGCCTCCGCGATGGCCCTCGACGTGGTCTACGTCTCCGGCGGGCGGCGGGGCCTCGACCTCGGCCTCTCCCCCGCCGACCTGGTCCGCGTCACCGGGGCGACGGTGGCCCCGATCGGTCGCCGGTCATCCCCGGTGACCCGGTGATCCGCCGTGCGGGAGGCGGGGCGGGCCGGCCGGGTGACGTTGGTGGGCACCAGGGGGCGGTCGATCGACGGGGAGACGGAGCGATGCTGGCGAGCTGGCAGGACGGCGCCACGAGGCGCGCGATCGTGGACTTCGTCGGGCGGACGGTGGCCGACGACGTCCCGGTCGCGGAGCGCGTCGCGGTGTTCGACAACGACGGCACGCTGTGGTGCGAGCAGCCCCTGCCGAGCCAGGCCGACTTCATCCTGCGCCGGTTGTCCGAGATGGCCGAGGCCGACCCGGGCCTGCGTGGCCGTCAGCCCTGGCAGGCGGCCTACGAGCACGACTACGCCTGGCTGCGGACCGTCCTCGCCGAGCACTACGCCGGGAGACGACACGAACGTGCGGACCCTCCTCGGTGGCGTCCTCGCCGCCTACGACGGGATCGACGTCGACGACTTCGAGGCGAGGTCGGCGGACTTCCTCCGCACCGCCCAGCACCCCACCCTCGGGCGCAGGTACGTCGACTGCGCGTACGCGCCGATGATCGAGCTGCTCGGCTACCTCGAGGCCAACGGGTTCACGAACTACATCGCCTCGGGAGGCGGCCGCGACTTCATGCGGCCGATCAGCCAGGAGGTCTACGGGATCTCGCGCGACCGGGTGATCGGCAGCGCCACCACCCTCACCTACACGAGCAACGGCGCGGGCGGCACGATCACGCACAACGCCGAGGCCGACTACCTCGACGACGGCCCCCAGAAGCCCGTCCGCATCTGGAGCCGCATCGGGCGCCGACCGATGCTGGCGGCCGGCAACTCCAACGGCGACATCCCGATGCTCGAGTTCGCCCACCACGAGGACAAGCCGTCGCTGCGCCTGCTCATCGACCACGACGACGGTGAGCGCGAGTTCGCCTACACCACCGGGGCCGAGCGGTCGCTGGAGCAGGCCGCCGAGCTCGGCTGGACGGTCGTCAGCATGAAGGACGACTGGTCCCGGGTCTTCTGAGCTCGTCGGCCTCACGCGTCCGGCCGGCGCCGCTGCCTGGTCCTCGGCCCGGCGCCCGACGGACCGGGAGCCGGCAGCACGTTGGTCAGGACGTAGGCCACCACCACGGCGACGACGACCTGCGGGGTCACCGAGACGCCGTCGGCGCCGAGCAGCAGGGTGGCCAGCAGGGTCGAGGTCAACGGCAGCCGCAGCATCGCCGTACACATGGCTCCGATGCCCATCGCGATCGCCGGCGCGAGGCTCATGCCGGGCAGCCCGGACATGGCGATGCCGAGCACGGCGCCGATGAACATCGAGGGGAAGACCGGGCCGCCGCGGAAGGCGCTCAGCGAGAGGCCGTAGGCGAGCGTCTTGCAGACGAGGAGCAGGACCAGCACGCCCACCGAGTAGTCGGCGGCGTGCTCGACCAGCGCCGGCAGGGCGTCCTGGCCGGAGAACAGCACCTGGGTGAAGCTGTTGCCGGAGATCAGCTGGTAGGCCGTCGCCGTCAGCCCGACGAGCAGCCCGAGGCCGGCGGTGACCAGGACCCGGTTCAGGTGCACGACCGGGCGCAGCGACAGCCCGATGCGGCGGATCACCCAGCCCAGCAGCGCGCCGATCGCGCCGACGACCACGGCCCAGGCCATGGTGGCCAGGGTCGGGTCGACCGCCGGCGGCACCGTCGTGAGCGCCAGCGAGAAGCTCCCGAGGCCGGTCCAGCTGTCCAGGCCGACGAAGACCAGCGCCCCGATGCCGGAGGCGAGCAGCCCCGGCAGCGCCACCAGGCTCAACGTCGCACCGCCGATGCCGGCGACCTCCATGATCAGGAAGGCGGCGAGCACGGGGGATCCGAACAGCGTGCTGATCGCCGCGAAGCTGCCCGCCGAGGCCATGATCGTCGCGGCCATCGGCGGGGCGTCCTTGCTTCACGAGGTGCACCGTCAGCGCCCCCAGGCCGGCACCGATGGCGATCAGCGGCGCCTCGGGCCCGAGGACCGCGCCCAGGCTGAGCGTGGCCAGGGCGGCCAGCACCACGCCCGGCAGCTCCCGGTCGACGGGCGCGCCCCCGCCGGCGTGGAACCCGAACGCCGGCGAGTGGCCCCCGTTGCCGGGCAGGTAGCGGATCGGTCAGCCCGGTCAGCAGGCCGGAGAGCACCAGCCAGGGCACCGGCCACCAGGCCGGTGTCCCGCCGGTGAAGAGGTCGTGCGGGAAGGTCGGTGAACACGCGCTGCTGGATCTTCGCGACGACGCGCCAGGAAGCCGTAGGCGATCGCCGAGATCGGGATGCCCAGGATCGCGGCGAGCACCAGCGCCGAGAGGTACTGCTTGGACCGGATGGTCGTGACCGGGTCCAGCGCCGCCGACTCGGTCATCAGTGGTGGAAGCTGTTGGGCTGCTCCTCGTGCGGCATCGGGCCGGAGAGGTCGTCGAGCCAGTCGATCGCCGTGCGCAGGTCACGCAGGAACAGCTCGGCCATGTCGTGGCTGAAGCCGTTGCGGACCACGACCCGGAGCACGGCGAGGTCCTCCCGCTTGGGCGGCATGGTGTACGCCGGGACGAGCCAGCCGTGCTCGCGGAGCTTGCGGGACACGTCGTACACGTCGTACTTCGTGACGCTGCCGGACATGGAGAACGTCACGACCGGCAGCTCGGTGCCGTCGGAGATCACGTGGAACTCCGGCATCGCCTGCAGCGTGCGCGCGATGTGCACGGCGACGTCCTGGCAGGTCTGCTGGACCAGCCGGAAGCCGTCCCGGCCGAGGCGGAGGAACTGGTAGTACTGCAGCACGACCTGCGCGCCCGGGCGGGAGAAGTTCAGCGCGAAGGTGGGCATGTCGCCGCCCAGGTAGTTGACGTGGAAGACCAGGTCGCTCGGGCAGGTGCTCGGCGTCCCGCCACAGCACCCAGCCCACCCCGGGGTAGACGAGCCCGAACTTGTGCCCGGACGACTGGATCGAGACGACCCTGGGGAGCCGGAAGTCCCAGACCAGGTCGGGCTGGATGAACGGCGCGATGAACCCTCCGGACGCGGCGTCCACGTGCACCGGCACCGACGATCCCGCTGGCCTGTTCGTAGTCGTCGAGCTTGGCGCAGATGTCCTGGCCACCGGCTCGTAGGTGCCGTCCATGGTGGACCCGAGCACGGCCACGACGCCGATGGTGTTCTCGTCGACGTGCTCGAGCAGCCGGTCGGGCGTCAGGTGGAAGACGTCGCCCTCCAGGGGGATGTAGCGCGGCTCCACCTCCCAGTAGTTGGCGAACTTCTCCCAGACCACCTGGACGTTGCCGCCCATCACGATGTTGGGCCGGTCCGTCGGCAGCCCCGCCGCGCGCCGCGCGCTCTGCCACCTGCGCTTGAGCGCGAGGCCGGCGAGCATGCAGCCCTCGGAGCTGCCGGTGGTCGACGTACCGATGCTGTCGGCGGCGTCCGGCGCGTGCCAGAGGTCGGCGAGCATGGCCACGCAGCGGGCCTCGATCTCGGCGGTCTGCGGGTACTCGTCCTTGTCGACCATGTTCTTGTCGAACGTCGCGGCGTAGAGCCGGTCGGCCTCCTCGTCCATCCACGTCGTGACGAAGGTGGCGAGGTTGAAGCGGGCGTTGCCGTCGAGCATCACCTCGTCCAGGACGATCTGGTACGCCGTCTGGGGCAGCATCTCCTGGTCGGGGATCCGGCTGCTTGGGCACCTCGACCATGCCGGACCGGGTGAACCGCGGGACCACGCTGAGGTCCTGCGCGTCGGGGCTGGTGCTCGTGTGGATGGCCATGTCGGTCCCTCCGTCGGTCGCTCGGCACTCCCCCCAACCAACCCCGGAACGCGGGGACCCGTCGTCATCTGCGCGGGATGATCCGGCGTCGGCCGCGACGCGCTCGAATGGCCCCGGTCAGGAGGTGTGCCCGGGATGGCCGAGTATCCCCGCGCGCCGGAGGGCTGGGCGGTCGCGAGCCGCCGGTCCTCCGGACCGTTCGCGACCGAGGTGACCTTCGCGCACCCGGACGGCCGCACGCTCCGCTGGTCCTCGCGGCGGCACCGCAAGCACACCTCGCGGCTGTCGCGCACCCGGCCCGGCCGCGAGCACGTGCTCTGGTCCCCGCACCGCGCCTCGTGGTGGATCGCGGTGCTCTTCATCGTCGGCTCGGCCTGCTTCCTGGTCGGGCCGCTGCCGTTCTTCCTCGACGCCGTCGGCGCCCAGGCCGACGCCCGGGTCTTCTTCGTCGGGTCGCTGTTCTTCACCTCCGCGGCGGCGCTGCAGTGGCTGGAGACCATCAACGCCGACCCCGGACCCGCCTCGGCTCCCGCGCGGGTCGGCTGCGGCGTGCTCGCCTGGGAGCCGCGCCGGATCGACTGGTGGAGCAGCGGCGTCCAGCTGGTCGGGACGGTGTTCTTCAACGCCACGACCTGGCGCGCGCTCAGCACGGCGGTCGACGCACCGTCGTACGACCAGGTCGTGTGGAGGCCGGACGCCTACGGCTCGATCTGCTTCCTGGTGTCCGGGTACCTCGCCTACGTCGAGGTGTCCGGCGGCTGGCTGCGCCTCGCTCCCCGGTCGCTGGAGGGCATGCTGGTCGCGGTCAACCTGTTCGGGTGCGTCGCGTTCGCGGTCTCGGCCGTTGCGGCGTACGTCCTGCCGTCCACGGGGGACGCCGTCGACGTCACCCTCGCCAACGCCGCCACCTCGGTCGGGGCGCTCGCCTTCCTGGTCGGCGCGGTGCTGCTGCTGCCCGAGGGGGCTCAGTCGGAGAGCTGACCCACGGGCCTCACCCGTCGCGGCGGCGCCTCCAGCAGGGCCACGACCCTGTCTGCGAGGTCCTCCGGGGACGCGCGGTGGTGTCGACCACGAGGTCGCAGTCGCCGTGGGCGAACACCAGACCACACTGCGCCCGGGCGGTTCCGGGGTCGCGGTCTGCGCGCGCCAGCTCCGGGCGGTCCAGCTCGTCGGGCGGGATCAGGACGACGCGACCAGGGCCCATGCCCGCATCGCGCCTGCGCCGGCTACCGCTCGGCTGAGGCAGCTCGTCGAAGTCCCAGGTCCCCTCGACCGGCAGCACCGGGATCCTCCCAGCCGGGATCGGGTCGCCAGTCCTGCCACGGCTCGTCGAACGGGAACCCGCCCGCTGCGAAGGTGGCCAGCGCGGCCTGGGCATGCCCCCGGAAGGCTTCTGCCTCGTCGGCGGTGAAGACCCCTTCCTCGACGGCCGCCTCCAGCTCGTCCTCGTCCTTCAGCGCGGCGGCGCCGTCCTGGGGCACCCACACGTCGAGGACGCGGTCGGAGGTGAACAGGTGCCGCCCGTCGCGGTGGTTCTCGGCCTCGAGGTTGACGTACCACCCGCCGAAGACCCACGGCTCGTCCCAGAACAACCAGACGCTCCACGGGACCTCTCGGCGGTGCGATCCGCAGGATGCCCGGCCCCTGCCACTGTCCCCGTGCCGTCGCCCGCGGGCCGACGAAGCGGTCGCCGGGCTGGGCCGCCCGCAACGGCTCCCCGGTGCGCAGCACCGCCTTGAGCCGCTCGGTCCCCGGAGCCAGCCACGCCACGAGACCGCGTTCGTCGTCGCGGACGACGGTCATCGGGTCGACGAACTCCGCGTCACCCGGCTGCCACGTGGGACGCCGGTAGTGCCACCAGATGTGCTCGCCTCGCTGCCACGACATCGACGGACGGTAGCGCATCAGTGCCCGGGTCCGTCGGCAGCGTCGCAACCGGCAGCGTCGTGTGCTCCGCTCGCGTGCCTGCGAACCGACCTGGCCAGCCACCGAGCCGGACGGGGTCAGAGCCGGATGCTGAACAGGACGTGCCCGCTCCTGATGCACTCGTGATGACGCACGGCTCCGCCGTCCCGCGAGCAGCTCGCGCGGTCCTCCCTGGCGGCCGCCACGGTGCCGTAGCCGGTGGCGATCAGGTTCAGGGCGAGTGCAACCAGGACGGCGATGGCCAGTCTCTTGCTCATGTGAGTCTCCTTGTCCGAGACCCTTTGTACCCCCCAACCTCCCAAGGCCCCGCAGCCCGCGGCGACGATTGCCCGGCGGAGGGTCAGTGGTCTGGACAGGCTGCGGACGACGCAGGTGCCCGCTCCGGCTGACACGGAGAGCGTTCGACCGGTTCGCGAACTCGCGGAGCAAGGCGCCGGCGCCACCACTGGCCCGGAGCCGACAGCGCGCGGCGGGATCGTCAGCAGGCGAGGACGAGGTGGAGGTCGCGGCGGAAGGAGATCTCGGGGTTGGTGCGGGGCTGATGGGGGGGGCCGGGTGGTGCGGGGTGGTCGGGTGGGTCCGGGTGGCAGTGGGGGTCGGGTGCGGTGTCGGTGTCCGGTGGGGGTGGTGGTCTCGACCACGTCGACTCCCGCGTCCCTGGTCGCTGCCGGACTCAGCGCCGGTGCGGGTGGTGCTGCGGGTGGTGCTGCGGTGGTGGTGGTCCAGCCGGGGGCTTCCTTGGCGTAGTTGCAGGCCTCGCAGAGGCCTTGGGCGTTCGCGGTGCTGGTGGGTCCGCCGGCGTGTGCGGGTCGGGGGTGGTCGACGTGTCGGATCGGGGCGTTGCACCAGGGGGTGCGGCAGTGCTGGTCGCGCAGGACCACGAACCGGCGGAGCTGTCCGGTGAACCGGCGGCGTCGGGAGTCCATCGCGACCAGCTGCCCGGTCTCGGGGCTGGTGTAGAGCCGACGCAGCCACACCTCGCGCGTCGGTGTCGCGGAGCCAGTCCCGCACCCACGGGTGCCGGCAGGGGGCCGTAGCCCTCCAGCTGGGCCGGCACGTCGACCCGTCCTGCTGGCCGGTCTGCTGGCCTGCTGATGCCGGTGCATGCGGTGCCGGTGTGGTCGGTGCCGGTGCCGAGCAGGGTGGTGTCGGTCATCACCAGGTGGACCTCGACCGGCACCGCGGTGGCGGTGGTCTGTCCGGTGACGCGTTCGACGAGGGTGTCGGCCATGATCTGCCCGCGGCTGCGGGCGTCCCCGTCCGAGCGCAGGGTGTCGGCGTGCCGGGTCAGGGCGGCGTAGACCGCGACGCCCTGGACCGCGGGCAGCAGCCCGGACAGGCAGGCCATGGTGTCCGGGGCCGGCCGCAGGGTGACCCGCCGCTCGCTGTGCGCCCGGGCGGCCCGGTCGGTGAGGGCGTGCGGGTCGAGCCGGTAGCCGATCCGGCGGGCCTCGGCGGCGGCCTCCCGATCACCCAGGGCACCGATCCCGCCGGGTCGGGCGGCCAGCTCGGCATCCACCCGGGCCCGGTCCGCGCGGGTCAGGCAGGCGGTCTCCCGGGCGATCAGGGTGGCCCGCCACTCCGAGGTCTCCCCGGCGCTCAGCGCGGCCAGGGTGTGCGGCAGCTCCCCGACCAGCGCGCGGGCCAGGCCCAGGTGCCGGGCGCCCCTGACGGGGCTGTCGCGGCGGGCCAGCCCGACCTGCGCGGCGACCCCGGCACCGACCTTCCGCTCGGGCAGCCCCGCCGCCCGCTGCGCGGCGCGCTGGGAGGCGTCGAGCGCGACCGTGACCCGGGCCTGCGCGGCCGAGGCGGCGGCCTTCAACCGCTCCAGCGCCGCGAGCTGCTCGACCCGCTCCGCATCCGAGACACCCGAGCCGTCGTGCGTCCGTGCCGGTGCCGGCGGAGCCGTCGGTGCCGTGCCGGGAGGCTGTCCACGCGGCACCCGCGCCCGAGGGACCCCAACGCGCGCACCCAGCCGGCGAGCACCGCGGAGTCCAGCCGCGTCGCGTCGGGCACCGTGGGGTCGGGCACCGCGGGGTCGGGCAGCACCCCGGCTGTCACCTCCGCCCGCATGCCCTTGTCTTCGCTCATGTGTTCGATTCTAGACGTGACCGCCGACAGGATCGAGAGCCGAACGACATCTGTGGACGACCCCGCCGAGACCCGCCGCCGCGAGCCTGCGAGGCGGGCGACAGAGGCCCGGCCACCGCGATCCCCGGCCGTGACAGTCCCGTCCCGGGAGATCCGAGTGGTCTCGACAAGCTCGACCAGCCGGGGTTCCCGTCAGCGGACGAACTCGAGCCGGCGCGAGCCCGGCTCAACCTGGCGGGAGGCGCGCCTCGACCTGGCGCAAGGCCCGGGTCGACCTGGCGCGAGGCCCGGGTCGACCTGGCGGGAGGCCCGGGTCGACCTGGCGAGGCCCGGGTCGACTCGGCCGGAGGGCCGGGTCGACTTGGCCGGAGGGCCGGGTCGACCTGCGGTGCACACCCGCCTGGCACGGTGGGGACATGACGTCACCCCACCTCTCCCTGTCCGGCATCGTGCTCGGCGCTACCGACCCGCAGGCTCTCGCGACGTTCTACGAGCGACTGCTCGGGTACGAGCGCGTGGACGACAGCCCGGAGTGGGTGGTGACCCGGCCGGCGGGCGGCGTACGCCCCGGGCTGTCCTTCCAGCGCGAGCAGTACCACGTCGACACCGACCTGGCCGGGCGGTCCGACCGACCAGCAGATGCAGGTCCACCTCGACCTCGCGGTGGGCGACCTGGAGGCCGCCGGGAGAGCTGGCCGAGCAGGCCGGCGCGATCCTCGCCGAGTACCAGCCGCAGGAGGACGTGCGCGTCTGGATCGACCCCGCGGGGCACCCCTTCTGCCTGTTCCTCGAGGGCTGACCGGAGCCGGCTGGCCCAGGTGGGTCAACCGGCTGACCGAACGGACCCGGAGACCGAAAACCGGCGAACCCGACAAGTCCGGCGTACCGTGGACGACGGGCCGAGGTACGGCCCCCGGGGGAACCGAATCACCGAAAGGTGCCGTCATGCCTGTCGTCCTGTTGCTCTGCGCCGTCCTCCTGCTCGTCGCCGCAGCGTGGACCGCCTACCGCCACCGCGCGGCGCGCACCTGGGACCGCGAGCTCGACGCGGCCTTCGACGGCGGCGACCGCCGCCCGCTCGCCGAGCACCGCGCCCTCTGACGCAGCGGCCGCCAGGACCGTCAGACGGTGTCGCGCCAGTCCAGGTCCGGGCGGTGCCGCAAGGCCGCGGCCACGCAGAGCGCGCCGGAGAGCAGCAGCGGCATGCCGATCGAGAACAAGGCGATGTAGCCGAGCCCGAGCATCCCGATCGAGCTGAGGATCAGCGCGGCGCGGCGGCGCGGAGCCTTCGGGCGTACGGCGTAGCCCGACGCCGCGACGCACACGACGAGGATCACCAGCGCCCACCAGGACGGGCGGCTGCCCTGCGCCAGGACGAGGTACACGTACAGCGCGGTGACGGCCGCGGTGAGCACCGAGGCGCACAGCGGCAGCAGGTCGAGTCGTCGGGGCACGGGGACAGTCTGCCGGAGTGGTCTCGACACGCTCGACCAGCCGGGACCCCCGCCGTCACGACCTCCGGCGGCGGAGCTCCTCGTTGATCGCGGGCACGATCTCGTGCAGGTCGCCGATCACCGCGTAGTGCGCCTTGGTCACCATCGGCGCGTCGGGGTCGGTGTTGATCGCCAGGATCGTCTTCGAGCTCGACATGCCGGCCCAGTGCTGGATGGCGCCGCTGATCCCGCACGCGACGTACAGGTCGGGCGCGACGCGGCTGCCGGTCTGGCCGACCTGCTCGTGGTGCGGGCGCCAGCCCAGGCTGGTGACCACGCGCGAGACGCCGAGCGAGGCGTCGAGCAGCTCGGTGAGCTCGAGGAGGTCCGCGAACCCGTCGGCCCCGCCGGCGCCCCGGCCGGCGCCGACGACGACCCGGGCGGCCTTCAGGCCACCGGACTCGTCGGGCTCCCCCGGCTCGGTGCGGACGACCCGGGCCCGGAGGTCGGCGTCGGGCACGGCCACGTCGATCGGGTGTACGACGGGCGTGGTCGACGTCTCCGCCTCGGCGGGGTCGCACGCGTGACCGGCCACGGAGAGCACCGCGACCCCGTCGGAGAGGGCGATCTCCTCCAGCGCCGCGCCACCGAGCACCTGGCGGGACACGACGAGCGGGCTGGTCGAGTCGACCTCGACGACGTTCGCGGCCATCGTCACGCCGAGCCGGCAGGCGACGTGCGCGAGCACCTCGTTGCCGCGCGGGCGTGCCGGCGGCCGTGACCACCGTCGCGTCGCCGACCGCCGCCACCACGGCCGCCGCCCAGGCCGCCGCCGCGTAGGACGTGAACGCGTCGCCGTCGGCGTGGTGCACGACCGAGACGCCGTACGCGCCGAGCTGGTCGACGAGGCCGGAGGGGCCGTCGCCGATCACCAGGGCGTGCACGTCGGCGTCGAGGCCGCGCGCGAACGTCAGCGTCTCGCGGGACACCTCGGTGGCGCCGCCGCCGTCGGTCTCGACCAGCACCAGCACGGTCGGGCTCATCGCAGGACCCCCAGCTTCTCCAGCAGGTCGACGACCGCACCGGCCGCCGCGGGACCCTCGCCGAGCACCTCGACCTGGCTCGGCTGCGACGGGCGGCAGCTTGAGCCGGCGGCGACCGGGGCCGACCGGCTGGTGGGTCGGGGCGACCTCCTCGACGGCGATCTTCTTGGCCTTCATGCGTCCGGGGATCGAGGGGTAGCGCGGCTCGACGCCGCCCTCGGACACGGTGAGCACGGCGGGCAGCGCGACGTCGAAGATCTCGGTGCCGCCGTCCGGGCTGCTGCCGCGGACCTCCACCCGGTCACCCGACACGGACAGCGTCGAGACGCCGGTGACGACGGGACGGTCGAGCAGGTAGGACAGCCGCACGCCGACCTGGAAGTCGCCGGTGTCGGAGGCGTCGTTGCCCAGCAGCACGAGGTCGTACGACGTCCCGGCGGCCTCGTGGGCCCGGACCACGTCGGCGATCGCGGCGGCGACGTCGGCCGGCCCGAAGGCACCCGGCGTCGGCCTCGACGAGCACCGCGGCCGTGCAGCCGAGGGCGAGCGCGTTGCGCAGCTGCTCGACGGCGTCCGAGGAGCCGAGCGTCAGCACGGTCGCGGTGCCGCCCGTGTCCTTGGCGACCTGGATCGCCAGCTCGACGGCGCAGTCCTCGTGGGGGCTGACGGTGTGCCCGAGCGACGCGTCGTCGACCGCCATCGCGTCGGCGGTCAGGCTGATCTCGCCGCCGAGGTCGGGGACCCGCTTGATGCAGACCAGGACGTTGCTCATCCGCGGATCCGCTCGTTGGTGGGGTCGAGCAGCGGCGTGCTGTCGACCGAGCCGACGGTCACCGGGTAGAGCTCCTCCATGTAGGACACGGCGAGCTCGTTGCCGACCCGCGCCTCGGTCGGGCGGCAGGTAGGCGAGCAGCACGTGCTTGCCGAGGGAGGGCGCCGACCCGGCGCTCGTGACGTAGGGGTGGTGGCCGTGCCCGTCGGTCAGCGTGCCGCCGTCGCGGGTCAGGATCGGCTCCCCGCCGAGCATGTAGCGCTTCTCCCCCGACGCCGAGGTGTGGTCGTCGACGGTCAGCGTGCAGAGCACCGTCTGCGGCGCGGCCTCGCGCTGGGCGACGTACGCCTCCTTGCCGACGAAGTCCGCGACCTTCACCTTGGGCCGCTGCATCCCGGCCTCGACGATGCTGCGCTCGCCGTCGAGCTCGGCGCCGAACGCGCGGTAGCCCTTCTCGATCCGGCCGGTCGTGCCGTAGACGCCGATCCCGACCGGTCGCGCGCCGTGCGGGGCGCCGGCCTCGAGCAGCTTGTCCCACAGCGCGGCGGCGTGGCCCATCGGGACGTAGAGCTCCCAGCCGAGCTCGCCGACGTAGGAGATCCGCGAGGCGAGCACCGGCGTGCCGTCGACGGTGGTCTCCCGGCAGGTCAGGAAGCCGAAGCCCTCCTCGGACACGTCGTCGGAGGTCAGCGAGGCGAGGATGTCGCGGGCCCGCGGGCCCCAGACGCCGATCGTGGAGACCTCGTCGGTCAGGTCGGTCAGCGTCGTCGACCCGTCGTCCGGCAGCTGGTCGGCGAACCACTTGCGGTCGGCCATGCCGTGCGCGCCGCCGGTGACGACGCGGAAGTGGTCCTCGCCGAGCCGCATCACGGTGAGGTCGGACCGGAAGCCGCCCTTGGCGTCGAGCACCGGGGTGTAGATCACCTTGCCGACCGCGACGTCGCACTGCGAGACGCAGGTGCGCTGCACGGCGTCGAGGGCGGCCGGGCCGGTGATGTCGAAGATCGCGAACGCCGTCAGGTCGATGATGCCGGCGGCCTCACGCATGCGCAGGTGCTCGGCGTTGACGATCGGGCTCCACCAGCGCGCGTCCCACTCGTGCGTGCGCGGCATGACGGCGTCGCCGTACCCCTCGAGGAGGTCGGCGTTCGACTCGTACCACTGCGGGCGCTCCCAGCCGACGGCCTCGAAGAACCGCGCGCCGAGCTTGGTCTCGGAGTCGTGCATCGGGGAGAGCCGCTGGTCGCGGTCGGACTCGTACTGCTCGCCGGGGTGCACGATGCCGTAGGTCTTGATGAACGACTCGGTGGTGCGCAGCCGGGTGTGCTCGCGGCGCATCTGGTGGGGGTAGAACCGCGCGATGTCGCTGTGGTGGACGTCGATCTCGGGGTGCCCGTCGGTCATCCACTCGGCCACCGCGCGGCCGACGCCGGGGCCCTCCTTGATCCAGACCGCGGCGGCGGTCCAGAGGCCCTTCACCAGGCTCTCGCCGAGGATCGGGTTGCCGTCGCAGGTCAGCGACAGCAGGCCGTTGATCGCGTAGCGGATCTCGGCGCCGTCGGCGCCGAGCAGCTCCGGCATCAGCTCGTAGGCCTGCTCGAGCTGCGGGTCGAAGTCGTCGGAGGTGAACGGCATCTCCGTCGGGGACAGCTTGGCCTGCTCGATCGAGGGGATCTCCTCGGGCTCGTGCAGGATCGCGCGGTGCGCGTAGGAGCCGACCTCCATGTCGGCGCCGTGCTGGCGCTCGTAGCAGAAGGTGTCCATGTCCCGGACGATCGGGAAGGAGATCTCGCCCTCGGTGCCGGACAGCTGCGGGCAGGGGCCGACGCTGATCATCTGGTGCACCGCCGGGGTCAGCGGGATGCTGATGCCGGCCATGTCGCCGATCTTCGGGCTCCACACGCCGCAGGCGATCACCACGTGCTCGGCCTCGATGTCGCCGCCGCTGGTGCGGACCCGGCTGATCCGCCGGCGGCCGTCGGCGGTCTCCTCGGTGTCGAGCCCGGTCACCTCCACCGTCGGTACGACGGTCAGCGCACCGGACTCCAGCGCCTTCTCGCGCATGATCGTGCCGGCCCGCAGCGAGTCGACGACGCCGACCGACGGGGTCCAGAACGCGCCGATGATCTGGTCGGGGTCGAGGAACGGCACCTTCTCGGCGACGAAGGCCGGGTCGACCAGCTCGGACTCGATGCCCCACGCCTTGGCCGACGACATCCGGCGGCGCAGCTCCTCCATGCGCTCCTCGGTGCGGGCCACCTCGAAGCCGCCGGACTCGGTGAAGACGCCCATCTCCTTGTACTGCCGCACGGAGTCGAGCGTCAGGTCCGTGATCTCCCGGCTGTGGTCCACCGGGAAGATGAAGTTCGAGGCGTGACCGGTCGAGCCGCCCGGGTTCGGGAGCGCGCCCTTGTCGATCTGGACGATGTCGCGTCCAGCCGAGCCGGGCCAGGTGGTGGACGAGGCTGTTGCCGACGATGCCGGCGCCGATCACGACGACGCGGGCAGTGGACGGGACCGAGGCCATGCGAGGCTCCTCCGAGTCAGTGAATTGTTGCGTATCATGCAACGCTGTGCGCCATATGAGACAGGCCTTCAGCATGCGGCTCCCCCGCCGCGCCTGTCAACCAGGCACGACGGGGGAACGGCCGGGTTCCTCCGGGTCAGTCGGTCAGGTGCCCTGCAGCCACTGCGTCGACCATGTCCGGGTTGTCCGCGATCCACTTCTTCGCGGCGGCGTCCGGGTCCATCTTGTCCTTGGCGATGTACTCCGCGACCTTGTTCTGGTCGTCGTTGGTCCACTGGAAGTTCTTCACCAGCGTGTACGCGGGCGAGCCCGAGTCGGCGAACTTCTTCGAGACCAGCTTGTTCAGCTTGTACGGCGGGTAGTCGCAGGCGACCTTGGCCGGGTCGGCGTCGCAGCCCTCGGTGTACTTCGGCAGGTTCACCTTGACCAGCGGGATCTCCGAGAAGAACCAGTCCGGCTGGTAGAAGTACGCCAGCAGCGGCGTCTTGTTCTTCTCCGCCGACCGGAAGCTCTGGATCAGCGCGGCCTCGCTGCCACCGACGACGACCTTGTAGTTGAGGTTGAGGTTCTTGACCAGCGCCTCGTCGTTGGTGACGTAGGACGGGTCGCCGTCGAGCAGCTGGCCCTTGCCGCCCGACTCCGAGGTCTTGAACAGGTCGGCGTACTTGTTGAGGTTCTTCCAGTCGGTGATGTCGGGGTACTTCTCGGCCATCCACGGCGGCACGTACCAGCCGATGATGCCGTCGTTCTTGGTCAGCCCGGCGTCCTGGACGGTCTTCTGCTGGTCGACGTACTTCTTGACCAGGTCGGGGTGGCCCCAGTTCTCGACGATCGTGTCGGTGGTGCCGGCGGCCATGCCCTGCCAGCCGACCTCCTCCTTGACGTCCTGGTAGTTCACGGTGCAGCCGAGCTTGGTCTCGGCGAGGTGCCCGATGACGTAGGCGTTGGCTTCGTACCCGGTCCACGGGTTCACCGCGATGTTGACGGTGCCGCAGGACTTGCCGCTCGCGGACTTGGTCTCCTTGATGTTGCCCCCGCCGCAGGCACTCAACCCGTACCGCGAGCGCCGCTGCCACGCATGCCAGCCGGAGCCGGTTCGATGTACGTGCCATGTGCTTGTCGTTCCCTTCGTGACGATCGCCCGGGTCGGGCGAAGCTGGTGGTCAGCGGCCGTAGCGCGCTGCGGTGTACTTGGCGATCCGGTCGACCATGACGCCCAGAGCGGTGATGGCGATGCCCGCCGCGAGGCCCTTGCCGAACAGCTGGCCCTGCGAGAAGCCGGACACCACGATGTAGCCGAGGCTGCCGGCGCCGACCATGCCGCCGATCACGACCATCGACAGCACGTAGAGCAGTCCCTGGTTGGTGGCCAGCACGATCGCCGGCCGGGCCATCGGCAGCTGCACCTTGGTGATCATCTGCCAGCGGGTGCTGCCCGAGGCCTCGGCGGCCTCGACGGTGGTCGGCGCGACCCCGCGGATGCCGTCGGCGACGAGCTTGGTGGCCAGCGGCAGCGCGTAGGCGACGGCCGCCACGATCGCGGTGAACCGGCTCGTGGAGAACAGCGCGAGGGCCGGCACCAGGTAGACGAACGGCGGCAGGGTCTGCAGCGCGTCCAGGAACGGCCGGATGACCGTGTCGGCCCGACGGCTGCGTCCCATCCAGACACCGAGCAGCACCGCCAGGATCATCACCAGCACGGTGGCGACGATCGTGGTGGTCAGGGTGATCATCGCGTCGTGCCACAGGCCCATCGCCAGGATCACCCCCTCGCACACGGCGGTGACCACGGTCGGGCGCCAGCCGCCGAGGAAGTAGGAGAAGCCCAGCAGCACCGCGGCCATCAGCCACCAGGGCGAGTCGGCCATCAGCGTCTGCAGCGGGTTCAGGAAGCCGTAGCTGACGGCGTTCTTGAACCCGGAGGTGAAGGTGTCGACGTTGTTGACCACGCTGTCGGTGGCCGAGTTGATCGCGTCGGCGATGGTGGGGCCGACGTCGAGCTTCTGCGGGAACTGCGCGAGCTGGAGGTAGAGCCGGGAGAGGTAGATGCAGATCGCGACCACGACCGCGCCGACGCCCAGCACGATCCGGCGGGTGCGCTGGGACATCCGCCCCCGCGTCTGCCGCTCGGCGCGCTCGCTGGCCGCCGTCGTGGTCCGGTCGAGCATGATCGCCATCACGACGATCGCCAGGCTGGGCACGGCTGCCGCGCCGACGTCGAGGTTCTGCAGCGCCTGCACGACCGGCTGGCCCAGGCCGGGCCCGTTGACGAAGGCGGCGATGGTGGCCATCGACAGCGCGGCCAGCGTGCACTGGTTGATGCCCAGCACGATCGTCCGGCGGGCCATCGGCAGCTGGACCCGGCGCAGCAGCTGCCGGCGGGTGACCCCGAGCGAGTCGGCGGCCTCGACGGTCGTCGGCGACACCGACCGGATGCCGTGCTCGGCGATCCGCACCAGCGGCGGCAGGGCGTAGACCAGGGTCACCAGGATCGCGCAGGTCGCGCCGATCCCGAACACCAGCGCGAACGGCGTGAGGTAGGCGAACGACGGCATCGTCTGCATCACGTCGAGCACCGGCGTCACCAGGTCCGAGAGCCACTTGCGCCGCGACATCCCGACACCGAGCGGCAGGCCGATCACCACGCAGAGCAGCACCGCGATCACGGTGACGATCAGCGTGTCCATGCTGTCCTGCCAGTAGCCCAGGATCCCGAAGGCCAGCGTCGAGGCGACGACCAGGACCATCGAGCGCAGGCCCGCGGCGGCGTACGCGATCCAGCCGAAGATCGCGACCACCCCGAGCCAGCCGATCTGCGGGACCGGGCGGCCCGGGGCCGGCGTGGAGATGAGGTACTGGATCTGCTCGAAGACCCAGTTGGTGAACGTGACGATGTTGCCGATCACGCCGTGGAAGAACCAGTTGGTCGGCGTGGCCGCCTGGATCGCGTCCCGGACGCCGTTCAGCCAGCGCTGCAGGCCGTTCAGGTCCTGGAAGCCGGTGGCCAGGGTGTCCTGGTGCTTGAGCAGCGCCCAGCCGACCACCCAGACCGTGACCACGATCGCGAGCCACAGGCCGGTGCGGCGCGGCTTGGTCGCGGCGACGTACGGCTGCTCCTCCCGGGAGGCCGGCCGGGGCCGGGGCGGCGACGCGACGCTCACGACTCGGACCCCTCCTCGGCGACCACGACGCGCAGGATGTCCTCGTCGTCGACGACGCCGAGGAACTCCTCGCCGTCGTACACCCGCACGGCGCCCTGCACCTCGAGGACCTTGCGGGCCGCGTCCCGGACGATCTCGTCGGCCTGCATGACCGGGCCTTCCGAGGACTCGCCCTCGCGCGGCTGGCGGCAGACGTAGCGCAGGGTGAGCACGTGCGACCGCGGTACGTCGCTGACGAAGTCCTTGACGTAGTCGTCGGCCGGCTCGGCCACGACCTGGGCCGGTGTCCCGATCTGGACGATCTCGCCGTCGCGCATGATCAGGATCCGGTCGCCCAGCTTGAGCGCCTCCTGGAGGTCGTGGGTGATGAAGATCATCGTCTTGCCGACCTCCTCGTGCAGCCGGATGACCTCGTTCTGCATGTCGCGGCGGATCAGCGGGTCGAGGGCCGAGAACGGCTCGTCGAACATCATCAGCGTCGGGTCGCCGGCCAGCGCGCGGGCCAGGCCGACCCGCTGCTGCATGCCGCCGGAGAGCTGGTCGGGGTAGGAGTCCTCGTTGCCGCTCAGGCCGACCAGGTCGACCATCTCCTGGGCCCGCGCGCGACGCTCGGCCTTGGCCACGCCGCGCACCTCGAGCCCGAAGGCCACGTTGTCGCGCACCGTGCGGTGCGGCAGCAGCCCGAAGTGCTGGAAGACCATCGCCACGTGGTTGCGGCGCAGCTCGCGCAGCCGGGCGTCGTCGGCGCCGGTGATGTCCTGCCCGCCGATGGTCACGCTGCCCTGCGTCGGCTCGATCAGCCGGGTGAGCAGCCGGACCAGCGTCGACTTGCCGGAGCCGGAGAGGCCCATCACCACGAAGACCTCGCCCGGCCGCACCTCGAACGAGACGTCCTTGACCGCCATGACGCAGCCGGTCTTGGCCTGCAGCTCCTTGCGCGACAGGTCGGCGTCGGGCGTGCCGATGACCTTGTCGGCCTTGGCGCCGAAGATCTTCCAGAGTCCCTCGACCGACAGCGCCGACTCCTCGTCGGACGTCGAGCTGGCGGGGGCTGCCTCGGTCTGCGTCATCGGTGGTCTCCTGTGGGGTACAGCGGACTGTTCTCGCGGTAGCGGTAGAACGGAGCGTCCGAGGGTGGCAGGGGCGTGTTCCCGAGGATCAGGTCGGCGCTCTTCTCGGCGAGCATCATCACCGGCGCGTAGATGTTGCCGTTGGTGATGTAGGGCATCGAGGAGGCGTCCACGACGCGCAGCCCCTCGACGCCGTGCACGCGCATCGTCTCGGGGTCGAGCACCGACTGGTCGTCGACGCCCATCCGCGCGGTGCACGAGGGGTGCAGGGCGGTCTCGGCGTCCTGGGCGACCCAGTCGAGGATCTCCTGGTCGGTCTCCACCGACGGGCCGGGCGAGATCTCCCCGTCGTTGAACGCCGCGAACGCCGGCTGGTTGAGGATGTTCCGGGCGGCGCGGACCATCTCGATCCACTCGCGGCGGTCGTTCTCGGTCGACAGGTAGTTGAACCGCAGCGCCGGGTGCTCGTGCGGGTCGGTCGACTTGAGCGTGATGGTGCCGCGCACGTCGGAGTACATCGGCCCGATGTGCACCTGGTAGCCGTGCTCCGCGGCGGGCTGCGACCCGTCGTACCGGATCGCGATGGGCAGGAAGTGGAACATCAGGTTCGGGTAGTCGACCCGGTCGTTGCTGCGGATGAAGCCGCCGGCCTCGAAGTGGTTGGTGGCGCCGACGCCGCGGCGCAGGAAGAGCCACTCGGCGCCGATGCGCGGCTTGTGCCGGTGCTTGAGCCAGGGCCCGATGGAGACCGGCTGCTTGGAGGCGTACTGGATGTAGACCTCGAGGTGGTCCTGCAGGTTGCTGCCCACGCCGGGCAGGTCGGCGACCACCGGGATGCCGAGCTTCTCGAGGTCGGCCTTCGGCCCGATCCCCGAGAGCAGCAGCAGCTGGGGCGAGTTGATCGCGCCACCGCAGAGGATGACCTCCTTGGCCTGCACGCGGGTCGTGCCGCGGCCCGGCCGGCGGTAGTCGACGCCGGTGACCCGGTTGCCCTGCGTCGACCAGCCCGGTGACCATCGCGAGCGTGTGCACGTCGAGGTTCTTGCGGCCCATCACCGGGTGCAGGTAGGCGCGGGCCGCGCTGAGCCGGCGGCCGCGGTGGACGTTGCGGTCGAAGGCCGCGAAGCCCTCCTGCCGGTAGCCGTTCACGTCGTCGGTGAGCGGGTGCCCGGCCTGCTGGACGGCCTCGAAGAACGCGCCGAACAGCGGGCTGGTGGCCGGTCCGCGCTCGAGGACCAGCGGGCCGCTGCCGCCGCGCCACGCGTCGGCGCCGGCCAGGCAGGTCTCCATCCGCTTGAAGTACGGCAGGCAGTGCGCGTAGTCCCAGGACTTCATGCCGTCGTCGGCCGCCCAGCGCTCGAAGTCGAGCGGGTTGCCGCGCTGGAAGATCATCCCGTTGATGCTGCTCGAGCCGCCGAGCACCTTGCCGCGGGCGTGGTAGACCTTGCGGCCGTCCATGTACGGCTCGGGCTCGGACTCGTACTTCCAGTCGTAGAGCCGGTTGCCGATCGGGTAGGGCAGCGCCGCCGGCATGTGGATGAACGGGTCGAGCTTGATGTCGCTGCGGCCGGCCTCGAGCACCAGGACCGTCGTACCGGGGTCCGCGCTGAGCCGGTTCGCGAGGGCGCAGCCGGCGGATCCGCCTCCGACGATGACGTAGTCGTACGCGCTCATGCCCTCGCCTCTCCTAGTGATCGGTTCCGGTGGCCCCGTCGAACCAGCGTTGCGGCGCCGGGTTCACGTTGTGCCAGACGTGCTTGGTCTCGCGGTACTCGTCGAGGCCCGCGGCCCCCAGCTCGCGGCCGACGCCGGACTGCTTGTAGCCGCCCCACTCCGCCTGCGGGACGTAGGGGTGGTAGTCGTTGATCCACACCGTGCCCATGCGCAGCCGGGCCGCGACCCGCTCGGCCTTGCCGCCGTTGCTGGTCCACACCCCGCCGGCGAGGCCGTAGATGCTGTCGTTGGCGATCCGCACCGCGTCGTCCTCGTCGCGGAACGTCTCGACGGTGAGCACCGGCCCGAACGACTCGTCCTGCACGACGGACATGGAGCTGTCGCAGCGGTCGAGCAGCGTGGGCAGGTAGTAGAAGCCGTCGGCCAGCTCCGGGGCGTCGGGGCGTGCTCCCCCGCACCGCAGCTGCGCGCCCTCGGCGAGGCCGCGGGCGACGTACGCCTCGACCTTCTCGCGGTGGGCGGCGGAGATCAGCGGGCCGGTCTCGGCCTTCTCGTCGAACGGGCCGCCGAGGCGGATCAGCTCCGCGCGCCGGACCAGCTCGTCGACGAACTCGTCGTGGATGGACTCCTCGACGACCAGCCGGGCGCCGGCCGAGCAGACCTGGCCGGAGTGCAGGAACACCGCGGTGAGCGCGAAGTCGAGGGCCGCCTCGCGGTCGGCGTCGGCGAACACGATGTTGGGGTTCTTGCCGCCGAGCTCGAGCGCGACCTTCTTCACGGTCGCGGCCGCCGAGGCCATGATCCGCTTGCCGGTGGCCAGCCCGCCGGTGAACGAGACCAGGTCGACGCGGGGGTCCTCGCTGAGCAGCGCGCCCGCCCGCGGGCCGGCGCCGAGCACGAGGTTGGCGACGCCGGCGGGGACGCCGGCCTCCTCGAGCAGCACCATCAGGTGGATCGCGGTGTGCGGGGTGAGCTCGCTGGGCTTGAGCACGAAGGTGTTGCCGGCGGCCAGGCAGGGCGCGACCTTCCACGCGGTCTGCAGCAGCGGGTAGTTCCAGGGCGTGATCAGGCCGCAGACGCCGACGGGCTCGTGCACGATCCGGCTGACCACGTCGGCGCGGCCGGTGTCGACCACGCGGCCGGCGTCCTGGGCCGCGACGTTGCCGTAGTGCCGGAACACCCCGACGACGTCGTCGACGTCGTACTCGCTCTCGACCAGGCGCTTGCCGGTGTCCAGCGACTCGGCGCGGGCGACCAGCGCCTTGTCGCGCTCGAGCAGGTCGGCGACCCGGTGCAGCAGCGCGCCGCGCTCGATCGCGGAGCCGCCCGGCCAGCTGCCCTCGTCGAAGGCCGCCCGGGCGGCGGCGATCGGCGGCGGCGGTGTCCTGCGGTCCGGCCTCGTCGATCTCGGCCACCAGGGACCCGTCCGCCGGGCAGCGGATCTCCCGGCGCTCGCCCTCGCGAGCCCCCTCCCATCGCCCCCCGACGTAGAGCTGCGGCACGTTGCTGGTGTCCGATCAGTCCGGGATGAGTTGCGTATGTCGCAACTCGGTGTGCTGTACGCAACAGGATTGCGGCTCGACGGGTGAACCGTCAAGAACCTATGAGGTTCCGAAACCCAAACGTCGCGAGACCTCGTCGGCGGCGTCCTGCACCACCGGGACGAGCTCCTTGACCCGGGCCTCGCCGAGCCGGAAGGTCGGGCCGGACACGCTCAGCGAGGCGATCACGTCCCCGTGCGCGTTGCGGATCGGCGCCGCGATGGCGGTCAGCCCGACCTCGAGCTCGTCGACCGCGACGGCGTACCCCTGCTCGCGCACCTCGGCGAGCTCGCGGCGGAGCTTGGCCTTCGTGGTGACCGTCTCCGCGGTGTAGGACGGCAGCCGCGGCAGCCGGTTGTCGATCTCGTCGCCGGACAGGCCGGAGAGCAGCACCTTGCCGTTGGAGGTGGCGTGCAGCGGGATGTGCTGGCCGACCCAGTTGTGCGACTGCAGCGCGGACTGGCCGGCGACCTGGTCGAGGTAGAGCGCGGAGCGGTCGGAGAGCACCGCGATGTTGACCGTCTCCCCCGAGTCGGCCGCGAGCTTGCGGCAGATCGGCCGCGCCTCCTGCACCACGTCGAGGCGGGCGGTCGTGGCACCGGCGAGCCGCAGCACCCCGACGCCGAGGCGGTACTTGCCGCGCTCCTCGTTCTGCTCCACCATGCCGTGGGACTCCAGCGTCGCGACCAGCCGGAACGCGGTGCTCTTGTGCACCCCGAGCTCGACGGCGATCTCGGTGACGCCGGCCTCGCCGAGCCGGGCCAGGATGCCCAGGATGGTGAGCGCCCGGTCGACCGACTGGACCGATGCCGGAGCCTCGCCGCTGCCGTTCGCCATAGACTGACGGTAGCGCACGCGTGTTGCGTATCACAGAATGTGTCTCTCTTGACGCAACGAATTCCCCAGGCCCGATCGCAAGGGACGCCATGACCGACCGGACCTTCGTCCTGACCCTCACCTGCCCCGACCGGGCCGGCATCGTGCACGCGGTGACGGGCCTGCTGGTCGAGCACGCGCGGCAACATCCTGGAGAGCCAGCAGTTCGACGACCTCGCCGAGGACCGGTTCTTCATGCGGGTGAGGTTCGCCGTCGACCGGGACGCGACGGTCGAGTCGCTGCGGGCGGCGTTCGCCCCGGTGGCCGAGCGGTGGGGCATGGCCTGGGAGCTGTGGGCCGCCACGGCGCCGTACCGGACGCTGATCCTGGTCTCGAAGTTCAGCCACTGCCTCAACGACCTGCTGTTCCGCGTGGAGCAGCGGGTCGCTGCAGATCGACGTGGCCGGCGTGGTGTCCAACCACCCCGACTGCGAGGCGCTGGTCCGGTCGTACGGCGTGCCCTACCACCACGTCCCGGTGACGCCGGAGACCAAGGCCGACGCCGAGGCGAAGATGCTGGCGCTGGTGGACACCCTCGACGTCGACCTCGTCGTGCTGGCGCGCTACATGCAGGTGCTCACCGACGAGACCTGCCGCGCGCTGTCCGGCAAGGCGATCAACATCCACCACTCGTTCCTGCCCAGCTTCAAGGGCGCCCGGCCCTACCACCAGGCCTTCGACCGCGGCGTGAAGCTGGTCGGCGCCACCGCGCACTACGTGACCGGCGACCTCGACGAGGGCCCGATCATCGAGCAGGACGTGATGCGCGTCGACCACGGGTACGACGCCGCCGCCCTGGCCGCCGCCGGGCGCGACGTGGAGAGCCAGGTGCTGTCCCGGGCGGTCCGCTGGCACGCCGAGTCCCGGGTCCTGCTCAACGGCCACAAGACCGTCGTCTTCCGCTGACCCGTCACTCGTGCAGCCACGACACGCGTGTCCTGCTGCACGAGTGACGGGTCGGCGTCAGTCGCCGAGCTCGGCGCGACGGCGGACGACGTACTCCTGGAGCTCGAGCCGGATCGCGTCGTCGAGCGGCGGGGCGACGTACTCCTCGAGCTTGGCCTGGTAGGTCCTCGACGCCCGCGCGTTGGCGTCGAGGCCGCCGTTGCGCATCCACCGCTCGTAGTTCTCCGAGGAGGACAGCATCGGCCGGTAGAAGCAGGTCCGGAACCGCTCCATGGTGTGCATGGCGCCGAGGAAGTGCCCGCCGTGGCCGACCTCCTGGTGCGCGCCGAACGCGAGCGAGTCCTCGTCGATCTCCAGCGGGGTGAACTCGGCCTGCATCATCTGCAGGATCTCGACGTCCACGATGAACTTCTCGAAGCCGGCGACCAGGCCGCCCTCGAGCCAGCCGGCCGAGTGCATCACCCAGTTCGCGCCGGCGAGGAACGTCGGCAGCATCGTCATCAGCGCCTCGTAGCCGGCCTGCGCGTCGGCGACCTGCGAGGAGGTCAGCCCGCCGCCGGAGCGGAACGGCAGGCCGAAGTGCCGGGCGATCTGGCCGGTGCAGAGCAGGCCGATGCCCGACTCCGGGGTGCCGAAGGTCGGCGAGCCGGACTGCATGTCGATGTTGGACAGGAACGACCCGAAGATCACCGGGGCGCCGGGGCGGATCAGCTGGGTGAGCGCGATGCCGGAGAGCGCCTCGGCGATCTGCTGCACGAGCGCGGCCGGGATCGTCACCGGGGACATCGCGCCCATCAGGATGAACGGCGTCACCACGCAGGGCTGGCCGGCCAGGGTGTACTCGAACAGCGACTCGAGCATCCGGTCGTCCCAGTGCAGCGGCGAGTTGCAGTTGATCAGCGAGATCGACACCGGGCGTCTTCTCGATCGCCTCGCGGCCGCCGAAGAGGATCTCGCCCATCCCGATGGTGTCGCGGGCGTTGACGCCGGAGACCACGTTGCCCATGTAGACCTTGTCGGTCAGGGTCTGCAGCGCGTAGGTCATGTCGAGGTGCCGCGAGTCGAGCGGGGTGTCGTTGGGCTCGCAGATCACGCCGCCGGCCGAGTCGAGCACCGGGAACGCCTGCGCCAGCTTGGTGAACCGCTCGAAGTCGTTCATCGTCGCGTCGCGGCGCACGTCGCCCTCGCGCACGAACGGCGGGCCGTAGACCGCGCCGAAGGCCATCGCGTCGCCGCCGATGTGGATGTTGTGCTCCGGGTTGCGGGCCTGGACGTCGAACTCGCGCGGCGCCTTGGCGACCTGCTCGAGGATCCACTCGGGGTCGAAGAAGACGTTCTGCCCCTCGACCTTCTGGCCGGCCTCGCGGAACAGCGTCAGCGCCCGCTCGCTGTCGAACTCGACGCCGATCTCGGTGACCAGCCGGCGCCAGCCGGCGTCGAGCTTGGCCATCGCGTCCTCGGAGAGGATCTCGTACCTCGGCATCTTGTTGCGGAACATTCCGACCTCCTGGACGAGGATCATGGGCGGTTCTGCTTGACCGGCGCTGATCGGCATCCTAGCCTCATCATGTGGAAGTCGGTTCCACATCATGAAACAATGTCGTCACACGAGGTCCCGATGAGCGAGCACCGCCCCGGCAGGCACCCAGGCGGTCGACCGCGCCGCCGCGCTGGTCGACCTGGTCGTGCGCGCCGACGAGCCGCTGAGCTTCACCGAGCTCAGCGACGAGACCGGCCTGGCCCGCTCCACGACCTCCCGGCTGCTGGCCGCCCTCGAGCGCACCGAGCTCGTCGAGCGCGACGCCGCCGGCGGCTACGTCGCCGGTCCGCTGTTCGCGCTGCACGCCGCGCTGCACGACCCCTGGCCGCAGATCGCCCGGCTGGCCCGGCCGGTCCTGGAGACCGTCGGCGAGCAGACCGGCGAGACCGTCCACCTCGGGGTACGTCGCGGCGAGGACGTCGTGCACATCGCCCAGGTCGAGTCGACGTTCCTGCTGTCGGCGCGCGACTGGAACCAGGTCGACGTACCCCCGCACTGCTCGTCGCTGGGCAAGGTGCTCTACGCCTTCGACGTGCTGCCCGTCCCGACCGGCCGGCTCGAGCGCCGCACGCCCCGCACGATCACCACCCGCGAGGCGCTCGCCACCGAGCTCGCGACGATCCGCCGGCAGCGCTACGCGACCACCGTGGACGAGCTCGAGACCGGGCTCACCGGTATCGCCGCACCCGTCGAGGGACGCGACGGCGTGTTCGCCGCGCTCGGCATCTCCGGGCCGACCGCCCGGCTCCAGGACCGGGTCGACCGCATCGGTCGGCTCCTCATCGAGCAGGCCGACGCCCTGTCGGCGCTGCTCCGGCGCAGGACCCTGCACGGCACCAACGGCACCAAGCAAGGAGGGCGCGGCATGACACACCTGAGGAGATCCTGCAGCGGCTCTACGACGAGACGCTGGTCGGCAACGCTCCCGAGGTCCTCGACCTCACCCACCAGGCGCTCGGCCCTGGAGATGGAGCCGCAGACGCCTGCTCTTCGACGCCCTGATCCCCTCGCTGGAGGAGGTCGGCGCCCGCTTCGAGCGCGGCGACTTCTTCGTGCCGGAGATGCTGATCGCCGGGCGCGCGATGGCCGGCGCGATGGAGGTGCTGCGGCCGCTGCTCGCCGACACCGGCGTGCAGACCATCGGCAAGTTCCTGATGGGCACCGTCAAGGGCGACGTCCACGACATCGGCAAGAACCTCGTCAACATCATGCTCGAGGGCGCCGGCTTCGAGGTCATCGACCTCGGCGTGCAGGTGGCCCCGGAGAAGTTCGTGGAGAAGATCATCGAGCACCAGCCCGACATCGTCGGCTTCTCGGCGTTCCTCACCACCACGATGCCGATGTTCAAGGCCAACCTCAACGCGCTGCAGAAGGCCGGCCTGCGCGACCAGGTCATCGTGATGGTCGGCGGCGCACCCGTCACCCAGGAGTACGCCGACGCGGTCGGCGCCGACGGCTACGCGCCCGACGCGTCCGCGACCGTCAAGCGGGCCAAGGACCTGCTCCAGAAGAAGCGCGCCCTGGTGAGCGCATGAGCGAGCTGCTCGAGACCACCCTGCGCGGCACCGGCGCCGAGGTGGTGCTCGGCCACGGCCGGCGCTTCTGCCTGATCGGCGAGCGGATCAACCCCACCGGCCGGCGGATCTTCCAGGAGCAGCTGCGCGCCGGCGACCTGTCCGCGATCGAGCGCGACGTCATCGCCCAGGTCGAGGGCGGCGCGGACGTGCTCGACGTCAACATGGGCGTGCCGATGACCGACGAGCCGGAGCTGCTCGCCAGGGCGATCACCGCTGGTCCAGGAGCTCACCGACCTGCCGATCTGCATCGACTCCTCCGTCGTCGAGGCGCTCGAGGCCGGGCTGGCGGTCTACCAGGGCCGGGCGCTGGTCAACTCGATCACCGCCGAGGACGACCGGATGGAGCTGATCCTCCCGCTGGTCAAGAAGTACGACGCCGCGATCATCGCGCTGCCGAACGACGCCGAGGAGATCCCGATGGAGGCGGACCGCCGCCTCGAGCTGGTGCAGCACATCGTCGACGTCGCCACCACGGAGTACGGCATCGCCAAGCAGGACATCGTGATCGACCCGCTGGCCATGCCGATCGGCGCGGACACCCAGGTCGTGAACACCACCCTGGAGACGATGCGCCGGATCCGCGACGTGCACGGGCTGAACATGACCTGCGGCGCCTCCAACGTGTCCTTCGGGATGCCCGACCGGCACACCCTGGGCGCGGCGTTCCTGCCGATGGCGATGACCGCCGGCCTGACCAGCGCGATCATGGACACCCGCACCCCGCAGATCGTCACGGCCGTCAAGGCAGCCGACCTGCTGCTCGGCCACGACGAGTGGGGCGGCGCCTGGATCGCCGCCCACCGCAAGAAGCAGGCCGCCGCCACCGGATGAACGACACCCCGAGCAGCCAGCCCCCCGACATCGAGGTCGACGACCTCCGCAGGGAGGGCCTGATCGACCGTCCCGACGGCCCCGGCTCCCAGCCGCACGACGGCGTCGGGCCGGGTGCACCTGTCGTTCACGCCGTCCGGGCGCGACGTCCGGGTGCCCCCGGGCGTCAGCGTGTTCGACGCGGCGAGCTGGAACGGCATCGCGATCGACTCGACCTGCGGCGGGCACGGCACCTGCAAGAAGTGCCGGGTCCAGGTGCGTCGGCGGCACCGTGCCCGTGCACCGCCTCGACGTACGCACCTTCACCCCCGCGCAGCTCGCCGACGGCTGGCGGCTGGCCTGCCTCGCCCAGGCGACCACGGACCTCAAGGTCGACGTGCCGCCGCTGACCACCCGCCCCAAGGCCGCCACCCTCGGCGTCGGCCGCCAGGTGATCCTGCGCCCGGCGGTGCAGAAGCGGTACGTCGAGCTCGAGCGAGCCGACCCTGCAGGACCAGCGCACCGACCTGCAGCGGGTGCTCGACGCGATCGACGACCTCGAGCTCACGCCCGACCTGCACGTCCTGCGCCGGCTGCCGGCCGTGCTCCGGGCCGCGGACTTCAAGGTGACCGCGGTGATCGTCGACGAGGCCCTGATCGACGTCGAGCCCGGCGACACCACGGCGCGGCGGTTCGCGGTCGCCTTCGACCTCGGCACCACCACGGTCGTCGCGACGCTGCTCGACACGGCCACCGGCACCCCGGCCGCGGTGGCCTCCATGCTCAACAAGCAGCAGCCGTTCGGCGCCGACGTGATCACCCGGATCAGCGCCACGATGATGGACCCGCAGGCCGCCGAGCGGCTCCGGGACCTGGCCCAGGAGACGCTGGCCGAGCTGACCGCCGAGGTGCTCGCCGAGGCGGAGGTCGAGCCCGGCGAGGTCTACGAGGTCGCGCTGGCCGGCAACGCCACGATGACCGCGCTGGTGCTCGGCATCGACCCCGAGCCGCTCGGCGTCGCGCCGTTCGTGATGTCCAGCCGCACGCTGCCGGCGCTGCTCGCCTCCGACCTCGGGCTCGAGCTGCACCCGCGGGCCCGGGCCGTGGTCTTCCCGGCGCTCGGCGCGTACGTCGGCGGGGACATCGTCGCGGGCATGCTGGCCACCGGCATGGACCGCGACAAGCGGACCCGGCTGTTCATCGACGTCGGCACCAACTGCGAGATCGTGCTCAGCGACGGCGACACCATCGTCTCCACCGCCGCGCCCGCCGGCCCGGCCTTCGAGGGCGGCGCCATCCGCTGCGGCATGCGGGCCGCCGACGGCGCCATCGAGGTGGTCCGGATCGACGCGCGACGGCGTGCACCTGCAGGTCATCGGCGACGTCGAGCCGCAGGGCCTGTGCGGCTCCGGCCTGGTCGACGCGGTCTCCGAGCTGGTCCGGGCGGGCCTGCTCGACTCCTCCGGCCGCTTCGTCACCGACGAGCAGGCCGCGGAGATCGCCCCGCACGTCGCCGACCGGCTGACCAGCATCGGCAAGGAGCGGGTGTTCGTGCTGCACCGGCCCGAGGCGGACTCGCCGCCGGAGGAGTCGGTCTACCTCTCCCAGCGCGACGTCCGCGAGCTGCAGTTCGCCAAGGGCGCGATCGCCACCGGCTGGACGCTGCTGCTCGAGGAGCTCGGCCTGGAGCAGTCCGACGTCCAGCAGGTGCTGCTGGCCGGCTCGTTCGGCAGCTACCTCTCCCCCGCCGCCGCCGTCCGGATCGGGCTGGTGCCCAAGATCCCGGTGCTCCGGATCGTCTCGGCCGGCAACGTCGCCGGCGAGGGCGCGAAGATGAGCCTGCTCAGCGTGCGCGAGCGCGCCGGCGCCCTGGCCCTGCTCGAGGAGGTGACCTATGTCGAGCTCTCCGACCGCACCGACTTCAACGACCGGTTCATCGACCTCCTCGCCTTCCCCGGCTGACGCCGGCCGGGTGGCGCTGATCGCCTGCGGGGCGATCGCCGCGCCGTGCGCCGAGGTGGTCGCCGCGCACGGGCTGGCCGGTCGACGTACACCCGCTGCCGCCGCTGCTGCACAACCACCCGGAGCGGATCGCGCAGCCAGGTCGAGGCGCTGGCCGACGAGCTGGCCGGCCGGTACGCCTCGGTCGCGGTCGGCTACGCCGACTGCGGCACGTACGGCGCCGCTCGACGAGGTCTGCGAGCGGCGGGGCTGGCCCGGCTCGCCGGGCTGCACTGCTACGACGTGTTCGGCGGCGCGGACCGGCTCGCGGCGATGTTCGAGGACGAGCCGGGCACCTACGTGCTCACCGACTTCCTGGTCCGCTCGTTCGACCGGACGGTGGTCGCCGAGCTCGGGCTGGACCGCTACCCCGAGCTGCGCGACGACTACTTCGCGCACTACACGCGGGTGGTGTGGCTGGCCCAGCAGCCCGACGACGAGCTGCGCCGGCTGGCCCAGGAGGCCGCGGACCGGATCGGCCTGCCGCTGACGACGGTGGAGACCGGGCACACCGGTCTCGAGCGGGCCCTCGCGGACCTGCTGCGCGACCTCCGTCTAGCGCACGGCCGTCAGCCGGTCGAGGCCATCAGCCGGTCGAGGTACTCCCTGCGCCACGCCTCGGTCTCGGCCACCTGGTTGAACGTGTAGACGTGCAGGCCGGTCACCAGCGAGCCGGGCCGGGCCAGCACCGGCGCGCAGCGCTCGAGGAAGCGCTCGCCGGTGAAGCCGCCGGGCGCCGCGAGCCGGGTGAGCGTGCCCTTGTGCTTGACCAGGAAGCGCGTCGAGTCGCCGACCCCGATCTTGGTCGCCATGGAGAGCAGCTTGGCGCGCTCGATCGGGCCCGGGATGCCCAGCAGCACCGGCATCGTGATGCCGCGGGCCCGCATCCGGTCGACCCAGGTCTTGATGCTGTCGGGGTCGAAGATCAGGTTGCTGACGACGTGCGTGGCGTGCCGGCGCTTGTCCCACATCGACTGGACGGTGAGGTCGTCGCTGATCGTGGGGTGCGACTCGGGGTAGCCGGTGATCCCGACCTCCGGGAACGGCCGGCCGAGCGCGGTGAGGTCCTCCAGGAGGTCCAGCGCGGAGGTGTAGTCACCGGCCGGCGGGTCCTGGTCGCCGCCGGGCACGAACACCGTGCGCACGCCGGCGGCCTGCATCCGCGCCGCGATCTCCGCCAGCTCGCCGCGGCCGGAGACCATCCGGGCGGCCAGGTGCGGGACGGTGGCGTAGCCGTGCCGGGCCAGCCGCTCGGTCAGCGCGAGGGTGGCCTCGATCCCCTTGGCCGGGGACGCCGTGACGGTGACCGTCCGGTCGAGCGGCAGGTGCTCGAGCACCTTCTCCTCGATGGACGGCGTGGGCAGCACCTCGTAGCGCGCCGACGTGAGCATGTCGGCCAGGAAGGCTCCGTGCGTTTTGTTGCGCATGATGCAACTCATTTCGCGATACGCAATTCGGAGCCCAGCGTATCGCCGCACTCCGGCACCCCACAAGCATCCGGGCGGTGTCGTGGGGTGCCGGGTGCGAAACGCTCAGTCGGTGCTCAGCCGGAGCAGGGCGTGCTGCACGTCGTCGCCGTCCCGCCAGCCGCTGATCCCGAGCGCGTCGAGCGGTGCGACGTTCTGCTTCACCTCGGGGTCGCCGTCGGAGACCAGGTCGGCCAGCTGCTCGGCCCAGCCGCTGCCGGCGTCGAAGTTCACGAAGACCACCGCGTTGGCGCGGGCCGCCTCGGGCACCACGTCGTCGAACGCGGACAGGCCGCCGAGGCCGCCCTTCTCGAGCAGCTGCTGGACGTAGTCCGGGTCGAGCCCGACCGCCACCACGCCGTCCCCGGAGGCGACCTTGACCAGGTCGGCGCCCGGTCCGGCGGCGGCCTTGAGCTTGTCGATGATCGGCGTGATCTTCGCGGGGTCGCCCTGGATCCGCAGACCCGCGGGGACCTTGCTCGGGTCCGGCGACTCGGTGAGCGCCTTCAGGTCCGTGCCGGCGTCGACCGAGAGGCTGAAGCCGTCGCCGAACAGGGTCTCGACGTCCTCGGGGAGCTGGAGCCCGGTGGCCTGCTCGCCCTCGGCGAGCATCTGGTCGTAGTCGCTGCCCAGGCTGCTGCGCAGGCCCTCGGTGAGGCTGTCCATCCAGCCGTCCTGGAGCGCGATCGACAGCACGGCGGCCGTCGTACCGGGCAGCGTGCCGACGTCGGGGCCGCCCTGCGCGGCGGAGCCGCCGACGCCCCGGGGCAGGCCCTTGGCGCTGAACTCCGCCTCGACGGCGCCGCCGGAGAACCGCAGCACGCCGGCGGCGCCCTGGAAGTCCGCGAAGGACTTGTCGAGCCGGTCGAGCCGACCCTGGTCGACCGCGCCACCGGCGTCGTTGCGCAGGCGCGGTCATGAGGGCGTCGGGCGCGTCCTTGGAGGCGTACATCGTGACGATGCCCGGGTCGCCGGTCCGCTCGGTCGCGGCGGTGAAGTCCTCGGAGTCGGCGAGGGTCGGCGGACTCGACGTCCTTGGCCATGCCGTCCGCCTGCTGCTGGGTCTCGGCGACCAGCAGGTAGTCGCCGCTGAACGTCAGACCGGTGCGCGAGGTCTCCTGGTCCGTCGCACCGGCGCAGCTCTCGATCTTCCGGAAGCCGGCCTTCGCCTTCGCCTGGTCCGTGACCTGCAGCACCACCAGCGGCAGCGCGCCCTGCTTGGAGTCGGGTACGGCGGCCACGGCGACGCGGTCACCGATCCAGGGCTCGACGTCGCGGGCGTAGTCGAGGTCGGTGCAGTCGCCGCTCTTGACGATCTCCTCGAAGACCGTCCTGCGCAGGTCGTCGCCGTCGCCGAGCTTGAGCTCCTTCTTCAGCGCCGGGAACTTGCGCAGGATCTTGAACGCCTCGATCTTCTGCGACGCCGACGGGTCGAGGTCGAGGCTGACGTAGCCGACCGCGTCCGCGGGCACCGCCGTCGCCGGCGAGCTGCCGCCGGCCATCAGCTGCGACGACGCCGTAGGCACCCGCGCCGACCGCCGCGACGACCGCCACGGCCGCCGCCGCGACCAGGCCGGTGCGGCGTCGGCGACCCCGCGGGGTCGTGCCGCCCGGGCCCGAGGCGTCGGTGGAGGCGTCGGGCCGGTCTGCGCCGAGGTACTCGGGCTCCGGTCCCGGGTCGTTCGTGGTCATCGTGTCGTCCCCCTGGAAGTGCTGCACCGGACCCGGACAGGTCGGTGCCGGGGGACCAGCCTAACGGGACTCGGGGGTCCGTGCAGAGGACTCGGGAGCACCGTCGAGAAGGCCCTCGTCCTCGTCCTCCGCGACCTCCTCGGCCGGGCTCCCGGTGCTCGCGGGCGCCGTCCCGAGCAGCACCACCAGGGCACCGGCGAGGACCGCGACCGGCCAGGCGAGGTAGACCGTGAAGGCGTCCACGCCGAGGCGCTCGGGGACCCGCGCGCCGACCTTGGCGGCCGCCAGCGCCGGCGCCGGGGTCGCCGGGGCCGAGCAGGTGACCGGTCAGCGCCATCGCGGCGGCGGCGAGCACCGAACCCACGAGCAGCGGCGGCGCTGGTCAGCAGCGGGTCACGGGTGCGCCACCAGGTCAGCCCGAGCCCGGCGACCAGGCCCGCGACGCCGGCGATCACGGCGTACAGGCCGTCCGCGGCGAACCGGCGGCTCAGGTCGGCCTCCCCCATCACGCCGCCG
Source organism: uncultured Actinomycetota bacterium (assembly GCA_963811515.1). Classification (GTDB taxonomy): domain Bacteria; phylum Actinomycetota; class Actinomycetes; order Propionibacteriales; family Nocardioidaceae; genus Nocardioides_B. The sequence continues at coordinate 40,929 of CAWERI010000001.1, forward strand.
TCCGCGGTCTTGGTGTAGGCCGCGGGGTCCCACAGCAGCCACCACAGCACGCCGCACAGCACGCCGAGCGCGAGCAGGACGCCGAGCACGACGGCGACGTCCCGGCCGGTGGCCGGGCTCCGGGGGGACCGCGCCATCAGCCGGCCAGGCAGTGCGGCCCGAGCAGCGCCTTGAGGTCGGCGAAGAGCGCCGGGCTCGGCGCCACGCGCAGGCGGTCGTCGAGCTTCATCACGGTGGTGGAGGTCTTGGTCATCAACCGCAACCGTACTTCGGTGACACCCGGGTGGGTGCCCAGGACGTCCTTGAGCTGCTCGACGACCGGCATCGTGCACCGCGTCGACGGCATCGATGATCACCACCGGACCGGACGGGCCGTCGTCGAGGTCGGGGACGCTGACCTCCTGGCCGTGCAGCTCCGGCTGGTCCTTGGAGCGCGAGAGCCGGCCCTTGACCGTGACGATCGCGTCCTCGGTGAGCAGGGTGCTGGCCAGCTGGTAGGCGCTCGGGAACAGCAGCACGTCGATGCCGCCCTCGAGGTCCTCGAGGGTGATCATCGCCCACGGCGTCGCCCCGCTTGGTGATCTTGCGCTGCACCGAGGTGATCAGCCCGGACACGGTGACGGTCGAGCCGTCGGCGCCGGTCCTCGTCGAGCAGCAGCTGGCCGATCGTGCAGTCCGCGCCGGCGCTGAGGACGTGCTCGAGGCCCAGCAGCGGGTGGTCGGAGACGTAGAGGCCGAGCATCTCGCGCTCGTGGCCGAGCAGCGTCATCTTGTCCCACTCGTCGATGTCGGGCACGGCCACCGACGACCCCGAACCCGGCGTCCTCGTCGAGCCCGCCGAACAGGGAGTCCTGGCCGATCGCCTCGTTGCGCTTGATGTCGACGTACTGGTCGACGGCCGCCTCGTGGATCGCGACCAGCGCGCGCCGCCGGTGCTTCATGTCGTCGAACGCGCCGGCCTTGATCAGCGACTCGATGACCCGCTTGTTGCACACCTGCGCGGGGACCTTGTCCAGGAAGTCGTTGAAGTCGGTGAACCGGCCCTGCGCCTCGCGGGCCGCGACGATCCCGTCGACGACGTTGTGCGCCGACGTTGCGGATCGCGGTCAGGCCGAAGCGGATGTCGCGGCCGACCGGGGTGAAGTTGCTGGCGCGACTCGTTGACGTCGGGCGGCAGCACCTGGATCTTCATCCGGCGGCACTCGTTGAGGTAGATCGCCATCTTGTCCTTGTCGTCCTTGACGGACGTCAGGAGCGCGGCCATGTACTCGGCCGGGTAGTTGGCCTTGAGGTAGGCCGTCCAGTAGGTGATGACGCCGTAGGCCGCGGAGTGCGACTTGTTGAACGCGTAGTCGGAGAACGGCAGCAGGATCTCCCAGAGCGTGTCGATCGCGTCCTGCGGGAAGCCGCGCTCGAGCATGCCGGCCTGGAAGCCGGCGTACTGCTTGTCGAGCTCCTCCTTCTTCTTCTTGCCCATCGCGCGCCGCAGGTTGTCGGCGGCGCCCAGGGTGAAGCCGGCGAGCACCTGGGCGATCGCCATCACCTGCTCCTGGTAGACGATCAGGCCGTAGGTCTCCCCCAGCACCGGCTCGAGCGCCTCGGCGAGCGCCGGGTGGATCGGGTCGATCGGCTCGCGGCCGTTCTTGCGGCGGGCGTACTTGTTGTGGGAGTCCGCGCCCATCGGGCCGGGCCGGTAGAGCGCGCTGACCGCGGTGATGTCGGCGAACTGGTCGGGCCGCATCGAGCGCAGCAGCGCGCGCATGCCGCCACCGTCGAGCTGGAACACGCCGAGCGTGTCGCCGCGGCCCATCAGCTCGTAGGTCGCCGCGGTCGTCGAACGGCAGCTCCTCGAGCACGACGGTCTCGTCGCGGTTGGCCGCGATGTTCTCCAGCGCGTCGTCGAGGATGTGCAGGTTGCTCAGGCCGAGGAAGTCCATCTTGACCAGCCCGAGCGCCTCGCACATCGGGTAGTCGAACTGGGTGATGACCGCGCCGTCCTGCGGGCGGGCCATGATCGGCACGATGTCGATCAGCGGCTCGCTGGACATGATCACGCCGGCCGCGTGCACGCCCCAGTTGCGGATCTGGCCCTCGAGGCCGAGCGCCGTCTCGTAGATCGTGCGGACGTCGGCGTCGGCGTCGTGCAGCGCGCGGAACTCGCCGCCCTCGCCGTAGCGCTTGTGGTCGCGGTCGAAGATCGTCGCTTGAGCGGGACGCCCTTGCCCATCACGTCGGGCGGCAGCGCCTTGGTGATGCGGTCGCAGATCGCGAAGCCGTGGTCGAGCACCCGGGCGGCGTCCTTGATCGCGGCCTTGGACTTGAGCCGGCCGAAGGTCGCGATCTGCGCGACCCGGTCGGCGCCGTACTTCTCGGTGACGTAGCGAGATCACCTCGCCGCGGCGGTGGTCGTCGAAGTCGATGTCGAAGTCGGGCATCGACGGGCGCTCGGGGTTGAGGAAGCGCTCGAAGAACAGGCCGTGCTCGAGCGGGCAGAGGTCGGTGATGCGCAGGGCGTACGCCGCGATCGAGCCGGCGCCCGAGCCACGGCCGGGGCCGACGCGGATGCCGTTGTCCTTGGCCCAGTGGATGAAGTCGGCGACCACGAGGTAGTAGCCGCAGTAGCCCTTCTGCGAGATGATCGCGAGCTCCATCTCGACGCGGTCCTTGACCTCCGGCGTCAGCCGGTCGCCGGGGTAGCGCGCCTCGATGCCGCGCCACACCTCCTTGCGGAACCAGCTCTCCTCGGTCTCGCCGGCCGGGACGTCGGCGCGCGCCATGTAGCCGCCGGTGGACTCGACGAACTCGACGTCGCAGCGCTCGGCGATCAGCAGGGTGTTGTCGCAGGCCTCCGGGCGAAGTCGGCCCACAGCTCGCGCATCTCGGCCGCGGACTTGATGTAGTAGCCGCCGCCGTCGAACTTGAGCCGGTTGGGGTCGGAGAGCCGTCTTGCCGGAGGCGACGCAGATGCAGCGCGTCGTGGGCGGCGGCGTCCTCGGGACTGTTGTAGTGCGAGTCGTTGGTGGCGATCGGCGGCAGGCCGAGGGTCTTCGCGATGCGCAGCAGGTCGTCGCGGGTGGCCCGCTCGATGGCGATGCCGTGGTCCATCAGCTCGAGGAAGAAGTTGTCCTTGCCGAAGATGTCCTGGAACTCGCCGGCCGCCCGCAGCGCCTCGTCGTACTGGCCGAGCGCAGGCGGGTCTGGATCTCGCCGGACGGGCAGCCGGTGCTGGCGATGATGCCCCCGGCGTAGCGCTGGAGGAGCTCGCGGTCCATGCGGGGCTTGTAGTAGTAGCCCTCGAGGCTGGCGAGGCTGGCGAGGCGGAAGAGGTTGTGCATGCCCTCGGTGGTCTCGGCCCACATCGTCATGTGGGTGTAGGCGCCGCCACCGGCGACGTCCTTGCCGCCCTCCTCGGCGGCGTCACCCTTGCCCCAGCGGACCCGGCGCTTCTCGAAACGGGACGTGTTCGGGGTGAGGTAGGCCTCGATCCCGATGATCGGCTTGACGCCGTGCTGCTTCGCCTTGGCGTAGAAGTCGAAGGCACCGTGGAGGTTGCCGTGGTCGGTCATCGCGATCGCCGGCATGCTCGAGCTCGGCCACGCGGGAGAAGAGTCCGTCGAGCAGCGAGGCACCGTCGAGCATGGAGTACTCGGTGTGCACGTGCAGGTGGACGAAGTCGTCCTTGCTGCCTGAACCGCCTGGCATGGGCAGATCTGCCCCTTTCCGAACTCACGAGCGCACCACGAAACAGACCTACGGAGGACCCGCGGCCGAGCATCTGGGGAAGAGCGGCCAGCCTACGTGACCCGAGGAGTCGATGGTGGCAGGACCCACCGACAGTCTCGGACCCGGGACCGTCGCGTCAGAGCGCGCAGCCGTCGGGGCCGCACGCCTCGTGCCCGTCGGCCCCCCGGCACCGGCTGCCCACCAGCGTCAAGCGGCGAGCGCTCGGACCAGGCGCGCTCCAGGACCGCGAGCAGCTGGTCGGCCGGCTGGGCGCCGGAGACGCCGTACTTCCGGTCGACCACGAAGAACGGCACCCCGCTGATCCCGAGCGCGCGGGCCTCGGCCTCGTCGGCGCGTACGGCGTCCGCGTAGCCGTCCCCGGCCAGCACCTGCTCGGCCTCCGCCCGGTCGAGGCCGACCTCGACGGCCAGCCGGAGCAGCGTCGCCGCGTCGCCGACGGGCTCGCTCTCGGCTGAAGTAGGCGCGCATGAACCGCTCCTTGGCCTCGTCCTGGAGCCCGCGGTCCGCGGCGAGGTGGATCAGCCGGTGCGCGTCGAAGGTGTTGGAGCGCAGCGAGGTGTCGAGGTGGAAGTCCAGGCCCTCGCCGGCGGCGGCCTGGGTCACCGACGCGACGGCCGCCTCGGCCTGGTCCAGCGGCATGCCGTACTTCGTCGCGATCAGCTCCGCGTGGGCCGGGCCCTCCCCGGCGGCGTGCGCGGACTCGGTGGTCGGGTCGAGCTCGAAGCTGCGCCACTCCACCTCGACGTCGTCGCGGTGCGCGAACTGCGCCAGCGCCGACTCGAAGCGGCGCTTCCCGATGTAGCACCAGGGGCACACGACGTCGGACCAGATCTCGACCTTCACGGTTTCTCCTTCAACGGTTGGCTCACCGGCGTCAACCTCCGGAGGGCCCCGGCTGTTCCGGACCGGGGTGCTCGGCCGCGTCGAGGCTCTCGGCGATCACCTGCGCCATGATCCTGCGCAGCCGGTCCTCCCCCAGCGACGGCGCGATCCGGGCCATCCGCGCGACGATCTCGTCCTCGCGGCCCGGGTCGCGGCCGGCCTGGCCGGGGACCTCCTTGAGCTCCTGCACCCGCGCGGTGAGGCCGGCCCGCTCGGCCAGCAGGGCCGCGAGCCGGTCGTCGACCGCGTCGATCCGCCGGCGCATCCCCGGCGAGCGAGGACGGGTCCGGCCAGGCCATCTCCAGGTCCGGCTCGCCCTCCTCGTTGTCCGAGCCGTCGGTCCGTCGTACGACGCCGAGGCCGTGCCGCGCGTAGAACCGCTGCGCGCCCGTGTTGGCCTCGAACACCCACAGCCCGAACCCGTCGGGGCGCAGGCCCTTCGCGAGCTCCAGCAGCGTGGACCCGATGCCCCGCCCGGTCAGTCGCGGGTCGACGTACAGGGAGTGCAGCCAGTCGTCCTCGAGCACCAGCAGCCCCACGGGTACGTCGTCCCGCTCGGCCAGCCACACCTCGACGCCGTCGGCGTCGAACCGCGCGCGCATCCACCGGCGCACGTCGGGCTCGGGGTGCACCGTGGGCGGCACCGCGGGGAACGCGGCGGCCCGGGCGGAGAGGTAGAGCGTGGCGAGCGGGTCGGCGTCCTCGGGGGTCGCCGGCCGCACCGTCAGGTCCGGCTCAGACGGCATCGCGCAGGGTGTCCAGGGCGTGCTGGAGGTCGTCGGGGTAGTCCGACTCGTACTCGACGTGCTCCCCCGACTCGGGGTGCTCGAAGCCCAGCCGGACCGCGTGCAGCCACTGCCGGGTCAGCCCGACCCGGTCGGACAGCGTCGGGTCGGCGCCGTAGGTGATGTCACCGACGCAGGGGTGCTTGAGCGCCGCCATGTGCACCCGGATCTGGTGCGTGCGGCCGGTCTCGAGGTGCACCTCGAGCAGCGTGGCGAACCGGTGCGCCTCGAGGGTCTCGTAGTGGGTGATGCTCGCCTTGCCGTCCGCGCGGACGGTGAACTTGTAGTCGTGCTTGGGGTGCCGGGCGATCGGCGCGTCCACGGTGCCCGACAGCGGGTCCGGGTGGCCCTGGACCAGGGCGTGGTAGGTCTTGTCGACCGTCCGCTGCCGGAACGCGTTCTTGAGCACGGAGTAGGCCCGCTCGGACTTGGCGATGACCATCACGCCCGGAGGTGCCGACGTCGAGCCGCTGCACGATGCCCTGCCGCTCGGCGGCGCCGCTGGTGGAGATCCGGAAGCCGGCCGCGACCAGGTGCCCGACGACCGTCGGGCCGGTCCAGCCGGGGCTCGGGTGCACGGCGACGCCGACGGGCTTGTCGATCACCACGATGGCGTCGTCGTCGTGGATGATCTTGATGCCCTCGACGGTCTCCGGGACGATGGCGACCGGGTCGATCGCGGCGGGGATCGCGACGTCCAGCATCGAGCCGGGCTCGACCCGGTCGGACTTCGCGGGCGGCGCCCCGTCGACGCTGACGTGGCCGCTGAGGATCAGCTCGGCGGCGCGGGTGCGCGACAGCCCGAACATCCGGGCGATCGCCGCGTCCACGCGCTCGCCGGCGAGGCCGTCGGGAACCGTCACCGTGCGCCGCTCGTGACCGGAGTAGTCGGGCCCGCTCACGAGGCGTCGGCGGGGTCGGCGCCGCGGGAGCGGGTGCCGTTGACGGACATCCCGCGCACGGCCTGGAGGATGAGGACGCCGGCCGCGATGTTGATGCAGACGTCGGCGACGTTGAAGATCGGCCAGTTCGGCAGCTGCAGGAAGTCCACGACGTGGCCGCGCAGGAAGCCCGGCGACGCGGAAGACCCGGTCGGTGAGGTTGCCCAGGATGCCGGCCATCAGGAACCCCAGGCCGATCGCCCAGCCGGTGCTGCGCAGCCGGCGGACCGTCCACAGCACCGCGACCGCGGCCGCGACCGCGACGCAGGTGAGCACGAGCGTGTACGACGTGCCGGTGCTGAACGCGGCGCCGGGGTTGCGCGCCAGGTAGAGGGTCAGCACGTCGCCGACGACCTGCACCGGGGCCCGGTCCGTGAGGTGCTCGACGGCCAGCACCTTCGTGACCACGTCGACGGTGTAGCCGACCAGGGCGATGGCGGCGAACACCATCAGGGCACCCGGACGCGCCCGCGGACGCTCGACGGGGTCGGTGGGGGAAGTGGTCGAGTCGCTGGGGTTCAGCGACGCTCCTCGCGCTGCTTGCATGACAGGCACAGTGTCGCACGCGGAAATGCCATCAACCGCATCTTGCCGATCGGCTCCCCGCCGATCTCGCAGACCCCGTAGGTGCCGTCCTCGATGCGGGCCAGGGCCCGCTCGGTCTGCGCGAGCATCTCCCGCGCGTTGTTGGCCAGGCTCATCTCGTGGTCGCGCTCGAACGTCGTCGACCCGACGTCGGCCTGGTCGTTCCCGGCGCCGTCGCCGGCGTCCCGCATCAGGTCGTGCAGCTCGTGCTCGGCGAGGTTGAGCTCGGAGCGGAGCCGTTCGCGGTCGGTGTTGAGGTCGCCGCGCACCTCGGCCAGCTCGGCCTTGGTCCACGGGCTCTCGTCGGCCTTGACCGCGAGCTTCGCGGGCGCCGTGGTCTTCCTGGCTGCGGCGTCTTCTTGGTGGGAGTCGTCACCGGGACCTTCTTCGCTGCAGTCTTCGGGCTGTCCGCGGTCTTCTTCACGGCAGGCTTCTTCGCGGGGGCGGCGCTCGACGTCTTCTTCGCCGTCGTCGTGGCCGGCGCCCGGGTGGCCGTCCGCGTGGCCGTCTTGGTGGCCGGCGTCTTCTTCGCCGTCGTCTTCTTGGCGGTGCTCTTCTTGGCGGCGGCGCGCCTTCTTCGCGGGCGCCTTCTTGGCGGTCGTCGCCTTCTTCGCGGGTGCCTTCTTGCCGTCGTCGCCTTCTTCGCGGGCGCCTTCTTGCGCGGGCCTCGTCGCCTTCTTCGCGGGCACCTTCGCGGGCGCCTTCGCCGTGGTCTTCGTGGTGGTCTTCGTGGCGGCGGACGCGCGGCCGGAGACCGCCGTCCGGGTCACCCGCTTCGCCGCGGCGACGGTGGAGTCGGCCAGCTTGCGTGCTGTGCTGCGTGCCATGTGCTCGCGGCCCCCTCAAAAACCGTGAATACATCAAGGAACGTGTGGCCAGACTGTGAGCTGCCACACGCGTGCGGCGAGGATATGCCGCCCCCGCACACCAGACAACCAACCGCGCCCACGATTCGGTAACTTTCCGGCGACCGACCGCGAGTCCGGGGCAGGCCCGGCAAACCCAGGTGAACCGGGGGCACCCGGTCTGGCAGACTTGTGCCGACCGCACGGCGTGGACGGGACGAGTAGCTCCGAGGACAGCCGGCAGCGACCCGGGGACGGTGAGAGCCCGGGGGTGTTGTCCGGAGCGAAGATCACCCCGAGCCGCCGGAAGAGCGCCCGCCCCACCCGGGGCAGGCAGGTAGACCCGGCAGCGGTGGACGAAGAGTGGGCGGCCCAGCAGCATCCGGGCCGCCAAGAAGGGTGGTACCGCGGGAGCGGCCGGTGCACTGCACCGACGTCCTCGTCCCTTCAGCCCTGCAGCACCCAGGCCGAAGCGACGTACCGAAGGACCAGCCGTGAGCGAGTACCGTCCCGTCCCACCCCAGGTGGACCTCCCCGCCCTCGAGCACGAGGTGCTCGACTTCTGGCGCGACCACCAGACCTTCGACAAGTCGCTGGACCGCGCCGGCGACCGTCCGCGCTGGACGTTCTTCGAGGGCCCCCCGACCGCGAACGGCCGCCCGGGCACCCACCACGTCGAGGCGCGCGTCTTCAAGGACGTCTTCCCGCGGTTCAAGACGATGCAGGGCTACCTCGTCGAGCGGAAGGCCGGCTGGGACTGCCACGGGCTGCCCGTCGAGCTCGCGGTGGAGAAGGAGCTCGGCTTCACCGGCAAGGCCGACATCGAGGAGTACGGCGTCGCGGAGTTCAACGCGAAGTGCCGGGAGTCCGTGCTGCGGCACGTCGACGCCTTCGAGGAGATGACCGAGCGGATGGGCTACTGGGTCGACACCTCGGACCCCTACCGCACGATGGACCCGGCCTACGTCGAGTCGGTGTGGTGGGCGCTCAAGCAGATCCACTCCCGGGGCCTGCTGGTCCAGGACTACCGGGTCGCGCCGTACTGCCCGCGGGACGGGACGGGCCTGTCCGACCACGAGGTCGCGCAGGGCTACGAGACGGTCACCGACCCGAGCGTCTACGTCCGGTTCCCGCTGACCTCCGGCCCGCTCGCCGGTGCGGCCTCGCTGCTGGTGTGGACCACCACGCCCTGGACGCTGGTGTCCAACACCGCCGTCGCGGTCCGCCCGGACGTCACCTACGTGGTGGTCACCGACGGCACCGAGACCCTGGTGCTCGCCGAGCCGCTGCTCGAGGCGGTGCTGGGCGAGGGCTGGACGGTGCAGCAGACCGTGCTCGGCGCCGACATGGAGCGCTGGACCTACCAGCGCCCCTTCGAGCTCGTGGAGTTCCCGCCCGTCGAGGCCGGCGGCACCGCCCCGCACCTGGTGGTGCTCGCCGACTACGTCACCACCGAGGACGGCACCGGGCTGGTGCACCAGTCCCCCGCGTTCGGCGAGGACGACATGGCGGTGTGCCGGTCCTACGGCCTGCCGGTCGTCGTACCGGTGCAGCCGGACGGGCACTTCGGCGCCGACGTCCCGCTGGTCGGCGGGCAGTTCTTCAAGCACGCCGACGCCGACCTGGTCAAGGACCTCGAGACCCGCGGGCTGCTGTTCCGGCACGTCGCCTACGAGCACAGCTACCCGCACTGCTGGCGCTGCCACACGCCGCTCATGTACTACGCCCAGCCCTCGTGGTACGTCCGGACCACCCAGGTCAAGGACGCCCTGCTGCGCGAGAACGAGAACACCCACTGGTTCCCCGAGACGATCCAGTGGGGCCGGTACGGCGACTGGCTGACCAACAACGTCGACTGGGCGCTGTCGCGCAGCCGCTACTGGGGCACGCCGCTGCCGATCTGGCGCTGCGCCGAGGGCCACCAGACCTGCGTCGGGTCGCTGGCCGAGCTGTCCGAGCTGTCCGGGACCGACCAGTCCGAGCTCGACCCGCACCGCCCGTTCGTCGACGACGTGACGCTGGCCTGCCCCGAGTGCGGCGAGGAGGCCCGCCGGGTGCCCGAGGTCATCGACGCCTGGTTCGACAGCGGGTCGATGCCGTTCGCGCAGTGGGGCTACCCGCACGTGCCGGGCTCCGAGCAGGCCTTCGGGGCGGCGTACCCCGCGGACTTCATCTGCGAGGCGATCGACCAGACCCGCGGCTGGTTCTACACGCTGATGGCGATCGGCACGCTGGTCTTCGACGAGTCGTCGTACAAGAACGTGCTGTGCCTGGGCCACATCCTGGCCGAGGACGGCCGCAAGATGTCCAAGCACCTCGGCAACATCCTGGAGCCGATGCCGCTGATGGACCAGCACGGCGCCGACGCCGTGCGCTGGTTCATGGCCGCGTCCGGCTCGCCGTGGGCGGCCCGGCGGGTGGGTCACGCGAGCATCCAGGAGACCGTCCGGAAGGTGCTGCTGACCTACTGGAACACCGTCGCGTTCCAGGTGCTCTACGCCCGCACGTCCGGCTGGACCCCCGGCGACCCGGCTCCCGCGCTCGCCGACCGTCCGGTCCTGGACCGGTGGGCGCTCTCCGAGGCGCACCGGCTCGCCGCCGGGGTCACCGAGGCGCTGGAGGTGTTCGACACCCAGCGTGCGGGCAGCCTGCTCGCGGCGTACGTCGACGACCTGTCCAACTGGTACGTCCGTCGCTCCCGCCGGCGGTTCTGGGCCGGCGACCCGGCGGCGCTGGCCACCCTGCACGAGTGCGTGTACGTCGTGACGCTGCTGATGGCGCCGCTCACGCCGTTCATCACCGAGCGGGTGTGGCAGGACATGTTCGCGGCGACCTCCGACGAGCTGCCCGAGTCGGTGCACCTGGCGTCCTGGCCGCGGGTCGACGGCAGCCTCGTCGACGACGAGCTCAGCGCGCAGATGTCGCTGACCCGCCGGCTCGTCGAGCTCGGCCGGGCCGCCCGGGCCGACGCGAAGGTGCGGATCCGGCAGCCGCTGCGCCGGGCCCTGGTCGCCTCGTCGGCGTGGTCCCGGCTGACCGACGAGCTGCGGCAGGAGGTGGCCGACGAGCTGAACGTGCTCGCGGTCGAGCCGCTGTCCTCGGCCGGCGCCGACCTCGTGGACTTCTCCGCGAAGGGCAACTTCCGGGCCCTGGGCAAGCGGTTCGGCAAGCAGACCCCGGTCGTCGCGAACGCGATCGCCGCCGCCGACGCCACGCGGCTCGCCGCCGACCTGGCCGAGGGCGGCCGGGCCACGGTCACCGTCGAGGGCGAGGACGTCGAGGTGCTCGCCGACGAGGTGATCGTCTCGGAGCGTCCGCGCGAGGGCTGGTCGGTCGTCAACGAGCAGGGCGAGACCGTCGCCCTCGACCTCGAGATCACCGACGAGCTGCGGCTGCTCGGCATCGCCCGCGGCGTCGTACGGCGGGTGCAGGAGGCGCGCAAGACCAGCGGCTTCGACGTCAGCGACCGGATCCGGCTGCGGTGGTTCGCCGAGGGCGAGACCGCCGAGGCGATCGAGCTGCACGGCGGGACCGTGGCCGAGGAGGTGCTCGCGCCGGCGGGTCCCGAGCGGGCCGGCTCCGTCGCGGACCTCGACGGCGGCGCCCCGGAGACCGACGACGAGCTCGGCCTGACGTTCACCGTCGAGGTGGTCGCCACCCCGGCCTGACCGGGAGCGGACGCAGCACGAGGCCGGTGCCCCCTGGTGGGGGCACCGGCCTCGTCGCGTCGTGCGTCACCGGCCGGGGCCGGTGGGTGGGTCAGCCGTTCTGGTGGTCGCTCTCGTCGCCCAGGAGGGACTTCAGCCGCTTGGGGGCGTGGTCGCTGCCCTCGAGGACCGCGCCCTCGCCGCTGCCGTCCAGAGCGGACAGCTGCTGCTGGAAGTAGCTCTTCAGACGGGAGCGGTACTCACGCTCGAACGAGCGCAGGTTCTCCACCTCCGCGTTGAGCTTGTCCTTCTCCTTCTCGAGGTCGCCGAAGAGCTGCTGGCGACGCTCGGCGGTCTCGGAGTCGAGCATCTGCGACCGGGTCCGGGCGTCGGACTCGACGCGGTCGGACTTGATCTTGCTCTCGGACTCGAGACGCTCGGCCTTCGTGCGGGCCTCGCCGACGATCTTGTCGGCCTCGTCCTTGGCCTCGCCGACGAGCTCGTCGGCGTTGCGCGTGGCGATCTCGAGCAACCGGGCCGCGGCGCTGGAGGCGTCGGCGACCGTGGTGACCTTGATGGTCTCGGTCGGAGCGGCCGCCACCGGGGCGGGGGCCGGAGCCTTCTCGGGAGCCTTGACCGGCTCGGGGAGCCTTCTCCTGGACGGGAGCGGTGGCCGGAGCCGAGCCGCCACCCTGCTGGGCGGCGGAGAGCTTGCTGCGCAGGTCCTCGTTCTCACGAGTCAGTCGGGCCAGCTCGGCCTCGACCTCGTCGAGGAACTGGTCGACCTCGCCCATGTCGTAGCCCTCACGGAGCCGGACAGGAGTAAAGCGCTTGTTGCTCACGTCCTCAGGCGTCAGCGGCATGACCTCACCCTTTGTTCGTAGTCGTCAGTCGTCTGATGGTGCAGTGGCGTGGTGCGTCCTGCTGCCACGGCGTGCCCACCGTACTCCGGAACGGGGTCCCGGTTTTCCAGGGGCGGCGTGCGTGGCTCGGGGGAAGGATACCCAGGTCGGGGCGTTCCTCACCACGCGAGACGACGCGAGCGGTCGCCGGACCGGGGTGTCGGTCAGAAGAAGAGGTTGCCGACCAGGATCTGCAGCAGGTACACGACCACCAGGACGATCAGGAAGCTCGTGTCGAGCATCACGGCGCCGAGCCGCAGCGGCGGCACGAAGCGACGTACGAACAGGATCGGCGGGTCGGTGATCGTGTAGACGATCTCCAGCACGAACAGCACCGGGCCCTTGGGGCTCCAGGAGCGCGCGAAGACCTGCACCCAGTCCACCACCAGGCGGATGAGCATCAGGCCCAGGAAGACGTTGAGGACCAGCAGGAGGATCGCGCCGACGGTGTGCACAAGGCCGAAGTCTAGCCAGGAACGGCCAACTCCGCCCGTCGCGACACCGCCGCCGCCGGGCTCAGCTCTGGTTGAAGAAGCCGCCCGCGTCGGCGATGCGCTGCTTGTCCTCGGCGGCGACCGAGACGTTCGGCGGCGAGAGCAGGAAGACCTTGTTGGTGACCCGCTCGATGGTGCCGCGGACGGCGAACACGAGGCCGGCCGCGAAGTCGACGAGACGCTTGGCGTCCATGTCGTCCATCTCGGAGAGGTTCATGATCACCGGGACGCCCTCGCGGAAGTTCTCACCGATGCTGCGCGCCTCGTTGTACGTGCGCGGGTGCAGCGTGGTGATCCGGGACAGCTCGGCGACGGTCGCCTGCGGGGCGGCGTGCGGCTGCGCGGCCTGCGGGCGACGACGCTCGGAGATGTTCGCGACGGGGGCCGGACGGGCCGGCTCCTCGGTGGCACCACGCTGGGGACGCTCGTCGTACTCGTCGTAGTACTCGTCGTCGTAGCGCTCGGTGTCCTCGAGCAGGCCAAGGTAGACACCCATCTTGCGCATCGCGCTGCCCATGACTTCTGCCTCCGGTACATCTGCGGGCCCCCGGATGGGGCACGCTGCTGCGAGTTCGACCCTACCGTCTGGGGGGCCTGCTACCGAGCACCGCACTGCCTATCCGCACGTGTGTCGCGCCGGATTCGACGGCGGCCTCGAGGTCGCCGCTCATCCCGGCCGAGATCCAGGTCGCGGACGGCTCGACCCGGCGCACCGACGCGGCGATCCCGGCGAGTTTCGCGAACGCAGGCAGGGGATCCTCCCCCAGCGGCGCGACCGCCATCACCCCGCGGAGCCGCAGCCCGTCGGCGGCGGCGACCTGCTCGGCGAGCCGGTCGACGTCGGCGGGCGGGACCCCCGCGCGGCCGCCGTCGCCGGGGTCTGTGTCGAGGCTCACCTGGACCAGGACGTCCACGACGTGGTCGCGCTGGTGGGCGCCCGACGGACAGCCCGCGGAGCAGCTTGGCGCGGTCCACGGACTCCACCACGTCGGCGTAGGCCGCGACGGCCGCCGCCTTGTTGCTCTGCAGGCCGCCGATGAAGTGCCAGGTCAGGCCCAGGTCGGCGCACTCGGCCGCCTTGGCCTCGGCCTCCTGGTGCCGGTTCTCCCCCACGTGCCGGACCCCGAGGTCGGCGAGCAGGCGTACGTCGGAGGCGGGGAAGAACTTGGTGACGACGGTCAGCGTCACCTCGTCGGCCGAGCGGCCGGACCGGCCGGCCGCGTCGGCGATCCGGGCCCGGACCCGCTCGAGGTTGCGCGGCGAGCTCGTCGCGCCGCGCGCTCACGGGGGTGGGGATCACGGCCGCACCCGGACCAGGCCGGCCAGCCGGCCGGAGCGCCGGCCCTGGCGGCGGTAGGAGAACAGGTCCTCGTCCTCGAGCGGTGCAGCGCGACGCGTCGACGACCTCGCACCCGGCGGCGAGCGAGCTGGGCGCGCACCCCGGCGCCGATGTCCAGCGCGGGCGTGCCCCAGGAGGTCTCGGCGTAGGACTCGGGCACGAGCGCGCTGACCTCGGCCCGCAGCCGGTCGGGCACCTCGTAGCAGGCGCCGCACACGTGCGGGCCGACCCAGGCGGTGATCTGCTCGGCGCCCAGCGACGCCATCGCCGCGACGGCGGCCGGCACCACGCCGGCGGCCAGGCCCGGGCGGCCGGCGTGCACCGCCGACGACGATCCCGTGCCCGGCGTCGGCCAGCAGCACCGGGACGCAGTCGGCGACCCGGACCATCAGCACCGTGCCCCGCTCGGCGGTGACCAGCCCGTCCGCGGTCGGCGGCTCGTCGCCGGCCGTGACGACGTGGACGTCGGCCCCGTGCACCTGCCGCATGCGTACGACGGGCGGGGTCGGCGCGGCCGCGTCGACGCCGGCGAACGCCCGGACCGCGAGGTCGACGTTGCGACGTACGGCTGCACGCTCCGCCGCCGGGTCGGCGTCTTCGGCGGCCGGCCGGCGTCGGCGTCGTGCCGGGCTCGGCGAGGTTCAGGGACGCGAACGGACCGCCACTGGTTCCTCCGTGGCGGTCCGTGAACGCGATCTCGACCGGGCCGAGCGTGTCCTGGAAGGCGAACACTCGAGCTCCTGTCCGTGGTGCTTACTTGAGGAAGTCGGGCACGTCCAGCTCGTCGTCGTCGAACTGGACCTGCCGCGGCTGGCGCGGCGCGGCGGGTGCCGGCTGCGTCGGGGCCGCGGGCTGCTGGCCCGACTGGTTGTACTGCGAGTATCCCGACTGCCCGGTGCGCGCGCTCGCACCGGCGGCTCGTGGCTCCTGCTGGGCGACCGGCGGCCGGCGAGCCGGCGGTGGGCCGACCGGCCGGGGCCGAGGAGCCGACCGGGGAGGCGGTGCGCTGGGGCGCGCTGGCCGCGACGGACGGACCGCCGTGCTGGGCGGCGGCCCGGGTGTCGGCCTGCGACTGCTGGGCAGCCGGCTCGCGACGGAGCACCGTGCCGTTGTCCCGCTTCTTCGGCATGCCGCCGTCGAAGCCGGCCGCGATCACGGTGACCCGGACCTCGTCGCCGAGCGCGTCGTCGATGACCGCACCGAAGATGATGTTCGCCTCGGCGTGCGCCGCCTGCGACACCAGGGCCGCGGCCTCGTTGATCTCGAACAGACCGAGGTCGGAGCCGCCGGCGATCGAGAGCAGCACGCCGTGCGCCCCGTCGATGGAGGCCTCGAGGAGCGGGCTGGACACGGCCATCTCGGCAGCGGCCACCGCGCGGTCCTCGCCGCGGGCGGAGCCGATGCCCATCAGCGCCGAGCCGGCGTTCGACATCACGGACTTCACGTCGGCGAAGTCGAGGTTGATCAGGCCGGGGGTGGTGATCAGGTCGGTGATGCCCGAGACGCCCTGCAGCAGCACCTGGTCGGCCTGCTTGAAGGCGTCGAGGATCGACACGTTGCGGTCGCTGATCGACAGCAGCCGGTCGTTCGGGATCACGATGAGGGTGTCGACCTCCTCGCGGAGCTGCGCGATGCCCTCCTCGGCCTGGTTGGCGCGGCGGCGTCCCTCGAAGGAGAACGGGCGGGTCACGACGCCGATGGTCAGGGCGCCCAGCGAGCGGGCGATGCGCGCGACGACCGGCGCGCCACCGGTGCCGGTGCCACCGCCCTCGCCCGCGGTCACGAAGACCATGTCGGCGCCCTTGAGCACCTCTTCGATCTCCTCGGCGTGGTCGTCGGCGGCCTTGCCACCGACCTCGGGGTTCGCGCCCGCTCCGAGTCCGCGGGTGAGCTCACGGCCGATGTCGAGCTTGACGTCGGCGTCGCTCATCAGCAGGGCTTGGGCATCGGTGTTGATGGCGATGAACTCGACGCCCTTGAGGCCGACCTCGATCATCCGGTTGACGGCGTTGACTCCACCTCCACCAATACCCACGACCTTGATGACGGCCAGGTAGTTCTGCGGTGCTGCCACGGCAGGTGCCTCTCGCTGCTTGGCTGCCCTGCGGGCCGGACCTCGGTGGAGGTGGTGCAGGGCAGACGGGATGTATGTCGGTGGGGAAGACACGAGCCTGACCTAACCGGAACCCTAACCCTGAAGTAGAGGGTTATAGTTATGTCAACCTCGTGCTTGTAGAAGAAGTTAGGCGATCCGGCCGCACGCCGTGCCGCAGACACGCGGCGCGCCCCGGGTTTCTCGAACTTTCTCGTGACGCGGTCCGGGCCGCTGGTCGACGTACCGCGTCGACGGGGGCCGTCCCCCTGTGGAAACTCCCCCGACAACGGTGACGAAAGGTGACCCCTGGGTCACTGACAAGCATCCGATGTCGGAGGAAGGGGGTGCGGGGAGCCGGCTACTTGGTGAGGGTGGGCTGGCCGGGGACGCTGACGTCGTACGTCGCGGCCCTCTGCTTCAGCAGCACGGCGAGGACCCGGGCCTTGGCGGCGGACTCGTCGGCGCTCCCCCACCGGACGGTGCGGCCGTTGCGCAGCCGCAGCGAGATGGTGTCCACGGTGTGCACCTCGACGTAGTCGACCTTGCCGTCGATCGAGCTCGGCAGCGACCCGGCGACGCGGGCGGCCTCGGCGAGCGCGTCGGCGCGGGCCTTCCCGTTGATCCGGATCACCGGGAGGCTGCGGGGCCGGGACGGGTAGCGCCGGAACATCACGCCGCGGTCGTCGAGGCCGCGCAGCACGTCGCCGCGCTCGACGACCGCGACCGCCTCGCGCTCGGTGACGTCGATGCGCACCGCGCTCGGCCAGGACCGGGACACGTCGACGCTCTTGACCGCGGGCAGCCGCTCCACGCGCGCGCCGATCGCGGCGAGGTCCACGGTGGCCAGCGGCGACCCGGTGGGTACGGCGGCCGCGCGACGGACCTCGCGCGGGTCGAGCACCCCCGTGCCGGCGACCCGGACGCCGGAGACGGCCAGCACGGAGGAGCCGAACACCAGCCAGAGCGAGAACGGCCACCAGCGCGACCAGCCCGAGCGCCACCACGACGCGGCGCCACGCCAGCCACCGGCGGGCCCACTGGCGGCGCACGAAGCGCTTGCGGGCGATCCGGACGGTGCGCTCGACGTCTCGTCCGGGTGTCCGAGTCGACGGCGTGGTCGGTCGCGGGTGAACAGGCTCATGCCTCACGCTCCGCGAGGAGCTCGAGCACCTCGGGGCCGACCAGCGTCACGTCGCCGGCGCCGAGCGTCAGCACCAGGTCACCGGGCCGGGCCCGCTCGACCAGCGCCGCCGGCGTCGCGGACCAGGACGGCTCGAAGTGCACGTGCTCGGCGTCCAGCGGGACGTGGGAGGCGACGAGCTCGCCGTTGACGCCCGGCTCGGGGTCCTCGCGGGCGACGTAGACGTCCATCACCACGACGTCGTCGGCGGCGCCGAGGGCCTCGCCCATCGCGGGGCCGAAGATCTTGGTGCGGGAGACCAGGTGCGGCTGGAAGGCGACCACCACGCCGGCCCTCACCGGCCAGCGAGCGGGCGGCCTGGAGGTCGCCGGCGATCTCGTTGGGGTGGTGGGCGTAGCTGTCGTAGACCCGCACGCCGGCGACCTCGCCCTTGAACTCCATCCGCCGGCGGGTGCCGGTGAACGCCTCGAGGCCGCGCCGCAGGTCGGCGAACCCGAACCCGAGCTGGAGCCCCGCGGCCAGGGCGGCGAGCGCGTCGAGGACGTAGTGCCGGCCGGGGATCTGCAGGGACACGACGCCGAGGCGGCGGCCGCGGTCGACCACGGTGAACCGGGACGTGGCGCCCGCGAACTCCAGCGACTCCGCGCGCAGGTCGGCGCGCTCGGACTCCCCCACGCCGACCACCGTCAGGCCCTTGGCCCGGGCCTGCTCGGCGAGGTCGGCGGCGCCGTCGTCGTCGATGCACACGACCAGGAAGCCGGCCGGGTCGATCCGGTCGAGGAACGTCGTGAAGGCCGCGTGGTAGGCCTCCTCGGTGCCGTAGTTGTCGAGGTGGTCGGCCTCGACGTTGGTCACCAGGGCGCCGTACGGGGAGTAGACGAGGAACGCGCCGTCGCTCTCGTCGGCCTCGGCCACGAAGATCTCGCCGCTGCCGTCGTGGGCGTTCGAGCCGGACTCGTTGAGCTCGCCGCCGATCGCGAAGGACGGGTCGGCGGCGCAGTGCTGCAGCGCGACGGTGAGCAGCGACGTGGTGGTGGTCTTGCCGTGGGTGCCGGCGACCGCGACCACGCGGCGGCCCTGCATCACCGACTCCAGGGCGGCGGAGCGGGGCAGCAGCCGCAGGCCGAGCCGGCGCGCCTCGACGACCTCGGGGTTGTCCTCGCGCACGGCGGTGGAGACCACGAGCGTGTCGGCGTCCTGCACCTGGGCGGCGTCGTGGCCGACGTAGCAGGTGGCGCCGAGCGCCCGCAGCGCCTCGATGGCCCGGGACTCCTTGGCGTCGCTGCCGCTGACGGTCAGGCCGCGGGCGAGCATGATCCGGGCGATGCCGGACAGGCCGGCGCCGCCGATGCCGACGAAGTGCACCCGGCCGAGCCGCTCGGCGGGCAGCAGCTCCTCGGGGACGGGGACCCTCATCGCGGACCGCCCCCCGGCCGGCGGCGAGCACCATCCGGGCGAGCCGCTCGTCGGCGTCGCGCGGGATCAGCCCGGCGGCCGCGGCGGACATCGTGGCCAGGCGGGCGGGGTCGGTGGCCAGGGCCGGGACGGTGGCCGCGACCCACTCCGGGGTGAGCGCGCCGTCCTGGACGAGCAGGGCTCCCCCGGCGTCGACGACCGGGCGGGCGTTGAGGTCCTGCTCGCCGTTGCCGATCGGCAGCGGCACGAACACCGCGGGCAGGCCGACGGCGGCGACCTCGGTGACGGTGTTGGCCCCGCAGCGGCAGACCACGAGGTCGGCGGCGGCGTAGGCGAGGTCCATGCGGTCGACGTACGGCAGCACGACGTACGGCGCCTCGCCGGCCGCGCGGGACACCAGCGCCTCGCCCTTCGCGCCGACGACGTGCAGCACCTGCACGCCGGCCTCGGCCAGGCTGCGCTCGGCGCCGGACACGGACTGGTTGAGCCGGCGGGCGCCCTGGGAGCCGCCGTAGACCAGCAGCGTCGGCCGGTCCGCGTCGAGCCCGAAGGTGCGCCGGGCCTCGTCGCGCAGCGCGGCCCGGTCGAGCGTGGAGATCATCCGGCGGATCGGCAGCCCGACGTAGGACGCGTGGCGCAGCGGCGTGTCGGGGAAGCTCGTCGCGACGTGGTCGGTGAACCGGGCGCCGAGCCTGTTGGCGATGCCGGGCAGCGCGTTGCCCTCGTGCACGACGATCGGGACGTGCCGCCGGCGGGCGGCGAGGTAGGCCGGCACCGAGACGTAGCCGCCGAAGCCGACCACGACGTCGGGGCGGATCCGGTCGACGACCTCCAGGGCGGCCTTGACCGCGCCGCGCAGCCGGGCCGGGACCCGGCGCCAGGTCGGCGTTGGGGCGTGCGGGGCAGCGGCACCGGCGGGATCATCTCCAGCGGGTAGCCCGCCTCGGGGACGACCCGGCCCTCGAGACCGCGGGGGGTGCCGAGGGCGGTGACCTCGACGGAGTGGTCGAGACGGCGCAGGGCATCGGCGGTGGCGAGCAGCGGGGACGTGTGCCCCGCGGTTCCGCCCCCGGCCAGCAGGACCCTCATCGCATGCGCCTCGTGGTGCTGCTCGAGGTGACCCCGGCCGAGGAGCGCCGGCGGCGCCGGTCGCGCAGGGCGGCCTTGGCCCCCGGCTCGGAGCGGGCGAACGAGACGAGCAGGCCGAGCGCCACCAGCGAGGGCAGCAGCGCGGAGCCGCCGTAGGAGACCAGCGGCAGCGGCAGGCCGATGACCGGCAGCAGCGCGAGCACCATGCCGACGTTGATCATCATCTGCGCGGTCAGCCAGACGGTGATGCCGGCCGACATGTAGCGGACGAACGGGTCCCTGGTGCGGGTGGCGACCCGGATGCCGGCGTAGGCGATGGTCAGGAAGAGCGCGAGCACCAGGACGGTGCCGACCAGGCCGAGCTCCTCGCCGAGCACGGCGAAGATGAAGTCGGTGTGCGCCTCGGGCAGGCTGCCCCACTTCTGCTGGCTGGCGCCGATGCCCTTGCCGAACAGGCCGCCGCTCGACATCGCGAACAGGCCGTGGGCGGACTGCCAGCCGGCGCCCTGGTAGTCCTTGAACGGGTCGGCGAAGTTGGTCAGCCGGTCCAGGCGCTCCTTGTTGGTGCTGGCGAGGTAGAGCGCGAACACCCCGACCGTCACCATCGAGCCGACGAACAGCCGGGCCGGGGCGCCGACCACCCAGAGCATGCCGAGGATGATCGCCATCAGCACCAGCGCGGTGCCGAGGTCGCCGCCGAGCAGGACCAGGCCGACGACCATCGCCATCACCGGCGCGACCGGGATCAGCGTGTGCTTCCAGTCGTCGAGCAGCCGCTCCTTGCGGGCGTAGACGTCCGCGCACCACAGGATCACCGCGAGCTTGGCGATCTCGGCGGGCTGGATCACCACCGGGCCGAGGGCCAGCCAGTTGCGGTTGCCGTTGACCGTCGACGCCGAGCCCGGTCTGGGTGAGCGCGAGCAGCACCACCGCGAGCAGCAGCGCCGGCCAGGCGAGGCGCCCGCAGCGCCTTGTGCGGCAGCCGGGTGGCGACGAAGGCCACCGGCAGCGCCAGCGAACACCCAGGTGAGCTGGCGGAAGAACCAGTAGTAGCTGTTGCCGTGTTGCACGAAGCCGTCGACGCTCGAGGCGCTGAGCACCTCCATCAGGCCGATCGCCAGCAGCAGCGTCGAGGCGGTCAGCAGGAGGTAGTAGGACGTCAGCGGCCGGTCCAGGGTGTGCCGGAACGTCGCGAGCCAGCTGCCCGTGTGGACCGGTCGGCGGCCGGAGCGAGCGGCCTGCGCTGCTCCCCTGCCGTGGTGGTCACGCAGTGCCCTCCTGCCCGTGCGGGGCGTCCGCGCGGGAAGCCTGGGTGGCTCACCGGCCGCCGAGCCGGCGGACCGACTCGGCGAAGGCATCCCCGCGAGCGCCGTAGTTCGCGAACATGTCCATGGACGCGCATCCCGGGGCGAGCAGCACGGTGTCTCCTGGCTGGGCCAGCCCGCGGCCGCCCCGACCACGCGGTCCATGACAGAAGTGTCCCCGTCGCCGACTTCGATCACCGGGACATCGGGCGCGTGTCGCGAAAGCGCCTCGGCGATCACCGCGCGGTCGCGGCCCAGCAGCACGACGCCCCGCAGCCGGTCGCGCACCCGGGCGACGAGGTCGTCGAACGTGGCGCCCTTGGCCAGCCCGCCGGCGACCCACACGACGTGCTCGTAGGCCTGCAGCGACGAGGCGGCGGCGTGCGGGTTGGTGGCCTTGGAGTCGTCGACGTAGCGGACCTCGGCGACCTCGGCGACCTCCGCGATCCGGTGGCCGTCGGGGGCGAAGGAGCGCAGCCCGTCGCGCACGCGCCTCGGCCGGCACGCCGACCGAGCGGGCCAGGGCGGCGGCGGCGAGGGCGTTGGCCACGAAGTGCGGCGCCGGGGAGGCCAGGTCGGCCAGCGTGCACAGCTCGGCGGCGGAGTGCTCGCGCTCCTCGACGAAGGCCCGGTCGGCCAGCACGTCCTCGACCAGGCCGACCATGCCGACGGCCGGCGTGCCGAGGGTGAAGCCGATCGGCCCGGGCGCCCTCGACCACGTCGGCGTCGCGGACCAGCTGCTCGGTGACCGGGTCGGCCACGTTGTAGACGCAGGCGAGCTGCACCCGGTCGTAGATCCGGCCCTTGTCGGCGGCGTAGTCGGCCATCCCGTCGGGTCCGACGTACCAGTCGAGGTGGTCCTCGGCGACGTTGAGGACGGCGGCGGCGTGCGCGGACATCGAGGAGGTGTAGTGCAGCTGGAAGCTGGACAGCTCGACGGCGTAGACCGCGTAGGGCTCGGGGTCCATCACCGCCTCGACGATCGGCAGGCCGACGTTGCCGCACGCCACCGAGGCGAGCCCGGCGGCCTTGAGGATCGCGTCGAGCATCTGCACGGTCGTGGTCTTGCCGTTGGTGCCGGTCACGCACAGCCAGGCACCCGGGTGCTCCGGGTCGCGCAGCCGCCAGGCCAGCTCGACCTCGCCCCACACGGGTACGCCGCGCCGGCCGGCCTCGACCAGCAGCGGTGCGGTCGGCGGCACGCCCGGGGAGGTGACGAGCACGTCGACGTCGTCGGGCAGCCGGGAGGTCTCCCCCGCCCCGATCCGGACCGTGGCGCCGAGGATCTCCAGGAGGTGGGCCTTCTCGCGCTGCGCGTCGGTGGCCGACTCGGCCAGCACGGTGACCTGGGCGCCGAGGTGGGTCAGGTTGTCGGCGGCCGCGAAGCCGGAGACGCCGATGCCGATCACCACCGCCCGGACACCGTCCCAGGAGGTGTGCCGGCCGAGCTCGTCGAGGGTCATACGCCGGCGACCCACTCGGCGTAGAAGATGCCCAGGCCGGCGGCCACGCAGATGCCGGTGATGATCCAGAACCGGATCACGATGGTGATCTCGGCCCAGCCCTTGAGCTCGAAGTGGTGCTGCAGCGGGGCCATCCGGAAGATCCGTTTGCCGCCGGAGAGCTTGAAGTAGCCGACCTGCAGGATCACCGACATCGTGATGATCACGAACAGGCCGCCGAGGATCGCGAGCAGGAACTCGGTGCGGGTCAGGATCGCGAGGCCGGCGAGCGCGCCGCCGAGCGCCAGCGACCCGGTGTCGCCCATGAAGATCTTGGCCGGGGAGGCGTTCCACCACAGGAACCCGAAGCACGCGCCGGTCAGCGCCGCGGCGATCGCCGCGAGGTCGAGGGGGTCTCGGACGTCGTAGCACTTGTTGCCCTGGTTGAGCGCGCACCACTGGTTGTTCTGCCAGATGTTCACCAGCGTGTAGGCGGCGAACACCATCGTCGAGGTGCCGGTCGCGAGCCCGTCGAGGCCGTCGGTGAGGTTCACCGCGTTGCTGGCCCCGGAGATCATCACCAGGATCAGCAGCACGACCACGACGGCCGGCAGCGTGAAGGCGTCGAAGTCGCGGATGAAGGACAGGTGCAGGGACGCCGGGGTCTGGCCGCGGGCGTCGGGACGGGTCAGCGCCAGCGCCCCGAAGATCACCGCGACGGTGACCTGGCCGGCCATCTTGGCCTTGCTGCGCAGGCCGAGGCTGCGCTGCATGGCGATCTTGATGTAGTCGTCGAGGAAGCCGACGGTGCCCAGCCCGACGAGCAGGAACAGCAGCAGCAGCGCCGACCAGGACGGCAGGTCCCGGGTGATCAGCTTGGCGCTGAAGTAGGCCAGCACCACCGACAGGATGATCACCAGGCCACCCATGGTCGGGGTGCCGCGCTTGGTGTGGTGCGTGGTCGGCCCGTCGTCGCGGATCAGCTGGCCGTAGCCCTTGGTGGTCAGCACCCGGATCGCGACCCGGGTCCCGAGCAGGGTGAAGATCAGGGACAGGCCGCCCGCGAGCAGGATTGCCCTCATCGACTGGTCTCCTCAGTAGGGGCGGGTCGTCCCGCCTCGTCGCCGTTCACGTCGGCCAGCACCGCGTCGGCCACCCGCCGCACCTGCGCGGCCTTGGAGGACTTGAACAGCACGACGTCGCCGCCGGTCAGGTTCTCCCGGAGCCAGCCGAGCGCGGCGTCGGCGTCCGGCACGAACACCGACTCCCCGCCCCACGAGCCCTCCAGGCAGGCCCCCAGGTGGATCGGCTTCGCGCCCTGCCCGACGACGAGCAGCTGGTGGATGTCCAGCCGCACGGCCAGTCTGCCGATCGCGTCGTGCTCCTCGCGGCTGGACGCGCCCAGCTCGAGCATCTCGCCGAGCACGGCCATCGTGCGGGACCCCGGACGGCCGCGTCCGATCGCGGCCAGCGACTTGAGCGCCGACCGCATCGAGTCGGGGTTGGCGTTGTAGGCGTCGTTGAGCACCGTGACCCCGTCGGCGCGCTCGGTGAGCTCCATCCGGGCGGGCGAGGTGGCGGTGGCGGTGGCCAGCGAGGCGACGACGGAGTCCAGGGGTACGTCGAGGGCCAGCGCCACCGCGGCGACGGCGGCGGCGTTGGAGGCGTGGTGCTCGCCGATCAGGCCGAGCGTCACGCTGCGGCGCTCCTCCCCCACGACCAGGTCGAAGGTCGGCCGGCCGAGCTCGTCGACCACCAGGTCCTCGAAGCGCACGTCGGCGTCCCGGCCGGAGCCGAAGGTGCTCACCCGGGCCGTCGTGCGGGAGGCCATCGCGGCGACGAGCGGGTCGTCGGCGTTGAGCACCGCGACCCCGCCGCGGTCGGCCGGCGGCAGCGCCTCGACGATCTCGCCCTTGGCCTGCGCGATCGCCGCCTGGGAGCCGAACTCCCCCATGTGCGCCTTGCCGACGTTGAGCACCAGGGAGACCTGCGGCGGCGCGACGGCGCACGACGCGGTCAGGTCGCCGACGTGCCGGGCCCCCATCTCCAGCACCAGGAACTCGGTGGACGCGTCGGCGCGCAGCACGGTCAGCGGCAGGCCGAGCTCGTTGTTGAACGAGCCGAACGTCGCGACCGTCGTGCCCGCGTCGGCGAGCACCTGGGCCAGCACGTCCTTGGTGCTGGTCTTGCCCTGCGAGCCGGTGAGCGCGACGACCCGGGCGCCGGGCAGCCGGGCCAGCGAGTGCCGCGCGAGCAGGGCCAGCGCGGCGACGGGGTCGTCGACCACGACGCCCGGGAGCCCGGTGTCGCGCGAGGACAGCACCGCGGCGGCGCCGCCGTCCAGCGCGGTCGCGGCGTAGTCGTGCCCGTCGACGTGCTCGCCGGCGATCGCGACGAACAGACCGCCGCGCTCGGCGACCCGGCTGTCCAGGAAGGCGGGACCGTCGACCGTGCGCCCGTCGTCGTGCACGGGCGAGCCGTCGACCACGTCCGCGATCTCGGTCAGCGTGAGGGCAATCATCGGGCGACCCGTCCTGTCATCTCCTCGGCGAGCACGACCCGGTCGTCGAACGGGTGCACCGTGCTGCCGACCTCCTGGCCGGTCTCGTGGCCCTTGCCGGCCACCACGACGGTGTCGCCGTCGCCGGCCAGCGAGACCGCCAGCGCGATCGCCGCCCGCCGGTCGCCGACCTCGTGCAGCTCGGCGCGCTCGGCGGCGGGGACCGCCTCGGCGCCGGCCAGCACCTCGCCGCGGATCGCGGCCGGGTCCTCGCTGCGCGGGTTGTCGTCGGTGACCACGAGCACGTCGCCGAGCCGGGCGGCGATCTCGCCCATGATCGGCCGCTTGCCGGGGTCCCGGTCGCCCCCGGCGCCGAGCACGACGAGCAGCCGGCCGGTGGTCAGCGGACGCAGCGCCCGCAGCGCGGCGGTCACGGCGTCGGGCTTGTGGGCGTAGTCGACGACGGCGAGGAACCCCTGGCCGGCGTCCACCTGCTCGAGCCGCCCGGGTACGCCGCCCGAGGCACCCATCGCGGCGGCGACCGCGGCGGCGTCGAACCCGGCCTCGCCGAGCGCCGCGATCGCGCACAGGGCGTTGGCCACGTTGAAGTCCCCGGTCAGCGGGACGCGCGCGGGGAAGGACTCGCCGCTGGGCGCGTGCACGGTGAACGACGAGCCGGTCGGCTCCAGCACCACGTCGGCGGCCCGCCAGTCGGCGTCGGCACCGGCCGCGGAGAAGGTCCGCACCGGGATCGTCGCCTCCCGGACCAGCCGGCGGCCGTGCTCGTCGTCGACGTTGACCAGGCCGAGCCGGGCACGGCCGGGGGTGAACAGGGACGCCTTGGCCGCGAAGTACTCCTCGACGTCGGCGTGGAAGTCGAGGTGGTCGCGGCCCAGGTTGGTGAAGCAGGCCACGTCGAACACGACGCCGTCCACCCGGCCCATCACCAGGGCGTGGCTGGAGACCTCCATCGCGCAGGCCGCCACGCCGCGCTCGGCCATCACCGCGAACAGCGCGTGCAGGTCGGGGGCCTCCGGCGTGGTCAGCGAGGTCTTCAGGTCGACCCCGGCGACCCGCGTGCCGACGGTGCCGACGACCGCGGCGGGCACGCCGGCCGCGGAGAGGGCCGCCTCGGCGAGCCGGGTGGTGGTGGTCTTGCCCTGGGTGCCGGTCACCGCGACCATCGCCAATCGCTGGGCGGGCCGGCCGTAGATCCGGGCGGCCAGGTCGCCGACGACCTCGCGGGGCCGCTCCACGACGAGCACCGGCACCGCCGCGTCGGGGCACAGCAGCGCGCCGGCCGGGTCGGTGAGCACGGCGACCGCCCCGTCGCGGACCGCCTGGTCGACGTACGACGCACCGTGCGCGCGGGCCCCCGCGGGGGCGACGTACAGGTCACCGGGGTGCACGCGCAGCGAGCTGATGGTCACGCCGGTCAGCACGGCGTCGAGGTCACCGCGACGGTCGACGAGCAGGTCCCCGAGCCACTCGGCGACGTCCCGGAGAGAGGTCTCCACCGGCACGGTGGGACGCAGTGGAACGAGGTCGGGCACGCACGAGAGGGTACCGGTCGCGGTCACCACTCGATGCGGGGCGTGGGGGCGACGCTGCCGGTCGGCGGCACGGCGTACTTCTGCAGGACGTAGCTCATGATCTTCTTGAACGCCGGTCCGCCGACCGATCCGCCGCCGCCGCCGTTCTTCGGGTCCTGGACCACGACGTACACCATGAAGCGCGGCTTGTCGGCGGGCGCGAAGCCGGCGAACGACACCGTGAACGTGCCGTCGTAGCACCCGCAGTTGGCGCCGACGCGCTGCGCGGTACCGGTCTTGCCGGCCACCCGGTAGCCCTCGATGGCGGCGCCGGCCGCCGTGCCCGTCTCCGGGTTGGTGACCGACTCCATCATCTGGGCGGTCAGCCGGGCGGCGCGGGCGCTGATCACCCGGTGCGTGGTGGTGGTGGCCGACCCGACGACGTCCCCGCCGGAGGTGGTCGCCCGGCCCTTGACCAGGCTCGGCTTCACGTAGACGCCGCCGTTGGCCACGGTGTTGACCGCGGCGGCCATCTGGACGGCGTTGACGGCCAGGCCCTGCCCGAAGGCGATGGTGTCCTGGTTGATCTGCGACCAGTCCTTCCAGCTGTTCAGCACGCCGGGGGTCTCGCCCCGCACGCCGATCCCGGTGCGCGCACCGAGGCCGAACTTGCGGAGGTAGTCGTAGAGCTCCTTGTGCTTGAACTGGCTGGCCGCGAGCACGGTGCCGATGTTGGAGGACTTCGCGATCACGCCGGTCAGCGTGAGGTGCAGCTTGGGGTGCACGAAGTAGTCGTGGATGACCCGGTCGCCGCGCGGCAGGCTCGACGGGACGGTGATCTTGGTGTTCGGGGTGACCTTGCCGGCGTCGATCAGCGACGAGGCGGTCAGCACCTTCTCGACCGAGCCCGGCTCGTAGACGTCGCGCAGCGCGCGGGAGCCGAGGTTGCCCTTGGAGGACAGGCTCGGCTGGTTGGCGTCGAACGTGGGGTAGTCGGCGAGCGCGAGGAGCTGCCCGGTGTGGGTGTCCATCACGACGGCCGAGCCCGACGAGCCGCCGGAGCCCTGGACCGCGGAGCGCACGACGCGCTGGGTGTACCACTGCACGTCGCGGTCGATGGTGAGCTGGAGGTCGTGGCCGCTGCGGGGCGGGACCGTGCTGTTGTCGCCGAGCGGGATCCGGTTGCCGCCGCCGGTCTCGTACGACGCGGAGCCGTCCTTGCCCGACAGCATCGTGTCGAACATCAGCTCGGCGCCCTCGCCGGCGTCGCCCTGGTCGTTGGTGAAGCCGACCAGGTTGGCGGCGACGTCGTCGGCCGGGTAGGTCCGGACCGGGTCGCGCCGGGTGTCGATGCCCTTGTAGCCGCGACGGTCGATCTCGCCGACGACCGACTTCGCCAGCGTGGAGGGCACCCGCCGGGCGACGTACTGGAACTGGGTGTCCGGCTTGCGCAGCCGGGTGAGCATGTCGAAGTAGTCCACGTCGAGGCGGCGGGCCAGGATCGTCGCGATCGCGCTGGCGTTCTTCACCGTCAGCTCGCGGGTCGGCGATGATCATCAGGCCGTCCACGGACTCCGCGAGGGCGACGCCGTTGCGGTCGGTGATCGTGCCGCGGGTCGCCGGCAGGGTCACCGTCACGGCGCCCTCGGAGCGGGCCTTCGCGACGTACGCCTGCGCGTCGACGCCCTGCAGCTGGAACAGCCGGGCCGCGAAGACCGAGACGACCATCGCGATCAGCAGGAACCCGATCCTCAGCCGCACCAGCGACGGGCCCCGCAGCGACTTGAGCCGCGGACGGCCCGGTCGGCGCTGCTGGCTCGTGCCTCGCGGCTGGGGACGTCCCGGACGTGGTCCTCCGGGACGGGGGCGGCTGCCCTGGGTCAACGCTGGCTCCCCTGCTTGCGGGTGCGGTCGTGGGCCTTCTTTGTACCGGTCGCGGTGCCGTCGTCCGCGGAGGCCGCGCCGTCGTCGGCGGACGTCTTGGTGGTCTCGCTCGGCTTGACCTCGATGACGATCGGGGTGGGCCGCAGGTTGGCCGGCTTGCGGGTCGGCAGCGGGGTGATCCGCAGCGAGTTCTCCGACGTGGCCGGGGTGGGCTTGCCCAGCACCTTGCCGTCGGAGAGCCGGATGAACGCCGGGCTGGTCGCCGGGACCATGCCCATGTGCTGGGCCTTGACCGCCACCCGCTGCGGGTCGCGCAGCGCGTCGAGCTCCATGACCAGCGACTGCTCCTTCGCGTCGAGCGCCGCGGACCGCTCCTCCATCGCCGTCGAGGTGAACGACGCCTGCTGCATGGAGGTGTTGAAGCACAGCAGGCCGGCGACGCCGCCGACGAGCAGCAGGGACACCAGCACCACGAACGGCACCCGGGCGGCGCTGCGGCCGGGGGCCCGGGGCACGACGGTCAGCCGGGCCCGCTCCACGGCCGCCTCGGCGATCCGCGGCACCCGGTTGCGTGCCTGGTTCATCAACGCGCTCATCTTGGTTCCCCTGCCCTCGTGCTGCTCTCGACCCGTGTCATGCCACTGCTCCTGCGTGCACCCGCTCGACGGCCCGCAGCCGGACCGACGCGGCGCGCGGGTTCGCCTCGATCTCCGCCGGCGAGGCCTTCTCCGACCCGGACCCCTTCGTCACCAGACGCAGCGCCGGCTCGTGCCCCTCGGGCACGAACGGCAGGTCCGGGGGCAGGTCGTTGCGCGTCGCCCGCGCGAAGACGTGCTTGGTGATCCGGTCCTCGAGCGAGTGGTAGCTCATGACCACCACGCGCCCGCCGACGCCGATGGCGTCCACCGCGGCCGGGATCGCCCGGCGCAGCACGCCGAGCTCGTCGTTGACCTCGATCCGCAGCGCCTGGAACGTGCGCTTCGCGGGGTGTCCCCCGGTGCGCCGCGCGGGGGCGGGGATCGAGGCGTAGAGCAGCTCCACGAGCCGCCCCGAGGTGGTGAAGGGCTCCTTGGCGCGCTCGCGGACCACGGCCTCGGCGATCCGGCGGGCGAACCGCTCCTCGCCGTAGTGCTTGAGGATCCGGGTGAGGTCCTCGACCGGGTACTCGTTGAGCACGTCCGCGGCGGTCGGTCCGCCGGTGTCGTCCATCCGCATGTCGAGCGGGGCGTCCTGGGAGTAGGCGAAGCCCCGCTCGCGCAGGTCGAGCTGCATGGAGGAGACGCCCAGGTCGAACAGCACGCCGTCGACGTACGGGTGGCCGAGCTCGTCGAGCACGTCGGCGATCTCGTCGTACACCGCGTGCACGAAGGTGACCCGCTCGCCGTACGGCGCCAGGCGCTCGCGGCTGCGGTCCAGGGCGTGCACGTCGCGGTCGATGCCGATCACGTGGGCCTGCGGGCAGCGCTCGAGCACGGCCTCGGTGTGACCGCCGAGGCCGAGCGTGGCGTCGATCATCAGGGTCCGCTCCCGGTCGGGGCGGTCCAGGGCGGGCGCCACCAGAGCGACGACCCGGTCGAGCAGCACCGGGACGTGGCTGGCGTTCGTCATCTCAGATCGCCTAGCCCGCCACGCGCACGAGGAGCAGCAGCGCCAGGGCGACGCCGGTGGACGCCGCCGCCGAGAACGCGATCACCACGAACCCGTCGCGGACGTCGTGGCGGACCCTGCGGTCCGCCGCGGTGACCTGCGTGCTCGTCATGGTGTCGACCCAACTGCTCGGATGTGTGCTGCCTGCCTGTGCTGCCGGGTTCGCCTGACCAGGTCCCAGTCCGCCCACTCCTGAGGGAAGTCCCGTTCTGGCACCGGGGAAGGTGCGCCAGACCGGGGGCAGTGGTGAGCGGACGTGAGACCTCGTCCTACGACTCCGGCTGTTCAGTTGTGCTGCTGGATGCTGCGAGGTGCTGCTGGGTCAGACCCCCGGGAAGACCTCTTCAG
The DNA here is from genome assembly GCA_963811515.1 of uncultured Actinomycetota bacterium. Classification (GTDB taxonomy): domain Bacteria; phylum Actinomycetota; class Actinomycetes; order Propionibacteriales; family Nocardioidaceae; genus Nocardioides_B. Next base: position 71,491 of record CAWERI010000001.1, read on the forward strand.
AAAGGTCCGCGAACGCCTGCTCCTGCTGGTCGGAGTAGCTCTGCCACGCCACGGCGTCCCAGATCTCGATCCGGTTCATGGCGCCGATCACGATGCAGTCCTTCTCCAGGGACGCGTACTCCCGCAGCATCGGCGGGAGCGTGATGCGGCCCTGCTTGTCCGGCGTCTCGTCCGAGGCGCCGGCGAAGAACATCCGCACGTAGTCCCGAGCCGCCTTGTTGGTCACCGGCGCCTCGCGCAACCGCTCGGTGAGCTTGCCGAACTCCTCCATGGACCACACGTAGAGGCAGCGCTCCTGCCCCCGGGTGACCACGAGTCCTTCCGCCAGCTCGTCCCGGAACTTCGCCGGGAGGAACAGTCGGCCCTTGTCATCGAGCCGGGGTGTGTAGGTGCCGAAGAACATCGGCTCCCCTCCCCATCTCGATGCGAAAGAGCTTCCCTCTCCTCCACTGCGCTCCACTCTACTCCACTACACACCACCGTCAACCATTTCCGCCGTGTTCGCGGGCCCTTTTGCGCCCGCTCCAGGCGCACCGCGCACGGCGTCGGCCCGGGCGAGCACCGGGCGTGCACGGGGCGGGCACGGGCGACGTACGCCTGGGGCGGGGGTGGGTCCGGCGCCGGTGGGGCGTGGTGGAGGGTCCGGGGGCGCCGTCGTGGAGGAAAGTGGAGGGATCCGGGAGCAGCGGCCACGATTTGGCCGGCCCGACTCGCGCGATGCGGTGACAGCGCTTGGGCGATGAGGTTGACTACACAACACCGAGCAGGAGGACGGCCGGGGGCTGCACCGACCCGTCCGGCCGTGGACAAGGAAGAGGACACAGTGACCTCAGCCCACGACATGGGGACCCAGCACCGCGAGGACGCCGGCGGCGCCGACCTCGACACGCTGGCCCGCGTCTCCGGTCGCATCCGGGCCAGCATCGAGAAGGTGATCGAGGGCAAGCCCGAGGTCGCCCGGCTGGCCCTCGTGGTGATGCTGTCCGAGGGTCACCTGCTCATCGAGGACGTGCCCGGCGTCGGCAAGACGATGCTCGCCAAGGCGCTGGCCCGCTCCATCGACTGCTCGGTGCGCCGGGTCCAGTTCACCCCCGACCTGCTGCCCTCCGACGTCACCGGCGTGTCGGTGTTCAACCAGGACACCCGCGAGTTCGAGTTCCGGCCCGGCGGCGTGTTCGCCAACATCGTCGTGGGCGACGAGATCAACCGGGCCTCCCCCAAGACCCAGTCCGCGCTGCTCGAGTGCATGGAGGAGCGGCAGGTCACGGTCGACGGGACGACGTACTTCCTGGACGCGCCGTTCATGGTGATCGCCACCCAGAACCCCATCGAGATGGAGGGCACCTACACGCTGCCCGAGGCGCAGCGGGACCGGTTCATGGCGCGGGTGTCGATGGGCTACCCCGTCGAGGCCGCCGAGATCGCGATGCTCGACTCGCACACCCGCAGCAACCCGCTCGACGACCTCGAGCCGGTCGCCGACGCCGCCGAGATCCGCAAGCTCATCGACATCGTCGGCCAGGTCTACGTCTCCGAGGCGGTCCAGCGGTACGCCGTGGCGATCGCCACCGCCACCCGCCGGTCGCCGGAGCTGATGCTCGGCGCCTCCCCGCGGGCCACCCTGCACCTGGTGCGCGCCGCCAAGGCCACCGCGGCGATGTCCGGCCGCGACTACGTGATCCCCGACGACGTGAAGGACCTCGCGGTGCAGGTGCTCTCGCACCGGATGCTGACCACCGTCGAGGCGTCCATGAGCGGCCGCACCCCGCGAGGCCGCGCTGCGCCAGATCGTGGCCGGCGTGCCGATGCCCGAGAGCCGCCGCAGCGCCACCTAGGACGCCGCCCGAGCAGACGAGACCAGCCATGCGTGAAGCACTGTCGGCCCTGACCACCCGCGGACGAGCGTTCCTCGCCGCCGGCGGCACCGCCTTCCTGTGCGCCCTGTTCCTCGGGCACGACGAGCTGGTCCGGGTCGGCGCGCTGCTGATCGTGCTGCCGCTGGCCACCGCCTGGTTCCTGGGCCGCAGCCGCTACCGGCTCGGGCTGGTCCGCTCCATCACCCCGACCCAGGTCGCCGCGGGACAGCAGGCCCGGGTGCAGCTCGACCTGACCAACGACGGCCGGATGCCGACCGGGCTGCTGCTCCTCGAGGACCAGATCCCCTACGTGCTCGGCACCCGCCCGCGGTTCGTGGTCGACAAGATGGGCCCGAAGTGGAAGCGCAGCGTGGGCTACCTGGTGCGCTCCGACGTGCGCGGCAAGTTCGACGTGGGCCCGATGAAGGTGCGGCTGTCGGACCCCTTCGGCCTCATCGAGCTCGAGCGCACCTTCCGCACCCGCTCGACGCTGGTGGTCACCCCGCGGGTCGTGCCCGCTGCCCGTCGTACCGCTGTCGGGGGTGTGGACCGGGTCGGGCGACAACCGGCCGCGCGCCTTCGCGAGCGGCAGCGCCGAGGACGTGACGGTGCGGGAGTACCACCGCGGCGACGACCTGCGGCGGGTGCACTGGCGCAGCAGCGCGCACGCCGGCGAGCTGATGGTGCGCCGTGAGGAGCAGCCCTGGCAGTCCCGGGCCACGCTGTTCGTGGACAACCGCAAGATCGCGCACCGCGGCTCGGGGGCGGCGTCCTCCCTGGAGCAGGCGGTCTCGCTGGCCGCGTCGATCGCCGTGCACCTGGTGCAGCGCGGCTTCACCGTCCGGCTCGTCACCGCGTCCGGTCCGGACCAGAGCAGCACCTGGCACGAGCACGGTGCGCGGGCGGCCGAGGCCGCTCCCCTGCTCGAGCAGCTGGCCGTGCTCACCGACACCACCCACCCGCACCTCGACCTGCGCTGGCTGCAGGAGGCCGGCCACTCCGGGCTGCTGATCGCGGTGCTGGGCGACGTGGCGGAGCACGACAAGCCGGTGCTGACCCGGATGCGGCACTCCGCCTCCGGTGCGCTGGCGGTGACGCTCGACGTACCCGCCTGGGCGCGCGGCTCCGGCGTCGGGAGCGCTCGGCACCGCGCAGGGCACGGCGTGGCTCGGGGCGCACGGCTGGCGCGCCGTCTCGGCCGGGCCGGCCGACCCGTTCGCCGCGGTCTGGCAGGAGCTCGGCACGTCCGGGCGCAGCGCCAACGGGAGCAACCGCGAGCCGGCACCCACCGCGCCGATGACCGGAGGCGCGTCATGACCCCCGTCCGCGAGCTGCGTCCGAGCAGCTGGCTGCCGTCCCTGCTGGCCGCGCTGACCACGTTCGTCACGCTGCTCGCGTGGACCAAGTTCGCCGAGAACCCGGCCGGCTTCATGGTGCCGATCCTCGGCGCCTGCCTGATGGTGGCGGTGCTGGGCATGGCGCTGCGGATGCTGCGGCTGCCCGGCGCGTCGTGGTCGCGCTCGCCCAGCTGGTGCTGGTGCTGGTCTGGCTCAACCACCGGGAGGCCGCGGCGCTGTCGCTCGGCGGCTGGGTGCCGACCCCGTCGTCGGTGCGCGAGCTGGTCGCCGCGTTCGGCGACTCGGTGCTGGCCTCCCAGGCGTACGCCGCGCCGGTGCCCCAGTCGGTGCCGGAGTTCTACCCGCTGATGATCCTGGCCGGCGCGCTCACCGCGGTGCTGGTCGACTTCCTGGCGGTCGGCCTGCGGCGCGCGCCGCTGGCCGGGCTGCCGCTGCTGGCGCTGTACACCGCGCCGGTCAGCGTCCTCGACGGCGGCGTGTCCTGGCTGAAGTTCGCCGCCGCCGCGCTGTGCTTCCTGTTCCTGATCGCCTCGGAGGAGGCCCAGCGGCTCTCGCACTGGGGGCACCAGCTCTCCCCCGGCGGCCGGATCTTCGACACCCAGACCACGACCGTGAGCAGCCAGGCCGTCTGGGCCTCGGCGCGCAAGATCGGGCTGACCGCCACCGGCGTGGCCGTGGTCGTCCCGCTGCTGGTGCCGACGTTCAGCGCCTCGTTGTTCGGCGGCGGCAACGGGCCGGGCAACGGCGACGGCGACGCGGTGTCGATCTCCAACCCGATGATCGACCTCAAGCGCGACCTCACCCAGGGCGCCGACGTCGAGCTGGTCCGGATGACCACCCCGGAGAACGACCCCTCCTACCTGCGGATCACCGTGCTCGACTCCTTCGACGGCACCGCCTGGCGCCCCTCGAGCCGCGACATCCCGGTCAAGCAGCGCGCCGACGGCGAGGTGACCCGACCCCCCGGGCTGGACCGCACGATCCCGTCCAAGGAGGTCGACGCCACCCTGCAGGCGAGCAAGAACTTCAGGTCGCGCTGGCTGCCGACGCCGTACCCCGTGTCCTGGGTGCAGGCGCAGGGCGACTGGCGCTACGACCGCTCGACGCTGGACTTCATCAGCGCCGCCGACAACCAGACCACCGCCGGCATGTCCTACCGGCTGCGCGCGCTGGACCTCTCGCCGTCCGCGGCGGACCTCGCCGAGGCGACCCCCGCCCCCGCGTCGGTCTACACCCCGAACACCGACCTGCCGCGCGCCCTGCCCGCCTCGGTCAAGAAGCTCGCCCGCAGCGTCACGGACGGGAAGGCCACCAAGTTCGAGCAGGCCGTCGCGCTGCAGCAGTTCTTCCGCGTCGACGGCGGCTTCCGCTACTCCCTCCAGCGCGACCGCGGCAACGGCACCGACGACCTGGTGCAGTTCCTCTCGACCGACGGCCGGGTCGGCTACTGCGAGCAGTTCGCCGCGTCGATGGCGCTGATGGGCCGGACGATCGGGATCCCCTCCCGGGTCGCGGTCGGGTTCCTGCGCCCGGACCGGGTGGCCCCGAACACCTACGTCTACAGCTCCCACGACCTGCACGCCTGGCCGGAGATGTACTTCGGCGGCATCGGCTGGGTGCGCTTCGAGCCCACCCCGCAGGACCGGGCCACCGGCGTCCCGGCGTACACCACCCAGCAGGTGCCGCGGCCCGCGCCCAGCGAGAGCAGCTCGGCGCCCGCGGCGGCCCCCACCCTGAACCGCATCGACCGGTCCACCGACCCGAACGCTGCCGCCGGCGGCGACGGGCCCTCCTCCCCGCTGGCCAACCCGGTCGTGGTGGGCTCGGCCCTCGTCCTGCTCGTGCTGGTGCTGCTGGCGCTGGCCCCGCGCACCGCCCGCACGCTGGTACGCCGCCGCCGCTGGGCCGCCGCGGGCACCGGTGCCGCGCTCGTCGAGGCCGGGTGGGACGAGGTCCGCGACACCGCCGTCGACCTGGGCGTCGCCTTCGACGACCGGGTCACGCTGCGCACCGCGGCCCAGGACCTGGTGAACGCCTTCGGGCGCCCCGGCGACGAGGACGACGCGCTCGGCCGGTCCACGCACCGCGGTCCGGACGCCGACCCCGGCGCGACCCGCGCCCTGGACCGGCTCGTCGGCCTGCTCGAACGGGCCCGGTACGCCCGCACCCTGCCGGACGGCGCGGCCGACCGGGACCAGGTGCGCTCCGACGTGGACGCCTGCGTCGTCGCCCTGCGCGCGGGCGCCGGCAAGCGCCGGCGCACCCGCGCCACCTGGCTGCCGGCCTCGCTCACCAGCCGCCGGGTCTCCCCGCGCAGCACCACCCGCCGCGGTCCCCTCCTCGACCCCGGCGTAGACCGAGCCGTCTGACCCCCCGGGGGGACGCCCGAACCCCAAGTCCCGTCGACCCGGGCCTTGGTTCATCTCGACCCGGGCCTTGGGTGACCTCGACCCGGGCCTTGGGTCACCTCGACCCGGGCCTGAGTTACTCGAACCGGGCTCAGCGTCGAGGTTCTCTGCTCAGTGCCGAGGCTGTGGCTATGACCGGCTCAACCTGACCGACCGGAGGCGGATCGACCTCGCCGGAGGCCCGGGTCGACATTGCCGGAGGCCCGGGTCGACATTGCCGGAGGCCCGGGTCGACCTCGCCGGAGGCCCGGGTGGTGCGGACCGGGCTGGGTCAGCGGTGGAGGGTCAGTAGCCGTTCTGGTCGCGGCGGCGGCGCCAGCGCTCCTCGAAGCGCTCCATCATCGAGTGCTGCTGCTGCGGGGACCGGCCCCGGGAGCCGCGGGACTTCTTGCTGCGGCCGCCGTCGATGACGCTGAACGAGGGGTGCGACCCGGTCTCGCCGCGCGGCTGCTCGGCGGCCTGGCCGTGGCCCTTCCAGGAGCTGAGGGCGACGTACGCCGAGCCGAGCATGACCACGAAGCCGATGATCCCGACGATGGTGTTCTGGGTGACCGCACCGGTCATCAGCACGACGAGGCCGACGACGAAGACCAGGGCGGCGAGCAGGGCTCGGCGGCGCGCCGAGGCCCGCAAGGTGGTGCCCCGCATGGTCGACGCCAGCTTGGGATCGTCGGCAACGAGGGCGCGCTCCATCTGCTCGAGCAGACGCAGCTCCTCTTCAGAGAGCGGCACGGTGACCTCCCGCCAGGTGATTGCTGTTTCTCAGTCTAGGCAGGCGTTCCGGCAACCGGTACCCGCGCCCCGAAATCTGATGGAAAAATCGCCGAACGACTAGGCAGAGTCGAGGGCGACGAGCTTCTCGCGCAGGGTCGTGGTGGCCCGGCGGTGCACCTGGCTGACCCGCGACTCGGTCACCCCGAGGACCTGACCGATCTCGGCCAGCGTGAGGCCCTCGAAGTAGTAGAGCGCGATGATCACCTGGTCGCGCTCGGCGAGCTGGTCGACGACCCGCATCAGCGAGGCGTTCACGTCGCCCTGCTCGACCTGGTGGTCGGCGGCCGAGGAGAGCTCGTCGGCGAGGTCGAAGTCGTCGAGGTTGGCGTGGTTGGAGTTGGCCTGCCGGCTCAGGTCGCGCAGCTGCTGGACCGGGATGCCGACCTCGCGGGCGACCTCGACGTCCTCGGGCACCCGACCCAGCCGCTCCTCGAGGGAGACCTGGGCGCGCTGGACGGTGCGGAGCTTGTCGCGGACCGAGCGCGGCACGAAGTCCATCGAGCGCATGCCGTCGATGATCGCGCCGCGGATCCGGGGCACCGCGAAGGTCTGGAAGGACAGCCCGCGGGCCGGCTCGAAGCGCTCGATGGCGTCCATCAGGCCGAGCACGCCGTCCGACACCAGGTCGTCGGGGTCGACCGAGTCCGGCATCCGGGTGCGCAGCCGGCCGGCGACGTACTTCACCAGCGGGGCGTACTGCAGGACCAGCCGGTTGCGCAGGCTGGCCTCGCCGGTCGCCCGGAACTCGGCCCAGATCTGCTCGAGGTCGTCGCTGGGGCTCATGCCATCGCTCCTGAACGTCCGCCACCGGTGTGCGGGGCGGTGAAGGCCACCAGGGCGCTGACCGGGTTCTCGCGGTAGCGCGCGATCAGCTCGGAGGTGGCCTCGTCGAGCCGCTCGTGCAGCGCACGCCGGTAGTCGGTGAGCTGCACCTCGGCCTGCCGCAGCCGGGCGATCGCCGCGGAGACCGCGGAGGTGTCGTTGGGGTCGAGCTCGGTGACCCACATGTCGGCGAGGATCGGCAGCTCCGGCAGGTCGTCGGCCGCGCGCACGCTGACCAGCGCGGTGCGGGTGCGTCCGGTGCCGGTGTCCCCCAGCACCCGGATCAGCTCGTCGAGCCGCAGCGGGCGCTCGTGGTGCGCCTCGGCCTCGAGCACGTCGATGCGGGCGTGCACCAGACGGCGCCAGTAGGAGACCTTCTCCTCCTCCTCCGCCACGCGGCGTCGGTAGAGGCGCAGGTCCTCGAGCGTCAGCTCGGCCCAGGCATCGGGACCAGGGGTGGCGTCGGCCAGTGCCAGACCACCCTCGTCGTCTCCCAGCGGGCTCATGCTCTCCGACTCTTCCGTTGCGCGTCGTCGGCTCGGCGGTCGCCGATCTCCTCCAAGAGATTCTCACAATCCGCGCCGCCGGGTTCCGGCCTTGGGCCGATTACCCCCCACCCGGAGCCCACGCCGGGCCGAATCCACCGAAACGGGCCGTTCAAATAGTCCGTTCGGACTATCAAGTCTGGCCCTCCCGGGCACCGAGACTCTCTCTGAATGCACCGCAGCACCTGCCGCTCCCTGGGAGACCGGCAAGCGAGGCGGAGCAGGACAACACATCCGCGGGATCCGGGAAAGCCCCCCTTCCCCCCGCGGCGCCGGATCATCAGCCCCCCGATGCACCGGCCACAGGCGGCCCCCGGTCCTACGGACCCGGGGCCGCTGCCATGTCCGGAGCCGGTGCGCCGGCAAGGGCCGACGATCGGGCACGCAGCACGAGGAGCGGGACGGCTAGGCGCGATCGCTCCCGAGCAGGGTGGCCGGTCGCAGTGCGGCGGCCCCGAACCTGCGGGTGGCCCGGTCCACGGCGCCGTCGGCCTCGGACCAGCCGCGCTCCCGCTCCCCGAGCACCAGCTGGCGCTGCACCGTGGAGCGGGGCACCAGCCCCTCGACCCGCACCCCCACCAGCCGGATCCGGGCGCGCTGCAGACCGAGGCCGGTGAACAGGTCGGTCGCGGTGCGGTAGATCTCCCGCGTCACGTCCGTGGCCTCCCCCAGCGTCTTGGACCGGGTGAGGGTGGTGAAGTCGGCGAAGCGCACCTTCACGGTGACCGTGCGGCCGGCCACCTGGGCCGCCCGCATCCGGGTGGCGACCTTGGCGGAGAGCCGGAGCAGCTCGCGCAGCACCACCTCCCGGTCGTCGGTGTCCCGCCCGAAGGTCTCGTCGGCGCCCATGCTCTTGTCCGGCTCGTCCCCGCCCCGTCGTGCGGTGACCACCCGCCGGTCCTCGCCCCAGGCCAGCTGGTGCAGGGAGGTGGCCAGGTGCACCCCGACCGCGCGCTGCAGCGTGGTCAGCGGGGTGTGCGCGATGTCGCCGACCGTGCGCAGCCCGAGCCGGTGCAGCAGGTCGCTGGTCTTCTCCCCCACGCCCCACAGCTCACCGACGTCGAGCGGGTGCAGGAAGCGTGGTCACCGCCGAGGGCGGCACGACCACGATCCCGTCGGGCTTGGCGCGCCGGCTGGCGAGCTTGGCGACCGCGACGGTGGCGGCCATCCCCGACCGAGCAGGTGATGCCCTGCTCGTCGTAGATCCGGGCGCGCAGCAGCGAGGCGATGGCGTACGGCGACCCGAGCCGGCGCACGGAGCCGGACACGTCGAGGAACGCCTCGTCCAGCGAGACCACCTCGACCAGCGGGGTGACCTGCCGGAAGGTCTCCATCACCGACCGGGACACCACGTCGAAGGTCTCGAAGCTCGGCGAGAGGACCACGGCGTTCGGGCAGAGCCGCCGGGCCCGGGTCATCGGCATCGCGGACCGGACGCCGTAGGTGCGGGCCCGGTAGTTGGCCGAGAGCACCACCCCGCGGTGCCCGCCGCCCACCACGACCGGGACGTCCTGGAGGTCGGGCCGGTCCCGGACGGCGACGGAGGCGTAGAACGCGTCCATGTCGACGTGCAGGACCGGGCACTCCCAGGACGCCTCCTCCGGGGTCACCGGAGCCGCCCGAGAGAGAGACGTCCGGGGACAGGGCGCCCGGGGACGGGGGCGTCAGCCGGAGGTGCCGCGCCGGGTCGCGAGGGTGTGGATCTGGGTGGCCAGGGCGAGGTACTCGGGCCGGTCCGCCACGGCCCGCTCGAGCTCGACGAGGGCCTGCGCGGCTCCCGGCTCGAGGTCGACCAGCGAGCTGGGCACCAGGTCGACGAACACCCGGACCGCGTGCATGGCCTCGGTGTCGAAGCCGGCGTCGTCGAGCACCGCGGTGATCTCGTCGGCGGTGAACCGGCGGTTGGTGGCGCCGCCGGTGCCGGACCGGTGGCGGGACCGGCGGGCCCGGACTCCAGCAGCGACCGGGCCGCGGTGAAGTGGCCGGCCATCGCCCGGGTGACCACGGCGGCGTGCCGCTGGTTGACGAGCAGGCTGAGCGTCCCGCCGGGGCGCAGGGTCGCGGCGAGCGCGGCCAGCGCGGCCGCCGGGTCCTCGACGATCTCCAGGACGCCGTGGCAGAGCACCACGTCGGTCCCGCCGTCCGGGACCAGGTCGGGCAGCGTGCCCAGGTCGCCCTGGCGTCCGCTGACCCGGTCGGCGACGCCGCTCTCGTCGGCGCGACGCGCGAGGATGGCCAGCGCGTCGGGGCTGGGGTCGACGACCACCACCTGGTGGCCGAGCTCGGCGACCCGGACCGCGAGGCCGCCGGTGCCTCCCCCGATGTCGAGGACGGCGGCCGGCCGATCGGCGTAGCGGGTCTCGAGCACGTCGCGCAGGGCGTGCCACACGACCGCCGTGCGGGCGGCGCTGCGTCGCTGGAGGCTGCTCTGGCCCGGTCGCGGGTCGGCTGACATGGCGCCCACCCTAGTGCCCGCCGGGCGGCGCTCGTCTCAGGCACCGGAGCTGCCCGGGGACGAGTGCCACAGCTTGCGGGGAGCCGACTTGGCGTCCTCGCCCGGCGGCTTGATGTCGGCGTAGGGCGACATCGTGAACCCGCTGGAGTGCACCAGCACCCGGCGCCGTCCCATCCCGCCCGCGGCGGGGCCGTCCTGCCCTGCTCCGGGGACGTCGCCGGTGGTGTCGGGAGCGTTGCCCGGGGTCGGCCGGGCGACCACCGGACGGGTCGACCGGCTCTCGGCCGCGCCCTGCACGGCCCCTTCGCCCGCGGAGCCGAAGCCCTCGGGCACCGCCGCCATCAGGTCCCGGACGGCGTCGGGACCGCCGTGCAGCCAGGCCTCGTGCAGGACCGGCAGCTCCCAGCAGCCGGTGGCCCGCAGCGAGACGCCCCGCCGGCCGGTCCGCCGCAGCTCGCCGCGGACGACCAGCAGCCAGGAGTGGAACACCGTGGCGGCGTAGGGCCCCTGGACGTCCTCGAAGAACGTCGCGTCCACCGGGCCGGTCGAGTCGTCGAGGGTCAGGAAGACCACCCGGCGCCCGGACCGGATCGGCGGGGTCTGGGTGGCGACCTTGACCCCGGCGACCAGCAGCTCGGAACGGCTGCGGCGGGTGAGCAGGTCCGCCGAGCGGGTCACCCCGAGCGCGTCGAGGAACGGGTCGTAGGCCTGCACGACGTGCCGGCTCACGTCCAGACCCAGGATCTCCAGCTCGGCGCGCACCCGCTCGGAGGCGTTCATCTCCGGCAGGCCGCTGACCTCGCCGTCGACCGGGGTGTCCCCCAGGTCGAGGGCCAGCTGGACCGAGCTCACCGGCGTGGCCTTCCGGGTGGCGCGGGACTGGCGCTGCGACTGCTCCCAGACCCCGGCCTGCTGCCGGCTGGGGTGCAGGTCGGAGGGCGGGTCCCAGGGCTGGTCGCCCGGACGGCCCCGGGCCCCGGCGGGGCGGGCCGGCCGGGCCTCCCGCTGCCGGTCCCGGACCAGCCCGTCGGAGCTGTTGCCCGCCGCCGCGTCCTCGGCCCGGGCGACCGCCGCCACCCGTCCGCCCGGCGCCACGCCGCGGCTCGCGAGCCCCCGCCCGCGGCCGGCGCTGGCCCGGTCGACGGCGCGGCCGTGCCGGTCGAGGTCGGCCACCTGGAGCAGCAGGTCGCGGCGGGTGACGCTGCCCCGGCGGCGTACGCCTCCTCCCGCGGCCGCGTCCCCGATCCGGTAGACGCTGTCGAACCCGCCCGCGAGCACCAGCCTCTCCACCACCGGGCGGGAGACCCGGGCCCGCTGCCAGAAGTCCGTGAGCGACTGGTAGGGCCGGGCCGCGACGACCCGGTCCACCTCGGACTCGGAGATCCCCTTGACCTCCGACAGCGCGAGCCGGATGCCGTAGCCGTGCCCGCTCGTGCCGAACTCCGTGGGGTGCCGGGGGTCGTCGCCGTCGACCCGCTCGACCACGAACGCCTTCTCCGAGGCGTTCACGTCGAGGCCGAGCACCGTGACCCCGAACTGGCGGGCGTCGTCGAGGATCAGCCGCTTGGGGTACATCCCCGGGTCGTGGGTGAGCACCCCGGACAGGAAGTGCGCCGGGTAGTGCGCCTTGAGCCAGGCCGACTGGTAGGTCGGCAGCGCGAACGCCGCCGCGTGCGCCTTGCAGAACCCGAAGGACGCGAACGCCGCGAGGATCTTCCAGATCTCCTCGACGACCCGGCGGGAGTAGCCGTGCGCCATCGCCCGCGGGAAGAACCACACCTTGGTCTCCGCCATGCCCTCGACGTCGCCGAGGGCGCGACGGGCCTCGTCGGCCTGCTCGTAGCTGCACCGGGCGAACCGGGCGATCATCTCGATGACCTGCTCGTGGAAGACCACCACGCCGTGCGTCGGGCCGAGGATCGGGCGCAGGTCGTCGTGGAGGTAGCTCGGCATCCCCCAGCCCTGCTTGGCGTGCAGGTAGGGGGTGATCATGTCGCTCTTGACCGGCCCGGGCCGGAACAGCGAGATGTCGGTGATGATGTCCTCGAAGGAGTCGATGCCGGACTTGCCGACGAGCTCGCGCTGGCCCGGCGACTCGATCTGGAAGCAGCCGAGGGTCTTGGACTGGGAGATCATCCGGAACGTCCGGTCGTCGTCGAAGGGCACCTGCTGCTCGTCGTCGAGGTCGATCCGGACCCCCTCGACCCGCTCGATCTCGTCGACCGCGTGCGCCATCGAGGACTGCATCCGGATGCCGAGCACGTCGAGCTTGAGCAGGCCGAGGTCCTCCACGTCGTCCTTGTCGAACTGGCTCATCGGGAAGCCGGCGTAGGACGCCTCGACCGGCGTGCGGTCGAGCAGGGTCGCGTCGGAGAGCAGCACGCCGCACGGGTGCACGGCGATGTGCCGGGGCAGCCCGTCGAGCCGCTCGACGAGCCGGAACAGCAGGTCGAGCCGCTGCTCGCCGAGCCCGGAGGCCCGCAGCTCGGGCAGGTCGCGCAGGGCGACCCGGGCGTCGCGGGCCCGGATGTGCGGGAACGCCTTGGCGATCGCGTCGATCTCCCCGACCGGCATGCCGAGCGCGGCGCCGACGTCGCGGACCGCGTGCCGGACGCGGTAGGTGTCCATCATCGACACGCACACGCACCGCTCCCCGCCGTAGCGGTCGAGGATCGCCTCGTAGACCTCGAGCCGCCGCGCGGACTCCACGTCGACGTCGATGTCGGGCAGCGCCCGGCGCAGCGGCGAGAGGAACCGCGCCATCAGCAGGTCGTGCCGCAGCGGGTCGACCCCGGAGACGCCGAGCAGGTAGTTGACCAGGCTGCCGGCCCCCGACCCGCGGGCCGCGCAGCGCACCCCCATGTCCTTGATGAGGTCGGTGACGTCGGCGACGGTGAGGAAGTACGGCGCGTAGCCCAGCGACCCGATGGTCTGCAGCTCGTCGTCGAGGCGCTTCCAGATCCGCTGCCGGGGCGCGGTGCCGTAGCGGTGGCCGACCGCGGCCTCGCAGCGGGCGCGCAGCACCCCGTCGGCGGTGCGGTGCCGGCCGGCGACGACCGTGTCCCGGCGGAAGTCGAACTCCGGGAAGTGCACCTCCCCCAGCCCGAGGTCGGTCCGCGGGTCGAGCGCGCACCGGTCGCCGACCGCCCGGGTGTGCGCGAGCAGCCGTCGGGCCTCCCGGGCGCTGTCGCCGCCGAGCCCGGCGTAGCGGCAGACCTCCTCGGCCACCTCGGCCATCTGCTTGCCCGACTTGAGGAAGCCCTCGGCGTTGCCGCGGTCGACGTGCCGCAGGTCGAGCGGCACCAGCCGGCGCGCCGCGTCGAGTACGTCGACCGTCGGGGCGTCGAGCCGGTCGGCGTAGCGGACCGCGTTGGTGAGCACCGTGCCGAGCCCGGTCGCCCGGGCCACCGCGGCCATCCGGGCGGCGTGCGGCGAGGACCCGGGACCGGACCCGGGCAGCCGGTGCGAGACCAGCTCGACGAGGAGGTCGGCGCGGTCGACCACCTCGAGCCACGGCGCGAGCGCGGCGTGCGCCAGGTCGTCGCGCCGCAGCGTGGCGGCCCGGCCCAGCTCGGAGCCCGGGCCCAGCATCACCACGACGTCCCCGCGTCCGGCGCTGCCGGTGACGTGCTCGGCCACCAGGTCGAGGGTGCTCACCGGCTCGCCGCGCTCCCCCGCGAGGTGGGTCGCGGAGACCAGCCGGCACAACGACGCCCAGCCCTGCCGGCTGCCGGCCAGGAACGTCACCCGCGGCAGCCGCCGGTCGCGGAACGCCCCGCCCCGCACCGGGGTACGGGGGCGCCTGGAGGCCGACGGCTGCTCGAGACCGCTCCACGCGTGCAGCGGCGCGAACGCGAGGTCCACCCCGAGCACCGGCCGGACCCCGCCCTGCAGGCAGGCCTTGGCGAACCGGACCGCGCCGTAGGTGCCGTCGCGGTCGGTCAGCGCGAGGGTGTCCATCTCCTGCTCGACGGCCCGCTCCACGAGCACGTGCGGGTGGGACGCGCCGTACTGCAGGGAGTAGCCGGACGCGACCTTCAGGTGCACGAACGGGTCAGGCAACGTGATCGCGCCGCCCCGCACGCCCGCCGGCGTCCCGGCGCTCCGGGCCGGTCGCCGCCGGCATCGTGGCCTCCAGCGGGACGTGCCGGGTCATCCCGAGGGACTCCTCGACCAGCCCGAGGAACCGGTCGGCGTCGCGGACCAGGTCGTCGGCCTCCCGCTCGGTGACCGCGCGGGAGGAGCCGGCCTCGGCGGCCTGCCGCTTGGCGGCGCCGGCGGAGAAGAACGCCGCCCACTCCCCGAACTCGGGAGCGACCTCGGCGAGCAGCACCCAGGCGTTCTTCTGCCGGCTGCGCCGGGGCGCGGGGACCGGCGTGGCCCGGGCCGCGAGCAGCGCGGCGGTGGCCCGCAGCGCGGCGACGTGCGCGCAGGCGTAGCGCAGCGGCACCTCCTGGGTGGTCATCGCCTCCCGGAGCGAGCCGGCCGCCCGCTCGAGGTAGGAGTGGGTCGCGGCCGGCAGGTCGAAGGGGTGGGGTGCCCGGCTGGTGTGTGTCCCGTGTGTCATGACGCCCCTCTTCAGTCCAGGCACCGGCTGAGCCGCCAGGCGCCCTCGGCCCAGTCGAAGACCAGGTCGAAGACACCGCGACCGGGCCGGCCCTCACCGTCGTCCCGGACCGAGGCCATGCCGCGGTCGGCCTCGACCCGCCACACCTCGCGCTCGGCGGCCAGGTCGGTGCCGACCGGCTGCCCTGACTGCCCGGGCTGCCCTGGCTGCCGGTCTCCTGCTCGTCCGCCCCGAGCACCGCGTGCACGCCGCTCGACTGCCACCAGGCACCGGTCTCCACCCAGTGCGCCACCACCGCGGTGACCCGCCAGAGCCGTCCCCGCCAGAGGAACTGCGCGGGCCCCTCGACCAGGACCGTCGTCCCCCCGGCACCCGCCACCTGCCCCCGACGCACGTCCACGGGGTCGTCGTACCGTCGCATCGCTGCCACCTTCCGAGCTCGCGCTCTCGTCCGTCACGGCTCGACCCCGGACCGACCCCGCCACGCTGTCCCCGGTCTGCGGCACGCTGTCTGCACTGGGCGGCGCCGCCCCGGGCCCCGGTGGAGGTGGGGGTCGAGGTCACCTCCACCGGAGTGTTCGAACACCTGTTCGAACGAGTTCCACGGTACACCTGGCCTCGGACAGCCCGTCAACCACTTCGTCGCGATCCGTGGTCGGCACCGTTCGCACGGGTGTCGCGTCCTGGGGGTCCTGGCCGGCACCCGGTCCGAGGAGGACCGTAGGGTCGCCGTGTGAGCACAGAGCAACCGTCCACACCGAGCACCGGCCACCGAGCACGCCTCCATCGCCCGCTTCCGCACCGAGCTCATCGCCAGGGGCGGGACGGGCCGGATCGTGGTGCTTCCCGACTCCGTCCACACCGCGGCGCTGGCCGCCGAGGCCCTCGGGTGCGAGGTCGGCGCGATCGCCAACAGCCTGCTGTTCGACGCCGGCGGCGGTCCGGTGCTGGTGCTGACCTCCGGCGCGCACCGGGTCGACACCGGCAAGGTCGCGGCCACGCTCGGCGTCGACAGCCTGAAGCGGGCGACGCCGGAGTTCGTCCGGACGCACACCGGCCAGGTGATCGGCGGCGTCTCCCCCATCGCGCACCCGACACCGGTGCCGACCTACATCGACCCCTGGCTGCGGACCTACGACGAGGTGTGGGCCGCCGCGGGGCACCCGGCCGCGGTGTTCTCCACGACCTTCGACGAGCTGGTCGCGATGACCGGCGCCGTCGAGACCGACGTCGAGTAGGGCCGAGACGTCATGGAGATCTGGGTCAACCCCGCCTGCTCGAAGTGCCAGGCCGCGACGGCGACGCTCGACGAGGCGGGCATCGCCTACACGGTGCGCCGCTACCTCGACGACCCGCCGTCCGTCGAGGAGCTGTCGGCCGTGCTCGACCGGCTCGGCCTCGAGCCGTGGCACGTCGCCCGGACCGGTGAGGCCGTGGCCAAGGAGGTCGGCCTCGCGTCGTACCCGATGGACGCGGAGCACCGCACCCGGTGGCTGGAGACGATGGTGGCGCACCCGCAGCTGATCCAGCGGCCGATCGTCACCGCCGACGACGGCACCACCGTGGTCGGCCGTGACCCGGACGCGCTCGGCGTCGCGATCGCGGCCGAGCGGGCTAGGCGTCGGGCGTCTGGTTCGTCGGGCAGTCGGGGTTCGGGCAGTAGTCCACGGCGACCATCTCACCGGCCTGGAACTCAGCCCGGTTCTCGTTGGTCTGGTCCAGGTCGATGACGGCGGACCTCATCTCGGTGCCGCAGGTCGGACAGCGCGTGGGCCACTCGCGCTCGTCCGCTCCACCCTGATCGCTCATCCCAGCACGCTAACCCGGGCCCGGTGGGACCGCCATTCCCGAGCCGTTTCGGGTGGGCGTGTGGACGAGCTCTGCGTGTCTGCGAACCCCGCAGGACCCGCACGGCGTATGACTCGTGAGGTCCGACGAGACGGGGTGAGCGGTGAGAGCCGAGCGGGACAGGCGCGACGACGAGGTGCGTGAGTACTTCGCCGCCCGCGCGCAGGCCATGCGCCGGACGGCGTACGTCGTGGTGCGCGACTGGCACACGGCCGAGGACATGGTGCAGCTGACGTTCCTGCAGCTGTACACCCACTGGCCGCGGATCCGTCGCGAGACGGTCGACGGCTACGCGCGGCGGACCTTGGTGAACCAGTGCCTGTCGCACCTGCGCAAGCACCGTCGCGAGCACCCGACCGACGTGATGCCCGACGGGCACTCCGTCGACCCGATGCCCGGGCTCGACACCGCCCGCACGCTCGCCGTGCTGCCACCCCAGCAGCGCGCGATCGTCGCGCTCCGCTTCCTCGACGACCTGCCCGTCGCCGAGGTGGCCGCCGCCCTCGGCATCGCCGAGGGCACCGTCAAGAGCCAGACCTCCCGCGCGCTGGCCACCTTGCGCAGGCACGTCCCGCACCTCGAGCTCGAGGAGACCCGATGACCCACGACACGCTGCGCACGCTGGTGCGCGAGGACGCCACTGCCACCGAGCCGGCCTTCACCCTGTCCGCCGACGCCGTCGTCCGCGACGGCCGTCGCCGGGTCCGGCGCCGTCGTGCGGTGGCCGGGCTCGCCTCGCTGTCCGCGGCCGCGGCGGTCGCCGCCGCCGTGCTGGTGCCGTCCCTGTCCGGCTCCGGGGGCGGTCCGTCGGCGGCCCGGCTCGACCCGGCGACGCAGCAGGCGCTCGAGGAGTACGACGCGAAGCTGATGCCCGCGCTGGTCGACGAGACGGTCCGCCGGGCCGTCGGGGACGCGGCGCCGTCCTTCGCGCACGGCGAGGTGAGCGCCCGGGACAGCCAGGGGCAGCGGCTGCCCGACCGCTACCTGCGCTACACCTCGATGTGGATCGGCTCCTACGACTGGGGCAGCGACCACCTCCTGCGGGTCGCCCTGCTGCACAGCGGCTCGGAGTCCGAGGGCGACCCGGATGCCTACTGCCGCGACGAGCTCAGCGAGGGCTACTCCGTCGCCTGCACCGTGGAGCGGGACGCCCAGGACCGGCCGGTGATCACCTCCGTGACCGCCGTGCGCCGCGACGGGACGGCCGACGACCCGGCCCAGCAGACCTGGATAGCCGTGCAGCACCCGGAGCGCGGCAACCCGGACCGGCTGTGGTTCCAGCGCACCGTCGAGGTGCGACGCGGGGGTATCTACCTCACGTCCGTCACCGAGACGGTGCACGCCCCGTCGTACGCCGCGGCCCGGGCGGGCGTGGCACCTCGACACGGACCGGCTGGCCACGATCGCCGCCGCCCCGGCGCTGGTGTTCCCGGCGCCGGAGAAGGACGACCGGGGCTGCGAGTTCGTGCTGCACAACGAGGACCACCACATCTCCTGCTGACCCATGGACATGACGCGGCCCCGCCGACGTGTCGGCGGGGCCGCGTGCGTGCGGGGTCCAGAGTGGTCAGCCGTCGGCGAGCTTGACGTCGGTCGCCTTGACGTAGGCGATCCGGTGGCCGAACCAGATCTGGTAGTAGCGCTGCTTGCCCACCACCACGGTGTGGTCCCCCGGCAGCGAGCTGTCGTAGGTCTTCGCGTAGTAGTAGTCGGTCCGCACCGAGTCGTCCGCGAGCACGTAGGACTGGCCCGGCTTGATGCGGTAGAGCAGCGGCGACACCGTCTGGTAGGGCACCGGCGTGTTCGCGTAGGCCTCCTGCTCGGGGTAGGCGCGGCCGTAGACCGGCACCTCGGCGTCCCCGGCCGTCTGCACGACCGTGCCCTGCGACGGCCGCACCACGGACTCACCCGCGGCGTTGGTGCCCTTGAACCAGGCGAGCTGGCCCAGCCACCAGGTGGCGATCCAGCCGTCCTGGCGCTCGACCACCTCGACCTTCTGGCCGGCGGCCAGACGCGGGCCGATGTCGGAGACCTCGGTGGTCGCCGGCTGGCCCTTCTGGTGCAGCCCCAGGTCGTTGACCAGCGGAGCCGTGTCGGACGGCGCCGTGCGCAGGTAGACGAAGTTGGTGCCCTGCGCGGGGCACGGGTTGCCCTTGCCGTCGCAGTTGCTGAGCGGCTGCGGGTTGTCGGAGAACCCGGGCACCACCGTCACCACGTCGCTCGGGCCGCGTCGGTCCGGCGTCAGCGGCGCGCCGAGCAGCGCCATGTAGTGCTCCCAGTTCCAGTACGGCCCCGGGTCCCAGTGCATGCCGGGGATGTTGCCGGTGAGGATGCCGGGGACCTGGTCGTGGCCGATGACGTGGGCCCGGTCGAGCGGCACGCCGTACTTCGTGGCGAGGTGCTTCACGAGCGCCGCGGAGCTCTGGTACATCGACTCGGTGTACCAGGTCGCCCCGGTGGCCGCGAAGCCCTCGTGCTCGATGCCGACCGAGTGCATGTTGACGTACCAGTTGCCGGCGTGGAACCCGACGTTCTTCGGGTTGACGTGCTGCGCCACGTGGCCGTCGGAGGACCGCACCGTGTAGTGCCAGCCGAGGTAGGTCGGGTCCGTCACCAGCTTGATCGCGGTCGGGTAGTAGCCCTCGGTGTCGTGGATGACGATGTAGTCGATGCTCAGGCCGTCGACCGGCCGGCTCGCGATGTCGTGGTTGCCGTACTGGTTCGGCGCCGACCCCGTCTGCTGGTACGGCGCGGGGATCGACTCGCACGGCACGGTCACCGGGCAGTCGACGACCTCGTTGCCCGACGGGATCGTGCCGGTGGCCGCGGCGGCGTCCTGGTCGACGGTCGCACCCGGCGTCGCCGCGAGCGTCATCCGCTGGCCGTCGTTGGTGGTCCGGGACTCACCGGAGCGCAGCGCGGCGAAGACCTGCTTGGCGAACTGCACCCGCTCGGCCGCGTCGGCCGAGCCGGAGTAGGCGCCGACCGCCTCGCTCCACGCGGACGGCGCCGAGGACGTCGTGCCGGGCTGGTAGGACGCCAGCACCGCCGCGCCGCCGCAGACGTTGGCGACGTCGTCGGAGCGCAGGGTGCCGCGGGACCAGCCGGTGATCTTCGAGGCCGCGGTGAGGGTGCCGGTCCTCAGCGCGGCCGGGGCGCCGTCGCCCTTGGCCTCGGCGACGTCGCGCGCGTGCTTCGCGGCGGCGTCCTGCGTGAGGTGCATCGGGCCGTAGCCGCCGGAGCTGCTGACCTTCGCACCGTGGTCGTCCCAGCGCGACTCCAGGTAGGAGACGCCGAGGAGGACCTCGACCGGGACGCCGCTGACGTCGGCCGCCCGGTCGAAGACCGCCTGCCGGTCGTGGGAGCCGTCGAGGCACCTGCTCCAGTCGGCCGCCTGAGCCTGCGGGGCGGCGACGAGCGCCATGCCTCCCGCGACGAGGGACGCCGCGGCGACGACAGCCCCCCACCTGTTTCTCGTGCGCCATGCGTGGCACCCCTGTCCCGAGAACGGCCCGGAGGGGTTTCCGGACCACGATGTCCACCCAACCCCGGCATACCGGACGGTGTAAAGGCCACACACGTCAAAAACCGGTAACAGTCCGGACCCTCCCCGTGGGGATCCGGACCGCCCGGTGTGCCCACTCTTCCGGCTGGCGGCTCGGGCGGATCCGCAGAGGTACTCAGATCCCGCCCCTACGATCGAGGCGTGGACCTGCTTCCTCTGGTGGTGACGAGCGGCTGGGCCAGCGGCGTGAACTCCTACCTCGTGGTGCTCGTCCTCGGGATCGCGGGACGGCTCGGCGTCGACGGCGTCCCGGTCGTGCTGACCCGCACCGACGTGCTCGTGGTGGCCGGCGTGCTCTACGGCATGGAGTTCGTGGCCGACAAGATCCCCTACGTCGACTCGTCGTGGGACGCGGTCTCGACCGCGATCCGGCCGACCGTCGGCGCCGTCATCGCGCTGATGCTGACCGGGGACGTGGACACGCTCCAGCAGGCGACGTACGCCGTGCTCGGCGGGGGCACCGCCCTCGCCTCGCACATGGTCAAGGCGAGCATCCGGCTGGCCGTCAACACCTCGCCCGAGCCGGTGACCAACACCGCCGCCAGCGTGCTCGAGGACCTCACGGTGGTGGGCGTGCTGCTGCTGGCGATGGCCCACCCGTGGCTCGCACTCACGGTGTGCCTCGTCCTGCTCGTCGTCGGTGTCACCCTCGTCGTCTTCCTGGTACGTCGGATCCGGCGCGGGTGGCGCCGTTGGCAGGGCCGGTCGAAACCGGTCGCGAGCGAAGCAGGGCCGCTCTAGCCTCCCGGGATGGACCTCTCGGACGACGCGACCCGTGACGCGTGGCGCGAGCACCTCGGCGGGCTGTTCCGCGACCGGCTCGTGGTCTGCGGCATCGCACCGCTGGCGGGCTTCACCGACTTCGTGGGACTGCTCGAGCAGTCCCGGGCACGGCGGCCGCTGCTGGTCGTCAACGCCGTCGGCGCGGGGCCGGTCCCCTCCCCCGAGCAGGCCGAGGTGGTGCACCTGGCCATGGAGCAGCGGCCGACCATGACCGAGGACCTGCGCCGCCAGCACGAGGTCGCGCACGCCCTGCCTGCGGACGTCCGCACGGCCATCGACGCCTACGACCCCGACGGCGAGGCGATGTGGCTGGTCGGCCCGTTCATCGGCACCGATCCGATCGACGGCCGCCGCGTGGTCGGCGGCCGGCCCGACGCGTGGACCGCGCTCGAGGACAAGCTGGTCGCCGACACGGTGTGGGACGCCGTCGGCGGCGAGCGCGCGGAGTCGCGGGTCGTCCCCGTCGAGGAGGCCACCCGCGCGGCGGGCCGGCTCGACCGGGGCGCGGGCACGGTCTGGGCGGGCGACGCCCGCGACGGCTTCAACGGTGGCGGCGACTTCGTGCGCTGGGTCGTCACGGACGAGGACGCCAGCGGCGCGCTCGCGTTCTTCGCCGCCCGCTGCGACCGGGTGCGGGTGATGCCGTTCCTCGACGGCGTCCCGTGCAGCATCCACGGCCTGGTGCTGCCCGACGGCACGGCGGTGTTCCGGCCGGTCGAGCTGGCCATCCTGCGCGGTCCCGGTCGCGGCTTCGTCTACGGCGGCCTCGGCACGACCTGGGACCCGCCGGACGCGGACCGGACGCGGATGCGTGAGCTGGCCCGTCGTACCGGAGAGCACCTGCGCGCCACCGTCGGCTACCGCGGCGCCTTCGGCATCGACGGGGTGCTGTCCGAGGACGGCTTCCGGCCCACCGAGCTGAACTCCCGGATGTCCGGCGGCATCGCGTCCCTGGCCCGCGTCGTCGACGGCTCGCTGTTCACGCTGCTCCAGCACAACCTCGTCGACGGCCGGGATCCCGGCGTCTCCGCCGCCGACCTCGAGGCGTGGGCGCTGCCGCGGATGGACGGTGCGCGCTTCGCCAAGCCGATCGCGATGAGCCCGCGGCAGGTCGCGGCCGACCCCTTCGACGTGCACGTGCGCTGGGACGGGCGAGAGCTCGCCCGGTCGTGGTCGGAGACCGGCTGGCAGGTGTCGGTGGGGCCGAACCCGGCGGGCACCTACTGCCGACTGGTCACGCCGTCCGACCCCGTGCCCGGCACCCGGGTGGCCGACCTCAACGTCGCGCTGATGCGCTTCCTCGACGAGGAGCTCGGCACCGGCTTCGGCCCGGTCCGGGCCGCCCCCGACGTACGGCGATGAGTTCGCGCCCCAGCGTCGGGTCCATCCTGGTGACACGTTCGAGGAGGACGCCATGGACCAGCAGTTCACCGCCACCCTGCAGAAGAGCCCCGAGAAGGGCGGATGGACCTACGTCGTGTGGCCGGACTCGGTGGAGTTCTTCGGCACCCGCGGCCTGGTCAAGGTGCGCGGCACCGTCGACGGCCACCCGTTCCGCAGCTCCTTCATGGCGCTCGGGGACGGCACCCACAAGCTGCCCGTGAAGGCCGACGTCCGCAAGGCGATCGGCAAGGGCGAGGGCGACACCGTCACCGTCGTCCTGCAGGAGCGGCTCGAGGCCTGACGGCGGCCTCCGGCTGTCGGTGGGCCGACCCATACTGAGGCGCATGGACAAGCTCACCAACCAGCGGTCCTCGACGCCGGCCTCGCCGACTGGCGCAAGCTCGCCCAGGCGCTGCACGCGCGGTTCCTCACCGGCGACTTCGCCGCGGGGCTCGCGTTCGTCACCGCCGTCGCCGAGGTGGCCGAGGAGGCCGGCCACCACCCCGACGTGACGCTGACCTACCCGTTCGTCGACATCAAGCTGGTCAGCCACGACGTCTCCTGGGTCACCGGCCGCGACCTCGACCTCGCCCGGCGGATCAGCGAGATCGCCCGCGAGCGAGACGTTCCCGCCGAGCCGAGCGCGGTGACCGAGGTGGAGCTCGCACTCGACACCGCCGACCTCGCCGCCGTCGGGCCGTTCTGGGCGGCGCTGCTCACCGGCAGCACCGACGCCTTCCAGGGCGACGACGTCGTCGATCCCGGTGGCCGGGTGCCGCTGCTGTGGTTCCAGTCCACCGACGCCCACGAGACCCCGCGGCAGCGCTTCCACATCGACCTGTGGGTGCCGCACGACGTCGCCGACGAGCGCATCGCGGCCGCGGTCGCCGCGGGCGGGCGGGTCGTCGACGACTCCCCCGCGCCGTCGTTCACGGTGCTGGCCGACCCCGAGGGCAACCGGGTCTGCGTGTGCACGATCCTCGACCGGTGAGGGCTGACCGCCTGACGAAGCGGCGTCGGCCGGGTTAGCGTGCCGGGCATGAGACGCGCTCCGCACGAGAACGTGGCGACCGTGCTGGTCGACCCGCGCGTTCTCGGCGACGTCGAGCTCGAGCTGATGGCGCTGGACCTCCGCGTGTGGCCGGTCAGCACCGCGCCGATCTGCGAGGACGGGCCGCGGCAGGCGTTCCAGATCCGGCACCGGCTGCTGATGCGGCACCGCGGCGAGTGGGACCTGGCCGCCGAGTGGGTGCCGGTGTGGATCGGCTTCGGGACCACCTGGCGCAACGGGGACGAGCCGCTGCCCTGGGCGGCGCACGAGACGCTGTGGCGGGTGCTGGACGCGCACGCTGAGCACGTCCGCTTCCACCGCCGGCTCGGCGGGGTCGAGCGGCTGCCGCTGCCCGACGACCTGCACCTCTGAGTCGGCTACTCGAACCGCGACGGGTCCCCGGCGCCGACCCGCACGACCTCCGGGTAGCCCTCCGACCAGTCCACGACCGTGGTCGGCTCGAGCCCGCAGTCCCCCGCGTCCACCACCGCGTCGACCACGTGGTCGAGCTCCTCCTTGATCGTCCAGCCGTCGGTCATCGGCTCCTCGGCGTCGGGCAGCAGCAGGGTGCTGGACAGCAGCGGCTCGCCGAGCTCGCGCAGCAGCGCCTGCACGACCCGGTTGTCGGGGATCCGCACCCCCACGGTGCGCTTCTTCGGGTGGGCCAGCCGCCTGGGCACCTCCCGGGTGGCCGGGAGGATGAACGTGTACGGGCCCGGGGTGGCCGCCTTCACCGCACGGAA
>CAWERI010000002.1:0-209734 GCA_963811515.1 uncultured Actinomycetota bacterium
GCTGCGGGTCGACGGCGACCAGCACGTGCCCCGGTCCGGGCCCGTGCTGCTGGCCAGCACCCACGTGAGCTTCCTGGACTTCCTGCTGGTCGGGCTCGCGGCCCGGGAGAGCCGTCGGCGGGTGCGCTTCCTGGCCCGTCACGACGTGTGGTCCGCGCCGGTGGTCGGCGGGCTGATGTCGAGCATGCGGCACGTGCCCGTGGACCGGGCGGCGCCGGCGGCCGCCTACCTGCGGGCCCGCTCGCTGCTCCGGGAGGGCGAGGCGGTCGGCCTGTTCCCCGAGGCCGGGGTGAGCACGTCGTACACCGTGCGCGCCCTGATGCCGGGCGCCGCGGCCCTGGCGCGGGAGACCGGTACGCCGCTGCTGCCGATGGCGATCTGGGGCCCACAGCGGATCCTCACCGCCGGACGTCCGCTTGACCTGACCCGCGGCCGGCCGGTCTCGCTGCTGGTCGGCGAGCCGATGACGGTGGCGCCCGGCGACGACGTCCGGGCGGCGACCGCGGCGCTGGGCCGGCGGATGCAGTCCCTGCTCGACGAGCTCCAGCAGCGACCCGAGCACCGGCCACGGCCGGGGGAGCGGGCGCCGTGGCACCCGGCGCACCTCGGCGGCCAGGCGCCGACGCCGGAGCGCGCGCGGCTGGCGGAGAGCGTGCCCTTCAGCTCGGTCGACGCGGAGTGGAGCCCCCGCGGGGGCTCGGTGACCGGCGCGGCCTGACGCCGTCGTCGGCTGCCGACCAGATGCTCACCACCGGCCCGCGAACCGTCCTAGACTCGCGCCCATGTCCGTGCCGAGCCCCGACCAGGACGCCGTCCCGCAACGCCAGCGGATCGCGGCGTACGCCGTGCTGCTGCGCGGCACCGGACCGGAGCGGGAGGTGCTGCTCACCCGGATGTCCGCGCGGACCCGCATCGAGGGCCGCTGGACGCTGCCGGGCGGCGGGATCGACCACGGGGAGGACCCCCGGGACGCGCTCCGCCGGGAGGTGTACGAGGAGGCCGGCCTGCACGTCGAGCCGGGCCGGGTGCTCGACGTGCACGCCTCGCACTTCACCGGTGCCCGCGCCGACGGGCTGATCGAGGACTACCACGGCATCCACCTGATCTTCGACGCGAGCGTGCTGCCCGAGTCGACCGACGTCGAGCCGCGGGTGGTGGAGGAGGACGGCTCCACCGACCACGTGGCGTGGGTGCGGTTGGCCGCGGCGTACGACCTGGAGCTGCTCACCGCGGCACGGCACGCGCTCGACCTGGTCGCCGACGGCTGAGCGCCCGCCGGCCCGTCCGGGGCCCGCGACCGGCGGTCCCGGCCGGGTGCCGGCTGCCTAGACTTCGGCCATGACCCTCCCTGCCTTCCCGGAGACGGTGTCCACCCCCGAGGCCCGGCGGCAGGTGTTCCTGCCGTGGTGACCACCGGCACCGACGTCGCGCACGCCCTCCGCCGCGCCGGGGTCGGCGACGTCGACGACTCGACGCTGACCCGGGCGCTGTACTCCGCCGACGCCTCGCTCTACCGGGTCGTCCCACAGGTCGTGGCCCGGCCGCGGGACACCGACGAGCTCGCCGCCACCGTCGCGGTGGCCCGGGACACCGGGACCCCGCTGACCATGCGCGGAGCCGGTACGTCGATCGCCGGCAACGCCGTGGGCACCGGCATCGTGGTCGACACCGCGCGGCACCTGAACCGGGTGCTGTCGGTCGACCCCGAGGCGCGCACCGCGACCGTCGCAGCCCGGCACCGTGCACGCCACCCTCCAGAAGGCCGCCAACGCGGCACGGCCTGCGCTTCGGCCCCGACCCCTCGACCCACACCCGCTGCACCATCGGCGGGATGGTCGGCAACAACGCCTGCGGCTCGCGTGCGCTCGGCTACGGCCGGACCGCCGACAACGTCGGTCGCGCTCGACGTGCTCACCGCCGACGGCGGCCGGCTCGACGGCACCCGGACCCCGCTGCACGACCGGCTCGACGCCCTGGTCGCCGACCACCTGGCCACCATCCGCACCGGCTTCGGCCGGTTCACCCGCCAGGTCTCCGGCTACTCCCTGGAGCACCTGCTGCCGGAGCGCGGCCGCAGCCTCGACCGGTTCCTGGTCGGCAGCGAGGGCACCCTCGGCGTCGTCGCCGGCGCCACCGTCCGGCTCGTCGAGGACGCACCCGCCCGGGCGCTGGCGGTGCTCGGCTACGCGGACATGTTCGAGGCCGCGGATGCCGTGCCGTCGCTGCTGCACCACCCGCTGGTCGCCTGCGAGGGGCTCGACGCCCGGATCGTCGACGTGGTCCGGGCCCGGCGGGGGACGGTGCCGGACCTGCCCCGCGGCGCCGGCTGGCTGTTCGCCGAGGTGACCGGTGCGACGGTCGAGGAGGCCCGTGCGGCGGCCGACCGGGTGGCGCGCGACGCCGGCGCGGTCGACGTACGGCTGGTGACGGGGGCGGCCGAGGCGGCCGCGCTGTGGCGGATCCGCGAGGACGGCGCGGGCCTTGCCGCGCGCAGCCTGGAGCGGCCCGCGCACGCCGGCTGGGAGGACGCCGCGGTCCCCCCGGACCGGCTGGGCGCCTACCTGCGCGGGTTCGACGCGCTGCTGCGGGACGCGGGGCTCGACGGGGTGCCCTACGGCCACTTCGGCGACGGCTGCGTGCACGTGCGCATCGACTTCCCCCTCGACCGGCGCGGGGGAGCGGCCGCCTTCCGGACCTTCGTCGAGGCGGCCGCGGACCTCACCGCGGCGCACGGCGGCAGCCTGTCCGGCGAGCACGGCGACGGCCGGGCCCGCTCGGCGCTGCTGCCGCGGATGTACTCCCCGGAGGTCATCGACCTGTTCGCCGCGGTCAAGCACCTCTTCGACCCGGCCGACCTGCTCAACCCCGGCGTGCTCGTGGACCCGCGGCCGGTCGACGCGGACATCCGGCTCGCCGAGCGGCTGCGCGAGCCGCGCCGCACGCTGCGGCTGGCCCACGACGGCGGCTCGGTCGTCTCCGCGGTGCACCGCTGCACCGGGGTCGGCAAGTGCGTCGCGGACAACACCGGCACCGGTGGGGTGATGTGCCCGTCGTACCAGGCGACCCGGGACGAGAAGGACTCCACCCGCGGCCGCGCCCGGGTCCTCCAGGAGATGGTCAACGGCTCGCTGGTCACCGACGGGTGGCGGTCCGACGGAGGTGCACGAGGCCCTGGACCTCTGCCTGGCCTGCAAGGGCTGCGCCAGCGACTGCCCCACCGGCATCGACATGGCGACCTACAAGGCGGAGGCCCTGCACCAGCGCTACCGGCGGCGGCTGCGGCCGCGCAGCCACTACGCGCTGGGCCAGCTGCCGCGCTGGGCGCGGCTGACCCAGCCGGTCGCCCCGCTCGCCAACGCGGTGATGCGGGTCGGCCCAGTGCAGCGGCTGGCCAAGGCCGCGGCCGGGATCGACCAACGGCGGTCCGTGCCGGCGTTCGCCCGCCGCCCGCTGCGCCGCTGGGCCCGCGGCACGTCGTACGCCGCCTCGCCGACCGCCACGTCGTACGACGTCGTGGTCTGGGCGGACTCGTTCACCGACGGGTTCGCCTCGGACAGCGGCCGCGCCGCGGTGGCCGTGCTCGAGGCAGCCGGCCTGCGTGTCGGCGTGGTCACCGAGCCGGCCTGCTGCGGGCTGACCTGGGTGAGCACGGGCCAGCTGACCGCCGCCCGCCGGATCCTGGGGCACACCCTCGACGTGCTGCACCCCTACGTCGCCGCCGGCGTCCCGGTCGTGGGGCTGGAGCCGTCCTGCCTCGCGACGCTGCGCTCCGACGCGGTCGAGCTCACCGCCGACCCGCGCGCGGCCGAGGTGGCCGCCGGGGTGCGGTCGCTGGCGGAGGTGCTCAGCGGCGTCCCCGGCTGGGAGCCGCCGGACCTCACCGGTACGACGGTCGTGGTGCAGCCGCACTGCCACCACGCCAGCGTCGTGGGGTGGGACGCCGACGCCGCGCTGCTGGCCCGCACCGGGGCCACGGTCACCCGGGTCGGCGGCTGCTGCGGGCTGGCCGGCAACTTCGGGGTCGAGCAGGGGCACTACGAGGTGTCGGTCGCGGTCGCCGAGCACGACCTGCTGCCCGCGGTCCGGGCCGCGGGGGAGGACGCCGTGGTGCTGGCCGACGGGTTCTCCTGCCGCACCCAGCTCGACGACCTCGCCGGGGTGCGGGCGCGGCACCTCGCGGAGCTGCTCGCCCCGGCGGTCCCGGGCTCAGGGGGCACCCCGTAGACTGGACGCACCAGGCGCGGACGGGAGGAAATCCCCCTTACCGCACCCGCGGTCCGCTCGTTTTGACCGCGTTCCGGCGAGCCGGTAATCTTTTTCTTCGTGTCTGGGACACCCAGGCCCTGCGCGTGCTCGTGACCGGGCCGCGTGGCTGCACTCGCAGCGATTCACTCGACGGCTACCCCGCCTGAAACCCGGCGGTGGCCTGCGGTGGGCGACACGCCCGACCGCGGGGGTGGCCGCCGCGGGTCGGTCCGGGTCGGACACGACAGAGACAGCATCACCGAAGAGGAAAGAGAACCACGCGGTGCCCACCATCCAGCAGTTGGTCCGCAAGGGCCGCCAGGACAAGGTGTCGAAGAACAAGACGCCCGCTCTGAAGGGTTCCCCCCAGCGGCGTGGCGTGTGCACGCGTGTCTACACGACCACTCCGAAGAAGCCGAACTCCGCGCTGCGGAAGGTCGCCCGTGTGCGCCTGTCCAGCGGCATCGAGGTCACGGCCTACATCCCGGGTGTCGGCCACAACCTGC
This sequence comes from uncultured Actinomycetota bacterium, assembly GCA_963811515.1. Classification (GTDB taxonomy): domain Bacteria; phylum Actinomycetota; class Actinomycetes; order Propionibacteriales; family Nocardioidaceae; genus Nocardioides_B. The sequence goes on from CAWERI010000002.1 coordinate 4,752, forward strand.
AGGAGCACTCGATCGTGCTCGTGCGCGGCGGTCGTGTGAAGGACCTTCCCGGTGTCCGCTACAAGATCATCCGCGGCTCGCTCGACACGCAGGGCGTGAAGAACCGCAAGCAGGCTCGCAGCCGGTACGGCGCGAAGAAGGAGAAGAGCTAATGCCTCGCAAGGGCCCGGCCCCGAAGCGGCCGCTCGACGTCGACCCGGTCTACGGCTCGCAGGTCGTGACCCAGCTGGTCAGCAAGGTCCTCAAGGACGGCAAGAAGCAGACCGCGCAGCGCATCGTCTACGGCGCCCTCGAGGGCTGCCGTGAGAAGACCGGCACCGACCCGGTCGTCACGCTCAAGCGCGCGCTGGACAACGTGAAGCCCGCCCTCGAGGTCCGCAGCCGCCGTGTCGGTGGCGCGACCTACCAGGTGCCGGTCGAGGTGCGCGGCACGCGCTCCATGACCCTGGCCCTGCGCTGGCTGGTCAGCTACTCCGCCGCTCGTCGCGAGAAGACCATGGCCGAGCGTCTGATGAACGAGATCCTCGACGCCTCCAACGGCCTCGGCGCCGCGGTCAAGCGTCGCGAGGACACGCACAAGATGGCCGAGGCCAACAAGGCGTTCGCCCACTACCGCTGGTGACCTGAGCCGGGCAGCGGCGCGCCGGTCCCCGACCGAGCGGCGCCGCCCCGGCCACAGCGGCCGCGGGCCGTCAACCGAGCACCACCCGCTCGAGCCTGCACCCCACCGGGTGCCACCGAGCACCACCTAGCTACCGAGGGGATCACTGAGAAGTGGCCGTCGACATCACCACCGACCTGACCAAGGTCCGCAACATCGGCATCATGGCGCACATCGACGCCGGTAAGACCACCACGACCGAGCGGATCCTCTTCTACACCGGCATCTCCTACAAGATCGGCGAGGTCCACGAGGGCGCCGCCGTCATGGACTGGATGGAGCAGGAGCAGGAGCGCGGCATCACGATCACGTCCGCCGCGACGACCTGCTGGTGGAAGAACCACCAGATCAACATCATCGACACGCCCGGCCACGTCGACTTCACCGTCGAGGTCGAGCGCTCGCTGCGCGTCCTCGACGGCGCGGTCGCCGTCTTCGACGGTGTGGCCGGTGTCGAGCCGCAGACCATGACCGTGTGGCGGCAGGCCAACAAGTACTCCGTCCCGCGGATGTGCTTCGTCAACAAGCTCGACCGCACCGGCGCGGACTTCTTCCGCTGCGTCGACATGATGGTCGAGCGCCTCAACTCCACCCCGCTCGTGCTGCAGATCCCGATCGGCGCCGAGAGCGACTTCCTCGGCGTCGTCGACCTGGTCGGCATGCGCGCGCTCACCTGGCGCGGCGAGACCAAGATGGGCGAGGACTACGACGTCGAGGAGATCCCGGCCGCGCTCAAGGAGCAGGCCGAGGAGTACCGCGAGAAGTTCCTCGAGACGCTGGCCGAGGCCGACGACGAGGTGATGGAGAAGTACCTCGAGGGCGAGGAGCTCACCGTCGAGGAGCTCGAGGCCGCGATCCGTCGCGCCACCCTGGCCGACAAGGTCAACCCGGTCCTGTGCGGCACCGCGTTCAAGAACAAGGGCGTGCAGCCCCTGCTCGACGCGGTCGTGAAGTACCTCCCGTCGCCGATCGACGTCGGCGCCGTGCACGGCCACAAGGTCAACGACGAGGAGACCGAGCTGCTCCGGGAGCCCTCGGACAGCGAGCCGTTCTCCGGCCTGGCGTACAAGATCGCGGCCGACCCGCACCTGGGCAAGCTGACCTACGTGCGCGTCTACTCCGGCAAGCTCGAGGCGGGCGCCACGGTGCTCAACTCGGTCAAGGGCCGCAAGGAGCGGATCGGCAAGATCTACCAGATGCACGCGAACAAGCGTGAGGAGATCGCGTCGGTCGGCGCCGGCCAGATCGTGGCCGTCATGGGTCTGAAGGACACCACCACCGGTGAGACGCTCTGCGCGCAGAGCGACCCGGTCGTGCTGGAGTCGATGACGTTCCCGGCCCCGGTGATCGAGGTCGCCATCGAGCCCAAGACCAAGGGCGACCAGGAGAAGCTCGGCATCGCGATCCAGCGGCTCTCCGACGAGGACCCCACCTTCACGGTGAAGACCGACGAGGAGACCGGCCAGACGATCATCGCCGGCATGGGCGAGCTGCACCTGGAGATCCTGGTCGACCGGATGAAGCGTGAGTTCCGCGTCGAGGCGACCGTCGGCAAGCCGCAGGTGGCCTACCGCGAGACGATCCGCCAGAAGGTCGCGAACCACAGCTACACCCACAAGAAGCAGACCGGTGGCTCCGGCCAGTTCGCGAAGGTCGTCGTCTCGCTCGAGCCGAACACCGACCCGGAGACGGGCGCCGGTGCGGGCTACGAGTTCGTGAACAACGTGACCGGTGGTCGCGTGCCGCGCGAGTACATCCCGTCCGTCGACCAGGGCGGCCAGGGTGCGATGGAGTTCGGCGTGCTCGCCGGCTACCCGATGGTGGACGTCAAGTTCACCCTCGAGGACGGCGCCTACCACGACGTCGACTCCTCCGAGCTGGCGTTCAAGCTGGCCGGTGGGCAGGCGTTCAAGGAGGCCGCGCGGATGGCCAAGCCGGTGCTGCTCGAGCCGATGTTCGCGGTCGAGGTGACCACCCCGGAGAACTTCCTGGGCGACGTCATCGGCGACATCAACTCGCGCCGCGGACAGGTGCAGTCGATGTTCGAGCGGTCGGGTGACCGGGTGGTCACGGCGCTGGTACCGCTGTCAGAGATGTTCGGGTACGTTGGCGACCTGAGGTCCAAGACCTCCGGCCAGGCGTCGTACTCGATGGAGTTCGACTCGTACGCCGAGGTTCCGCAGAACGTCGCCGACGAGATCATCAAGAAGGTCCGCGGCGAGTAGTTCGTCGGACTTGTAGTCCCCCCAGCAGACGAGTCAAGTACTAACGAGGAGGAGCCCCCCGTGGCTAAGGCGAAGTTCGAGCGGACTAAGCCGCACGTCAACATCGGCACGATCGGTCACATCGACCACGGCAAGACGACGTTGACCGCAGCGATCACCAAGGTGCTGCACGACAAGTACCCGAACCTGAACGAGGCTTCGGCGTTCGACATGATCGACAAGGCTCCGGAGGAGCGCCAGCGCGGTATCACCATCTCCATCGCGCACGTCGAGTACCAGACGGAGGCGCGTCACTACGCCCACGTCGACTGCCCCGGTCACGCCGACTACATCAAGAACATGATCACCGGTGCGGCTCAGATGGACGGCGCGATCCTCGTGGTCGCCGCCACCGACGGCCCGATGCCGCAGACCCGTGAGCACGTGCTGCTCGCCCGCCAGGTCGGCGTGCCGGCGATCGTCGTCGCGCTGAACAAGTGCGACATGGTCGACGACGAGGAGCTCATCGAGCTCGTCGAGATGGAGGTGCGCGAGCTCCTCACCGAGTACGAGTTCCCCGGCGACGACATCCCGGTCGTCCGTGTTGCTGCCTTCCCGGCGCTGAACGGCGACGAGAAGTGGGGCGAGTCGATCATGGAGCTGATGAACGCGGTCGACGAGCACATCCCGCAGCCCGAGCGTGAGGTCGACAAGCCGTTCCTCATGCCGGTCGAGGACGTCTTCACGATCACCGGTCGCGGCACCGTGATCACCGGCCGCATCGAGCGCGGTGTGGTCAAGGTCAACGAGACCGTCGACATCATCGGTATCCGTGAGGGCAAGCAGACCACCACGGTCACCGGCGTCGAGATGTTCCGCAAGCTGCTCGACGAGGGCCAGGCCGGTGAGAACGTCGGCCTCCTGCTTCGTGGCACGAAGCGCGAGGACGTCGAGCGCGGCATGGTCGTCATCAAGCCGGGCACCACGACCCCGCACACCAACTTCGACGCGTCGGTCTACATCCTGTCGAAGGAGGAGGGCGGCCGTCACACGCCGTTCTTCAACAACTACCGTCCGCAGTTCTACTTCCGGACCACGGACGTGACCGGCGTGGTGACCCTCCCCGAGGGCACCGAGATGGTCATGCCGGGCGACAACACCGACATGTCGGTCGAGCTGATCCAGCCGATCGCCATGGAGGAGGGTCTCCGGTTCGCGATCCGCGAGGGTGGCCGCACCGTCGGCGCCGGCCGGGTCACGAACATCTCCAAGTGATCTAGCAGCACCTGCCGAGAGGCCCGGTCCCGTTGGGGGCCGGGCCTCTTGCTCTGTCTCCACCGAGGGATCGTGGCTGGGACGGCGGGCTCCGCGTCCACCGCGCTCCGCGCGGACGACCGGCCGGGGACACCCGCCTCGCTTCGCTCGGCCCGCCATACCCGAGCCACAGCCCCGGCCGGTCGCCCGCGCTGCGCGCGGCTCCCGCTGCGCCCGCCTCCGGCGCCTGCGTGCAGGGTCGCCGGCGGGGACTGTCGAGACCCGCTGCAACCACCGACCGAAAGGACACCGACACGTGAACGGCAAGGACGAGGGGGTCCGACCGGCGCGGCCGCACACGGGGGTGACGGCCGACGGGAAGCGGCTGCGGGAGGTGGTGACCTACGCGCGGCGGGGGAGCCGGTTCTCCAAGCGGCAGCAGGCGGCCTGGGAGCAGTACGCCGAGGCGTACGTCGTGCCGGACGCGGCGGTGGACGAGCCGGACGTGGACGTGGCGTCCTGGTTCGGGCGGCACGCGCCGCTGGTCGTGGAGATCGGGTCGGGGGTCGGTGAGGCGACCGTGCCGCTGGCGGCCGCCCGTCCGACGTACGACGTGCTGGCCTTCGAGGTCTGGCGGCCCGGGGTGGCGGAGACGCTGCACCGGCTGGGCCGTGACGGGGTCACGAACGTGCGGCTGCTCAGCGTGGACGCGGTCTGGTCGATGCGGAACCTGCTGGGGGAGGGGAGCCGTGCACGAGCTGTGGACGTTCTTCCCGGACCCGTGGCCGAAGAAGCGGCACCACCGGAGGCGGCTGGTGAACGCGGAGTTCGCGGCGCTGGCGGCCAGCCGGCTCGAGCCCGGCGGGCTGTGGCGGCTGGCCACGGACTGGGCCGACTACGCCGAGCAGATGCAGGAGGTGCTGGACGCCGAGCCGCTGCTGGAGAACGTGCACGGCGGTCCGGCGCCGCGGTGGGACGAGCGGCCGATGACCCGGTTCGAGCGACGCGGCCGCGACGCCGGCCGGGAGATCACCGACCTGACGTACCGCCGCGTCTGAGCCGCTCGCGCAGGGCGGCGTCGCGGGCGAGCCGCAGCTCGTCGCGACGGCGGCGCTCCGCGACCACGGCCGCCAGCAGCGCCTCGGGGTGCTGACCCGGCGGCGGCGCCGGGGCGACGTGCGGCATCACCTGCTCGAGCAGCTGGTCGGCGAGGGTCGCCCGCGACACGGGGTTCAGCGACGGCGCCCGGCCGAGGAACTGGCGGACCGCGAGCGCCAGCCCGTCGGGCAGCGGGGAGATGTCGGCCCTCGACGCCCAGCCCGCCAGGTGCGGCGGCATCGGCGCGGGCCGCAGCACCGGGAACGGGAAGCGCTCGCGCACCACGTAGGTGCCGGCCACCACGTCGCCGAGCCGCTTGCCGCGGGACGTGACGAGCGCGCACACGAGCGCGGGCACGCCGCTGAACACCCAGATCTCCACGACCCCGACGAGCGCGCGCATGAACGCGTGCCGGAACGAGATCGGCCCGGCGTCGTCGCGGACCGTCCGCAGGCCGAGCGCCAGCTTGCCGAGCGACCGCCCTCGGGTGAGGGTCTCGACCGTGCTCGGCACCACGACCAGCACCAGCGACGGTGCTCACGACGGTGGCGACCGCGAAGCAGCGCCTCGTCCGCGCCCACCACCACGACACCGGCGACCAGGAAGACCAGGAGCAGCAGCAGGCCCTCGGCGAGCACGTCGATCAGGCCGCTGGCGACCCGGACGCCGACCGTGGCGGGCGGCAGGTCGAGGGCGACGGCCTCGCCGGTGACGAGGTCGTCGTCGCCGAGGAGCGGTCGCACGTCCGACATGAGGGGGTCAGCGTAGGGCATGTCTCGAGAGGACGGACCGCCGCGGCAGCTCAGGACATGCCCCGCCGCGCGCGGGCGGCGGATACGGTGGCCCGCGTGGACATCGACGCCTTCGTGGCCGCGCACGCGCCACGCTGGCGCCGGCTGGAGCAGCTGAGCCGTCGCCGGTCCCTCAGCGGGGAGGAGGCCGACGAGCTCGTCGACGGCTACCAGGAGGTCGCGACCCACCTGTCCGTCGTGCGCTCCTCGGCCCCGGACGCGAGCCTGGTCGCCTACCTCTCCAGCGTGCTGGCCCGCGCCCGCACGCGTACGACGGGCACCCGCACGACCTCGTGGCGCGACGGCCTCACGTTCCTGACCGCGACGTTCCCGGCCGCGCTGTACCGGATGCGGCGCTGGTGGCTCGCCACGCTCGCGGCCAACGTCGTGGTCGCCGGCGTGATGATGCTCTGGCTGCTGCAGCACCCGGGGGTCGAGTCCTCGCTGATCCCGCCGTCGGAGGCGGACCGGCTGGTGAACGTCGAGTTCGAGCGCTACTACAGCGAGTTCGCGGCCTCGCACTTCGCGGCCCGCGTGTGGACCAACAACGCCTGGGTGGCGGCGCTGTGCATCGCGCTCGGCGTGCTCGGGCTGCCGGTCGTCTACCTGCTGCTCCAGAACATCCTCAACGTCGCGGTCATCGGCGCGCTGATGATCGACCACGGCCGCGGGTCCCTGTTCTGGGGGCTGATCCTGCCGCACGGCATCCTCGAGCTGACCGCGGTCTTCGTGGCGGCCGGGGTCGGGCTGCGGCTGTTCTGGGCCTGGGTGGACCCCGGCCCGCGGACCCGGGTGCAGTCCGTCGCCCGCGAGGGGCGCAGCGCCGGCGCCGTCGCCCTCGGGCTGGTGCTCGTCCTGCTGGTCAGCGGGGTGATCGAGGCGTTCGTGACGCCGTCCGGCCTGCCGACCTGGGCCCGGATCACGATCGGGGTGACGGCCGAGGCGCTGTTCCTGGGCTACGTGTTCGTGGTCGGCCGGCGGGCGGTGCTCGGCCGGGCACACCGGCGACGTCTCCGCCGACCGGCTCGAGGACACGGTCGCCGTCGCCGACTAGGCAGGAGCCTCGGACCTCAGAGCAGGCCGCGGCCCTTCAGCATCAGGTAGTGGTCGGTGAGCGCGACCGGGAGCCGGTCCGCGTCCGCGTCCACGACGTCGACGCCCACGCTGGCCAGGATCTCGGCGGTGCGCGCCCGGTCGGCGAGCACCTGCTCGGCGGCCGCCGCGTCGTAGACGTCCTGCGGCCGGCCCCGGCGGGCCGCCATCCGGTCGAGCTCCGGGTCCCGGACCGACGCCAGCACGACCCGGTGCCGGTGGGCCAGGGTCGGCAGCGCCGGCAGCAGGCCGTGCTCGACGGCCGCGGGCTCCAGGGCGGAGAGCAGCACGACGAGCGCCGGCTGCCGGCCCAGGGACACGACCGCGGAGGTGAGCCGCGACCAGTCCGCCTCGACCAGCGCCGGCTCGAGGTCGGCCATCGCCTCGACGACGTGGGGGAGCGCGTCCCCTCGGGCCCCGGCCCGGACCCGGGCACGCACCTGCCGGTCCCCGGCGAGGAAGTCCACGCTGTCACCGGCGCGCGAGGCGAGCGCGGCCAGCAGCAGGCCCGCGTCCATCGCCGAGTCGAGCCGGGGCACGTCGTCGACCCGCCCGGCCGACGTACGCGAGGTGTCCAGCACCAGCAGCACCCGCCGGTGCCGCTCGGGCTGCCAGGTCCGGACCACCACGTTGCGGGAGCGGGCGCTGGCCCGCCAGTCGATGCTGCGTACGTCGTCCCCCAGCACGTAGTCGCGCAGCGAGTCGAACTCCGTGCCCTGGCCGCGGATCCGGACCGCCGCGCGGCCGTCGAGCTCCCGCAGCCGGGCCAGCCGGCTGGGCAGGTGCTTGCGGGAGTGGAACGGCGGCAGCACCCGCACCCGGCCCGGCACGTCGAGCGACCGCTGGCGCGCGGCCAGCCCCAGCGGGCCGGTGCAGCGCACCGTCACCCGGGCGGTCGCGCCGGTCGCCGCGGCGGGTCGGGCGTCAGGGAGGTGCGCAGCAGCACCTGGTCGCCGGGGGCGAGGTCGAGCCGGTGCCGGTTGCCGGTCGCGCCGGCCGACGGCTGCCAGGCGTCGCGGAGCAGGCCGCGCACGCGTCGGCTGGCCCGGGTTCGCCACCACCAGGGAGGTCGAGGTGGTCTGGCCCTGGCGCACCGAGCCGTCGGGACGCCGGGTGACCTCCAGCTGTCCGGGCCGGGGGGCGAGCAGCACGTCCAGGCCGACCAGGAGCGCGACGGCGAGCACCCACCAGGCCGCGGTGCTCCCGGCCGGGCGGACGACGAGCGCGCCGACCCCCGCCAGCAGCAGGAGCGGGACGCGGCCGGTGACGGTCATCGGGGCACGGGCACCGAGTCGACCGCGCTCTGCAGCACCTGCGTCACGGCGACGCCCTCGAGCTCGGCCTCGGGCCGCAGCCCCAGCCGGTGGGCGAGGGTGGCGCCGGCCAGGGCCTTGACGTCGTCGGGGGTGACGAACGTGCGGCCCTGCAGCCAGGCCCAGGCCCGGCTGGTGCGGAGCAGGGCCGTCGCGCCGCGGGGGCTGACGCCCAGGCTCAGCGACGGCGAGACCCGGGTGGCCCGGGCGATGTCCACCACGTAGCCGGAGACCTCGGGCGAGACCGCGACGGAGCGTACGGCGGCCGCGGCGGCGCTCAGGTGCTCCCCGCCGGCCACGGGCCGGACGCCCGCGGCGACCACGTCGTGCGGGTCGAAGCCGTCCGCGTGCCGCTGCAGGATCTGCAGCTCCTCGGCCCGCTCCGGCACCGGCAGGATCACCTTGAGCAGGAACCGGTCCAGCTGGGCCTCGGGGAGCGGGTAGGTGCCTTCGTACTCGACCGGGTTCTGGGTCGCGGCGACCAGGAACGGCCGCGGCAGCCGGCGGGACCGGCCGTCGGCCGAGACCTGGCCCTCCTCCATGGCCTCCAGCAGCGCGGACTGCGTCTTCGGCGGCGTCCGGTTGATCTCGTCGGCGAGCAGCAGGTTGGTGAACAGCGGCCCCTCGCGGAAGGACAGCTCACCGGCGTGGTTGTCGTAGACCATCGACCCGGTGATGTCGCCGGGCATCAGGTCCGGGGTGAACTGCACCCGCTTGGTGTCCACGGACAGCGCCGCCGCCAGGGACCGGACGAGCAGCGTCTTCGCGACGCCGGGCACGCCCTCCATCAGCACGTGCCCGCCGCACAGCAGCGCGACCAGCAGCCCGGACACGGCGGCGTCCTGCCCGACCACCGCCTTGGCCACCTCCCGGCGCACGGCGTCGAGCGACTGCCGTGCCTCCTCCGACGTCACGGTGTCGCGCGTCTGCTGGGTCATGGGCGGTGTACCTCTTTCTCGAGGGCGGCCAGGTCGTCGGCCAGCCGGGTCAGGGCGGTGTCGTCGGGGACGGGGCGGGTGATCAGCAGGTCGGCCACGGTGCCCGGGTCCCGACCGGCGGCCCGGGCGACCGGTCCGACGACGGCCCCGGTCGACGTACCGGGCGGGAGGCGGAGGTGCGCGGCGAGCCGGCGCGTGGTCGCGGCCCGGAGGATGCCGGCCGCGTGGGCGCGGTCGCGGACCCGGCGGTAGAGCCGGCCCCGGCCCTGCGTCGACTCCACGGCCTTGACCACGACGGGCAGCGGCTCGACCACGAGCGGGCCCAGCCGGCGGCCGCGCCACAGCATCGTCGCGACCACCGCGGCGGCCGCCAGCCACAGGGCCGGCACCAGACCGCCCGGCAGCTGGGCCCGCACCGACCCGGCGTCGCCGGCGGCGACGTCGCGGCGGTCGGGGACGTACCACACGAGCCGGTCGTGCTGGCCGAGCAGCCGCAGCGCCACGGCGGCGTTGTCGGCCTGCGTGACCCGGGCGTTGGTGAGCAGGTCGGTGGCCCCGACGGCGTACGTCGCGACGCCCCGGTCGACCCGCGCGACCAGGGACACGGTGCTCCCGGGTGCCGCGCCGCTCGCCGCGAAGCAGCCGGTGACCGGCGCCTCGCCGCGGCTGCCGTAGCCCACCGACGGGCCGGTGTCGACGGCGAGGTCGCCCAGCAGGGCGTCGTCGCAGCGGGCCTGCGTGCGGTCGCCGCCACCGGTCCGCTCGACGGTCAGCGGCAGCCGCAGCGTGCGGATCACGGTCGGTGCCGGCGAGGCGAGCACGACCGCCGCCGCGCCCGCCGTGTGCGCGTCCAGGTCCCGGGCGGTGGCCCGGCCGAGCTCCCCGGTCGAGGTGACCACCACCGTCGTGTCCGCGTCCACGCGGGTGCGCTCCAGCTCCGCGGCCCGGCGGACGACGGTCACGTCGACGCCGTGCCCGGCGAGCACCCGCGCCAGCGCCTGCGCGCCGTTCCCGCGCGGGTTGTCGGGGTCGAGGTCACCGCCCGTGCCGGCCGACCCGAGGGTGAGCACGGACAGGACGACGAGGACGCGCCGCCACCGCCGCGACCACGACGACGCCGCGGCGGTGGGCGCGCACCTGGCCCAGGGCGGTCACCGGGGCACCGCCGCCGGCCGGACCGCGGCCGGCGGGCGTGCGGCTCGCCGGACGGGCCGTGCGCAGCGCGTCGTCGAGAGCGAGCACCGCGGTCGCCGCCTCGGCGGTGGCCCGCTGGTGGCCGTAGAAGACGCGGTCGAAGAGCGCGGCCGCGTCGACCAGGTCGCCGGCCCGGTCTGGGAAGGCGGCGGTCAGGTCGGCCGCCAGCTCGTGGGCGGTCAGCGCGGGCCGCTCGTCGACGAGACCGCGCCGCAGCGACCGGGACGCGAGGGCACGGAACGCCTCCACCAGCGCGTCGTCGTAGCCGGCCCTCCCGCAGGGCGGCCTCGGCCCGGGCCCGGTGCTCGTCCGGCGACGTCTCCCTGGCGTCCAGCAGCGACCGCGGCATCGCGCCGGGCGGCCGGCTCGCGGCGCAGCCTGGTCGCGGCGACGGCGACCAGGGCGAGCAGCAGCACCAGCAGCAGGACGGCCGTGGCGGTCGACAGCGCCGAGGCGCCGCTCGTCACCCCGGTGAGCCGGTCCCACAGGTCGCCGAGCCAGGACAGGAACCGCTCGGTGAGGCTGCGCTGGTACTCCGGGCGGGCGAGCTCACGCTCCAGCCAGGTCCGTGCCTGGTCCGGGTCGGGGCGGAGCGCTCCGCGGACCTCGACGGTGGGGGGCAGCATGGCTCAGCGCGGCCCCGGGACGCTCACCTGCGTGGCCGCGATCAGCTCCACGTCGAGCCCCTCCTTGCGGATCCGCTGGTCGACGTACTGGAGCGCGGTGACCGCGGACGTGAACGGCGTGGTGACCGCGCCGACCAGGATCTGGGAGAGGTAGGACGACAGGACCAGCACCAGCGCGCCCTGCGGTCCCGGGGAAGAGCATCGGGCCGGCGGCGCCGACCAGCCCCAGCGGCACCGCGAAGACCTGGCCGACGACGCCGATGACCAGGCCGGTGAGCAGCAGGATCCCGAAGATCCGCCACCACTGGCCGCGGCTCAGCCGCCCGGCCCGGCGCAGCGACGCGAACACCCCGGTCCTCTCCAGGACCAGCGCCGGGGCGGCGAGCTGGAAGAACCGGATCTGCACGAAGAGCCCGGACGCCAGGGCCACGAGCAGCAGCGGGACCGCCGACGAGGAAGCCCGATCGCGACCCCGGCCTGGGCGCCGGCGAGCACCCCGAGCAGCACGGGCACGCCGACGAGCAGCGTCCACATCAGCAGGTCGAGCAGGGTGAGGCCGACCAGCGGCAGCATCCGGCCGCGGGTGGCGCGCCACGCCTCGCCGATGCGGGTACGGCGGCCGAGCACCGCCTCGGCGACCACGTGCACGAGCATGCCGTTGAGCACCACCGTCGCGAACACCCCGAACAGGCTGCCCAGTCCGCTGACCAGCGAGGTGGCGGCGCTGTCGAGGGCCGGAGACCTCGCCGGTAGGCCGGGTCCGTCTGCAGGTCGAAGGTGAGGTGGCCGGCCGCGGCGAGCAGCAGCGTGACGACCGTGGGGACCACCATGAACACGGTGGTCACGAGGGCCGCGAGGCCGACCATGGCGACGGGGTTGCCGCGGATCGTCTTGAACGCGCCGTCGAAGAAGTCGCCGAGCCCCAGCGGCCGCAGCGCCACGACACCCGGCTTGTGCACCGGCGGCCCGTAGACCGCGGCGGGCGGCACGTAGCCCGGGGGCAGGCCCGACACCCGGCCCGGAGGCGGCGGGCCGGGGACCGGCGCGGCGGGCGGCACCCAGCCGGGCGGTGGCGGTGGTTGTGTCACGATGAGCGTCCCCCAGGAGCCGTGCGGACGGTCATCCTCCCACCTCGCGGCCCCGTGCGTGGCCCACGTTGAGGCGGGCGTCGGCCTCGATTTGATTAGGCCGGGCGGTCTCTGACAAGATAGTCCGGTTGCTCCGGCGGGGTCGCCGGGGCGCGTGACACACGTAGTACACACATTGACTACTGAACAGGGTCTCCGAGAACGGTGGTCTGGTTCTGTGTCCGCGCCGCACCGTGAGGCCCTTCCCAGCTCGACGAACCGGTCCCTCGGTCTCGTCGGGTGCCACTCCAACACGATCCAGGCTGTGTCGTGTTGCGTCGAAGAAGACGCGACACGCCCGACCGCGGGGGTCGGACGGAGCGGAGCAATGGGTGTGGCCCGCCGGGTCACCTCCGACTTGGCGGTACGAGTAGTGAGGACGAACTGAGAGCTATGGCGGGACAGAAGATCCGCATCAGGCTCAAGGCCTATGACCACGAGGTGATCGACACCTCGGCGCGCAAGATCGTTGACACGGTCACCCGTACGGGCGCGAAGGTCGCCGGCCCTGTGCCCCTGCCGACCGAGAAGAACGTCTACTGCGTTATCCGCTCGCCCCACAAGTACAAGGACAGCCGCGAGCACTTCGAGATGCGCACCCACAAGCGTCTCATCGACATCATCGACCCGACCCCGAAGACGGTCGACTCGCTCATGCGGCTCGACCTGCCCGCCGGTGTCGACATCGAGATCAAGCTCTGAGTCGCGACGAGGACCTGATACCTGATGAGCACTCTTGAGAGAAACGTCCGCGGGCTGCTGGGCACCAAGCTCGGCATGACCCAGACCTGGGACGAGAACAACCGCGTCGTGCCCGTGACCGTCGTCGCGGCCGGCACCAACGTGGTCACGCAGGTCCGCCAGCCCGAGACCGACGGCTACAACGCCGTCCAGATCGGCTTCGGCGAGATCGACGGCCGCAAGGTGACCAAGCCGCAGGCCGGTCACTTCGGCAAGGCCGGTGTGACCCCCCGTCGCCACGTGCTGGAGATCCGCACGGCCGACGCCGCGTCGTACTCCGTCGGCCAGGAGCTCAGCCCCGAGCTGTTCGCCGCCGGCGAGGAGGTCGACGTCACGGCCACCAGCAAGGGCAAGGGCTACGCCGGTGTCATGAAGCGTCACGGCTTCGCCGGTGTCGGCGCCTCCCACGGTGCGCACCGCAACCACCGCAAGCCGGGCTCCATCGGCGCCTGCGCGACCCCGGGTCGCGTCTTCAAGGGCGTCCGGATGGCCGGCCGGATGGGTGGCGTCCCCGTGACCACCCAGAACGTCTCGGTGCACGCCGTGGACGTCGAGAAGGGCCTGATCCTGCTGAAGGGTGCCGTCCCCGGCCCCAAGGGCGGCCTCGTCGTCATCCGTTCCGCCGCCAAGGCCCGCGCCGACAGGGAGGCCTGAGCATGACTGCCAAGGCACTGAAGGTCGACTTCCCGGCCGAGATCTTCGACGTCCAGGTCAACATCCCGTTGATCCACCAGGTCGTCGTCGCGCAGCAGGCCGCCGCGCGCCAGGGCACGCACGACACCAAGAACCGCGGCGAGGTCCGCGGCGGTGGCCGCAAGCCCTACAAGCAGAAGGGCACCGGCCGCGCCCGCCAGGGCTCCGTCCGCGCGCCGCAGTTCGCCGGCGGTGGCACGGTGCACGGCCCGACGCCGCGCAGCTACGACCAGCGCACGCCCAAGAAGATGAAGGCCGCCGCCCTGCGCGGTGCCCTCTCCGACCGGGCCCGCGCCGGCCGCGTGCACGTGGTCGAGAGCTTCGTGACCGGCGACGCGCCGAGCACGAAGGCCGCGCGTGGGCGCGCTGACCGGTCTCACCGACCGTCCGCGCACGCTGGTCGTGCTCGAGCGCGGTGACAACCTGACCTGGCTCTCGCTGCGCAACGTGGACACCGTCCACCTGCTCGCGGTCGACCAGCTCAACACCTACGACGTGCTGCTGTCCGACGACGTGGTCTTCACCAAGGCCGCCTACGACACGTTCGTGGCCGGTCCGGCCACGGGCAAGTCGGTCAAGGCCGTCGCCACGTCGACCGAGGCCGAGGAGGAGGAGTCCAAGTGAGCAACTTCCACAAGGACCACCGTGACGTGCTCATCGCCCCCGTGGTGAGCGAGAAGAGCTACGGCCTGCTCGACGCGAACAAGTACACCTTCCTGGTGCGCCCGGACGCCAACAAGACCGAGATCAAGATCGCGGTCGAGAAGGTGTTCGACGTCAAGGTGACCAGCGTCAACACGGTCAACCGTCAGGGCAAGACCCGCCGCACCCGCTTCGGGATCGGCAAGCGCGCCAACACCAAGCGCGCGATCGTCAGCCTTGCCGCCGGCCAGCGCATCGACATCTTCGGAGGTCCGGTCTCCTGACCGGCCGACGGGTAACAGATCGAGGACTGAGAACTCATGGGCATCCGTAAGTACAAGCCGACCACCCCGGGCCGTCGTGGCTCGTCGGTCGCCGACTTCGTCGAGGTGACGCGGTCGACGCCGGAGAAGTCGCTGGTGCGCCCGCTCCCCAAGAAGGGCGGCCGCAACAACCAGGGCCGGATCACGACGCGTCACCAGGGCGGCGGTCACAAGCGCGCCTACCGCGTCGTCGACTTCCGTCGCTACGACAAGGACGGCGTCCCGGCCAAGGTCGCGCACATCGAGTACGACCCCAACCGCACGGCGCGCATCGCGCTGCTGCACTACGCGGACGGCGAGAAGCGCTACATCATCGCGCCGCAGAACCTCCGCCAGGGTGCGACGGTCGAGGCCGGCCCGAAGGCCGACATCAAGCCGGGCAACAACCTGCCGCTGCGCAACATCCCCGTCGGTACGACGATCCACTGCATCGAGCTCCGGCCCGGTGGCGGCGCCAAGATCGCCCGCTCCGCCGGCAACTCGGCGCAGCTCGTCGCCAAGGAGGGCAGCCGCGCCCAGCTGCGCATGCCCTCCGGCGAGATGCGCTACGTCGACGTGCGCTGCCGCGCCACGGTCGGCGGGGTCGGCAACGCCGAGCAGTCCAACATCAACTGGGGCAAGGCCGGCCGCATGCGGTGGAAGGGCAAGCGCCCGACCGTCCGCGGTGTCGTCATGAACCCGGTCGACCACCCGCACGGCGGTGGTGAGGGCAAGACCTCCGGTGGTCGTCACCCGGTCTCGCCCTGGGGCAAGCCGGAGGGCCGCACGCGCAAGCGCAAGGCCTCCGACGCGCTCATCGTCCGTCGTCGCAAGTCCGGCAAGCGTCGCTAGAAGGGATAAGCAGACATGCCTCGCAGCCTGAAGAAGGGTCCCTTCGTCGACGACCACCTCATGAAGAAGGTGGACGGACAGAACGACAAGGGCACCCACAACGTCATCAAGACGTGGTCCCGTCGCTCGATGATCGTGCCGGCCATGATCGGCCACACGATCGCCGTGCACGACGGCCGCAAGCACGTCCCGGTGTTCGTGACCGACGCGATGGTCGGCCACAAGCTGGGCGAGTTCGCGCCGACCCGCACCTACCGCGGGCACGTCAAGGACGACCGGAAGAGCCCGCCGCCGCTGATGCGGGGGCACCGGCCACCAACTGAGTTGACGACAGGCAGAGTCGAGAGAGTCGAAGAGATGAGCACTATGGAGCGCAGGCGCGTGAGCGCCCGCCGCGAGAGCCTGCTGGGCGACGAGCCCGGCGCTTTCGCCAGCGCACGCTTCGTCCGGATCACCCCGATGAAGGCGCGCCGCGTCGTGGACATGGTCCGCGGCCTGGGCGTCGACGAGGCCCTGGCGCTGCTGCAGTTCGCCCCGCAGGCCGCGAGCGAGACCGTCTACAAGGTCCTCGAGAGCGCCGTCGCGAACGCAGAGGGCACCGAGAGCCTCGACCGGGGCACGCTGGTCGTCAGCAAGGCGATGGTCGACGAGGGCCCGACGATGAAGCGCTGGCGCCCCCGGGCCCAGGGCCGCGCGTCGCGGATCAACAAGCGGACCAGCCACATCACCCTCGTGGTGCAGCCCCGCATCGAGGACGCCGGCCCAGCGCCGCGTCCACCCAGTCGAACAAGAAGGGACGGAAGGCCTGATGGGTCAGAAGATCAACCCGAACGGTTTCCGCCTCGGCATCTCCACCGACCACAAGAGCCGGTGGTACGCCGACAAGCTGTACAAGGCGTACGTCGGCGAGGACGTCGCGATCCGTCGTCTCCTGTCGAAGGGCATGGAGCGGGCCGGCATCTCCAAGGTCGAGATCGAGCGCACCCGTGACCGCGTCCGTGTGGACATCCACACGGCGCGTCCGGGCATCGTGATCGGTCGCCGTGGCGCCGAGGCCGACCGCATCCGCGGCGAGCTCGAGAAGCTCACCGGCAAGCAGGTCCAGCTGAACATCCTCGAGGTCAAGAACCCCGAGGTCGACGCTCAGCTGGTCGCGCAGGGCGTGGCCGAGCAGCTCGCGGGTCGCGTGGCGTTCCGTCGCGCGATGCGCAAGGCGATGCAGACCTCGATGCGCAGCGGCGCCAAGGGTGTCCGGATCCAGTGCTCCGGCCGTCTCGGCGGCGCGGAGATGTCGCGCTCGGAGTTCTACCGCGAGGGCCGCGTGCCCCTGCACACGCTCCGTGCGGACATCGACTACGGCTTCTACGAGGCCAAGACCACCTTCGGCCGCATCGGCGTGAAGGTCTGGATCTACAAGGGCGAGGTCGCGGGCACCCGCGCCGAGCGTGAGGCGCAGGCCGCCGCGCGCGCCGGCGCGCCCGGCCGTGGCCGTCCCGCCGCGGGGCGGCGAGCGTCCGACCCGTGGCACCCGCGGCGACCGTCCGACGCGCTCGGCGCGCACGCGACGCGCCCGCCGAGGGCTGCGGCCCCGGCCGAGGCGACCGCTCCGGCCGAGTCCGCCAGCGCGACACCAGAGTGGGGAGGCCTGAGCACCATGTTGATGCCCCGCAGGGTCAAGCACCGCAAGCAGCACCACCCCAAGCGCACCGGCGCGGCCAAGGGTGGCACCGAGCTCGCCTTCGGCGACTTCGGCATCCAGGCCATCGAGCCGGCCTACGTCACGAACCGGCAGATCGAGTCCGCTCGTATCGCCATGACGCGGCACATCAAGCGTGGCGGCAAGGTGTGGATCAACATCTACCCGGACCGCCCGCTGACCAAGAAGCCGGCCGAGACCCGCATGGGTTCCGGCAAGGGCTCGCCCGAGTGGTGGGTCGCCAACGTCAAGCCCGGACGCGTGATGTTCGAGCTGTCCGGTGTGACCGAGGACGTCGCCCGCGAGGCGATGCGCCGCGCGATCCACAAGCTGCCGATGAAGTGCAAGTTCGTCACCCGTGAGAGTGGTGAGTTCTGATGGCAACGACTGCCCACGAGCTGAACGACATGACCAACGTCGACCTCGAGGCGAAGCTCCGCGAGGCCAAGGAAGAGCTGTTCAACCTGCGCTTCCAGGCCGCGACGGGCCAGCTCGAGAGCCACGGCCGTCTCCGCACGGTCAAGCGTGACATCGCCCGCATCTACACCGTGGTGCGTGAGCGCGAGCTCGGGATCCGGCAGACGCCTGCCGGCTCGGGCGCCCAGGACGGTGCCGCATGAGCGAGGGAACGAACGTGAGCAACCAGGCCAGCGACGCGCAGGTGCGCCCCTACCGCAAGATCCGTGAGGGTCTCGTGGTCAGCGACAAGATGGAGAAGACCGTCGTCGTCTCCGTCGAGGACCGGGTGAAGCACGCGCTCTACGGCAAGGTCCTGCGCCGCACCAGCAAGCTGAAGGCCCACGACGAGCAGAACCAGTGCGGCGTCGGCGACCGGGTCCGGATCCAGGAGACCCGCCCGCTGTCCGCCACCAAGCGCTGGCGCGTCGTCGAGGTCCTCGAGAAGGCCAAGTAAGACCACCCCACGGGGCTCACGCCCAGATCCGACAGAGAGTTCCGCCAGGCTCGGGTCCACCGGACCTGAGAACCGGCGCGACAACCAGGAGAAGAACCGATGATCCAGCAGGAGTCGCGACTCAAGGTCGCCGACAACACCGGTGCCAAGGAGATCCTTTGCATCCGTGTTCTCGGTGGCTCGGGTCGGCGCTACGCCGGAATCGGCGACGTCATCGTCGCCACCGTGAAGGACGCGATCCCCGGTGGCAACGTCAAGAAGGGTGACGTCGTCAAGGCCGTCGTGGTCCGGACCGTCAAGGAGCGCCGTCGTCCCGACGGCTCCTACATCCGCTTCGACGAGAACGCCGCCGTCATCCTCAAGGGCGACGGCGAGCCGCGCGGCACGCGCATCTTCGGCCCCGTGGGCCGGGAGCTGCGCGAGAAGAAGTTCATGAAGATCATCTCGCTGGCTCCGGAGGTGCTCTGACCCATGGCGAAGAAGAAGAACTTGAACATCAAGAAGGGCGACGTCGTCCGCGTCATCGCCGGCAAGGACAAGGGCGCCGAGGGCAAGGTCATCTCGGTGCTGTCCGAGCAGGACCGCGTGATCGTCGAGGGCGTGAACCGCATCAAGCGGCACACCAAGGTGGTCAACCAGGGCGGCCGCGCCGGCACCACCGGCGGCATCGTCACCCAGGAGGCGGCGATCCACGTGTCCAACGTGATGCTGCTGGTCGACGCCCCCAAGGGCAGCGACGCCAAGGGCAAGGTGACCACCCGCGTGGGCTTCAAGCGCGCCGAGGTCACGAAGCGCCGGTCCGACGGCTCGACGTACACCGCGCAGCGCAGCACGCGTGTCGCGCGCAAGTCCGGTGAGGAGATCTGATGACCACCACGACGCCTGAGCAGTCCACGGAGCGTCCGCGCCTGCAGACCCGCTACCGCGAGGAGATCATCCCCGCGATGCAGGAGCAGTTCCACTACGCCAACGTGATGCAGGTCCCCGGCCTGACCAAGATCGTGGTCAACATGGGTGTCGGCGAGGCGGCCCGCGACTCGAAGCTGATCGAGGGTGCCGTCAAGGACCTGACCGCGATCACCGGCCAGAAGCCGCAGGTCACCAAGGCCCGCAAGTCCATCGCGCAGTTCAAGCTGCGTGAGGGCATGCCGATCGGTGCGCACGTCACGCTGCGCGGCGACCGCATGTGGGAGTTCCTGGACCGGCTGCTCGCGCTGGCGCTGCCCCGGATCCGCGACTTCCGCGGCCTGTCCGGCAAGCAGTTCGACGGCCGCGGCAACTACACCTTCGGTCTGACCGAGCAGGTGATGTTCCACGAGATCGACCAGGACAAGGTCGACCGCTCGCGGGGCATGGACATCACGGTCGTCACGACCGCCACGAACGACGACGAGGGGCGCGCGCTGCTCAAGCAGCTCGGCTTCCCCTTCAAGGAGCAGTGACCGATGGCCAAGACATCCCTCAAGGTCAAGGCGGCCCGCACCCCGAAGTTCAAGGTGCGCGGCTACACCCGCTGCCAGCGCTGCGGCCGCCCCAAGGCCGTCTACCGCAAGTTCGGCCTGTGCCGGATCTGCCTGCGCGAGATGGCGCACCGCGGCGAGCTGCCGGGCGTCACCAAGAGCAGCTGGTAACCAACACCCCCGAATCTGAGTCCGAAGAACACACGAGATCGCTGAAGGTCGCCGCTCCGTCCGGGAGCCGCGAAACCACGGTGGGAAAGGGCCGCAACGGCCATGACGATGACTGACCCGATCGCAGACATGCTCACTCGTCTGCGCAACGCCAACCAGGCGTACCACGACGCGGTGACCATGCCGCACAGCAAGCTGAAGGTCGGGGTCGCCGAGATCCTGAAGCAGGAGGGCTACATCTCCTCCTGGAAGGTCGAGGACGCCCCCGAGGGCGAGGTCGGCAAGACCCTCGAGCTGACCCTGAAGTACGGCCAGAACCGCGAGCGCTCGATCGCCGGCATCCGCCGCATCTCCAAGCCGGGCCTGCGGGTCTACGCCAAGCACACCGGCCTGCCGAAGGTGCTCGGCGGCCTCGGCGTCGCGATCATCTCGACGAGCCAGGGCCTGCTGACCGACCGCCAGGCGAACAAGAAGGGCGTGGGTGGGGAAGTCCTCGCCTACGTCTGGTAACGACGAGACCGAGAGGAAGTCAGAAGCATGTCGCGTATTGGCAAGCTCCCCATCACGGTCCCGTCGGGTGTCGACGTGACGCTCGACGGAGCGCCTGGTGACGGTGAAGGGCCCCAAGGGCACCCTGAGCCACAGCGTCGCCGCCCCGATCACGGTCGGCCGCGCCGACGACGGCGCCATCGAGGTGGTCCGTCCCAACGACGAGCGCGAGAGCAAGTCGCTGCACGGCCTCACCCGCACCCTGATCGCCAACATGGTGCAGGGCGTGACCGAGGGCTACGAGAAGAAGCTCGAGATCGTCGGCGTGGGTTACCGGGTCCTGTCCAAGGGCCCGACGCAGCTGGAGTTCCAGCTCGGCTACTCGCACTCGATCACGTTCAACGCCCCGGACGGCATCACCTTCACGGTCGACGGGCCGACCCGGCTCGGCGTCCAGGGCATCGACAAGCAGCTGGTCGGCGAGGTCGCTGCCAACATCCGCAAGCTGCGCAAGCCCGAGCCCTACAAGGGCAAGGGCGTGCGCTACGCCGGCGAGCAGATCCGTCGCAAGGTCGGAAAGGCTGGTAAGTGACGATGGCTATCGCACTCAAGTCCGGCAAGCACACGAGCGCCCGCGTCGCCTCGCGGCTGCGCCGTCAGGTCCGGGGCCGCAAGAAGGTCTCGGGCACGGCGGAGCGCCCGCGCCTGGTCGTCACCCGCTCGTCGAAGCACATCACCGTGCAGGTCGTCGACGACCTGGTCGGCCGCACGCTGGCGTCCGCGAGCACCATGGAGGCCGACGTCCGCTCCTTCGAGGGCGACAAGTCCGCCAAGGCCCGCAAGGTCGGTGAGCTCGTCGCCGAGCGCGCCAAGGCCGCCGGTGTCGAGGGCGTGGTCTTCGACCGCGCCGGCAACAAGTACCACGGGCGCGTCGCCGCGCTCGCCGACGGCGCCCGCGAGGGTGGCCTCGCGTTCTGATCGCGAAGCAACCAGCTTCGAGACTGAAACAGGGAAGGTAGTTCGAACATGAGCGGATCCCAGCGCCGTACCGGTGCCGGTGGCGACCGTCGCGGAAACCGTGACGACCGCCGCGGTGGCCAGGCTGCGGACAAGACCGCCTACATCGAGCGTGTCGTCGCGATCAACCGTGTCGCCAAGGTCGTGAAGGGTGGTCGTCGCTTCAGCTTCACCGCCCTCGTGATCGTGGGCGACGGCGACGGCATGGTCGGTGTCGGCTACGGCAAGGCCAAGGAAGTCCCGGCGGCGATCGCCAAGGGTGTCGAGGAGGCCAAGAAGAACTTCTTCCGGGTCCCCCGCAGCCAGGGCACGATCCCGCACCCGGTGCAGGGCGAGAAGGCCGCGGGCGTCGTCATGCTCCGTCCGGCCGCCCCCGGTACCGGTGTGATCGCCGGTGGCCCGGTGCGCGCCGTGCTGGAGTGCGCCGGCATCCACGACGTGCTCAGCAAGTCGCTCGGGTCGTCCAACCAGATCAACATCGTGCACGCGACCGTCGAGGCGCTGCGCTCGCTCGAGGAGCCCGAGGCCGTCGCGGCCCGTCGTGGCCTCCCCGTCGAGGACGTCGCCCCGGCCGCGCTGCTCAGGGCCCGCGCGGAGGTGAGCCAGTGATGGCGCGCCTCAAGGTCGAGCAGAAGCGGTCGACGATCGGCTGCAAGAAGAACCAGCGGGACACCCTCCGTTCGCTTGGGCTCAAGCGCATCGGCGACGTCGTCGTCAAGGAGGACCGTCCCGAGATCCGTGGCATGCTCCAGGCGGTCAGGCACCTGGTCGTCATTCGAGGAGGTGGACTGACATGACGCTCAAGCTGCACCACCTGCGTCCTGCCCCGGGCGCCAAGACCGCGAAGACCCGTGTGGGTCGCGGTGAGGGCTCGAAGGGCAAGACCGCCGGTCGAGGCACCAAGGGCACCAAGGCCCGCTACCAGGTGCCGGCCAGCCTTCGAGGGTGGCCAGATGCCGATCCACATGCGGCTGCCGAAGCTCAAGGGCTTCAAGAACCCGTTCAAGGTGGAGTTCCAGGTCGTCAACCTCGACCGCATCGGAGCGCTCTTCCCGGACGGTGGCACCGTGGGCGTGGCCGACCTGGTCGCCAAGGGCGCGGTCCGCGCCGGCGAGCCGGTCAAGGTCCTCGGCTCGGGCGACATCTCCGTCGCGGTGGACGTGAGCGCGCACGCGTTCTCGGCCTCCGCCAAGGAGAAGATCGCGGCTGCCGGCGGCAGCACGACCGAGGTCTGACGGCTCAGCTGTCTTCCGGAGCGACGCTCCGGGCCAGGGGCTCGAACGGGCCGGGTTGCGGATTTGACCGACAGCCCCGGCCGTTCGGGCCCCTGTTAGGCTTCCGGGGTCCTGCTCAGGCAGGCAGACGCTCGGTGTCAGCTCGGGGGAAACTCCGCACGTGATGGAGAAGAGGACCAGGTGCTAGGCGCATTCGCCAACGCGTTCCGGACGCCGGACCTGCGACGCAAGTTGCTGTTCGTGCTGCTGATCATCGTGATCTTCCGGCTCGGGCTCGCAGATCCCGGCCCCCGGCGTGAACGTCGCCAACGTGCAGGCCTGCTTCGACGCCACCAAGAACGACGGCCTCTACGGGCTGATCAACCTGTTCTCCGGCGGCGCGCTGCTGCGGCTGACCATCTTCGCGCTCGGGATCATGCCGTACATCACGGCGAGCATCATCCTGCAGCTGCTGGTGGTGGTGATCCCACGCCTGGAGACCCTCAAGAAGGAGGGGCAGGCCGGTCAGACCAAGATCACCCAGTACACCCGCTACCTCACGCTGGCGCTGGCGATCCTGCAGGCGACCGGCATCGTGGCGCTGGCCCGCAGCGGCCAGCTGCTGCAGGGCTGCACCAAGGACCTGGTCTACGACAAGGGCCTGATGACCATGCTGGTCATGGTCATCACGATGACCGCCGGCACCGCGGTCATCATGTGGCTCGGCGAGCTGATCACCGACCGCGGCATCGGCAACGGCATGTCGATCCTGATCTTCACCCAGGTCGTCGCGACCTTCCCGGCCAACCTGTGGGCGGTCCGGGTCGCGCAGCGGCTGGTGGGTCTTCGCCCTGATCCTGGCGATCGGTCTGGTGCTGATCGCGGCCGTCATCTTCATGGAGCAGGGCCAGCGCCGCATCCCGGTGCAGTACGCCCGGCGCATGGTGGGCCGCAAGATGTTCGGCGGCTCGTCGACGTACATCCCGCTCAAGGTGAACCAGGCCGGCGTCATCCCGGTCATCTTCGCCTCGAGCCTGCTCTACCTGCCGGCCATGGCGGCGCAGTTCGCCGGCAACTCCAAGTGGGCCACGTTCATCTCGACGTACCTGGTCAAGGGAGACCACCCGCTGTACATGGCGCTCTACACCGCGCTGATCATCTTCTTCACCTACTTCTACGTCGCCATCACCTTCAACCCGCAAGAGGTGGCCGACAACATGAAGAAGTACGGCGGCTTCATCCCCGGGATCCGGGCGGGCAAGCCGACTGAGGAGTACCTCAACTACGTCCTGTCCCGCATCACGCTGCCCGGGTCGCTGTACCTCGCGCCTGATCTCCCTGGTCCCGCTGGTCGCCATCGCGATCGTCGGCGCGAACCAGAACTTCCCGTTCGGCGGCACCTCCATCCTGATCATGGTGGGCGTCGCGCTCGACACGGTGAAGCAGATCGAGAGCCAGCTCCAGCAGCGCAACTACGAAGGATTCCTGCGCTGAATGAGACTCATCCTCATGGGCCCGCCCGGGGCCGGCAAGGGCACCCAGGCCAAGGTGATCGCCGAGCGGCTCGGCGATCCCGGCGATCTCCACCGGCGACATCTTCCGCGGCAACGTCTCGGCAGGAGACCGAGCTCGGCGTCGAGGCCAAGCGCTACATGGACGCCGGGGACTACGTCCCCGACGAGGTCACCAACGCGATGGTGCGGCGACCGGATCGCCGAGGCCGGACGCCGACGAAGGGCTTCCTGCTCGACGGCTACCCGCGCACGCTCGCCCAGGTCGACGAGCTCGACGCGATGCTCGAGCGACACCGGCCACCGCCTCGACGCGGTCGTGGTGCTGACCGTCGACAAGGAGGAGGTCGTCCAGCCGGCTCACTCAAGCGGGCGCAGGCCGAGGGTCGCTCCGACGACACCGAGGACGTCATGCGGCACCGCCAGGAGGTCTACACCGAGCAGACCGCTCCGCTCATCGAGGTGTACGCGCGAGCGCGGGCCTGCTCGTCGAGGTCGACGGCATGGGTGCGGTCGACGAGGTCACCGCCCGGGTCTTCGACGCGCTCGAGCAGACCAACGGCGCCACCGCGTCCTGACCGTGTTCCGCGACCGCGGCGTCGAGATCAAGACGCCTGCCCAGATCGAGACGCATGCGCGCCGCCGGCCTGGTCGTCGGGCGAGACCCTCGAGCTGCTGCGCGCGCTCGACCCGCGCCGGGATGACCACCGGCGAGCTCGACGCGGCTCGCCGCGGAGAACATCCGGGCTGCCGGCGCGCTGCCGTCGTTCCTGGGCTACGGCCACCCGCCGTTCCCGGCGACCATCTGCGTCTCGGTCAACGACGAGGTCGTGCACGGCATCCCCGGTGACCGGGTGGTCGCGCGAGGGCGACATCGTCTCGATCGACTGCGGCGCGATCGTCGACGGCTGGCACGGCGACGCGGCCGTCACCGTCGCGGTGGGCGAGGTCCCCGCCGAGGCGCTCGAGCTGATGCGGGTCACCGAGGAGGCCATGTGGCGGGGCATCGCCGCGGCCGCGCTCGGCGGCCACGTCGGCGACATCTCGCACGCGCGTGCGAGTCCTACGTCCGCTCGCAGGGCGACTTCGGGATCGTCGAGGACTACACCGGGCACGGCATCGGCTCGGCCATGCACCAGCCGCCGAACGTGCCCAACGTCGGCCGGCCCGGCACAGGGCGCGCGGCTGGTCGAGGGGCTCGCGCTGGCCGTCGAGCCGATGGTCGTGGCCGGGCGAGCCCTGGACGCCACACCCTCGACGACGACTGGACCGTCGCCACCGACGACGGCTCGCTCGCCGCGCACTTCGAGCACACCTTCACCCTGACCCCGCGCGGCGCCTGGGTGCTGACCGCCCTGGACGGCGGGCGCGGCCAAGCTGGCCGAGCTCGGCGTCCCCTACGGCGGCCACTGAGCCGGCGGTGCCGTCGATGACCCGGCTCGTCCTGCTCCCGAGCCCGCTGCTCGGGCCGGCGGTCTGGCGCGCCGGTGGCCGAGCGGCTGCGCCGCCGCGGTCACCCGGTGAGCGGTCGCCCGCGGCTGCGCCGGTGCGGTGCGCAGTCGCCCGCGCGACGTCGTGCGCGGGCTGCTCGCGCAGCTGCCCTCGGACGAGCCGGTGGTGCTGGTGCCGCACAGCAACGCCGGGCTGTACGTCGCGGCGCTGGCCGCCGCCCGACCGGTCGAGGCGGTGGTCTTCGTCGACGCCGGGCTGCCCTCGCCCGCGCCGAGCGACGCCCGCCGCACCGCCGGTCGCTCCGCGCGCACCTGGCGGACCTGGCCGACGAGGACGGGCTGCTCCCGCCGTGGACGCGGTGGTGGCCGGCCGCGAGGACCTCGACGACCTGTTCCCGGACCCGCGACCGCGCGCCGCCGTCGAGCGGGAGCAGCGCCGGCTGCCGCTGTCCTACTTCGCGGCCGACGTGCCGACGCCCGCCGGCTGGGAGCGGCTGCCGGCGGCGTACCTCGCGTTCGGGGACACCTACGCCGACGAGCGGGCGGAGGCCGTGCGCCGGGGCTGGCCGACCGAGACGCTGCCGGGCGGGCACCTGCACCAGCTGGTCGACCCGGCGGGCGTGGCGGAGGCGGTGCTGCGGCTGCTCGGGGCGGCTCGCCGCGATTAGGGGTTGTGCAGCAATTCCCGTAGACTGGTGCGTCGGCCCAACGTGGGCCCGTTTCGTGGCGCCCTGCGGCTGCCCGGCACACCGTCGTGAACCAGTTCGACGTGTGCCCGGGATCAGGGTGCGGCGGCGGATCCACGAGGTCCACTCGTACGACGTACGAGGCGGTTCCCGGGTCCACGGTAGACCAGTCAGACATTTCTAGACATGAGATTGCGGAGGACATGCCGAAGAAAGAAGGCGTGATCGAGATCGAGGGCACGGTTGTGGAGGCTCTCCCGAACGCGATGTTCCGGGTCGAGCTGAGCAACGGTCACAAGGTCCTCGCCCACATCAGCGGCAAGATGCGTCAGCACTACATCCGGATCCTTCCCGAGGACAGGGTCGTCGTCGAGCTCTCGCCGTACGACCTGACCCGCGGGCGGATCGTCTACCGGTACAAGTAAGCACGTCCCCCACCGGCCTGCCGGGGAGGGACTCCAGCCGATTCCGAAAGGCCTCTGATGAAGGTCAACCCGAGCGTCAAGCCGATCTGTGACAAGTGCAAGGTGATCCGTCGCCACGGCCGCGTCATGGTGATCTGCGAGAACCCTCGCCACAAGCAGCGCCAGGGCTGATCCAGCCCCGGCGTGACACGCAGCACACAACTGAACATCTCCACGTGATCGCTTAGCTCGTCGCCCCTGGCGACGCAGCGAACCACCCCCGGTCTGGAGGCCGGGGCCTGACCCGAGGCGGGCCAGGACGCGACACGTCACAGACACCTCCAGCAGAACCGAAGGGAAACGCCACCACATGGCACGCCTCGTTGGTGTGGATCTCCCGCGTGACAAGCGCATCGAGATCGCACTCACCTACATCTACGGCATCGGCCGTACCAGCGCCCAGAAGCTCCTGGCCGTCACCGGGGTCGACCCGAACGCCCGGGTCCACACGCTGGGTGACGACGAGCTGGTGAAGCTCCGCGACGCCATCGAAGCCGACTACAAGATCGAGGGTGACCTCCGCCGTGAGGTCCAGGCGGACATCCGCCGCAAGATCGAGATCGGCAGCTACCAGGGACGCCGGCACCGTCAGGGCCTGCCCGTCCGTGGTCAGCGCACCAAGACCAACGCTCGCACCCGCAAGGGCCCGAAGCGCACCGTCGCCGGCAAGAAGAAGGCCAAGTGACCCTGCGTCTCGACGCAGCCACTCGCTGACTTCCGCAGTTCGCTTTCACCAGACTTCAGGAGAACAGACATATGCCTCCCAAGGGCCGTACGGCTTCCGGCGCCAAGAAGGTGCGCCGCAAGGAGAAGAAGAACATCGCTCAGGGCGAAGCCCACATCAAGAGCACGTTCAACAACACCATCGTGACGATCACCGACCCCACGGGTGCGGTGATCGCGTGGGCCTCGTCCGGCACCGTCGGGTTCAAGGGTTCGCGCAAGTCCACCCCGTTCGCCGCGCAGATGGCAGCCGAGGCTGCTGGTCGTCGGGCGATGGAGCACGGCATGAAGAAGATCGACGTCTTCGTGAAGGGCCCGGGCTCGGGCCGCGAGACGGCGATCCGTTCGCTGGGTGCGATCGGCCTCGAGGTCGGCACCATCCAGGACGTCACGCCCACGCCCCACAACGGATGCCGGCCGCCCAAGCGCCGCCGCGTCTGACCCCGACCAGCAAGATCCAGGAGGCTTAAGAAATGGCCCGTTACACCGGCCCCATGACCAAGAAGTCGCGCCGCCTCGGCGTCGACCTGGTCGGCGGCGACGCCGCGTTCGAGCGTCGTCCCTACCCGCCCGGCCAGCACGGCCGCGCGCGCATCAAGGAGAGCGAGTACCGCTCGCAGCTGCAGGAGAAGCAGAAGGCCCGCTTCACCTACGGCGTCCTCGAGAAGCAGTTCCACAACTACTACACCGAGGCCAGCCGTCGCGCCGGCAAGACCGGTGACAACCTGCTGCAGCTGCTCGAGTGCCGTCTCGACAACGTGGTCTACCGCGCCGGGTTCGCCCGCACGCGTCGCCACGCGCGTCAGCTCGTCAACCACGGCCACTTCAAGGTGAACGGCAAGAAGGTCGACATCCCGTCGTTCCAGGTCGCCGTGCACGACGTCATCGACGTCAAGGAGAAGTCCCTCGAGACCACCCCGTTCATCGTGGCTCGCGAGACCCACGGCGAGCGGATCGTCCCGGCGTGGATGGAGGCCCTGCCCGGCCGGATGCGCGTGCTGATCCACTCGCTCCCGGTCCGTCAGCAGATCGACATCCCGGTCCAGGAGCAGCTCATCGTCGAGTACTACTCGAAGAAGTAGCACCACCCGGTGGGGGCTCCGGCCCGCCGTGGCCCCCACCACCACCCTCCCTTTCCACAATCGGTGTTCGAGTCCGTCAAATAGCGGGTGGGCTCGGAAAGGAAACCAGAAGTGCTTATCGCTCAGCGTCCGACCCTGTCGGAAGAGTCCGTCGACGAGTTCCGTTCGCGGTTCGTGATCGAGCCCCTCGAGCCCGGTTTCGGCTACACGCTCGGCAACTCGCTCCGCCGCACCCTGCTCTCGTCCATCCCCGGTGCCTCGGTCACGAGCATCAAGGTCGACGGCGTGCTCCACGAGTTCTCGACGATCGAGGGCGTCAAGGAGGACCTGACCGAGGTCATCTTGAACCTCAAGGACCTCGTCGTCTCCTCCGAGCACGACGAGCCCGTCACCATGTACCTGCGCAAGCAGGGCCCCGGTGACGTGACCGCCGCCGACATCGCGCCCCCGGCCGGTGTCGAGGTGCACAACCCCGACGTCAAGATCGCCACCCTGAACGACAAGGGCAAGCTCGAGATGGAGCTGGTCGTCGAGCGCGGCCGCGGCTACGTCTCGTCGGTCCAGAACAAGGGCGGCGACAACGAGATCGGCCGCATGCCGGTCGACTCGATCTACAGCCCCGTCCTGAAGGTGACCTACAAGGTCGAGGCCACCCGTGTCGAGCAGCGCACCGACTTCGACAAGCTGGTGATGGACGTCGAGACCAAGCCGTCGATCCGTCCCCGCGACGCGATCGCCTCGGCCGGCAAGACGCTCGTCGAGCTGTTCGGCCTGGCCCGT
Organism: uncultured Actinomycetota bacterium; assembly: GCA_963811515.1. Classification (GTDB taxonomy): domain Bacteria; phylum Actinomycetota; class Actinomycetes; order Propionibacteriales; family Nocardioidaceae; genus Nocardioides_B. The sequence continues at coordinate 33,937 of CAWERI010000002.1, forward strand.
GAGCTCAACGTCGAGGCCGAGGGCATCGACATCGGCCCGTCGCCCGTCGACGAGCAGCTCGCCGCGGACCTCGCCCTGCCGGTCGAGGACCTGCAGCTCACGGTCCGTTCCTACAACTGCCTCAAGCGCGAGGGCATCCACACCGTGGGTGAGCTCATCTCGCGCTCGGAGCAGGACCTGCTCGACATCCGCAACTTCGGCGCCAAGTCCATCGACGAGGTCAAGGCGAAGCTGCACGAGATGGGTCTCTCGCTCAAGGACAGCGCGCCGGGCTTCGACCCGCAGGCTGCCCTCGCGGCGTACGACGACGACGACGACTCGTTCGTCGAGGACGAGCAGTACTGAGTCTCGAGGGCTCGACCACGAAGAGCCTCGGCAGCTCCACCCCGACGTAGCCACATCTATCCGGGTACCTGACACGGCCCGGGAGAATCGAGAAGAAGAATGCCTACCCCCAAGAAGGGTGCCCGCCTCGGCGGCAGCGCGGCCCACCAGAAGCTGATCCTCGCGAACCTGGCGACCAGCCTCTTCGAGCACGGTCGGATCACCACGACCGAGGCCAAGGCGCGGGTGCTGCGTCCGCACGCGGAGAAGCTGATCACCAAGGCCAAGAAGGGCGACCTGCACAACCGTCGCCAGGTGCGCCGCGGTCATCCGCGACAAGGGCGTCGTGCACGCCCTGTTCGAGGAGATCGGCCCCCGCTACGCCGAGCGTCCCGGTGGCTACACCCGGATCACCAAGATCGGTCCGCGCAAGGGCGACAACGCCCCCATGGCGGTCATCGAGCTGGTGACCGAGGAGTACGCCCCGAACGCCCGCTCCACGCAGTCCCGCACCACGACCGCCGCCCCGGCCACCGAGACCCCGGCTGCCGCCGAGGCCGAGGAGACCGTGGTCGAGGTCGAGGGTGCCGACACGAGGCCTTCGAGGAGACCGAGGGCGGTGTGCGGGTCCCTACGAGGGTTCGCACGCCCCGCTCGAGGACGAGTCGCAGGCTCCGGAGGGCTTCCCGATCAAGGGCAACGAGGACTCGAAGAAGTACCACGAGCCCGACGGCCAGTGGTTCGAGCAGACCGTCGCCGAGGTGTGGTTCGCCACCGCCGAGGCGGCCGAGGCAGCCGGCTTCACCAAGGCCGGCGCCTGACGCGTCACGCCTGCAACGGCCCGTCGTCCCTCCGGGGACGGCGGGCCGTTCTGCTGCTCAGCGGGTCCAGGCCTGCTCGACGAGCCGGGCCGCCTCGGCCAGCGTGAGCCCGGCCCGCCGGGCGCCGGCCACGAAGGCGTCCGCGAGGCCGCGTCGAGCCGGCCGGCGAGCGCGTCGGAGCGCACGAACGTGCCGCGCCGCCCCTGGGTGACCACCACCCCGTCGGCCTCCAGCTCGCGGTAGGCGCGCGCCACGGTGTTCGCGGCCACGCCGAGCTGCTCGGCGAGCGCGCGGACCGTGGGCAGCTTGGTGCCCGCCGGCAGCCTGCCGTCGGCCGCCCCGGCGGCGATCTGGGTGCGCAGCTGCTCGTACGGCGCCGTGCCCGAGGTCGCGTCGATGCGGAACGTCATGGGCCGACCCTAGGGCGGATGTGCGCGCGCGGGGTCCGGTTGGGAGGATGTCGCCGTGCGGCTCCGACTCGACCTCGCCTACGACGGCACCGACTTCCACGGCTGGGCCACCCAGCCCGGGCTGCGCACCGTGCAGGGGCTCCTCGAGGAGGCGCTGGCCCGGGTGCTGCGCCTGGACGGTGTCGCGGTCACCTGCGCCGGCCGCACCGACACCGGGGTGCACGCCCGCGGCCAGGTGGTGCACCTCGACGTGGAGGGGGACGCGGTGGTGCGTGCGGCGGGGCGCAGCGCGGAGACCCCGCCCCGGGCGCTGCTGCGCCGGCTCAACGGCGTGCTGCCCCCCGACGTGCGGGTGCGGGCGGCGGTCGAGGCGCCGGACGGGTTCGACGCGCGGTTCTCCGCGGTGTGGCGGCGCTACGCCTACCGGATCGCCGACCGCCCCTGCCTGGTCGACCCGCTGGTCCGCCGCACCGTGCTGGCCTGGTCGCGGACCGCTGGACCTGGACGCGATGAACCGCGCCGCCGAGGGGCTGGTCGGCGAGCACGACTTCGCGGCGTTCTGCCGGCGGCGGGAGGGCGCCACCACCATCCGCACGCTGCTCGACCTGTCCTGGGAGCGGGACGAGGCCGGTCTCGCCGTCGCCCGGGTGCGCGCCGACGCCTTCTGCCACACCATGGTCCGCTCGCTGGTCGGGGTGATGCTCCCGGTCGGGGAGGGCCGCCGGCCGGCCTCGTGGGCCGCCGACGTGCTCGCCGCCCGGGTGCGCGACCCGGGCGTCACGGTGGCCCAGCCGCACGGGCTGACGCTGGAGGAGGTCGCCTACCCGGACGCCGACGGGCTGGCGGCCCGCGCCCAGGAGTCGCGGCGGCGCCGGGTGCTGGCCGGCGGGGAGGAGGAGCCGCGTGGATGACCACTACTTCTCCGCCGACCCGACGGTGGCGTTCAAGCGGGTGCCGGTGCAGGCCGAGGTGTGGGGCCACGACCTGGCGCTGACGTCGGGGTCGGGCGTCTTCGCGGTGGGCCGCCTCGACGTCGGGACCGCGGTGCTGTTCCGGGAGACCGAGCCGCCGACGGCCCGGACCTACCTCGACCTCGGCTGCGGCTACGGGATGATCGGGCTGGCCCTCGCGGTGGCGGTCCCCGGGTCCGTCGTACGCGCCGTGGACGTCAACGAGCGGGCGGTGCTGCTGGCCGCGGAGAACGCCGCGGCGCTCGGGGTGGCCGACCGGCTGTCCGCGGCGACGCCGGCCGACGTGCCCGCGGACGAGACCTACGACGAGATCTGGTCCAACCCGCCGATCCGGATCGGCAAGGAGGCGCTGCACGCCCTGCTGCTGACCTGGCTGCCCCGGCTCGCGCCGGGCGGTCGGGCGGTGCTGGTGGTCGGCAAGAACCTCGGCGCGGACTCGCTGCAGCGCTGGCTCGGCGAGCAGGGCTGGCCGACCGCGCGGCTCGCGAGCGCCAAGGGGTTCCGGGTGCTGGAGGTGCGGCGGGCGTGAGCCACGAGGCGGCGGAGGTCGAGGAGCGGGGGCGACGGTCGAGTGGCTCGAGCTGTTCTTCGACCTCGTGGTGGTGGCGGCGGTCGCGGTGCTGACCGAGGGGCTGCGGGAGGAACCGACCCTGGGCGGGCTCGGCCTGTTGCGCTGCTGTACGGCGCGATCTGGCTCAGCTGGGTCTCGGTGGTGCTCTACGCCAACGTCGGGGGGAGCGCACGGGGGTGTGGCCGGTGGTGTGGTCGATGTTCCTGGTCGCGGTGATGGCGGCCAGCGCCGGCGCACTTCGAGGCCCGGGCACAACCTGTTCGCGGGTGCGCTTCCTGCTGGTGCGGGCGACCGCGCGCGGGGCTCGATGCAGCACCGGCGGGTGCTGCAGAGGCGTGGCCGCTGCTGCAGCTCGGCGGGGCTGGCGACGCCGTGGATCGTGGCGATGTGGGTCGACGCTGCCCGGGAAGTACGCGCCTGTGGGCGGTGGGCGCTGCTCGCCGACCTGGCCCGGTGCTCGCTGCGGATGGGACGGCTGCGAGGAGAACAGGTCGAGCGGCTGCGTGAAGCGGATGAACCACGGCAGGAAGACGGAGCGAGAGGCGCGGCGAGCCGCGGGGGCGAGCGGCGGACTCGAGGTGGTCGACGTCGAGACGGCGCACCTCGACGAGCGGCTCGGGCTGTTATGTAGCGTGCTGGGCGAGGCGGTCAGACCAGCTGGTGGTCGGCCGGCGCCACGACCGCTGGACGTGGAGAGTTGCGTCGGGCCGGCCACCCTCGGCTTCCTGACGCTGGTCGGCCTGTGGTGGCTGACCTTCAGCTACGGCTTCACCGCGGCGCCGCACCCCGGCTGGCCAGCTGCCTCCCGGTCGCGCTGCCGCTGCACCTCGCGACGACCTTCGGGGTGGTGTGCCGCGGCCGGGCTCGGCGAGATCGTGTTCAGCCCGGACGAGACGCTCACCGGCGCGCGCTGGGTGATGTGCTCGCGGGCTGGCCCTGCCTTCCTGAGTCACCGGGATCGGCGGTCTCGCGGCGCGGGCGCGCCGAGGCGGTGGCTGGCTGGGCTGCGCGCTCCCGTGCACGCTCGTGCCGCTCGCGGTCGCGCGTCCGGGCTCGCCGACGGGCCGCTGGTCCTGGTGCTGCTGGCCTGCGTGGCCTGGGCGGTGCTCTTCGGCCGGGTGGCGCAGGGCGCGCGCGGCGCTCGGGGTCTAGGTCAGCAGGGCGGCCGCGTCCGACGGGTGCCGGGCGCGCTGCCGTCGGCGGCCATCCGCCGGGCGGCGCAGCTGGAGCAGCGCGTTGGCCGGCGTGGGCACGCCGTGCAGCCGGCCGAGCCGGACGACCTCGCCGTTGAGGTAGTCGGTCTCGATGGTGCCCGTGCCCGCGGCGCCAGGCTCTGCCACGACGAGCCGCCGCCGCGCTCGCGCCCGGCGATCGGCGCCGACCCGGAGGATGTCGCCGCGGCGCTCGCGCGTCCTCCGCGCGGCTGACGACGGCGATCCCGGCCGCGGCGAGCGCGGCCTCGCCCTCGGCGGACGCGCCCGGTCGCGCAGGGTCGTCGGCGTCCGGGCCGGGGCCGCAGCAGGCCTGGACGGCGTTGCCGAGGTTCATCAGCAGCTTGCGGTACTTCCAGGCCATCACGTCGGTCGCGCGGCTCGGAGACGAACCCGGCCGTCCGCGAAGGCCGCGGCGACGGCTCGCGTGGTGGCGTCGGTGCCGCCCGGGAAGCGGCCGACGTCGAGGATCCCGGGGACCGGCGCCGCAGTGCTGCTCGACCACCCCGGGCTCGAGGTGGCCGGTCGGCATCATCACGCAGACGCCCTGCACGTCGTCGAAGAACCGCAGCAGCGTCGGCTCGTTGGCCACGCCGTTCTGCACCGACACGACCGGGGTCGCGGGCCGAGCACGCCGGTCAGGTCCTCGACGGCGGCGTGCGTCTGGTGGCTCTTGACCGCGAGCAGCACGGTCACCGGACCGTCCCCGGATCGGCCCTCGGCGCGTCCGCGGCGGCGGGTACGTGCGATCGTGCGGGTGCCCGCGGGCGAGGCGAGGGTCAGCCCGTCGCGCCGCAGGGCGGCGAGGTGCGGCGCCGCGCGCCACCAGCACGACGTCGTCGCCCGCCTCGTGGAGCAGCCCGCCGAGCACTCCGCCGACGGCCCCGGCGCCGTACACGATCCATCGCATCGGCTCAGTCTGCGTCCGTCAACCAAGGTTGACAACCATGGGTGTGTCAACGTAGGTTGACAGCCATGGAGAGCACGACCGATCTCGCGACCGAGGCCGCGGACGCCGACCCCCGCACCGGGCTGCGGGCGGTCCGCGCGCTCGGGCGGCTGCTCGAGCACCTGGAGGAGACCCAGGTGCGCCGGGCCCGCGCACTGGGCTGGTCGTGGCAGGAGATCGCCGACGTGCTCGGCGTGAGCAGGCAGGCCGTGCACAAGAAGCACGGCCGCCGCTGAGGAAGGGGACGGACATGTTCGAGAGGTTCACCAGGCCCGCCCGCGCGGTGGTGGAGCAGGCGTCCGTGCTCGCCCGCGAGACGCAGGCCGCCGAGACCCGCCCCGAGCACCTGCTGGCGGCGCTGCTGGCCGACGACAGCTGCCTGGCGACGCGGGTCCTGGCCGGGCTGGGAGCGCCGCCGGCCGACCTCCGGGCCGAGCTCGACCGGCTGCGGCTGCAGTACGTCGACGGGCTCGACGCCGACGACGCGGCCGCCCTCGCGGGCGATCGGCATCGACCTCGACGAGGTGGTGCGCCGGATCGACCGCAACCTCGGCGGCGCGCTGCCGGCGAAGCGGCTCCCGCGGTTCGGGCGCGGGTCGAAGAAGGCGCTGGAGCTGGCGCTGCGCGAGGCGATCGCGCTGCGGCACAACTACATCGGCACCGAGCACCTGCTGCTCGGGCTGGTGCGCGGCGGCGACCGGGTGGTCCTGGACACGCTCGGCGCCTTCGGGATCGAGCGGGACGCCCTGCGCGAGGCCGTCGCCGCCGCGGTCCGGCGGGCCGGCGAGCAGACCGGCTGAGCCGCTGACGAGCGGGTCGGGCCGAGTGGTTCGATGGAGCGATGAGCGACTACCAGCCGGCCGACGACCGCTACGACACGATGGACTACCGCTACACCGGCCGCAGCGGGCTGAAGCTGCCGGCGCTGTCGCTGGGGCTCTGGCAGAACTTCGGCACCGACCGCCCCGAGGAGACCCAGCGGGCGATCCTGCGCCGCGCCTTCGACCGGGGCGTCACGCACTTCGACCTGGCGAACAACTACGGCCCGCCCTACGGCCGCGCGGAGGAGAACTTCGGCCGCTTCCTGGCCGAGGACTTCGCCGGGCTCCGCGACGAGCTGGTGATCTCCACCAAGGCCGGCTACGACATGTGGCCCGGTCCCTACGGCCAGGGCGGCGGGTCGCGGAAGTACGTCCTGTCCTCCCTCGACCAGTCGCTGGCGCGGCTCGGCCTGGACTACGTCGACATCTTCTACAGCCACCGCTTCGACGCCGAGACGCCGGTCGAGGAGACCATGCATGGCGCTCGACACGGCGGTCCGCTCCGGCCAGGCGCTGTACGCCGGCATCTCCTCCTACTCCGCGGCGAGGACCAAGGAGGCCGCGCCGATCGCCCGCGAGCTGGGCACGCCGCTGCTGATCCACCAGCCGTCGTACTCCATGCTCAACCGCTGGATCGAGAAGGGCCTGCTCGACGAGCTCGAGGAGCAGGGCATGGGCTGCATCGTGTTCACGGCGCTGGCCCAGGGGCTGCTCACCGACCGGTACCTCGACGGCGTGCCGGCCGACTCCCGCGCCGCCCGCGAGGGCAGCACGATCGGCGGAGGGGCACATGGACGAGGCCACCCTGCAGCACGTCCGCCGGCTCAACGAGATCGCCGTGGGCCGCGGGCAGAAGCTCGCCCAGCTGGCGCTCCAGTGGGCGCTGCGCGACCGGCGGGTCACCTCCGCGGTGATCGGCGCGTCCTCGGTGGAGCAGCTCGACACCAACCTCGACGCGCTCGACGGGCCGCCGCTGACCGACGCCGAGCTGGCCGCGATCGACGAGGACGCGGTCGACGCCGGCATCAACCTGTGGGCGGGGTCCTGAGGACTGACCGGCGGGGCATGATCGGCCCATGACGAAGTCGTGTACGACTTCGCCGAGGGCGACAAGGACCAGAAGGACCTGCTCGGCGGCAAGGGCGCGAACCTCGCCGAGATGACCGACCTCGGGCTGCCGGTGCCACCGGGCTTCATCATCAGCACCGACGCGTGCCGGGAGTACCTCGAGCAGGGCCACGAGCCGGACGGGCTCGCCGACGGAGATCACCGAGCACCTCGCGGCGCTGGAGAAGGCGATGGGCCAGAAGCTCGGCCAGCCCGACGACCCGCTGCTGGTGGCGGTGCGCTCCGGGCGCGAAGTTCTCGATGCCCGGGATGATGGAGACGGTCCTCAACGTCGGGCTCAACGACGAGTCGGTGCACGGGCTCGCCGCGATGACCGGCGGCGACGAGCGGTTCGCGTGGGACTCCTACCGCCGGCTGCTGCAGATGTTCGGCGCCACCGTGCTCGGCATCGAGGCCGCCGTCTTCCACGAGGCGCTCGACGGGCTCAAGGAGGACCGCGGGCGCCAGCGAACGACCTCGACCTCGACCGCCGACGACCTGCCGGGCCTCGTCGCGACGTACCAGCGGCTCATCGAGGAGCACGCCGGCCGGCCGTTCCCGCAGGACCCGCGCGAGCAGCTGGACCTGGCCGTGCGCGCGGTCTTCGACTCCTGGAACACCGAGCGGGCGGTGCTCTACCGCCGCCAGGAGCGGATCCCCGAGCGACCTCGGCACTGCGGTGAACATCGCACGATGGTCTTCGGCAACCGCGGCGACGACTCCGGCACCGGCGTCGCGTTCACCCGCGACCCGGCGACCGGCAGCGCAGGGCGATCTACGGCGACTACCTGGAGAACGCCCAGGGCGAGGACGTCGTCGCGGGCATCCGCAACACCCTGCCGCTCGCCGACCTCGAGACGGATCGACAAGGCGTCGTACGACGAGCTGCTCGGCATCATGGCGACGCTCGAGAACCACTACCGCGACATGTGCGACATCGAGTTCACCATCGAGCGCGGCAAGCTCTGGATGCTGCAGACCCGGGTCGGCAAGCGCACGCCGGAGGCGGCGTTCCGGATCGCGCTGCACATGGTCGACGAGGGCCTGATCGACAAGGACGAGGCGCTGCAGCGGGTCACCGGCGCGCAGCTCGCCCAGCTGATGTTCCCGCGGTTCGACGACGGACGCCGACCGCGAGCTGCTCGCGACGGGCATGGGCGCCTCGCCCGGCGCGGCGGTCGGCAAGGTGGTCTTCGACTCGGCGACCGCGGTCGAGTGGGCCGAGCGCGGCGAGGACGTGATCCTGGTCCGCAAGGAGACCAACCCCGACGACCTGCACGGGATGGTCGCGGCCCAGGGCATCCTGACCAGCCGCGGCGGCAAGACCTCGCACGCCGCGGTGGTGGCCCGCGGCATGGGCCGCACCTGCGTGTGCGGCGCCGAGGCGCTCGACGTCGACGTCGCGCGAGGCGGAGTTCACCGTCCGGGACGGCGTCACCGTCCGCGAGGGCGACGTGATCTCGATCGACGGCACCACCGGCGAGGTGTTCCTCGGCGAGGTGCCGGTGAGCGACTCCCTGGTCGTCCGGCACTTCGAGGGCGACGAGGTCGACGAGGCCGACGAGCTGGTCGCCGCGGTGGCGCGGGTCGATGGCGCACGCCGACGACGCGACCGCCGGCTCGGCGTGCGCGCGAACGCCGACACCCCCGAGGACGCCGCCCGGGCCCGGCGGTTCGGCGCCCAGGGCATCGGCCTGTGCCGCACCGAGCACATGTTCCTCGGCGAGCGCCGCCAGCTGGTCGAGGACCTGATCGTCGCCGAGGACGACCGACGGCCAGGAGGCGGCGCTGGCCGCGCTGCTGCCGCTGCAGCGGCAGGACTTCACCGAGATCCTCGAGGCGATGGACGGGCTGCCGGTCACGATCCGGCTGATCGACCCGCCGCTGCACGAGTTCCTGCCCGACCTCACCGAGCTGTCGGTGCAAGGTCGCGCTCGCAGGAGGACGCCGGCACCGCGACGAGCACGACCGCGTGCTGCTCGACGCACGTCGCCGGCTGCACGAGCAGAACCCGATGCTCGGCCTGCGCGGCGTCCGGCTCGGCATCGTGATCCCGGGCCTGTTCGAGATGCAGGCCCGGGCGATCCTCGAGGCGGCGGCCGCCCGGATCGAGGCCGGCGGCGACCCGCAGCCGGAGATCATGATCCCGCTGGTCGCGAGCGTGCGCGAGCTCGAGCTGGTCCGGCCGACGATCGAGCGGGTGGCCGCGGAGGTGCAGCGCGAGCGCGACCCGGGATCCGGCCGCACAAGGTCGGCACGATGATCGAGCTGCCGCGAGCCGCGATGACCGCCGGACGGGATCGCCCGGTCGGCGGAGTTCTTCTCCTTCGGCACCAACGACCTGACCCAGATGACGTGGGGCTTCTCCCGCGACGACGTCGAGGCGTCGTTCTTCTCGACGTACCTGGAGAAGGGCATCTTCGGCGTCTCGCCGTTCGAGTCGCTGGACACCACGGCGTCGGGGCGCTCGTGCGGCACGGCGCGCGAGCAGGGCCGCGCGACCCGCCCCGACCTGCACCTCGGCGTCTGCGGCGAGCACGGCGGCGACCCGGACTCGATCCACTTCTTCGACGAGGTCGGGCTCGACTACGTGTCGTGCTCGCCGTTCCGGGTGCCGGTGGCGCGGCTGGAGGCCGGCCGCGTCGGCGACCGAGCAGCGGACACCGCCTGAGCGCGCTCAGAGGAACTCGAGCGGGTCGAACTCGTCGATCGGGATGATCCGGACGCGGGGCAGCCGCGTCGTGAACGCCTGCGACGTCGTACTCCAGGTCGATGACGCTCGAGGCCGCGCCCGACGAGCGCCGTGAACTCGTGGTTGCGGAACTCCGTGAACCCGACGACGCCGACCCGGCGGTCGGCCGTCGAGCAGGTCCTCGACGCCCTCGACGAAGTCGCCGTCGTTGCTGACCAGCAGGACGTCGTCGTCGCGGTCGGCGAGCGCCGCCAGCGTGCGCTGGATCGCGATGTCGACGACCTTCTCGCGGGCCGCGCCGGCCAGCGGGACCGGGCGGTAGCCCATCGAGATCAGCGCCTGCACGAACGTCATCGGCAGCTCGGTGTTGCCGCCAGGAAGAACAGCCCGACCGGCTCCTGCGACCCAGCGGTCCCGGGCGAACTGGAGCAGCCGGTCCCAGCGGGGGCGCTCCTCCGGCTTCGGCCGCCGGCCGAGGATGGACGAGCCGAGGGTGGCGTCGATGTTCTCGCCGTCGACGAGGAGGTACGTCGTCCCGCTCGCGTCCCTCGCTGCTGTCCATGCGCGGACTCTACGCGTCGCGTCGAGCGTGCGCACAAATCGGTTCGCCAGTCGGGCGGCCGGGCAGGACAATGGCCCCGTGGGTCACGTCGACGTCGCCGGAGTGCGCTACGAGCTGCCGGACGGCCGGGTGCTGCTCGACGACGTCTCGTTCCGGGTCGGCGAGGGCGCCAAGGTCGCGCTGGTCGGGGCCAACGGGGCCGGCAAGACGACGCTGCTGCGGATCGTCACCGGCGAGCTCGCCCCGCACGCGGGCGCGGTCACCCGCTCCGGCGGGCTGGGCGTGATGCGGCAGGTGGTCGGCGCCGGCCTCGGGGACGACCGGTCGCGCGACCTGCTGCTGTCGGTCTCCCCGCCGCGGGTGCGGGCGGCGGCCGCCGAGGTCGACCGGCTGCGAGCTGCGCGCTGATGGAGACCGACGACGAGAACACCCAGATGCGGTACGCCGACGGCGCTGGCGGAGTGGGGCGACGCCGGCGGCTACGACATCGAGGTGGTCTGGGACGTCTGCATGCACCGCCGGCGCTCGGCGTGCCGCTTCGACCGGGCGAAGTACCGCGAGCTCAGCACGCTGTCCGGCGGCGAGCAGAAGCGGCTGGTGCTGGAGTACCTGCTGCGCGGGCCCGACGAGGTGCTGCTGCTCGACGAGCCGGACAACTTCCTCGACGTGCCCGGCAAGATCTGGCTCGAGCAGCGGATCCGCGAGTCGCCCAAGACGATCCTGTTCATCAGCCACGACCGCGAGCTGCTGGACAACACCGCGACCCGGATCGTCACCGTCGAGCTCGGCGCGGCCGGCAACACCGTGTGGACGCACCCCGGCGGGTTCGCGTCGTACCACGACGCGCGCCGCGACCGGTTCGCGCGCTTCGAGGAGCTGCGCCGGCGCTGGGACGAGGAGCACGCCAAGCTCAAGGCGCTGGTGCTGCGCTACAAGATCAAGGCGGAGTACAACGACGGCCTCGCCTCGCAGTACAAGGCCGCCCAGACCCGGCTGCGCAAGTTCGAGGAGGCCGGCCCGCCGCAGGCGATCAGCCGCGCGAGCAGCAGGTGACGATGCGGCTCAAGGGCGGCCGCACCGGCAAGCGGGCGGTGGTCTGCGAGGAGCTCGAGCTGACCGGGCTGATGAAGCCGTTCGACCTCGAGGTCTGGTACGGCGAGCGGGTGGCCGTGCTCGGCTCCAACGGCTCGGGCAAGTCGCACTTCCTGCGGCTGCTCGCGGCCGGCGGCACCGACCCCGACGTCGAGCACCGGCCGGTCGGCGAGGTCGCCGGTCAAGCCGGTCGACGCACACCGGCAAGGCCCGGCTCGGCGCGCGGGTGCGGCCGGGCTGGTTCGTGCAGACCCACGAGCACCCCGAGCTGGTCGGCCGCACGCTGCTGGAGATCCTGCACCGCGGCGACGCGCACCGCGACGGGATGCCGCGCGAGCAGGCGTCCCGGGTGCTGGACCGCTACGAGCTCGCGCACGCCGCCGAGCAGAGGTTCGAGTCGCTGTCGGGCGGCCAGCAGGCGCGGTTCCAGATCCTGCTGCTCGAGCTGTCCGGCGCGACGCTGCTGCTGCTCGACGAGCCCACCGACAACCTCGACGTCGAGTCGGCCGAGGCGCTCGAGGAGGGGCTCGAGGCGTTCGAGGGCACCGTGCTCGCGGTCACCCACGACCGCTGGTTCGCGCGCGGCTTCGACCGCTTCCTGGTCTTCGGCGCGGACGGCTCGGTCTACGAGTCCGACGACCCGGTCTGGGACGAGGGCCGGGTCAGCGCGCGTCCGCTGAGGGCGTCGTGCCTCGGCGCGACGGCCGCTGGCTCGCGCGGATGCGCGGGCCGATCGCGGCCTCGGTCCCGCCGATGCAGCGAGCTGGCGAGCAGGCCGCCGCGACGATGCCGGCGACGGCGACGGCCGGGCGACGTGCCGCTGCGGCGAGACGGTCAGCTGGGCCCAGGTGGCGAGCGGGTGAGGTGTCATGCCGCAGAGGAGCCGCGGCGAGCCGTCCCGATGACTACGTCGCGCCGGGCCGTCGTCCACGGACCGGTCGTACGCTGTCGACGTGCGTCCGACCCCTGCAGCACTTCGACTGGGAGCTGCGGTCGTGCGGCTGGCACGGGCACGCGACCTACCGGCCCGCTCGAGCCGGGACTCGCCGAGCGGCTGACCGTGGAGACCGTCCGGCACGGCCGTGGCGGTGCCTGCGCTGCGGCACGTTCGTGGTGGCGGAGCCGCGCGGGCTCCGGCCCGGCCGACCAGGCTCCGGTGGTGCTGCGCGGCACGGCGCTGCGGGACGCCGCGATCCTGCGGGTGCTGGCCGTCGAGCGCGGCATCCGCGGCGTGCTGCTGGTGCTGCTCGCCTACGGCGTCTACGCCGTTCAACGGCGTCGCGCAACTCGCTGCGCCAGGTGTTCGACGAGTACCTCCCGCTGCTGCGCCCGGTCACCGACCGGCTCGGCATCGACCTGGAGTCCGCGGGGCCGGTGCGGCTGATCGAGAAGGCCCTGAACGCCCAGCACTCCACGCTGCTGATGGTCGCCGGCCGGGGTGCTCGCGTACGGCGTCCTCGAGCTCGTCGAGGCCGTCGGTCTCTGGATGATGAAGCGCTGGGGCGAGTACGTCGCGGTAGTCGGCACCGTCGGTCTTCATCCCGCTCGAGGTCTACGAGCTCGTCGAGCGGGTCACCTGGCTTCGGGTCGTCGCGTTCGCGCTCAACGTCTTCGCGGTCGTCTACCTGCTCTGGACCAAGCGGCTGTTCGGGATCCGCGGCGGCAAGGCGGCGTTCGAGGCCGAGCGCGAGGGCGTCTCGCTGCTCGAGGTCGAGCGGGCCGCCGCCGGCCGAGCGCGCGCGAGCGCCGCGTCGGCGGCGTCAGACCGGCAGGCCGCGCGCCCGCAGCTGAGGACGCAGCGGCGGTCGCCGTGAACCGGATCGCGTCCATCCCGGCCCGGCGGCGGCGGCGACGTTGGCGGCGGAGTCGTCGACGAACACGCACTCCTCGAGCGGCCGGCCGATCCGCTCGCGGAGCACGCTCGAAGATCGCCGGGTCGGGCTTGGCCAGCCCCTCGGCCCCGGACACCACGATGTCGTCGAACAGGCGCCAGGAAGTCGAAGCGGTCCAGCGCGTGCGGGAAGAGCTCGTCGGACCAGTTGGTGAGCGCGAAGAGCGGGTACGCCGGCCGCGTGCAGGTCGCGCAGCACCGCGACGTTGGCCTCGATCGGCTCCGGCATGCTGAGCGCGAAGTGCGCGCGGTAGGCCGCACGTGGCGGCGCCAGTGCGGGTGCGTGCGCGCGACCTCGGCCTCGGCGCTCGGCCCAGCGCCGGCCGGCGTCCTGGAGGTGGTTCCAGGCCAGGAAGTCGAAGTCGTCGGCGGCCAGGAACCGGGTCGCCTCGTCGTCGCCGACGCCGGCGGCCACGGCCGGGTGCGGGTCCCACCGGATCAGCACGTTGCCGAGGTCGAACACGACGGCCCGGTCGTCGTACGCACCTGCTCCACGAGGTCGCCGAACGGGCACTCCACGGCTTGCTCACGGGAGTGACGGTCTGTCAGGCCCGGGGACCGTCGTCACTTCCAGCGCTCGGACGCCGGGACGAAGTCCAGCGTCCGGTCGCCGGTGTAGATCTGCTTGGGGCGGGCGATCTTCTGCTCCTTGTCCTGCACCAGCTCGAGCCACTGGGCCAGCCAGCCCGGGGTGCGGCCGATCGCGAACAGCACGGTGAACATCTCCGGCGGGAACTGCAGCGCCTCGTAGATCAGGCCGCTGTAGAAGTCGACGTTGGGGTAGAGCTTGCGCTTGACGAAGTACTCGTCCTCGAGCGCGATCTTCTCCAGCTCCTGGGCGATCTGCAGCAGCGGGTTGACCCCGGTGACCTCGAAGACGTCGTCGCAGGCCTTCTTGATGATCTTGGCGCGCGGGTCGTAGTTCTTGTAGACCCGGTGGCCGAAGCCCATCAGGCGCTCCTTGCCGTTCTTCACGCCCTCGATGAACTCGGGGATCTTGTCCACCGAGCCGATCCGGCGCAGCATCCGCAGCACGGCCTCGTTGGCGCCGCCGTGCAGCGGGCCGTAGAGCGCGGCGATGCCGGCCGCCGTCGCGGAGTAGGGGTCGACCTGGCTGGAGCCGACGGAGCGGACCGCGTTGGTCGAGCAGTTCTGCTCGTGGTCGGCGTGCAGGATGAACAGCACGTCGAGGGCCTTGACCAGCCGCTCGTCGGCCTCGAACTTGCTGCTCGCTCATCTTGAACAGCATCGCGAGGAAGTTGGCGGTGTAGCTGAGGTCGTTGTCCGGGTAGACGTAGGGCTTGCCCTGCGCGTGCCGGAACGACCAGGCGCCGAGCGTCGGCATCTTCGCGATCAGCCGGACGATCTGCATGTGCCGGTTGTCGGCGTCGGAGATGTTGCGCGACTCCGGGTAGAACGTGGACAGCGCGCCGACGGAGGCCAGCAGCATGCCCATCGGGTGGGCGTCGTAGCGGAAGCCCTCCATGAAGTCGCGGACGTTCTCGTGCACGAACGTGTGGTAGGTGATCTCGTGCACCCAGGACGTCGTACTGCTCCTTGGTCGGCAGCTCGCCGTGGATCAGCAGGTAGGCGACCTCGAGGAAGTTCGACTTCTCCGCGAGCTGCTCGATCGGGTAGCCGCGGTACTCCAGGATGCCCTTGTCGCCGTCGATGTAGGTGACCGCGCTGCGGCAGGAGGCGGTGTTGACGAAGCCCGGGTCGTAGACCGCGAGGCCCGGGCTCGTCGTCGGCGGTGCGGATCTTGCCGATGTCGGCGGCCTTGATGGTGCCGTCCAGGATCGGGACGTCGTACTCCTGGCCGGTGCGGTTGTCGCGGACGGTGAGGGTCTCGCCGTCGACGCCGTCGTCTGGTGCTGGAAGCAGTGGCCGTGCTCTCGGTCACGTCGGCTCCTCGCTCGTGATGCCCGGCCGCGGACGCGGGTGGCGTGCGCCGGGGGAGTTCGTGTTCAGACGGGTGGTCGGTCCGTCTCGGATACCCCGCCAACCTATGCCCGTAACCCCGGCGGGCGGAAACCGGGCTCGTTTTGACCCGGGAGCCGCGCCGCCGGTATTCTTGTCGGTCGCGGCTGCCTCCGTGCGCTGCGAGCCTGCCGGTCCCCGCGGTGCTCGCTCGAGCGCCCAGCGGCACCACCGTCAGCGACGCCAGTCTCCTGATCAGCAAACCGAGAGAGTAAGCAACGTGCGTACGTACAGCCCGAAGCCCGCTGACATCCAGCGCGAGTGGCACGTCATCGACGCCACCGACGTGGTGCTCGGACGGCTCGCCGTCCAGACCGCGACCCTGCTTCGCGGCAAGCACAAGCCGACGTTCGCCCCGCACGTCGACGGTGGTGACTTCGTCATCATCGTCAACGCGGGCAAGGTCGCCCTGTCCGGCGACAAGGCGACCAAGAAGATGGCCTACCGCCACTCCGGCTACCCGGGCGGCCTGTCGCGCCACCCCGTTCGGCGAGCTGCTGGACAAGGACCCGCGCCGCGCCATCGAGAAGGCGGTCTGGGGCATGCTCCCGAAGAACCGTCTCGGCCGCCAGATGCTCAAGAAGCTGAAGGTGTACGCCGGCCCGGAGCACCCGCACCAGGCCCAGAAGGCCCAGCCGTTCGAGATCACCCAGATCTCCCAGTAACTCCGCCCCACCAGCACCCGAGCAACGAAGCAGCGAGGAAACCCGTGACTGACACCACCGAAGGCACCGAGGTCGAGGAGACCTACGAGGCCAACGAGCAGGGCGTCGCCTACAGCTCCGAGAGCGCGCCGTCCGAGGACGCTCCGGCCCGCCCGGCGACCATCGCTCCCGCCGCGGCCACCGGCCGCCGCAAGGAGGCCGTGGCCCGCGTCCGTCTCGTCCCCGGCACCGGCCAGTGGACCGTCAACGGCCGCACGCTGGACTCCTACTTCCCGAACAAGCTGCACCAGCAGGTCGTGAACGAGCCGTTCGTGAACACCGACCTGGTGGGCCGCTTCGACGTGATCGCCCGCATCCACGGCGGCGGCATCACCGGCCAGGCCGGCGCGCTGCGCCTCGGTGTGGCCCGTGCGCTCAACGCGATCGACGTCGAGGCCAACCGCCCGTCGCTGAAGAAGGCCGGGCTGCTGACCCGCGACGCGCGCGTCATCGAGCGCAAGAAGGCTGGTCTCAAGAAGGCCCGCAAGGCTCCGCAGTACAGCAAGCGCTGATCGCGGTCGCCGCTGATGGGTCGGCTCTTCGGCACGGACGGGGTCCGGGGGCTCGCGAACACGGTCGCTCACCGCCGAGCTCGCGCTCGACCTCTCCGTCGCCGCTGCACACGTCCTCGGCGAGGCCGGTGTCTTCTCGGGACACCGGCCTCTTGCCGTTGTCGGACGGGACACCCGCATCTCGGGGCAGTTCCTCGAGGCCGCGGTCGTCGCCGGCCTCGCCTCGGCCGGCGTGGACGTGCTGCTGCTCGGCGTGCTGCCCACCCCGGGCGTCGCCTTCCTCACCGAGTCGCTCGACGCCGACCTCGGCGTGATGCTCTCCGCGAGCCACAACCCGATGCCCGACAACGGCATCAAGTTCCTCTCCCGCGGCGGCGTCAAGCTCGACGACACCATCGAGGTGGCGATCGAGAAGCGGCTCCGTGAGCCCTGGGACCGGCCGACCGGTGCCGGTGTCGGGCGGGTGTCGACGTACGACGCGGCCGTCACCGACTACGCCGCCCACCTGGTCTCCACGGTCGCGCGCGCTCGCTCGAGGGCATCAAGGTCGTCCTGGACTGCGCGCACGGCGCCGCCTCGGTCGCCGGTCCGCTCGCGCTGCGCGACGCCGGCGCCGAGGTGGTCGCGATCTGCGCCGAGCCGGACGGCCTCAACATCAACGACGGGTGCGGCTCGACCCACCTGGACGTGCTGCAGGCCGCCGTCCTCGAGCACGGGGCGGACGTCGGCTTCGCCCTGGACGGGGACGCCGACCGCTGCCTGGCCGTGGACCACACCGGCGAGATCGTCGACGGCGACCAGCTCCTCGCGGTGCTGGCGCTGGCCATGCGCGACGCGGGGACGCTGCAAGGCCGACACCGTCGTGGCCACCGTGATGAGCAACCTCGGCTTCGTGCAGGCGATGCGGCGCGAGGGCGTCGGGGTCCGGCAGACCAAGGTCGGTGACCGCTACGTCCTGGAGGCGATGAAGGCCTCCGGCTACACGCTCGGTGGTGAGCAGTCCGGGCACGTGATCATGAGCGACCACGCCACCACCGGCGACGGGATCCTCACCGCCCTGCACGTCCTGGCCCGGATGGCCGAGAAGAAGCAGTCGCTGGCCGAGCTGGCCGGCGTGATGTCCCGGCTGCCCCAGGTCCTGGTCAACGTGCCGGACGTGGACAAGTCGCGGACCGACGAGGACGCCGTGCTCGCCGCTGCGGTGGCGGAGGCGGAGTTCGAGCTCGGCGACGGCGGCCGGGTGCTGCTGCGTCCCTCGGGCACCGAGCCGCTGGTCCGGGTGATGGTCGAGGCCGGCACGGCGGACCACGCCCGGCTGGTCGCGAACCGGCTCGCGGACGTCGTGCGCGCCCAGCTCTCGCTCTCCTGAGCCGACCCCGGGCGCTCTATTTCGGGTGCGGCCACCCGGTGCGCCCCTAGGCTCCTGCCGTGGAGATCCGCGAGATCGACCCGCGCGACGAGACGCTGGTCCGCAGGCACTGGGAGATCGGCAAGGCCGCGGACGCGGCGAGCCGCCCCTTCGACTTCTACGTGCCCTGGGAGTCCGCCCGGGTGGTCTACGCCGAGGGGCGTGAGGACCTCGAGATGGTGCTGCTGGGGGCCTTCGACGCGGACGGGATGTGGGGCGCCGCGCGGGTGGACCTGCCGCGGCTGGACAACCTGCACACAGCGTCGGCGGTCTACTCCGTGCACCCCGACCGGCAGGGTCGGGGCCTGGGTCGGGCGCTGGCGGAGGCGTCGTTCGACGTGGCCCGGCAGCGCGGCCGCCGGGTCCTCACCACCGATGCGTTCGCCCCGGTCGGCGGCACGTCGGCCGGGCTGATGTTCGGCAAGGCGATGGGCTTCACCCCGGCGCTCGAGGACAACATGAAGGTCGTCGACCTGGTGGAGACCGAGCCGTGCTGGGACGCGCTCGCCGAGAAGGCCGCGCCCCGACACCGGGACTACCGGATCGTGACCTGGTGGGGCCGGGTCCCCGAGGCGTACCTCGCGGGCTACTGCCGGCTCAACGAGATGTTCTTCGAGGAGGCCCCCACGGGCGAGCTCGAGGTGGAGCGGGAGAGGTGGGACGCGGAGCGGGTCCGCGCCCGCCAGGAGCGCAACGCGCGCCAGGGCCGGCACGACGTGTCGGCGGGAGCCCTGGCCCCGGACGGCACCCTGGTCGCGCTGACCGAGATCGCGGTCAACGAGCAGGCGAAGGGCCGCGGCTTCCAGAGCGGCACCCTGGTGGACCCGGCGCACCGGGGGCACGCGCTCGGCATCGCGATCAAGGTCGCCAACCACCGCCAGCTCCGGGAGCGCCTGCCCGAGTGCCGGGTGCTGCTGACCGGCAACGCCGACGTGAACGCCCCGATGAACGCCGTCAACGAGGCGCTCGGCTACCGCGAGGTGGAGCGCTGCGTCGAGATGCAGCGGGACCTCTGAGCGGCCTGCCGGCTCCCTCCTGCCGACGGTCGCCGAAAACCCGGTGCGGCCCGGGGCCGGCCGTCCCTAGGCTCGGCGGATGGAGATCCGCCCCCTCGACGCATCCGACCCCGACGCGATGGCAGCCTGGCACGCGACGTACCACGCTGCCTTCGTCCACGCCCAGCCTCACGCGACCCCCTGGATGCTGCAGGAGATGCGCGCCCACCTCCTCGGCGAGCGGACGGGGCAGCGCACCGAGGCGTTCGGCGGGTACGTCGACGGGCAGCCCGTGGTCACCGGGTCCGTCGAGCTGCCGCAGCTCGACAACCGGCACCTCGCCCTGCTCGAGGTCGCGACGCACCCGGAGCACCGACGGCAGGGGTACGCCTCGGCGATGCTCGAGCACCTGACGGCACTCGGCCGCGCCGACGGGCGTACCACCCTGAACGCGGACGCGGAGTGGGCCTACGACGCCCCTGCCGACGGGGCAGGGCACCCGAACGCGGACTTCCTGACCCGTCACGGCTTCGTGCTCTCGCTCGGCGACGTCAAGCGTGTCCTCGACCTGCCCGTGGACGACGCGCTGCTCGAACGGCTGGCGGGGGAGGCGGCGCCGCACCATGCGGACTACCGGCTGCGGTACTTCGCGGGACCGGTGCCCGAGGACATCGTGGACGGCTTCGGCGACCTGATCGGGTCGCTGATCACCGAGGCGCCCATGGGGGACCTCGACGTCGAGCCGGAGGTGTTCGACGCGGCCCGGATCCGTGCGGACGAGAAGGTGTTCGAGGCGTCGGGCCGCACGAAGCACACCACCGTGGCGATCTCTCCCGACGGTGAGGTGGTGGCGTACTCCGAGCTGGTGGTCCCGGAGCACGACGCCGGCCGGGTCTACCAGTGGGGCACGCTGGTCCGCCCCGCGCACCGCGGGCACCGGCTGGGCCTGGCCACCAAGGCGCACAATCTGCAGCGGTTCCAGGAGCAGGAGACCGGGCGCACGCACCTGTACACCTACAACGCCGAGGTCAATGCGCACATGATCCGCGTCAACGAGGCCCTCGGCTTCCGCCCCGTCGGCCGCCTCGGCGAGTTCCAGAAGAAGCTCTGAGCCGTCAGAGGGCCGGTCAGAGGGAGCGGAGGTGGGACTCGAGGATCTCGGGGAGGATCGTCGGGGTCCACATCTCCAGGTCGGGCGGCGTCTCGCCGACCAGGGTGCCGTACGGCGACAGCTCGAGGTCGGAGCCGGTGACCCGGTAGGTCCGGGCGTCGTCGAGGGGTGCGCCGCCGACCTGCACGGTGTCGCCGTCGACGTGCGCTCCGACGTACTGCAGGTGGCCGTAGGGCTGGCCCCGGAAGGTCCGCGGCGCCGAGGTGACGAACTCCTCCGAGCGGCCGCGCCGCAGCAGGTGCCGCACCTGGGCGCCGCTCAGCGTCGCCCGGGCCAGGTTGCCCGGGGAGCTGGTGGCGGCCCAGACGTGCCGACGGGTGACCTGCCCGGCCGGCAGTCCCGCGGTGCAGTGCGCGCTCATCAGCACGCCGAGGTCGGCGGGCGCCTGGGCCAGCAGAGCCTGCACCACCAGCCGTCCGACCGGGCTGTCGGGCGCGTCCAGCGGCACCGGCTCGGGGAGCTCGGCGACCGGCTCGGCCATCCAGGCGTCAAGGTCGGCCTCGCAGGCGTCGACCTCGGCGAGCACCGCCGGGTCGGCCGGGGCCGTCCTCGGTCGACGGCCTCGAGGGTCATGTCGACGACGCGTACGCCGTCCCGGTCGACCTCGAGCCGCACCCGGCCGAGGTGCTGGGCCTTCCAGCCGGCCTGCGCGATCGGCACGCCCTGGCCGCGCTCGCCCTCGGTGAGCAGGTCGTGGGTGTGCCCGCCGACGATCACGTCGACCAGCCCGCGTACCGCCCAGCTCAGGCCCCGGTCGTGGTTGATGCCGGCGTGGCTGAGCAGGACGACCACGTCGGCGCCCGCGGCGCGCAGGGCGGTGGCCTCACGGTGCACGGCGGTCACCCTGCCCCGCTCGGCGATGCCGAAGCCGCCGTACTGCTGGTAGAAGTCCGTGATGCCGAGGATCCCGACGGTCAGGTCGCCCGCGCGCAGCAGCCGGGAGGGCGCCGCGCCCACCGGCGTCCCGCCGTCGACCTCGAGGTCGCACACCAGGGGAGCCGAGCCCAGTGCCCGAGCGTAGGCCGGCAGCTGCCCGGGGCCGTAGCGCAGCAGGCCGCCGTTCCCGACGACGGCCGCGTCCACCCCGGCTGCGCCGAGGAGCCGCCAACCGGCGACCCCGAAGGTCATCGCCGACAGCCGGACGCTGGTGTCCTCCACGTCCCCGCCGTCGAGGAGCAGCACCGGATGCGGCGACGTCTCGCGGATCTCCCGGGCCCGGGCGCTCAGCCGGGCGAGACCGTCGAAGTGGCCGTGGACGTCGTTCCAGTGCAGGAGCTCGAGCGGGTGGTCACCCGGTCAATCTTGCACGACCTGCGTGGGCGGGCGCCCCGGGTCCTCCTCGACGGGGTGCCGCTGCCCGGCGCGGAGGAACTCCAGCTGGGCGCAGACCGCGGCACCGGCGAACAGCGCGATCGAGCTGAGCAGCGACCACAGCAGCAGCGCGAACATGCCGCCGAGCGGCCCGTAGGTGGCGCCGAACGACCCGCTCAGCTGCACGTACGCCGCCAGCAGCCCGGTCGCCACCATCGACAGCAGCACCGAGACACCCGCGCCGAGTGCCAGCCAGGTCAGCGCCGGCTGGCGGCGTCGCGGGGCGTGGTCCAGCAGCACCGCGATCGTGAAGACCAGCAACGCCAGCCCGACCGGCCACCGCGCCACGTTCCACACGTCCACGGTGGTGTCGGACCAGCCGTAGGTCGACCGCATCGCCTCCGCGAACGAGCCGCCGGCCACGATCAGCAGGAACGTGGTGCCGGCCGGCACGGCGAGGACCGCGGTCAGGACGAGGGCCCGGCCGTACTTCGTCACCGCGGGACGGTCGCGCCCGATGCCGTAGATCCGGTTGGTGCCGCGCTCGATCTGGGCCATCGCGGTGGTCATGGACAGCAGCGAGAAGAACAGTCCGAGCGCCAGCGCGATCTCACCGGCCCGGTCACCGCCCTGGCCGCCGGGACGGCCGACGCAAGGGCGTCCTGGGACCCGCCGCCGGGGGAGAGCCGCTCGATGGTCCGCGAGAGCACCCGCGCCGGACGCTCGTGGTCGATGTCGGCGGCGAGGCCGGACAGGGCCAGCAGGAACGGTACGACGGACAGCGCGACCTGCAGGGCCAGGGCACGGCTGTGGCTGAACCCGTCGGCGTACCGGAACCGGACGAAGGAGTCGACGAGCAACCGGCGCACCCCGATCCGCCGGCTCAGGTGCCAGGCGTCCTCCGCGTCGAGCTCGTCGCCGTCCATCTCCGTGGTCACCGGGACGACGCGCGCGGTGGTCATCGGCTCCACCGGCTGGGGGACGTGGAGCACGCAGGGAGTAAAGCAGGTGACGGAAGACCGTCCTGCACCTAGGTTCCTGGCCATGCAGACCCGCCCGCTCGATCCGTTCGACGACGAGCAGATGCGCGCGTTCTACGACGTGTCGTGGCGTGCGGAGATGGCGGACGGGCGGCCCTGGAACGGGCACTGGACCTACGACGAGCTCACCGCGGCGCTCCGCGAGCCCAACCGGGACCGGCTGATGCTGGGGCACTGTGCCTACGACGGGGAAACGCTGGTCGGGGCCGGCGTGGTCAACCTCGGCCTGCTCGACAACACCGACAAGGGCTGGGTGTTCGCCATGGTCGACCCGCCGCACCGGCGCCGCGGTGCGGGCACCGCCCTGGTCGAGGACATGGTGGAGCGGGTGCGCGCCGACGGCCGCACCGAGGTGCTCTCGAGCGCGTCGTACGCCGGTCCGGAGAGCGACGACGCGCCGGCCGTCCTGTTCGCCCGGGGGCTGGGCTTCCGGATCGCGAACACCGAGATCACCCGCAACCTGGCCCTGCCCGTGGACCCCGCGCGGCTCGACGAGGTGGAGGCGGAGGGGGCGGAGCGGCGCGAGGGCTACACCGTCGAGACGTTCGTCGACGCCGTTCCCGACGAGCTCCTCCCGTCGTACTGCGGGCTGGTCAACCAGCTGGTCCTCGACGCCCCGCACGGGGACCTCAGCTTCGAGGAGTCGGAGCTGACCCCGGAATGGCTCGGGAGAACATGGCCCAGAGCCGCCGGCTCGGCCGGACGGTGTACTACTCGCTCGCCGTTCGTGACGGTGAGCCGTCGCACAGTCCGACCTCGCCGTCCAGCCCGGGGACAGCGGGATGGCCCACCGTGGGCGACGTTGGTGCTCCGGCGACCACCGCGGCCACCGGCTCGGCGCGGCCGTGAAGGTGGCCAACCTGCGCGCCCTCCAGCGGGAGCGCCCGGACGTCACGGTCGTGCAGACCGAGAACGCCGAGACCAACGCGTTCATGGTCTCCATCAACGAGCGGCTCGGCTTCGAGGTCGTCGCCGTCAGCCCGTCGTTCGCCCGGACCCTGGAGGCCTGATGCAGACCCGGCAAGCTCGACGTCCACGACGACGCGCTGCTGCGTCGCTACCACGAGATCGGCTGGCGGGCCGAGATGGAGGACGGCCGTCCCTGGAACACCTTCCAGTCCTACGAGGAGCTGGCCATCGGCCTGCGGCGAGCCGTCGCCGGGCCAGCGGGCCGACGCGCTCGGGATGTTCGACGGGGACGAGATGGTCGGCGGCGGCATCGTCTGGCTCTCGCTCGAGGACAACCTGGACAAGGCGTTCGTGTTCCCGGCCGTGGAGCCCGAGCTGCGGGGCCGCGGCATCGGCGGCGAGCTGCTCGAGGCGATGGTCGAGCACGTCCGGGGGCTGGGCCGCACCAAGGTGATGAGCGGGACGTCGTACCGCTTCGAGGAGCGGGAGGACTCGCCGATGCCCGCTTCGCCGCCGCCCACGGCTTCGCCCCGGCCAACCTCGAGGTGGTGCGGCAGCTCCCGCTCCCCGTCGCGGACGGGCTGCTCGACGAGATCGAGGCGGAGGTCGCCGCGCACGCCGAGGGCTACGAGGTGCACTCCTTCGTCGACGACCTGCCCGACGAGCTGGTGGAGTCCTACTGCTACCTGGTCAACCAGCTGGCGGTCGACGCTCCCACCGGGGACCTGGACTTCGAGGAGGAGGCCTACACGCCGGAGGCGTTCCGGCACGAGGTGGCGCGCGACCCGCAAGGTCGGCCGGAAGGTGCTGCGCAGCCTCGCGGTCAAGGACGGGCAGGCGGTCGCGCACAGCGACCTGCTGCTGCGCCCGTCGGGGACCCGTGGCGTCCAGTGGGCGACGCTGGTGCACCGCGACCATCGCGGGCACCGGCTCGGCGCCGCGGTGAAGGTCGCCAACCTCCGCCGCCTGCAGCGCGAGCGTCCCGACATCACCGAGGTGATCACCCAGAACGCCGAGGTGAACGAGCAGATGATCGGCATCAACGACCGGCTGGGGTTCGCGCCGTCCGCGCTGGTGCCGGAGTACCTCCGCCGCCTCTAGAGCTTGCGGAGGCGGACGAAGCGCACCGAGTGGTCGGCGGCCTTGCGCAGCACCAGGGTCGCCCGGCTGCGGGTGGGCTGCACGTTCTGCTTGAGGTTCGGGCCGTTGACGGCGTCCCAGATCCGGTTGGCCTCGGCGACCGCCTCGTCCTCGGTGAGCCGGCCGTAGCGGGCGAAGTACGACGCCGGGTTGCGGAACGACGTCTCCCGCAGGCTGCAGGAACCGGTCGACGTACCACCGCCGGATGTCCGCGGTCGCCGCGTCGACGTACACCGTGAAGTCGAAGAAGTCGCTCAGCGCCAGCCCGGTGCGGCCGTCCTCGCGGACCCGCGCGGGCTGGAGCACGTTGAGTCCCTCGATGATCACGATGTCGGGGTGCCGGACCACGACCTTCTCGTCCGGGACGACGTCGTAGACGAGATGGGAGTACGTCGGAGCCTCCACCTCGTCCTTGCCGGACTTGATGTCCATCACGAAGCGCAGCAGCGCCTTGCGGTCGTAGGTCTCCGGGAAGCCCTTGCGGCTCAGCAGGCCACGACGCTCGAGCTCGGCGTTGGGGTAGAGGAACCCGTCGGTGGTGACCAGCGCGACGCTGGGGTGCTCGGGCCAGTGCGCGAGCATCTGCTGGAGCACCCGGGCGGTGGTCGACTTGCCGACGGCGACGGAGCCGGCCAGGCCGATGACGAACGGCGTGCGGGGCGGCTGCGGCTGGTCGAGGAACGCCTCCTGGGCGCGGTGCAGGGCGCCGGCGGACTCGGCGTACATCGATGAGCAGCCGGGAGAGCGGCAGGTACACCTGCTGGACCTCGTCGAGGTCGAGCTCGTCGCCGAGGCCCGCGGACCCGGTCGATCTCCTCCGCGCTCAGCGGCTGCTCGGTCGCCGCCCCGAGGGCCGCCCATGCGTCGCGGTCGAGCTCGACGTACGGTCCGGACTCGCTTCCCGAGCCGTTGCCTGACATGCGATGCATTCTGGCAGGCGTCCCGGCGGGAGGGGGATTCGGGTCAATGCCCACCGCCCGCCGGATGACTAGGGCGGTCAGGCCCTGTTGCGAGAACCCTGGGGAGTGCCCTAATGTGCGGCGCAGGAGCGGCGAGGGGCCTGCTCCCCTTCGGGGTGACACCACCATAAAAGCGAACGTTCTCCACCATCCTCGCGGCCGGGCTCGCTCGGCGGGCCGCCACGCTGGTCGCGGCACCGGGGGCCCCGGCGGCCGACCTCGGCATCACCCTGGTCCAGCTGCGGCAGTCCTCAGTCGACCTGCGCGTGGTCTGCCCGGTTGACCCGCCACAGACGGTGCTGGTCTACGAGGGCGAGCCCACGCAGTTCCTGGGGCAGCACCAAGATCTCCTGCCTGGGCGGGGGGACCGAGCAGGACGTCACGGTCCCGCTCCGGCGCACCCTGGCACCGGGTGCGCGCGTCGACCTCTCCGCCACTGTCTCGGGCGAGTCCGGCGAGGTCCACGCGTCCTTCCCGGGCACGGTCGTAGTAAGCAGCCGTCGCACGCGACGGTGCCGTCGGCGCCGGGCGCTCCTTGCGGGCCCGGGTGGGGGTGCGCCCGGTCGGTCACCCTGTCCTGGACAGGCGCCCCGGGGCACCGGGACGGCGGCGCCGCGATCGACCGCTACTCCACCCGGCGGGGCGGCTGGCGCGGGTCGGTCCTCACGGTGACGACGCGCCACCGGACGTTCACGGGGCTGGTGCCCCGGCGGGGCCTAGCGGCCTGCGCGTGGCCGCCCACAACCAGGTCGGCTTCTCCCGCAGCGCCGCGCTGTCGGTCCGGACCACGGCCCCCGGACGCCCCTGCCGCACCGTGCCGCGGGCGCGGGGGAGGCATGACGCCGCCCGCGCAGCCGGGTGGGGGGGCTGCGCGGACGGCGGGGGGGGGTCGATCAGCGGGTGAGGCGTCGGCGGTTACTGGCGAGCGGCCGAGGCCAGCCGCGAGGTCTCGGCGGGGGTGAGCACCCGGTTGAAGAACGCCACGCGGCGGATTTTCCGACCAGGAACCCGGTGTTGTCACCGCGCGACCCGATCCGGACCGGCTCTTGGTGTTCTTCGGGACCACCGAGTAGCCGGAGAGGGCGTCGGTGTCGCGCAGCACGCCGTCCTTGTTCATCTGCACCTGCTTCATGTCGCCGGTGGCCTCGATGACGTGCTCCGAGTTGTCCATCGAGTCCTGGAAGTAGGACCCGGCGCCCAGGCCGCCGGCCGGGTTGAAGTGGTAGAACGACACGCGGCCCTGGCGCGAGGAGGCCTCGCCGTGGCCGCCCTGCACGTAGTGCCGGAAGGTCCACTCGTGGGCGCCGGACGTGCCCTTGCCCATCCAGTGCACGTACTCCGAGGCGCCCTTGCCGTGCCAGTCGGAGATGGTCAGGTCGACCAGCACGGTGAGCCCGCCCTTGGTCGCGACCGAGAAGTCGTCGTTGTCCGGCAGCTCGATGTAGCCGCTCCCGGTGAAGTTGGCGCCCGTGGAGGAGAAGGTCACGCCGGTGCCCTTGAGGGACCCGTTGACGTTGCCGACGAGGTCCTTCGCACCGTGTGCCGCGTCGAGCGGGTAGTAGTGGGTCAGCCCCGGGACCGACTGCAGGGCGGTGAGGTACGAGTCGCCGGTCGGCGCCGGGGGTGGAGGACGGCGGCGGCGGGGTCGGGGGGGCTCGTGGAGGTCGAATTGTCGGACCGGTTGACGGTCGTGCCGACCTTCGCGTTCGAGGCGAGCCAGGTGCTGGACGTGCCGTGCCCGGAGAGCACGTAGCCACCGGAAGGGATCGCCATGTTGCCGATTTTGGACTGCACCTTGGTGACCTTGCCACCGAACACGGCGATCTCCGTGCCGTAGGAGTTGGTGCCGGTGGTGGCACCGCGGGCGGGGTGTAGAGCACCAGGGCATCGGTGGTGCGGCTGATGTTGGTCCCGGTCACGGTGCGACTGGCGGACCCGACGGTGACGACCGGGGTGGAGGTGGTGGCCGCGGAGGCGGTCTGCGGGGCCGCGGCCAGCAGGCCGGCGCCGGCCACGGACAGTGCCGCGATGCCGGTCAGCAGCTTTCGAGCAGGGTGGAGTGCAAGGGGATTTCTCATGTTCCAGGCCCCTCCCAAGGCCTCGTGGGCGCACCCGGGGTTGTAGCAGTGGGGGACGGGTGCGAAGCGAGAGCCCCGGGTCTCAGTCGGCGAGCAGTGCTCGTGCCACGACGGTTCGGGGCTCTACACAAGGAGGTTCGGCGTCCTGGGGAAAGGACTTGAGGATCCGGGCCGTACACGCGAGGGGTGGAGACGGCTCATTCCTGGAGCGGGGTCGTCGAAGGGCCCGGGCAAAGGCGTATGCACCGTAACGCGGCTAAATCCTCAAATGGACGTGAAAAGCCATATAGATATTCATGCTAAATTCACTGGTGCATCCGAAAACCAAAAAGTGACGAAACATGGATACTATTTGTTACTCCGTATCTAAGTCGCACAGGAGAGTCCTGAAATTAGTCAGTACGGGCTAGGGACAAGGTCGGAAATACTCTGAGAGGGTAAAACGAGTCGGCGAAAGGTCGACGTTCCACGGTCAGGATGGGGGCAGCAGGGGGCCGTAGCCGGACCGGGGGATCTGGGCATTCATTTCTCCCGGGGTTTCCTTTTCAATGGCCAAAATATTTATGTTGTGGCGCGCCGTGACGCGGGCAGGGTCGGGCCCGTGAAGAGCATGGTGCTCGCGCCGCACTGCGACGACGAGACGCTGGGCTGCGGCGGTCTCCTGGCGAAGTACCCGGACGAGAGCGGGGTCGTCGTGGTCTCGAGCCCCGGACGAGGTCCGGCTCAAGGAGTTCCAGGTCGCCCACGACATCCTGCGCTACCCGGACCTACTTCCTGGGTCTGCCGGACGGCAACATCGGCGACGACATGCACACGCTCGTCGGCCTGCTGGACAGCTGATCGCGCGTTCCGCCCAGGAGCTGTACCTCCCGTTCCCCTCGATGCACCAGGACCACATCGCGGTCTACGAGGCGGCATCCGCGCAGGGCGGCTGTCGATGAGCGACGGGCACTGGTTCACCCCGTCGCTGTTCGTCTACGACGTCGCGGCGTACGACGTGGTGCTCTACCCGACCGACCTGAGGTGGAACGTCTTCGAGTCGCTGGAGGAGGACCAGATCGACAAGAAGGTGGACGCGCTCAGCGCCTACGCCTCACAGGCGATCACCGGCCGCACCCGATCAACAGCGTCAAGCAGCAGGCCGGGTCATCGGCAACGCCCGGCAGGTCTCCTGGGCCGAGCCCTACGCGCTGGTCCGGGGGGTCCGGGTATGACCCTCTACTCCGCCCACCAGCCGGACCTGCTGCCCTACTCCGGCTTCTGGTCCAAGATGGCGAACGCGGACATGTTCGACCTCAAGATCTGGGACCAGTTCGTCCACAAGGGCTACCAGCGCCGCGTCAAGATGCGCGACCAGTGGGTCACCCTGCCGCTCGTCAAGGGTTCGAGCACCGACCCGATCAACCGCAAGCAGATCACGGAGGACGCGCCGCACACCTGGTCGACGAGATCGTCAAGCGCTACACGCACGCACGAAGAAGCCGCCGCACTGGGAGAAGTCCGGGCCGATGGTCTGCGACGAGATCCTGGCCGTCAGGACCGACCTCCTCTGGGAGCTCAACTTCCGGCTGATCCTGCTGGTGCGCGACATCCTCGGCATCGAGACCCCGCTGACCTTCAGCCGTCCGGCCCCGGGGCCTGACCGGCTCCGCCGGGATCATCTCGGTCATCCAGGCCTTCGCGGGGCCGATGGAGTACCTCTCCGGGCGCCGGGGGCGCTCCTACATGGGCGAATGCGAGAGTTCGACGAGGCGGGCATCCCCGTCGTCTGGTCCCGTCACCAGCCCGTCACCGGCGACTCCATCCTGACCGTGATCTTCGACCACGAGGACCCGCTCGCCGTCGTGCTCGCGGAGCACGACGACGAGACACGACGAGCAGACCACGGCCGCCGGGCGGTCCACCATCCGACCAGCTCAGGGGCACAGCATGAGCAGAGTCGTCGTCGTCGGTCTGGGTTACGTCGGCCTGCCCCTGGCGGTCCGGGCCGCCGAGGTCGGTCACGACGTGGTCGGCGTCGACCTGGACGCCACCAAGATCCAGCTCCTCCGGAGCTGCAGGTCCTACATCGAGGACATGACCGACGAACGGCTGCCCGCGGTCAGCTGGGAGGGAGTTCCGCGCCGCGCCGGGTGGGACGACGCCGCGACGGCTCCCGAGGCCGGCCCTCGACTTCGACCTCGCGATCATCGCGGTGCCGACGCCGCTCTCGCCGCGCCGTCCCCGACCTGTCCTACGTCGAGGCGGCCGGCCGGATGATCGGCCAGATCCTGCGTCCGGGTGCGGCGGTCGTCCTCGAGTCGACGACCTACCCCGGGACCACCGAGGGGCTCCTCGCCGACGCGCTGGCGAGACTCCCGGCCTCGTGCCGGGTGTCGACTTCCACCTCGGGTTCTCGCCGGAGCGCATCGACCCGGGCAACCGGGAGTACACCCTGGTGAACACGCCGAAGCTGGTCTCGGCCACCACGCCGACCGGCCTCGAGGTGATCCAGCGGTTCTACGACAGCATCGTCGACGTGACGGTGGCGGTGTCCAGCCCGCGATCGCCGAGCTGGCGAAGGTCTTCGAGAACACCCAGGCCTACGTCAACATCGCACTGGTCAACGAGCTCGCCGAGCATCTGCCACGACATGGAGCATCGACGTCTACGAGATGATCGACGCGGCGATGACCAAGGGCCACTCCATGGCCTACTGGACCCCCGGCCCGGGCGTCGGTGGACACTGCCTCCCGATCGACCCGATGTACCTCGCCTGGCAGACCCGCGCCCTCCTCGGCCGACCGTTCCGGCTGGCCGAGCTCGCCGACGAGATCAACGGTGGGCGCCCGGCCCGCGTCGTGGAGCGGCGGTCGAGCTCCTCAACGACCGTGGACTGGCGATGCGCGGCACCGAGATCCTCGTGCTCGGCGTCGCCTACAAGCCGAACGTCGGCGACATGAGGGAGTCGCCGGCGCTCGAAGTCGTCCGCGAGCTGGTCGCCCACGGGGCGATCGTCCACGTCGCCGACCCGCACGTCACCGATGGACGCTCACCCCGATGGTGGCCCTGGAGGAGCTGGCCGGGGAGGTCGGCCGGTTCCCGCTGTCGATCATCGTCACCGACCACGCGGAGTTCGACTACCAGAAGCTCGCCGTCGAGGCGCAGACGGTGCTGGACTGCCGTCACGCGATGCAGCCCGCCGACAACGTGGTCATGTTGTGAGGAAAGCTCTGCTCGCAGTCGGAGCGTCGTCCTGGTCGTGCTGACGCGCTCCGGCGCTGCAGCACGCCGGCAGCGAGGGCGACGGCGACAAGGCCGAGACGGTCGGTCACGTTGACCTTCGACGGACCTACAAGGGCCAGGAGGTGGCGGCCCAGATCCTCGCGGACAACGGCCTGGCCGGCACCTTCTACATCAACTCCGGGTACCTCGGCTACCCCGCCTACCTCGGGGTCGACGAGCTCCGGAGCATCGCGCGCAACCGCAACGAGATCGGCGGCGCCTCGCTCTACGGCAACGACCTGTCGAAGCAGACCGTCGCCCAGGCCAAGCAGCAGGTCTGCGACGACCGGGCGACGCTGGCCCAGCTCGGGTTCCAGGTGACCAGCTTCGCCTACCCCCACGCCACCGACACGGCCCAGGTCAAGAGCGTCGCGCAGCAGTGCGGCTACAACAGCGGCCGGGACCTCGCCGGTCTGTACGCGTCGGAGAGCCAGTGCTCGAGCTGCCCCAAGGGTGAGTCCCTGCCACCGACCGACGACTTCCGCATCCGGACCAACGAGCCGGGGGTGACCTGACCGAGCTCAAGCGTCACGTTCGCAAGCCGAGAACTCGGGCGGCGGCTGGGTCCCGCTGGTCTTCACGCGCGTCGGTGTGGATCCGGACGACCAGGAGACGACGATCACCCCCGACGACTTCACGGCCTTCGTCACCTGGCTGAAGTCCCGTCCGGACTCCACCAGCGTCGAGACCGTCGACCAGGTGATGGACGGACCGCTCAAGCCTGCGGTCGGCACGCCGCTCCCGCGGCTGGTCCCGAACCCCTCCGCCGCCGTCGGCACCCCCCTCGCCCTCTCGCACGTGCCGGCCTGGACCGTCTCGGCGTCGGTATCGGGCAGGCCCAGATCCTGATGCTCGGCTGCTCCGTCGCCGTGGCCATCATCGTCACTTACCGTCTCGCGACCAGGGGGAGCCGCTATGCCCGAACCTGAGCTGGATGCGCGGCCGCTCGTCTACGACGACGAGCGGCCCCTCGTCCGAGACCGGGGCGTGCCGCTGGGCGGACGCCGCGGGCTGGCCCTGCTCTCGCTGGTCGCCTTCATGACCTACGTCATCTGGTCCCACGTCAAGTGGGTCTCTCCGAGAACACCATCTTCCTGTCGACGTTCTTCGGTGCCATGGGCCTGTTGATCGCCTACTTCCTGCTGTCCGGCATCTTCTGGAAGAGCTTCACGCACCTCTCGCCCGCGGCAGGCCGGGTGCTCGCGATCATCCCGGCCTACAACGAGGAGCCGTTCCTGGTCGCACGCGGTCGTGCAGTCCATGCTCCGGCAGACGATCCTCCCCGACGCCATCCACGTCGTGGACGACGGCTCGCGCGTCCCGCTGGAGACCTTCGACGACCCGCTGGTCACCTGGCACCGCATCGACAACTCCGGAAAGCGGCACGCCCAGGCACACGTGCTCCACCAGTTCGCAGCCGGACGAGTTCGACTACATCTTCACCGTCGACTCGGACTCCGTGCTCGACGACGACGCCTTGGAGCACATGCTCCGGTCGATGAAGGACGAACGGGTCCAGGCCGCCACGGGGATGATCCTCGTCCGGAACTGGAACGTGAACTTCCTCTCCAGGCTCACCGACATCAACGTCGTCACCTCCTGCCTGCTGTTCCGGATGGCCCGGTCCTGGCTGGGCATCGTGAGCCCCACCTCCGGTGCTCTGGCCATCTACCGGTCTGCCGTGGTCTACGACAACCTCGACGACTACCTGACCTCCGGAACGGCCGGCGACGACCGGAGGCTGTCGTTCTACGCCCTCCTGCGCGGCGACGTGGTCGGCGTGACGAGGCGATCGCCGCGACGCAGCTGCCGACGACCTGGAGCGGTGCCTTCCACCAGCGGTTGCGCTGGTCCAAGTCCGCATGGCTCGGCACCCCCTTCGTGCTCACCAACCTTCGCTGGCTGGTGATCGTCTTCTACTGCTTCCCGCTGGTGTTCTGCATCCTCTGGCCGTTCGTGGTGGCCGCGCTGCTCACGCTGACGTTCAGGTACGACAACCCGGTCTTCTAGTACGGCGTCATGTGGTGGGTCATCTGCTCGGTCACCCAGTCCGCGATCTACGCGGTCTACCGGCCGGGCTTCACGACGCGGCAGCGGTGGACGCAGTTGGCGCTGTCGCCGGTCTACCCGTTGTTCGGGCTGCTCTGCCTGCGGCCGGCGGCCTACTGGTCGCTGACCAAGCTCAAGTCGAACTCCTGGCACACGCGTGAGACGCCGCAGGACCCGCACCGCGGTGGCGGTCCCGGGAGGCGAGGTGCCTCTCGTGGACGGCGCCCAGACCGGGCTCAAAAAAAAAAAAAAATCCGTCGTCATGAAGAGGCTCGTCGCGGCCGTGCTCACGGCACTCGCCGTCATCGCAGCCGCCCTGGTCCTGACGACCCAGGCCGCCAGCGCGGCCGACCCCGTCACGGTCGGCGGCCAGCAGCACGCGGTCGACGGCGTGGACGTCTACCGCAGCAGCAACTTCCTGGTGACATACACGCCGGTGAAGGGTGCCACCACCGGGACCAACGCCTACGGCTTCGAGGCCAAGGTGGTCGGCGGCAAGGTGACGGAGATCGCCGACGGCGTCGGCAACATGGCCATCCCGGCCAACGGGTTCGTCCTCTCCGGCCACGGCACGTCACGGACGTGGCTCAAGGCCAACGCCATCGTCGGCGCCACGGTGACAGAGGGATCGCTCCGCCGCCACCGCCGCCACCCCCGCCGGGCGGTGGGGGGACCCCTGAGACCGCGAGCAGCGTCACGTTGTCGGGTCCGTCCATCGGCACGCAGACCCGGGCGATCGACGCGAACAACACCCGTCGGCTGTCCAACCAGCTGATCCGCTACACCGCCGCGTTCGGGGCCACCACCGACACGAACCAGTACGGCTTCGGGCGGTGCTGAACGGTCAGGTCACGCAGATCGCGAACGGGGTGGGCAGCATGGCCATCCCGTCGGGCGGCTACGTCCTGTCCGGTCACGGCACGTCGGCCACCTGGCTGAGGAACTACGCCCGGGTCGGCATCACGGCCAGGCTGGACACGGACGGCGCGGAGCCGCCGCCGCCGCCCCCGCCGCCGCCCCCGCCGGGTGGGGGCACGGGCAACCCGCTGTACCCGGACGTCCGCGTCCACAAGCTCGACCGCTCGGCTTCGCAGGACCCGTCCGGCAGGCACGGCTCTTCATCACCACCTCGGGTGGCCAGAAGCTGCTGAAGTTCCCGGCGGTCACCGCGAACGTGGGCGCGGGCCCGCTCGAGATCCGGGGGACCCGCTCCAGCACCACGGCCGTGGACTGGGTGGGACGCCAGGTGGTCAAGAACGACAACGGCTCCACGACCACGCTGCCTGACTCCGGCGCGTCGTTCTACTACGCCGGGGACGGTCACAACCACTGGCACATCAGGGACTTCGACAGCTACGAGCTGTTCAACGCCGCGGGCACCCAGCTCAAGACTGGGGAGAAGCCGGCTTCTGCTTCGAGGACAACACCAGCCGGGACAGCACCTCGTTCCAACAGCCGCGGGCCCGCCCGGCCCCCCCGGTCTACGCCAACGCGACGTCGTGCGGCAACGGCCAGCCCAACGCCACGAGCATCGTCCACGGGCTCTCCGTCGGATGGGCCGACACCTACCCTCCAGCCTGCCGGACCAGGCCATCGACATCACCGGGCTCCCCGACGGTGAGTACGTCGTCCGGGTCACCGCCGACTGGCAGGGATTCTGGAGGGAGACGAACGAGACGAACAACTCGGCGACGACCCGGATCCGGATCACCGGGAACAAGGTCGCGTTCGTCTCGGCCATCGACGGCCTCTGGGGACCATTGCCCCGGGGCCTTCTGGGGGCGAAAGGACGAGCGTCGGTACGGTGCGGAGCCCGCGGCGCTGCGCCTGGCGCTGGCCGCGCCTGCTCCGGCTCGCCGCCCGCCCAGGCACCACGGCGTCACCGGGCCCGGGCCGACAACATCGCGACGGGCGCAGGTCCGCGCGGACAGTGACGCGTTCGGCATCAGCAACCTCGCACCCACCCTGCCGGGCGGGACGATCTGGACCTCCGACTGGAGCGGGCGCGCAGCTTCGACGGCGTCGACCCGGGGGACCCGTGGTTCGACGCCGACCACGGGTCCGCGACGTACCGCGTCGAGGACGGCCGGCTGCTCGTCTCGGGCAACATCCCCCGGATGTACGTCCACGACCCGGCCGACTCGCGCCAGTGGCGCGACGTCGAGGCGACGATGTACTTCCGGCGGGTCGCCGACACGAACATCCCGTACGCCGGCATGACGATCGTGGCGCGCTCCAACCACCTCGACACCGAGAGCGGACGGTACGAGTGCGACACCCGTGGCTACGGCGCCCGCATGAGGTACGACGGCGCCGTGGACTTCGAGAAGGAGACGGCGTCCCGATCAACGAGGCCGTCGGCAACGAGAGCTACTGGTCGGCGACCTGCCCAAGGACCGGTGGATCGGCGTGAAGTTCTGGTGTACGACGCGAAGGACGGCGTGCACCTCGAGCTGTGGGTCGACCTCAGCGAACGGCAAGAACGGCGGCGACTGGAAGCAGGTGAACGAGGTCGTCGACGACGGGAACCTGTTCGGCGCGAGGCCGTGCGCCGGGGGATCGACCCGCGGATGCCGCTGACCGAACGACCCGTCGCGGGCGGGGTCGGAGTCCGGCAAGCCGAACCTGACCGTCTACTTCCGCAGCGACGGGGTCGGGAAGGACGGCCTGGTCTACAAGTGGGGAGCATCCGCGAGATCCGGGCGCGCCAGCAGGCGGCGAAGCCGAGCGACTGACGCACCCTGCGTCCGGGACGGACGCCTCCAGCGCTCAGGTCAGCGCATCGCGCGGTAGTGCGCGGAGATCCGCGACGCCGCGAGCTCGCGCGGGTAGAAAGCCACGTCGCCGACGGCACCCTGGAAGTAGCTGTCGCGGTAGCCGGTGCCGATCCGCAGCGGTGCGTTGCCGGCTGCGCGGGACGATGTTGTAGTCGCGCCAGCGAGTCCGTGTCCCGCAGCACGCCGTTCTTGTAGATCTTCACGTAGCCCGTCGGGTAGCTGGCTGCTTCGGGCGTGCGTGTTGTAGACCAGCGTGACGTGGATCCAGCGGCCGGCCTGCACGGTGTCCTGGAAGTAGGAGCCGGCCCCGAGACCACCCGAGGGGTTGAAGCCGTAGCCGCTGATCCGGTTCGGCCGGACTCCGGGTTGGACTTGGAGTACATCCGGCCGTACCACTCGTGGCGCCCGGGTTGCCCTTGCCGAGGACGTAGACGTAGCCGCTGCCCTCCTCGTCGCGGAACTGGAGGGTGTCGGGCCGCATCCAGTACTCGACGGTCAGGGCGCCGGTCGGGGCGATCTCGAAGGCGCGCTCGCGGACGCGAAGCGCAGGTACTGCGCCGCGGCCGTTGAACTTGGTCGCGAGGTCGCCGTTCGGGAGGCGGGTCGCCCGGGGGCCGGAACGGCCTTCCGCGGCGGCGGCCTGCCGGTCAGGTCACGGCCACCCTGCAGGAGGGCGGACGGCCGGTCTGCCGAGCACCGACCGGACGTAGGTCGAGCGCTTCTGGCCGAGGCCTCGGCCGACGTGACGGCGGGCGCGATCAGACCGGCGCCGATCACGGTCGGCGGTGGCGAGGAGAGCGGACGGGGTACGTAGGCGCATGCTTGCTTCCATGGGTCGGGGGCGGGAACGTGACGCCGCTGTCATCGACGGCCGGTGATCGGCTGCCGGGGCGGCGTGCACGAGCGAGGGCATCGGCATCCGGGGGGAGCGAATGAAGGCCCGATGCCAAGGAATGAACCACTTTGTGGACCAGTGAAACGGGTAAACAACGGGTAACTTCCGACATTTCGTACGAGGTGAGGTTTCGAACGCTGTCGGCAACCGGCGAACGGCGACGGGAGCCCGCCGGTAGAGTCCGGGCCATGTGTGGAATCGTCGGGTACGTCGGGACGAGGCAGGCCCAGGGCATCGTCATCGAGGGCCTCCGGCGCCTGGAGTACCGCGGCTACGACTCGGCGGGCATCGCCCTGGTCCACGAGGGCCGGATCGGCTCGGAGAAGCGGGCCGGGCAAGCTGGCCAACCTCGACAAGGCGCTCGCCGAGGACCCGCTGCCCGAGGCGAGCACGGGCATCGGGCACACCCGGTGGGCCACCCACGGCGCCCCCAACGACGTCAACGCCCACCCGCACGTCGGCGCGCAGCGGCCGGGTCGCGCTCGTCCACAACGGGATCATCGAGAACTTCGCCGCGCTGCGCGCCGAGGTCGAGGCGGCCGGCCACGAGCTGCGCTCCGAGACCGACACCGAGATCGCGGCGCACCTCGTCGAGAGGCGCTCGAGGAGGGCGGCGACCTGACCGAGGCGATGCAGCAGGTGTGCGGCCGGCTGGACGGCGCGTTCACGCTGGTCGCGGTCGACGCCCAGGACCCCGACCGGGTGGTCGCGGCCCGGCGCAACAGCCCGCTGGTCGTCGGGCGTCGGTGACGGGGAGAACTTCCTCGCCTCCGACGTCGCGGCGTTCATCGAGCACACCCGCGAGGCGCTCGAGCTCGGCCAGGACCAGGTCGTCACGATCACCCGCGACGGCGTCGAGGTCACCGACTTCGACGGCAAGCCGGCCGAGGCGCAAGCCGTACCACGTCGACTGGGACCTCTCGGCCGCCGAGAAGGGCGGCTTCGACTGGTTCATGCGCAAGGAGATCTACGAGCAGCCGCGGGCGATCGCCGACTCGATGCTCGGCCGGCACGACGAGGAGGGCGAGCTGCAGCTCGACGAGGTGCGGATCACCGAGGAGGAGCTCCGCGACGTCGACAAGATCATCATCATCGGCTGCGGCACCGCGTTCTACGCCGGCATGGTCGCGAAGTACGCCATCGAGCACTGGACCCGGATCCCCTGCGAGGTGGAGCTGGCCCACGAGTTCCGCTACCGCGACCCGATCCTGACCCGCGACACCCTGGTCGTCGCGATCAGCCAGTCCGGCGAGACCGCCGACACGCTGATGGCGATCCGGCACGCCCGCGAGCAGCGCGCCAAGGTGCTCGCGATCTGCAACACCAACGGCTCGACGATCCCGCGCGAGTCCGACGCGGTGATCTACACCCACGCCGGCCCGGAGATCGGCGTCGCCTCCACCAAGGGCTTCATGACCCAGCTGGTCGCCTGCTACCTGCTCGGGCTCTACCTCGCCCAGGTGCGCGGCACCAAGTTCGGCGACGAGATCGCCGCAGGTCGTGCGACGAGCTGGAGCAGATGCCGCCGGCACGTGCAGCGCGATGCTCGACCAGGCCGAGCCAGGTCTACGCGCTCGCCGCGGAGCTCGTCGACGCGCGAAGTCGGTGCTGTTCCTCGGCCGGCACGCCGGCTACCCGGTCGCGCTCGAGGGTGCCCTCAAGCTCAAGGAGCTCGCCTACATCCACGCCGAGGGCTTCGCCGCCGGCGAGCTCAAGCACGGCCCGATCGCGCTGATCGAGGAGGGGCTGCCGGTCTTCTGCGTCGTGCCGCCCCAGGGTCGCGACTTCCTGCACGACAAGATGGTCAGCGGCATCCAGGAGATCCGGGCCCGCGGTGCGCGCACGATCGTGCTGGCCGAGGAGGGCGACGACGAGGTCGCGCCGTACGCCGACGAGCTGATCCGGCTGCCCAAGGTGCCGACGCTGCTGCAGCCGATGGTGGCCGTCGTCCCGCTCCAGCTGTTCGCCTGCGAGCTGGCCACCCTGATGGGCCACGACGTCGACCAGCCGCGCAACCTGGCCAAGTCCGTCACCGTCGAGTGAGCCGTGACGCCGAGTGATCCTCGGGGTCGGCATCGACGTGGTCGACATCGCCCGGTTCGGCGAGACGCTCGAGCGCACCCCCGCGATGCGCGAGCGGCTGTTCACCGCCGGCCGAGCGCGACCGGCCGCTGGCGTCGCTGGCGGCCCGGTTCGCGGCGAAGGAGGCGCTGGCCAAGGCGCTCGGTGCCCCGACGGGGATGGGCTGGCTGGACGCCGAGGTCGTCAACGAGGCGACCGGCGACCCGCGCTTCGAGATCCGCGGCTCGGTGCTCGCCCGCGCCGACGAGCTCGGCGTGAGCGAGCGTGCACGTGTCGCTGTCCCACGACGCCGGCATCGCCTCGGCCGTCGTGGTGCTCGAGTCCTGAGGTGCCGGCCGGGCCGCCGGCCGACGCTTCGAGTCCTTCGGCGGCGAGCACCTCGCTGCTGCTCGGGCTGTTCCTCGCGGGCGCCGTCGGGCTGGTGCTGCTCGGACGGTCGCAGCGCGGGACACCGCGCGCGCCGCCGCTTCAGCCGCGCGTACGCCGTCGCGATCCCGTGCGTCACCGTGCCGAGCCAGGCTTCCAGCTCACGCCGGGCGACTTCGACCTCGGCACGTCGCTGCCGCTGCAGCTGTGCGACCTGGCCTGGGTGACCGCGGTCTGGGCGCTGTGGACGCCACGACCGGGTGCCGGTGGCGCTGACCTACTTCTGGGGGCTCGACGCTGACCGTGCAGGGGATCCTCACCCCGTCCCTCGGCCAGGCCTTCCCGCACCCGCGCTACTTCGCGTTCTGGGCGCTGCACTTCCTGGTCGTCTGGGCCGCGCTCTACCTCACCCTCGGCCTCGGGCTCGGCCCGCGCTGGCGGGAGTACCGCGTCACGGTCGCCGTCACCGCCGTCGTGGGCGGTGCGTGGTGTTCGCCTTCAACTGCGCGGCTCGGCGTGAACTACGGCTACCTCAACCGCAAGCCGGCGCTCGGCCTCGCTGCTCGACCTGCTCGGTCCGTGGCCGGTCTACATCGTCGCCTCCCTCGGCATCCTGCTGGCCGGCTGGGCGCTGATGACCTGGCCGTGGGTCGCGTCGTCGCGACGCCGTCGTCGGCGCTGGGTAGGTTGAGCGGATGCGCAGCGCACACACCGTCGAGCAGGTCCGGGCGGCCGAGGGGCCCTGATGGCCCGGCTGCCCGAGGGCGCGCTGATGCAGCGGGCGGCCACCGGGCTGGCGCTACGCCGTGCTCGACCTGCTCGGCCGCGGCGTACGGCGCCCGGGTGCTGCTGCTCGTCGGCGCCGGCGACAACGGCGGCGACGCGCTGTACGCCGGGGCGCTGCTCGCCCGACGCGGCGTGCACGGTCGAGGCGGTGCTGCTCGCCCCGACAAGGTGCACGCCGACGGGCTCGCGGCCCTGCGGCGGCGCCGGCGGCCGGGTCGTCGACGCGGTCGAGGCCGCGCGGCGCCCGACGTGGTCGTCGACGGGATCGTCGGCATCGGCGGCCGCGGCGGGCTGCGCGCCGACGCGGCCGGCCGCTCGTCGGCCGCTCGCCGGGCGTCCGGTCGTCGCGGTGGACGTCCCGTCCGGCGTCGACGTCGACACCGGGCAGCGTCGAGGGCCCGCACGTGACGCGCCGACCGTGACCGTCACCTTCGGCACCCACAAGGTCGCCCACCTCGTCGACCCGGCGGCGCATGGCCTGCGGCGCCGTGCACCTGGTCGACATCGGGCTGGACCTGCCGGCCCCGGCCGGTCGACGGCGCTGCAGGAGGACGACGTGCGCGGCCTGCTGCCGCGGCCGGCGCCGGACGCGCACAAGTACACCCGCGGCGTCGTCGGGGTCCGCGCCGGCTCGGAGCAGTACCCCGGCGCCGGCGTGCTCTGCGTCTCCGGCGCGGGCGCCGGGCTGGCCGGGATGGTCCGCTACGCTCGGCGGCGCGGCCGACCTCGTCCGCGCGACAGCACCCCGAGGTCGTGGTCGGCGAGGGCCGGGTGCAGGCCTGGGTGGTCGGGTCCGGCGGCGGCGCCGACGCCGAGCAGGCGCTGGCCGACGCGCTGGCCGACGGGGTGCCGGTCGTGGTCGACGCCGACGGCGCTGACCCACGTCGACCGGCCCGCTCGGCGTGCCCGCGCTGCTCACCCCGCACGCCGGCGAGCTGGCCCGGATGCTCGGCGTCGAGCGGGAGCAGGTCGAGGCCGAGCAGCTGCGCTTCGCCCGCGAGGCGGCGCCAGCGGTACGACGCCGTGGTGCTGCTCAAGGGCCGGCACACGCTGGTCGCCCGCCCGACGGGCGAGGTGCGGGTCACGACGGTCGGGCCGGCCTGGCTGGCGACCGCCGGCGCCGGCGACGTGCTCGCCGGGCTGTGCGGGGCGCTGCTGGCGGCCGGGCTGGACCCGTTCGACGCCGGCTCGGTCGGGCTCGTGGCTGCACGGCGCGGCCGCGGTCGCTGGCCGGCGACGGCGGGCCGGTCACGGCACCGGACGTCGCCGCGGCGCTGCCGGCGGTCTGCTCGCGACCTGCTCGCTCGTGACGCGGTGAGACGGCGCGATGACGCCTGCGACCGCCGACCCGCGACGCCGCGCGCCGAGATCGTCGTCGACCTCGACGCGATCGCGGCACAACGTCGCGACCCTCAGGCAGCGCGTCGGCGACGGCCGCAGCTGATGACGGTGGTCAAGGCCGACGGCTACGGCCACGGGCATGGTCGAGTCGGCGCGGGCCGCCCGGGCCGGGGGCGCCGACTGGCTCGGCGTCGCCGTGGTCGAGGAGGCGCTGGCGCTGCGCGCGGCCGGGGACACCGGCCGGCTCCTGACCTGGCTGACCGTGCCCGGGCGAGGACTACGCGCCCCCGATCGAGGCCGGCGTCGACGTCACGGCCTACACCGTCGCCGAGGTCGAGGAGATCGCCGCCGCGGCCCGCGTCGCTCGGCGTGCCGGCCCGGGTGCAGCTCAAGGTCGACACCGGCCTGAGCCGCGGCGGCGCCACCGAGCGAGGAGTGGCCGGCCCTGGTCGAGGCCGCGCGCCGACGCCGAGCAGGCCGGCGCCGTCCAGGTGGTCGGCATCTGGTCGCACTTCGCCTGCAGCGACGAGCCGGACCACCCGGCCAACGACGCGCAGGAGCAGGCGTTCGTGGCAGGCCCTGCAAGGTCGTCGACGCCGTCGGCATCGAGCCCGAGGTGCGGCACCTGTCCAACTCGGCCGGCGCGCTGCTGCGGCCCTGGTCGCGGCTACGACCTGGTGCGCTGCGGCATCGCGTCCTACGGGCTCTCGCCCGGCGCCCGACGCTGGTCACCGCCGACGAGCTCGGGCTGCGTGCCGGCGATGACGGCGCGGGCCCGGCTCGCGCTGGTCAAGCGGGTGCCGGCCGGCGCGGGCGTGTCCTACGGGCACACCTCGGACCGCCGAGCGCGACGACCGTCGTCGGCCTGGTGCCGGTCGGGTACGGCGACGGCATGCCCGCGGCACGCGTCCTCGACGGCGCACGTCCTGGTCGGCGGGCGCCGCGCGGCCGGTCGCCGGCCGGGTCTGCATGGACCAGCTCGTCGTCGACCTCGGCGACGACCGCGTCGCGGCCGGGCGACGAGGTCGTGCTGTTCGGGGCCGGCCGGCGACGGCGCGCCGACCGCGCAGGACTGGGCCGAGGCGTGCGGCACCATCGCCTATGAGATCGTCACCAGGATCGGCGGCCGGTTCGTCCGCCGGCACGTCTCGGCGAAGGGACTGATGGACCGATGAGCGACGCGACGCTGGCTCAGGCTCGCGGCCGCTGGTGCGGGCGCGGCCGTGGCCGCGGTGACCGCGGGCGTGGTCGTCGAGCGCCGGGTGGTGCAGTCGCGCCGCGCGGGCTCGGCGCGGGGCCGACGAGCTCGGCGGCCTGCACAGCCAGCGCGATCCCGGTGCTGACCGACGACGGCGTGCGCGCTGCACGCCGAGGTCGACGAGGTCACGCCGTACGCCGAGGAGGCCGCGAAGACCCGGCCGCGCCGGGGATCAAGCGGCGCGCGACGCGGCCCGACCCGACGGTCGTGTTCGTGCACGGCTACGCGCTGAACCTGGACTGCTGGCACTTCCAGCGGGAGTACTTCCGCGGCAAGCACCGCATGGTGTTCTACGACCAGCGCTCGCACGGCCGGTCGGGCCGGTCCGACAAGGCAGCACGCCACCATCGACCAGCTCGGCGACGACCTGCTGCGGGTGCTCGAGGAGCTGGTCCCCGACGGGCCGGTCGTGCTGGTCGGCCACTCGATGGGCGGCATGACGATCATGGCGTTCGCCGAGCGGCACCCCGAGCTGTTCGAGGACCGGGTCGTCGGCGTCGGCCTGGTCTCCACCACCGCCGGCGGGCTGCAAGACCGCACCACATCGTCAGCCGGCTGATCCCCGACGCGCTCGGCGGCGCAGATCGGCCCGCGGCTGATCGCCGGCGCTGGCGCTGGCGCCGGAGCTGGTGGACCGGGTCCGGCGGCGCGGCTCCAACATCGGCTTCCTGGTCGCCGACCAGTTCGCGTTCGGCGAGGACGTGCCCGCCTCCTACGTCGAGTTCGTCAACAACATGCTCGCCGCCACGTCCTTCGAGGTGCTCGCGCAGTTCTTCCCGAACTTCGACCCGCTCGACAAGTTCGACGCCCTCGCGGCGTTCGCGCCGGGTGCCGACGTACGATCGTCTGCGGCACCAAGGACGTGCTCACCTCGATCGGGCACAGCCGCAAGATGGCCGAGCGGATCCCCGGCTCGACGCTGGTCGAGTGCCCCGGCGCCGGGCACATGGTGATCCTCGAGCAGAAGGACCGCGTCAACGCCGCGCTCGACGAGCTCTTCGCGGCCGCCGCCGCGGGCCGCGCCAGCCGGGTCTCGTGACCGTCTCGCGTCGTCGCGGCGACCGCCGAGGACACCCGCGCGCTCGCCGGCCGGCTGGCGGCCGCTGCTGCGTCCCGGCGACCTGCTGATCCTCAGCGGCGACCTCGGGCGCCGGCAAGACCACCTTCACCCAGGGGCTCGGCGCCGGGCTGCGGGGTGCGCGGCGACGTCACCTCGCCGACGTTCGTGATCGCCCGGGTGCACCCGTCGCTGGTCGGCGGGCCGGCGCTCGTGCACGTCGACGCCTACCGGCTGCGGCGGCCGTCGGAGCTCGACGACCTCGACCTGGACACCTCGCTCGAGGAGGCGGTCACCGTCGTGGAGTGGGGGACCGGCGTCGCCGAGGAGCTCGCCGAGGACCGGCTCGAGATCGAGCTGCTGCGCGCGCACGGCGACGACCGACGACGAGACCCGGACGATCCGGCTGACCGCGCTCGGTCCGCGCTGGGTCGGCGTCGACCTCGGCCCGCTCGCGGCGCGTAACCTCGTCCGCGTGCTGCTCGCCTTCGACACCGCCACCCCCGCCGTCACCGTGGCCCTGCACGACGGCGAGCGGGTCGTCGCCTCGGCACACCGTGGTCGACGCGCGCCGGCAGGGCGAGCTGCTCGCCCCCGGCATCACCGCGCGTGCTCGACGAGGCCTGGGTGCCGCGCCAGGACGTCACCGCGATCGCCGTCGGCGTCGGGCCCGGGCCCGTTCACCGGCCTGCGGGTCGGGCTGGTCACCGCGCGCACCCTGGCCCTCGCGCTGGACGTGCCGGTGTACGGCGTGT
This sequence comes from uncultured Actinomycetota bacterium, assembly GCA_963811515.1. Lineage (GTDB taxonomy): Bacteria > Actinomycetota > Actinomycetes > Propionibacteriales > Nocardioidaceae > Nocardioides_B. The sequence continues at coordinate 78,196 of CAWERI010000002.1, forward strand.
GCACGCTCGACGTGCTCGCGGCGCAGGCCGTCGACGAGGGGGCCGTGGCCGAGCCGTTCCTGGTCGCGACGGACGCCCGCCGCAAGGAGGTCTACTGGGCGCGCGTACGACGGGCAGGGCGTGCGTCTCGACGGCCCGCACGTCGTCGAAGCCGGCCGACGTGGCGACGGACCGGCCGGTCGTGGGGGCCGGCGCGCTGCTCTACCCCGAGTCGTTCCCGCACGCCGTCGGCCCGGAGCACCCGGACGCCGGCGTGCTGGCGCGGGTGGTGACCGACGAGCGCGCCGAGCTGCTCGACCCGGAGCCGCTCTACCTCCGGCGCCCGGACGTCGCCGCGCCCGAGCAAGCCCAAGCGGGTCTCGTGACGCTGCGCCCGGCGACGGCCGCGCGACGTCGACGCGCGTGGCCGCCCTGGAGGCAGGAGCTGTTCGGCGCGGACGCCTGGTCGGCCGCCTCGGTCGCGCGAGGAGCTGACCGGCGCGCGCCGGACGGCCGTCGTCGCGGTGGACCCGGACGTGGTCGGCTACGTCGGTGACGCTGGCCGCCGGCGACGTCGTGGACCTGCAGCGGATCGGGGTGCGCCGCGACGTACCGGCGCCGCGGGGCTGGCGCGCCGCGCTGCTGGCCGCGGTCACGCACCGGCGACCGGATGCTGCTCGAGGTGAGCGCCGCGCAACACGGGCGGCGCTGGCGTTCTACGCGGCCGAGGGGTTCACCGAGATCGCGCGGCGGCGGCGCTACTACCGCGACGGGTCGGACGCGGTGGTGATGGAGCGCGACGACACAATGAGCCCCATGACGGACCAGCCCCTGGTGCTCGGCATCGAGACCTCCTGCGACGAGACCGGGGTCGGCATCGTGCGCGGGCACACCCTGCTCGCCGACGCGGTCGCCTCCAGCGTCGAGGAGCACGCGCGGTTCGGCGGCGTGGTGCCCGAGGTCGCCTCGCGGGCGCACCTCGAGGCGATGGTGCCGACCATCGAGCGGGCCTGCTCGGACGCCGGGATCCGCTGCACGACGTCGACGCGATCGCGGTGACCAACGGCCCGGGCCTCGCCGGCGCGCTGCTCGTCGGGGTGGCGGCCGCCAAGGCGCTGGCGGTCGGGCTGGGCAAGCCGATCTACGGGGTCAACCACCTCGCCGCGCACGTCGCCGTCGACCAGCTCGAGCACGGCCCGCTGCCGTCGCCGTGCGTGGCGATGCTGGTCAGCGGCGGGCACTCCTCGCTGCTGCGGGTCAGCGACGTGACCGGCGGGGACCAGGGCGTGGTCCCGCTCGGCGCGACGATCGACGACGCCGCCGGGGAGGCGTTCGACAAGGTCGCCCGGCTGCTCGGCCTGCCGTTCCCCGGCGGCCCGCACATCGACCGGGCGGCCCGCTCCGGCTCGTCGGTGTACGTCGACTTCCCGCGCGGCCTCACCTCGCGGCGCGACCTGGAGCGGCACCGGTTCGACTTCTCGTTCTCCGGGCTCAAGACCGCCGTCGCCCGCTGGGTCGAGGCCCGCGAGCGGTCCGGCGAGCCGGTGCCCGTCGACGACGTCGCCGCGTCGTTCCAGGAGGCGGTGTGCGACGTGCTGACCCGCAAGGCGGTCGACGCCGCCGCTCAGCGAGGGCATCGAGGACATCCTGATCGGCGGCGGGGTGGCGGCGAACTCCCGGCTGCGGGTGCTCGCCGAGGAGCGGGCGGCCGCGAAGGGCATCCGGGTCCGGGTGCCGCGGCCGGGGCTGTGCACCGACAACGGCGCGATGGTCGCCGCCCTCGGCGCCGAGATGGTGGCCCGGGGCCGGCAGCCCTCGCCGCTCGACCTGCCCGCCGACTCCTCGCTGCCGGTGACGTCCGTCCTCGCTGGTTGAGCCGTCACCCGCCGCCCAGGTCGAGTTCCGTGCCGTGGTCCGCGGGGCCATGAACCACGGCATGGAACTGAACTGAGACCGCGACCGCCGGTGAGAGCCGGGGGTCTCGACCGGCCGGGTCAGGGCCGGGCGGCGAAGTGGAACGGGCTCTCCTCGGCGGCCCCGGACGCCTCGTCGAGCCGCTCCAGCGACCCGTCGAGGCCGAGCCGGACGAGGTACCACCGGCCGTCCTCGTGCAGCGGTCGCCAGCGCGTGGGTCTCGTCCTCCCAGGCGACGTCGGCGACGAAGGTGTCGCCGTCGCCCTGCCGCTCGAAGGTGACGACCGGCTTCGCGGTGGTCGCGTCGAGCAGGGCCGACCGTCGCCGAGCCGAGTCCGTCGATGCCGGACGGGTAGCCCACGAAGTGCGCGCCGTCGGTGCTGAACGCGCTCGATCGTCCAGTCGCAGGTCTTCGGTCCCGTGCCGCCGCTGTTCGTCCGCACGGCCCAGCAGGAGGTGCCGGTCGGTCGTTGTAGGACGTCTGCACGCCGAGGGCGCCGTGCGACTGGTCGGTGGCCCGCACCGAGAGCACGTCGCCCTTCAGCGGCGAGAGCCCCTGGAGGTCCGAGACGAGAGCTGCTGCGTCGCCTCCGTCGGTGACGGAGACGAGGACCGCACCGGGACCCGACGAAGCCGACGGGGTGCGCCTCGACGATCCCCTGCGGCAGGTCGAGCGACTGCGGCTGGTCGGAGTGCCCGTTGGTGCCGTCCAGGTAGAGCTTGCCGCCCTCCACCCACGACAGCTCCACGCCGTCCTGGCTGGTCACGATCCGGTCGCCGCCCTTCGTGGAGCCGGTGACCTGGCCCGAGGCGTCGATGTGGACGACGTACGCCTCGCCCTGCTCCTTGCGCTGCACGGCCAGCCAGCCGCCCTGGTAGGGCGCGACGCGTGTCGTAGGCCGCCGGCAGGTCGACGGGATCGGCGCCGGGGACGACGACCGTCGTGCCGCGCAGGTAGGTGATCGCCGCGGGGCACCCGGTCGGGGCGCCCTCGACGGTCAGGGGCAGTGACGCCCGGCCGGCCGCGTGACCGAGGGCGACGGGTCGGGGGTGCCGGCGGTCGTCGGGGTCGGGGCGACGGACGGCGACGTGGTGGCCGGGGCCACCGGGTCGGTCCGTGCCGGGCGTCCCGGTGACGTTCAGGCCGACCGGCACGCGATCGCGAGCACGACCGCCGCGACCACCCCGCCGACGGCCCGGCGGCGTCGCTGGATGCCGCGCGCGCTGCGCTGCACGTCGGCCAGGCCGACCGGTGCGCCGTGCACGTCCTGGGCCCGCTCGTGCAGGCCGCGGGACAGCCGGTCCTCGTCGTGGGTGCTCATCGTTCCTCCTCCCGAGCCGTTCCTCGGCTGATCCCGGGGTGGTCGTGGACGCGGGACCGCATCGCGGCGAGCGCCCGGCTGGCTTGGGACTTGACGGTGCCGACGGAGATGCCGAGCACGTCGGCGGTCTCCGCCTCGGAGAGGTCCTCGTAGTAGCGGAGCACGATCACCGCGCGCTGCTTGCGCGGCAGGGTCTGCACGAACGCCCACAGCGCCGCGCTCTCGCCGTCGTCGGTGCGGTCGACCGTGTGCGTCTCGGGCAGGGCGTCGGCGACCACCTCGCGGCGCTTGAACGCCCGCCGCCACAGCGAGCTGTGCTCGTTGACCAGGATCCGGCGGACGTAGCCGTCGACCAGCTCCCGGCGCTGGACCTTGTCCCACGACAGGTACAGCTTCGCGAACGCCGACCTGCACCAGGTCCTCGGCGGTGTGCCGGTCCCCGGTCAGCAGGTAGGCGGTCCGCAGCAGGCTCGGCTGACGCGCGGCCATGTACGCCGCGAAGTCCGCGTCCCGGTCCGGCGCCATCCCGACCCCCGTCTCGACTGCCAGCTGCATCCGTCCCACCATCCTCTCCGCATTCCTGCCACCAAGACGCGGAACCGGCCCGGCGGGTTGCATCCGCCGCTGACTTGCGCGGGACGCGGAGACGATGAGACGTGCTCAGCCTCCTGGTCGCCCTCCTGCTGCTCGTCGTCGGTGCCGCCCTGCTGACGGCCGGGGCGGAGGGCTTCGCCGAGAACGTCACCGCCGCCTCGTCCCGGCTGGGCGTCAGCGTGCTCGCGCTCGCCCTGCTGCTGGCCGGCGCCGAGCCGGAGGAGGCGGTCACCGCGATGCTCGCGTCCGGCCAGGGGCACCCGGCCCTGGCCGCCGGGGACGCGATCGGCGCGAACCTGGTGATCCTCACCCTCACGCTCGGCCTCGCCGCGCTGGTCACCCGGCTGCCGGTCACCCGCCGGAGCGTGGAGTACGGCGTCGCGGCGGCCGTGCTCGGCGCGGTCGCCTGCCTGCTGCTGCTCAACGGCGTGCTCGGCCGGCTCGAGGGCGCCGTCCTGGTGTCGCTTACGTCGCCGGGGTCGTCTGGGTGTGGCGCCGGGAGCAGACGCCGCCGCTGATCGGCGAGATGGCCGAGCTCGAGGAGAAGGACCGGCTGCACCCCGGCGGGGGCGCCGGGGACGAGGCGACCGGCCGCGCCCTGCTGATGGTGCTGCTCGGCCTGCTCGGCATGGTGGTCGGCGGCTTCCTCGCGGTCCGCGGCGCCGAGGGCCTGGTCGACGTACTCGGGCTCGCCGAGTCCGTCGTGGGGCTGACCGTGCTGGCGCTGGCCACCAGCGCCGAGATGGTCGCCCTGGTCTGGGCCGCCCGGCGCCGCGGGCTGACCGAGGTCGTCGTCGCGGGCACGGTCGGCGCGGTGGCCTACAACGCCACGGTCTCCCTCGGCCTGGCCGCGCTGGTCAGCCCGCTCGGCCTGGGCCGGCACAACCTGGTCGTGACGACCGCCGGCGGTGACCGCGGTGCTCCCGCTGGTGCTGCTGCTCGGCCTGCGCACCGGCCACCTGCCCAAGGCCGTGGGCGTCGCTGCTGGTCGTGGTCTACGTCGCCGCGGTCGGCCTTTCTGTTCGCCCGTTAGCCTGCGAGGACACCGTCCCGACAGCAGGAGGATTCATGCAGCAGGTCCGCGGAGTGGTCGCCAAGGCCAAGGGCGAGCCGGTCTCGATCGAGACGATCAACGTCCCCGACCCCGGCCCGGGCGAGGCGGTCGTCGCGATCCAGGCCTGCGGGGTCTGCCACACCGACCTGCACTACCGCGAGGGCGGCATCAACGACGAGTTCCCGTTCCTGCTCGGCCACGAGGCCGCGGGCGTCGTGGAGTCGGTCGGCGAGGGCGTCGACTCGGTCGCCCCCGGTGACTTCGTGGTGCTCAACTGGCGGGCCGTCTGCGGCACCTGCCGGGCCTGCACCCGCGGCGAGCCGTGGTACTGCTTCAGCACCTTCAACGCCACCCAGAAGATGACCCTGGAGGACGGCACCGAGCTGTCCCCGGCGCTGGGCATCGGCGCGTTCGCCGACAAGACGCTGGTGCACGCCGGCCAGTGCACCAAGGTCGACCCGTCCGCGCGCCCGGCCGCCGTCGGCCTGCTCGGCTGCGGCGTGATGGCCGGCCTCGGCGCGGCGATCAACACCGGCAACGTGGGCCGCGGCAGGAGCGTCGCGGTGATCGGCTGCGGCGGGGTGGGCGCCGCGGCGGTCGCCGGCGCCCGGCTGGCCGGTGCCGGCACGATCATCGCCGTCGACCTCGACCCGAAGAAGCTCGAGTGGGCCACGAACCTGGGCGCCACCCACACGGTCAACGCCAGGAACGGCGACGTCGTGGAGGCGATCCAGGCGCTCACCGGCGGCAACGGCGCCGACGTGGTCATCGACGCGGTCGGCCGTCCGGAGACCTGGAAGCAGGCGTTCTACGCCCGCGACCTGGCCGGCACCGTCGTGCTCGTCGGGGTGCCGACCCCGGACATGAAGCTCCCCGACATCCCGCTCATCGACGTGTTCGGCCGCGGCGGCGCGCTGAAGTCCAGCTGGTACGGCGACTGCCTGCCGTCGCGCGACTTCCCGATGCTCGTCGACCTCTACCAGCAGGGCCGGCTCGACCTGGACGCCTTCGTCTCCGAGGAGATCGCCCTCGACGACGTCGAGGCCGCGTTCACCAAGATGCACGACGGCGACGTCCTCCGCAGCGTCGTGGTGCTCTCGTGACCGCGCGCGTCGACCAGGCGCGTCCTGCGAGGGCACGTTCACCCTCGACGGGGAGACCTTCGACGTCGACAACAACGTCTGGGTGGTCGGCGACGACACCGAGTGCGTGGTGATCGACGCCCCGCACGACGTCGACGGGATCCTGGCGGTCGTCGGCGACCGCACGGTCAAGGCGATCCTGTGCACGCACGCCCACGACGACCACGTCCGCGTCGCCCCGGCGCTGCGGGAGCGGGTGACCGCGCCGATCCTGCTGCACCCCGACGACCGGCCGCTGTGGGAGCTCACCCACACCGACGAGCTGTGGGACGTCGACCTCGCCGACGGCCAGGAGATCGAGGTCGCCGGCACGACGCTGCGGGTGATCCACACCCCGGGCCACGCGCCCGGCGGCGTCTGCTTCTACGCCGCGGAGCTCGGCTGCGTGTTCACCGGCGACACCCTGTTCAACGGCGGGCCCGGCGCGACCGGACGCTCGTTCAGCGACCGGGACGTGCTCGTCGCCTCGATCACCGACCGGCTGCTCGGGCTGCCCGACGACACCGTGGTGCACACCGGCCACGGCGACGACACCACGATCGGCGCCGAACGCGCGAATGTGACCTGAAATGCCGACCGCGACCGTGTCAGCGGCTCCTGGTTGCGGGTAGACACTGCACGTGACCTCCACCTACCGCCTCCAGCTGCACGCCGGCTTCACCTTCGCCGACGCCGAGGCCGTGGTGCCCTACCTCGCCGACCTCGGGGTCAGCCACCTCTACCTCTCCCCGGTGCTGCAGGCGGTGCCCGGCTCGATGCACGGCTACGACGTGCTCGACCACAACCGGATCAGCGACGAGCTCGGCGGCGAGGAGGGGCTGGTCGCGCTGGCCGCGACCGCCCGCCAGCACGGCCTCGGCCTCGTCGTCGACGTGGTGCCCAACCACATGGCGCTGGTCGCGCCGGAGAACAGCAACGCCCCGCTGTGGGACGTGCTCGCGCACGGCCGCGAGGCCGCGCACGCGCACTGGTTCGACGTCGACTGGGACGCCCTCGACGGCCGGATCGGCCTGCCGGTGCTGTGGGAGCCGCTCGCCGACGTGCTGGCCAAGGGCGACCTGCGCCTCGGCGAGGAGAACGGCGGCCAGGTGCTGCGCTACCACGACCACGTCTTCCCGGTCGCCGACGGCACGTGGGACGGCGACCCGGGCGCCGACGTGGCCGCCGTGCTCGCGGAGCAGCACTACGTCCTGGCCGGCTGGCGCGAGCGCGACGAGGTGCTCAACTACCGCCGGTTCTTCGACGTGGACGGCCTGATCGCCGTCCGCGTCGAGCTGCCCGGACGTCTTCGAGGCCACCCACCGGGTGCTGCTCGACCTCAACCGAGCGCGGCATCGTCGAGGGCTACCGCATCGACCACCCCGACGGCCTCGCCGACCCGGAGGGCTACCTCGAGCGGCTGCGCGCCGCGCTGCGTCCCGGCACCGCGATCTGGGTCGAGAAGATCCTCGAGGGCGACGAGACGCTGCCGGACTGGGCCTGCGACGGCACCACCGGGTACGACGCCGCCAAGGTGGTCTCCTACGCCCTGATCGACCCGGCCATCGCCCCCGCCGCTGCAGCACGCCTGGGAGGAGACCGGCGGGGACCCGTCCCTGGAGCACGTCGATCGCCGCGTCCAAGCGCCAGGTGGTCGCCGACGTCCTGGTCCCCGAGCGGCGCCGGCTGCGTCCGGCGGGCCGGCGAGGCGCTGCCCGACCTCGACCCGGCCCGGCTCGAGGAGGCGGTCGTCGAGCTGCTGGTGGCCTGCGAGGTCTACCGCGCCTACGTCCGGCCCGGCACGCCCGATCGACGAGCGTCGCCCGCACCCGCCTCGAGGGCGCCGGCGACACGCGCCGGGGCGGCCCGCCCCGACCTGAAGGCCGAGATCGAGCAGCTGGTCGGGCTCGCCACCGGCCGACGACCGACAGCGAGGCGGCCCGGCGACTTCGCCGTCCGGCTGCAGCAGACCTGGGGCCCGGTGATGGCCAAGGGCATCGAGGACACCGCGTTCTACCGCTGGCACCGCCAGGTCGGCCTCAACGAGGTCGGCGGCGACCCCGACCTGCTCGACGAGCGCCTCGCGCCGAGCTGCTGCACCGCTGGGCCGTGCACCAGCAGCAGCACTGGCCGCTCGGGCATGACCACGCTGTCCACCCACGACACCAAGCGCAGCGAGGACGTCCGGGCCCGGCTGGTCGCCGTCGCCGGCGACGCCGAGTCCTGGCAGCGCTGCGCCGAGGCGTTCGCCGCCGCGGCCCTGCAAGCGCGGCGTCGACCTGCCGACCGCGCACCTCGTCTGGCAGACCCTCGCCGGCGTCGGCGACGATCGCCGAGGAGCGGCTCAAGGGCTACCTCGTCAAGGCGATGCGCGAGTCCAAGCAGCGCACCTCCTGGCTCGACTCCGACCCGGAGTACGAGGCGCGGGTGCTGGACGCTGGCCGCCGACGCGCAACGGGCCCGGCCGGCTCGAGGCGCTGGTCCGCACCGCCGTCGACCACAACGCGACGGCGGTCCGGGCGCTGGTGCTCGGGCAGAAGCTGCTCCAGCTCACCCTGCCCGGCGTCCCCGACACCTACCAGGGCTGCGAGCTCGTGGACCTGTCGCTGGTCGACCCGGACAACCGCCGCCCGGTCGACTACGACGACCGTCGCGCGCGGCTCGCGCACCTGCGCGACGGCACGCCCCGCGACCTCGACGACGAGAAGCTGCTGGTCACCCACAAGGCGCTCGCGCTGCGCCGCGAGCTGCGCGACGCGTTCGCCGACGCCGGCGACTACCAGCCGCTGGTCGGCACGTCGCGGCACCTCGTCGGGTTCGTCCGCGGCGGCGAGGTCGCCGTGCTGGCCACCCGGGCCGGCCAAGCGGCTCGAGGTCGTCGGCGGCTGGGACGGCGCGACGTTCGCGCTGCCCGAGGGGCTGTGGCGCGACGAGCTGACCGGCGCGCTGCACGGCGGCGCCGAGAACAGCTGCGCCGACGTGCTCGCGGACTACCCGGTGGCGCTGCTGCGCCGGGTGCACATGCGCGTGACCCCGGCCGATCTGGGCGCCGCCGGCGCCGGCGCGTCGACCTGGTCCTCGGCGACACCCGGCACCCGCTGCGGCCGCGGCGGCGACGGCTGGTGGCGCGGCGACGTCGACGGTCGCCGACGGGGACCGCTACGCCTTCTCCCTCGACGGCGGCGACCCCCGCCCCGACCCGCGGGGCGTCCGGCTCCCCGACGGTCCGCACGGCCCGAGCGCGCATCGTCGACCTCGCGTCGTACGCCTGGACCGACGGTGACTGGCGCGGCGTCGAGCTGGCCGGGCGCGGTGATCTACGAGACGCACGTCGGCACCTTCACCCCCGAGGGCACCCTCGACGCGGCCGCCGAGCGGCTGCCCTACCTCGTCGACCTCGGCGTCGACGTGGTCGAGCTGCTGCCGCTCGCGACCTTCCCCGGCCGGCACAACTGGGGCTACGACGGCGTCGCGCCCTACTCCGTGCACGAGGCGTACGGCGGTCCCGGCGGCGCTGCAGCGGTTCGTCGACGCCGCGCACGCGCACGGCCTCGCGGTCTGCCTCGACGTGGTCTACAACCACCTCGGCCCCGACGGGAACTACCTCGGCGAGATCGGGCCGTACTTCAACGACGCCTACCAGACCCCGTGGGGCCAGGCGCTCAACCTCGACGGCCGCGACAGCCTCGAGGTGCGCCGCTGGGTGCTCGACAACGTGCAGCTGTGGCTGCGCGACTTCCACGTCGACGGGCTGCGGCTCGACGCCGTGCACGAGCTGCACGACGACACCGCCGTGCACGCTGCTCGAGGAGATGTCCCGCGAGGTCGACGCGCTCGCCGCCCGGACCGGCCGCACGCTGTGGCTGGTCGCGGAGTCCGACCGCAACGACCCCGGCACCGTCACCCCGCGCGGCGCCGGCGACGCGGTCGGCGGGCTCGGGGTGCACGCCCAGTGGGCCGACGACGTCCACCACGCGCTGCACGTGGCGCTGACCGGCGAGACGCAGGGCTACTACGCCGACTTCGCCGACCCGCGGCGCGCTGGCCAAGGTGCTGCGCACGCCGTTCTTCCACGACGGCACGTTCTCCACCTTCCGCGGCCGCCCGCACGGCCGCCCGGTCGACGCCGGCACCGTCCCCGGCTGGCGGTTCGTGGCGTCGCTGCAGACCCACGACCAGATCGGCAACCGCGCCCAGGGCGACCGGCTCTCGGGCCCGCAGCTCGGCCTCGACCCCGGCCTGCTGGCCTGCGGCGCGGCGATCCTGCTGACCTCGCCGTGGACGCCGATGCTGTTCATGGGCGAGGAGTGGGGGGCCCGCACCCCGTGGCAGTTCTTCACCGACCACACCGACCCCGGCGTCGCGGCGGCCACGGCGGCCGGCCGCAAGGCGGAGTTCGGCTCGCACGGCTGGGACGAGGACGACGTCCCGGACCCGCAGGACCCCGAGACGTTCCGCCGCTCCCGGCTGGACTGGTCCGAGCCCGACCGGGAGCCGCACGCCCGGCTGCTGCGGTGGTACCGCGACCTGATCGCGCTGCGCCGGGCGCGCCCCGACCTCCGCGACGGCCGCCCTGGACCGCGCCGACGTCGCGTGGTCCGACCGGCGGCTGCGCACGCGTCGCGGTGACGTGCGTCGTGCTGGCCAACCTCGGCGACGAGCCCTGGACCTGCGAGGACGTGCCGGGCTCGCGTGCTGCTGGGCTGGGAGCCGGGCGTCGCGGTGGACGCCGGGCGGATCGACGTACCCCCGCGGAGCGCCGTCGTCCTGGGCTGACGGAAGGCGGACAAAGGCCGACATGAGGGGTGACAGCGGGCGGTGCCGCATGGCATCTTGTCTGCTTGCAGAGTGCAACCTGCATCCCTCTCCTCCTCGGAAGGTCGTCACCCATGTCCTCCTCCCGCTCGCACCGCGTCGCTGACCGCGCTCGCCTCGGTCGCCGCGCTGGCCGTCCTGGCCACGCTCGGCCTCCAGTCCTCGGCCGTCTCGCACGGCTTCCACGCCGTGCCCGCGCCGCCGGCCAGCCCGACCAACGCCGAACCAGATCCAGAACATCGACCAGGTGCGCACCGCCATCAAGGCGTACTACGGCGACACCCCGCACCACCACGGTCGACCCGGTGCCGAACTCGGTGGACGGCAAGGACACCGCCCTGCACGTCGCCTCGCCCACCAGCGCCTACGCCAAGGAGGTGGCCCGGCTCGAGAAGTCGGCGCGCCGGCTACCTCGCGAAGTCCCAGGCTCGAAGCACGCGAGGCAGCACGGCAGCAAGGCGATCCTGCTCGACGTGGACGACACGTCGCTGAACACCTACAACTACGAGATCTACAGCAACTTCGCCTACAACCCGTCCACCAACGGGGCGTTCGTGGACGCGCCGCGTTCCCGGCCGTGTTCGGGATGCCGGACCTCGCCACGTCGGCCCAGAAGGCCGGCTACACGGTGTTCTTCCTGACCGGCCGCCCCGAGTCGCAGCGGGCCGGCACCGAGACGAACCTGACGAACACCGGCTTCCCGGTGACCGGCACCCCGGTCGGCGCGAACCCCGACAACGTGTTCCTCAAGGACGTCAACCACGCCTGGACCACGTGCGACACGACCGGCGACAAGGTCTGCTCGACGATCGAGGTCAAGTCCGAGACCCGCAAGTACATCGAGTCCCTGGGCTACGACATCAAGGCCAACTTCGGCGACCAGTTCAGCGACCTGTCCGGCGGCTACGCCGACAAGACGTTCAAGCTGCCGAACCCGATGTACTACCTGCCCTGACCTGCTCGCGCCGTTCCCGCCGACGGCGGTCACCCGGTCCGGGTGACCGCCGTCGTCACGCCCACCCGGCGACTCTGGCGGTCGCACCCCCGCCCACCCGGCGACTCTGGCGACTCCGGCCCGCCACATGCGCCGGGTCGGCGCGGTTCGGGCCGCCAGACGCGCCGGGTCGGCGCGGTTCGGGCCGCCAGACGCGCCGGGTCGGCGCCGTGCGGGGCGCCACCGGGTTTCGGCGCGGGCGCCGGCCTTGGCACACTGGCCGGATGTTCTCCGCCGGACCGGTGCGGCTGTCGCGACGGCAGCCCTCCTCGCCGTGTCCGCGTGCGGCACGGCGGGCCCGGACGGCGCCGACCCCCGTCCCGCGACCTCGGGCGGCAGCTGGTCCCAGGGCGGCAGCAGCGGCACCGGGACGTTCCGGCCGCTGCCCGTGGAGACCGGCTGGGGGCCCTCGAAGGCCGAGATCGACCGGGCCCGCCGGCCTGGTGGGCGGGCTGTCGCTGCGCGAGCGGGCCGGCCAGGTCATCGTCGCGTCGTACGGCGGCACCGCCGCGCCCACCGACCTGGTCCGCCGGCTGCACCTCGGCGGCGTCGTCTCCGTTCAGCGAGAACATCGCCGGCGCCGCGCAGATCGCCCGCAGCAACCGGGCCCTGCAGCGCTCCGCGGCGCGCGACGGCCGGCGCTGGCCGGTGCTGGTCGGCGTCGACCAGGAGGGCGGCCGGGTCGCCCGCGTGACGTCCGGGGCCACCGGCTTCCCCGCGTTCATGACCGCCGGCGCCGCGGGCGGACCCGGCGCTGACCCGCGAGGCGTACGCCGCCAGCGGGGGCGAGCTGCTCGGGCTCGGGCTTCACCGTCGACTTCGCGCCGGACTCCGACGTCACCGTCGGGACCGTCCGACCCGGCGATCGGCGCGCGCTCCGCCGGCTCCTCGCCCGAGCGGGTCGCCGCCCAGGTGACCGCCGCGGTGCGGGGCTTCGCGTCGGCCGGCCTGGTGCCGGTCGTCAAGCACTTCCCGGGGCACGGCTCGGTGACCACCGACAGCCACTACGGGCTGCCCGTCCAGCGCCGGTCGCTGGCCGAGCTGCGGCGCCCGGGACCTGGTGCCGTTCCGCGCGGCCGTCGACGCCGGCACCTCCTCGGTGATGGTCGGCCACCTCGACGTGCGCGCGGTCGACCCGCGGACGCCGTCGTCGCTGTCGCACGCGGTGGTGACCGGGCTGCTGCGCGACGAGCTCGGCTTCCGGGGCGTGGCGTTCACCGACTCGCTGCAGATGGCGGCGGTCGCCGCCCGGTTCGGCAGCGCCGGGTCCGCCGTGCGCGCGCTGCGGGCCGGCGAGGACGTGCTGCTGATGCCGCCCGACCCGCGCGCGGCCCGCGACGGGATCGTGGCCGCCGTACGCGACGGGCGGCTGCCGCAGGCCCGGCTCGACCAGGCGGCGACCCGGATGGTGGCGCTGCTGCTGCACCAGCGCGACCAGCGCGCACCGGCCGCGACCCGCCGGCTCCAGCGGCGAGGTGTCCCGCCGGCTGTCGGCGGCCGGGATCACCTCGGTCTCCGGGCCGTGCTCCGGGCGGCTGGTCGGCCCGCGGGTGCGGGTCACCGGTCCGGCGTCCGGCGGTGGCCGCGGTTCCGCGCGGCGGCCGCGTCGGCCGGGCTGCGGGTGGTCGGTCCGGCCCCGCGCACGGGCAGGAAGAAGCCGCGGCCGCCGCGGGCCACGACCGTCCGGCTCGTGGACTCCACCGGGGCCCCGCCCGCGGGGACGTGGTCGTCGCGCTGGACACGCCCTACGCGCTGGGCGGCAGCACCGCGCCGGTCCGGATCGCGACCTACGGCGAGACCTCCGGCGCGTTCGACGCGCTGGTTCGGTGCTGCTCGGCCGGTCGACGGCCCCCGGCCGGCTGCCCGTCGACGTCCCGGGCGTGCCCCGCGACGGCTGCTGACGCGGGCCCGGGTCCTCTGGCAGGGTCGGGGCATGAGCCCGGACGACGTACGCAGCCCCGCGCTGGCGCTCGACGGCGCCACCGAGCGCGACCACCACGGCTTCCCGTCGTTCCGGACCGCGCGGCGGATCTTCGCCACGGTGCCGGACGCGGAGCACCTGCACGTGATGCTCGGCGAGGAGGACATCCGCGCCGCCGTCGCGGAGTGGCCGGCGTGGTGCGAGGAGAAGTGGTGGGGGAAGACGCTGCGGCGGCCCGGGTCTCGCTGCCCGACTGCGACCCGGCCGTGGTGGCCGAGCTCCTCGAGGACGCCTGGCGGCGGCACTCCTGAGCGCGGCCCGGCTCAGCCGAGGTCGTAGGACAGCACCAGCGGGTAGCCGGTCTCGCTGTGCCCGGCGATCTCCAGCGTCGGCCTCGCCCGAGAGCCGTTCCAGGCCGCCGGTGCCCATGCCCGGGACGACGGTCGACGGTCCCGCGCACCGCGGTGGAGTCGTGCACCGCCTCGTGCCGCAGGACGCAGGACCCCTCCTGGCCGCCGATCGAGCCCTCGAACCGCTCCAGGCCGATCACCAGGTCGTCGCCGTCGCGGTAGCCCATGAGGTACACCAGCGTCGAGGTGCCCTCGATGTCCCCGGAGTAGGTGTAGCCGACCGGCCGCGCGGGACAGCCCGCGCTCTCGGGTAGTAGGTCTCCCCGGCCGTCGTACCCTCGCCGTCGATGTCGGCGTACACCTCCTCGCTCCAGGACGAGACGGTGAACGTGCAGGTGGCCTTCTGTCGCATGGCTCATGCCAGGAACGCTAAGAAGCCCCACCAGGCCGGAGGTCTTGCACAAACGCGCCAGCCCCGGCCGACGTGCCCGGGCCTGGCTACGGGCTCCGGTCGGTCCGCTGTCGGTCGCGCTACCCTCGCCCCATGGACGAGCAGCTGGGCAGGCCCGGACGCGATCCTGCGCCCGGCCGAGGCGGAGCGCGCGATCACCGTCGAGCGGGTGCCGGCGGGCCCGGCGCTGGCCGACCTCGTCGACTACCACTGGTACGTCGGGTGGCGCACCGCCGAGCCGCACCGGCAGCAGGTCGTGCCGCAGCCGCGCATCCACCTCGCCGCGGAGGACGGCCGGCTGCTCGTGCACGGCATCAGCCGCGAGCCGTTCTTCCGGACGCTGACCGGCACCGGCCACACGATCGGCGTCGCGTTCCACCCCGGCGGGTTCCGGCCGTTCCTGGGTCGCGGCGTCGGCGGGATCGCCGGCACCGTGCAGCCGGCCGGCGACCTGCTCGGCGTCGACGACCGGCCGGTCGCGGCCCACGTCCTCGGCGACGTCGACGTCCCGGAGATGGTGGCCGCCCTGGAGGCCTACCTCCTCGCGGTCGGTCCGCGCCCGGACCCGGTCGTCGCCGAGGTGCGGGCGCTGGTCGCGGCGGCCGAGCAGGACCGCGGGCATCACCCGCGCCGAGCAGCTCGCCGACCTCGCGGCGACGAGCCTGCGCTCGCTCCAGCGGCTGTTCACCGAGTACGTCGGGGTCGGGCCGAAGTGGGTGATCGCCCGCAGCCGGATCCTCGACGCGGCGGCGGTCGCGCACGGCGGCGGGGCCGTCGACTGGGCCGCGCTCGCGACCGAGCTCGGCTTCACCGACCAGGCCCACCTCACCCGCGCGTTCACCTCGGTGGTCGGCACCCCGCCGGCCACCTACCACCGCGAGGCGTCCCGCTGACGACGGGCAGCGCGGTCGCTACTCGGGCCGGCCGGTCACCGCGAGGCCCACGCCCAGCCCGATCATCGAGACGCCGCCGAGCGCGCCCATCGCCTCGCCCCGGCGCGGGGAGGCGCCGAACCAGCTGCGCAGCCGGCTCGCGAGCAGCGCCCACACGCTGTCCGACCCCAGCCCGATCCCGAACGCCAGCAGCCCGAGCAGCAGCATCTGCGCCTGCACGTGCCCCTCGCCGCGGTCCACGAACTGCGGCAGCACGGCCGCGAAGATCATGAACGCCTTCGGGTTCGAGACGCCGACGACGAAGCCCTGGCGGACCGCCGTACGCCGGGACAGGGGAGCGGCCGCCGTACCGGTGCCGACGGTGAAGCCGCGGCGGTGCCGGACGGCCTGCACCCCCAGCACCACGAGGTACGTCGCCCCGACCAGCTTGAGCACGGTGAACACGGTGATCGACTCCTGGACGACGACGCCGAGGCCGAGCGCGACGAGCACCAGGACGACCAGCAGGCCGAGGCTGTTGCCGAGCACGGTGGACAGCGCGACGCCGCGGCCGTAGGTCAGGGCGCGGCCGATCACGAACACCACGCTCGGGCCGGGGATCGCGATCAGCACCAGCGCGGCGACGCCGAAGGCGAGGAGCTGCTCGGGGGAGACCATGGGGCGAGTCTCCCCAGCGGGGCCGGCCGGCGCCAGGGGTTATCGACCCGTCACCTCTGCGACGACACGCCGCGAGAAACCCTGCACGGGTGACGGGTCGGCGTCAGAAGGGGCGGACGAGGAGGCAGGTGCCCTTGCCGGCGACCCGGGTCATCACGATCGTGGCCTCCTGCTCGCCGTGCAGCGACAGCCGCTTGCGCAGCTCCTCGGGCACCACGTCGACGCCGCGCTTCTTGATCGTCAGCCGGCCGACGCCGCGGGCCCGGAGCGCCGCACGCAGCGGCTTCTCCTTGTAGGGCAGCTCCTCGAGCACCTCGTAGGACCGGGCCAGCGGCGTCGGTGAACGCCTCGTCGCTGGTGACGTAGGCGATGTGCTCGTCGACCAGCCCGCCGTTCACGCCGGCGGCGACCGCGGTCACCAGGCCGGCCCGGATCACCGCGCCGTCGGGCTCGTAGAGGCAGCGGCCGACCGCGCGGACGCCGGCGGCGCCGGGGTCGTCCTCGTCGGTCAGCGAGACCAGCCCGCCGCCCTTGATCACGGTGGCGCGGCGCCGCGCGGTGGCCAGCTGCGGGGACCACAGCGCGGCCTCCTTGACGTCGCCCTCGTCGGAGACCCACTCGGCCTCGACGCCGTCGGGCAGCAGGGAGTGCGGGATGCCGGGCGCGACCTTCACGCACGAGGGCCGGGCGAGCAGCGCGGTGACGAAGTCCCACGGCGGCGACCAGCCGTCCACGTCGAACACCCGCCCCCGGTCCGTACGACGGGCGGGGTCGGCGAAGACCACGCCGAACCCGGAGACGTCGACGTCCTCGGCGGAGGCGACCTGCACCGCCCCGCCCAGACCGAGCGCGTCGAGGTTGGCGCGGGCCACCGCCACCCGCAGCTCGTCGCGGTCGACGCCCGCGACGGTCAGCCCGGCCCGCGCCAGCGCCACCAGGTCGCCGCCGATGCCGCAGCCGAGGTCGAGCACCGACGCGGGGGCGGCGAACGCGACCCGCGCCGCGCGGTGCGCGGCGACCCGGGACCGGGTGGCCTGCTCGAGGCCGTCGGGGGTGAAGTACATCCGTGCCGCGTCGTCGCCGAGCTTGGCCACGGCCCGCGCCCGCAGGTCGACCTGGGTCAGCGCCGCGGCGGCGTGCTCGGGCGTGACCGTCGCTGGCGGCGCAGGGCGGTCGCGGTGCGCACCGGGTCGCCGGCGTGGTCGACGTACAGCCTGCGTGGCCCGGGCCAGCAGCGCCTGGCCGGGCTCGGTCAGCAGCCAGCGGAAGGCGTCGAGGTCCACGCCCGTCATCCTGTCAGGCCGGGCCCGGAAGAGACCCGGGACCCACCTGGCACTCGTGGCAACCGAGTGCTAGATTCACGTTGGCACTCTCACCTCGAGTGTGCCAGTGCAGGTCGGACCCGCGCGACCCCCGCGACGGCGTGCGACGAAGCCGGCACCAGACATTCTGCAGGAACATCACCCCTCGACAACTTCGAAAGTGGAGGTCGACATCGTGTCGGTCAACATCAAGCCTCTCGAGGACCGGATCGTCGTCAAGGCCCTCGAGGCCGAGCAGACCACGGCTTCCGGCCTGGTCATCCCGGACACCGCCAAGGAGAAGCCCCAGGAGGGCGAGGTCCTGAGCATCGGTCCGGGTCGCATCGACGACAACGGCAACCGGGTCCCGCTCGACGTCAACGTCGGCGACAAGGTCATCTACAGCAAGTACGGCGGCACCGAGGTCAAGTACTCCGGCCAGGAGTACCTCATCCTCTCGGCGCGCGACGTGCTCGCCGTCATCGGCTGAGCTCAACCGCTTCGTCCGACACCGCCCCGGGCGGCCTGAAATCGTTCGGGCCCCTGGGGCGCACGTCTTAAAGCAGCATTCAAGACCATCAGGAAGGTGCATCTACAGATGCCGAAGATTCTGGAGTTCGACGAGAACGCCCGCCGTTCCCTCGAGCGTGGCGTGGACGCACTCGCCAACGCCGTCAAGGTGACGCTCGGCCCCAAGGGCCGTTATGTCGTCCTTGACAAGAAGTGGGGCGCGCCCACGATCACCAACGACGGTGTGACCGTGGCCCGTGAGATCGAGGTCGACGACCCGTTCGAGAACCTCGGTGTGCAGCTCACCAAGGAGGTCGCCACCAAGACCAACGACGTCGCCGGCGACGGTACGACGACCGCGACCGTCCTCGCCCAGGCGATGGTGCACGAGGGCCTGCGCGCCGTCGCCGCCGGTGCGAACCCGATGAGCCTCAAGCGCGGCATGGACCTCGCCGTCGAGGCCGTCGGCAACGCGCTGCGCGACGCCGCCCGCGACGTGGACGACAAGGCCGACATGGCCGCCGTCGCCACCGTCTCCTCGCGCGACAAGGTGATCGGCGAGCTGCTCGCCGAGGCCTTCGACAAGGTGGGCAAGGACGGTGTCATCACCGTCGAGGAGTCCAACACCATGGGCACCGAGCTCGAGTTCACCGAGGGCATGCAGTTCGACAAGGGCTACATCTCGCCGTACTTCGTGTCCGACGCCGAGCGCATGGAGGCCGTCCTCGACGACCCCTACATCCTCATCCACCAGGGCAAGATCAGCGCGATCTCCGACCTGCTGCCGCTGCTGGAGAAGGTCATCGCCGCCGGCAAGCCGCTGTTCATCCTGGCCGAGGACGTCGAGGGCGAGGCCCTGTCCACGCTGGTCGTGAACAAGATCCGCGGCACGTTCAACGCCGCCGCCGTCAAGGCCCCGGCCTTCGGCGACCGTCGCAAGGCGATGCTGCAGGACATCGCCACCCTCACCGGTGGCCAGGTCATCTCCCCGGAGGTCGGCCTCAAGCTCGACCAGGTCGGGCTCGAGGTGCTCGGCCAGGCGCGTCGCGTGACGATCACCAAGGACAACACCACGATCGTCGAGGGTGCGGGCGACAAGACCGAGGTCGAGGGTCGCGTCAACCAGATCAAGGCCGAGATCGAGAACACCGACTCCGACTGGGACCGCGAGAAGCTCCAGGAGCGCCTCGCGAAGCTGGCCGGCGGCGTCTGCGTCGTCAAGGTCGGCGCGGCCACCGAGGTCGAGCTCAAGGAGAAGAAGCACCGCATCGAGGACGCCGTCTCCGCGACGCGCGCCGCGATCGAGGAGGGCATCATCGCCGGCGGCGGTTCCGCGCTGGTGCACGCCGTCTCGGTGCTCTCCGGTGACCTCGGGCTGACCGGGGACGAGGCGACCGGTGTCCGCATCGTCGCCAAGTCCGCCGACCAGCCGCTGCGCTGGATCGCCGAGAACGGTGGGGTCAACGGCTTCGTCGTCGTCTCCAAGGTCCGCGAGGGCAAGGTCGGTGAGGGCTACAACGCCGCCACCGGCGAGTACGGCGACCTGGTCGCCCAGGGCGTCCTCGACCCGGTGAAGGTGACCCGCTCCGCGCTGGTCAACGCCTCCTCGATCGCGGGCATGCTGCTCACGACCGAGACGCTGATCGTCGAGAAGCCCGAGGACGACGACGACGCCCCCACGGGCGGCGGCGGCCACGGGCACGGCCACGGCCACTGATCCACAGCACGTGCACGACGAACGCCGTCCGGGTGATCCCGGGCGGCGTTCGTGCGTCCGGCGATGAGTTCTCCGCGCGGCGCCCGGTCTCTCCTGGTGACCGCACCGACGAGGAGAACCAGATGTCTCGCATGATCTTCGTGAACCTTCCCGTGCAGGACCTCGACGCGTCCGTCGACTTCTTCACCAAGCTCGGCTTCACGTTCAACCAGCAGTTCACCGACGAGAACGCCACCTGCATGGTGGTCAGCGACCAGGCCTGCGTGATGCTGCTGGTCCGGCCGTTCTTCGGCACCTTCACCACCAAGGACGTCGCCGACGCGTCGACCGCGACCGAGCGTGATCCTCGCGGTCTCCGCGGAGAGCCGGGAGGAGGTCGACACCCTCGTCGACCAGGCGCTCGCCAGCGGCGGCTCGCCCACCAAGGAGCCGCAGGACGAGGGCTACATGTACGGCCGCAGCTTCTACGACCTCGACGGGCACGCCTGGGAGGTCATGTGGATGGATCCCGCCGCCGTCCAGTGAGGCCGCGAAGTTTTCACACCCGCAACACCAGCGCCGCACGGGTGGAACCTGGCCGGGTCACCCTGGAGGAGCTCGATCACACCTTCCGAGGAGGCAGCCGTGCTGTTCCGCGTGCGTACGACGATGGCCGACCGTCCCGGGTCGCTGGCGACCCTGGCCCGGCACTGCGGCGAGCAGGGGGTCAACATCCTCGGCCTGCAGATCTTCCCCGGCGTCGCGGGCGTGACCGACGAGCTGGTGCTCCGTGCGCCGGACTCCTGGGGGATGGTCGACGTCGCCGGGCTGATCGAGGAGGCCGGCGGCGGCCAGGTCACGGTGGGCACCTGCACCGAGCACGCCCTGGTCGACGGCCCGATCCAGTACCTCCACGGCCTGCGCAGGCTGGCCCACGACGCGGGCACGCTGGCCGAGGTGCTGGGCCGGCTGCTCGACGCGACGCCGACCTCCCCGCAGGAGGCCGACCTCAGCGCCGTGCAGGACACGCTCTCGGTCGCGGTCGGCCCGCACCAGGTGGTGCTGCGACGTACCGCCCCGTTCACCGCCACCGAGCACGCCCGGGCGGTCGCCTTCGCCGAGGTCGCCTCCGAGCTGCTCACGCCCACCCCGGCGTACGACGAGGAGGGGGCCGTCGCGCCGACGCCGTCGCTCGGTCGACGCGCCCGACGGTCCGCGCTCGCGACCTTCGACGACACCGCGTCGCTGATCCGGATGCACGCCCGCTGCTCGGCGGACTCGGTCTACCGGCGCTACGCCACGCCGCTGGCCCGGATCGACGACCGGTTCGCCCGCCGGCTGCTGCTGGCCGGCAACGGCGCCCTGGTCGCGACGGTCGGCGACGAGGTCGTCGGCATCGCGTCGATCTCCACCTGCGAGAACGCCATCGCCGAGGTGTCGCTGCTCGTCGAGGACGGCTGGCAGCGCCGCGGGATCGGCACCCGGCTGCTGTCCGGCGCGGCCCGGCTGGCCCGGGGGCACGGCGCCGCCGACGTGGTGCTGCGCAGCCGCACGCACAACCCGGCGCTGATGTCGCTGGCGTTCGCCTCCGGGCTCCGGGCCCGGATCAGGCTCGACGGGGACACGGTCGTCGTCACCGTCGGGGTGGACGGCCTCAAGCCGCTCACCATGGTGCCGGCCGCCACGGCGCGGTCGGCCTCCACGCGACGGCCGCGCAGCCCGACGCCCCGCCCGGGCCTGAGCCGGTGACGGCGGACACGTCGAGCGGGCGGTGTGGACGCGCTGCCCGGGTGCCTAGACTGGAGCCTCCGCCTCCTGCACCGAGAAGGGCCTCATGGACTTCAACTCCGCCGGCGTTCCCGACAAGTTCGCCGCGATCGGCCTGACCTACGACGACGTGCTGCTCCTCCCCGGCGAGACCGACGTGGTCCCCAGCGAGGTCGACACCACCAGCAGGCTGACCCGCGACGATCGACCTGCGGATCCCGCTCGTCTCGAGCGCGATGGACACCGTCACCGAGTCCCGCATGGCGATCGCGATGGCCCGGCAGGGCGGCATCGGCGTGCTGCACCGCAACCTCTCGATCGAGGACCAGGCCTACCAGGTCGACCTGGTGAAGCGGACCCAGACCGGGATGATCTCCAACCCGGTCACGATCCACCCGAAGGCGACGCTCGAGGAGCTCGACGAGATCTGCGGCCAGTACCGCGTCTCCGGGCTGCCCGTCGTCGACGAGGACCACCTGCTGCTCGGCATCATCACCAACCGCGACCTGCGCTTCGTGCCGGTCGCCGAGTGGGGCGACCGGCTCGTCGGCGACGTGATGACGCCGATGCCGCTGATCACCGGCCACGAGGGCATCGAGCGCGAGGAGGCGACCGCGCCTGCTGCGCCAGCACAAGCGCGAGCGGCTGCCGATCGTCGACGACGCCGGCCGGCTCGTCGGGCTGATCACGGTCAAGGACTTCGTGAAGTCCGAGCAGTTCCCCTACGCCTCCAACGACGCCGACGGGCGGCTGCTCGTCGGCGCGGCCATCGGCTACTTCGGCGACGCCTGGGAGCGGGCCACCACGCTGGTCGAGGCCGGCGTCGACGTGCTGGTGCCCGACGTCGCCAACGGTCACGCCCGGCTGATGCTCGAGATGATCAAGCGGCTCAAGAGCGACCCGGCCACCCGGCACGTCCAGGTCATCGGCGGCAACGTCGCCACCCGCGCCGGCGCGCAGGCGCTGGTCGACGCGGGCGTGGACGCCGTCAAGGTCGGCGTCGGCCCGGGCTCGATCTGCACGACCCGCGTGGTGGCGGGGGTCGGCGTCCCGCAGGTCACCGCGATCTACGAGGCGTCGCTGGCCTGCCGGCCGGCCGGCGTCCCGGTGATCGGCGACGGCGGCCTGCAGTACTCCGGCGACATCGCCAAGGCGCTGGTGGCCGGCGCGGACACCGTGATGGTCGGCTCGCTGCTCGCCGGCTGCGACGAGAGCCCCGGCGACCTGATCTTCGTCAACGGCAAGCAGTTCAAGACCTACCGCGGCATGGGCTCGATCGGCGCGATGGCCTCGCGGGGCAAGAAGTCCTTCTCCAAGGACCGCTACTTCCAGGCCGACGTGACCAGCGACGACAAGATCGTGCCCGAGGGCATCGAGGGCCAGGTCGCCTACCGCGGCCCGCTGTCCGCGGTGGCCCACCAGCTCGTCGGCGGCCTGCACCAGTCGATGTTCTACGTCGGCGCGCGCACCATCCCCGAGCTGCAGGAGCGCGGCCAGTTCGTCCGGATCACGTCGGCCGGGCTCAAGGAGAGCCACCCGCACGACATCCAGATGACCGTCGAGGCGCCGAACTACTCCGGGCGCTGAGCCCCGCGCACGACGACCGGCTCGAGCAGCCGGTGCGGCGTGCGCAGGGCCTGCGCGACGTGGTCGTCGCGCACGGTCGGGTCGGCGCCGGGACCGGGACGGGTCACCAGGTCCTCCGGGCCGGGGACGGTGCCGCACGCCGGGCACCGTCCGGTGCGGTCCACCCGGGTGCCGCAGGCCTCGTGCTCGAAGAGCCGGCGGGGCCCGTGCGGCGCGCGCTCCGCGTCGCCCCACTGGGCCAGCGCGAACAGCGCGGGCCACAGGCCGTGCGCCCGCTCGGTCACGACGTACTCCGCGTGGCCGGTGCCGGTGCGCTCCAGCAGGCCCGCCTCGACCAGCCCGGCCAGCCGCTCGGTGAGCACCGCCTTGGAGATGTCGAGGTGGGCGGCGAAGTCGGAGAACCGGCGCACCCCGAGGAAGCAGTCGCGCAGGATCAGCATCGTCCAGCGCTCCCCGACCACCTCGAGGGCGCGGGCCAGCGAGCAGTCCTGCCGTGCGTAGTCGACGCCGAGTGCCATGCCGGCAGCCTAGCGCACTTGGTCTGGTGAACGAACCAAAACCTGCTAGCCTGCTGTGCATGTCCCGTGCCGACGCGTCCTCCGCGACCACCGCCACCGCTGCTCCGACCGGGCACCGTCCCGGCGCCCAGCTCACCGTGGCCGCGCTCGGCACCCTGCTCACCCTGGTCGCGTTCACCGCCCCGATCGCGACGCTGAACAGCACCGCGGCCGCGCTGGGCGCGGGGACCTCGGGCCGCACCTGGATCCTCAGCTCGATGAGCATCGGGCTGGGGGCGGCCCTGCTGTCCACCGGCACGCTGTCCGACGACTTCGGCCGGCGCCGCACGTTCGCGGCCGGGATGGCCGTGCTGGTGGTCGGCTCCGTGCTCGCCGCCCTCGCCCCCGGGACCCTGGTGTTCGTGGCGGCGCGGGTGCTGCAGGGCGTCGGCGGGGCGGCGGTGGTGGCCTCCAGCCTCGGGATCATCGCGGCGACCTACGCGCCCGGTCCGGCCCGCGCGGCGGCCAGCGGCGTGTGGGGGGCCAGCGTCGGCGCCGGCATCGCCGTGGGGCCGCTGCTGTCGGCCTCCCTGGACGTGGTCGCGTCCTGGCGCGACGCCTACTGGGTGATCGCGGTCGCCGGCGCCGCGGTGACGGTCGCGGCGCTGCGGCTGGTGCACGAGTCGCGCTCGGCGCAGCCCCGGCCCCTGGACCTGCCCGGGCTGCTGCTGCTCGCCGGCGGGATGAGCGCCCTGCTCGCGGCCCTGGTCGAGGGCCGGCAGGGCTGGACGGCCCCGCTCGTCCTGGTGCTCGCGGCCGCGGCGGTGCTGCTGCTCGGTGCGTTCGTGGCGGTCGAGCGGCGCAGCCCCGCCGCGATGCTCGACCTCGCGCTGTTCCGGCACCCGCCGTTCGTGGCCGCGACGGTCGCCGCACTGGCCACCGGCGCCGGGGTGATCGCGCTGACGTCGTACCTCCCGGGCTTCGCGGGCCGGGCGCTCGGCATCTCCGCGCTCAGCTCGTCGCTGCTGATGCTGCTGTGGTCGGGGACCAGCGTGGTCACCGCGCTGCTGGCCCGGCGGATCCCGGCGCGGGTCTCCGGGCGCACCCAGCTGGCCCTCGGGCTGCTCGGCGTCGCCGTGGGCCAGGCGGTCCAGCACGGGGTCCAGGTGGACTCGACCTGGGTGCGCTTCGTGCCGGGCCTGCTGGTCGCCGGCGTGGCCAGCGGCGTGCTCAACGCGGCGCTGGGCCGGGAGGCCGTCGCGAGCGTCCCGGACGGCCGCGGCAGCGTCGGCAGCGGCGCCAACAACACCGCGCGGTACGTCGGCTCGGCGGTCGGGGTCACGGTCGTGTCGGTGATCGCCGCGGGAGCCACCACGCCCGCCGGCCTGGTCGCCGGGTGGAACCAGGCGGCCCTGGTCACCGCCGCCGTGTCCGTGGTCGGTGCCCTCGTCGTGCTCGGGACCCGGGTGCGCCGATAGGCTCAGGGCATGGACATCGAGATCGGTCGCGCCAAGCGCGGACGCCGCGCGTACTCGTTCGACGACCTCGCGATCGTGCCCTCGCGCCGCACGCGGGACCCCGAGGAGGTCTCGGTCGCCTGGCAGATCGACGCCTACCGCTTCGAGCTGCCGATCATGGCGGCGCCGATGGACTCGGTGATGTCGCCGCAGACCGCGGTCGCCTTCGGCAAGCACGGCGGCCTCGGCGTGCTCGACCTCGAGGGCCTCTGGACCCGGTACGACGACCCGAGCGACCTGCTCGCGGAGGTCGCCGGGCTCGACGGCCCGCGGGCCACCGCCCGCCTCCAGGAGATCTACGCCGAGCCGATCCGGCCCGAGCTGATCACCGCCCGGCTCAAGGAGATGCGCGAGTCCGGCGTGACCGTCGCGGGGTCGCTGTCCCCGCAGCGCACCAAGGAGTTCGCCAAGACGGTCGTCGACGCCGGCTGCGACATGTTCGTGATCCGCGGCACGACGGTGTCGGCCGAGCACGTCTCCGGGCAGGCCGAGCCGCTGAACCTCAAGGAGTTCATCTACGAGCTCGACGTCCCGGTCATCGTCGGCGGCTGCGCGACGTACCAGGCGGCGCTGCACCTGATGCGCACCGGCGCGGCCGGGGTGCTGGTCGGCTTCGGCGGCGGCGCCGCGCACACCACCCGCACGGTGCTGGGCATCTCGGTGCCGATGGCCTCGGCCGTCGCGGACGTCGCGGCCGCCCGGCGCGACTACCTCGACGAGTCCGGCGGCCGCTACGTGCACGTGATCGCCGACGGGTCGATCGGCCGCTCCGGCGACCTCGCCAAGGCGGTGGCCTGCGGCGCGGACGCCGTGATGGTCGGCTCGCCGCTGGCCCGCGCCGCCGAGGCGCCGGGCCACGGCTACCACTGGGGCTCGGAGGCGTGGCACCCGCACCTGCCGCGCGGCGAGCGCATCGAGATGGGCACCGTGGGGACGCTCGAGGAGATCCTGTTCGGCCCGTCCCGCACCGCCGACGGCACGATGAACCTCGTCGGCGCGCTGCGCCGGGCGATGGCGACCACCGGCTACACCGAGCTCAAGGAGTTCCAGCGGGTCGAGGTCGTCGTCTCGTGACCCCGGCCCCGGGCGGACTGAGGCTGGCCGCCGCGCAGGCCGCGTCGGTCCCCGGGGACGTCGCGGCCAACGTCGCGACGGCGGTGTCGCTGGTGCGCGACGCGGCCGACCAGGGCGCCCGGGTCGTGGTGCTGCCCGAGCTGTTCCTCACCGGCTACGACGAGGCCGCCTGGACCCACGACGTGAGCCTCGACCTCGACCCGTCGACAGGCTCGGGAGCCGCGAGCTGGTGGCGCCGCTGGCGGAGGTGGCGCGGTCCCGCTCGGTGGTGGTGGTCGTCGGGGCCGCCGTACGACGGGCGCCGCGACGTGTCCACGCTGTCGGTGCTGGTCGTCGACGCGCGCGGCGAGGTGACCGCGCCGTACGACAAGCAGCACCTCTCCGGGCCCGAGCGGGACTTCTTCGCCGCCGGGTGACCACGGCGCCACGCATCGTCGTCGACGGCTGGGACCTCGCGCTGGGGGTCTGCTACGACGGCTGCTTCCCCGAGCACGCCCTCGGCGGCGACGGCCGGCGGCGCCTCGGCGTACCTCGTGCCCGCGGCCTACTACGTCGGCGCCGAGCACCGTCGCGACGTCTACTACGCCGCCCGGGCCCTCGACAACGGGATCTACGTCGCGTTCGCCGGGCTGACCGGGACCTGCGGGACCGGGTCGTTCAGCGGCGGCACCGCGGTCTACGACCCCGAGGGCCGTCCGGTCCGGCGGCTCGGCCGGGAGCCGGGCGTGGTGGTCGCCGACCTCGACGCCGACGAGGTCGCGCGCGTGCAGCGCGAGCACCCGATGGCAGCGGACCGGCGCGACTCGCTGGGCCCGCGGACCCGGGTCGAGCTCGCCGGCTGACGTCGCCCGGCACGCGGTGTTTGCACCGCCTGCGCAGGGGAACTGCCCTACCAGTACGGTTCCCGCTCCCTCACCACCAAACCAGGCCGTTCCGGCGGGTTCACCCGCTTGGGGGGTTCCGGGAGCAGATGAGGGGTTCGCACCTGACCTGATGGAGCCATTGCCGCACAGGTCGCAACGGTCGAGGCTGTGGGGGTCGGCGCACATCGGGTCCCGGGGGACGGGGCTCGGGGCAGGTTGCCGATCGGGTCGTGCGGACGGGGCACGCCCGAGAGTGAGAGGTGGGGAAGCATGGATCTACCCGATTCGTCGGAGGTGCTGCTGAAGCCGGCCGAAGTCGCGGCCCTGTTCAGCGTCGACCCGAAGACCGTCTCCAGCTGGGGAGACATGGGCAAGCTGACCGTCATCCGAACCCTGGGTGGGCACCGTCGTTACCTCGAGTCCGAGGTCATGGCGTTGCGCAAGGTCTCGCTGCCGCGCCAGCGCAAGGAGGAGTGAACGGGCCCGACCGGGCGCGCGGGGCCGCGCCGATAGCCTGGTGCTCCGACGACGCAGAGGGGTCCGATGAGCACCGCCCTGAACCCGCAGCACCGCTCCGCGTCGCTGGACGCGCTCGCCTCGTTCGAGGTCGACGTCCTGGTGGTCGGCGGGGGAGTGGTGGGCGCCGGCACCGCTCTGGACGCCGTCACCCGCGGCCTGACGACCGGTCTGGTCGAGCAGCGTGACTTCGCCTCCGGCACCTCCTCGCGCTCGAGCAAGCTCGTGCACGGCGGCCTGCGCTACCTCGAGATGCTCGACTTCGGGCTGGTCCGGGAGGCCCTCGAGGAGCGGGGCCTGCTGCTGACCCGGCTGGCCCCGCACCTGGTGCGCCCGGTGCCGTTCCTCTACCCGCTCACCCACCACGGCTGGGAGCGGCCGTACGTCGGCGCCGGCCTCGCGCTCTACGACGCGATGGCGATGGCCGGGAAGTACGACATGGGCGTGCCCCGGCACAAGCACCTGAGCCGCCGGGGTGCGCTGCGGCTCGCCCCCGACCTGCGGCCCGACGCCCTGGTCGGCGCGATCCGCTACTACGACGCCCAGGTCGACGACGCCCGGCACACCATGATGCTGGCCCGGACCGCCGCGACGCACGGCGCGCACGTCGCCAGCCGCACCAAGGTGGTCGCCTTCCTGCGCGAGGGCGAGCGGGTCACCGGTGCCCGGGTCGTCGACCTGGAGACCGGTCGCGAGATCGACGTACGGGCGCGGGTGGTGGTGAACGCCGCGGGTGTCTGGACCAACGACATCCAGGAGCTCGTCGGCGGCCGCGGGTCGCTCAGGGTCCAGGCCAGCAAGGGGATCCACCTCGTCGTGCCCCGCGACCGGATCCGCTCCGACACCGGGCTGATCCTGCGCACCGAGAAGTCCGTGCTGTTCGTGATCCCGTGGGGCCGGCACTGGATCATCGGCACCACCGACACCCCGTGGGACCTGGACAAGGCGCACCCGGCGGCCTCGCGCGCGGACATCGACTACCTGCTGGGACACCTCAACCAGGTGCTCAAGGAGCCGCTGACCCACGCCGACGTCGAGGGCGTGTACGCCGGGCTCCGGCCGCTCGCGTCCGGGCAGTCCGAGCCGACCAGCCGGATCTCGCGGGAGCACACCGTCGTGGCGCCGGTGCCCGGGCTGGTGATGATCGCCGGCGGGAAGTACACCACCTACCGCGTGATGGGCCGCGACGCCGTCGACGCCGCGGTGCACTCGCTCGGCGGCGCCGTGCCGCCCAGCGTCACCGACGTCGTCCGGCTCGTCGGCGCCGACGGCTTCGAGACCCGCACCAACCAGCGCGACCTGCTCGCCCGCCGCTCGGGCCTGCACGTCGCCCGGATCGACCACCTGCTGGGACGGTACGGCGGCCTCGTCGACGAGCTGCTCGACCTGGTCGACGCACGTCCGGACCTGGGGGCGCCGCTCGCCGGGACCGAGGACTACCTGCGCGCGGAGGTCGTCTACGCCGTCAGCCACGAGGGCGCGCGGCACCTCGACGACGTGCTGACCCGGCGGACCCGGATCTCGATCGAGACGTTCGACCGGGGTGTCGCATGCGGCCCGTCCCGCCGCCGAGCTGATGGCCGCCGAGCTCGGCTGGGACCAGGCCCGCCTCGACGAGGAGGTCGACCACTACCTGCGCCGGGTCGAGGCCGAGCGGCAGAGCCAGCTCGCCCTCACCGACCAGGAGGCCGACGAGGCCAGGGTCTCCGCCCCAGACATCGTCTGACCCCGCCCGTGACCCGGGCCTAGTTCAGTCGACCGGGTGTTAGTTCACGTCGAGCCGGGTTCCGGCATCCCGAGCCCGGGTCAACCGCAAGGCCCGGGTCGACCGCAAGGCCCGGGTCGACCGGAACTCAGGCCCGGGTCGATGCGGGGGTTATTGCAGGTTTGTGCAGGTGCGCAACTTGACGGCTACCCGGCGGGGATCAGGGGGTGCAGGCTCAGCCTTCGGTCCGGAGCCTCCACTGCTCCGGACCACGTCGGAACCGGAGATCCCGGCGTCCGAGGTAGAGAAAGGCACGTGCGTGATGCGAGCACCTCTCGGATCCAGCGCCCGGGCGATCGGACTGGTCGGCATCGCCGCCCTGGCGATCAGCCCCCTGGCCCTCACCGTCCCGGCCCAGGCCGCCACCCCGACCGCGGCCGCCGCCGCCGCGGCCCCGCAGGCCGGCCGGCCGGACCCCTCCTACAGCCCCGCCGACCGGCGCGCGGCGATCGCCGAGGCGAAGCAGGACCGCGGCGCCACCGCCGACCGGCTGCGTCTCGGCGCCAAGGAGGCAGCTCGTCGTCAAGGACGTCCTGCGGGACACCGACGGCACCGAGCACACCCGCTACAACCGGACCTTCGACGGGCTGCCCGTCATCGGCGGCGACCTCGTCGTCGCCCAGACAGGACAACGGCAAGATCGCCGTGACCCGCGCCAACCGCGACCGGATCACCGTCCCGACCACCGACGCGTCCGTCGCCGGCACGACCGCGAAGTCCGACGCCGCCAAGCGCGCCGACCTGAAGGCCGGCGCCGCCGACGCCGGTCAAGGTCGTCTACGCCGCGCAGCACGCGCCGGTCCTCGCCTGGCAGACGGTCGTCACCGGCACCGAGAAGGACGGCACCCCGATCCGCGACCTCGTCTACACCGACGCGAAGTCCGGCAAGCAGCTCGCCCGCCTCCCGCAGATCATGGACGCCACCGGCTCCGGCCAGTCGCTCTACAGCGGCACGGTCCCGCTGCAGACCACGCTGAGCGGGTCGACGTACCAGCTGACCGACTCCACGCGCGGCGGCCACAAGACGTACGACGCGACCGGGATCGTCAGCGAGACCGACTACCGCACCGGCACGCTGTTCACCGACGCCGACAACGCGTGGGGCACCGGCACCACCTCGAGCAAGCAGTCCGCGGCCGTCGACGCGGCGTACGGCGCGGCCGAGACCTGGGACATGTACAAGGCCCACTTCGGTCGCACCGGCATCCGCAACGACGGTGTCGCGGCGTTCTCGCGCGTGCACTTCGGCAACAGCTACGAGAACGCCTTCTGGGACGACTCGTGCTTCTGCATGACCTACGGCGACGGCGGCACGACCTTCAGCCCGCTCACCTCGCTCGACGTGGCCGGCCACGAGATGTCGCACGGCGTCACCGCCGCGACCTCGGGCCTGAACTACTCCGGTGACGCCGGCGGCCTCAACGAGGCCACCTCCGACGTGTTCGGCACGATGGTGGAGTTCGAGGCGGCCAACGCCAGCGACCCGGGTGACTACTACATCGGCGAGAAGATCTCCAAGAACGGCACCTACCTGCGCCGCATGGACAACCCGTCCCTGGACGGCGGCTCGAAGAACTGCTGGACCTCGACGGTCGGCAACCTCGACCCGCACTACTCCTCGGGCGTGGGCAACCACCTGTTCTACCTGCTCGCCGAGGGCACCGGCACCAAGACCATCGGCGGCCGCTCGCACAGCGCGACGTCCTGCAACGGCACCACGCTGACCGGCATCGGCCGTGACCAGGCCGCCGCGATCTGGTACCGCGCGATGTCGACGTACTGGACCTCCACGACGACCTACCCGCAGGCCGCCAACGGCCAGGTCAAGGCGGCCAAGGACCTGTACGGCGCCACCTCGACGCAGTGCACCGCGACGCTGAACGCCTGGAAGGGCGTCGCGGTCACCCCGACCGAGACCTGTGGCACGACCACGCCGCCGCCCACCGGTGGCAACCTGATCGCCAACCCGGGCTTCGAGTCCGGCGCCGCGTCCTGGACGCAGACCTCCGGCGTGATCACGAACACCGGTGCCACCCCGCACGCCGGGTCGTACTTCGCCTGGCTCGACGGCTACGGCACGACGCACACCGACTCGGTCGCCCAGACGGTGACGGTCCCGGCCGCGTCGGCCGCGACCCTGTCGTTCTACCTCTCGATCTCCAGTGACGAGACGACCACCTCGACGGCCTACGACACCCTCAAGGTGCAGGTCACCCCGAGCGGCGGCGCCACCACGACGCTCGCGACGTACTCCAACCTCAACAAGGGCACCGGGTACGTCGCCCGGTCGGTGAACCTCGCGGCCTACACCGGCAAGACGGTGACCGTGAAGTTCCTCGGCGTCGAGGACTCCTCGGCGGCGACCAGCTTCCTGGTCGACGACGTGTCGCTCACCACCAGCTGACCGAGCCCACCTCGGACAGCGCGCGAACGCGACAGGCGCCGGCAGACCACGCGGTCTGCCGGCGCCTGTCGTCGTGCGGTGGGGGTGCGGTCAGCGGCGCGCGAAGCGGCCGACGCGGGTGCGTCGTGCGAGGGCGACCTGGCTGCGGTCGCGGGCGTCGCGCTGACGGTCCGCGATGGCGGACGTGGCGACGTAGAGCATGTGGGCGGAGGCGTTCCCCGTAGACATTCGTGACCAACTACTTCTGTGCGAGTGACGGCGTGGGGAGGGCTCTCCCCGACGACTAAATGTTAGCGCGACTGTAAACGGCAGACCCGTGGAATGGTCCCTACAGGCGGGTGATCTGCCTCTCGTCGGGACGGCCCGTGACCTGCGGACATGGTTACCCAGAGGTAGCCACTGAGACCGCGGTCACATACTCTCGGTATATGAGCGTTCAGCCGGACCCCGCCGTCAAGGACCCCAGCACCGACCCCACCGCGAGCTACGCGCTCGAGCCGGCGTTCGTGCGGGCGCTGACCGACCGGATCCTGTCCACGACCGGCCGGAGCGTGCCGACCTACTGCCCGTTCAACGGCCAGCCGCTGGGCACCGTCCCGCAGAGCTCGGCCGCCGACGTCGCCGAGGCGTTCCGCCGGGCCCGCGGGCGCAGCAGAAGTGGGCGCGGACCCCCGTCGGCGAGCGGCAGGCGCATCCTGCTCCGGCTGCACGACCTGCTGTTCGACCGCGAGTCGGAGATCAGCGACCTGATCTGCTGGGAGTCCGGCAAGTCCCGCATGGACGCCTACGGCGAGACGCTGCACGTCGCGCTGACCGCGCGCTACTACGGGCGCACCGGCCGCCGGCACCTGGACACCAGGCGGGTGGCCGGCGTCGTGCCCGGCCTGACCCGGGTCGAGGTCAACCGGGTCCCCAAGGGCGTCGTCGGCGTGATCTCGCCGTGGAACTACCCCTTCACCCTCGCGCTCTGCGACGGCCTCCCGGCCCTGCTCGCCGGCAACGCCGTGGTGCACAAGCCCGACGCCCAGACCATGCTCACCGCCCTGCTCGGCGTGCAGCTGCTCGAGGAGGCCGGCTTCCCGAAGCGACCTGTGGCAGGTCGTGGCCGGGCCCGGCAGCGAGATCGGCCCGGAGCTGATCGGCCGCGCGGACTACGTCTGCTTCACCGGGTCGACGGCCACCGGCAAGGACGATCGCGCAGCAGTGCGCCGACCGGCTGATCGGCTGCTCGCTCGAGCTCGGCGGCAAGAACCCGATCCTGGTGCTCCGCGACGCGGACCTCGACCGCGCCGCCGAGGGCGCCGTCCGGGCGAGCTTCTCCAACGCCGGCCAGCTGTGCGTCTCCACCGAGCGGATGTTCGTCGCCGACCAGGTCTACGACCGGTTCGTCGACCGCTTCGTGGCCCGGGTCAAGGCGATGAGGATGCAGCCGGGCCTGGCCTGGGGCAGCCGACATGGGCTCGCTGATCAGCCAGCGCAGCTCGACGCCACCATCGCGCACGTCGAGGACGCCCGGTCCAAGGGCGTCACGGGTGCTCGCCGGCGGCCGGGCGCGGCCCGACCTCGGCCCCTACTACTACGAGCCCACCGTGCTCGAGGGCGTCACGCCGGACATGGCAGTGCTTCGGCCACGAGACCTTCGGGCCGGTCGTCTCGGTCTACCGGTTCTCCGACGAGGCCGACGCGATCGCCCGCGCCAACGACGGGCGAGTACGGCCTGAACGCCTCGATCTACAGCCAGGACGGCGCCCGCGGCCGCGCCGTCGCCCGGCAGATCCGCTGCGGCACGGTCAACGTCAACGAGGCGTTCGCGGCCACGTTCGCCAGCATCGACGCGCCGATGGGCGGCATGCGCGAGTCGGGGCTCGGCCGCCGCCAGGGCGGCGAGGGCGTGCTGCGCTACACCGAGACCCAGTCCGTGGCGACCCAGCGGCTGCTCCGCTTCGGCCCGATGCTCGGGCTCTCCGACGAGCGTACGCCGCAGGTGATGACCGCCCAGACTGCGAAGCTGCTCAAGAAGCTCGTGGCCGCGCAGTGAGCGAGACCTCGACTTCGACGTCCTGGTCGTCGGCTCCGGCTTCGGCGGCTCGGTCACCGCGCTGCGGCTGACCGAGAAGGGCTACCGGGTCGGCGTGCTCGAGGCCGGCGCCCGGTTCGAGGACGACGACCTGCCCGACCACGTCCTGGGACCTGAAGAAGTACCTCTTCCGCCCCGAGGTCGGCTGCTACGGCATCCAGCGCGTCGACGCCCTCAAGGACTGCATGATCGTCTCCGGGCGCCGGCGTCGGCGGCGGCTCGCTGGTCTACGCGAACACCCTCTACGAGCCGCTCGCGCCGTTCTACGACGACCCGCAGTGGCGGCACATCACCGACTGGCGCGACGAGCTCGCGCCGTTCTACGACCAGGCCAAGCGGATGCTCGGCGTCGTCGAGAACCCGCTCCGCACGCCCGCCGACGACGTGATGGAGAAGGTCGCCACCGACATGGGGGTCGGGGACACGTTCCACCCCACGCCGGTCGGGGTGTTCTTCGGCGCCCCGGCCAGGCCCAGGGCGAGCAGGTCGCCGACCCCTACTTCGGCGGCGCCGGGCCCGAGCGGAAGACCTGCATCGGCTGCGGCGAGTGCATGTCGGGCTGCCGGCACAACGCCAAGAACACCCTGGTGAAGAACTACCTCTACCTCGCCGAGCAGAACGGCGCGCAGGTGCTGCCGCTCACGACGGTCACCCGGGTCTCCCCGCGTGCGGGCGGCGGGTACGACGTACGCGTGCGGTTCACGAAGGCCAAGGACCGCGGCGGCGCTCCGGCCACCCGCACGCTGACCGCCGAGCAGGTCGTCTTCTCGGCCTCGTCGCTCGGCACCCAGCGGCTGCTGCACCGGATGCGCGACGAGGGCCACCTGCCGCGCGTCTCGCAGCGGCTCGGCTACCTCTCCCGGACCAACTCCGAGTCGATCCTCGGCGCGATCGCGCCCGACACCAAGGTCGACTACAGCCAGGGCGTCGCGATCACGTCGAGCTTCCACCCCGACGAGCACACGCACATCGAGCCGGTGCCGCTACGGCAAGGGCAGCAACGCGATGTCGCTGATGCAGACCGTGCTGACCGACGGCGACGGCCCGGCGCCGCGGTGGCGGACCTGGCTCAAGGAGATGTGGAAGGAGCGCGGCAACGTCCGCGACCTGTACGACGTCCGGCACTGGTCCGAGCGCACGGTCATCGCGCTGGTCATGCAGACGATCGACAACTCGATCACGGTGTTCTCCACGCGCAGCCGGCTCACCGGCCGGTGGCACCTGTCCTCCCGCCAGGGCCACGGCATCCCCAACCCGACCTGGATCCCGGTCGCCAACCAGGCCGTCCGCACGATGGCCGAGATCGTCGGCGGCAAGCCGGGCGGCTCCATCGGCGAGCCGTTCAACCGGCCGCTGACCGCGCACTTCATCGGCGGCTGCACGATCGGCGGCGGACGAGACGACCGGGGTCATCGACCCCTACCAGCGGATGTTCGGCCACCCCGGCCTGCACGTCGTCGACGGGTCGGCGATCTCGGCCAACCTCGGGGTGAACCCGTCCCTGACGATCACCGCCCAGGCCGAGCGCGCGATGGCCTTCTGGCCGAACAAGGGCGAGCCCGACCCGCGACCCGAGCTCGGGTCGACGTACCAGCGCGTCGCGCCGGTCGCCCCGGCCCACCCGGTCGTCCCGGACTCCGCCCCCGGCGCCCTGCGGCTGCCCGATCGTCTCGATCACCTGAGCCGAAGCCCTGCCGTTAACGGCTTCAGGGCCCGACCGGGAGGGAGGGTGGTCGGGCCCTGAGCGGTCCACGCAGCTGCACGGACACGGGATCCGGTCCTGGGAGGGAGATCGTGCCACCGGATCCGTCCTGCTCAACGAGGACCGGTCAGCCGGGTTACGCGGAGGTCCGAAGAAATTTCGGCGCGACTCCCGGTCGGCGCTACGGCGTCGGCAGCCCGTTCTCGTAGAGCCGCGGCACGGGGTGGTTCGCCCGCACCACGCCGCCCGGGTCGACCGCGGAGCGGATGCCCTTGAGCCGGGTCCAGTCCTCCTCCGAGAACGACCGGCGTACGTCGACCCGCGACTCGGCGAAGTTCAGGTAGCGCCCGACCCGAGGCGTACGCCGTCATCGCGTCCACGAGCGCCGCGCCGTCGGCCTGTCCCTGCGCCGCCATCTCCGGCGTCGCCGCGATCGCCACCCCGAACATCACGAACGCGCCGTCGACCATCGGCAGCGCACCGGCGCCCTCGGCCGGCCGGGCCAGCGCCCCACCGAGCTGGCGGAGCTCGGCCGCCAGCAGCGTCGAGCCCGAGCCGCGGCCGGTCAGGGCCAGGAACGTCTCGATCGCCGCGTCCGGCAGGTCGCCGAGGATCGCGCAGACGGAGACCGCGGGCGTCGGACCCTCGGGGTCCATGTGCAGCCGGACCAGGCCGGCGGCGGGGACCCGGGCGAAGGTGTCCGTCTCGGGCTCGAGCGCCCGCAGGTCGGCGAGGATCTCGGCGGCGCGCTCGTCCTCGGCGAGCACCGCGCCGTCGACCACCACGAGCTGGCGGCCGCGCAGGAACGGCGGCAGCTCGGGCATCGGCGGCAGGTTCAGCATCCGGAACGACGTGGTCACGCAGTCGGGGGCGTCGACGGTCCACGCGGCCCAGGCGCGCAGCACCTTCTCGGCGTGCTCCTGGTCCCACAGCATCATCCCGGCGTAGGCGGTCTCGATGTCGAAGAGCCGGAGCTCCATCGCGGTGACGATGCCGAAGCTGCCGCCGCCGCCGCGGACCGCCCAGAACAGGTCGGGGTGGTGGTCCTCGTCGGCGCGGACCTGGGTGCCGTCGCCGAGCACGAGCTCGACGGCGGTGACGCTGTTGGTGGCCAGGCCCGAGCTGCCGGGCGTACCACCCGATGCCGCCGCCGAGCGAGTAGCCGACGACGCCGACGTCGGGCGAGGAGCCGTGCAGGGCGGCGAGGCCGTGCGCGGCGGCCGCCTCCACGACGTCCTGCCAGAGCACGCCGGCGCCGACCCGGACGATCCGGCGCTCGGGGTCGACGTGGACGCCGGTCATCTCCGACGTCCGCAGCAGGACGGTGTCCTGGAGCGGACCGAGCGGCCCGGCGTTGTGGCCGGTGCCCTGCGGGGCGACCTGGAGGCCGTGCGCCGTGGCCGCACGGACCACGTCGCTGACCTCGTCGGCGTCGACGGGGAAGGCGACGGCGGCGGGCCGCTGGTCGACGGCGACGTTCCACGGCATCCGCGCGGCGTCGTACCCGGCGTCGCCGGGCAGCTCGACGCGGACGGTGGTGTGGCGACGGAAGGAGTGGGCTCGGCCGGTGGCCGCGGCGGACTCGATGGTCATGACGTGTCTCCTCGTTGAGATCCTGGATGCTGACGCAGGTCCCGAGGAGCCCACCGTGCCCGAGGCTGATACGACGCGCTCGGATTTTTGCCGAGGGCCAGGAGAGTTGTCCGGCTTCGCCCAGGTTGGTGCGGGTGGATCGCGGCCACTGGTCCAGTCGATAGACTCCCGACTCTCACCGGCCATGCTCCCGCCCAACAGCGAAAGGTCCCGTGACCAGAACAGTGACCGACCACGACCTGGTTCTCGTCGTCGACTTCGGGGCCCAGTACGCCCAGCTCATCGCGCGCCGGGTGCGTGAGGCCCGGGTCTACTCCGAGATCGTGCCGCACACCATGCCCGTCGCCGAGATGCTCGCGCGCGGGCCGAAGGCGATCATCCTGTCCGGCGGCCCGTCGTCGGTCTACGAGCCGGGCGCCCCGAACGTCGACGGCGGCGTCTTCACGGCCGGCGTCCCGGTGTTCGGCATGTGCTACGGCTTCCAGGCGATGGCGCTCAACCTCGGCGGCGAGGTACGACGGACCGGCCGCTCGGAGTACGGCCGGACCCCCGTCGAGGTCACCGCCCGCGGCACCCTGCTGGCCGGCGTGCCCCGGCAGCACAAGGTCTGGATGAGCCACGGCGACGCGGTCGTCGCGGCGCCCCGCGGGCTTCGACGTGCTCGCCTCCACCGCGGACACCCCGGTCGCGGCCTTCGAGGACCTCGACCGACGCCTCGCCGGCGTGCAGTGGCACCCCGAGGTGCTGCACACCGAGCACGGCCAGGCAGGTGCTCAGCCACTTCCTGCTCGAGATCGCCGGCTGCCGGCCGACCTGGACGATGGTCAACATCGTCGAGGAGCAGGTCGACAAGATCCGCACCCAGATCGGCGACCGCCGGGCGATCTGCGGGCTGTCCGGCGGGGTGGACTCCGCGGTGGCGGCCGCGCTCGTGCAGCGCGCCATCGGCGACCAGCTGACCTGCGTGTTCGTCGACCACGGGCTGCTGCGCAAGGGCGAGGCCGAGCAGGTCGAGCGCGACTTCGTCGCCGCGACCGGGGTCTCGCTGCACGTGGTGGACGCCGACCAAGCGCTTCCTCGACGCGCTCGCCGGGGTCGATCGACCCCGAGGAGAAGCGCAAGATCATCGGCCGCGAGTTCATCCGGGTCTTCGAGGCCGCCGAGGTCGAGATCATGGGCGACGCCGCCCAGCACGGCGAGCGCGTCGACTTCCTCGTGCAGGGCACGCTCTACCCCGACGTGGTGGAGTCCGGCGGCGGCGCCGGCACCTCGAACATCAAGTCCCACCACAACGTGGGCGGGCTGCCCGACGACCTCGAGTTCGAGCTGGTCGAGCCGCTGCGCACCCTGTTCAAGGACGAGGTCCGCCTCGTCGGCGACCAGCTCGGGCTGCCCCAGGAGATCGTCTGGCGGCACCCGTTCCCCGGACCGGGCCTGGCCATCCGGATCATCGGCGAGGTCACCCACGAGCGCCTCGAGATCCTCCGCGAGGCGGACGCCATCGCGCGCGAGGAG
The DNA here is from genome assembly GCA_963811515.1 of uncultured Actinomycetota bacterium. Lineage (GTDB taxonomy): Bacteria > Actinomycetota > Actinomycetes > Propionibacteriales > Nocardioidaceae > Nocardioides_B. Next base: position 116,645 of record CAWERI010000002.1, read on the forward strand.
CTGACCCGCGCCGGCCTGGACCGCGACATCTGGCAGTTCCCGGTGGTGCTGCTCGCCGACGTCCGCTCGGTGGGCGTGCAGGGCGACGGACGCACCTACGGCCACCCGGTCGTGCTGCGCCCGGTGACCTCCGAGGACGCGATGACCGCGGACTGGGCGCGGCTCCCGTACGACGTCGTGGAGACCATCTCGACGCGGATCACCAACGAGGTCCGCGAGGTCAACCGGGTCACCATCGACGTGACCAGCAAGCCGCCCGGCACCATCGAGTGGGAGTAGCCGCACCTGATGCAGCCACGGTGGGTCCGCTGGACCGTGATCGGCCTGGTCGTCCTCCTCGCGCTGGCGCTGGGGCTGTCCGTCGTGCCCTTTGAGGGGACGCCGGGCGACGGACTAGCCTCGTCCGGTGACTCCCGAGGGCTACCAGATCCGTGAGCTGACCGCCGACGACGCACCCGCGATGGCGGCGGCCTACGCCCGCAACCGGGCGCACCTCGAGCCCTGGGACCCGCGCCGCGACGAGAGCTTCTACACCGAGGACGGCCAGGCCGCCGCGGTCGCGGGGCAGCTCGCGTCGGTGCGGCAGGGGCTGCTCGCGGCGTACGTCCTGACCCGCGGCGACCTGGTGGTCGGGCCGGGTGAACCTGAACAACATCGTGAGGGGCGTCCTGCGCAGCGCCAGCGTCGGCTACTGGGTGGACGCCGAGCACCTCGGCCGGGGCCTGGCGTCGGGGGCCGTGGAGTTCGCGTGCGCGCAGGCGCAGGGCCGCGGGCTGCACCGGGTCGAGGCGGGCACGATGGTGCACAACGTCGCGTCCCAGCGGGTCCTCGAGCGGGCCGGCTTCGAGGTCTACGGGATGGCGCCGAAGTTCCTGTTCATCGCCGAGGCGTGGCAGGACCACAAGCTGTACCAGCGGATCCTGCACGACAACCCGCTCTGACCCGACCGTGCCGCGGGTCCCGCGCGGGACGCAGCACGGCATACTGAGGCACGGACCATCCAGTCGATCGCAGCGGGAGCAAGCCGGTGTCACGCCTCACGACGTACCTCACGAGCCGGGCGCGACGGCTCGTGCTCAGGCGGGTCGGCAGCAAGGGCATCGACCTGTCCCAGCTCGACAAGGTCCCCGACAGCCTGGCCTGGCCGCTGCACCGCGACGGCCCCGACCCGGTCGCCCGCCTCGGCGAGCTCCGGGAGCAGTCCCCGGTCGCGAAGCTCACGTCGTTCCTCGGCATGAACGTCTGGATCGTCACCGGCGAGGCCGAGGCCCGCCAGGTGCTGGCCGACACGACCAGCTACAGCACGGACATCCGGCCGTTCATGGGGCTGCGCGGCTCGACCACCGACGGCGACATCGGCGGCCTCGGGTTCACCGACCCGCCCGAGCACACCCGGCTGCGCAAGCTGCTGACGCCCGAGTTCACGATGCGGCGGCTCGAGCGGCTCCGCCCGCGGATCGCCGACATCGTCGAGAAGCAGCTCGACGAGATCGAGCGCCAGGCGGCGGAGAACGACGGCGTCGTGGACCTGGTGCCGGCCTTCGCGTTCCCGATCCCGTTCCTGGTCATCTGCGAGCTGCTCGGCCTGCCCGACGAGGACCGCGAGACCTTCCGCCAGCTCGGCTCGGCGCGCTTCGACGTGTCGTACGGCGGCCAGGGCGTGTTCGGCGCCGTCTCGGACTCGCGGAAGTTCCTCATGGAGGCGACCCGCAAGCAGCGCGACGACCCGGGCGACGGGCTGATCGGCCAGATCATCCGCGAGCACGGCGACGAGATCAACGACTTCGACCTCGGCGGCCTCGCCGACGGCGTCTTCACCGGCGGCCTCGAGACGTCGGCGAGCATGCTGGCGCTGGGCACCGCGGTGCTGATGGACCACCCCGACGACTTCCGCCGGGTGGGCACCGACCCGACCGTGGTGGACCGCACCGTCGAGGAGCTGCTGCGCTACCTCACCGTCGTGCAGGTCGCGTTCCCGCGGTTCCCCAAGGTCGACGGTCGAGGTCGGCGGGCAGCAGGTCTCGCCCGGCGACGTGGTGATCTGCCAGCTCGCCGGCGCCAACCGCGACCCGCGGCTCGGGGACCGGATGGACGCCTTCGACCTGGCCCGGCCGGTGACCTCCCACCTCGCCTTCGGGCACGGCTTCCACCGCTGCGTGGGGGCCGAGCTCGCCCGGATGGAGCTGCGGACGGCGTTCCCCGCGCTCGCCCGGCGCTTCCCGGACCTGTCGCTGGCGACCGACCACGTGGACTACCGGCAGATGTCGATCGTCTACGGCGTGGACGCGCTGCCGGTCCGGCTCCAGCCGGAACCCGCGCTGCGCTGAGCCCACGCGATCCCGGGCATGCGAGGTCAACCGTGCGGCTCGCCCTGCTGCCGGTGCTCCTCGTCGCGCTCGGGGCCTGCACGACCGCGAGCCCGTCGGCGCCCCGGCCCACGCTGTCGCTGCCGACGCCGATCGCTGCAGCGGCGCTCCCGGGGCGGAGGAGACCCTGGTCGACGAGCTCGGGATCGCGGTGCGGCCGGCCAGGGCCGAGCTGCGCGACCCGCGCGGGGACGTCCGGCTGCGTGGCGACCGACCCGCCCGCCACGACGGTGGTCCGGCGCGCGTCGATCGACCTGGTCGGGCTGCGCGCGGTGCACGGTCGGGACGCCGTACGCGTCCGGCTGCGGTTCGCGGACCTGCGGCCGGTGGGCCGGCCGACCGTCGACCTCGGCCTCACCACCCCGCGGGGCCGCTGGTTCCTGGACCTCACCACCGACGGCGCCCGGGTGCCGCGCGGGCCCTCCCGGTTCGTCGGCCCGGACGGTGCCGGTCGCGGGTGCCCCGGGTTCGCGCGGACCGGTGGACACCGCCCGCGACCGTCGTCGACCTGACGGTGCCGCGCGGCTGCCTGGCGGACCCGGCCTGGGTGACGGTCCGCGTCCTGGTGTCGCGGCCCACGGCCGGCCGGCACGCTGCTGGAGAACCCCCACAACACCCGGCCGTTCTCGGAGTTCGGCACGGAGCGGCTCTACCCCGACGCACCGGCCGGCCGAGGTTAGGGTGACGCTCATGCGACGACGCCTCGGGACCGCGCTGCGTGTGGGCCGGAGGCGCAGCGGTGGTCGGCGTTCGCCGTCCTGCCGCTCTGGTACATGCTCGTGCTGAGCTTCGACCCGGACCCCGCCGGCTCCGGGACCGGCCTGGTGCCGCACGCGTTCTCGCTGGGCAGCTACCGGTTCCTGGCCTCGTCGGTGTTCGGGTTCTACCCGACCCTCGCGCGCAGCCTGCTGCTCTCGGTGGGCACGACGCTGGTCAGCCTGGCCGTGGCGATCCCGGCGGCGTACGCCCTGGCCCGGCTGCCGGTGCCCGGCCGCGCCCAGATCCTCGCGGTGATGCTGGCGTTCGCGTTCTTCCCCGGCATCGTCGTGCTGGTGCCGATCAGCCAGATCCTGTCGGGGCTGGGCTGGCTCGACCGGCTCGGCGGGATCGGCCTCGCCCAGCTGAGCTACACGCTGCCGCTGGCGGTCTGGTTCCTCGCCTACGCCTTCCGCGCGGTGCCGGTCGAGGTCGAGGAGGCCGCCCGGGTCGACGGGGCCGGCACCTTCGCGCTCGTCTGGCGGGTGGTGCTCCCGGTGGCCCGTCCCGGGGTCGCCGGTACGACGGCCCTGGTGTTCGTCGCGAGCTGGAACGACTTCCTGTTCTCCAGCGGCCTGAACCGCAGCGACCGGAGCGAGACGCTGCCGGTGCTGCTGTCCAAGCTGCCGGAGCTCGGGTTCCTGGGCGGCCAGATGGCGGCCGCCGTGCTGATGTGCCTGCCGGTCGCGTTCGTGGTCGCCGCGATGCTGCGCTGGCTGTCGCGCCGCAACGACGTCGCCCGCTAGTCCGTCACCCCTCGTCGGTGGGCTCGGCCCGACCCGCGGCCTACGTCCGTCGGCTGAACCGGACCCTGTCCGTCCGGGAGTCGTCTCATGTCGTAGCTCGCCGGGGTGGTCGGCCATCCGGTGGTGGGCCGGGCACAGCGAGATCCCGTTCTTCGCGTCGGTCGCGCCGCCCCGGCTCCAGGGGTCCTCGTGGTGGAACTCGACCCAGGCCGGTGGCCGGTCGCAGTTGTGCGCGGCGCAGCCGTGGTAGCGCTGGTTGATCGCGTGCTTCTGGTAGCGGTCGAAGAGCCGCCTCTCGCGTCCCACGTCGAGCGCCATCGAGTCGCCGTCGAGGACCATCGGGACGATCCCGGCCTTGCAGGCCAGCCGGCGTGCCTCGCCGGCGGAGATCCGGTGCCCGGTGTCGAGGGCGGCCACCCCGAGGCCGGACATCAGGGCGTCGACCCCGATGGTGACCACCAGGGTGAACGGGGAGCCGTTCAGGCTCGGCAGCGCGCTCAGGTGGTTCTCGAGCAGCTCCATCAGCCCGTGCCCGAGCAGGGTGGCGTGCGGGAGCTTCTTCCCGGTCTCGGGGTCGATCCGTCCCTCGCCGATCCGCCGTGGACTGGTGAGCGCCTCGAGCGCCTTCTTCAGCAGCTGCGCATGCAGGGTGGGCAACCGGAACCGTCCGTCGCTGGTGCCGTCACCGTTGTCGTGGAGCGAGAGGTGGGCGAGCGCGCGGGCCCGGGCCTCTTCCTTCTGCAGCCTCGCGCCTTCGGCGGCGTCGGCCGCCTCGGGGCAGATCACCTCGAACAGCCGCTTGCCCAGCTTCCTGAGCGTGGGGGCGTCGAAGACCTGGCGCGTGCTCGAGCAGGTGCGCCTCGGCCCGCACCTCGGTGCCCGGCGGCAGGTCGTCGTACTCCGCCGTCAGCCGCTCCACCGCGTCGGTGACGATGCCTGCCTTCTCCACGTCGATCACGCCGGCCGCGAGCGCGGCCCGGGTCTGGCCGAACCGGCCGTCGAGCTTGGCCGCGAGATGCAGGTCGCGGTGACAGCCGGCGGTGCTGGTCCTGGTGGCATGCGCCAGCCAGGCAGGGGTGCTGACGGCTCCGGAGTCGGCGCCGACGTCGTCGCGGTCGGCCTGCACCAGCACCCGGAGCTCGAGCTCCCTAAGCCGGCTCCGCTGCCTGCGCAGCTCCACCAGGGCCTGACGCTGCTCAGCCGGGGTCATCGACCAGGTCGGCACCTCGGCGAGCCGGTCCAGCGCACCCGACAGCGAGGCGGTGAACCGCACCACCGCGTGGCCCGCGGGCGGATGCCCGGCAGGAGGCGGAGGAGGCGCGGTCACCGAGGTCATGCACCCACGCTACGAGTCCGAGCCGCCCTGCCCTCGAACGAGTCTTCGAGCTGTGGAGAGGTCGGGTTCCCTGCTGCGTGTGGACGAAATCTGGCCCGCAGGTGCCCCCGCCGGGAGGTCAGAGGCCGAGGGAGCGGCCGATGATCTCCTTCTGGATCTCGGTCGTGCCGCCGTAGATCGTCTGCACCCGGCTGTCCAGGAACGCCTTCGCGATCGGGTACTCCGTCATGTAGCCGTAGCCGCCGAACACCTGCACGCCCGGCGTCCACGATCTTCTTCTGCAGCTCGGTGGTCCACCACTTCGCCATCGACGCCAGCTTGGCGTCCAGCTCGCCGGCGTTGTGCCGCTTGACGCAGTCGTCGACGAACACCCGGGCGATGTGCGCCTCGGTGGCCATCTCGGCGATGGTGAACCGGGTGTTCTGGAACTTCCCGATCGGCCGGCCGAACGCCTCGCGCTCCTGGGCGTAGGCCAGGCACATCTCGAGCACCGCCTCGCACCCGGCGGCGGCCATCATCGCGATGGACAGCCGCTCCTGGGGGAGGTTGTTCATCAGCGAGACGAAGCCGCTGCCCTCCTCGCCGAGCAGGTTCTCCTTGGGCACCACGACGTCGTCGAAGAACAGCTCGGAGGTGTCCTGGGCGTGCAGCCCGACCTTGTCGAGGCGGCGGCCGCGCTCGAAGCCCTCCATGCCGGCCTCGACCACGAGCAGCGAGATGCCCTTGTGGCCGAGACCGCCGTCGGTCGTGGTGTCGGTGCGGGCCACCACGATCACCAGGTCGGCCATCGCGCCGTTGCTGATGAACGTCTTGGAGCCGTTCAGGACGTAGTGGTCGCCCTTGTCGACGGCGCTGGTCCGGATGCCCTGCAGGTCGCTGCCGGCACCGGGCTCGGTCATCGCGATCGCGGTGATCGTCTCGCCGCTGACGCAGCCCGGCAGCCAGCGACGCTTCTGCTCGTCGGTCCCGAGGCTGCTGATGTACGGCACGATGATGTCGGTGTGCACCGGGAACCCCGGGCCGCTCGCGCCGGCCTTGGTCATCTCCTCGGCGAGCACCAGGTTGTAGCGGAAGTCCGCGACACCGGGGCCGCCGTACTCCTCGGCGACGTCGAAGCAGAGCAGGCCCTGGGCGCCGGCCCGGGTCCACACCTCGCGGCTGACCTGGCCGTCGGCCTCCCACTGGGGATGGTTCGGGACGACCTCCTTCTCGAGGAAGGACCGGACGGTACGGCGGAACGCCTCGTGCTCCTCGTCGAGGAGGTCGCGCGTGCCCATCAGGCCACCCACTCCTTGACCTGGGCCACCAGGGCGGCCGGATCGCCACCGTCGGCCGGGACCGGCATCACCTGGAGGTTGGTCACGCCCGACTCGCGGAACGCCGCGATCCGCTCCTGCACGTAGGACGCGGGACCGACGAGGTTCACCATCTCGAGCAGCTCCAGCGGGACGACCGCCTCGGCGTCGCGCTTGTTGCCACCGAGGTAGAGCTCCTGGATCTTGGCGGCCTCGGCCTCGAAGCCGTACTCGCAGGCCAGTGTGTTGTAGAAGTTCTTGCCCTTGGCGCCCATGCCGCCGATGTAGAGCGCGAACATCGGGCGGGCCAGGTCGAGCATGCCCTTGACGTCGTCGCCGACGCAGACCATGCCGCCGGCCACGACCTCGAGCGGGTCCAGGTCGTCGGGCCGCTTGGCGGCGCCGGCGGCGAGCGCGTCGCCCCACACGAGGTGCGCCTTCTCCGGCGCGTACAGGAAGGGCAGCCAGCCGTCGGCGTACTCCGCGGTGCCCTCGACGTTCTTCTGGCCGAGCGCCGCGACGTAGATCGGGATGCTGCGGCGCTCCGGCTTGGTGAGCATCTTCAGCGGCTTGCCGAGACCGGTGCCCTGGCCCGCGGGCAGCGGCAGGTGGAAGATCTTGCCGTCGTGCACGAGCCGCTCGCGCCGCAGCGCCATCCGGACGATGTCGACGACCTCGCGGGTGCGGCCCAGCGGCTTGTCGTAGGGCAGGCCGTGCCAGCCCTCGATGACCTGCGGGCCGGACGCGCCGAGGCCGAGGATCGCGCGGCCGCCGCTGACGTTGTCGAGGCCGGCGGCGGTCTGGGCGAGGGCGCCGGGCGTGCGCGAGTAGACGTTGAGGATCGCCGAGCCGATCTCGACCGTCTCGGTCTTCGCCGCGAGGTAGCCCATCAGCGTGGGGGAGTCGAAGCCGTAGGCCTCCGCCACCCAGACGGTGTCGAGCCCGGACTTCTCCAGTGCGGCGACCTGGTCGGCCGCCTCCCGCGGGTTGCCGGCGTACATCAGCTGGGTGGAGAGCTTCATCTGCGACCTCGTGATCTGGGCTCGGCGGACGGGTACTACCGTGACAGTATCGCTGTCACCATTTCAAGGGAGTGCGTGTGACGAGCTACGACATCGCGGTCATCGGTGGCACCGGGCCGCAGGGCCGGGGCCTGGCCTACCGCTGGGCCAAGCACGGCCACCGGGTCGTGCTCGGCTCCCGGTCCGCCGACCGTGCCACGGAGGCCGCCGCCGAGATCTCCGCCCGCGGCACCGCCGGCCCGGTGAGCGGTGCGAGCAACGCCGACGCGGCCGCGGGTGCCGACGTGGTCGTCCTCGCGGTCCCGTACGACGGCCACGACGACCTGGTCTCCTCGCTGGCCGGGCAGCTCGCGGGCAAGACCGTGATCTCGTGCGTCAACCCGCTCGGGTTCGACAAGCAGGGCCCCTACGGGCTGGACGTCCCGGGCGGGAGCGCCGCCGAGACGGCCGCCGCGCTCGTGCCCTCCGCGCGTCTGGTCGGCGCCTTCCACCACGTGTCCGCACCGTCGCTGTGGAGCGAGGAGGAGTACCTCGACCACGAGGACGTGCTGGTCTGTGGCGACGACGCCGACGCCAAGGCCGTGGCGGTGGAGCTCGCCCGCGCGGTGACCTCGCGCGACGGTGTCGACGCGGGACGGCTGCGGATCGCCCGGCAGCTCGAGCCCTGGACCGCCGTGCTGATCAGCATCAACAAGCGCTACAAGATCCGCTCCGGCACCCGCATCTCCGGCCTCTGACCCTGCGGCGGATCGAGCCCGCCCGCGGCTGGTCGAGCCCACCGCGGCTGGTCGAGCTTGTCGAGACCACTGGATCGATCTCGACAAGCTCGATCACCCGGTGAGGCGGCGGTCGATCACCCGGTGAGGCGGCTGTCGATCACCCGGTGAGGCGGGTGTCGACCACCCGGTGGGTCAGACGGTGCCGGTGGTGCTGGCCGACGTCGGGTAGGCCGCGCCGTTCTCCTGCGAGTCGCCGCCCACCTTGTCCTTCACGGCGCCGGCGGCGTCCTTCGTGGCAGCAGCGGCCGTGGCCGCGGCCTCGGCGGCCTTGTCCTTCACGACCGGCGCCTTGTCCTTGGCGAAGTCCTGCGCCTGGCCGGCCTTGGCCTGCACCGTCGGGTTGTTCCAGACCGACCGCGCCTGCGACCTGATCTGCTCGTAGCGCTGTCGACCGGCCTTCGCGCCGAGGACGTACCCGACGGCTCCGCCGACCAGCAGCGTGATCTTGCTCTTCATCGTGATCTCCCGTTCGTCGTCGGTGCTGACCCCTACGACGTGCCCGGTCCTCCGGCCGGCCAAACGGGGGGTGCGCCTCCGGGTGCTAGGGCAGGGTGCACGCCGTCGAGGCCGGCGCCGCGACCCCCGACGCCGCCCGCGCCCGGCCGAGGTTCCACTCCAGCCAGTCGTCGTCGGCGGCCGGGACCGGTGTCGCGCAGCCGGCCCGCTCCAGCGCCGGGACGGCGTCGGCCGAGAGCCCGCTCAGGTAGGCGGTGTCGATCTTCCCGGTCTCGGCGAACCGGTCCACGTTGTGCCGGGCGATGTAGGCGTCCGGGTTCAGCGCCGCCAGGGCGAGCAGCGACGCGGCCCCCGACAGCAGCACCGCGCGCGGGACCCACGACCCGCGCAGCCGGAGCCGGCCCCGAGCACCATCAGCACGACCAGGCCCAGCCAGCCCTCGAACACCGAGACCAGCAGCCGCAGCCGGGTGAAGCCGTAGGCCTCCTCGTAGACGTGCATCCGGTACAGCGCGGACGCGACCACCACCAGCGTCAGCAGGCAGAGCGCCCCGAGCACCGCCCGCAGCAGCAGCCGCTCCCGGCCGCTGGACCGGGGCGCCTTGCGGGCCGCGACGGCGACGACGGCCAGGGTGAGCAGCGTGGCGACGGTGAGCTGCCCGAAGCCCTGGTGGACGTACTCCGCGTAGGTCAGCCCGGTCGTCCGCTGCAGGTAGGCGTGCCCGCCGAACATCACGGTCAGCTGCGCGGCCACGAACACCGCGAAGAGCACGACCACCGCACCGACCGGCACCAGCCACTCGAACGGCCGGGTGACCGGCGACCCCGCCGGGAGGGCGACGTGCTCGACCTTCGGCGGGTTCAGCGCGACGTACACGCCGGCGAGGGTGCCGCCCGCGACGACCGCGGCGAGGACGGCGCGGAGCAGGACGGTCGGCCCGGTGACGTCGGGTACGACGGCGCCGGCCCACCGCGCGAAGACGGCGTCGGCGGACGCGAACAGCAGCCCGAACACCAGCACCAGCAACGCCGAGACGGCCACCGTGCGCAGGGCCGGCGCCCACGTCCTCGAGGTGCGCGAGGCCGTGACCGACCGGCCCAGCCACGGCAGCCCGCGCAGCGCGGCGAACGGCACGGCGAGCCCCGAGACCAGCAGCGCCGGCAGCGAGCGTCCCTCGGTCAGCGTCGCGACCGCGACCGCGCCGGCCGCCAGCAGGCAGAGCGCGACGATCCACTGCGCGTCGCGGACGACGACCGTCGCGGTCAGCAGCGTGCAGAGCGTCACCGCGCCCAGGTGGTACGGCGTGCGGAGGCGGGGGTCCGCGGACGCCACCACGCCGCCGACGGCCATCAGCACCAGGAAGCTGCCGAGCCCCGGGTCCCGGAACGGCACGACGACGGCGGCGAGCAGGCCGACGACCAGCGCCGCCGTGACGTGCCGGGGACGCGCGGCCAGGGAGTGCTCGGGCCAGAACCCGCCGAACAGCTCGTCGAGGAACGGCCCGCGGAGGCACGGGGGTGTTCTGGGGGAGTGCGGGGGTGCTCATGCGGTGGTCCCTCCGGGAAGCGTGGCGCGGATCCGGCAGCCCGGTCCGGGCCGGTCGGACTCGGCGACCTCGATGTGGCCGCCGTGCAGCTGGGTGACCCACCGGGCGATGGCCAGGCCGAGGCCGGTGCCACCGGTCCCGTCGGCGCCGCCGGTGGTGAAGCGCTCGAACACGCTGGGCCCGGTCGTCCGGGGCGATGCCCGGGCCCTCGTCGGTGACCTCGAGGACGGTGCGGTCGCCGGCGCGCCGGGCCACGACGGTGACGGTGCCGCCCGACGGGCTGTGCCGGCCGGCGTTGTCGAGGAGGTTGGCGACCAGCTGGTGCAGCCGGGACCGGTCCCCGTGCACCGTGAGGTCGGCCGGGTCGACGTGGACGACGTACGTCACGGGCCGTCGGCTCAGCCGCGCCTCGGCGACCGTCTCGTCGAGGAACCCTTGCAGGGCAACGGTTTCGCGGGCCAGCGGCGCGATGCCGGCGTCGACGCGGGAGAGGTCCAGCAGGTCGGTGACCAGCCCGCTGAGCCGCTCGGTCTGGCTGAGCGCGGCCTGCAGGGTCGCCTGGTCCGGCTGTCCGACGCCGTCGACGAGGTTCTCCAGCACGGCCCGCAGCGCGGAGACCGGGGTGCGCAGCTCGTGCGAGACGTTGGCGACCAGGTCGCGTCGCTGCCGGTCCACCGCGGCCAGGTCGGCGGCCATCGTGTTGAACGCCCGGGCCAGCTCGCCGACCTCGTCGTTCGAGGTGGCGGTGACCCGGCGGGCGTAGTCGCCGGTCGCCATGCCCCGGGCGGCCGCGGTCATCTCCCGCAGCGGCGAGGTCATCCCGCGCGCGAGGAGCTGGGTGACGAGCAGGGCGAGCACGATGACGACGGGAAGCGTCCACCGGGTCCGGATCCCGAGGTAGGCCGAGATCGCGGTGAGCGACACCGCCACGACGACGCTGACGCCGACCAGGATGCCGAGCTTGAGCTTGATCGACCCGACCCGGTCGAGCGGTCTCATGGCTTCTCCAGCGCGTAGCCGACACCGTGCACGGTCCGCACCAGCTCGGCCCCGAGCTTGCCGCGCAGGGACCGCACGTGGCTGTCGACGGTCCGGGTGCCCGCCGCGTCCGGCCAGTCCCACACCTCGGCCAGCAGGTGCTCGCGGGTGTGCACCGTGCCCGGTGCGTCGGCGAGGCAGACGAGCAGGTCGAACTCCGTCGGCGTCAGGTGTACGTCGACCCCGTCGACGCTCACGCGGCGCCCGGAGCGGTCGATGTGCACCGGTCCCGACGGTCAGCGTCGCCGGACCGCTGCTCGCGAGCTCGGCCGCCCGGTCGACGCGGCGCAGCAGCACCCGCACCCGGGCGACCAGCTCGCGCATGCTGAACGGCTTGGTGAGGTAGTCGTCGGCGCCGACCGCGAGCCCGACCAGCACGTCGGTCTCGTCGTCGCGGGCGGTGAGCATCAGCACCGGCACGGGGCGGCCGGCCTGCACGCGCCGGCACACCTCGTGGCCGTCGAGGCCGGGCAGCATCACGTCCAGCACGAGCAGGTCGGCGGACCACTCCTGCGCCGTCGCGACGGCCGCCGGCCCGTCGTACGCCTGGCGGACGTCGAAGCCCTCGGCGACGAGCCGGTCGGTCACCGCCTGGTTGATCGTCGGCTCGTCCTCGACCACCAGCACCCGCCGGCGCACCCCGTTGTCCATGCCGACGAGCCTAGGAGCAGACGGGTCCGGGAGGTGCCGGGAACATGTGAAGGTTCTGCACAGGTCCGCTCCGGCGCGCGGGGGATGGGTGCTGTGCAGCACGGTCCGACGTGTCGCCCATGAGATGACAAGTCCCTGGAAGTCTGCGGCGACGCGCGTAACGACATCGCAACCGGACGGGCCTACGATCGGTGCATGGAACAACCGCACGTGGTCGTGCTGTTCGGAGCCACCGGCGACCTGGCTCGCCGCAAGCTGCTCCCCGGTCTGCTGCACCTCTTCGAGGCGGGGCTGCTCCGCGACTGCCGCATCGTCGGTACGTCGCTGGACGACCTGGACACCGAGCGGTTCGTCAAGTTCGCCCGGGAAGGCATCGACGAGTTCAGCCGACCGTTCGACGAGTCCTGCTGGGACGACTTCGCCGGCCGGCTCTCGTTCGTGCGGCAGAGCGACGGTCCGCAGGCGCTGGCCGACTGCCGTCGCCGAGGCCGAGGAGCAGCTCGCGAAGGAGTCCGACGGGGAGATCAGCCGGCTGCACTACCTGAGCGTGCCGCCGAAGGCCGCCCTGCCCGTCGTACGCCAGCTGGCGGAGGCCGGGCTGGTCGAGCGGTCCCGGATCATCATGGAGAAGCCGTTCGGCACCGACCTGGCGTCCGCGAAGAAGCTCAACTCGCGGCTGCACGAGGTCTTCGACGAGGCGCAGATCTTCCGCATCGACCACTTCCTCGGCAAGGAGGCGGCGCAGAACATCCTGGCGTTCCGCTTCGCCAACGGCCTGTTCGAGCCGATCTGGAACCGCAACTTCATCGACCACATCCAGATCGACGTCCCCGAGACGCTCGGCCTGGAGATGCGGGCCTCGTTCTACGAGTCGACCGGCGCGTTCCGCGACATGGTCGTCACGCACCTGATGCAGGTGCTGGCGTTCATGGCGATGGAGCCGCCGACGTCCCTGGCGCCCGGCCCGATCAGCGACGAGAAGCTCAAGGTGTTCCGGTCGATGCGGCCGCTCGAGCCGCACAACGTCGTCCGCGGGCAGTACCACGGCTACCGCGAGCTCGACGAGGTCGCCGACGACTCCGACACCGAGACGTTCGTGGCGCTGAAGGTGGAGATCGACAACTGGCGCTGGGCCGGCGTGCCGTTCTTCCTGCGCACCGGCAAGAAGATGGCCGAGGGTGCGCGGATCATCTCGATCGCGTTCAAGGAGCCGCCGCGCACGATGTTCCCGCAGGGCTCCGGCGTGGGTGCCGCGGGCCCGGACCACCTGACCTTCGACCTGGCCGACCAGTCCCGGATGTCGCTGTCGTTCTACGGCAAGCGCCCGGGTCCGGGGATGAAGCTGGAGAAGCTGTCGATGCAGTTCGCGACCCACGAGACCGGCAGCTCCAAGTCGGTGCTCGAGGCCTACGAGCGGCTGATCCACGACGCGATGCGCGGGGACCACACGCTGTTCACGACCGCCGAGGGCATCGAGCAGCTGTGGGACGTCTCGCACCAGCTGATCTCCGACCCGCCTCCGGTGCGCGGGCTACTCCCCGGGCAGCTGGGGCCCCAACGCCATCCACCAGCTGATCGCCCCGCACGCCTGGCGGCTGCCCTTCGAGCGCAGCTGGCGCCGCCCGAACGTCACCGCCGAGTAGCCCGCCCGCCCGGCGTCGTACCCCCGGGTTAACCCGACATCGGATGCGTGTCAGTGACCCAGAGGTCACTGACAAGCATCCGATGTCGGAGCACTGTCCACAGGCCACCGGGCGTCAGGTCCTCGGGCATCAGGATCCAGGCGACGACGTAGGCCACGAACAGCGAGCCGAAGCCGAGGATCGTGCCGAGGACGACGACGAGCCGGACCAGGTTGGCGTCGAGGCCGGTGTAGCGGGCGACGCCGCCGCACACGCCGGACAGCCAGCGGTCGTCGCGGCTGCGGGTCAGCCGTCGCGGGGCGGCGTACGGGATCTGGGGCTGCTCGCTCATCGGGATTCTCCTTCGGGGTCGGTCCCGGCGTCGGTGCCGGGTCGGTAGCGGTGTCGATGCGGGTGGTGGGGTCGGTGGGCTCGTCGTACGCCGGCTCGAAGCCGGTGTCGTACGTCGCGGGGTACGGGGTCGTACGCCGGCACGTCGGCCGGCTGGTCCTCGCGGCCGCGGCTGAGGCCCTTGGCGGCGACGGCGACCAGGCCCACGACCCCGGCGAGGAGCAGCACGGCCGGGACCATCCAGCGGGTGTCGCTGCCGTCCACGGCACCGCTGGCGCGCAGCGCCCAGGAGCCGGAGATGCCCAGGAAGACCAGGCCGACGACGAGGTAGCTGACGTTGAGCGGGTGGGTCTTGATCATCAGGGGTTCCTCACGTCGATGTGGCCGGCGGACAGGTGGGTGTAGATGGTCACGAGGCCGGTGCCCGTGCCGTAGACGCCGGACCGGTTGGTGTTGATGCCCCCGCTGCTGCGGTCGGGGAGGTCGATCCCGCCGGGCCCGTCGATGCCGGCGGTGACGTCGCTGCGGATGCCCTCGGGCAGGATCACGACCAGCTCCGCGGCCCGGCCGGTCACGTTGACGGTGCGGCCGTCGAGCTCCGCGGGGTCGGTCAGCCGGCTGAGGTCGACGACCGCCCGGCCGGTGGTGACGTCGTAGCTGTCGAGCACCTGGCTCGCGGACGTCGGGGCGACGGCGAGCCGGTCGCCGTCGCGGAAGCCGGTGGCGCCGATGGTGCCGACGACCGAGGTCACCGCGAGGGCGGCGGCCGCGACCAGGCCGAGGAAGATCAGCCCGCCGGCCCGGCCGACGAAGGCGCCGAGCACGAGCACCAGGCCGATGACGGTCAGCGCGAGGGCGGGGTACGCCGAGGTGAGCACGTCGCCACCGGACACGTCGTACAGGCCGAGCGCGCCGAGCGCGGCCGCCACCAGGGCGAGGGTGAAGCCGAACAGCTTCGGGCCGGTCTTGCGTCGCGACGGCGGCACGGGCGGCTGGTACGGCGCGGCGGGCTGGGCCACGCGGCACCCACGGCGGAGCGGGCGGCTGCTCGGCGTACCCGCCGGCCATCCCGGCCGACGGGTCCGCGACCTCCGGGGCGTACGGCGCCGGCGCGTCCGGGGCGCTGGAGGTCGCCGGCCGGTCCTTGTCGCGGACGGCGAGGTAGACCAGGGCGCCGATGCCGACCAGGAACACCGGCCACGGGAAGCCGATGCCGTGCCAGCTGTCGCCGACCAGGAGCAGCGCGGCGAGGATGCCGGCCGCGATCAGCACGCCGTTGCGCGTCGACGGGCTCATCGACACCGCGCCCTGCTCGCGCCCGTCCTCGGGGACGAACAGCCACGCGGCGCCGTACAGGACGAAGCCCGCCCCGCCGAAGAAGCAGAGCACCACGAAGAGCACGCGCAGGATGGTCGGGTCGAGGTTGAGGTGCCGGCCGAGGCCGCCGGCGACGCCGGCGATCTTGCGGTCGGAGACGCTGCGGTGCAGCTGCTCGTAGTGGCGGAGGTGGTGGCGGTCCACGCCCGGCAGGCCGGTGGCCTGCTCGTCGGACCGGGTGCTCTGCTCGTCGTCCGTGGTGGACGGCCCCTGTGACTGGTTCATGTCATCGATCCTGGTGCCCCGGGCGCTCGCGCACCATCAGGGAGACCCCTGGTTCGCACCTGGGGTGGGGCCCGGGGGACCAGGGTCCGGCCAGGGTCGCCACTCATGGTTCGGGCCCGTCCCCTGTGTGACGATTGAGCCACGATGAGCACCGACGCCCCCGCACCGCACACCGGCCACCCGGCCGCACCGCGGCCCCGCCCGCCCCGGGCGTTCCGGTCCACCGACGACCGGCTCCTCGGCGGGGTGGCCGCCGGTCTCGCGCTGCACCTGGGCGTCGACAAGACCTACGTGCGCGCGGCGTTCCTGATCGCCACCGCTCTCGGCGGTTTCGGGGTCGTGGTGTACGGCGCGCTCTGGCTGGTGCTGCCCACCGACACCCACCTCGAGCTGCGCTCGCCCGGCCTCGAGGCCGCCACCCGCCAGGGCAAGCGCCCCGGTCGCGGTCGGCGCCTCGAGGACGTCGGCCTGCTGGTGGCGCTGGCCGCCGTCGGCATCGGCGTCGTGGTGCTGGCGCAGACGGTCTTCGGCGGCTCGGTGGTGTTCTGGCCGGTGCTGCTCGGCGTCGTCGGGCTGGCCGTGCTGTGGCGGCAGGCCGACGAGGCGCAGCGCGAGCGGTGGGTGGACAGCACCGGCCGCATCGACTTCGTCCGGGCCGTGGCCGGCGCCGGAGGTACGGCGGCCTGGGTGCGGCTCGTGGCCGGTGTCGGCCTGCTGCTCTCGGCCCTGGTGCTGTTCGCCCTGCAGACCGGCCAGTCCGGCCAGGTCGGGGTCGCCCGCGACGTCGTGGTCGCCGGGGTGCTCGGCGTGGCCGGCCTCGCGCTGATGGTCGGGCCGTGGCTGTTCCGGCTGACCGGCGACCTGTCCGAGGAGCGCGCCGCCCGGGTCCGGTCCCAGGAACGCGCCGACATGGCCGCGCACCTGCACGACTCCGTGCTGCAGACCCTCGCGCTGATCCAGAAGCACGCCGGCGACGCCAAGACGGTCGCCACCCTGGCCCGCGCCCAGGAGCGCGACCTCCGGTCCTGGCTGTACGGCGAGGAGCCGGCGCCCGACACGTCGGTGGCGAGCGCCCTGAAGGCGGCGGCCGCCGAGGTCGAGGACAGCCACGGCGTCCCGGTCGAGGTGGTCACCGTCGGCGACGCGCCCGTCTCGGAGCGGCTGCGGCCCCTGGTGCTCGCGGCCCGGGAGGCGATGGTCAACGCGGCCAAGCACTCGGGCGCCGACCAGGTCGACGTCTACGCCGAGGCCGGGCCGCACGCCACCGAGGTGTTCGTGCGCGACCGGGGCCACGGGTTCGACGAGGGCGCCGTGCCCGAGGACCGGCTGGGGGTCCGCAACAGCATCGTGGACCGGATGCGCCGGCACGGCGGGACGGCCGTGATCCGCACCGCCCCGGGCGACGGCACCGAGGTCCGGCTCAGCATGACCACCCAGAAGACCAGCAGCCAGGAGGAGACCGGATGAGTGCCACCACCGGGGCGGGCCCGACCGCCCCGTCGGGCGTGCGGCGCAGCGTGGTGGTCGTCGACGACCACGCGATGTTCCGGACCGGCGTGAAGGCCGAGCTGGCCGCGCACCCGAGCGCGGGTCGAGGTGCTCGGCGAGGCCGCCGACGTCGACCAGGCCGTCGCGGCGGTGACCCGCCTGCGCCCGGAGGTGGTGCTGCTCGACGTACACCTGCCCGGGGGTGGTGGCGCCGAGGTGATGCGCCGCGTCGGCGCCCGGCTGCCGCAGACCCGGTTCCTCGCGCTGTCGGTCTCCGACGCCGCCGAGGACGTGATCGGCACGATCCGGGCCGGCGCGCGCGGGTACGTCACCAAGACGATCACCGGCCCGGAGCTCGTCGACGCGATCGACCGGGTCGCGGGTGGCGACGCGGTGTTCTCCCCGCGGCTGGCCGGCTTCGTGCTGGACGCCTTCGCCGGCTCGATCGAGGTCGCCCAGGTCGACGAGGACCTCGACCGGCTGACCGAGCGGGAGCGCGAGGTGATGCGGCTGATCGCCCGCGGGTACGCCTACAAGGAGGTGGCCGCCGAGCTGTTCATCTCGATCAAGACCGTCGAGACCCACGTCTCCAGCGTGCTGCGCAAGCTCCAGCTCTCCTCGCGCCACGAGCTGACCCGCTGGGCGAACGACCGGCGGCTGCTCTGAGGCGCGACGCCGGCCCGGTGCTGGCGACGCTCCTGCTGGCCGGCCTGACCGGGTGCACCTCGACCGCCGCCGAGCCCGCGCCGCGGACGCGCCGGCAGCTCCACGCCCCGCGACCAGCCCGGCGACCAGCCCCGCGACCAGCCCGTCGAGCGCCACCCCGGCGCCGGCGAGACCGCGGCCCCACCTGGACACCTGGACCGTGGGCGCCCGGCCGCTGCCGCTGCGCCCCGACGGGTTCGGCCAGGTGCTGCGCACCCCGCGTGAGCTCCGGGTACGACGCATGGCCACCGCCGACCGGCTGCCCCCGCCGCGGGACGGCCGGTTCCACGGCACCGTCGACCCGGTCACCGCGCAGGTCCGCCGGCGGATGGGGGAGACCTGGTCGCCGTCCTGCCCGGTCCCGCTCGACGGGCTGCGCCACCTCACGCTGTCCTTCCACGGCCTCGACGGCGCCCCGCACACCGGGGAGCTGGTCGTGAACGCCGCGGTCGCCCGCGAGGTGGTGGGCGTCTTCCGCCGGCTGTGGCGGGCCGGGTTCCCGCTCGAGGAGATGCGGCTGGTCACCACCGCGGACCTCGACGCCCCGCCGACCGGGGACGGGAACAACACCGCGGCGTACGTCTGCCGGACCACCCGCGGGAGCAGCACGCTGTCCGCGCACGCCTACGGGCTGGCGATCGACGTGAACCCGTTCCTGAACCCCTACCGCAAGGGCGACCTCGTGCTGCCGGAGCTGGCGAGCGCGTACCTCGACCGGTCCTGGCACCGCCCGGGCATGGTGCTGCGCGGCGGCGTGGTCACCCGGGCGTTCGCGGCCGCCGGCTGGACCTGGGGCGGGGACTTCTCCTCCGTGTCGGACCTCATGCACTTCTCCGCGAACGGCCGCTGAGCCACGCGCCGGACCGTCCCCGCCGGGACGTAGGCTGGGCCGGACATGAGTGCGTCGTTCCCGATCCCGCAGGCCCCCTCCTCGACCCAGACCGAGCTGGAGCTCGACGTCGCGACCCCGGAAGCGGCCCGGCCGCGGCAGGCGTGGCGGCACGGGCCGCGGACCCAGCCGTGACGAGCTGCTGGACGGGCTCAACGAGCCGCAGCGGGCCGCGGTCGTGCACGCGGGCGCCCCGCTGCTGGTCGTCGCCGGCGCCGGCTCGGGCAAGACCCGGGTGCTCACCCGCCGGATCGCCTGGCTGATCTCCGAGCGCAAGGCGCACCCCGGCTCGATCCTCGCGATCACCTTCACCAACAAGGCCGCGGCCGAGATGCGCGCCCGGGTGGAGGACCTGGTCGGCCCGCGCGCCCGGATCATGTGGGTGTCCACCTTCCACTCCGCGTGCGTGCGGATCCTGCGCAAGGAGATCGACCCGCTTCGGCTACAAGTCCACGTTCTCGATCTACGACGCCGCCGACTCCAAGCGGCTGATGACGCTGGTGTGCAAGGAGCTCGACCTCGACCCCAAGCGGTTCCAGCCGCGCGCGGTGCTCAACTGGGTCTCCAACCAGAAGAACGAGCTGATCGACCACGAGGACGCCTCGCGGTCGACCCAGAACCGCCTCGAGGAGACCTACGCCCAGGCCTACGCGCTCTACCAGCAGAAGCTGCGGGCCGCGAACGCGCTCGACTTCGACGACCTGATCATGACCACGGTGCACCTGTTCCAGGCGTTCCCCGAGGTCCGCGAGACCTACCGGCGCCGGTTCCGGCACGTGCTGGTCGACGAGTACCAGGACACCAACCACGCGCAGTACGCCCTGGTCCGCGAGCTGTGCGCCCACGACGTGGGCCGGCCGGGCAGCGACCCGGACACCCCCGACGGCGACGGCATCGAGCCGTCGGAGCTGATGGTGGTCGGGGACGCCGACCAGTCGATCTACGCGTTCCGGGGCGCCAACATCCGCAACATCCTGGCGTTCGAGGAGGACTTCCCCGAACGCCGGCTCGATCATGCTCGAGCAGAACTACCGCTCCACCCAGACGATCCTCACCGCGGCGAACTCCGTGATCAGCCGCAACAAGGGACGCAAGGCCAAGAACCTCTGGTCCGACGCCGGGGACGGCGCCCAGATCGTCGGGTACGTCGCGGACGACGAGCACGACGAGGCACGGTTCGTCTCCGAGGAGATCGACCGGCTCAGCGACGCCGGCGACTCGCGGCCGGGCGACGTGGCGGTGTTCTACCGCACCAACGCCCAGTCCCGGGTGTTCGAGGAGGTGTTCATCCGGGTCGGCCTGCCCTACAAGGTGGTCGGCGGCGTGCGGTTCTACGAGCGGCGCGAGGTCAAGGACGCGCTGGCCTACCTGCGGATCCTGGTCAACCCCGACGACGAGGTGTCCCTGCGCCGGATCCTCAACGTGCCCAAGCGCGGCATCGGCGACCGGGCCGAGGCCTGTGTCGACGCCCTCGCGCAGCGCGAGCGGATCAGCTTCTTCGAGGCGCTGCGACGGGCCCAGGAGGCGCCGGGCATCGCGACCCGGTCGCTGGGCGCCGTACGCACCTTCGTGGAGATGGTCGAGCAGCTCCAGTCCATGGTCGCGGCGGGGGAGCGCGCCGACGTGGTCCTCGAGCAGGTGCTCTCGGCCAGCGGCTACCTCAAGGAGCTCGAGGAGTCCGACGACCCGCAGGACGAGACCCGGGTGGAGAACCTCGCCGAGCTGGTCGCGGTGTCCCGGGAGTTCGCCGACGAGCCGGTCGCCGGGCCCGTCGGCCGACCCGGCCGACGAGGACCCGGCCGCCCCGGGGCTGTCGGACTTCCTGGAGCGGGTCGCGCTGGTCGCCGACTCCGACCAGATCCCCGACGACGACGCGGGGGTCGTGACGCTGATGACGCTGCACACCGCCAAGGGCCTGGAGTTCCCGGTGGTGTTCCTGACCGGCCTCGAGGACGGCGTCTTCCCGCACATGCGCTCGCTGGGCGACCAGCCCGAGCTCGAGGAGGAGCGCCGGCTCGCCTACGTCGGCGTCACCCGGGCCCAGCAGCGGCTCTACCTCTCCCGCGCCGTGGTCCGCTCCTCGTGGGGCGCGCCCTCGCACAACCCGGCGTCCCGGTTCCTCGACGAGTTCCCGGTCGACCTCGTGGACTGGCGGCGCACCGAGGCCGCGCAGACCTCCTGGAACCGTCCCGTGCTGCCCTCCCTGCCGCAGCGCAACGCGGGCGCGCCCGCCCGGCGGTTCGGGTCGGCCGCGGTGCGCGCGGACGCCGAGGCCAAGGGCAAGACCCGGGAGATCCCGAACCTCGCGCCGGGCGACCGCGTGCTGCACGACTCGTTCGGGATGGGCAGCGTGGTCGCGCTCGACGGCGTCGGCGACAAGGCGGTCGCCTCGATCGACTTCGGCTCGCAGGGCGTCAAGCGGCTGCTGCTGCGCTACGCCCCCGTCGAGAAGCTCTGACGGCGCCGGTCCACTAGCGAGCCTGCTCGACGCCTGAGCGATGCCGGGGTGGCCTACGGCTGGACGCCGTGCGCGACCAGGGCCGCGAACGGGTCGACCGGGTCGCCGGCGCCGGGCCGGACCTCGAGGTGCAGGTGCGGGCCGGTCGTGTTGCCGGTCGACGCCGACGGTGCCGATGACGCTCGCCGGCCGCGGATCTGCTGGCCGGGGCTGACCCCGATCGTGGTCTGGTGGCAGTACCACATCTCGGTGCCGTCCTCGAGCGTGACGATCGTCTGGTTGCCGTAGGCGCCCGGCGTAGCCGGTCTGGCTCACGGTGCCGCCGGTGACCGCGTGGATCGGGGTGCCGGCGGGGGCCGCGAAGTCGAGGCCGGTGTGGCAGTGCGACCAGAGGCTCGAGCAGTCGCCGAAGCGGGAGGTCAGGTGGTAGACGCCGGCGGGTGACCGGCAGCTGCCAGGCGTTCTTGGCGATCAGCGACGGCCTGCTTCTCGGCGCTCGCGGCGAGGGCGGCCAGGGCGGCGTTGCGCTCCTTGGCCTGCTTCTCGGCGGCGGCCTGCAGGTCCTGGTCGGCGGCGTCCTGGAGGGCCTCGCGCTGGGAGTCGCGGCTGACCGCGCGGGCCCGGCCGCTCAGCGAGCTGGTGGAGCTGATGCTGCTGGCCCCGCTGAGCACGCTGGCCTGGCCGGAGAGCCGCTGGACGTGGCCGGAGGCGAGCTCGGGAGCCGGTGTCCGGGGCGCTGACGGTGACCGCGCCGGCGGCGGCCAGGACGAGGGCCGCGGCGCCGATCAGGGTCGGGGCGGAAGGAATTCCCGGAATGAGGGTTTTGCGCAGACCGCCGTGGGTACTCGCACCTTGGCCGAGAAGCAGCGGGGGTCGCGCGCTGCTCGGAACGACCGGGCTTGACGGCGCGGCGCTTGCCGGCGGTGGACCCGGAGCGCTCGACGACCGGCTGCTCGACGGGCTGCGGGCGGGCGTCGGACGTTCCCGGACGTCGACAGGACGGCGCCGCGA
Organism: uncultured Actinomycetota bacterium; assembly: GCA_963811515.1. Lineage (GTDB taxonomy): Bacteria > Actinomycetota > Actinomycetes > Propionibacteriales > Nocardioidaceae > Nocardioides_B. Next base: position 138,762 of record CAWERI010000002.1, read on the forward strand.
GACGGCACGCTTGTCTGCACGATGGTTCGACACGAGTGAGGGAGATCCTTACGTCGGGGGCACGCAACGGCAAACAGTAACGGAACAGTCACGCTCGTGTCCGGTTCGGTACAGATAGCTGTGTGTTGTGGCGTCACCGGGCGGAACCGGGCCGCAGCCTGGGCGGAACCGCCTGAAGTGTTACCCATGTGGCCCTCCTCACTCACACGGGGGGTGCTGGTCTGGTCGGGACGCCGACCGCCTCGGCTAGGGTGCCTGGGTCGGGACGGTGCCGGCACGCGTCCCACGTCCCTCCTCGAGCAAAGGTGTGAGTGTGATGGCGGCTCCGATCCGGATCGTGGTGGCGAAGCCCGGGCTCGACGGCCACGACCGCGGCGCCAAGGTGATCGCCCGGGCGCTGCGCGACGCCGGTCACGAGGTCATCTACACCGGCCTGCACCAGACCCCCGAGCAGATCGTCGAGACCGCCATCCAGGAGGACGCCGACGTGATCGGCCTGTCCGTCCTGTCCGGCGCGCACATGACGCTGTTCAAGAAGCTCATCGGCCTGCTCGCCGAGCGCGACGCCAGCGACATCGTGGTGATCGGCGGCGGGATCATCCCCGAGGGCGACATCCCGCTGCTCAAGGAGATGGGCGTCGCCGAGGTGTTCACCCCCGGCGCGCCCACCACCCGCATCGTGGAGTGGGTCCGCGACAACGTCGTCGACGACTCCAGCGTCCAGGCCTGACGCGTCCCGCCGGCGGCTACCGCAGCCGCAGCGGGGTCGTCAGCGGCATCCGCAGCGAGCTCGGGTGCCGCCGCGCTCGTCGTGACGGTCACCGGCTGCGGCGCGAGGTTGCCCGCGTAGGCGAGGTCGCCCGCCGCGACCACGACCCGGATCCGGTGGCCCGTGTCGAAGCGCTGGACCACGCCGGGCAGCGTGACGTCGACCGGCTTGGTCACGTCGCCGACCCGCACCGGTGAGACCAGCCGGTTCTGCAGCGTCTGGGTGCCGTCGGGCGCGACGTCGTACACCTTGGCGAACAGCACGAGCTTGCCGCCGGCGTCCGCGGCCTGGGTCTGCGCGGCGAGCGGCGCGGACAGGTGCAGGCGCAGCTTCGAGGAGCCGACCAGGTCGGCGGGCGCGGCCAGCGGCGAGGTGGTGAACGACGCGAAGGTGCCGGGGGCGTCGCTGGGCGGGTTGTTCACCGTGCTGCCCTCGAGGCCCGAGGTCTCGGAGTACGACGAGCCGACGGCGCCGGGACCGCCGTACGTCGCGGAGCCGGCGGTCGACCTTCGAGGCGTCCGCGGTGAGCCCGTCGTTGCCGGTGAGGTAGAGCGTCGCGGTGGGGTCCTGGGAGAACCTCGACGTCTCGACGTACGCCGTGCGGATGGCCCGGGCGGCGTACCCGGGACGGGTGTCGTAGGGGACGTAGTCGCGGAAGTAGGAGAACAGCGGGCCGACCGGGGCGCGGGTGCGTGCCCTTGACGTAGTGGTTCATCCAGTTCAGGAACCGGTTGCCGAGGTAGGAGTCCCGCAGCGACCTCGCGTCGAAGTCCAGCTCGCCCGGCGCCGGGGTGCTGCTCGAGTGGCCCCACGACTGCCACACCATCCGGGTCGGCGTGCCCTGCGCGCGCAGTCCCCGGAACGTCGCGACGGCCTCCTGGAGGTTGAACAGGGTGTCCTTCTGGCCCTGCACCACCAGGGTCGGCGCGGTCACCTTCTTCAGGTACGTCGACACCGAGGCGTGCCGCGCGAGCTGCGAGGGTGTTCGCGTCCGGGTAGCCGACGGTGTTCAGCCGGACCGCCGCGGCGCAGGCGGCGTCGGCGAAGTTCGGGCAGCGGCGGGACGTCGCGGGTCGGGTCGACCGAGGCGCCCTGCGGCGCCGGCGGTGATGCCGACGGAGAAGAACAGGTCCACCCACTCGCGCTTGCCGACGCCGGGCGTCGTGTAGGTGACGCCGCGCGCCAGGTCGGTGTTGTTCGGGGCCAGCGAGTAGGACAGGTCGTTCCAGGTGATGATCGGGATCAGCGCGTCGACCCGCTTGTCCTGCATGGCGACGGCGTACTGGATCTGGCCGCCGTAGGACCCGCCGATCATGCCCACCCGCGGGTCGCCCTTGCTTCTCCTGCGCGACGTAGCGGATCCGCTGCGGCTTCTTGTCCGCGTCCAGGTAGGACTTGGTGCCGGCGAGCACGCTGACCAGCTGCCGGCCGGCGCGCCCGTCGTAGGCCGGGTCGTCGAGGGTGATCTTGCAGCCGGAGCCGGGGAAGCCGAGGCCGGTGTAGGCGAGCACGACGTAGCCCTGCTGGACGAAGCCGCGGCCGATCGCGGACTCGTTGCTGTCGTCCTTGCTGCCGCCGAACCCGTTGGTCGTCAGGATCGCGGGCCGCTTGCTCGTCGCCGACGCGCGGTCGGGCTTGTACAGGTCGGCGTCCACGAGGCAGGGCTGGTCGTCGGGCCCGACCTTCACGGTGCACGGTGAGGTGCCGCAGCGAGTAGCCGGGCGTGGTGTCGGTCGCGGCCTGGCGCGCCGGACGGCGCGAGGCCGGTCAGCGTCAGTCCGGTGGCGGCGAGGCCGAGGGCGGCGAGGGCGGCGGTGCGGGTGCGAGCCATGGCGGTCCGTTCGTCGGGGTGTGAGGGGTACAACGACGGCTGCCGTCGGAATCGCTACGTTCCGGGCGGGCCGCTCGGACGGGCGACGTACGGTGAGACGCATGACTGCTGCGCGACGCTGGGCCCTCGTGGGCATCGGCGTGCTGCTGCTGGTCACCACCCCGTTCCTGGTGCGCGCGCTGCCCGCGCACGACGACGGCAGCAGCGCCGTCGCGCTGCTGCACCGCGTCCAGGGGTCCCGCGACGTCGCGTTCTCCGGGTACGTCGAGTCCGGCGGCTCGGTCGGCGCTGCCGGCCAACGACGCGCTCACCGGCCTCACCAAGCTGGTCGGCGACACCAACAGGGTGCGGGTCTGGTGGCGCGACCCGACGACCTGGCGGGTGTCCACGCTGCGCACCACGGGCGAGACCGACCTGGTGCACGCCGGGCGACCGGATGCTGCGCTGGGTCTACGAGTCCAAGAACGTCACGCTGGTGCCCGACGTGGCCGTGCGGCTGCCGAACACCGCCGACCTGCTGCCCAACGAGCTCGCCCGCCGGGCGCTGTCCGGTGCCCGCTCCGGGGAGCTGAGCCGGCTGCCGGCCGACGGATCGCCGGCCGGGACGCGCTGGGGCTGCGGCTGCGCCCGGCGGACCCGCAGGCGAGCATCGGTCGCGTCGACGTGTACGCCGACCGGGCGACCGGCCTGCCGGTGCAGGTGCAGATGTTCGGGCGCGGGGCCTCGACGCCCGTCGGTGACCTCCCGGTTCCTGGACCTGACCGCTGGGGGAGCCGTCGTCCGCGGCGCTCGCGTTCTCCCCGCCGAACGACGCGCACCTGCGCCGCGACGACGTGGTCGACCTCGCCGACGCCGCCAACCGGTTCGCGTCCCGGGTGCCGCCGAAGACCCTGGCCGGGCTGCCGCAGCGGGCCGCACCGCGTCGGGCAGGCGCACGGGGCCGTCGGCGTCTACGGCCGGGGACCGACCGTGCTGCTGGCGGTGCCGCTGTGGAGCCGGAGCGCCGACCGGGTGCGCGAGGACCTGCTGAAGGCGCCCGGCACCCGCGAGCTGGACGCCGGGCTGCTGGTCGCGGCCCCGCCGCTGCGGCTGCTGCTCGGCAACCCCGAGCCCAACGACAGCGCCTGGCTGCTGGCCGGCACGGTCACCCGCAAGGCGCTGGTGGCCGCCGCCGCCGCAGCTCGCCGCGCACCGGCCGGGGCTGAGCTTCCGGTGAGCGGTCCCGAGGCCGCGCCGGTGATCCGCACCCGGGCGCTGACCAAGCGGTACGGGCCGGTGCTGGCCGTCGACGGCATCGACCTCGACGTGCGCGCCGGCGACGTCTACGGCTTCCTCGGCGCCAACGGCTCGGGCAAGACGACGACGGTCCGGATGCTGCTCGGCCTGGTGCTCGCCACCTCCGGCGAGGCCGAGGTGCTCGGCGAGCCGATGCCGCGCTCGGCCGCGACGGTGCTCCCGCAGGTCGGCACGCTGGTCGAGGGCCCCGCGGCGTACCCGCACCTGAGCGGGCGGGCGAACCTCGAGCTGTTCGACGCCATGGGGTCGCCGCGCCGCGGCCGCCGGGACCGGGTCGCCACGGTGCTCGACCAGGTCGGGCTCGGGGTGGCCGGGGACCGCCGGGTGAAGGGCTACTCGCTCGGCATGCGCCAGCGGCTCGGCCTGGCCGCCGCCCTGCTGCGCGTCCCCGCGGCTGCTGGTGCTCGACGAGCCCACCAACGGCCTGGACCCGCAGGGCATCCGGGAGATGCGCGACCTGCTGCTCGGGCTGAACGCCGAGGGCACCACGATCTTCCTGTCCAGCCACCTGCTCGCCGAGGTGGAGCAGATGTGCACCCGGGTCGGTGTCCTCGACCGCGGCCGGCTCGTCGTCCAGGAGGACCTGCGCACGCTGCAGGCGCCGACCGGCCGCACGGTCGTGGTCACCCCCGACGGCGACCGGGTCGTCGGCCTGCTCGACGGTCGCGTCGAGGTCGCGCGAGGGCGACCGGCTGGTGGTCCGCGCCGACGACCCGGCCACCCTCAACCGGCTGCTGGTCGACGGCGGCGTGCGCGTCCACGAGCTCGGTCCCGAGCGCCGCGGCCTCGAGCAGGTCGTGCTCGAGGCGACCACCGACCCGTCCCAGGTGGGGGTGTCCTCGTGATCCGGGTCGAGCTCGTCAAGATGCTGCGGCGCCCGCGCACCTGGGTCACCATCGTGATGCTCAACGCGCTGCCGACCCTGGTGGCCGTGCTGCTCGCGGTGACCGACATCGGCCCGCAGCCCGGTGAGGGGCCGGCGTTCCTGTCCGCGGTGCTCACCGACGGCACGCTGTTCCCGCTGGCCGCGCTGGCGATCGTGCTGCCGCTGTTCATGCCGGTGGCGGTGGCGGTGGTGGCCGGCGACGCGGTCGCGGGCGAGGCGAGCGGCGGCACGCTGCGCTACGTGCTGACCCGCCCCGTCCGTCGTACGACGCTGCTGGTGGCCAAGCTGGTCAGCGTGCTGGCGTTCGTGCTGCTCGCCGTCGTGGTGGTCGCCGCCGTCGGGTACGTCGTCGGGCGGCTGCTGCTCGGCGGCGGCGACGCCAGCGGCCTGGTCACCGGCGTGTCCGGGAGCAGCCTGACCTCGACGCAGCTCGTCGAGCGGACGCTGATGTCGGTGGTCTACGTGTCGCTGTCGATGCTCGGCGTCGCGGCGATGGCGCTGATGCTGTCCACGTTCACCGACTCCGCGATCGGCGCGGCGCTGGGGGCGCTGGCGTTCCTGATCGCCTCGACGCTGCTGCTGACCCTGGACGCCGCGGCCGCGCTGCAGCCCTACCTGCCGACCCGCTACTGGCTCTCGTTCGTCGACCTGTTCCGCGACCCGATCCAGTGGCGCGACCTGACCCGCGGGGTCGGGCTGCAGGGCGTCTACGTCCTGGTGTTCCTGGGCGTCGCCTGGGCGAACTTCACCACCAAGGACATCACCAGCTGAGCCGTCGCCGGCGGTGGCTCAGCAGACGGTGCCGGTGGGTGCCTCGGGGGCGGCGACGCCGAGCACGGTGCCGAGCGCGGCCTGCACCACCGGGTCGCGGGGGAGCGCGCCGTGCGCTGTGCGGGCCCCGGGGCACACCGACTGCACGGTGAAGTTCAGCGCCCCGGAGAGCCGGGCCGAGTCGGCCGGGACGACGACCTCGTCGGCGCTCGGACCAGACCGAGACGAACACCGGTCCGGCCGGGGTCTCGTCGCGGGCGTTGAGCCCGCGGAGCAGGTCGCTGTCCGGCTCGAGCTGCCGGCAGGCGACCGGGCACGAGCCGCCGATCCCCAGCGCGAGCTCGGCGAGCGACGTGCCGTGCTGCGGCGAGCCGATGCTGAGCACCCGGCGGGCGGTGCTCGCGCCGTCGTGGTCGCGGACCCAGTCGCGGGCGACCACCCCGCCGGCGGAGTAGCCGACCACGTCGACCGAGGTGCGCGCCGAAGCGCCTCATCGCCGACGCCGCCTGGTCGTCGAGCGCGGCGGCCTGCGCGTCGATGTCCCCGGTCCCGCCGCCGACCGCGGGCACCACCACGACGTCGCGCCCGGCCGCGACGAGCACGTCGCGCAGCGGGGCCAGGGCGCGGGTCGAGCCGCCGTAGCCGCTGACCAGCAGCACCGGCCCCGGGTCGTCCTGCGCCACCGGCGTGACCCCGCCGGTCGTGCGTCCGGACGACGAGCACGGCGGCCAGCGCGACGACCGCCGCCAGCCCGCCGGCCCCGGCGAGCAGGACCAGCCGGCGGCGCGCGGGGGACAGGGAGTCGAGCACTCCCTCAGTGTGGCGCGTCAGTGCGCGTCGACATGGCGTACGACGAGCGCGGCGACGTCGTCGGCGTGCGTCACGACGGCCCAGTGCCCCGCGTCGAGCCGCTCGACCCGCAGGTCGCTGCAGGAGGCGTCGAGGTCGTGCAGGAACACGGCGGTGACGTAGCTGTCGCGGTCCGGCTGCACGACGAGCACCGGCACGTCGGTGTGCAGCGGTCGCGGGCGACGTACGCGGGCGAGGACGTTCGCGCGGTAGAGGCCGAGGCCGTTCACGGCGTTGCGGCCGAGCTCGGGACCCCAGTGCCCGCGGGGCAGCCCCTCGCGACGTACGCCGGCCCGGGCTGCCAGCGGGTGGCCGTGCCGCCAGAGCAGGACGGGCAGCGACCGGCAGGCAGAACAGCACGACGTACCAGGACGCGAGCGCCTGGCGCAGCAGCGCGCGACGCCGGCCGCGGGGCGTCGCGAACAGCCGGCCGGCGTGGTCGAGGGAGGGGGCGCTGATCGACGTGAACGACGCGACCCGGCCGCGCAGCCGCGGGTCGGTCGCCTCCGCGGCGACCGCGTCCCACAGCTGCGCGGAGCCCCAGTCGTGGCCCACGAGGTGCGCGGCCGTGCCGTCGGGCAGCACGGCGTCGAGCACCGCCACCAGGTCGTCGACGAGCCGCTCGGTGCGGTACCCCGCCCGACCGGCCGGCGCGTCCGAGGACCCGGCCCCGCGTACGTCGTACGTCACCACGTGCCAGCGGTCGAGGGGGAGCCGTGCGACCAGGGCCGTCCACACGTCCTGCTGGTCGGGGAAGCCGTGCACCAGCACCACCGTCGGGCCGCCCGGGGCCGGCCGGGCTGTGCTCGCGGACCGCGAGGCCGAGGTCTCCGGAGCGGACGGTGCTGGCCGCGGGAGGTCACTGGCATGTGACGAAGGGTACGGAACCCCGACATGGTCGTGACCGCGCTCACGGGGCTAATGTCAGCCGTGACCTGCCCGGGGCCGAAGTGTGCCCTGCGGCCGTTAACCCGGAAGAGGACGGTCATCACCGTGGACCTGATGGAGTACCAAGCGAAGGAGCTCTTCGCCAAGCATGGCGTGCCGGTCACCGTCGGCACCGTCGTGACGAAGGCCGAGGACGCCGCAGCCGCAGCCGAGGAGCAGGGCGGCCGCGTCGTCGTCAAGGCCCAGGTGCAGGCAGGTGGCCGGGGCAAGGCGGGTGGCGTCAAGCTCGCCGAGACGCCCCAGGACGCCGTGGCCCGCGCCGAGGACATCCTCGGCATGGACATCAAGGGCCTGACGGTCCACCGCGTGCTGATCGCGCCGGCCGCCGACATCAAGGACGAGTACTACTTCTCGTTCCTGGTCGACCGGGCCAACCGGGACTACCTGTGCATCGCCAGCGTCGAGGGCGGGGTCGAGATCGAGGTCGTCGCGCACGAGAACCCCGAGGCGCTCGCCAAGGTGTCGATCGACCCGCAGGTCGGCGTCGACGACGCGAAGGCCGCCGAGATCGTCGCGGCCACGAAGTTCCCGGCCGAGGTCGCCGACCAGGCGAAGGACGTCATCAAGAAGCTGTGGGACGTCTTCATCAAGGAGGACGCCACGCTGGTCGAGGTGAACCCGCTGTGCCTGCTCGGCGACGGCACCCTCGAGGCGCTCGACGGCAAGGTCACCCTCGACGAGAACGCGGAGTTCCGCCACGAGGCGCACGCCGCGTTCGAGGACAAGCAGGCGGCCGACCCGCTCGAGGCCAAGGCGAAGGCCAAGGGCCTCAACTACGTGAAGCTCGACGGTGCCGTGGGCATCATCGGCAACGGCGCCGGCCTCGTGATGTCGACGCTCGACGTGGTCGCCTACGCCGGTGAGAAGTACGACGGCGTGAAGCCGGCGAACTTCCTCGACATCGGCGGCGGCGCCTCGGCCGAGGTGATGGCCAACGGCCTCGACGTGATCCTCAACGACAGCCAGGTCAAGAGCGTCTTCGTCAACGTCTTCGGCGGCATCACCTCCTGCGACGCGGTCGCCAACGGCATCGTGCACGCCCTGGAGATCCTGGGCGACGAGGCCAACAAGCCGCTCGTCGTACGCCTCGACGGCAACAACGTCGAGGAGGGGCGCCGCATCCTGAACGACGCGAACCACCCGCTCGTGACGCTGGTGGACACCATGGACGGCGCCGCTGACCGCGCCGCCGAGCTGGCTTCGAAGTAGAGGGCTGACAACATGTCTATCTTTCTGAACGAGAACTCCAAGGTCGTCGTGCAGGGCATGACGGGCTCCGAGGGGCAGAAGCACACCCGTCGGATGATCGCCTCCGGCACGAACATCGTCGGCGGCGTGAACCCGAAGAAGGCCGGCCAGAGCATCGACTTCGACGGCACCGCCGTCCCGGTGTTCGGCTCGGTCAAGGAGGCCATGGACGCCACCGGCGCCGACGTCTCGGTCGTCTTCGTCCCGCCGGCCGGCACCAAGGGTGCCGTCGTCGAGGCCGTCGACGCCGCGATGCCGCTCGTCGTGGTGATCACCGAGGGCGTCCCGGTGCACGACACCGCGGACTTCTTCTCCTACGCGCAGGCCAAGGGCACCACGCGGATCATCGGCCCGAACTGTCCCGGCCTGATCAGCCCCGGACTGTCCAACGCGGGCATCATCCCGGCCAACATCACCAAGGCCGGCCGCGTCGGCCTCGTGTCGAAGTCCGGCACGCTGACCTACCAGATGATGTACGAGCTGCGTGACTACGGCTTCTCCTCGGCCGTCGGCATCGGTGGCGACCCGATCATCGGTACGACGCACATCGACTGCCTCAAGGCGTTCGAGGAGGACCCGGACACCGACGCGATCGTGATGATCGGCGAGATCGGCGGGGACGCCGAGGAGCGTGCGGCGGCGTACATCAAGGACAACGTGAAGAAGCCGGTCGTCGGCTACGTCGCGGGCTTCACCGCCCCCGAGGGCAAGACGATGGGCCACGCCGGCGCGATCGTGTCCGGCTCGTCCGGCACCGCGCAGGCCAAGAAGGAGGCCCTCGAGGCCGTCGGCGTCAAGGTCGGCAAGACGCCGTCCGAGACCGCCGAGCTGATGCGAGAGATCCTCAAGGACCTCTGAGCCCGGCTCCTGGTCGACCGTGAGGGCCGCCGCCACCGCAAGGTCGCGGCGGCCCTCCCGTGTCGGCGCCCGGAGCCGGCCCGCGCGCCTCAGGTGTCCGGTCGACCCGGGCCTTGGACGATGGTCGACCCGGGCCTCGGACAAGGTCGACCCGGGCCTCAGGCGAGGTCGACCCGTGCCTCGGGCGAGGTCGACCCGTGGGCGTGCCGAGCCGCGAGGTTGAGCCGGCTCCGGCCGGGTGGTTGAGCCGGGCGGAGCGCTAGCGGAGTCCGAGTCGAAACCACTCCGCACCCGCCTACGCGGACTTGATCCCGAGGTTGGTTGAGCCGGGCCTGCCGAATGGTTGACCCGGGCCCTGGACATGGTGTCCGGGCCTCGGTGAGGTCGACCGGGCCTCCCGGTGGTTGAGCCGGTGGAGCGCAGTACAGTCCGAGTCGAAGCGACCCGCCTTCGCAGCTCGAACCGAAGCCTAGTCCGGTGGAGTTTCCCCTTGTGGACAACGGGATTCTGCCCCGGAAAGTGTCGGTGGCCTCCCCTAGGTTGGGCTCATGACCAGCACCGTCCACGACGACCTCGATCTGCGTGACCTCGCGCCCGCCGAGGTCCTCGCCGCGGTCGCCACCGCTCGCCGGGCCGCGGACCGCGCGGAGGCCCGGCTGCTCGCGCTGGCCGTGCACTGGGTCGACCTGCACCCCGTCACCGACCCCCCACCGGTCCGACCGCGGCCCCGATCACAGCCGTGGGTGCGGTCCCGGCTGAGGGGACGGCGCGGGGACGACGCTGGGTGGGGACGGCACTCCCGGGATCGCGGAGCACGCCCTGGAGGCCCTCGCCGCCACCTTGGACCTCTCCCACAGCGCCACCCACCGGCTGGTCGGCGAGGCCGTCGAGCTCTGCTTCCGGCTGCCCCGGCTGTGGGCCCTGGTCCACGACGGGCGGCTGCAGGCGTGGAAGGCCCGCCGGGTCGCCGACGAGACGACGACCCTGTCCAGGGCCGCGGTCGACTTCGTGGACCGGCACCTCGCCGTCATCGCCACCCGCAACCGCACGCCTGACGCCGGGCAAGCTCAACGAGCTGGTCCACGAGGCCATGCTGCGCTGCGACCCCGACCAGGCCGCCGGCGTCGAGCAGGCCGCCCTGGACGCCCGCGGCGTCTGGTTCGACCACCGCGCCTCCACCGCCACCACCGACCTCACCGCCCGCCTCGACACCCTCGACGCCCTCGACCTGCAGACCACGCATCGGGGACCTCGCCGGCATCCTGGCCCGGCTCGGCGACACCCGCCCCCTCGACCTGCGCCAGGCCACCGCCCTCGGCCTGCTCGCCCACCCCCAACGCACCCTCGACCTCGCCCACCGCGCCCACCCCGACTACGCGTGACACAGCCCACCGCGGGCCCGAGCCCCACCGGCCCAGCCACGACCGACCCCGGTCTGAACGGGTCGCGGGCCACCCTGTTCCTGCACGTCACCGCCGCCGACCTCGACCAGACCAGCGAGAGCGGCACGGCGGCGGGACGGCGGGGGCGTGGAGAGGCTCGGGCCGGCCACCCTGGCCCTGCTCCGGGACTGGCTCACCCGGACCAGCCGGGTCACCGTGCGACCCGTGCTCGACCTCGCCCGCAGCGACGCCGTCGACGCCCACGACCCACCGGCCTGGATGCGCGAAACAGTGGTCCTGCGCGACGGGCACTGCGTGTTCCCCGGCTGCCCGATCGACGCCCGCTCCTGCGACCTGGACCACCTCGCGCCCTACGTCCCACCCGACGACGGCGGACCACCGGGCCAGACGACACCCGCGAACCTTGCCTGCCTGTGCCGCCGGCACCACCGGCTCAAGACCTTCACCGCCTGGACCTACCGAAGGCTGCCCGACGGCGACTACCTCTGGACCGACCCCTACACCAACACCTACCGAGTCACTCCCGGACGCTGACCCAGTTGACCCTGGGCTGCTGAACCCGGCCTGTGCACGCGGCCGGAGCCGGACCCACCACCCCCGCCTCGAGTGGTCTCGAGACGCCTCGCGCCAGGGCGCTCGGCTCCTCGACCACCCGGCAGCAGTGGTCTCGACAGGCTCGACCAGCCGGTGACGGGTCGAGCGGGCATGGTCTCGACACTCGACCACCGGTGAGGGCCTCGACCTGCCGGAGCGTCAGGCGGTGGGCCAGCCTGGCGGGACGTCGAGGGCGTCCCAGTCAGCGGGCGGCGTCCAGTCGGCCCAGGACTCGTCCCACCAGTGGTCGCCGGCGGTGAGCATCTGCTCGATCGCCGCACCGGTGGACCGGATCGCGTCGGCCTGCTCGGCGGTGTAGCGCTCCTCGGCCACCCGCTGCTCGAACAGCTCGGCGTCCTTGACCTGCCACGTGCCGCCGGCCGGGATCCAGTAGTCGAGCTCGTGGTCCAGGGTGTCGAAGCCGCCGTCGTACCGGCGGACGGGGTCCTGGAGGTTGAGGTACCAGCCGGAGAAGGTCCCGCGAGGGGCCGTTCCAGAACAGGTCGACGGAGTAGGCGTCCCCGGGCCGGTGCAGCATCAGCTTGCCGTGACCGCGCCACGCGCTGAAGCCCCGGGTCTGCCAGGGGTGCTCCCACCGGTCGAACGGCCAGCGGCGAACGCCAGCTCGGAGCCGGGCGCGAGGTAGACCGCGAGAAGGTCGGCGTCGTCGCGCACGACCCGCGTCGTGAACGCCACCCACGGGTGCCCGTGCAGCACCTCCCGCCGTACGACGGGCGTCCCCACGTCCCCAGCGCGGGCCGCTCACGTGACCGCGTTCCGCACCGCGTACTCCGGCCGGAGGTGCTCGTCGTTCTCCAGCACGGCGACGAGGTGGCTCACGGCGTCGAAGACGTCGGCGTGCGTGACGTACAGCGGCGCGAAGCCGAACCGCGCCACGTCCGGCGTGCGGAAGTCGCCGACGACCCCGCGCTCGACGAGGGCCTGCACCACGCCGTACGCCTGCTCGTGGCGCAGCGACACCTGGCTCCCGCGCCGGCCGTGGTCCCGCGGCGTGATCACCTCGAAGGCGGAGCCGAGCCGCGCGTCGACGAGCTCGATGAACAGGTCGGTCAGCGACAGCGACGCCGCCCGGAGCACGTCGACCGGGACCCCGTCGAACACGTCGAGGGCGGCGTCGAGCGCGGAGAGCGCGAGCACCGGCGGCGTGCCGGAGGCCATCCGGGTGATGCCGTCGGCGGGCGTGAAGGCGCGGTCCATGTCGAACGGCCGGGCGTGCCCGAACCACCCGGTGACCGGCTGGTCCCAGGCGTCCTGGTGACGGGGGTGCACCCACGCGAACGCGGGGGAGCCGGGGCCGCCGTTGAGGTACTTGTAGGTGCAGCCGACCGCGATGTCGGCGTCGGCGTCGAGCAGCGCGACCGGGACGGCGCCGGTGGAGTGGCAGAGGTCCCACTGGACCAGGGCGCCGGCGTCGTGGGCGGCGCGCGGTGAGGGCGGGGAGGTCGTACATCGCGCCGGACCGGAAGTCGACGTGGGTCAGCGCGAGCAGCGCGACGTCCTCGTCGAGGGAGGCGGCCGGGTCGGCCGGGTCGCACCAGCGCAGCTCGAGGTCGAGCATCCGGGCGACGCCGGCCGCGACGTACCCGTCGGTGGGGAACGTCGTCGGCTCCAGGACCACGACGCGGCGGCCGGGCCGGAGCCGGCTGGCGGCGACGAACGTCTTGAACAGCGTGACCGATCGTGGAGTCGCCGACGTGCACGTCGCCGGGCCCGACCCCGATCAGCGGGGCGATGCGGTCGCCGACGCGGCGGCGCAGGCCCGACCCAGTCGGCGGTGTTCCACGAGGAGATCAGGCCGGTGCCCCACTCCTCGGCGACCACCTGCTGCATCCGGGGCGCCACCGAGCGGGGCAGCGCGCCCGAGCGAGTTGCCGTCGAGGTAGACCACCCCGTCGGGGAGGGCGAACAGCGCGCGGCGGTCACGCAGCGGGCTCGCCAGGTCGAGGGCGACCGCGTCGTCGCGCGTCGGGTGCTGGGTCACCCTCGCACCCTAGACGGCGGCTCAGCCGAGCTCGCGCAGCCGGTCGCCGGACCGGACCAGCAGCGAGTGGAAGCCGGTCGCGGTCATGTCGTCGCTGGGGGCGGGCGCGAACGTGAGCTGGGCGACGGTGTTGCCGACCCGCACGAAGCCGAGCCGGAAGCGCACCTTCTGCTTGTCGCTGATCTCGGTCTGCAGGTCCCAGCTGGACAGGTCGAGCTGCGGGGACTTGCGCCGCTCGCGGCGCTCGCCGCTGACCTGGGTGGCCAGGTCGCGGTCCTCGCAGCGCGCCACGCTGCGGCGTACGTCGGCCAGGAACCGGCTCGCGGCGGCCGGCGTGCGGAACCGGCCGTAGGTCTCGGACAGCCCGAACCGGGCGGGCAGCGACGCCTCGGGGATGAGGTAGGTCCGGGTCCGGGTGCGCGTCGCGCCGGCCTTCGCGAAGTCGGCCCGGTCGCAGGTGGTCGCGGACGGGTTCTGCCGCGCCGGACGCCGGCTCGGTGCCCACCCAGGGCTGCGCGATCCGGCCGACCGGCGGCAGGTCCGCGACCGCCAGGATGCCGCGCTCCTCGCCGGACGGCGGCGGGGGTACGACGCGGTAGGTCGGCCGCTTCGCGCAGTCGGCGGAGCCGCTGCGCGCGCACAGCATGGCCACCGAGTCCGCGAGCGACTGGGTGATCTCCGCGGCCGGGGGCGGGCTGGCGCCGACCGTGCTGCCGACGGTCGAGGTCGTGACCTTGCCGGTGCGGGCGACGGCGACCGACAGCGTGGTGACCGGCTTCTTCCACAGCCGCAGCATCAGCACGTCGGCCTCGTCGCCGATGTTGTCCACGCGGTAGGAGTTGAGCACCTGGAGCCGGCCGACCCGGCAGCCGGCGTACCAGCCGACCGTGGTGCGGAAGCCCGCCTGGGCCTGCGCCACCGACTTGGAGACCTCGACGGTCTGCACCGCCGAGCGCTGCGCCCCGCCCCGGGTCGGCGAAGGTCCGCACGAGCGCGGAGACGCCGTCGGGGTCGGCGAACCGGGTCTGCTGGCAGGTGGTGTTGATGCCGTCGCCGGAGGTGTTGTCGTCGGTGCGGGTGACCCGCCACGGCCGGTCCTGACCGAGCCGGCGGATCTGGTCGCGGTCGAGGAGGTTGGCGCCGGTCGGGGCCTCGTCGGCGGGCAGCTTCGCGGTGGCACCGGGGCCTCGGGCTTCACCAGCCGGAGCTCCCCGGCGTCGCTGGCGTTCGGCTGGTAGGCCAGCGCGCCCGAGCCCGAGCGCGACGACCGCTGCGACCGCGGTCCCGACGAGGGCGTGGACCTGGCGGCGCTTGCGCCCGGCCCGGCGGACGATCGGGCCGCGGGGCAGCGAGGCGTGCTCCAGCAGCGCGTCGAGCGCGACCACGCGGACGTGCGCGGTGCCGGGGTCCACGCCGAGCCGGGCGGTGAGCCCGTCGGTGGCGGCCGCGGAGGTTCTGCTCGGCCACGTCGCGGGTGACGCCCAGCTCGCGGGCGGCGTGCGCCGGCGTCGAGCCCGGCGAGGTCGACGAGCAGCAGCACGCGGCGCTGGGCGACCGGCAGGGAGGAGAGCGCGTCGAGGACGGCCTTGTGCTGCTCGGACAGGCCCTTGTTGCGGTGCCAGATCCGGGCGGTGTGCCGGCGCTGGGCGAGCTGCCAGGCCCGCGGACGGACCCAGTCGAGCGGGTCCTCGAGCCGGGACACCTTGCGCCAGTGCTGCCACGCCCCGACGTACGCGTCGCGCACGGCGGACTGCGCCGCGGGGAGGTCGCCGGTGAGCGCGAGCGCCTGGTGCAGCACCGGTCGACGGGTCGCCCGGTAGAAGGAGTCGAAGCTCTCCTCCCGCACCATGCGTGTCTCCTGTCGTCCGGTCGCGGACCTCCCTCGCCGCCGGGACGTGCAGCACCCCGGTCGGACCCGCGTGGAAGTCCTCCACGGTACGTTGCCGCCCACCGCCGTTCCTAACCGGCGTGGGAGCCCGAGATCGAGATCACGCTCGGCGAGGATGGGCCGGGATGACTGATCTCCTCGCCCCTCGTGACACCCGGACGCGCCCGTCGAACCGGCCCGGCGGCACCGCCGCAGCGTCCGCTCGCGCTCGGTGCGGCGCTCGCCGGCGTGGTCGCGTCGGCCGCCGTCCTGATGGGCTGCATGGCCCTCGGCCTGGTCGGCTGGTTCGCCTCCGACGCGGGCGGCCACGGCACCACCCGCGACGCGATCCGGGTCGGCGCGGACGCCTGGCTGCTCGGCCACGGCGCCACCCTGCACCTCACGACCGGGGCGGTCACCGCGACGGTCACCGCGATCCCGCTCGGCCTCACCCTGCTCTGCGCGTACGTCGCGCACCGGCTCGGCGTCTGGGCCGCCCGCACGTCCGCGGTCGAGGACGCCGGGACCGTGCTGCTGGGCACCGTCGTGATGTCCGGCCTGTACGGCGTCGTGGCGCTCGTCACCGCGCTGCTGGCGGCGACCGCCACGGCCGAGTCCAGCCTGCTGCGCGCGTTCGCGGGCGGCTTCGCGCTGGCCTTCGTCGGCGGCGGGTCGGGCATCCTGGCCGGCAGCGCGCACGTCGTGGACTGGCGCAGCCGCGTCCCGGAGACGGCCCGCGCGATCCTCAAGGGAGCGCTCGCCGCCACGCTGGCGATGGTCGCGGCCGGGGCCGTGCTGCTGGCCCTCGCGCTCGTCCTGGACCTCGGCTCGGCCGCGAACGTGCTGTCCCGGCTGCACGCCGACACCTCCGGCGGGCTGCTCTACACCGTGCTCGTCGCGGCCGTCGCCCCGAACGCCGCCCTGCTGTCGGGCTCCTACCTGCTCGGTCCCGGCTTCGCCGTCGGCACCGGCACGGTGGTCTCGCCGTCCGCGGTCGTCCTCGGCCCCGTCCCGGCGTTCCCGCTGCTCGCGGCGCTGCCCTCCGAGGGGTCGCCGGCGGCGGTCACGAGCGCCCTGGTCGCCGTCCCGGTGCTGGTCGGCGCGCTCGCGGCGGTGCTGGTGGTCCGCCGCTTCCCGGCCTACGGCTTCGAGGTCGGGGCCGTCCGCGGCCTCGGGTCGGGGGTCGCTCGGCGGGGTCCTGCTCACCGTCCTGGTGATGCTGGCCGGCGGCGCCGTCGGGCCCGGCCGGATGGCCGACGTCGGCGCCGACCTGGTGCCCACGTTCGTGGCGGCCACGGTCGCGATGGGCGTCGGCGGTCTCGTCGGCGGCGTCGGCGCCACCTGGTGGTCGCGTCGTCGGTAGCCTGTCCGGCGTGACGAACCCTGGCTCCCCGGCACGCCTGGTCGTGCTCGTCTCCGGCGCCGGGACGAACCTGCAGGCCCTGCTCGACGCGTGCGCCGACCCGGCGTACGGCGCCGAGGTGGTCGCCGTGGGCGCGGACCGCGACGGCATCGAGGGGCTGGCCCGTGCCGAGCGCGCCGGGGTCCCCACCTTCGTGCACCGGGTCAAGGACTACGCGAGCCGCGAGGAGTGGGACGCGGCGCTGACCGCGACCTGTCGCGAGCACCGGCCCGACGTGGTCGTCCTCGCCGGCTTCATGAAGCTGACCGGCGCGGCCTTCCTGGCCGAGTTCGGGGGCCGCTGCGTCAACACGCACCCGGCGCTCTCCCCGTCCTTCCCGGGCATGCGCGGCCCCGCCGAGGCCCTGGAGTACGGCGTCAAGGTGACCGGCGCGACGCTGTTCGTCGTGGACGCCGGCGTCGACACCGGCCCGATCGTGGCCCAGGTCGCGGTGCCCGTCGAGGACGACGACGACGTCGACTCGCTGCACGAGCGGATCAAGGTCGCCGAGCGCGCGATGCTGGTGGACACCGTCGGCCGGATGGCCCGCGAGGGGTTCGCGATCACCGACCGCAAGGTGCGCCTGGGGCCCCCGGCTCGGTAGGCTGGTCGGCACACGACTGGCGCAGGTGGGCAACCACCAGGGAGTGAAGCCGAGAGCATCGAACGCCTGGGTGCCCTCATCACCACCTGATGAGGAGCCTCCCATGTCCGAGCAGACGCCCGCCCAGCCCGACGCCCGCCAGCCGGTCCGCCGGGCCCTGGTCTCCGTCTACGACAAGACCGGCCTCGAGGAGCTCGCCCGGGCCCTGCACGCGGCCGGCGTCGCGCTCGTCTCCACCGGCTCGACCGCCGCGCCGGATCGCCGGACGCCGGCGTCCCGGTCACCAAGGTCGAGGAGCTCACCGGCTTCCCCGAGTGCCTCGACGGCCGGGTGAAGACGCTGCACCCGATGGTGCACGCCGGCATCCTGGCCGACCGCCGCCTCGAGTCCCACCGCACCCAGCTCCAGGAGCTCGGCGTCGAGCCCTTCGACCTGGTCGTGTCGAACCTGTACCCCTTCACCGAGACCGTGCTGAGCGGCGCGGCGCCCGACGAGTGCGTCGAGCAGATCGACATCGGCGGGCCGTCGATGGTGCGCGCCGCCGCGAAGAACCACCCCTCCGTCGCGATCGTCACCTCGCCCGGCGCAGTACGACGAGCTGCTGGCCGCCGTGCGCGACGGGCGGCACGACGCTCGCCCAGCGCAAGGCGGCTCGCGGCCGAGGCGTTCGTGCACACCGCGACGTACGACGTGGCCGTGGCGTCCTGGATGGGCAGCGTGCTCACCGACACCTCCGACGGCACCGGCTTCCCGGCCTGGATGGGGGCGACCTGGGACAAGGCGACGGTGCTGCGCTACGGCGAGAACCCGCACCAGCGCGCCGCGCTCTACACCAGCGGGTTCGCTCCGGAGCCGGGCCTCGCGCAGGCCGACGCAGCTGCACGGCAAGGAGATGTCCTACAACAACTACGTCGACGCGGACGCGGCCCGGCGGGCGGCCTACGAGCTCGACGGCGCCGCCGTCGCGATCATCAAGCACGCCAACCCGTGCGGCATCGCGGTCGGCGCCGACGTCGCCGAGGCGCACCGCAAGGCGCACGCCTGCGACCCGGTCTCCGCCTTCGGCGGCGTGATCGCCACCAACGTGCCGGTCTCGGTCGCGATGGCCGAGCAGGTCGCCGAGATCTTCACCGAGGTCGATCGTGGCGCCCGGGTACGACGAGGGCGCCGTCGAGGTGCTGGCCCGCAAGAAGAACATCCGGGTCATCCAGTGCGCCCCGCGCGACCCGCGGCGGTCTCGAGACCCGCGGGATCTCCGGCGGCCTGCTGATCCAGGCCCGCGACGCGGTCGACGCCGAGCTGGAGGACGGCGGGGACGACCCGTCGACCTGGACGCTGGCGACCGGCGAGGCCGCCACGGACGCAGCAGCTCGCCGACCTCGCGTTCGCCTGGAAGGCCTGCCGGTCGGTGAAGTCCAACGCGATCCTGCTCGCCTCCGACGGCGCCTCGGTCGGCGTCGGCATGGGCCAGGTCAACCGGGTCGACTCCTGCAAGCTCGCCGTCGAGCGGGCCGGGGACCGGGCCGCGGGCTCGGTCGCGGCCTCCGACGCGTTCTTCCCGTTCGCCGACGGGCCGCAGATCCTGGTCGACGCCGGCATCAGCGCGATCGTCCAGCCCGGCGGCTCGATGCGCGACGAGGAGGTCGTCGCCGCGCTCGAGGCGGCCGGCGTGACGATGTACTTCACCGGCACCCGGCACTTCTTCCACTGAGCCCGTCCCCGCGAATGATTGGATGACCCCTGTGAGCGCACAGATCCTCGACGGCACCGCGACCGCGAAGGCCATCAAGTCCGAGCTCACCGTCCGTGTCGACGCGCTGCGCGAGCAGGGCGTGGTGCCCGGGCTCGGCACCGTCCTGGTCGGCGACGACCCCGGCTCGAAGTGGTACGTCGCCGGCAAGCACAAGGACTGCGCGGAGGTCGGCATCACCTCGATCCGGGTGGACCTCCCGGAGACCGCGACGCAGGCCGAGGTGGAGGCCGAGGTCGACCGGCTGAACGCCGACCCGGCCTGCACCGGCTACATCGTCCAGCTGCCGCTGCCCAAGCACATGAGCGAGCACGACGTGCTCGGCCGGATGGACCCGGCCAAGGACGTCGACGGCCTGCACCCGACGAACCTCGGCTGGCTCGTGCTCGGCAAGGCCGCGCCGCTGCCCTGCACGCCGTACGGCATCGTCGAGCTGCTCCGTCGCCACGACGTGGCGATCGCCGGCGCGGAGGTGGTCGTGGTCGGCCGCGGGGTGACCGTGGGCCGCCCGCTGGGCCTGCTGCTGACCCGGCGCAGCGAGAACGCGACCGTGACGCTGTGCCACACCGGCACCCGTGACCTGGCCGCGCACGTGCGCACCGCGGACATCGTGGTGGCCGCGGCCGGCGTGCCCGGCATCATCTCCGGCGACATGGTCAAGCCCGGTGCCGCGGTGCTCGACGTCGGGGTGTCCCGGGTGGACGGCAAGATCGCCGGCGACGTCGCCGCCGACGTGCACGACGTGGCGGGGTGGGTGTCGCCGAACCCCGGCGGCGTCGGCCCGATGACCCGCGCGATGCTGCTGTCCAACATCGTGTCGGTGGCCGAGCAGTCCCTCGAGCGGGGCTGACGGCCTCGATGCCAGCACCCGACGGTCCGCTGAAGCGGCCGCAGACGCTCGGCGGGGTGGTCTACCTCGGCGTGGTCGCGGCGTCGCTGGTCGGGCTCGGGATCGTGTTCGCCGGGGCCTGGCGCACCGGGCTCGCGTGGGTCGGGACGGCCCTGCTGGTCTCGGCCGGCACCCGGCTGGTGCTCTCGGAGCGCCGGCGCCGGGATGCTCCGGGTGCGCCGCAAGTGGTCCGACGTGCTGATGCTGACCGTCGCCGGCGTCGGCCTGATCGTGCTGACGGTCGTCGTCCCCAACCAGCCGCCGACGTAGCCGCCGACCGTAGCCGCCCGGCTCCGCACGCGCCGTGGACGGTCCGCACGCGGCGTACCTCGGGTGGAGCGTCGATAACCCCGCGTTACAAGCGAGAGCGGCCGGGGCTCCTCGGGCCGGCCGCTCTCCTTCGTGCTCAGATCAGGCCGAGGCCTTGACGGCGTCGCGCTCCTCGACCAGCTCGGCCGCGGTGGCGTCCATCCGGCCGCGCGAGAAGTCGTCGATCTCGAGGCCCTGGACGATCTCCCAGTCGCCGCCCCGGGTGGTGACGGGGTAGGAGTAGATCAGGCCCTCGGGGATGCCGTAGGAGCCGTCGGACCGGACCGCCATCGAGACCCAGTCGCCCGCGGGGCTGCCGTGCAGCCAGTCGCGGGCGGCGTCGATGGTGGCCGACGCGGCGGACGCGGCGGACGAGGAGCCGCGCGCCTCGATGATCGCGGCGCCGCGCTTGGCGACGGTCGGGATGAAGTCGTTCTCGATCCAGGCCTGGTCGCTCACGACCTCGGCGGCGTTCTTGCCGGCGACCTCGGCGTGGAAGATGTCGGGGTACTGGGTCGCGGAGTGGTTGCCCCAGATCGTCAGCTTCTTGATGTCGCTGCACGGTGCTGCCGGTCTTGGCGGCCAGCTGCGACAGCGCCCGGTTGTGGTCCAGACGGGTCAGCGCGGTGAAGCGCTCCTGCGGGATGTCGGGGGCGTTGGTCATCGCGATCAGCGCGTTGGTGTTGGCCGGGTTGCCGGTCACGCCGATGCGGATGTCGTCGGCCGCGACCTCGTTGAGCGCCTTGCCCTGGGCGGTGAAGATCGCGCCGTTGGCCTCGAGCAGGTCGCCGCGCTCCATGCCCTTGGTGCGGGGGCGGGCGCCGACGAGCAGGGCGAGGTTCGCGCCGTCGAAGACGGTGTTCGCGTCGTCGCCGATCTCGACGCCGGCCAGCGTCGGGAACGCGCAGTCGTCGAGCTCCATGACGACGCCCTCGAGCGCCTTGAGGGCAGGGGTGATCTCCAGCAGCTGCAGCTGGACCGGGGTGTCCTTGCCGAGCAGGTCCCCGCTCGCGATCCGGAAGAGCAGGCTGTAGCCGATCTGGCCGGCGGCGCCGGTGACGGCGACCTTGACGGGGGTAGTGCTCACGGGAGGCTCCTGGTCTGTCTGGGTTCAGTTGTCTGGACTTCGGTGCCGACGCTAGCAAGGGTCGTGCCCGCGCGAGCACCCCGGCTCGTAGGGTGCTGGCGTGACCCAGCACCTGACCCCGCTGCTCAACGACCTCGCCGTGAGCGTCGCCGCCCCCGCCATCGTGCTCTCCAGCCCCGACGGCCAGCTGCGGCCGCGGCGGCGTCCAGGGGTGGTTCGTGGACGACGTACGCCTGCTCGCCGAGCTGGGCGTCTCGGTCCGGGGCAGCGACCTGGAGCTGGTCGGGTCCGACCTGAGCGGCGCCGACCGGCAGTCCTACACCTACGTCGCCCGGCGGCTCGGCGGCTGGATCCACGACCCGCAGGTCACCGCTCGACCGCCGGCGCACGCTGACCCCGGCCGGCCTGGTCGAGGAGATCGAGGTCGCCTCGCGCGCCCAGGAGGACGTCCCGCTCACCCTGTACGTCGACCTGGCGACCGACCTGGCCCCGATGGCCGACGTCCGCGGGGGCCAGCACCTCGAGGACCACTCCGTCGCGGGGGAGCGCACCGGCCACGGCCTGGCCTGGCGGCGCGGCGACACCGGCGTGTGCAGGTGACGTTCGAACCGGCCCCCGACGACGTCGACGAGGGGCGCCGCGTGACCTGGTCGGCCACCGTCGCGCCGGGGGAGTCGTTCACCGTCCGGCTGACCTTCGCCGCCGACGGCACCCCGGCGCTCGGGCCCGGGGGACCGGCGCCGTGGGGCGGGGTCGCCGTCGACGCCCCCGACGTCCGGCTGCCGCGGCTGGTCCGGCAGAGCCTGGCCGACCTCGGCGGGCTGCTGATGAAGGACGGCGACGACGCGTTCGTCGCGGCCGGTGCCCCGTGGTTCCTGACCCTGTTCGGCCGCGACTCCCTGTGGGTGGCCCGGCTGCTGATGCCGTTCACGCACCGAGCTGGCGCTCTCGACGCTGCGCACGCTGGCCCGCCGGCAGGGCACGAAGCTCGACCCGGACTCGGAGGAGCAGCCCGGCAAGATCCTCCACGAGGTCCGCAACACCACCCTCGAGCTCGGCGGGATGAGCCTGCCGCCGGTCTACTACGGCACCGTCGACGCGACGCCGCTGTTCGTGTGCACGCTGGCCGACGCCTGGCAGTGGGGCGCCGACCGCGAGCAGGTGGCCGACCTGCTGCCCGCCGTACGCCGCTGCCTGGCGTGGGTCGTCGAGCAGTCGCGCGAGTCCGGCTGGCTGCGCTACGTCGACCTGTCCGGGCGCGGCCTGGCCAACCAGGGCTGGAAGGACAGCGTCGACTCGGTGCAGTTCGCCGACGGCCGGCTCGCCGACGCGCCGATCGCGCTGAGCGAGGTGCAGGGCTACGCCTACGAGGCCGCCGTCCGCGGAGCCGCGCTGCTCGAGGCGTTCGGCGAGGAGCCGGTCGACGGGCTCGCCGACTGGGCCGCCGACCTCAAGGAGCGGTTCGCCCGCGACTTCTGGGTGGACACCCCCGAGGGCGGCCACGTCGCGATCGCGCTCGACGGCACGGGCGCCCGGGTCGACTCGGTCGCCTCCAACATGGGCCACCTGCTCGGCACCGGGATCCTCGACGCCGACCGGACGGCGCGGGTCGTCGAGGTGCTGACCGCCCCCGACATGGCCTCGGGCTTCGGGCTGCGCACGCTGACCAGCCGGTCCCCGCGGTTCTCGCGGCTCAGCTACCACGGCGGCTCGGTGTGGCCGCACGACACCGCGGTCGCCGTGCGCGGCCTCGCCCGCGACGGGTACGTCGACCAGGCCGCCGAGCTCGCCGCCGGGATCGTCGCGGCGAGCGAGGGCGTGGCCTACCGGCTGCCCGAGCTGTACGGCGGGGACCAGTCGACCGACGTGGCGTTCCCCGTGGACTACCCGGCGTCGTGCCGGCCGCAGGCCTGGGCGGCCGCCGCACCGCTGGCCTGCCTGGTCGCGGTCACCGGCCTCGACGTGGACGCCGCGACCGGGCGGGTCGGAGGTGCCCGCGGCGGGTGAGCACCCGGCTCGGGCCGTTCACCCTGCACGGGGTGCGCGTCGGCGGCCGGGACCTGACCGTCCGGGTCGACGCCGACGGCCGCGTGGACTGGCGTCCGCCTAGGCCCGGGTCGCGGTGGGCTCGGGCCCGGGTCGCGGTGAGCCCAGGCCCGGGTCGACGGTGGCCTGGGCGCGGTTCGCCATCAGGTGCCCGCCGAGGTAGCCGCCGACGGTGAGCAGGGCCTCGGCGGCCAGGCCCAGGGTCCGGCCCGCGGCGGTGCGCCCCGCGGCGCCGGGCCAGCCAGGACGACGCGAACAGCGCGACGGCCACCCCGTTCGTGGCCGCGTGCACCACCCCGACCCGCTGCCGCGGCTGGTCGAGGGCGGCCCAGTCCGCCCAGCCGCTCCAGGCCGTGGGGCCGGCGGTCAGCAGACCGAGCCCCACCAGCCGGGTGGCGGCCGGCCGCGCCGAGCGACCGCCGACGAGGTCCAGGGCCACCGCGGAGGTCCACAGGCCGATCGGGAGGTCGGTCAGCACCGGGTGCAGGGGATGGCCGAGCCAGGCGCCGCGGAGGACGTCGCGCCGGACCGGGTCCGCGACGAACGCGTCCGCGAGCGGACGGACCGTGCGGACCAGCGGGTCCAGGGCGGACGCGGACTCGAGCCGACGCGTCCAGGCCAGGGCTGCGGGAACGGGGGTCATGGTGCTCCTCTCGCCGGGGACCACCAGTATCCCCCGGGCATCCCCGGGTGCGGGGCCGAGACGGGGCTGGTTGGCGAGGATCCCCGCCGTTAGCGTTGCAGGGGTCGGTAAGTTATCTTGACGTCAAGACATAATTCCGGACAGACGTGGAACGGAGCCCCGGTGACGGACTCGAAGATCATCTACACGCACACGGACGAGGCGCCCCTGCTGGCGACGTACTCCTTCCTGCCGATCGTCTCGGCCTACGCCTCCACCGCCGGGGTGAGCGTCGAGACCCGCGACATCTCCCTCGCGGGCCGCGTGATCGCCGCCTTCTCCGACCGGCTCCAGCCCGAGCAGCGCCTCGACGACGCGCTGGCCGAGCTCGGCGAGCTGGCCAAGCGGCCCGAGGCCAACATCATCAAGCTGCCGAACATCAGCGCCTCGGTCTCGCAGCTCAAGGCGGTCGTCGCCGAGCTGCAGTCGCAGGGCTACGACCTGCCCGACTTCCCGGACAACCCGACGACCGACGAGCAGCGGGACGCCCGCGCCCGCTACGACAAGGTCAAGGGCAGCGCCGTGAACCCGGTGCTCCGCGAGGGCAACTCCGACCGGCGCGCACCCGCCTCGGTCAAGCAGTACGCCCGCAACCACCCGCACTCGATGGGCGCCTGGACGCCGGAGTCGAAGACCAACGTCGCGCACATGACCGCCGACGACTTCCGCTCGAACGAGAAGTCCGCGGTCCTCGAGGCCGACGACACCCTGCGCATCGAGCTGGTCGGCGACGACGGCACGACCACCGTGCTGCGGGAGTCCGTGCCGGTGCTGGCCGGCGAGATCGTCGACGCCACCGTGCTCCGGGTCGCCGCGCTGCGCGAGTTCCTGACCGCGCAGATCGCCCGCGCGAAGGCCGAGGACGTGCTGTTCTCGGTGCACCTCAAGGCCACGATGATGAAGGTCTCCGACCCGATCATCTTCGGCCACGTCGTGCGCGCCTTCCTGCCCGAGCTGTTCGCGGAGCACGGCGACGTGCTCGCCGAGGCCGGTCTCAGCCCCAACGACGGGCTCGCCGGCATCCTCAAGGGCCTCGAGTCCCTGCCGCAGGGCGCCGAGATCAAGGCCGTCATCGACCGCTGCATCGCCGAGGGCCCCGCGCTCGCGATGGTCGACTCCGACAAGGGCATCACCAACCTGCACGTCCCCAGCGACGTGATCGTGGACGCCTCCATGCCCGCGATGATCCGCACCAGCGGCCACATGTGGGGCCCGGACGGCGCCGAGGCCGACACGCTCGCGGTGATCCCGGACTCCTCCTACGCCGGCATCTACCAGGTCGTCATCGACGACTGCCGCGCCCACGGCGCCTACGACCCGGCCACGATGGGCTCGGTGCCCAACGTCGGGCTGATGGCCCAGGCGGCCGAGGAGTACGGCTCCCACGACAAGACCTTCGAGGTGCCGGCCACCGGCACCGTCCGGGTCGTCGACGGGTCCGGCACCGCGCTGCTCGAGCACGCCGTCAGCGCCGGGGACATCTGGCGGATGTGCCAGACCAAGGACGTCCCGGTCCGCGACTGGGTCAAGCTGGCCGTCACCCGTGCCCGCGCCACCGGCGACCCCACGGTGTTCTGGCTCGACGAGGGCCGCGCCCACGACGCGAACCTGATCGCCAAGGTGCACGCCTACCTCCCCGAGCACGACACCGAGGGCCTGGACATCCGGGTCATGGCGCCGGAGGACGCGATCGCGTTCTCCCTCGAGCGGATCCGGCGCGGCGAGGACACCATCTCGGTGACCGGCAACGTGCTGCGCGACTACCTCACCGACCTGTTCCCGATCCTCGAGCTCGGCACCAGCGCCAAGATGCTGTCGGTCGTGCCGCTGATCAACGGCGGCGGGCTGTTCGAGACCGGTGCCGGCGGGTCGGCCCCCAAGCACGTGCAGCAGCTCGTCAAGGAGAACCACCTGCGCTGGGACAGCCTGGGTGAGTTCCTGGCGCTCGCCGAGAGCTTCGGCCACCTCGGGGAGACCACCGACAACGCCCGGGCCCGGATCCTGTCCGCGACGCTCGACCGGGCGACCGGCACGTTCCTCAACGAGAACAAGTCCCCGAGCCGCAAGGTCGGGGAGATCGACAACCGGGGCAGCCACTTCTACCTCGCGCTGTTCTGGGCCGAGGAGCTCAGCAGCCAGACCGACGACGCGGAGCTCGCGGCGGCGTTCGGCGAGCTGGCGAAGGCGCTGCGCAGCAACGAGGACGCGATCAACGCCGAGCTGCTCGCGGTCCAGGGCTCGCCGGCCGACATCGGGGGCTACTACCGCCCCGACGCCGACCTGGCGGCCGCGGTGATGCGTCCCTCGACGACGCTCAACGAGACGCTGTCCGTCCTGGGCTGACCGTCCCCTCACGGCCCCGTGCCCGGGTACGCGCTGTCCGGCGTGCCCGGGCACGCGTGCGTCCGGAGCCGTCCGGGTCAGGTGCCGGTCGGCCCGAAGCGCTCCACGCGGACGGCGTCCGCCGGCACGCCGAGGTCCACCAGCAGCCGGCTGGCGGTCTCCGCGAACCCCGTGGAGCCGCAGACGTACGCCGTGCGGAGGTCCTCGCGCAGCAGCGGCCGGAGGTCGTCGGCGTCCACCCGGCCGGCCCGGCGCCCGTCGACGTCCTGCCGGGTGACCACCAGCCGGTGGCCGGCGAGCTCCTCGCGGTAGGGGACGTCGTCCAGGGTGCGGGCCGAGACCAGCAGGTCGAGCAGGTCCTCGCGGCCCAGGTCGCGGGCGTGCCGCAGCATCGCGACCAGGGGCACGACGCCGGTGCCGCCGGCGACGCCGACCGCGGGCGTCGTACCGGCCCAGACGAACCAGCCGCCGACCGGGCCGCGCAGCTCGAGCTCGTCGCCGACCTCGACGACGTCGGCGAGGTGCGGCGAGACCTCCCCGTCGTCGAGCCGCTCGACCCAGAACTCCAGCAGCGGGTCGGCGGGGGAGGAGGCGACCGAGTAGGACCGCGACGCGGTGTAGCCGTCCTCGGCGCGCAGCCGGAACACGTAGTGCTGGCCGGGCAGGTGGTCGGTGCGCCCGGCCACCTCGATCCGCAGCAGCACGGCCGCCGGGTGCGGGTGCCGGACCTCGCGCACCACCCCGGTGCACCAGCCGCCGCTCGGGGTTCGCCGGAGTCGGTCATCGCGGCGGTCATCAGTCCCCCTGGTAGCGCTGCTCGAGCCACGGGTCCCCGCGGTCGTGGTAGCCGTTCTGCTCCCAGAACCCCTGCTGGTCGTGGTCGAGCAGGGTCAGCCGGGTGACCCACTTGGCGCTCTTCCAGAAGTACAGGTGCGGCACCAGCAGCCGGACCGGCCCGCCGTGGTCGCGGGGCAGCGGCTGGCCGTCGTAGGTCCAGACCACCCAGGCCTTGCCGCCGGTCACGTCGGCGAGCGGCAGGTTGGTGGTGTAGCCGGTGGTGCAGGTGGCCAGGACGTACGACGCCTCGGGCGCCGGGCCCGCGACGGCGAGCAGCTCGTCGACGCTCACGCCGGAGAACCGGGTGCCGAACTTCGACCAGGTGGTCACGCAGTGGATGTCGCCGGCGTACTCCGACTGCGGCAGCGCGTGCGCCTCGTCCCAGGTCCAGGTCGTCGGCGTCGCGACCAGGCCGTCGACGGTCATCGTCCAGCGCTGCGGGTCCAGCACCGGGGTGACCTCGGCGGTCAGCACCGGCCAGTCCCGCCCGACGTCGTACTGGCCCGGCGGGAGGCGGTCCGGCTGCTGGGGGCGGCGCCGGCCCACGAAACCGCGCGGTCGGGGGCGGGGTGCTGGCGGGCATGCCGGGAGTCTCCGGCCGGGGCGTCCCAGCGTCAAGGGATGTGACCTCGGTCAAACCGCCCCGCTCAGGGGTGTCTTCTGTAGCGCTCAAGGGAATACCAGGTCGGGCTGGTGTCCTTGGACCAGGTGGACCCGTCCCTTCTGTCCCGACCTGTGCCACACCCCTGAGATCAAGGATCCGCCCGTGCCCTCCCCCTCCCGCCCGCCGCACGTCACGCTCGCGCTGATCGCGCTCGCCACCGGCGGGTTCGCGATCGGCACCACCGAGTTCGTGACGATGGGGCTGCTCCCGGACATCGCCGACGGCATCGGCGAGTCGATCCCGACCACCGGGCACATCATCACCGCCTACGCCCTCGGCGTGGTCGTGGGTGCGCCGGTGATCGTCTCGCTCGCCGCCCGGCTGCCGAAGCGTGCGCTGGCGATCGGCCTGGTGCTGGCGCTGGGCGTGGGCAACGCGATCACCGCCACCGCGCACGGCTACTGGCCGGTGATGGCGGCCCGCTTCGTGGCCGGCCTGCCGCACGGCGCGTACTTCGGCGTCGCCTCCCTGATCGCCGCTTCGCTGGTCCCGCGGGAGTTCCGCGGGCGGGCGGTCTCCTCGGTGATGCTCGGTCTCTCGGTCGCGACGGTCGCCGGCGTCCCGGCCAGCACCTGGCTCGGGCAGAACCTCGGCTGGCGCACCGCGTACTGGGCCGTGCTCGGCGTGACCGTGCTCACCGCCCTGCTGATCCTCGCGTTCGTGCCGTCCTCGCCCGGCGACCGCGACGCCACGCTGCGCGGCGAGCTCGCCGCGCTGAAGAAGCCGCAGGTGCTCTTCGCGGCCGCGTCCGGCATGGTCGGCTTCGGCGGCGTGTTCGCGATGTACAGCTACGTCGCCCCGGTCGTCACCGACGTGACCGGGCTGTCCCGGTCGACGATCCCCGGCTTCCTGCTCGCCTTCGGGCTGGGATCGGTCATCGGCACCTGGGTGGCCGGCCGCCTCGCGGACTGGAACGTCAACCGCTCGGTGGTGGCGGCGTTCCTGGCCAGCATCGTGACCCTGGTGCTGTTCTACCTGCTCTCGCCGTACGCCGTCCCGACCGTGGTCCTGGTGTTCCTCGTCGGCGTGCTCGGCTCGGTGCTGGCGATCAACCTGCAGCTGCGGCTGATGCACGCCGCGGGCGACGCGCAGATGCTCGGTGCCGCGCTGAACCACTCGGCGCTGAACACCGCCAACGGCCTCGGCGCCTGGCTCGGCGCCGTGGTGATCTCCGGCGGCTACGGCTACCGCGCCCCCAGCCTGCTCGGCGCCGGCCTCGCGGCCGCCGGCCTGGTGGTGTTCGGGATCGGGATGCTCGTCGAGCGGCGCCGCGTCGCGGCGGTGCTCGGCCGCGAGGAGCTCGACCTGGCGGCCGCTCAGCGCGCCGAGGCGGTCCCGGCGTACTCCTCGACCAGCAGGTCGTAGGTCACGCAGTCGGTGAGGCTGCCGTCCCCCAGGCGCAGCGAGCGGCGCTCGCGGCCGGTCGGGGACGAAGCCGTTGGCCGCGATCACCCGGTGCGAGGCGGCATTGCCCTCGGCCGCGCTGATCCGCAGCCGCTGCAGGCCGAGACCGCCCTCGTCGGCGGGCGTGAACGCGTGCCGGACCGCCAGGCCGCAGGCCTCGCTCATCACGCCCCGCCCGCGGGCGTCCGGGTGCGCCCAGTAGCCGATCTCGGCGTCCCGGCCGCGCGTGAGGTCGAAGAGCGCGATGCTGCCGACCAGCTCGTCGGTCGCGGCGTCCGCGACCGCCCAGCCGACCCCGGCGCCGGTGGCCAGCAGCTCCAGCCGGGACGCGAGGTAGTCCTCGGCGTCGGCGCGCGTGTAGGGGTCCGGCAGGCGCCACAGCCAGTGCCGGGTGCGCTCGTCGGTGCACGCCTGCACGATCCGCTCCGCGTCGTCGGGGCGCCAGGGCCGCAGCGACACCTGCTCGCCGTCCACCCGGGGGGCCACCAGCCAGTCGGTGCGCGGCGTCCGCTCGTCGCCGGCGCGCAGCACCCCGACCCAGGCGTCGAGCAGCGCGCCGCGCTGGGGGAGCCACTGCGGCACGGTGCCCTCGAGGGTGAACCCGAGCCGCCAGGCCGCCCGCCGCGACGCCCAGTTGCCGCGGTTGGCCCACCAGATCACCGTCCGCAGGCCCTGCTCCTCGAACCCCCAGGCCAGCAGCAGCTCCAGGGCCCGGTGCACGATCCCGCGGCCGCGGGCCCAGGGGTGGGCGCCGTACGCGATCTCGGCCCGGGCGTCGCCCTCGTCGCGCAGCTCGACGGTGCCGCAGAAGCGCGGGGTGCCCGTCTCGTCCTCCGCCTCGACCGCGAAGACCCAGCTGCCGGCGGCCCAGGCCGCGGGCACCCGCTCGCCGACGAACCCCTCGGCCATCGCGCGGGTGTAGGAGGCGGGCACGGTCGTCCAGGCCTGGCTGACCGGGTCGAGGCACTGCTCGAGGACACCGTCGACGTCACCGCCGTGGTGCGCCCGCAGGGTCACCACGCCGTCGGTGAGCACGGGCACGGTCTCGGGGAAGGTGGCGGTCGTCACCGCGCCCACCCTGCCCAGTCACGGTTCCCCCTGCAAACCCTTATCGTTGTCGGCATGGACGAGAGTCACAGACCATGAACGGCACGCTCGCGAACATCGGGCTTGTCGTCGTCTTCGTCCTCATCGGCAGCATGTTCGCGGCTGCCGAGATCGCGCTGGTGTCGCTGCGCGACGGCCAGGTGCGAGCGATGGCGGGACGAGGGCGTCGGGGCGAGGCCGTCGCGCGGCTGTCGGCGGACCCCAACCGCTTCCTGGCCGCGGTCCAGGTCGGCGTCACGCTCGCCGGCTTCCTGTCCGCCTCCTTCGGTGGCGCGACGCTCGCCGGCGACCTGTCGCCGAAGCTGGTCGACTGGGGCGTGCCGGCCGGCGCCGCCGACATCGTCGCGCTGGTGCTGGTCACGGTCGCGATCTCCTACGTCTCCCTGGTGCTCGGCGAGCTGGCCCCCAAGCGGCTCGCGCTGCAGCGCGCCGAGGGCTTCGCGCTGGCGCTCGGCCCGACCGTCGACCGGATCGCCAAGATCTCGCGTCCGGTCATCTGGCTGCTGTCGGTCTCGACCAACGTCGTGGTCCGGCTGGTCGGCGGCGACCCGAACGCCAAGAGCGAGCAGATGTCCGACGAGGAGCTGCGCGACCTCGTCAACGCCCACGAGACCCTGGGCGAGGAGGAGCGACGGATCGTCGAGGACGTCTTCGAGGCCGGTGACCGGCAGATCCGCGAGGTGATGATCCCGCGCACCGAGGTCGACTTCCTGGACTCCTCGACGCCGGTGTTCCGGGCCGCCAAGGAGGCGCTGCACCAGCCGCACTCGCGCTACCCGGTCATCCGCGGCTCCGCCGACGACGTGATCGGCTTCGTGCACGTCCGCGACCTGCTCGACCCCGAGATGGCCAACCGCTCGCTGCGGGTCGGCGAGCTGGCCCGGCAGACCCTGGTGCTGCCCTGGACCCGCCCGATCCTCGCCGCGCTCGCCGACATGCGCCGCGAGGGCATGCACCTCGCGATCGTCGCCGACGAGTACGGCGGCACCGCCGGCATCGTCACGATGGAGGACCTCGTCGAGGAGCTCATCGGTGACATCAAGGACGAGTACGACCTCGACGAGTCCGAGACCACCGTGCACCGCGGCGGCGACGTCGAGGTCGACGGCCTGCTGAACCTCGACGACTTCGAGGACGAGACCGGCGTCGAGCTGCCCGAGGGCCCCTACGAGACGGTGTCGGGCTTCTTGATGCAGCGGCTCGGCCGGCTCCCGCAGGCCGGCGACTGGGTCGACTACGCCGAGCGCCGGATCACCGTGCGCGAGGTCGAGGGCCGCCGGGTCGGGCGCGTGCTGGTGACCGCCGTACCCGCTGCAGGTGATGGTCGACCCGGACCACCCGATCAGCATCGACGCCCGTGCCGGACCGCCGCCCCGAGGCCGAGCCGGCCGACCAGGACCGGGCGGACCAGCCGGCCCAGTAGCCCCGCACGCGCCGGTGGGCCTGCCTGGGGACGCCGACCCCGACCCTGGAAGAATGCCCGACATGTCCGACGCCCCAGCCGCCCGTCCCCGGGTCCTCTCCGGGATCCAGCCGACCGCCGACTCGTTCCACTTCGGCAACTACCTCGGCGCGCTGCGGCAGTGGGTCGCCCTCCAGGACGAGTACGAGCCGTTCTTCTTCATCGCCGACCTGCACGCGATCACCGTCGAGCAGGACCCGAAGGTGCTCCGCCAGCGGGTCCGCCGGGCGGCCGCCCAGCTGCTCGCGATGGGCATCGACCCCGAGCGCTCCGCGGTCTTCGTGCAGTCCCAGGTCCCCGCGCACGCGCAGCTCGGCTGGGTGCTGCAGTGCCTGACCGGCTTCGGCGAGGCCCGCCGGATGACCCAGTTCAAGGACAAGTCCGCCAAGGGCGGCGAGGGCGCCGCGTCGGTCGGGCTGTTCACCTACCCGATCCTGCAGGCCGCCGACATCCTGCTCTACCGGCCGGCCTACGTCCCGGTGGGCGAGGACCAGCGCCAGCACCTCGAGCTGACCCGCGACCTCGCGCAGCGGTTCAACCACCGCTACAAGAAGACCTTCCGGCTGCCCGAGCCGTACATCTTGAAGGAGACGGCGAAGATCACCGACCTCCAGGACCCGACCGCGAAGATGTCGAAGTCCGCGTCCTCCCCGGCCGGCATCGTGGAGATGCTCGACGACCCGAAGGTGTCGGCGAAGAAGATCCGCTCGGCCGTCACCGACTCCGGCTCCGAGGTGCGCTTCGACGAGGCGGAGAAGCCCGGCGTCTCGAACCTGCTGACGATCTTCTCCGCGCTGACCGGCAGCAGCGTCCCCGACCTCGAGAAGGCGTACGACGGACGCGGCTACGGCGACCTCAAGAAGGACCTCGCCGACGCCGTGGTGGAGTTCGTGACGCCGTTCCGCGACCGGACCCTGGAGCTGCTCGACGACACCGCCCGGCTCGACGCGATCCTGCTCGCCGGCGCCGAGAAGGCCGGGGCCGTCGCCGAGCGCACGCTGGCCGACGTCTACGACCGGGTCGGGTTCGCGGCGCCGGCCGCCGCCCCGGGCCGCTAGGGTCGCACCGTGACGACGACGATCGGGGTTGCCATCGCCGTCCCGGAACCCTGGGGCGAGCAGCTCCAGAGCTACCGCGAGGGCCTGGGCGACGCGACGGCCTCGCGGCATCCCCACCCACATCACGCTGATGCCGCCGGTCGCAGGTCGACGAGGACGCGGTGCCGCTCCTCGAGAAGCACCTCGCCGAGGCGCGCGGCGACGAACGCCGCGTTCCGGATCCACCTGCGCGGCACCGGGACGTTCCGTCCGGTCTCCCCGGTGGTGTTCGTGATGGTCGCCGAGGGCATCTCCGGCTGCGAGCAGCTGGCCGCCTCGGTGCGCCGCGGGCCGCTGGACGCCGACCTGCAGTTCCCGTACCACCCGCACGTCACCGTCGCCCACCACCTGGCCGACGAGACGCTCGACCGGGCGTTCGACGACCTGGCCGGCTTCGAGTGCGACTTCACCGTCGACCGGTTCTCGCTCTACGTGCACGACCGCGGACTCCGGCTGGGCGCCGACGCGCGACTTCGCGCTGGCGGCACCGCTCGATGCGTAGGTCCCCGTCATGGCTTCCCTGAAGGACCGCGTCACCTCCGCCGTCGACCGGCTGCGCGCGAAGCTACCGAGTGGCTGGACCACGTCGTGCGGATGGTGCAGCACTACGGCGCCGTGAACGGCAACGCCCAGGCCGGGGCCGTGACGTTCTTCGGGTTCCTGTCGTTCTTCCCGATCCTGGCGCTCGGGTTCTTCGTGATCGGCCTGCTCGCCCAGTTCTACCCCGACCTCAAGGACCAGATGGTCGTCGAGATCAACGAGCTGGTGCCCGGCGTGATCGGCTCGGAGCCGGGCCAGATCCAGCTGTCCACGATCGAGTCCTACTCGGCCACGATCGGGATCGTCGGCCTGGTCGTGGTGGTGTACGCCGGCCTCGGCTGGCTCTCGGGCATGCGCCAGGCGCTCGAGGTGATGTTCGTGGTGCCCCGCCGGGAGCAGCCGAGCTTCGTGGTCGGCAAGCTGCGCGACCTCGGCACGCTGGCCGTGATCGGCCTGACGCTGACGGTCTCGGTGGCGCTGTCCGGGTGCGGTGACCGGCTTCTCCGGGGCGATCCTGGCCTGGGTCGGCATCGACCCGACCTCGCGGCCTGCCGACCGTGCTGGTCAACGTCGTCGGGCACGCGCTGGCCATCACGGCGTCCACGGTGCTGCTGCTGACGATGTTCAAGCTGCTGGTGGTCGAGTCCCACGTCCCGCGCGGCGTCCTGGTGCGGGCCGCCCTGCTCGGCGCGGTGGGCTTCGAGGTGCTCAAGCTCGGTCGCCAACCTGCTGCTCAAGCAGACCCAGGGCAACCCGGCCTTCCAGGTGTTCGGCGTCGCGCTGATCCTGCTGGTCTGGATCAACTACTTCTCCCGGCTGGTGATGTACGCCGCGGCCTGGGCCTACACCGCGACGACGGCGCTGGAGCAGCGCACCACGGAGGCGATACGGGCTCCCGGTGCGGCGCTCGCCACCGAGGCGGCCCACACCCCCGCAGTCGCCCTGCCGCATTCGGCCCGGCCCGCCGCGACCCCAGCCGTCACCGGGGGCGGCACCGCCGCCGCGACCCGGCCCTGGGCGATCGTCGCGGCCGCGGGCGGGGGAGCCGTGGTCGGCGCGGCCCTGATGCGCGTCCTGCGAGGAGGAGCCCGATGAGCACCTACGACACCGTCGACGTGCCGGTGCCCGGCGGGCTGCTGCGGGTCGGCCGGTGGACCGCGAGCGACCCCGCGGCACCGGTGGTGCTCGCGGCCCACGGCGTCACCGCCAACCACCGGGCCTGGCAGGCGCTCGCCGGCCTGGACCGGTGCACCGTCGTCGCGCCCGACCTCCGCGGGCGCGGGCGCAGCGGAGGCCTGGTGGGCCCGGCCGGCCTGGACCGGCACGCCGACGACCTGCTCGCCGTCCTGGACCACCTCGACCTGCCGGCCCCACTGGTCACCGGCCACTCGATGGGCGGGTTCGTGGCGGCCGCGTTCGGCGCGAGGAACCCCGACCGGGTCTCCGGCACCGTGCTCGTCGACGGCGGGCTGCCGCTCCCGAGCCCGCCGGAGGGCACCACGCCGGAGCAGGCCCTGAGCGCCGCGATCGGTCCCGCCGCCCAGCGCCTCACCATGACGTTCGCGTCGGTCGAGGAGTACCTCGACTTCTGGCGGCCGCACCCCGCGTTCGCCGGCGCCTGGACCCCCGAGGTGGAGGACTACCTCGCCTACGACCTCGACGGGGACCGCTCCAGCGTCTCGCTGGACGCCGTGCGGGACGACTCCAGCGACCTGCTCGACCCCGACGGGGCCGCCGTACGCGTGGCCGGCCTGGCGGCGGGCACCGTGTTCCTGCGGGCGCCGGCCGGGATGCTGGGCGACCCGGGCGGGCTGTACCCCGCCGAGGCGGTCGCCGAGCAC
The DNA here is from genome assembly GCA_963811515.1 of uncultured Actinomycetota bacterium. Classification (GTDB taxonomy): domain Bacteria; phylum Actinomycetota; class Actinomycetes; order Propionibacteriales; family Nocardioidaceae; genus Nocardioides_B. The sequence goes on from CAWERI010000002.1 coordinate 174,148, forward strand.
CTGCGCCGGCTGCCCGGGCTGGTCTCCCGCGACGTGCCCGGGACCAACCACTACACGATCGTGATGGGGGCGGCCGGCGCCCGCGCGGTCGCCGACGCCCTCGACGAGGTCCGTGGTTGAACCGGTCCGTCAGGATGGACCCGTGATCTTCCGACGCAAGCACGCCGTCCTGCTCCTCGCCGTCGCGGCCTGGAACGTCTTCACCTACGCGACCTTCGCCAAGAACCTCGCCGCGGCGCACGCGCGCGGGGAGGACCGGCCGACCGGCTACTGGGTCGCGCACATCGTGCTGATCATCGTGAACCTGGTGATCGCCGCGGTGCTCGCCCGGCTCGGCGCCAAGGCCTGGCGCGCCACCGGCAGCCGGGCGGAGAAGCCGGTCGAGGCCTGAGCAGGCCGGGCGGCCGGCTCAGAACAGCCGGGACGCCGCGACGAGCAGCACCACGACCGCGAGCAGCAGCCCGGCGAGCAGGGCGTAGCGGTTGGTGGGCGTCGCGCGCGGGCGTGGGCTCGAGGGCCGGACGGCCGGGTCGGCGGTGGCGGCGAGCAGCTGCGCGACGGTCCGCGCCGACCGCACCTCCGCCGTACGACGGGCCAGCTCGGCGTCGTCGAACACGCCCCGCGCGTGCTCCTGCTCGAGGTAGGCGACGGCGCGCTCGCGCTGCTCGTCCTCGAGCTGGTACTCGTCCATGGCCCGATTCTCACATCGAACGGACCCGCCGGACCCGGAAACGCACGATCCCCGCTCCGAGGACGGAGCGGGGACCGGGTGAGGCGGGTCAGCGGCGGAAGATCAGCGCGCGCTTCACTTCCTGGATCGCCTTGGTGACCTCGATGCCGCGCGGGCAGGCCTCGGTGCAGTTGAAGGTGGTGCGGCAGCGCCACACCCCCTCCTTGTCGTTGAGGATCTCCAGGCGCTGGTCGCCGCCCTCGTCCCGGCTGTCGAAGATGAACCGGTGGGCGCCGACGATGGCCTGCGGACCGAAGTACTGCCCGTCGCTCCAGTAGACCGGGCACGAGGTCGTGCACGCCGCGCACAGGATGCACTTGGTGGTGTCGTCGAAGCGCTCACGGTCGGCCTGGGTCTGGATCCGCTCGCGGGTCGGCTCGTTGCCGGAGGTGACCAGGAACGGCATCACCGAGCGGTAGGCCGCGAAGAACGGCTCCATGTCGACGACCAGGTCCTTGAGCACCGGCAGGCCCTTGATGGGCTCGACGGTGATCGGCTGCGAGGGGTTGACGTCCTTGAGGAGCGTCTTGCAGGCCAGCCGGTTCTTGCCGTTGATCCGCATCGCGTCCGAGCCGCAGACGCCGTGCGCGCAGGAGCGGCGGAAGGTCAGCGAGCCGTCCAGGTCCCACTTGACCTTGTGCAGCGCGTCGAGCACCCGGTCGGTCGGCTCCGCCGTGACCTGGTAGCTCTCCCACCTCGACTCCTCGGAGACCTCCGGGTTGTAGCGGAGGATCTTGACCGTGACGGTCATGGTGGTGGTGCTCGGGGCGGGCCCGGTCTGCGGTGTCGGTGCTCATCAGTACTTCCGCTCCATCGGCTTGTAGCGCGTCTCGATGACCGGCTTGTAGTCGAGCCGGATGCTGCCGTCCTCGTTGCGGTAGGCCATCGTGTGACGCATGAAGTTCACGTCGTCGCGGGTGGCGTAGTCCTCGCGGAAGTGACCGCCGCGCGACTCGTTGCGGGCCAGCGCCGAGGTGACCAGCACCTCGGCCAGGTCGAGCAGGAAGCCCAGCTCGATGGCCTCGAGCAGGTCGGTGTTGAACCGCTTGCCCTTGTCCTGGACCGACACGTTGACGTAGCGCGCCTTGAGGCCCTCGAGGTCGGCGAGCGCCTGCTTCAGCGACCCCTCGGTGCGGTAGACCTGCGCGTTGATGTCCATCGTGGCCTGGAGCTCCTGGCGGATCGCCGCCACGCGCTCCGAGCCGCCCGCGTCGCGCATCTGCTCGATCATCTAGACGACCAGCGCCTCCGGGGTTCTCCGGGAGCTCGTCGTAGTCCGTGCCCATCGCGTAGTCCGCGGCGTAGGTGCCCGCGCGACGGCCGAAGACGTTGATGTCCAGCAGCGAGTTGGTGCCCAGGCGGTTCGCGCCGTGCACCGACACGCAGGCCACCTCGCCGGCGGCGTACAGGCCGGGGATGACGGTGTGGTTGTCGGCCAGCGCCTCGCCCTTGATGTTGGTCGGGACGCCGCCCATCGCGTAGTGCGCGGTCGGGAAGACCGGGATCATCTCGGTGTAGGGCTCCACGCCGAGGTAGGTCCGGGCGAACTCCGTGATGTCGGGGAGCTTCGCGTCGATCTGCTCGCGCGGCAGGTGCGTCAGGTCGAGGTAGACGTAGGCCTTGTCGGCCCGGCCCCGCGGCCCTCGCGCACCTCGTTGGCCATCGCCCGGGCGACCATGTCGCGCGGCGCGAGGTCCTTGATGGTCGGGGCGTAGCGCTCCATGAAGCGCTCGTTCTCGCTGTTGCGCAGGATGCCGCCCTCGCCGCGGGCCGCCTCCGAGAGCAGCACGCCGAGCCCGGCCAGGCCGGTCGGGTGGAACTGGAAGAACTCCATGTCCTCGAGCGGGAGGCCCTTGCGCCACACGATGCCCATGCCGTCACCGGTGAGGGTGTGCGCGTTGGACGTGGTGCGGAAGACCTTGCCGAAGCCGCCGGTCGCGAAGATGACCGACTTGGCGTTGAAGACGTGGATCTCGCCGGTGGCCAGCTCGTAGGCGACGACGCCGCTGACCCGGCCGTCGGTCATGCACATGTCGAGCACGTAGAACTCGTTGTAGAACTCCACGTCGTGCTTGATGCACTGCTGGTAGAGCGTCTGCAGGATCATGTGGCCGGTGCGGTCCGCGGCGAAGCACGAGCGACGTACGGCGGCCTCGCCGTGGTTGCGCGTGTGGCCGCCGAACCGGCGCTGGTCGATCTTGCCCTCGTCGGTCCGGTTGAAGGGCAGGCCCATCTTCTCCAGGTCGAGGACCGCGTCGATGGCCTCCTTGGCCATCACCTCCGCGGCGTCCTGGTCGACGAGGTAGTCACCGCCCTTGACGGTGTCGAAGGTGTGCCACTCCCAGTTGTCCTCCTCGACGTTGGCGAGGGCGGCGCACATGCCGCCCTGCGCCGCGCCGGTGTGGGACCGGGTCGGGTAGAGCTTGGTGAGGACCGCCGTCCGCGTGCGCTTGCCCGACTCGAGGGCCGCGCGCATGCCGGCGCCGCCGGCTCCGACGATCACGACGTCGTACTTGTGCTGCTGGACCATGTGTCAGTGCCTCACTTCATCGTGCAGACGTCGAGAGTGGACTTCGGGTCGATGCACGGGTCGAAGGTGAAGATCACCAGCGTGCCGAGCACGATGACGACGGCGGTCCCGAAGTAGAGCAGCGTCTTGAGCGCGAACCGGGAGTTCGGCTTGGCTGCGTAGTCGTTGATGATCGTGCGCAGGCCGTTGCAGCCGTGCAGCATCGCCAGCCAGAGCATCGCCAGGTCCCAGACCTGCCAGAACGGGTTCGCCCACTTGCCGGCGACGAACGCGAAGTCGATCTGGGTGATGCCCTCGCCGAGCATCAGGTTGACGAACAGGTGCCCGAAGACGAGCACGAGGAGCAGCAGGCCGGAGCCGCGCATGAACAGCCAGCTGTTCAGCTCGAAGTTGCCGCGCGAGGACCTCGGAGCGCGGCGGCGGCGATCCGGGGAGCGGTCGTCGTCATGGGTCAGCCTCCGAACACGTGCGTCAGGTGCCGGATCACGAACGGCACGAAGAGGACGACGAACAGCCCGGCGACGCCGTACGTCAGCTGACGCTGGTAGCGCGGGCCCTTCTCCCAGAAGTCGACCAGGATGATCCGGACGCCGTTGAGGCCGTGGAAGAGGACGGCGCCGACGAGCCCGACCTCCATCACCCCGACGATGGGGTTCTTGTAGGTCTCGACCGCCGTGTTGTAGACGTCCGGCGACACCCGCACCATGGCGGTGTCGACGACGTGGGCGAAGAGGAAGAAGAAGATCGAGACACCGGTGATCCGGTGCAGGACCCAACTCCACATGCCTTCACGGCCCCGATAAAGCGTTCCTGCCGGAGAGGTAGCCACTCCGATTCCTCCGAACTCGACATGCATAGCTGGTGAACGGGCAACCTCTGCACTCTATCCGCGGTCTGGACCGCGGTGTGCGGCGAGGCCTGTGAGATCAATTACCGCACGGCGCCCTTGGCAAAGTGACGGCGGGCGGGCGTTACCGTGAACCTCCGTCTCGACCAGGGGGAAGTCCTCGTGCCACGCCGCCACCGCCCGCTCGGCCTCCTCGTCCTCGCCGTGCTCGCGCTGCTGCTGGCGGGCTGCACGTCCGCCGGCACCGACACCGCGGCCGGGCCGACCCGTCGCCGTCGGCGGCCGCCTCGTCCCCGTCCGCCGGCTCCGACCCGACCGTGTCGACCGGGCCGCTGCTGACGGCGCTCGACGTCTGCTCGCTCGCGACCCCCGCGCAGGTCCGCCGGGCGGCCGGGCAGACCGGCGAGCCGACCAGCCGCCAGCTCACCACGATCCACGGGTACGGCGGCCTCGTCGACCAGTGCGGGTTCGGCGTCTCGTTCGACTCCTACACGTTCGTGGTCAGCGTCGGCCTCGCACCGGCCACCCGCGCGGACCTCGCCCGGCTGCCCGGCGAGCCGGTCGACGGGGTCGGCGACGCGGCGCGGGCCGCGGACCAGGAGCGGTTCACCACGGTGTCGTTCCTGCGCGGCAGCACGCTGGTCGCAGGTGCTCGCGCGTGAAGCCGAGCGCCGAGGCCTCGCGGCTCCAGGAGGTGACCTCCGTGGCCGCGGCGATCGCCCGCCGGGTGCCCGCCGACCCGCCGGAGACCGACGACCAGACCGAGGGCGTCTGCTCCCGGTCTGGACCAGCAGGCCGTCGACGGCGTGCTCGGCGCACCGGCCGGCGTCTCACGGACCCTGGAGTACAAGGACCGCTCCGCGATGTGCACGTTCGCGACCGGCGCCCGGGACCCGCGCACGGTCACCGTCGGCGTCTACAGCAACGCCCAGGCCGGGCCGTTCTTCCTGTCGCAGAAGAAGTACCTCGACAGCCGGCCGGTGCCGGGCATCGACGCCGGCACCGCGTTCACGATCCCCGGCACCGCCTACGTGGTCGCCGAGGACGGGCAGGCCGTCTCGGTCGTCGGGGACTTCCCGCCGCGACACGCCGGCCCGCAAGCCGCTGCCGGTCACCCCCGAGCTCACCGCGCTGCTCACCAGCGCGGCGTCGCTGATGCAGTAGCCCGGCAGCGCCGCTCAGACGAACGTCGGGAAGGTCGGCGCCGGCAGCGGCCCCGTGTCGCGGTCGCGTGCGGCCTCGTAGCCCGCGGCGATCTCGACCAGGGTCGTCTCGCTGGCCGCCGTACCCCAGAAGGAGACGGCGACCGGCAGCCCGGCGGCCAGGCCCGACGGGCACCGTGAGCAGCGGGTAGCCCGCGATCGCGCTCGGCTGCGTGCAGGAGCCCGTGTGCGCCTCCGGGTTGACCAGGTCGATCGGCACGGCCGGGCCGTAGGACGGGGTGACCAGCGCGTCCAGGTCGTGCGCGCGCAGCACGGCGTCGATGCCGTCGTCGCGTCCGGCCCGCACGCAGCGGGCCCGCGCCTCGGCGTACTCCCGGCTGTCGATGCCCGGTCCCTCCAGCGCCTGCTCGAACAGCGACTGGCCGAAGTGCTGCAGCTCGACGTCGGCGTGCTCGCGGTTCCAGGCGACCACGTCGGCGAGGCTGCGGGGTCCGTCGCCGGGCCGGGCGGCGAGGTAGCCCGCCAGCCCGTCGCGCAGCTCGGCCAGCATGACCAGCAGCTCGTCGTGCCCGTCGAACTCCTCCATGCTGGTGAGGTCGGTGGCGTCCACGATCGTCGCGCCCTCGCCGGGCCAGCAGCTGCACGGCCCGCTCGGCGCGCTCGTCGGCGTGGCTGCTGTAGCCCCAGTACCTCGCCCGCGGGACCCCGATCCGCTTCCCGGCCAGCCGCCCGTCCACGGCGTACGACGCGTAGTCGGTGCCGTTGCCGGCCAGCACGCCGAGCAGCGCCGCGGCGTCGCGCACCGTCGCCGCCATCGGGCCGGGGGAGTCCTGCGACCGGGAGATCGGCACGACCCCGTCGGTCGGCACCAGGCCCACCGTCGGCTTGATCCCGACGCAGCCGTTGAACGCCGCCGGGCAGGAGATGGAGCCGTCGGTCTCGGTGCCCACGGCGTACGGCGTGATGCCGGCGGCCACCGCGGCGCCGCTGCCCGAGCTCGACCCGCCGGCGGACCGGTTCAGGGCGTACGGGTTGCGGGTCAGGCCGCCGTACCCGCTCCAGCCGGAGGCCGAGCTCCCGTCCCGGATGTTCGCCCACTCGCTGAGGTTGGCCTTGCCCAGGACGACCATCCCGGCCTCACGGAGCCGGGTCACCAGGGCGGCGTCGCGGCCCGGGTTCGGCTGCGCGGCCAGCGCCAGGGACCCGGCCGTCGTGGGCAGGTCCGCGGTGTCGACGTTGTCCTTCACCAGCACCGGCCGGCCGTGCAGGGGCCCGCGGGAGCGACCCTCGCGGGCCTCGACGTCCCGCTCCCGGGCCTGGCCGTCGCCGCGTCGTTGCGCGTGCACACCGAGGCGACCATCCCGTCCACCTCGTCGGCCCGGGCCAGCGCCCGCTCGACCCGCTCCACGGCGCTCTCCAGAGTCACCCGCCGATCCTCGCACCCCGCCCAAGGCCCTCTCGTGCGCAGGCCGGGGGAGTGGGAAGCCTCACGGTGCAGGGGGACGACGGGTCGCCGTACTGTTCGGGCATGACTGCAGGCGAAGCTCCCACGGCCGGCACGCCCGGCGCCGGCGACCAGAACCTCACCGAGTCCGGGTTGCCGTTCAAGACGCTGTACGGCCCGGAGGCGCTCGAGGGCTTCGACCCCGCGACCCGGCTCGGCGAGCCGGGGGAGTACCCGTTCACCCGCGGCGTCTACCCGTCGATGTACACCGGCCGGCCCTGGACGATGCGGCAGTACGCCGGCTTCGGCACCGCCAAGGAGTCCAACGAGCGCTACAAGCAGCTCGTCGCGAACGGCACCGGCGGGCTGTCGGTCGCCTTCGACCTGCCCACCCAGATGGGCCACGACTCGGACTCGGCGATCGCGCACGGCGAGGTCGGCAAGGTCGGGGTCGCGATCGACTCCATCGAGGACATGCGGCTGCTCTTCGACGGGCTGCCGCTCGACGAGGTCTCCACCTCGATGACGATCAACGCCCCTGCCGCGCTGCTGCTGCTGATGTACCAGCTCGTCGCGGAGGAGAACGGCGTCCCGGGCGACAAGATCACCGGCACGATCCAGAACGACGTGCTCAAGGAGTACATCGCCCGCGGCACCTACATCTACCCGCCGGCGCAGTCGCTGCGGCTGATCACCGACATCTTCGCCTACTGCAAGGCGGAGGTGCCGAAGTGGAACAGCATCTCGATCTCCGGCTACCACATGGCCGAGGCCGGGGCGACGCCCGCGCAGGAGATCGCGTTCACCCTGGCCGACGGGATCGAGTACGTCCGGGCGGCGGTCAAGGCCGGCCTGGACGTCGACGACTTCGCCGCCCGGCTGTCCTTCTTCTTCGTGTCGCGTACGACGATCCTGGAGGAGGTCGCGAAGTTCCGGGCGGCCCGCCGGATCTGGGCGCAGGTGATGCGCGACGAGTTCGGGGCCCAGAACCCCAAGTCGCAGATGCTGCGGTTCCACACCCAGACGGCCGGCGTCCAGCTGACCGCCCAGCAGCCCGAGGTGAACCTGGTCCGGGTCGCGATCCAGGGCCTGGCCGCGGTGCTCGGCGGCACCCAGTCGCTGCACACGAACTCCTTCGACGAGGCGCTGGCCCTGCCGAGCGAGAAGTCGGCGCGGCTGGCGCTGCGCACCCAGCAGGTCATCGCCTACGAGACCGACGTGACCAAGACCGTCGACCCGTTCGCCGGGTCCTACGTCATGGAGGCGCTCACCGACGACGTCGAGGCCGAGGCCCGCAAGCTGATGGACCAGGTCGAGGAGATGGGCGGCGCCGTCGCCGCGATCGAGCGGGGCTTCCAGAAGAACGAGATCGAGAAGGCGGCCTACCAGATCGCCCGCGACATCGACGGGGGCGAGCGGATCGTCGTCGGCGTCAACCGCTTCGCCTCCGAGAAGGAGGACCCCTTCGAGGGGCTGCGCGTCGACCCGGCCATCGAGGAGCAGCAGGCCGAGCGGCTCGCGAAGCTGCGCGCCGAGCGCGACCAGGACGAGGTGGACCGGCAGCTGGCGGCGCTCGTGGAGGCCGCCCGCGGCGACGACAACGTGCTCTACCCGATGAAGGAGGCGCTGCGCGCGAAGGCCACGGTGGGCGAGGTCTGCAACGCGCTGCGCGAGGTGTGGGGCGTCTACGTCCCGCCGGACGCGTTCTAGCAAAAAAGTCTCTCGGCGGACATCTACCTCACAGCAGGATCTACCGCTCAAGGGGTGCGGCGGGCTACGTTCCGTCCACGACCTCAGCGCCGACGGCGCTCGCGAGCCCCCTGGAGTGACGTGCCCACCTCGAGACAACGTCGAAGCCTTGCCCTGCTGGCCGCCGGAGCGGCCCTCACCCTCGGCGTGACCGGTGCGCTCGACGCCTCGGCGGCGCCCGGCTCGTCGGGCCGGAACCCGAACACCGACGCCGTCGCCCAGACGGGCGTCGACAGCAGCAGCGCCGTCGTGGGGCTCTCCCGCGACCCGCTGGCCACCGACCCCCGGACCGCTCCCGGCAAGGGCAGGAAGATCGACTTCACCAGCACCGCCGTGAAGAGCGAGCGCGCGCTCCTGGTCGACCAGCGCAACACCTTCAAGCAGTGGCTGAAGAAGAACGCCCCGTCCGCCAAGGTCACCGGCGAGTACGACGTCGCGCTCAACGCCGTGGCGGTCCGCCTCAACGGGACGGCGCTGAGCACCCTGCGCTCCGGCCCGGGGGTCACCTCCGTCGGCTACCAGGGCTCCTACTCGCCGACCGCCGACGACCCGGACCTGTCGCTGATCGACGCGATGGCCGGCTGGGCCGCGGCCGGCAACTCGGCCGTCGGGCGTCAAGGACGGCGGGGCGGCCAACGCCGGGCACGGGGTCAAGGTCGGCGTGGTCGACACCGGCATCGACGTCGAGCACCCCTGCTTCGGCGAGGCCGGCTTCCCGGCGACCGCGCAGGTCGGCAACCCCGCCTACACCAACAACAAGGTGATCGTCGCCCGGGTGTTCGCGAACAAGGCGGCCAGCCTCGGGTACGACGCGAAGGCCGTCCAGGACCACGGCACCCACGTCGCCGGCACGATCGCCTGCGACGCGCGCACGCCGGCCAGCATCGACGGCGTCGACATCACCTACGACCCGAGCGGCGTCGCCCCCGGGGCGCAGCTGGGCAGCTACAACGTGTTCCCCGGAGACATCACCAACGCCCGCAGCGAGGACATCCTCGACGCGCTCGCAGGCGGCGGCCGAGGACGGGATGGACGTCATCAACATGAGCCTGGGCGGCAACGCCCACGGCATCCAGGACCTGCTCACCGTCGCGGTCGACAACCTGGACCGCGCCGGCATCGTCGTCGCGGTCTCGGCGGGCAACGACGGCCCCGGCCACTACACCGTCGGGTCGCCCGGGTCCGCGGAGCGGGCGCTGACCGCCGGCGCCTCCTCGGTGGGCCACTTCATCAGCGTCCCGGTCACCTCGGGCACGTCCCGCTTCGAGACGGCCGCCGGTGACTTCACGACGCCGACGACCCCGCTGACCGGCACGCTCGTCGCCGCGAAGCCGACCGCGGCCGGCGACCTCGGACTCGGTTGCACCGCCGGGAGCTACCCGGCCTCGGTGGCGGGCAACATCGCCCTCGTGTCCCGCGGCGACTGCACCTTCGGCAACAAGGTGGCCGTCGCGGAGGCCCAGAAGGCCGCCGCCGTCATCGTGGTGAACAACGTCGCGGGCGACCCGACGGCGATGGCTGCCGACGAGGCCTTCCCGACGAAGCTGCCGGCCGTGATGGCCGGCCTCGCCGACAAGGCGGCGCTGGTCGGCATCGCCACGGCGGCCGGCGACGGCCACGATCGGGACGCGACAAGCGACCTACGTCCAGACCAGGAACAGCGACATCATGGCCGGCTTCTCCAGCCAGGGCCCGACCGACGTGGACTTCCGGGTCAAGCCCGACCTGGTCGCGCCGGGTGTCAACGTGCTGTCCTCGATCCCGGGCAGCTTCTGCGACGCGGGGACGAACCCCGACGGCTGCTGGGCGTTCTTCTCCGGCACGTCGATGGCCAGCCCGCACCTCGCCGGTACGGCGGCCGTCGTCCGGCAGGCCCACCCGCTCTGGGACGCGTGGCAGGTCCGCTCGGCGATCACCAACACGGCCCAGCAGGGCGTGCTGGACAACTACAAGGTGCTGGACCGGGCCGAGACCGACCCGGTGGTCATCGGGGCCGGGCTCGACGACGTCGACGCGGCGGTCACCGCCAAGGTCGCGCTCTCCTCGGTGAGCACCTCGTTCGGTGCGGTCCCGTCCGGCAGCGGCAAGGCGCTCAGCAGGACCCTGACGCTGACCAGCCTCACCGGCGCCGCCCAGACGCTGGCGGTGTCGGTCAAGGGCGACGACGCGTTCAGCGCCTCGCCCTCGACGGTCGTCGTGCCGGCGCAGGGGTCGGTGACGCTCACGGTGAGCTACAGCCCGACCAAGGCGGTCGCCAAGGGTGACCACTCCGCGACGCTCGACCTCGGCGGGGTGGCGCACGCGGTGCTGTACGCGTTCGCCAAGTAGCCACGACGCACGAGGGACGGGCGGGCCACCGGTGACGGTGGTCCGCCCGTTTCGCGTCCGTCCGCTCCGGTAACGTCTTCCCACATGCCGCCCTCCGCTCTCCGTCACGCCATCGACGCCGTCGACGCGCTGGAGGAGGAGCTGGTGGCCCTCCGGCGCGACCTGCACGCCCACCCGGAGCTGGCCTGGCAGGAGACCCGGACCACGGCGCTGATCGCCGAGCGGCTCGAACGCGCCGGCCTGGACGTCCAGCTGCTGCCCAAGTCCGGGCTGCTCGCCGAGCTGGGTGCCGCCGACGGCCCGCTGGTCGCGCTGCGCGCCGACCTCGACGGTCTCCCGGTCGACGACCGGGGCGGCGAGCCGTGGGCCAGCACCGCCGACGGCGTCGCCCACGCGTGCGGCCACGACGTGCACACCTCGGCCCTGGTCGGGGCCGGGATCGCGCTGGCCCGGGCCCACGAGCAGTCCCCGCTCGGCGGCCGGGTCCGCCTGCTCTTCCAGCCCGCGGAGGAGGTCATGCCCGGCGGTGCGCTGGAGGTGATCGCCGCGGGGGCCCTCGAGGGCGTCGGCCACGTCTACGGCCTGCACTGCGACCCCACCATCGACGTCGGCCAGGTCGGGCTGCGGGTCGGTCCGCTGACCGGGGCCGCCGACGCGCTCACCGTCCGGCTGACCGGACGCGGCGGGCACACCTCCCGCCCGCACCTGACCGAGGACCTGACCTACGCGCTCGGCAAGCTGGTCACCGAGCTGCCCGGCACGCTCTCCCGCCGCCTGGACCCGCGGGCCGGGGCCAGCCTGGTCTGGGGCGTGGTCCGGGCCGGGTCGGCGAAGAACGTCATCCCGGCCTCCGGGGAGGCTGCCGGCACCCTGCGGATGCTCGACGCGGTCGCCTGGGCCGACGCCGAGGACCTGGTCCGCGAGCTGATCGGGCAGATCCTGGCGCCGTACGGCGTCGGGGCGGAGGTCACCTACGTCCGGGGCGTCCCGCCGGTCGTCAACGAGCCGGTCTCCACCGCCCTGCTCGCGGGGGCCGTGCGAGCGGTCCTGGGCGAGTGGGGCGCGGTGTCCACGCCGCAGAGCCTCGGCGGCGAGGACTTCGCGTGGTACCTCGAGGACATCCCGGGCGCGATGGGCCGGCTGGGCACCCGCACGCCGGGGGGTCGCACCTACGACCTGCACCAGGGCGACCTGCACATCGACGAGCGGGCCATCGCGGTCGGCGCCAAGGTGCTCGCCGGCGGCCGTGCTCACCACCTTCGACGCCTGAGCGGCGGCCGGCGGGGCGCTGGCCCCTGACCCTCGGCGGCGCCTCCGAAACCGCGCGGTTGCTACCGAACTGGTAACAACTTCGTGCGGGGTCTCCGTGAGCGGGCCCCGGGGGCGGTCCCGGGGATTAGGGTGTGCCCTGGTTTGCGCCTGACAGGTGGCGCACAAAACAAGGAGGCATCTTGCGTCGGCTGACCAAGATTGCAGCTGTCACCGCTGTCATGGCGCTCGCGGTGACCGGTTGTGCCAAGAAGGACACACAGACGAGCTCGGCCAGCGGCAGCTCCGACAAGGGCGGCCTCTGCGCGTCCGGCGGCAGCGGCCCCAAGATCGGCCTGGCCTACGACATCGGCGGGCGGGGCGACAAGTCGTTCAACGACCTGGCCGCGGCCGGCACCAAGAAGGCCAGCGAGGACCTCGACGCGACCTGCAAGGAGTCCGAGGCGGCTCCCGACGAGCCGGACTCCGCCAAGGAGGAGCGCCTGCGCACCCTCGCGGACGCGGGCTACGACCCGATCATCGCGGTCGGCTTCGTCTACACCCCGATGGTGACCACGGTCGCCAAGGAGTACCCGAAGCTGAAGTTCGCCGTCGTCGACGGTGCGGCCGAGGGTGACAACGTCACCAACCTCGGCCTTCTCGCCCGAGCAGGGCTCGTTCCTGGTCGGCGTCGCGGCCGGCCTGAAGACCAAGACCGACAAGGTCGGCTTCGTGGGTGGCGTCAAGGGTCCGATCATCGACCCGTTCGCCGCCGGCTACCAGGCGGGCGTCAAGGCCGTGAACCCGAAGGCCACCGTCGAGATGAAGTGGCTCTCCGACCAGGCCGACCAGAAGGCCTTCGCCAACCCGCCGGGTGGCAAGACCGCGGCCAACGGCGCTCTACGACAACGGTGCGGACATCGTCTTCCACGCTTCCGGCCTGTCCGGCAACGGTGTCTTCGAGGCGGCGGCGGCGGCTGACAAGCTCGCCATCGGCGTCGACTCCGACCAGTACCTGTCGGCCCCGAAGGACCAGCAGTCGCACATCTTGACCTCGGCGCTCAAGCGCGTCGACGTCGCGGTCTACGACTTCGCCAAGGCCTACAAGGACGGCACCACGAAGCCGGGCTTCGACGTCTACGACCTCAAGCGCGACGGTGTCGGCTACGCCACCAGCGGCGGCCAGATCGACGACATCAAGGACCAGATCGACTCCTACAAGGAGAAGATCGTCTCCGGCGAGATCAAGGTTCCCAACACCCTCTGATCGGGCCCCGCTGACGCGGGACCCCCACGGGAGCATCACTGGATCATCACTGGGCCACGGGCTCGGAACGGGACGCGGTAGCGTTCCGTCCGAGCCCGTGGCGCGTCCAGCCGAACCTCACCATCCGGGAGCGTGTGCCATCACTTCGTCAGGCAGTGGTTCTGTCACCACGACACCCAGCACCGACCGCGCCGAGAGCGCCGAGAAGGTCGCGGTGCGGCTGCGCGGCATCGGGAAGCGGTTCCCCGGCGTCATCGCCAACCACGACATCGACATCGACGTCCGCGCCGCCACGGTGCACGCGATCGTGGGGGAGAACGGCGCCGGCAAGTCGACGCTGATGAAGATCCTGTACGGCGTCCAGAAGCCCGACGACGGCACGATCGAGGTCGACGGCGACACCGGTGACGATGAGCTCGCCGGCCGACGCCATCAAGCTGGGCATCGGGATGGTGTTCCAGCACTTCATGCTCGCCGACAACCTCACCGTGCTCGAGAACGTCGTGCTCGGCGCCGAGAAGCTCTACGGCATCGGCGACAAGGCCCGCTCGAAGGTCCAGGAGATCTCGCAGGCCTACGGCTTCGGACTCGACCCCGACGAGCTGGTCGAGGGCCTCGGCGTGGGCGAGCGGCAGCGCGTGGAGATCCTCAAGGTGCTCTACCGCGGCGCCAAGGTGATCATCCTCGACGAGCCGACCGCGGTGCTGGTCCCGCAGGAGGTCGACGCGCTGTTCGCGAACCTCCGCGACCTGAAGAAGGAGGGGCACACCCTCATCTTCATCTCCCACAAGCTCGACGAGGTGCTCGCCGTCGCCGACGACATCACCGTCGTGCGTCGCGGCACCACCGTGGCCGCCGTACGCCCGGCCGACGTGACCTCGCACAAGCTCGCCGAGCTGATGGTCGGCTCGGAGCTGCCCTCGCCGAACACCGAGGAGTCGACGGTCACCGACGAGGAGATGCTCGAGCTCGTCGACGTGACGCTGACCGACGCGTCCGGCCGCAAGCTGCTCGCCGACGTCTCGCTGACCATCCACCGCGGCGAGGTGCTGGGCATCGCCGGCGTCGAGGGCAACGGCCAGACCGAGCTGACCGAGGTCGTGATCGGGATGCGCAAGCCGACCACCGGCCGGGTCGAGCTCGCCGACGCCGACATCTCCGCCTGGTCCACCAAGAAGCGTCGCGAGCGGATCGGCTACATCCCCGAGGACCGGCACCGGCACGGGCTGCTGCTGGACTCCCCGCTGTGGGAGAACCGGATCCTCGGCCACCAGACCCGCGAGCCGTCGGTGAAGGGTGCCTGGATCGACCGGGCCGGCGCCCGCAAGGACGCGCAGCGGATCGTGGACGCCTACGACGTCCGCACCCCGTCCATCGAGACCACGGCGCACGCGCTGTCCGGCGGCAACCAGCAGAAGTTCATCGTCGGCCGCGAGATGAGCGGCGACCCGGTGCTGCTGGTCGCCTCGCACCCGACCCGGGGCGTCGACGTCGGCGCCCAGGCGGCGATCTGGGACCACATCCGCGAGGCGCGGCGCCAGGGCCTCGCGGTGCTGCTGATCTCCGCCGACCTCGACGAGCTGATCGGCCTGTCCGACTCGATCAAGGTGATCCTGCGCGGTCGCTTCGTCGGCGACTTCGACCCCCGGGACGTGACCCCGCAGGAGCTCGGGTCGGCGATGACCGGCGCGGACGACGCCACCGGGGCCGGCCCCACCGAGAGCAAGGAGGACCACTGATGCTCAGGCGCATCCTCGTCGGCGCGGCCGCGCCGGTGCTGGCCATCGTGATGGCGATGCTGATCACCGTCGTGATCCTGCTGCTCGCCGGCAACTCGGTGTCCGGCTTCATGAGCACGATCTTCTCGATGCCGGCACCCCGCAACGTCGTGAACATCATCAACAACTCCTCGGTGCTCTACCTCTCCGCGCTGGCCGCGGCGATCGGGTTCCGGATGAACCTGTTCAACATCGGCGTCGAGGGGCAGTACCGCGTCGCGGTCTTCGCGGCCGCCGCCTTCGCCGGCCAGGGCTGGCTGCCCGGCCCGCTCAACGTGGTCGTCGCCATCGTGATCGCGATCCTCAGCGGCGCCGCGTGGGCCGCCATCGCCGGTCTGCTCAAGGTCACCCGCGGGGTGTCCGAGGTGATCTCGACGATCATGCTGAACGCCATCGCGGTGTCGCTGACGGCCTACCTGCTGCGCAAGTGGGGCGGCATCGTCGGCAACAGCATCCAGACCAAGCAGCTGCCCAAGGACTCGTGGGTCCCCGGCATCCCGCTGATCCCGGGCGCCCCCAACGAGGTGCTCGGCCTCGCGCTCGTCGCGGTGCTCGCCGGTGTCGGGTACGCCGTGCTGCTGAACCGCTCGCGCTTCGGCTTCGAGCTCCGCGCGACGGGTGCCTCGGCGACCGCCGCGGTGGCCAGCGGGATCGACGTACGCCGGATGGTGGTGATCTCGATGGTCATCTCCGGAGGCATCGCCGCGCTGGTCGGGCTGCCGCTGCTGTTCGGTGACACCCACGCCTACGGCACCACGTTCCAGTCCGGCCTCGGCTTCGCCGGCATCGCGGTGGCCCTGCTGGGCCGCAACAACCCGGTCGGCATCGCCTTCGGCTCGCTGCTGTTCGCGTTCCTCGTGGAGCAGAGCAGCCTGCTGGAGATCAACGCCGGTGTCTCCAACGACATCGTCGCGATCACCCAGGGCGTGCTCGTGCTCAGCGTCGTGGTCGCCTACGAGATCGTCCGCCGCTACACCAAGGCCCAGGAGCAGCGCGTCGTGGCCGAACAGCTCGCCCCGACCGCACCCGAAGACGGAGGTCCCGGCATGACCGTCGCCAACGAGCCGCTCGCCCAGGGCCTCGCCGAGGTCTCGACGCCGCGCCGCAAGGTGCCGGTGTGGGCCTGGCTGGTGGTCGCCTTCGCGCTGGTCTCCTTCGCGCGGGTGATCACCGGCAGCAACGAGCTCGACTCCGCGGGCACCCTGCGCGAGGCGATCGCCGCGTTCATCCCGATCGCGCTGGCCGGTCTCGCCGGCCTGTGGTCCGAGCGGGCCGGCGTGGTCAACATCGGCCTCGAGGGCATGATGATCCTCGGCACGATCGGGGCGGGCTACTTCGGCACCTTCTACGGTCCCTGGCAGGGCGTCGTCGCCGCGATGGCGTTCGGCGCCATCGGCGGCGCGCTGCACGCGCTGGCCACGGTGATCTTCGGCGTCGACCACATCGTGTCCGGCGTCGCGATCAACATCATGGCCGTCGGCGTCGCGGCGTTCCTCGCGGACCTGTGGTTCTCCGGGCTGCAGGGCGGCGGCCCGACCCAGTCCCCGCCGGTCGACGGGCCCGGCGTCCCTGGACCTGCCCGCCGTGGCGGACTGGGCCAAGACCGTCGAGGACAAGCACTGGTTCATGGTCTCCGACCTCGCCTCGGTGCTCGGCGCGCTGACCCGCAACCTGTCGCTCGCTGACGGTCGTCGCGGTGCTGCTCATCGTCGCGACGTACTTCATCCTCTGGCGCACGGCCTTCGGCCTGCGGCTGCGCTCCTGCGGCGAGAGCCCGAGCGCCGCGGAGACCCTCGGCGTGAACGTCTACCGCTACAAGATCATCGCGGTGCTGGTCTCCGGTGCCATCGCGGGTCTGGCCGGCGGCTTCATCGTGCTGGTCGGGGCCGGGCTCTACCAGAACGGCATCACCAACGGCCGCGGCTACATCGGCCTCGCGGCGATGATCTTCGGCAACTGGCGACCGGGCGGCCTGATGCTCGGCGCGCTGCTGTTCGGCTACACCGACGCCCTGCAGCTGCGGGCCGGCGGCGGGGCCGTGCACGCGCTGCTGATCGTGATCGCGATCGTGCTGCTCGTCTACGGCATCTACCAGCTCCGCAAGGGCGCCCGCCGCGCCGGCATCGTGACCGTGGTCGCCGCCGGGCTGTTCGCGCTGTGGTTCTTCACCACCGACGAGGTGCCCGGCGACTTCACCCGGATGACGCCGTACGTCGCCACGCTGTTCGTGCTCGCGTTCTCGGCGCAACGGCTGCGGATGCCCGCGGCCGACGGGTTGAGGTACCGCCGCGGCGAGGCGGGCTGACGTGCCCGACGTACCCCTGGAGGAGCCCTGGCCGCGCCTCGTCGAGGAGGCGACCGCGGTCATGCGCCGCGGCTACGCGCCCTACTCCGACTACCAGGTCGGGTGCGGCCGGGCTGGTCGACGACGGCCGGCTGGTCGTCGGCTGCAACGTCGAGAACGCGTCGTACGGCCTCGGGCTGTGCGCCGAGTGCGGGATGGTCTCCTCGCTGCACGCGACCGGCGGCGGACGGCTCACCCACGCGGTCTGCGTGAACAAGGACGGCGAGGTGATCATGCCGTGCGGGCGCTGCCGCCAGGTGCTGTTCGAGAACGGCGGGCCGCGGATGCTGCTGCTGTCGGTCTCGGGGGTGCGGCCGATGAGCGAGGTGCTCCCGGACGCGTTCGGTCCCGATGCGCTCGACGCGGTGTGACCTGACGGCTGCCGAGGTGGTGGCCGACCCCTACCCGCTGTTCGCCGAGGAGCGCCGGCTCGGGGGCGTGGCGTGGCACGAGCCGTCCTCGACGTACCTCACCTTCGACCACGCGAGCGCCAGCGCGGTGCTGCGGGACCGGCGGCTCGGCCGGATCTGGACCGACCGCGAGCCGGCCGGCGGCGCTGGAGCCGTTCAACCTGCTGCACCGCAACCAGATGATGGAGAACGAGCCGCCGGCGCACACGCGGCTGCGCCGGCTCGTCGTCGGTGCGTTCAACCGCGGCCACGTCGAGCGGCTCCGGCCGCGGGTCCGCGAGCTCGCCGTGCAGCTGCTCTCCGAGGTCGACCGGTCCGGGTTCGACGTGGTGGGGGAGTACGCCGAGCCGCTGCCCGTCCTGGTGATCGCCGAGCTGCTCGGCGTGCCCACCGAGCTGGCGCCGCGGCTGCGGGCGTGGTCGCAGGCCATCGTGCGGATGTACGAGGTGGCGCCGAGCCAGGCCGTCGTGGACGCCGCCGTGACGCGCCGCCGAGGAGTTCGCGGGCACGATCCGCGAGCTGGCCCGCGCCCGTGCCGCCGAGCCCCGCGGCGACCTGGTCTCCGACCTGGTCGCGGCCCAGGACGGCGACGCGCGGCTCACGCGAGGACGAGGTCGTCGCCTCCGCCGTCCTGCTGCTCAACGCCGGCCACGAGGCGTCGGTCAACGTGTTCGGCAACGGCCTGGTCGCGATGCTGCGGTCCGGGACCCGGCCGGCCCCGGAGCAGGTGCCGACCTGCGTGGAGGAGATGCTCCGCTACGACTCCGCGCTCCAGCTGTTCGAGCGCACCGCGACCGAGCCGGTGCGGATCGGCGACGTCACCGTCGAGCCCGGCCAGAAGATCGCGGCGCTGCTCGGCGCCGCCAACCGCGACCCGGCGGTCTTCGCGGACCCGGACACCTTCCGCCCCGACCGCGACCCCAACCCGCACCTGGCCTTCGGCGCCGGCGTGCACTTCTGCCTCGGCGCCCCGCTGGCCCGCATGGAGCTCACCGAGTCGCTCGGCGCTGCTGCTGCGCGAGCTCCCCGGCCTGGACCTGACCGGCACCCCCGAGCCGCGGGGCACGTTCGTGCTGCGCGGCTTCACCTCCGTCCCCGTGGGCGTCTGACCCACCACACCTGAGGAGCACCATGTCCCGTCACGAGGCGCACGACGCCGTCGAGGTGATCACCGCCAAGCGCGACCGCGGCGAGCTGAGCGACTCGCAGATCGACTGGGTCGTCGACGCCTACACCCGGGGCGCGGTCGCCGACGAGCAGATGTCGGCGCTGGCGATGGCGATCCTGCTCAACGGCATGAACCGCCGGGAGATCTCCCGCTGGACCGCCGCGATGATCGCCTCCGGCGAGCGGATGGACTTCTCCTCGCTGTCACGGCCCACCGCCGACAAGCACTCGACCGGCGGCGTCGGCGACAAGATCACCCTGCCGCTGGCCCCGCTGGTGGCGGCCTGCGGGGTCGCGGTGCCCCAGCTCTCCGGCCGCGGCCTCGGCCACACCGGCGGCACCCTCGACAAGCTCGAGGCGATCCCCGGCTGGCGGGCCGACCTGTCCAACGACGCGATGATGACCCAGCTCGAGGACGTCGGCGCGGTGATCTGCGCGGCCGGCACCGGCCTGGCGCCCGCGGACAAGAAGCTCTACGCGCTGCGCGACGTGACCGGCACCGTCGAGGCGATCCCGCTGATCGCGTCCTCGATCATGAGCAAGAAGATCGCCGAGGGCACCGGTGCGCTGGTCCTCGACGTCAAGGTCGGCAGCGGGGCGTTCATGAAGGACCTCGCGCAGGCCCGCGAGCTCGCCGAGACGATGGTGGCGCTCGGCACCGACGCCGGGGTCACCACCGTCGCCCTGCTCACCGACATGTCCACGCCCCTCGGCCTGACCGCGGGCAACGGCCTCGAGGTCGCCGAGTCGGTCGAGGTGCTCGCCGGGGGAGGCCCCGCCGACGTCGTCGAGCTGACCCTCGCCCTGGCCGGCGAGATGCTCCGGGCCGCCGGCGTCCACGACGTCGACCCGGCCGACCGGCTCCGCGACGGCTCCGCGATGGACGCGTGGCGGCGGATGATCGCGGCGCAGGGCGGCGACCCCGACGCGCCGATGCCGACCGCGCGGGAGACCCACGTCGTCCGGGCCACCTCCTCGGGCGTGCTGACCACCCTCGACGCGATGGCCGTCGGGCTGGCCGCCTGGCGGCTCGGCGCCGGCCGGGCCCGCAAGGAGGACCCGGTGCAGGCGGCGGCCGGCGTCGAGATGCTCGCCAAGCCCGGCGACACGGTCACCGAGGGGCAGGACCTGCTGCGGCTGCACACCGACGAGCCCGAGCGGTTCGAGCGCGCGCTGGCCGCCCTGGAGGACGGCGTCGTGGTCTCGCCGGCCGGGACGTCGTACGACCCGGTGCCGATCGTCCTCGACCGCGTCGCCCCCTGACCCGCCGACCCGGCGACTCTGGCGGCGGAATCCCCGCCGACCCGGCGCCTTTGGCGGCTGTCGGGCAACCAGACGCGCCGGGTCGGGGGGTGTCGGGCAACCAGATACGCCGGGTGGGCGGGTGGTCAGGCGAGCAGCAGGACGACGGTCTCGGCGACGCAGGCCGGCTTGGACTCGCCCTCGATCTCGATCGTGTAGCGGGTCACCATCTGCTTGCCCGCCGGTACGTCGCTCACGTCGGCGATCTCGGCGTGCGCGCGGATCCGCGAGCCGACCTTGACCGGGTTCGGGAACCGCACCTTGTTGACGCCGTAGTTCAGCTTGGCGCCGGGGGTCTCGAGGCTGAACAGCTCGGGGGTGAACTGCGGGATCAGCGACAAGGTGAGGTACCCGTGCGCGATGGTGCCCTTGAACGGGCCGTCCTTCGCCCTGTCCACGTCGACGTGGATCCACTGGTGGTCGCCGGTCGCGTCCGCGAACGCGTCGACGCGCTCCTGGGTGACCTCGAACCACTCCGTGCTGCCGAGGTCCTGGCCCACGGCCTCGGTCAGCTCGTCGAACGTCTGGAAGACCCGCATGCTCGCCCCTACTCCTGGTTGGTGGGTCGGCCTGGTTGGATGTGCCCCATGGCCGAGAGCACCGAACGTACCCCGTCCCGCGAGCTCCTCGCCCGGGCGCCCAAGGTCCTGCTCCACGACCACCTCGACGGCGGCCTGCGTCCGCAGACCCTCCTCGACCTGGCGCCGGGGGCCGGGCACGAGCTGCCGGTCCAGGACGCCGAGGGCCTCGGCAAGTGGTTCCGCGACTCCGCGGACTCCGGCTCCCTGGAGCGCTACCTGGAGACCTTCGACCACACCGTCGCGGTGATGCAGACCCGGGACAACCTGCGCCGGGTGGCCCGCGAGGCGGTCCTCGACCTGGCCGCGGACGGCGTGGTGTACGCCGAGATCCGCTACGCCCCCGAGCAGCACCTCTCCGGCGGGCTCACCCTGGAGCAGGTCGTCGAGGCCGTGCGCGACGGGTTCGCCGAGGGCGAGGTCGACGCGCGCCGCGACGGCCAGCCGATCGTCGTACGCCAGCTGCTGACCGCGATGCGCCACCAGGCCCGGAGCCGGGAGATCGCCGAGCTCACCACCGCCTACCGCGACCAGGGCGTCGTGGGCTTCGACATCGCGGGCGCCGAGGCGGGCTACCCGCCCACCCGGCACCTCGACGCCTTCGAGTACCTCCAGCGCGAGAACGCGCACTTCACGATCCACGCGGGCGAGGCGTTCGGCCTGCCGTCGATCTGGCAGGCGATCCAGTGGTGCGGCGCCGACCGGCTCGGCCACGGCGTCCGGATCATCGACGACGTCGACACCGGCCCGGACGGTGCTCCCGTCCTGGGCCGGCTCGCGTCGTACGTGCGGGACAAGCGGATCCCGCTGGAGATGTGCCCGTCCTCGAACATCCAGACCGGCGCCGCCTCCTCGATCGCGGAGCACCCGATCGGCACGCTCACCGACCTGCGGTTCCGGGTGACGGTCAACACCGACAACCGGCTGATGAGCGGCACCTCGATGACCGAGGAGATGGTCAAGCTGGTCGACGCGTTCGGCTACGGCATGGACGACGTGCGCTGGTTCACGATCAACGCGATGAAGTCCGCGTTCCTGCCGTTCGACGAGCGGCTCGCGATCATCGACGAGCAGATCAAGCCGGCGTACGCCGTGCTGGGCGTCGTCAGCTGAGCCGTCAGCCGGCGATCTTGTCGAGCTCGGCGACGTCGTCGTCGGACAGGGTGATCTCGCCGACCGCGAGGTTCTCCTCGAGGTGCGCGACGCTCGACGTGCCCGGGATCAGCAGCACGTTCTCCCGGTGCGCGAGCAGCCAGGCGAGCCCGACCTGGGCCGGGGACCGGCCGATCCGCTCGGCGATGCCGCGCACCACGTCGTTCTCGGTGACCTTCGGCATCCCCGGGAACGCGGAGCCGAGCGGGAAGTACGGCACGTAGGCGACGTCCGCGTCGCGGCAGGCGTCGAGCACGGCCTCGTCGCTGCGGTCCAGCAGGCTGAACGCGTTCTGCACGCAGACGATGCCGGCGCTCTCGATGGCCAGCTCGACCTGCGCGCGGGTCACGGTGGAGACGCCGATGCCGGCGATCTTGCCCTCCTCGCGCAGCGCCACCATCTCGGCGAGCTGGTCCTCGAACGGGACCGGCTCCATGCCCTCGGGGAGCTGGTCGTCGGGCATCCGGCGCAGGTTCACCGCACCGAGCTGCTCGACGCCGAGCGAGCGGAGGTTGTCCTCGACGCCGGCGCGCAGGTCGGCCGGCTTCTGGGCCGGCACCCAGCCGCCCTGGTCGTCGCGGACGGCGCCGACCTTGGAGACCAGCACGAGGTCGTCGGCGTAGGGGTGCAGGGCCTCGCGGATCAGCGCGTTGGAGACGTCGGGGCCGTAGTACTGCGCGGTGTCGATGTGGTTGACGCCGAGCTCGACGGCGCGCCGGAGGACGGCGATCGCGGCGTCGTGGTCGCGGGGCGGCCCGAAGACGCCGGGGCCGGGGAGCTGCATGGCGCCGAAGCCGACGCGTCGAACGGTGGACGTACCGAGATGAAAGGTGGACATGTCCTCGAACCTATCCAACGGTGGGAAAGGCCGGCTCCCGCCGCCGCGATCAGGCGACGCAGAACTCGTTGCCCTCGGGGTCGAGCATCACGACGTGACCGAGGTGCTCGCCGTACTGCTCCTCGCGGACCGTCGTCGCCCCGGCCGCGACGAGCTCGGCCGCCTTGGCGCGGATCAGCCGCTCGCGCTCGGCCGGGTCCCACGGCCCCTTGCCGGCCACGCGTACGTCGATGTGCATCCGGTTCTTCGACGTCTTGCCCTCGGGCACCTTGAGGAAGCCGATGGCCGGACCGACGTCGTCCGGGTCGACGATCGAGGCGTTGTCGGGCCCGTCGAAGCCGGGCTCGAGCACGTAGCCGAGCGCGCCCGCCCAGAAGGCCGCGATCCGCTGCGGGTCGTCCGCGTCGCACCCGAGGGTCCAGTGGGTCGCCATGGCAGCACCGTACCCGCGCGGACGCCCGCGGGGCTCGGTGTGCGAGCTCCGCGGGCGTCCGTGGGTGACGAGGTCCGGCCGGTCGGGCGGGTCAGCCGCAGGTGTGCCCGACCCGGCAGCGGCGGACGACCTCGAAGGTCCGGACCGCGGTACGGCCGGCGAACTGCCCGGTCACCCTGACGGTCTTGGTGCCCCAGGAGGCGGCCACGTCGAACGTCGTCGTGTAGCCGCCCAGGGGCCCGGCGTGCGCACCCTTCGGAGAGACCCGCCTGCCCTGGTAGCTGACGGTGACCTTCTCGCCGGAGGCGAGGCCGGTGACCGTGACGGACTGGTCGTCGGAGGCGCGCACCCTCTGCTTGGCGGTGGAGAGGCCGAGCTGCTTGTCGCGGACCACCCGGACGGTGTCGCTGCCGGTGCGGTCGGACTCCGAGCCGGTGACCGAGACGCGGGCCCGGCCCTCGTCGGTGCCGGTCGGGATCGTCACCGTGCGGACGACCCACCCGGAGGCGCTCGCGGTCCCGGTGGCGACCTGCGTGCCGGCCAGCCGGACGGTGTAGGGCTCGGCGGGGTCGAGGCCGGACGTGGTGACCCTCAGCTCCGTGCCGCGCAGCCGCAGGCCGTCGCCGGCGGCGACGTCGAGGGCCTTGGCCTGGCGGGTGACCTGCAGGGTGACCTGCGCGGTCGTGGTGCCGTTGGCGTTGCGGGCCCGCAGGACGTACGTCGTGGCGCCGAGCGCGTTCTGCCGGAGGGTGGCGGTGCCGGCCGTGGCCTGGGCGCCGTACCAGCCGCCGGACGCGGTGAGGTAGCCGGTGGCCTCGTCGGAGTTCCAGGTCAGCCGGGTGGAGCTGCCGCGCCGGATCGAGGCGTCGGCCACGCTCAGGTCGAGGCTCGGCGCGAGGTTCGTCGCGACGTCACCGGTGGGCGCGGAGGTGCTCGAGGACGAGGCGTACCCGGACCGGAGCGCCGTCACCGTGACGGTGATCGCGGTGTGCTTCTGCGGCGGGGCCAGCAGGTACGTCGCCTGGTCGGCGCCGTCGATCGGGGAGCCGTCGGCGGACCACTGGTAGCCGAAGCCGGACGGGGCCGGGGCCGCGTCGCCGGTCCCCGCGGTCAGCGTCTCGCCGACCTTGAGGGTGCCGGTCACCGTGGCGGTGGGGCCGGTCGTGAAGGACGCGTCGGCGACGGTGCCCGTCGGCGTGCTCGAGGTGACGTCGTCGAAGTGCGGCTTGGTCGCGGTGGCGGTGACGGTCAGCGGGGTGCCGGCGTCGGCCGCGGTGGGCGAGTAGGTGCTGCCGGTGGCCACGACGGTGGAGCCGCGGGTCCACGCGTAGGTGAGGCCGGCGTCCACCGGGTCGACGCCGGTGACCGACGCGGTCAGCGTGCCGTCGACGACGGGCTCGCCGGTGACGGTCGGGTGGGGGAGCGTGATCACGCCGCCCTCGACCGGGCCGATGCCGTCGGAGGTGACGGTCGCGGCGTCGTACCCGTCGGTGGAGGCGGTGACCTGGTGGGTGATCGTGGCGCCCGCGTCGTCGTTGCCCAGGACGTACGTCGTCCCGGTGGCGCCACCGATCGGGGAGCCGTCGCGCAGCCACTGGCCGGTCGTCGTCGAGGCCGGCGTGGTGGCGACCGTCGACGTCGAGGTGAGGGTGCTGGTCACGCGGGCGGTGCCGGTGACCGTGTCGGTGCCCGTGACGGCCAGCGTGCCGGGCGCGACCACGGCGGTCGGGTCGGACACGTCGACCGCGGAGGTGTAGCGCGCCTTCACGGCCGTGACCTCGGCGGTGAGGTGGGCGCCCTCCTCGTCGGCGGTCGGGGTGAAGGTGCTGGCCGTGGCGCCGGTGATCTCGGTGCCGTCGGCGAACCAGCGGTAGGTGTAGGAGTCGGGGGTCGGGGACACCGTGCCCGCGGAGGCGGTCAGCGTCACGCCGACCTGCGGCGTACCGGAGACCGTCGCGGTGGGCGCGGTGCCGAAGGTGCCGGTCGCGAGGCTGCCGCCGACGATCGCCAGGGTGTGCTCGTAGCCGGCGGAGATCTGGGTGACGCCGGTCAGACCGGCGGGAGCACTGTTCGAGTCGTAGTAGCCGGCGCCCCAGGACACCACCGTGCCGTCGGAGAGCAGTGCCACGTCATGGACGCTGCCTGCATCGATGGCAGTCACGGTCCTGCCGTCGAGGCTGCTCGGGACCGTGGTCGTGTCGCCGGAGCCCCACGCGACCACCCGGCCGTCGGCCGTGAGGGCCATCGCGCTCTGGTTGCCGACTGCGACGTCGACGAAGTGGGTGCCGGTGGGGCTGCTCGGCACGGTGCCGATCCCGTTGCCGGTGTAGCCCCAGACGACGATCTCGCCGTCGGAGGTGAGCGCCATGCTGGACTGTTGGCTGGCGGCGATCGCCGTCACGACCTTGGTGCTGAGGCTGAGGGGGACGCTGGTCTGCCCGCTGCCGTTGTAGCCCCAGGCGGTGACGTGACCGTCGGAATCCAGGGCGATCTCGTGGTACCAGCCGGCGGCGATCTCGGTGACGGTCTTGGTGGCCAGGCTGAGGGGCACGACGGTCGAACCGTCGTAGTTCGTCCCCCAAGCGGTGACCTTGCCGTCGCCGTCCAGCGCGAGGTCGGTGAAGTAGCCCGCGGAGACGGCGGTGATGTCGTCCAGGCCGGCCGGCGGGATCTGGGTGCTTCTGCCGTTGCCGGTTCCCCAGGCGGTAACGAGGCCGTCGGAGGTGAGTGCCAGGGAGTTCGTGATGCCGTCGGACACCGCGACCACGTCCCGGCCGGCCAGGCTGCCCGGGACTGTGTTCTGGGACCAGCCGGGCGCACCCCACGCGGTGACGGTGCCGAGGCTCGGCGCGACGGCGGAGGCGGGCGGGGCGAGGGCGGTCAGACCGCCGAGGGAGACGAGGGTGACGGTCGTCGAGGCGACGACGCGACCCAGTCGATGGGTGCGGGGCACGGGCAGTCCTGACGTCGAGGGGGATCGGCCGCGGAACAGTCCCGGGAGCGGCCCGACGTCGCTCAACCTAGGTGCGCACGCAGGCGGCGGCGGGGCGAAGAGGGCAGCCGCCCCCGTTCGGCCCGGAGTCCCACCCGTTCGGCCCGGCACCCCCTGGCAGGGCTACCCGACCGGGTGCCGTCCGGCAGACGAAGGTGCCCCGAGTTGCACTCTGGCTGGGAAGGTGCAAAACTGCACTCTATGGACGAGAGTGCAATCCAGCAGGCTGCCCCGGGTGCTTCCCGGCTCAGCAAGCGCGCGCTCACCGCCCACCGGATCACCACGACCGCCCAGCAGCTCGTCCTCGAGCACGGCCTGGACGGCTTCACCATGGAGCAGCTCGCCGAGCGGGTCGGCGTCTCGCGCCGGACGCTGTTCAACTACTTCCCGGGCAAGGACGACGCGGTCCTCGGCGGCCCGCCGTCGGTGGACGAGGACCTGCTGGGCACCTTCCGTGCCGGGGGTCCGACCGGGAACCTCGTCGACGACGTCGCGTCGATCGTGCTCGCGATCCTGCGCGACAGCCCCGAGACGCGGGAGGACACCGCGCGCGGCCGTCAGGTGATGCTCGAGAACCCGCGCCTGATCACGGTCGGCGCCGAGCGGCTGCGGCAGTCCGTGGAGTCCTGCGTGGTGCACGCCGAGAGGCGCGAGGGTGCCCGCTTCGACCGGCGTCGCTTCGACGTCGCCGTCGGCGTGGTCCTCGTCTGCTTCCACATCGCCATGGAGCGCTACCTCGACGACGACGTCGAGACCGACCTCCCGTCCCTGTTCACCTCGTCGCTCGCCACCGCCCGAGACCTGCTCAGCACCTGACCGATCCCGTTCCGCAGCGCCCACCGGTCGGTGCGGCGCCGCTGCCCCACGCCCTCACTGGAGTTCGCATGGCCACCCTGCTCTACCGCCTCGGCAAGACCGCCTACCGCCGCTGGCCGGCGTTCGTCGCCGCCTGGCTCGTCGCCCTGATCGGGGTCGGCGTGCTGGCCGGCGCGGTCTCCAAGCCGATGGTCGACACGTTCTCGATCCCCGGCATCCCCTCGCTGACCGCGCAGGACCTGCAGAAGCAGCTCTTCACCGACACCGCGGACGCCGAGGACCAGGCGAGCGTGACCGTCGTGGTCGCCGCACCCGCAGGGCCACACCCTCCGGGAGCCGGCGTACGTCGACCGCGTCGACCGCCTGGTCGGCGACCTGCAGGCCCTGCCGCAGATGCCTGACACCGAGCTGGCCAACCCGGTGCCGGCCTCGGACGCGCAGTACCGGCAGGCCGTCGACGCCGCGACGAAGTCGGGCACGCCCGCCGACGTCGCGCGCGCCGACGCCCAGGCTCTGCTGCCGCTGAGCCCGGACAGCCGGGTCGGCACGATCTCGTGGACCTACGACGTCGCGTCGGTCGCCGACGTGCGAGCCGGCCACCCAGGAGAAGCTGCTCGACGTGCTGGCCGCCGCCCGCGCGGACGGCCTGACCGCGGAGGCCAACGGGTCCGGCATGCAGACGATGGTGGAGACCGGCGGCACGAGCGAGCTGCTCGGCATCGGCGTCGCGCTCGTCGTGCTGATCATCACCTTCGGCTCGCTGGTCGCGTCCGGGCTGCCGATCCTCTCCGCGCTGGTCGGCGTCGGCCTCGGCGTGTTCGGGATCAGCATCGCCACCGTCTTCACCACCGTCGGCACCACCACCCCGATCCTGGCCACGATGATCGGTCTGGCCGTCGGCATCGACTACACGCTGTTCATCCTGTCGCGCTACCGCACCGAGCTGCACCACACCGACGACCGGCAGGAGGCGGTGGGCCGCGCGGTCGGCACCGCCGGGTCGGCCGTCGTCTTCGCCGGCCTGACCGTGCTGATCGCCCTGTCCGCGTTGGCGATCGTGCGGATCCCGTTCCTCACCAGCATGGGTCTCGCCGCCGCCGGCACCGTGTTCATGGCGGTCCTGGTGGCGCTGACGCTGCTGCCGGCCGTCCTGGGCATGCTCAAGTCCAAGGCCTTCGGCGGCCGGGTACGTCGCGAGCGCGTCGAGCGCGACGCCGACGGCCAGCTGCTCAACAACGGGGTCCGGTGGGCCCGGCTGCTCGGCCGGGCGCCCGTCGCGGTCCTGCTGATCGTCGTCGTCGCGCTCGGCGCCCTGGCGCTGCCGGCCCGCAGCCTGCACCTCGCCCTGCCCAGCGACTCGACGGCGGCCACGAGCACGACGCAGCGCCAGGCCTCCGACCTGGTCAGCGACGCGTTCGGTCCCGGCCGCGAGGCGCCGCTGCTGCTCGTCGTGGACGGACGCGACGCCGCCGAGGCGGACCGCGGCGCGGCCTACGGCCAGGTCGTCGACTGGGCGGCCGGCCAGCAGGACGTCGCCAACGCGCAGATCGTCGGGATGAACGAGGCCGGCACCGGGGCGCAGGTCCTGGTCACGCCGAGCGAGCGGCCCGGACGCGCAGGCCACCGTGGACCTGCTCGGCGACCTCCGCGACGGCCAGTCCGCGATCGAGCAGAAGACCTCGACGACCGTCGGCGTCACCGGGATCACCGCGATCCAGACCGACGTCTCCGACCGGCTGACCCAGGCGCTGCCGACGTACCTCGCGGTCGTCATCGGCCTCGCGTTCCTGCTGCTGATGCTGGTCTTCCGGTCGGTCCTGGTGCCGCTGACCGCCACGCTCGGGCTTCCTGCTCTCGGTGCTGGCCACGCTCGGCGCGACGGTGCTGGTCTTCCAGGAGGGCCACCTCGGCCTGGTCGAGGGGCAGCCGCTGGTGAGCTTCATGCCGATCATCGTGATCGGGATCGTCTTCGGCCTGGCGATGGACTACCAGGTCTTCCTGGTGACCCGGATGCGCGAGGCCTACGTGCACGGCGCCTCGGCCCGGGAGGCGGTGGTCGACGGGTTCCGGCACGGCGCCCGGGTGGTCTCGGCGGCCGCGACGATCATGATCTCGGTGTTCGCCGCGTTCATGCTGCAGGACAACGCGCTGATCCAGTCGATCGGGTTCGCGCTCGCCGCCGCCGTCTTCCTCGACGCCTTCGTGGTCCGGATGGTGCTGATCCCGTCGGTGATGTACCTCCTGGGCGACGCCGCCTGGTGGCTGCCGAAGTGGCTCGACCGGCTGCTGCCGAACGTCGACATCGAGGGCGAGAAGCTCACCGCGATGCGGGTCCCCGACGACGCCCGCGAGGTGGAGGAGGAGGCCCAGCCCGTCCGGTAGCCCGACCGGTCCCGGGGGTCTGGACACCACCGGCCGGCTGGGACAGGGTGCCTGCATGCGATCACGGAGCACGGGCATGTGGTGGGGCGCCGCCCTGGAGGCACCCGACCCGGCCGCCCTGGGCAGGTTCTACGCGGACCTGCTCGGGTGGCCGGTCGGCCACGAGGAGCCGGGGACCACGGTCCTCGCGGCGCCCGGGGGAGCGAGCTTCCTGGTCCTCCAGCAGGCCGACGGCTACCAGGCACCGGTCTGGCCGCCGGAGGAGTCCCAGCAGCGGCCGATGATGCACCTCGACTTCCAGGTCGGCGAGCTCGACTCCGCGGTCGAGGACGCGGTCGCGCTCGGGGCGACGCTGGCCACGCACCAGCCCCAGGAGAACGTCCGGGTGCTCCTCGACCCGGCCGGCCACCCGTTCTGCCTCTGCCTCGACCAGGACTGACCACCTGTCCGTTCGGCCGGTTCTGGCCGCGGTTCCTCAGGTACGCCGCCGGCCGGACGATCCCGTAGGTGACCGGAGGGCCGGTCAGCCGCGGAGAGGTGGACCCGATGTCGACGTGCGAGCCCCACCGGTCACTGCCGCCCCATGGGTCTGGACCGGTGGACGCGATGCGCTTCGCGGCCCCGGGCACGGGGTATGTCTCCTTCGTGCCCCCCTCCCTCTCCGCTGCCCAGTCCATGAGCGAGCACGTCGCCGGACAGGTCGCCGACATGGTCGCCGAGGTCCGTCCCCGGATGCGCGGCTGGCTGCACGCCGGCACCGCTCCGCTCGCCCTCGTCGGTGGCGTGCTGCTGGTGCTGCTCTCGCCCGACGGCGCCCCGAAGATCGGCTCGGCCGTCTTCGCCACCTGCGCCCTGGTGCTGTTCACGGTGTCCGCCACCATGCACCGCGGCGGCTGGTCGCCGCGCGTCGAGCTGGTGCTCACCCGCATGGACCACGCGAGCATCTTCCTGCTGATCGCGGGCAGCTACACGCCGTTCAGCCTGCTGCTGCTCACCGGCTCCGACCGGGTGGTGCTGCTCGCCGTGGCGTGGGGCGGTGCCGCGCTCGGCATCGCGTTCCGGATGTTCGTCCCCGGCGCCCCGCGCTGGGTCTACACCCCGATCTACATCGCGCTCGGCTGGGCGGCGGTGTTCTTCGCGGGCGACTTCGCGCAGTACCACGTCACGTCGGTGGTCGTGCTGCTCGCCCTCGGCGGGCTGCTCTACACGGTCGGCGGCGTGGTCTACGGCCTGCGCCGGCCGAACCCGGTCCCGCAGTGGTTCGGGTTCCACGAGGTGTTCCACACCTTCACCGTGGTCGCCTTCGCCGCGCACTACGCGGGCGTGTCGATCGCGACCTACTCGCTGCGCTGAGCCGTCCGTCCGGGCCGACACGGCGAGCGCGGACAGCCGGGCGTAGGCCTCGTCCGGCGTCATCGGCGTCGCCCCGCAGGAGACCGCGTGCGCGACCACGTCGGGCTCGGCCCGCATCAGCAGCCAGCCGCGGCGGAGCAGCACCAGCGGTGGCTTGCGGTGCTCGCGCAGGTCGCGGGTCAGCCGCCGCCAGAAGGTGACGAGCCGGTGGTTGCGCACGCACACCGCGTCGGCGAGCAGGCCGCGCTCCCGGCAGCCCCGCACGACCTCCTGGGCGAACAGCCCCTCCGCGACGACGTACGACGCCCCGCCCAGGCCAGCGAGGTGGTGCCGACCCGGCCGTCCCGCGAGATGTCGTAGACGGGGATGTCGGCCGCACCCTCGTGGCAGAGCCGCTCGAGGGCGTCGAGCGCGTCGTCGTGCGACCAGGAGGCGGGGTCGTCCCAGTCGACGATCTCCTGGCCGGGGGCGAGGCTGATCCGCGGCAGCGTCGGGTCGTCGCCGTTCTTGTAGAAGTCGTCGAGGTTCACCACCGGGACGCCCGGGTGCTCCTGGAGCCGGCTGCAGAGCCGCGACTTCCCGGAGCCGGACGGCCCGGCCACCACGATCACCTGGGCGTGCACGCCTCAGATGCCGACCGGGTGCCAGACCGTCTTGGTCTCCAGGAACGCGGTCATCGTGTCGAGGCCCGGCTCGAGCGTCCAGTCGGGCTCGGCGGCCCGGGCCCGGACGACCCGCTTGAGGTTCTCGGCGGCGGCGACCTCGAGGTCGCGGGCGGTCTCGGCGTCGCCGGACACCCCGGTGAGGTCGACGGCGTTGACGTCCATGTGCGAGGCCAGCGTGGGGGCGGTGTCGGCGAGCGCACCGGTCAGCACGTTGACCACGCCGCCGGGCACGTCGGAGGTGGCCAGCACCTCGGAGAACGTGATCGCCGGCAGCGGCCGCTCGTGGGACGAGGCGACCACGCAGGTGTTGCCGGTGACGATGACGGGCGCGACGACGCTGACCAGCCCGAGCAGCGAGGACTGCTGCGGGGCGAGGACGCCGACCACGCCGGTGGGCTCGGGCAGCGAGAAGTTGAAGAACGGCGCGGCGACCGGGTTGGTGCCGCCGACGACCTGCGCGATCTTGTCGGCCCAGCCGGCGTACCAGACCAGCCGGTCCACCGAGGCGTCCACGACGGCCTCGGCCTGCCGCTTGGTGAGGCCCTCGGAGCGCTGCACCTCGTCGACGAACTGGACGCGGCGGCCCTCGAGGACCTCGGCGATCCGGTAGACGACCTGACCCC
This sequence comes from uncultured Actinomycetota bacterium, assembly GCA_963811515.1. Lineage (GTDB taxonomy): Bacteria > Actinomycetota > Actinomycetes > Propionibacteriales > Nocardioidaceae > Nocardioides_B. The sequence goes on from CAWERI010000002.1 coordinate 206,287, forward strand.
GGTTGTACGCCGTGCGGGCGGACCAGCCGGCGAAGGCCTTGCGGGCGGCCTGCACGGCGTCGCGGGCGTCCTTGCGGGAGGCGGCCGACGCGTTCGCGAGGAACCGGCCCTTGTGGTCGTGGACCAGGTAGGTGCGGCCGGACTCCGAGCGGGGGAAGGCCCCGCCGACGTAGAGCTTGTAGGTCTTCTTCACGTCGATCCGCGTGTCGGGGGTCGGGCTCATCGCAGGTATCCCTCCAGGCCGTGGCGACCGCCCTCGCGGCCGTACCCGGACTCCTTGTACCCGCCGAACGGGCTGGTCGGGTCGAACTTGTTGAACGTGTTGGCCCAGACCACGCCGGCGCGCAGCTGGTCGGCCACCCAGAGGATCCGCGAGCCCTTGTCGGTCCAGATGCCGGCGGACAGGCCGAACGGCGTGTTGTTGGCCTTCTCGACGGCCTCCGCGGGGGTGCGGAAGGTCAGCACGGACAGCACCGGGCCGAAGATCTCCTCGCGGGCGATGCGGTGCGCCTGGGAGACGCCGGTGAAGACCGTCGGCGGGAACCAGAAGCCCTTGCTGGGCAGGTCGCAGGCGGGGGACCAGCGCTCGGCGCCCTCGGCGTCGCCGACCTCGGAGAGCTCCCGGATCTTGGCGAGCTGCTCGGCGGAGTTGATCGCGCCGACGTCGGTGTTCTTGTCCAGCGGGTCGCCGACGCGCAGGGTGGCCATCCGGCGCTTGAGCCGCTCGAGGACCTCGTCGGCGACGGACTCCTGCACGAGCAGGCGGGAGCCGGCGCAGCAGACGTGGCCCTGGTTGAAGAAGATGCCGTTGACGATGCCCTCGACGGCCTGGTCGACCGGGGCGTCGTCGAACACGATGTTGGCGGCCTTGCCGCCGAGCTCGAGGGTGACCCGCTTGTCGGTGCCGGCGACCGTCTTGGCGATCATCCGGCCGACCTCGGTGGAGCCGGTGAACGCGACCTTGTCGACGTCCGGCGTGCGCCACGATCGCGCGGCCGGTGTCGCCGGCGCCGGTGAGGATGTTGACCACGCCGGGGGGCAGGTCGGCCTGCTGGCAGATCTCCGCGAACAGCAGCGCGGTCAGCGGGGTCGTCTCGGCCGGCTTGAGCACCACCGTGTTGCCGGCGGCCAGCGCCGGGGCGATCTTCCAGGCCAGCATCAGCAGCGGGAAGTTCCAGGGGATCACCTGGCCGGCGACCCCGAGCGGCTGCGGGTCGGCGCCGAAGCCGGCGTGCCCGAGCTTGTCGGCCCAGCCGGCGTAGTAGAAGAAGTGCGCCGCCGCGGTGGGGACGTCGACGTCGCGGGACTCCTTGATCGGCTTGCCGTTGTCGATCGTCTCCAGCACCGCGAACTCGCGGCTGCGCTCCTGCAGCAGGCGGGCGATCCGGAAGAGGTACTTCGAGCGCTCGCGGCCCGACATCCGCGACCAGACACGGGTGTAGGCGCGCCGGGCGGCCTTGACGGCCAGGTCGACGTCGGCCTCGGAGGCCTCGGCGACCTCGGCGAGCACCTCCTCGGTCGACGGGCTGATCGTCTTGAACGACCTGCCCGTCCGTCGCGTGGACGAACTCGCCGTTGACGAACAGGCCGTAGGAGGAGCGGATGTCGACGATCGAGCGCGACTCGGGGGCCGGCGCGTACTCGAACAGGTTCTGCTCAGTCACAGGGGATCAGTCCAGCGTGAAGTAGTCGGGACCGGAGTAGCGGCCGGTGGTCATCTTGGTGCGCTGCATGAGCAGGTCGTTGAGGAGCGTGGAGGCGCCGAAGCGGAACCAGTCCGGGTCGAGCCAGTCCTGGCCGGCGACCTCGTTGACCATCACGAGGTACTTGATCGCGTCCTTGGCGGTGCGGATGCCGCCGGCCGGCTTCACGCCGACCATCTGGCCGGTCGCCTCGCGGTAGTCGCGGACGGCCTCCAGCATCACCATCGTCACCGGCAGGGTGGCGGCCGGCTGGATCTTGCCGGTGGAGGTCTTGATGAAGTGCGCGCCGGCCATCATCGCCAGCCAGGAGACCCGGCGGACGTTGTCGTAGGTCTGCAGCTCGCCGGTCTCGAAGATCACCTTCAGGTGGGCGTCCGCCGCAGGCCTCGCGCACGGCGACGATCTCCTCGAACACGTCGAGGTAGCGGCCGGACAGGAACGCGCCGCGGTCGATGACCATGTCGATCTCGTCGGCGCCGGCCTCGACCGCGTCACGGGTGTCGGCCAGCTTGATGTCGAGGGCCGCACGGCCCGACGGGAACGCGGTGGCGACCGAGGCGATGCGCACGCCGCTGCCCGCGAGCGCCTGCTTCGCGGTGGCGACCATGTCGGGGTAGACGCAGACCGCCGCCGCGGCGGGGCACGAGGGGTCGGCCGGGTCGGGACGCATCGCCTTGGAGCACAGCGCGCGCACCTTGCCGGGGGTGTCGGAACCCTCCAGCGTGGTGAGGTCGACCATCCGGACCGCGAGGTCGAGGGCGAACGCCTTGGCGGTGGTCTTGATCGACCGGGTGCCGAGGGACGCGGCCCGCGCCTCGGCGCCGACCTGGTCCACCCCCGGCAGCCCGTGCAGGAACCGGCGGAGGGACGCGTCGGACGAGGTCGCCTCGGCCAGGTGGCCGGGGAGTTCCCGTCGGGCGTCGAGCTCGCCGTTGAGCTCAGGGTCTGTGTCACGGCGCCCATCCTAGGACCGGGTCGCCGGTTGCGGAGAATCGCCTGCGCCGGTGCAGAATCGGGCCATGGCCCCCTCAGCGCAGACCCCCGCGGACGAGCCCGGTGCCGAGCGCGTGCTCGAGCGGTTCAAGCCCACCACCGGGATGTTCGTCGGGTGGGCCGGCGTCGCGCTGGCGGTGTTCGCGGTCGGCTACGTGGTGATCACCGTGCACACGCGTCGTCGGCCTGCGGATCGCGCTGGCCGCCGCCTTCGCGGGCGTGCTGGTCTGGGTCTCGCAGCTCCGGCCGCGCGTCACGGCGTACACCGGGCGCCTGAAGCTGCAGGGCTCGGTGCGGGACACGGTGCTGCCCTACGTGCTCATCGACGAGGTGACGATGGGCCAGACCCTCAACATCTGGGTGGGGGAGCGGCGGTTCGTCTGCATCGGGATCGGCCGGTCCCTGGTCTCCGACATGCGCCAGCGCGGCAAGGCCGCACGCCAGGGCTCGCTGGCCGGCAAGAGCCGCAGCCGCGAGTTCTCCGACAAGGCCGACCTGGCCGCTCCGGACCAGACCGCGATGAGCTACCACACGTTCGTGGTGACCCGGATCGAGGAGCTCGTCGACCAGGCCAAGCGCGACCTGGCCCGGCGCGGCGGCAGCACCGAGGGGCAGCGGGTCCGCCAGCCGTACGCCGTGCCCGAGATCGTCGCGCTGGCCGTGACCGCACTGGCCTTCGTGGTCAGCCTGTTGGTCTAGCGACCTCGCACCGGCCCCGAGAAGCGGGACCCGCCCGTCAAGCCCGTCGGTCG
>CAWERI010000003.1:0-179002 GCA_963811515.1 uncultured Actinomycetota bacterium
ACGACTGCGAGCGCTACAACGCGATGGCGTCAGCGGGCTGGACGGTGCTCCGCTTCGCCTGGGAGCACGTCATGTTCGATCCGGGCTACGTCGACCGGTCGCTGCGCTCGGCGGTCGGCCTCCTGACCCGGAAACCACTCGGACCGGCACTCGACGTCGACCCCGCCCGCCGTACGGCGTGAAGCTGCGGGGATGACCTTGAGTGCCGGTCCAGTGGACGGCTGGGTCAGCCGCGGCGGGCCCGCGCTGCGGAGCGGCCGCGCTCGCCGGCGTCCAGGACGACCTTGCGGATCCGGACGGTGTCGGGGGTGACCTCGACGCACTCGTCCTCGCGGCAGAACTCGAGGCTCTGCTCGAGGGAGAGCTTCTTCGGCGGGATCAGCTTCTCGAAGTTGTCCGAGCTCGACGCCCGCACGTTCGTCTGCTTCTTCTCCTTGGTGATGTTGACGTCCATGTCGTCGTCACGGGAGTTCTCGCCGACGATCATGCCCTCGTAGACCTCGGTGGTCGGGTCCACGAACATGATCCCGCGCTCCTGCAGGTTGGTCATGGCGTACGCCGTGGCGGCACCGGAGCGGTCGGCGACGAGCGAGCCGTTGTTGCGCGAGCGGATCTCGCCGGCCCAGGGCTCGTAGCCCTCGAACACGTGGTGCGCGATGCCGGTGCCGCGGGTGTCGGTGAGGAACTCGGTGCGGAAGCCGATCAGGCCGCGCGCCGGGACCAGGAACTCCATGCGCACCCAGCCGGTGCCGTGGTTGGTCATCTGCTCCATGCGGCCCTTGCGGACCGCCAGCAGCTGGGTGATCGTGCCGAGGTACTCCTCGGGAGCGTCGATGGTCAGGCGCTCGACGGGCTCGTGGACCTTGCCGTTGACCTCCTTGGTGACCACCTGCGGCTTGCCGACGGTGAGCTCGTAGCCCTCGCGGCGCATCTGCTCGACGAGGATCGCCAGCGCCAGCTCGCCACGGCCCTGCACCTCCCAGGTGTCGGGACGCTCGGTGGGCAGCACGTTGATCGAGACGTTGCCGACCAGCTCGGCGTCGAGCCGGTCCTTGACCAGGCGGGCGGTGACCTTGGTGTTCTTGGTCGGGCCGCGGCCGGCCAGCGGGGAGCTGTTCGTGCCGATCGTCATCGAGATCGCGGGCTCGTCGACGGTGATCAGCGGCAGCGCGACCGGGTTCTCCGGGTCGGCCAGCGTCTCGCCGATCATGATGTCGGCCATGCCGGCGATGGCGACGATGTCGCCGGGGCCGGCGCTCTCAGCCGGGCTTGCGCTCGAGGCCCTCGGTGACGAGCAGCTCGGTGACCTTGACGTTCTGAGACCGAGCCGTCGCGCTTCATCCACGCGACCTGCTGGCCCTTCTTCAGGGTGCCCTCCTTGACCCGGACCAGCGCGAGGCGGCCGAGGAAGGGGGAGGAGTCGAGGTTGGTGACGTGCGCCTGCAGCGGGGCGTCGGCGTGGTACTTCGGCGCCGGGATGGTGTCGACGATCGTCTGGAACAGCGGCTCGAGGTTCTCGCTGTCCGGCAGGCCGCCGTTCTCCGGCATCGTCGATGCTCGCGCGGCCGTTCTTGGCGGAGGCGTAGACCACCGGGAAGTCCAGGGCGTCCTGGCTGTGGCTGTCGTCGAGCAGGTCCATGAACAGCTCGTAGGTCTCGTCGACGACCTCGGCGATGCGGGCGTCGGACCGGTCGACCTTGTTCACCACGAGCACGACGGGCATGTCGGCGTTGAGCGCCTTGCGGAGCACGAACCGGGTCTGCGGGAGCGGGCCCTCGGAGGCGTCCACGAGCAGCACGATGCCGTCGACCATGGACAGGCCGCGCTCGACCTCGCCACCGAAGTCGGCGTGGCCCGGGGTGTCGATGATGTTGATCGTCATCGCGCCGCCCTCGACGTCCTTGGCGGCGGCGCCGGTGTAGCGGATCGCGGTGTTCTTCGCGAGGATCGTGATGCCCTTCTCGCGCTCGAGGTCACCGGAGTCCATCGCGCGCTCGTCGACGTGCTGGTGCTCGCCGAAGGCGCCGCCCTGCCAGAGCATCGCGTCCACCAGGGTGGTCTTGCCGTGGTCGACGTGCGCCACGATCGCGACGTTGCGGAGGTCGGTGCGCTTCAAGGTGTTCTCGGGCATGGCGGGGCAGTCGTCGCTTTCGAGTCGGGATTCCCACGAGGGGGCTGGACGTCACACGAGGCGGTCGGCGGGGCGACCGAGGGGGATGACGTGCACAGGGAGCAGGTCGAGTCTACCGGCAGGAGGGGTCCTGGCCCGAATCGCTACCGTCGGGGTGTGACCACGCCGATGCGACCGACGCCGGCCGCGCCGACCACCCTGGCCGACCTCCTCGCGGACGCGCCCGGGTCGTCGCGTTCACCGGCGCCGGGATCTCCACCGAGTCGGGGATCCCGGACTTCCGCTCCCCGGGCGGGGTCTGGACGCGCTACGACCCGCCGACTTCACCTTCGGCCGGTACGTCGAGTCCGCCGCGGTCCGCGCAGCGGTCCTGGCGGATGCGGCGGGAGTTCCTGGCCGCGGGCCACCACCCCAACGCCGGCCACCGCGCCCTGGCCCGCCTCGAGCAGGCCGGCCGCTCGCCGGGCGTGGTCACCCAGAACATCGACGGCCTGCACCAGGACGCCGGCTCCGCGCGGGTCGTCGAGGTGCACGGCACCGCCCGCGAGGTGATGTGCATCGGCCACGACCCCCGCGACGGGTGCCCGAGGGCTGCGGCTTCACGGCCCCGGTGGGCTGGGCGCTCGACCTCGTCGACGCCGGCGACCCGGACCCGCTCTGCCCGCTGTGCGGGGGCCTGGTGAAGTCCTCGACGGTGTCCTTCGAGCAGGTGCTGTTCCCGCACGTGGTGCGACGAGGCCCTGGCCCTGGTCGCCGAGGCCGACCTGATGGTGGCGGTGGGGTCCTCGCTGGCGGTCTACCCGGCCGCGGACCTGCCGGTGGTCGCGGTGCGCAACGGCGCCCGGCTGGTGATCGTGAACGACGAGCCCACGCCGTACGACGACCTGGCCGACCTCGTGGTCCGCGGTCGCGCCGGTGAGGTGCTGGCGCGCCGTCGACGCGTCCTCACCGCGGCTAAGATCTGCTTCCCGTTGATCGAGCTTGCGAGATCACTGACCCGTGGTCTCGACAAGCTCGATCGCCGGGGGCTCACTCCGCCAGCGCGCGGTCGAGGGCGGCCTCGACGTGCAGCGTGGTGCAGGGGAACACCGGCAGCTCGCAGTCGGCCTGCTTGACCAGCAGCTCGAGCTCGGTGCAGCCGAGGATCACGCCCTGGGCGCCGGCGTCCCACAGCTCGTCGATCACGCCGACGACGGTCGCCCGCGAGGCGTCGAGGACCTTGCCGTGCACCAGCTCGCCGTAGATGATCCGGTCGATCGCGTCGTGCCGGTCCGGCTCGGGGACGACGACCTGCAGGCCGTGCGAGGCGAGCCGGTCGACGAAGAACGGCTGCTGCATCGTGTACGACGTCCCGACCAGCCCCACGCTGGTCGAGGCCGCGGGCCGTGCAGGCGCGCGGCGACGACGTCGGCGAGGTGCAGGAACGGGATGTCGACGGCGGCCTCGACCTGGTCCGCGACGGTGTGGAACGCGGTCGTGCACATCAGCAGCAGGTCGGCGCCGGCCGCCTCGAGGCCGCGCGCGGCGTCGGCCAGGACGGTGGCGACGTCGTCCCAGCGACCGGCCCGCTGGAGCTCGGTGAGCTCGTGGAACTCGACGCTGGACATCACGGTGCGGGCCGAGTGCAGGCCGCCGAGGCGTTGCTCCACGCCGAGGTTGAGCAGCTTGTAGTACACCAGGCTGCTCTCCCAGCTCATCCCGCCGACGAGTCCGATGCTCAACACGATCGACGAGTCTGTCACAGCGCGCTGTACGTTGTCGGCGCCCCGGGATAGACCTGTCCCATGACTCGGTGCCAGTTCATCCCGCCCTACCTCCTCGAGAAGATCGCGACCTCCCACCCGGACTCCGGAGGCCAGTCGCTGCGGCGCGCAGACCCTGCGGATCGACGCCTCCCTGCGGGTCGCCCGCGCCACGACACCGGCCTCCTCGCGGCCCGTCGCCGGCGCGACGGCCGCGCGGCCGTTCTCCGTGCACACCGCCCACAACGGCACCGACCTGCCGGGTGACCTGGTGCGGGCGCGCCGGTGACCCCGCGTCGGGCGACGCTCGCGGTCGACGAGGCGTACGTCGGGGTGGAGGCGTCCCTGGCGATGTTCTCCGAGGTCGTTCGGGCGCCAGTCCTACGACGACCGGGGCGCCGAGGTGGTCGCCACCGTGCACTACGAGAAGGACTACGACAACGCGTTCTGGGACGGCACCCAGCTGGTGTTCGGCGACGGCGACGGCACGGTGTTCGGCCGGTTCACCAAGCCGGTCGACGTGCTCGGGCACGAGCTCACCCACGCGGTCACCCAGTTCACCGCCGACCTGACCTACCAGGGCCAGTCGGGCGCGCTCAACGAGTCGGTGTCCGACGTGTTCGGCTCGTGCCTCAAGCAGCGGCTGCTCGGCCAGTCGCGCCGACGAGGCGGACTGGTTGATCGGCGAGGGCATCTTCCTGCCGTCGGTGCAGGGCAAGGCGCTGCGGTCGATGGCGCAGCCCGGCACGGCCTACGACGACCCGGTGCTCGGCAAGGACCCGCAGGTCGCGTCGATGGACGACTACGTCGACACCGAGGAGGACAACGGCGGCGTGCACACGAACTCCGGCATCCCCAACAAGGCGTTCCACCTCGCGGCCACCGCGATCGGCGGCAAGGCCTGGGAGGGCGCCGGGCGGATCTGGTACGCCGCGCTGACCTCGGGCATCGCCGCGGACACCGACTTCGCCGGGTTCGCCGACGCGACCGTCACCGCGGCCGGCGGCGGTCTCGCCCGCGGCCGCCGACCAGGTGCGGGCGGCCTGGACGGCGGTCGGCGTCACGGGTGCCGCGGGGACGTCGACGCCGCCGGCCCGGCCGCCCCGGCTGCGGAGCGACGGGTCGCGGTGGTCCGCTCCGGGGGCTTCGCGGGGGTGCGGCAGGCCGCCGAGCTGACGCTGGGCGACGACCCGCGCACCCCGGAGGTCGAGTCGCTGCTCGGCCGGATCGACCTGCGCGGGCTCGCGCCGCACCGGCCGCAGCCCGACCGGTTCGTCTACAGCTTCGAGCTCGACGGCGAGCAGGTCGTGGTCGGCGAGCAGGACCTCACGCCCGACCTGCGACCAGCTGGCGCGGATCCTGCTCGGCTGACCGGACCGGTCAGAGGTCCCGGGGGAGGACCAGGCGCCAGCGGTCGCCGTACCTCTCCCGGATGCTCGGCAGGTGGTTCGGGTTGCAGACCAGCACGGTCGTGCCCGCGGGCACCTCGCGCAGCGCGTCGTCGACCGACAGCACCGGCACCCCGGCCGTGTGCGGCAGCACCTCCCGCTCGAAGTACGCCGCGGTGGGCACCTGCACGACCTGGTCGAGGTCGACCACCGAGGTGCAGTAGGAGTCGTCGTGCGCGATCAGCGCGTCGTCGAAGTCCTGGTTGAAGACGTAGGGGTCGTCGTCGGACCACGCGAGCCGGACCGCGGCGAGGTCCTGGCCGAGCGCCTGGTCGCGGGTGGGCATGAAGCGGGAGGCGTTGGCGGGCACCTCGACGGGCCGCGAGGCGCGCCAGGAGGCCGGCCCGGGGACGGGCGCGGGGACGGGGCCGCCCATCAGCGGTCGGACTCCTGCACGCGGTGCACCTTGTGCTGCGCGGCCTGCGCCCGCGGGCGGATCACCAGCTCGTCGATGTTCACGTGCGCGGGGCGGGTCACCATCCAGGTGATCGCGTCGGCGACGTCGTCGGCGGTGAGCGGCTCGGCCACCCCGTCGTACACCGCGTCGGCCTTGGCCTGGTCGCCGTCGAACCGGACCAGGCGCGAACTCGTCGGTCCTCACCATGCCGGGCGCGATCTCGCAGACCCGGACGGGCTGGTCGAACAGCTCGAGGCGCAGCGTCTCGGAGACCACCTGGGTGCCGTGCTTGGCGGCGGTGTAGCCGGCCCCGCCCTCGTAGGCGACCCGGCCGGCGGTCGACCCGACGTTGAGGATCACCCCGGCGCCGCTGGCGATCAGGGCCGGCACGAGCGCCTGGGTGACCTGCATCAGGCCGATCACGTTGACCTCGTACATCCGCCGCCAGTCGTCGGCGTCGGCGGACGTCGACCGGGGACGCCCCGAAGGCGCCGCCGGCGTTGTTGACGAGCACGTCGAGCCGCGGGCCGACCGCGGGCGGCGAGCGCGTCGACGTCCGCGGGCGAGGTGACGTCGCAGCGGACCGCCGTACCCCCGATCTCGGCGGCGAGCTCGGCGACCCGGTCCTCGCGGCGGGCGGCGCAGAAGACGTGGAAGCCCTCCGCGGCGAGGTGGCGCGCGGTGGCGGCACCGATCCCGCTGCTGGCTCCGGTCACGACGGCGGTCCTGGTAGGCATGCCCCCGATCATGCCCGGTGGCTCGTGGCGGCGCCGGGAGGGTCCGGCGGACGAGCCGGACGAGCCGGCCGGAGTCGCCGGTTTCGGACGCCGGATGCCAAATCGCGGCCCGACACGGCACACTCGGGCGCATGAACCTGACCCGTGCGGCCGCAGGCGCCGCGGTGCTCGGTGGTCTCGTCTGGGTGGCGGCCGCGGTGCTCGCCTGGGGTGAGGACGTGAACCCCGTCGCCGGTGCGCTGGGCGCGGTCCTGTTCCTGCTCACGTTCGGCGCGATCGGCTACTCCCTGGTGGACCGGGCACCGGTCTGGCTGCGCGCGGTGGTCTGCGTGGCCACCCCCGCCCTGGCCTACGCGGTGTGGATCACCGTCGAGGCGGGCTTCGCCACGCGACCACCTGCCGGTGCTGGTCGCGGGCCTGGTCCTGCTCGGCGGCGGCGGCCTGGTCCTGGCCCGCACCCGGACGAGCGGGTCGAGGTGCCGGTGCGCGGCCGCCGGGCCGCCCGCTGACGGTGCGCACGGCCGGACGGGCGGCCCGGAATACGTGTGACGACGCCCGGGTTGGGGACATGGAGGTATGCCCGACGTGAGTCCTGAACCGCACAGCGCGACACCCGCCCGCAACGGCCACGGGCGGGTCGCCATGATCAGCGTCCACACGTCCCCGCTGGACCAGCCCGGGACCGGTGACGCCGGCGGCATGAACGTGTACGTCGTCGAGCTGGCCCGCCGGCTCGCCGCCCGCGACGTGGCCGTCGAGATCTACACCCGGGCGACCTCGTCGGCGCTGCCGCCGAGCGTCGAGGCGTTCCCCGGCGTGACCGTGCACCACGTGCACGCGGGCCCGTTCGAGGGCCTGACCAAGGGTGAGCTGCCCGGCCAGCTGTGCGTCTTCGCCCGCGAGGTGCTGCGGGCCGAGGCCCGGCACGACCAGGGCTGGTACGACGTCGTGCACTCCCACTACTGGCTCTCCGGCCAGGTCGGCGCGCTGGTCCGGGACCGGTGGAGCGTGCCGCTGGTGCACTCCATGCACACGATGGCCAAGGTGAAGAACGCCTCGCTGGCCGCCGGGGACAGCCCCGAGCCGGTCGCGCGGGTCATCGGCGAGGAGCAGGTCGTCGAGGCCGCCGACATGCTGATCGCGAACACCGACATCGAGGCCAAGCAGCTGCTCGAGCTCTACGACGCCGACCCCGCCCGCGTCGAGGTGGTGCACCCCGGGGTGGACCTCGACGTGTTCCGGCCGTCCACGTCGGCCCGCTCGCGGCTCGGCCTGCCCGCCGGACGCGGTGGTGCTGATGTTCGCCGGCCGCATCCAGCCGCTGAAGGCGCCGGACGTGCTGCTGCACGCGGTCCGGTCCCTGCTCGACCGCGACCCGTCGCTGCGGTCCCGGCTCGTCGTACCCGTCGTCGGCGGGCCGTCGGGCTCCGGTCTCGAGCACCCCGAGTCCCTCGCCCAGCTCGCCGACTCGCTCGGCGTCGCCGACGTGGTGCGCTTCGTGCCGCCGGTCGCCCAGTCGGTGCTGGCCGACTGGTACGCCGCGGCCACCCTGGTCTGCGTGCCGTCCTACAACGAGTCCTTCGGGCTGGTCGCCGTCGAGGCCCAGGCCGCGGGCACCCCGGTCGTGGCCGCCGCCGTGGGCGGGCTGACCACCGTCGTGCGCGACGGCGTCTCCGGGCTGCTGGTCGAGGGCCACGACCCGACCGACTACGCCCGGGCGATGGAGCGGATCATCGGCGCGCCCGACCTGCGCGCGGAGCTCTCCCGCGGCGCGGTGGCGCAGGCCGCGAGCTTCGCCTGGGAGCGGACCGCCGACCGGACCCTGGAGGTCTACCGGGCCGCCGCGCGCTCGATGCGCGACGACCTCGCCGGCGGCCGCCCGTGAGGCAGCAGGCGCTGGAGACCCTGCGGCGCGACGCTGGCGGACTCCGACCTGACCTGGAAGGAGATCTCCGACGGGGTGTTCACCGTCGAGCTCCCCGGGGAGAAGAAGCTCTCCACGCCGTGCCGCCTCGACGTCGGCGAGCACGCGTTCGGGGTGCACGCCTTCGTGGCCCGCCAGCCCGACGAGAACCACGAGCGGGTCTACCGCTGGCTGCTGGAGCGGAACCTGAAGATGTTCGGCGTCTCGTTCGCCGTCGACGCGGTCGGGGACATCTACCTCGACGGCCGGCTGCCGCTGAGCGCGGTCACCCCCGACGAGGTCGACCGGCTGCTCGGCGCGGTGCTGACCTACGCCGACGAGTCGTTCAACACGATCCTGGAGCTCGGCTTCGCCACCTCGATCCGCAAGGAGTGGGAGTGGCGCAAGAGCCGCGGTGAGTCCACCCGCAACCTCGAGGCGTTCCGCGGCTGGCTCGAGCAGGGCGACCGTGCCCGCGCCGACCAGGCCGACCGGCCGACCGCGCCGACCAGGCCGCCGTACCCGCCGACGAACCAACCACCCCCGACGCCTGACGCCCGGTTGCTCCGACAACGGTGACGAAACGTGACCCAGGGGTCACTCCCCGGCATCCGATGTCGGGGTGTTGTCAGTGACCCAGGGGTCACTGACACGCATCCGATGTCGGATCAGGCGGTGGGGACGCGGGGCTTGCGACGGGCCAGCGCGACGCCGACCAGGGCGAGCGCCCCACCGACGTACGCCATCGCCGGCGGCGCCTCGGAGAGCAGCAGCCCAGCTGAGCAGCACGGTGATCGGCGGGACGAGGTACGTCGTCACGCTGAGGTTGCCGGCGCTCATGTGCGAGAGCGCGAAGGCGTACGTCGAGAAGGCGATCGCCGTGGGGAAGACGCCGAGGAACACCACCCAGCCCAGGTCGGCGGCGCTCGCGGCCCCGGCGTCGCGCACCAGGTCACCGGCGAACGGCAGGCAGGCGACCGCCCCGACCGTGCACGCGATCCAGGTGACCTCGATGGCGGGCAGCCGCGCGACGAGCGGCTTCTGCAGGATCAGGCTCACGGCGTACGCCGCGGCGGACACCAGGCACAGCAGCACGCCGACGGGGTCCCGGTCGCCGTCGCCGCCGGCCGTCGAGGTGGCGATCAGCACGACCCCGGCGAACGCGACCAGCAGGCCGACGCCGAGCGCCGGGGTGGCGCGTTCCTTGAGGAAGACCGCGGCGAGCACGGCGACCAGGACGGGCGAGAGCTGGATGAGCATCGCCGCGGTGCCGGCGTCGACGCGTCGCTCCCCGGCGTTCAGCGCGACGTTGTAGAGCCCGAACCACAGCACGCCGATCGCGACCAGCCGCGGCCACTCGTGCCGGTTCGGCGTGATCCAGCCGCGGGTCGTGAGCACGACCCCGAGCGCCACCGAGCCGACCAGCAGCCGGCCCAGCGACAGCGCGCCGGGCGAGAACGTCGCGCCGAGGTGCCGGATCGCCACGAACGCCGAGGACCACAGCACCAGGGTGATCCCGACCGCGACGAGGGGCAGCGTGCTGGTGCGGGGCGCGGTCATGGCGCTCACGCTAGTGCCGCCGACCGACGGCCCGGACCGCCCGGTGCTCCGACAACGGTGACGAAACGTGACCCAGGGGTCACTCCCCGGCATCCGATGTCGGGTGGTTGTCAGTGACCCAGGGGTCACTGACAACACCCCGATGTCGGAGGAGAGGCGAGGGAGGATGACGCGGGGAGAGCGGCGGCGGGCGGGTCAGGCCTCGAGCTTGTAGCCGAGCCCCCGCACGGTGACGAGGTAGCTCGGCGTGGCCGGGTCGGGCTCGATCTTGGCGCGCAGCCGCTTGACGTGCACGTCGAGGGTCTTGGTGTCGCCGACGTAGTCCGAGCCCCACACCCGGTCGATCAGCTGGCCGCGGGTGAGCACCCGGCCCGGGTTGCGCAGGAACATCTCGAGCAGCTCGAACTCCTTGAGCGGCAGCTTGGTGTCGCCGCCGTTCACCGTCACCACGTGGCGCTCCACGTCCATCCGGACCGGGCCGGCCTCGAGGGTGGCCGGCGTCAGCTCGACCTCGTTGCCGCGCCGCAGCACCGCGCGGATCCGGGCGACCAGCTCGCGGGGGGAGTACGGCTTGGTGACGTAGTCGTCGGCGCCCAGCTCGAGGCCGACGACCTTGTCCACCTCGGCGTCCTTGGCGCTGACCATGATGATCGGCACGGTCGAGGTCAGCCGGATCTGCCGGCACACCTCGGTGCCGGGCAGGCCCGGGAGCATCAGGTCGAGCAGGACGATGTCGGCGCCGGTCTTGTCGAACTCCGCGAGGGCGTCCGGGCCGGTGCCGGCCACCGAGACGTCGAACCCTTCCTTGCGGAGCATGTAGGCGAGCGCGTCGCTGTAGCTCTCCTCGTCCTCGACGACGAGTACACGGGTCACGGCGTTGCCTCCTGGTGGCTGGCGTTCGACGTCGGGGTGGTCGACGTACCCGGCACGGGCTCGGACGCCCGGCGGGGAAGGGAGAGGGTGAAGGTGGAGCCCTGGCCCTCGACGGACCAGACGCGCACCTCGCCGCCGTGCGAGGCGGCGACGTGCTTGACGATGGACAGCCCGAGGCCGGTGCCGCCGGTGGAGCGGTGCCGGGCCGGGTCGACCCGGTAGAACCGCTCGAAGATCCGGTCGATCTCGCCGGCCGGGATGCCGATGCCCTGGTCGGTGACGGAGAGGTCGACCATCATCTCGTCGGTCCTGGCGGAGACCACGACGCGGCTGTTGTCGGGGGAGTAGGCCACCGCGTTGGCGACCAGGTTGCCGAGCGCCAGCGCGATCTCGTCGCCGTTGCCGAGGATCTGCAGGCCGCGCTCGCCGTCGTACGCGACCGAGATCCGCTTGGACTGGGCGTCGATGATGCTCTGGTCGATCGACCGGCTCGACCACCGCGTCCACGTCGACGACCTTCGGCTCCAGGAGCGGGTCGTCGCCCTGCAGCCGGGACAGCTCGATGATCTGCTGCACCAGCCGGGTCAGCCGGGCGCTCTCGGTCTGCATCCGTCCGGAGAACCGGATCACCGCCTCCGGGTCGTCGGCGGCCTCCTGGACGGCCTCGGCCAGCAGGTTCAGCGCGCCGACCGGGGTCTTGAGCTCGTGGGACACGTTGGCGACGAAGTCGCGGCGGATCGCCTCGACGCGCCGCTCGCGGGTCCGGTCCTCGACGAGCGCCAGCACCAGCCGGCTGCTCAGCGGGGCCACCCGGGCGGTGACGTGCAGCGGCGCGACCGCCCGGCCGCGCGACATCACCAGCTCGGTCTCGCGGATCTGTCCGTCGCGGCGCACCTGCCGGACCAGGTCGGCGAGCTCCTCGACCGCGACCTCGGTGCCGCGCACCAGGCCGAGGGCGTACGCCGGGGCGGAGGCCTTGAGGACCTCGTCCTGCTCGTCGACGACCAGCGCGCTGGAGCGCAGCACGGACAGCACGGTCGCGATGCCCGGGGGCACGGCGGGCTCCTCGACCTGCGCGCGCTCGTGCATCTGCGCCTCGCTGACCCGCCACGCGAGGACCACGCCGGCGCCCAGGATCGCGCCGAGCAGCGCGAACAGCAGCGCCTGCGTCGTCTGGTCCACACCATCGATCGTACGGCCCCCGTCGCCGAGCGTTCGTCGATGAGAGGGTCTCTGACCTGCGCTTTCTCCGACTGTTCACCTTGCGTTCACGCCTCGTCGTGTCCGGGTCGCCCGGGCTTCACCTGCGTCTTCTACCGTTCACGTCATGCGCAATGCCTACTTCGACCAGCTCGACTCGATCGTCGACGAGCTCGTCGACATGACCCACGTGGTGAAGGTCGCCGTGTCGCTGGCCACCCAGGCCCTGCTGACCGCGGACGCCGAGATCGCCGAGAAGGTCATCTCCGACGACGCCGCGATCGACGCCGCCCGGGAGCGGGTCGAGGAGCGCTCCTTCGAGCTCCTCGCCCTCCAGCAGCCGGTCGCCAGCGACCTGCGCATGCTGGTCGCGGCGCTGCGGATGGTCGCCGACCTCGAGCGGATGGGCGACCTGTCGGTGCACGTCGCCAAGGTCGCCCGGCTGCGGGTGCCCCAGGTGGCCGTGCCCGCCGAGATCGTGCCGACCATCGAGCGGATGGCCACGGTCGCGGAGAAGATGGTCGACACGGTCGCCGGGATCATCGCCGAGCGCGACGTGGAGGGCGCCCGTCAGCTCGAGGAGGACGACGAGGAGATGGACCAGCTCCGGCGCTCCTCGTTCCGGCTGATGCTCGACGACTCCTGGCCGCACGGGGTCGAGCCGGCGGTCGACATCGCCCTGCTCGGCCGCTACTACGAGCGGATCGCCGACCACGCCGTGTCCCTGGCCCGCCGCGTGGTCTACCTCGTCACCGGCGAGACCGTCACCACCGTCGACCACCTCTAGGCCCCCGGCTGTTCGATCGGCCGACGGGCGCGGTGCCATGATGGCGACGTGAACGCGGCCGTCCGGCTGTCGACCACCGTCGACTTCGTGGAGGAGTACGCCGCGGCTGCCGAGCGTCTCGCGGTCGCCGTGGCGTGGTCCGACCTGCGCGCGCCGGTCCCGGGCTGCCCCGGCTGGTCGGCGCTCGACCTCGTGGTGCACGTCGGCAACGTGCACGCCTGGGCGGCCACCATCGTCGAGACCGGGCGGGCGGCCGCCGAGCAGAACGACCGGCCGTCCTCGTCGCGGCCGCGCGCGGTGAGCAGCTGGTACGCCGGCAAGGCCGAGGACCTCTACGAGGTGCTGCGCGGCGCGGACCCGGACGCCCCGTGCTGGAACTTCGCGTTCGGCAGCGGCACGAAACGGTTCTGGCCGCGGCGCCAGCTGCACGAGACGACCATCCACCGGGTCGACCTGGACCGGACGCTGCACCAGGACACCGAGATCGAGCCCGCCGTCGGCCGGGACGGGGTCGACGAGGTGCTCGGGGTGTTCCTGCAGCGGATGCACCGGCGCGGCCACGCCGCCGCGCTCGACCGTCCGCTGGCGGTCACCGCCAGCGACACCGGGGACAGCTGGGTGGTCTCGCCCGCGGCCCCGGCCGGCCGCGACGCCGCTGGTGCCCGCCCAGGCCGTGGGCACCGACCAGCGAGGTGGTGCCGACGCTCCCGCCGACCGTCGAGCACCGGCGTCGTCCCACCCGCCGGCGGTCGAGGACCGGGTCGAGGGACCGGCCGAGGTGCTCTACCGGCTGCTGTGGGGCCGCGTCGACGTCGACGCGGCCGACGTCCGGCTGTCCGGCGACGAGCAGCGCGTGCGCGGCTTCCTCGCCTCCCGGCTGGTGCCCTGACCGGGCAGGCCGGTCAGCGGCCCTGGTTGGCGACCGCGGCGATGGCGTCCGCCGCCGCGTCCGGGTCGAGGTACTCCCCGCCGCGCACCGTCGGGCGCAGGTGCTCGTCGAGCCGGTAGACCAGCGGGATGCCGGTGGGGATGTTCAGCCCCACGACGGCCTCCTCGGACATCCCGTCGAGGTGCTTGACCAGCGCCCGCAGCGAGTTGCCGTGCGCGGCGACGCAGACGGTCTGGCCGCTGCGCAGGTCGGGCACGATCGCGTCGTACCAGTAGGGCAGCATCCGGGTCACGACGTCGGCCAGGCACTCGGTGCGCGGCAGGATCTCGTCGGCGAGCTCGGCGTAGGCGGGGGCGCCGGTCTGGGCCCACGGGTCGTCGTCGGCGATCGGCGGCGGCGGGGTGTCGTAGGAGCGGCGCCAGAGCATGAACTGCTCCTCGCCGTACTCCTCGAGGGTGGCCTTCTTGTCCTTGCCCTGCAGGGCGCCGTAGTGCCGCTCGTTGAGCCGCCACGAGCGGCGCACCGGGATCCAGTGCCGGTCGCAGGCGTCGAGCGCGAGGTGCGCGGTGGTGATCGCGCGTCGCAGCACCGAGGTGTGCAGCACGTCGGGCAGCACGTCGGCCTCGGCGATCAGCCGGCCGCCGCGGGCGGCCTCCTCGCGTCCCTTGTCGGTGAGCGCCACGTCCACCCAGCCGGTGAACAGGTTCTTGGCGTTCCACTCGCTCTCGCCGTGGCGGAGCAGGACCAGGGTGTACGGCGCACTCGTCATGGCGGCCACCCTAGTGGGAGGCGCAGGGGCGGGAAAACGTACGACGGGTGCCGGACCTGGTTCGGTCCGGCACCCGTCGGCGTGCGTGGTTCAGCCCCGGAGGGTCAGGCCTTGAGCACGGCCAGGATCTGGTTGAGCAGGGCGGAGACCTGGCCGAGGACGCCGACACCGTCGAGCAGGCCGGCGACCGCGCAGAGCAGGTTGCCGAGCAGGGCGCCGGCACCGGAGACCGCGACGACGTCGAGGACGACCTTCTTCAGGTGCACCTCGAGGCCGAGGAGGTTCAGGTCCAGCGGGCCGAGCACCAGGTTGAGGACGTCGCACGAGCCGAGCGCGGCGGTGCGCGCCGCGGACGGGACCTTGCCGCCGGAGCCGAACGTGCCGGTCTGGGCGACGCTGGCCTTCTTGAGGTACATCGTGACGCCGTACTTCACGCGGTGCAGGTCCTTGCCCGGGACCGCGGGTGACGACGTTGAGCTTGCCGATCGCGGCGAGCTTGCCGTTCTTCTGCACGAACTTCGAGGGAGTGAACGACGCCGACCACCGTGCGGCCGCGCGAGGCGGTGCCGGTGACGTAGGACTTCATCGTGCCGGCGTCGTTCTTGGCGACGGTGTGCGAGGGGGTGCGGACGGCGGCGTTCGCCGCGACCGGGGTGCCGAGCGCCAGCGTCAGGGACAGCAGGGCGACGACCAGCGTGAGAGGACGACGGATGCGTCCCCCGAGAAGTCGGTTCATTGGGGTGGATCCCTCCGTTGCGGCCGCCGGCCCGTCGCCGGCAGCCATCATCAGGGGGTGCCCGCGGCACAACGCCCGAAACGGGGTGAACCGGAAGAACGTCGGATACCCGAGGTATGGCGAACCGGAGACCCGCGACCCGGGCTCAGGAGGCGGGCGGCACCTTCACGTCGGCGTAGTCCGGGTTGGAGGAGGCGACCACGGGGACGGCCAGGGTGATCGCCTCGGCCCGGTCGAAGGAGAACGTGAGGTTCACGAAGTTGCCGGGTACGACGCGCTTGGCCTTGATGGAGACCCCGCTGTCGTCGGCGAGGTTGAGCACCCCGCCGGCCGGGATCGCGGTGTCGCCGGAGACCTTGACGGTGGCGGACGCGTCGGCGCCCGCGCCGGCCACGCCCTTGAGGGTGTCGGCGTTCTGCTGGTCGTTGTCGACGAGCGTCGCGACGACCGTGCCGCTGCCGTTGGTGCCGGACACGATCAGCGCGTTCAGCACGTCCACGTCGCCGCTCTGGTCGTCGACGCCGACGGACGGGTTGTAGACCTGGTCGGTCTGGGCGCCGAAGCTGACCCCGCACGAGGAGAGGACGGGCACCGCGAGGACCACGACTGCGGCGGCGATGCTGCGACGAACGTTCACGGATCGGTTTCCTCTCAAGGCTGCACGACGTCGCAGAGTCTAGTGCTCACCGACGCAGGCCGACGGTCAGGGCCGCGATCAGCGAGCCCGACCGCCACCAGGGCGGTGTACGCGGTCGAGATCCAGAGCAGCCGCGGCGCCCCGGTGCGCAGCGCGACCCGCAGCGGGAGGTGCCGCACCCCGGTCTCGTTGTCCTCCACCAGGTCCGGCAGCGCGGCGAGGAAGTGCAGGCCGACGCCGAGGAGCGCGGCGAGCGCCGTCATCGTCAGCGTGGGCGGCCCGCCGTGCAGCCCGCCGCCGAGACCGCCGTACGAGAGGAAGGCGGGGATCAGGCCGAAGCCGACCGCGAAGGGCAGCCAGGAGAGCACCGTCTGCTTGAGGTAGAGGTCGTAGAGCCACGCGGCCAGCACCGCGGCGAGGTGCGCGAGGCCGGCGGCGGTGCCGTTGGCCAGGGAGAGCGGGATGACCAGCAGGACCGCGACGGCCACCGCGAAGGTCACCGTGCCGGGCTCGACCCAGCCCCTCGCGACCGGCTTGTCGAGGCGGCCCACCCGGCGGTCCCGCTCCCGGTCGACGACGTCGTTGATCCAGCCGATCGTGAGCTGCCCGGTCGAGCACGGCGGCGGCCACCAGGAGGCACTCGGAGCCGCTGCGGCCGGACAGGGCGGCGGCGGCGCGTGACCGCGACCGTCATGGCGGCGCGTCGGGACGGGGTGGCAGGCCAGCGCGAGCGAGAACGCCGGGCCTCGCTGCTTGCGGAACCTCATGGGTCGCAGTATTGACCAGGAACCCCACGCACCGGCGGATTTCCACCGCGGCCGAGCGGTCCCCGGAGCCGCCCGCCGGGCCCCGGGACGCATATGGATCTGCGATCTGTCAAGCCCGAATTTGGCCTCTGACCTGCGCAAACGCGAGTTCTGTCGGGGGGAGGACGTGTTATCCTAGTCACCTAGGAAGGGGTACTTGGCACATGACATTTACCGTCGGCGAAACGGTTGTTTACCCAAATCACGGCGCTGCGATCATCGAGGACATCGAGACGCGACAGATCAAGGGTGAGGACAAGGAGTACCTCGTACTCCGCATCGTCGCCCAGCAGGATCTGGTCGTTCGAGTCCCCGCCTGCAACCTGGACCTGGTCGGGGTCCGCGACGTGGTGGACAAGGAGGGTCTGGATCGGGTCTTCGACGTGCTGCGTGCTGCGCACACCGAGGAGCCCACGAACTGGTCCCGCCGGTACAAGGCGAACCTCGAGAAGCTGCACTCCGGTGACGTGATGAAGGTGGCGGAGGTCGTCCGCGACCTGTGGCGCCGCGAGCGTGACCGTGGCCTCTCGGCCGGTGAGAAGCGGATGCTGGCCAAGGCGCGCCAGATCCTCGTCTCCGAGCTGGCGCTCGCCGAGCACACCAACGAGGACAAGGCCGAGGCCCTCCTCGACGACGTGCTCGCGTCCTGACACACCTGCTCCATCCGGAAGCCCCCAACGTTCGCCCAGTGCGGACATTGGGGGCTTCTGCTTGTCTTGAGCCATGTGGGACGACGAGGACGAGGAGCGGCCGGCGGTCGGCTGGGTGCCGCTCGAGGGGCGCGGGTCGCTGCCCTACGCGCTGCTGCACGGTGAGTCGCTGGTCGCGGTGGCCTCCTGGGCGCTGGACGAGGCCGGGCGTCGAGCTGCTCGACTTCACCGCCTCCTGGGCCGACGTCCAGGAGCGGGCGACCGCGCTGGTGCTCCACGACCCGCTCTGCCCCGGCACGCCGGCGGCCTTCATCGGCCGGGCGGTCGCGGCCGCCACCAGCGGAGACGCGTGGTCGCCGGGGTCCGTCCGGTCACCGACACCGTGAAGCGGCGCGAGGGCGGACGTGCTCGGCGGGACCGTCGACCGGGCCGGGCTGCTCGCGGTCACCTCTCCCGGTGGTGCTGCCCGCCTCCGTGGTCGCGGCGCTCGGACGCGCTCCCGGCCACCGACGACCTCGCGGACCTGGTCGCGGCGCTGCGCGCGGACCACGACGGTGGCCGCTGCTGGAGGCGCCGCCCGAGGGCCGCCGGGTCAGCGACGAGTCCGACCTGCGGCTCGTGGAGGCGCTGGCCTCCCCCGACTAGCCGAGCAGCCGCTCGGCCAGGGCCAGGTCCTCGGCGAAGGTCACCTTCAGGTTGGTGGCGCGGCCCGGCACCGCGTGCACCGGCAGGTCGGTGTACGTCGCGACGCAGGCGGCCGTGTCCGTGCCGGTGAAGCCGTCGGCCTCCGCGCGCAGGTAGGCGTCCAGCAGCGGTCCCGCGCGGAACGCCTGCGGGGTCTGCACGCCGACGAGCCCCGTGACGTGGCGGCGGCCGTCCGCGGTCACCAGGCCCGGCTGCGGCCGCACCGGGAGGGCGCCGCCGTGCGCGTGCGCCGCCCGGCAGACCGCCTCGAACAGCGCCGCGTCGGCCAGCGGGCGGGCCCCGTCGTGCACCGCGACGACGTCGAGCGCGCCGGCCTCGATCCGGGGCCGCAGGACCGACAGCCCGCGCCACTCCGACGCGTGCCGGGTCGCGCCGCCGGTCACGACGGCCGCCTCCCGCCCCTCGGGCAGGTACCGCTCCACCAGCTCGTGTACGGCGGCCACGTCGGCCTCCCGGGCCACGACGACGACCTGGTCGACGTACTCCAGGGAGGTGGCGGTGCGCAGGGACCAGGCCAGCACGGGCACGCCGAGCAGCGGGAGGAGCACCTTGTTGGTGCCCGCGCCCACCCGGCTGCCGGAGCCGGCGGCGACGAGGACGACCGCGACGCGCGGTGCCGGAGGTGCGGTCATGGGGCCGAGCCTGCCAGACCGGGTCCCAGACGTTTTCACGCCCGTAACAACGGCCACACGCGCCGACAACATCCGGTCCGTACGTTCGGAGCCTTCGGGAAGGTGACGGCGGATGGGCAGAGCAGGGCACGACGGGCCGGGCACGCCATGAGCGCGCCCGCCGCGGGGGACGTGTGGACGCCGATCTGCGAGGTCGACAAGCTGCCCCTGGACCGAGGCGTCACCGCGCTGGTGCGGGGGCACGCGATCGCGGTGTTCGCGACCCCCGAGGGGGACGTCTACGCGATCGGCAACCACGACCCGTACAGCCGGGTGAGCACCCTCGGCCGCGGCATCCGGGGCACCCGCGGGGACGTCCCGTTCGTCGCCTCGACGACCGCCCGGCAGGCGTTCGACCTGCGCACGGGACGGTGCCTCGACGACGCGTCGGTCAGCGTCCCGTCGTACGCCGTGCGGGTCGTCGACGGGGTCGTGCACGTCGGCCCCGCCGGCCCGTGACGACCACGCTCGTCGCGCTCGCCCCCGGCACCCGGCATCCCGCCGGGGCGCGGACGATCGAGGCGCTGGTCGCGCGGGTGCCGCTACCGGCTGCCCGACGTCCCGGTGCGCAGCGGCGTACGTCGAGGCTTCCAGCGCCCCTCGCTCGGGGAGGTGCTCGCCGACGTGCGCGGGTCCCGCGGTCGTCGTACCCCTGCTGCTGGCGCACGCGCCGACCCGCGCAGCCAGGTCCTGCGCCAGGACGCGACCGTCGCGCACCGGTTCGCGCTCTCCCTCGCCTGACCCTCGCCCACCGTCCCCTGTGGAAACCGCTCCGACAACGGTGACGAAACGTGACCCAGGGGTCACTGACAACTACCCGATGTCGGAGGAGGCCGGGGGGTGGCGGGGGACGACGAGGGCGGTGGCGAGGGCGGCGACACCCTCGCCGCGACCGGTCAGGCCGAGGCCGTCGGTGGTCGTCGCGGTGACCGTCACCGGGGCGCCGGCGGCCTCGGACAGCGCGGCCTGCGCCTCGGCGCGGCGGGGGCCGATCTTCGGGCGGTTGCCGATCACCTGGACCGCGACGTTGCCGATCTCGAACCCCGCCTCGCGGACCCGGCGGGCCGCCTCGGCCAGCAGGCGTACGCCGCTGGCACCGGCCCACGCGGGCTCGGCGGTGCCGAAGTTGCTGCCCAGGTCGCCGAGGCCCGCGGCGGAGAACAGCGCGTCGCAGCAGGCGTGCGCGGCGACGTCGCCGTCGGAGTGGCCCGGCGAGGCCCCGGGGCTCGTCGGGGAAGTGCAGCCCGGCGACGTGCAGCGGGACGCCGTCGGCCAGGGCGTGCACGTCGGTGCCGATGCCGGTGCGGGGAAGGCTCACCCGGCGATCATGCCGTAACCGATCCGTCAGGCGCCGGAGCCCATCCGGTCAGGGTCCGTGGGCGAACATGGAGACATGACCTCCGCGCCCCGTCACCGGCTCGCGCTCGCCGGCGCCGTGACCGGGTCTCGCCGGGGTCGCGGCGAGCCAGGTCGTGACGCACCTGCTGAACGGCCGGGCGACGCCGGTCGAGGTGGTCGCCGAGGTGGTGATCGCCAAGACCCCCGGCCCGGTCGTGGAGTCGCTGATCCACGTCGTCGGCCGCAACGACAAGCCGATCCTGGTCGCCGGGGTGACCCTCACGATCGTGCTGCTCGGTGCGGTCGCCGGCCTGCTCACCGCCCGGCGCAGCCTGTTCGGGCACCTGGTCTTCTGGGCGATGGCCGCGGTCTCGCTGGTCGCCGCGATGAGCCGCCCGGACTTCACGCCGCTGAGCCTGCTGCCGCTCGCGCGTCGGCGTCGTGGTGTGGGCGGTGCTCCTGGACTACCTGACCGGCGCCGCCGACCCCGCGCCCCAGCGTGGAGGCGTCGCGCCGCAGGTTCCTGCTCGCCGCCGGCGGGGTCGCCGTCGCCGCGGTGGCCGTCGCCGCCGGCGGCCGGCTGGTCGGCCAGGGCCGCCGGGCGGTCGAGGCCTCGCGCCGCGCTGCTCCGGCTGCCGGTCACGGCCGGGACCGTCCCCGCGGGCGCCGAGACCGGCGCCCCCGCGGGCCTGACGCCCTGGCGGGTGCCGAACGACGACTTCTACCGGATCGACACCGCCCTGGTCGTGCCCGCCGTCGACCCCGCCGACTGGAAGCTCCGGATCCA
The DNA here is from genome assembly GCA_963811515.1 of uncultured Actinomycetota bacterium. GTDB lineage: Bacteria > Actinomycetota > Actinomycetes > Propionibacteriales > Nocardioidaceae > Nocardioides_B. Next base: position 20,767 of record CAWERI010000003.1, read on the forward strand.
CGGGCTCGTCGACCGGGAGATCGAGATCTCCTACGCAGCAGCTCGTCGCCCGGCGGATGACCCAGGACTGGGTGACGATCTGCTGCGTGTCCAACCCGGTCGGCGGCGACCTGATCGGCAACGCCTGGTGGAGCGGCGTGCGCATCGCGGACCTCCTCGAGGAGGCCGGGGTGCAGCCCGGCGCCGACGCGGTCAAGCAGACCTCGCAGGACGGCTGGACCTGCGGTACGCCGATCGAGGCGCTCACCGACGACCGCAACGCCCTGCTCGCGGTGGCGATGAACGGCGAGCCGCTGCCGGTCGAGCACGGCTTCCCGGTCCGGATGATCGTGCCCGGCCTCTACGGCTACGTGTCGGCGACCAAGTGGCTGGTCGACCTCGAGGTCACCCGGTTCGCCGACTTCACGCGCCTACTGGACCGACCGCGGCTGGTCCGAGAAGGGCCCGGTCAAGACCGAGTCCCGCGTCGAGGTGCCCCGCGACGGCGCCTCGGTGGGCGCCGGCTCGGTCGGCGTCGGCGGGCACGCCTGGGCGCAGCACACCGGCATCGAGAAGGTGGAGTTCCGCCTGGACGGCGCCGCGTGGCAGGAGGCCGAGCTGGGCCGGGTCCCCGGGAACGACACCTGGGTGCAGTGGGCCGGCACGGTCGACGTACCGCAGGGGCAGCACACGCTGGCGGTGCGGGCCACCGACCGGTCCGGCTACACGCAGACCGCGGCGCGCGCCGACGTGGTGCCGAACGGCGCGACCGGCTGGCACAGCGTGAAGTTCTCGGCCGGCTAGACCGCTCACCAGTTGGCCTCGGCCGGGTCCGCCGGCGGCGGCAGGGGTACGGCGTCGGTGTGCACGACGTACACCACGCCGCCCGACGACCCGAGCCAGGCACGCTCGAAGCGGCCCCGGTCGAAGACCACCCGGACCTCGTCGTTGCTGGGGATCACGTGCGACGCCGGGTCGTTGCAGATCACGTCCCCGGCCTCGTCGAAGCCGATGATCGTGAGCAGGTGCCCCTCGGTCGCGTAGCCCGCGCAGGGCAGCGTCTCGCGGGTGAACGACACGGTCGCGGCCAGCGGGACGCCGGCGGCGATGAACGTCTCGACCTCGGTCAGCGAGCGCAGCCGGGTGACGAACGCGTCGGCGCCGTGCCGGCCGGCGTAGGCGGTGTTGAACGACCAGTTGCCGGCGCCCTTGTAGGCGTAGTCGAAGACGTGCCGGGCGGCCTGCACCACGAACCGGTCGGGGAACCCCGGCTCGACCCAGGCGTAGTCGCTGGGCGCCGGCAGCCGGTCGTGGAAGGCCAGCAGCATCGAGGTCGAGGTCGGCGAGCACCAGCTGCGCCCGCCGCGGTCCCAGTGCAGGTAGTCGCCGCGGTGCAGCTGCTGGGAGTACGGCGGCACCGGCAGCTCGACGCCCCACGCCAGGCCGCCGGGGGACACGTCCTCGGGCGCCTCGTCGGGCACCCGGGAGGCCATCGCGCCGAGCATCCGGACGGTCGGGCAGGGCCCCGCTGCCGGGCCGGCGGGCCAGCGTGACGCGCAGCTGGTAGGCGGTGAAGCCCGTCGCCGGCGAGCACGTCGGTCTCCACGCGGGCGGCCTCCTCGGCCTGCCCGGGCACGGAGGTCGGGTGGATCTCGCGGTCGGAGTCGGCCCACAGGGCGAGGCTGAACCAGCGGGTCCAGCGGCGTCCGGTGCTGTCGTGGCCGGTGGCGGTGCGGGCCTCGACCAGCAGCCAGGAGTCGTCCGGCGTCTCGGCGTTCCAGGACGGCACCAGCTCGGTCGCCCCGAAGCCGCACTCGACCTCCGGGGACACCCACGCGGCCCACTCGTAGCCGACCGGGGTCGGCGGCTCGGTGCCGTAGGGGTCGGCGTAGGTGAACGTCCCGGCCGCGCGCCCCAGGCCAGCCGGCCGTCCTCGGACGACGGTGCCGAGGTGGCTGCCCGCGGCCAGGCCGTCGGGCCCGCGCCAGGCGGTGAACGTGACGTGCCGGGCGGCCACGGCGGTGAGCGTCACCAGGGCGACCCGGCGGTGCGGGCGCGGCAGCGGGTGCGCGGCGTCGCGGATGACGTAGGCCAGGCCGCCGGAGCCGCGCATGCCAGCCGCCGCTCGGGTAGCGCTGCAGCCAGGCGTTCTCGAACTGGCCGCGGTCGTAGGTGCGGCGCACGCCGCCGCGGGTCCGCGAGGCCGGGTCGTTGACCACCACGTCGCCGCCGCTGGTGAAGCCGACGACCACCACGAGGTGGCCGTTGCTGGCGCTGATCGGGGCACCGCTGAGCGCCCCGCGCCCGAAGGTGATCGAGGTGACGACCGGGATCCCGGCCTTGACCATCTGCTCGACCCCGCGCAGGGACGCGAACCGGGTCACGAACGCGTGCCCGGTCCACCGCGCGGCGTAGGCGGTGTTGAACGGCCAGTTGCCGGTGCCGTCGTAGCCGTGGTCGAAGGTCATCCGCGCCGCGTGGTCGACCGCCCGGTCGACGTACGACTTCCTCACCCAGGCGTACGTCGCGGCGGGCGGGAGCCGGCGGTAGTAGGCGAGCACCATCGAGGTGGAGGTCGGGGAGCACCAGGCCTCGCCGCCGCCGCCGTACTGCGGGTACTCGCCGGCGTGCACCATCTGGGAGAACCGCGGGCACGTCGAGCACGGTCGCCGCGCGCGACGCCGGGGCGCCGAGGTGGTGACCCGGTCGACGTGCGGCAGGTCCGAGACGACCGCGCCGACGGTGCCGACCAGCGGGGTCAGGGTGGTGCCGGCCCTGCGCAGCAGCCGGACCCGCAGCTGCCAGGAGCGGAAGCCGCCGTACGTCGCGACCCAGGTGTCGGTGCTGACCCGGGCGAGGTCGTCGGTCTGCGCGCCCAGGCTGGTGCGCCGGAACGACGCGTCGCCGCTCGCCCAGCGGCCCAGGGTGTCCCAGCTGCTGCGGGTGCCGCTCTCGCCGACGCCGCGGACGTCGACCTGCACCAGGGTGCCCTCGGGGGTGCGTCGCCGTCCACGACGGCACCAGCTCGGTGAGCGCGAAGCCGGGGCTGACCCACGGCGAGGTCCAGCTGCCCACGTCGTACGACGTCCGGCCGATCGTCGTGGTCGCGCGCGGGGAGCCGCAGCCGCACCTGGCCGGCGCGCGCCGTCGTCCCGGAGAACGTGCCGGTCGCGAGCTCGGCGGCGGTGTCCCACTGCCGGTAGGCGATCGGGCGGGGCGCGTCGGCCCGCGCGGCGCGGGCCGGGGCCGGTGCGGCGCCGGCGACCAGCAGGGCGGGGGCCATCAGGGCCGTCGCCAGGGTGAGCACGAGCGGGCGGAGGGGGAAGGAGGCCACCGGAGCACGATACCGGGACGAATCACTCCTTGAACATCCTTCACATCGATCCCACCCGTCGCTGAGCCGGTGGCGCGGGGGCGAGGGCGTGCCACGCCTCAGGGCTCCCGGGAGTTGTGTGCGGACGCCAGATTTCTGCGCCGCTCGGGGCGGTGTCAACGATGTTGCGGGTCGGGCTCGGGTCGCACCGACCCCGGCCCCCGCGGCGGGTGGGAAACCCCGGTGCCGTCCGCCGATACGATGGGGGGGTGACTTTCCGGCTCTACGACACCGCGACCCGCGCGATCCGCGACTTCGCCCCCCGCGAGGCGGGCCGGGCCGGGATCTACCTGTGCGGTCTCACGGTGCAGTCCGAGCCGCACGTCGGGCACGTCCGGTCGGCGGTGAACTTCGACGTCCTGCGCGCGCTGGCTGACCGCCCGCGGCTACGACGTGACGATGATCCGCAACATCACCGACATCGACGACAAGATCCTCACCAAGGCCGCCGAGCAGGGCCGGCCCTGGTACAACCTCGCCTACGCGATGCGGCACGAGCTCGACGCGGCGTACGACGCCCTCAACGTCGCGCTGCCGACCTACGAGCCGGCCGCCACCGGGCACGTCCCGGAGATGCTCGAGCTGATCGAGCGGCTGATCGTCCGCGGGCACGCCTACGCCGCCGAGGACGGGTCCGGCGACGTGTACTTCGACGTGCGGTCCTGGCCGGACTACGGCTCGCTCACCGGCCAGCGGATCGACGACATGGAGGCCGCCGGGGACGCCGACCCGCGCGGCAAGCGCGACCCGCGCGACTTCGCGCTGTGGAAGGGCTGGAAGAAGGACTCCGAGCCCGAGACCGCCGCGTGGCCCTCGCCGTGGGGGCGCGGCCGGCCCGGCTGGCACATCGAGTGCTCCGCGATGGCGCTGAAGTACCTCGGCGGCGGCTTCGACATCCACGGCGGCGGCGTCGACCTGCGCTTCCCGCACCACGAGAACGAGCAGGCCCAGTCCCGGGCGGCCGGGTTCGACTTCGCGTCGTACTGGATGCACAACGCGTGGATCACCACCGCCGGGGAGAAGATGAGCAAGTCGCTCGGCAACTCGCTGGTGGTCGCCTCGGTGCTCGAGCGGGTGCGGGCCATCGACCTGCGCTACTACATCGTGGCCGCGCACTACCGCTCGCACGTCGAGTTCAGCTTCGAGGCGCTCGACGAGGCGGCCGCCGGGTTCGCCCGCATCGAGAACTTCCTGACCCGGGCCGCCGACGTGCTCGGCGAGCCGGTCGGGCTGGGCACGCGCTGCGCCGACTTCGAGCAGGCGATGGACGACGACCTCGGCACGCCGGCCGCGGTCGCGTGCATCTACGACGTGGTCCGCGAGGGCAACAAGCTGCTCGCCGGCGGCGGCAGCGCGGCGCTGCGCGGGAGCGGCCTCGTCCGTGCGCGCGATGCTCGCCGTGCTCGGCCTCGACCCGCTCGACCCGCACTGGACCGCGGGCGGCTCGTCGCGGACCGAGGACCGGCTGACCGCCGCGGTCGACGCGCTCGTCGGCACGCTGCTCGAGCAGCGCGCCACCGCGCGGGCCGCCAAGGACTTCGCGACCGCCGACGCGATCCGCGACCAGCTCAAGTCCGCGGGCATCGAGCTCGAGGACACCCCGACGGGCCCGACGTGGTCCCTCTGACGCCGACCCGTCACTCATGCAGCACTTTTCGCGGCGAGTCGCAGCAGTTGTGACGGGTCACGAACGACTTTCAACCGAAGGAATCTGATGGCAGGCAACTCCGCGCGACGCGGATCGATCAAGAAGACCGGCAAGGGCAACCCCACCGCGGGCTCCGGCGGCCGGGTCAAGCGCGGCCTCGAGGGTCGCGGGCCGACCCCGAAGGCGAAGGACCGCGAGGGCCACATCGCCTACAAGAGCCGCAAGCGCGCCGAGAAGAGCGCCGCGCCGCGGCGCAAGAGCGTGAAGAAGGCCGGCGACACCGAGTGGATCGCCGGGCGCAACTCCGTCGTGGAGGCGCTGCGCGCGAACATGCCGGTCAGCACGGTGTACGTCGCCGAGGGCGCCGAGCGCGACGGCCGGATGCGGGAGACGTTCCGGCTCGTCGCGGACCGCGGCATCTCGCTGCTGGAGATCGGCCGGGTCGAGCTGGACCGGCTGACCGACGGCGCCGTGCACCAGGGGCTCGCCGCGCGGGTGCCGGCCTACGAGTACGCCCACCCCGACGACCTGCTCGAGCGGGCCGCCCTGGCCGGCGAGCAGCCGCTGATCGTCGCGCTGGACTCGGTGACCGACCCCCGCAACCTCGGTGCCGTGGTCCGGTCGGCCGCGGGCTTCGGGGCGCACGGCGTGCTGATCCCCGAGCGTCGCTCGGCCGGCATGACCGCCTCGGCGTGGAAGACGTCGGCCGGTGCGGCCGCGCGGCTCCCCGTCGCGCAGGCCACCAACCTGACCCGGCAGCTGAAGGCCTACCAGGAGGCCGGCTGCATGGTGATCGGCCTCGCCGCCGACGGCGACGTCGGGCTGCAGGACCTCGACCTCGCGACCGGTCCGCTCGTCGTGGTGGTCGGGTCCGAGGGCGACGGCCTGTCCCGGCTGGTGGCCGAGACCTGCGACCAGCTGGTCAGCATCCCGATGGTCAACGACGTCGAGTCGCTGAACGCCGGCGTCGCCGCGGGCGTCACCCTCTACGCCATCTCCCGCCTGCGAGCCTGAGGTACCCGGGCCTGAGGTCAGCGTCGACCCGGGCCTGGGTCAGTTGACCCGGGTCTAGTTCGGGTTGACCCGGGTCTCGCGCCGGATCCGGTCCCCAGGGTCCGGTCGGGGTCGGTCGTGCACAGGTGCTCGAGCGGTGCTGACGGGGTGCGCCGGGCCGACTGATCCTCGGCGGATGACGCTGATCTCCCTGCCCGCCGGACCCTTCACCCGTCCGATGCCCGCGACGTCGGTCTGTCCCCCGCGCAGATCGCCGAGCTGGTGCGGTGCAGGACCATCCGCCGGGTGCTCCGCAACGTGTACGTCGCCTGCGACGTACCGGACACGGTCGAGGTGCGGGCCGCCGCCGCGGCACTCGCCGTCGTGCCCGGGGCCGTGTTCGTCGACCGGACCGCGGCCTGGCTGCACGGCGTGGACGTCTTCGACTACCGCGAGCTGGAGGTGCTGCCTCCGGTGGAGTGCGTCGTGCTCCGGGACCGGTCGCGCATCGAACGGCCCGAGTGCGTCGGCGGGGAGCGGGACCTCGCCCCCGGCGACGTGATGCGGGTGCACGGGCTGCGGGTGACCACGCCGCTGCGCACGGCGCTCGACCTCGGGTGCATCCTGCCGCGACCGGACGCCCTGGCGGCGCTGGACATGTTCGCGCGGGTGCACGGCGTCACCCGCGCCGAGCTGGAGGCTCGTTGGAGCGGTACCGGCGGCGCCGCGGCGTCGTCCAGCTCCGATCGCTCGTGCCCCTGGTCGACGGGCTGGCCGAGTCCGCGCGCGAGTCCCGCACACGGCTCGCGATCATCGATGACGGGCTGCCCGTGCCCCGGCTGCAGCACTGGGTCGAGGAGCACGGCGTCCCGCTCTTCCGGCTGGACCTGGCCTATCCGCGGCACCGGGTCGCCGTCGAGTACGACGGTGCCGAGTGGCACGACCGGACCGACGAGCAGCGGGACGCGGACCGGGTGCGGCGCCGGTGGCTCGCGGACAACGGCTGGACCGTGATCGTGGTGCGGCGCGGTGACTTCGCACCCGGTCGACGTACCCGATGGCTCGACGAGCTCCGGGCCGCGCTGCGGACGCGGTGAGCCCGGGTCGACGTGAACTCAGGCCCGGCTCGACGTGAACTCAGGCCCGGGTCGACGTGAACTCGAGGCCCGGGTCGACCTGAACTCAGGCCCGGGTCGGCGTCGACCGCTACCCGGGTTCCGGGTCAGGACTCGTCCAGGACGGCTTGGAGCTCGGCGGTCGTCGGGCTCGCCGGCGATGACCTCCTCGGGGCGCGCGGTGAGCACCGTGTCGATGTAGGACCGGGCGGCGTCGACGGTGTGCACCGGGTGGCCGCGCTGCTCGGACAGGAACCAGCGGTGCTCGAGGATCTCGTGGAACACCTCGGCCGGCTCGAGCTTGCCGCGCATCGACGGCGGCACCATCGCGGTGATCGGCTCGTAGACCGTGGTCAGCCAGCGGTGGGCGACGATCGAGCGGTTCTCGCCGCCGAGGTCGTGGTGGGCGGTGTAGGCCGCGAGGTCGTTGAGCAGCCGGCGGGCCTGGTTGTCCTCGACGTCGAGGCCGGTCAGCCGCTGCAGCTCGCGGGCGTGGTGGTTGGCCTCGACGACCTTGGGCTGCACGCGCACCGTCGAGCCGTCCCAGTCGGTGACGATGTCGAGCTCGTCGACGTCGAAGCCGAGCTCGTTGAGCCGCTCCATGCGCTGCTCGATGCGCCAGATCTCGTCGGTGGTGAACTCCTCGGTGCCGGTGAGCTCGGCCCACAGCCCGTCGTACCGCTCCTGCAGCCGGTCGACGATGTCGTCGGCCTCGAACGTCTCGCTGAGCAGCCCGCCGGCCTGCAGGTCGAGCAGCTCGCCGTAGATGTTGGTCAGCGCCACCTCGAGGTCGTGCGAGCGCTGGCCGGGGCTGAGCGTGTCGTGCAGCTCGCCGGTCTCGGCGTCGACGAGGTACGCCGCGAACTCACCGGCGCTGCGCCGGAACAGCACGTTGGACAGCGACACGTCGCCCCAGAAGAACCCGGACAGGTGCAGCCGCACGAGCAGCACGACCAGCGCGTCGAGGATCTTCGGCAGGCTGTCGTGCGGGAGGCCGTGGCTGAACAGCGACCGGTAGGGCAGGGAGTACTGCAGGTGCCGGGTGACCAGGGCGGGCTCGATCTCCTCGCCGTCCGGGGCCTCGCGCCCGCTGACCACGCCGACGGGCTCGACCGCGGGGAGCCCGAGCCGGCGCAGGTCGCGCAGCAGGCGGTACTCCCGGTTGGCCCACTGCTCGCGGGTCTGCTTCACGGCGTACACGTCCTGGCCGAGCCGGACGATCCGGACGATGTGCCGCGAGATGCCGCGGGGGAGGGGGACGACGACGTCGTCCCCCCACTCGTCGAGGGAGAGGTGCCACGGGAGGGTGACCAGGGCCGGGTTGGGCTTCGTCGCAACGATGCGCAGCGCCATGGCGGACAGCCTAGTCCCGGCGGATCAGGCGCCGGGCTCGAGGTAGACCGCTCCCGGTCCGCGGGGCGCCACCTCGTCGTCGGGGTTCTGGAGCGCGCAGGTGCGCAGGCTGAGGCAGCCGCAGCCGATGCAGCCGTCGAGCTTGTCGCGGAGCCGTTCGAGCCGCTCGATCTGGGCGTCGATGCGCGGCCGCCAGCCGCGGGAGAGCCGGGCCCAGTCGGCCTTGGTCGGGGTGCGGCCCTCGGGGAGCGTCGCGAGCGCGTCGTGGATCTCCTCGAGGGTGAGCCCGACGCGCTGCGCGGACCGGACGAACGCGACGCGGCGCAGGGTGGCGCGCGGGTAGCGGCGCTGGTTGCCCGTCGTGCGCTCGGCGTGGATCAGGCCCTGGCTCTCGTAGTAGCGCAGCGCCGAGGTGGCCACGCCGGAGCGCTCGGACAGCGCGCCGATCGTCAGGGGTGCGGTCGCCATGAGGGAATCATAGTTGACTTCAACTGGCTTGAACTTGCAGTCTGGGTGCATGACCACGGAGATCTCGACAAGCTCGATCGACCGGGGAGCGGGGTACGACGACCTGGCCCGGCTGATGTCCCTGATGACCGGCGACGAGAAGCACGACGCAGCGGCGACCTCGACCCTCGACGTGGTCTGGGTGCTCTACGACCGGATCCTGGCCGTGACGCCCGGAGACGGTCGACGACCCCGGGCGGGACCGGTTCTACCTCTCCAAGGGCCACGGGCCGATGGCCTACTACGCGACGCTCGCCGCGAAGGGCTTCCTCCCGGAGGAGTGGCTGGCCGGCTGGGCGTCGTACGACTCGCCGCTGGGCTACCACCCGGACCGGGTGCTCGTGCCGGGGGTGGAGATCTCCAGCGGGTCGCTCGGGCACGGGCTGCCGCTGGGCGTGGGGACGGCGCTGGGCCTGCGGGCGCAGGGGATCGACGCCCGCGTCGTGGTGCTGGTCGGCGACGCCGAGCTCGACGAGGGCAGCAACGCCGAGGCGGTCGAGCTCGCCGGCGCCCTCGGGCTGGACGCGCTGACCGTGGTCGTGGTCGACAACGCCTCCACGAGCTACCACCGGCCCGGGGTGATCGCCGGCCGGTTCGCCCACGAGGGCTGGGACACCGCGGTCGTGGACGGCCGCGACCACGGCGCGCTGGAGCGGGCGCTGACCAGGACCAGGACGGGGCGGCCGGACGTGGTCGTCGCCGAGGTGGAGGAGAGGTCATGAGCGACCCCAGGCTGACGTTCGCCAGGACCGCCGCCGAGCTGGTCGAGGAGGACCTGTCGGTCGCGCTGGTCTACGCCGAGATCTCCGGCCAGTTCTTCGGCGAGGTGGAGCGCCGGCACCCCGACCGGGTGATCAACGTCGGCATCCGCGAGCAGCTGCTGCTCAACGTGGGCGCCGGGCTGGCGCTGTCCGGGATGCGGCCGGTCGTGCACACGTTCGCCTCGTTCCTGGTGGAGCGCGCCTTCGAGCAGGTCAAGCTCGGGTTCGGCCACCAGGACGTCGGCGGCGGTGCTCGTCGGGTCCGGCGGCTCGTTCGACGCCAGCGCGTCCGGGCGCACCCACCAGGCGCCCGGGGACGTCGCGCTGCTCGACACGCTCGACGGCTGGACCGTGCACGTGCCCGGGCACGCCGACGAGGTGGCCGGCGCGCTGCGCACGGCGGTCGCCGGCGACGGGCGCGACTACGTGCGGGTGGTGTCCCAGCAGAACGCCGAGCCGCGCCCGGTCACGCCCGGCCGGTTCCAGGTCGTACGGCGCGGGGCGGGCGCCACGGTGCTCGCGGTCGGGCCGATGCTCGACGCCGGTGCTGGCCGCCGTCGAGGGCCGCGACGTCACGGTGCTCTACGCCGGCACGGTGCGGCCGTTCGACGACGGTGACGCTGCGCGCGGCGCTGGGGGACCGGGCCGAGGTGGTGCTGGTCGAGCCCTACCTGGCCGGGACGTCGTCGCGGTGGGTGAGCCGGGCCCTGGTCGACGTACCCCACCGGCTGCTGGCGCTCGGGGTCACGACCACCGAGCTGCGCAGGTACGGCACGCCCGCCGAGCACCTCGCCGCGCACGGCCTGGACGCGGCGGGACTGCGGCGGTCGATCGACGCGTTCGTCGGGCAGCGCGGCCACCCGCGTGGCATGACACGGGCCGGACAGCTGCCGGACGGACTGCGTGAGTCCGTCGCGGCACCGCTCCGGCCCGGGAAGGTCGAGGGCGTCAGTTCTTGAAAGCGTCCTTGACCTTCTCGCCGGCCTGCTTGAGGTCGGCCTTGCTCTGGTCCTTCTTGCCCTCGGCCTGCAGGTCGCGGTTGTCCGTGGCGTCGCCGAGCTTCTCCTTGCCCTTGCCGAGAAGCCCTTCGCCCTTGTTCGCGATCTTGTCGTCGTTACCCATGTCGTTCCTCCTCAGTAGGTACCCCTCCACTACCCCGGTGCCTCGGCAAAGGATGCGGGGTGACGTGATTCCCGGGCGTCCGGACCGGGTTCGCCTACCATGGGCGCGCACCAGATCCAGGCCGCTTTAGCTCAGCTGGTAGAGCACTCGCCTTGTAAGCGAAAGGTCGTCAGTTCGAACCTGACAAGCGGCTCCACTCACCCGGCGTCGGGCTCGTCCCCGGCCAGGTCCAGCGGGTCCACGCCGAGCTGCGTGACCAGGTCGTCGTCCTTCGGGCAGGTCGACCACGTCCGGGAGCTCAGCCTCGGCCCGGTCGGCGCGGGCGGCGTCCCCGCGGCCCCGGATGAACTCGACGATCTGCTGCTTGCTGACCTGCATGGCTGCTCCCGTACGTCGCTGGTGGCGCCGGACCGGCTGGTCCGGGCATGGTGCTGCGCGAGGAGGGGTACCCATCCTTCGCGCCCGCAGACCCAGGAGGTCACCATGTTCGGCAAGTCCAAGACCCGCACCGTACGACACCGCCGTCATCGACGACGACCGTCGCCGACGACCGGCCCGCCCAGGCCGGCTACGAGGAGGGCTACGCCGAGGGGCATGACCCGGCCGCGGCCCAGGCCGTCCGCAAGGAGCGGTTCGGCGGTCTCAACCCCGGCGCCGCGTTCTTCGGCTGGCTGGTCGCCATCGCCGTCAGCGTGCTGCTCACCGGCGTCGTCGGCGCGATCGCCGCGGCCGTCGGCTCGAGCGCGCACATCACCCAGTCCCAGGCCGAGGCGCAGGTGGGCTCGATCGGCCTGGCCGCGGCGGTCGTGCTGCTGGTCGTGCTGATGGTCGGCTACTACTCCGGCGGGTACGTCGCGGGCCGGATGTCCCGGTTCTCGGGCACCAGCCAGGGTCTCGGGGTCTGGATCACCGGCCTGGTCGTGACGATCGCGATGATCGCCGTCGGCGCGATCTTCGGCCAGCAGTACGACATCCTCAGCCGGGTGAACCTGCCGCGCCTGCCCATCACGCTCGACGCGCTGAGCACCGGCGGCGTGATCGCCGCGCTGGTCGTGCTCCTGGGCACCCTGTTCGCGGCCCTCGCCGGCGGGTCGGTCGGCACGCACTACCACCGGCGCGTGGACAAGGTCGGCTGGAAGAACGCCTGACCCCCGAACTCACCGCACCCGCAGCGCCTCGAACTCCATCCGCGGCTCGGCGAGCAGCTCCTGGGTCTGCACGATCCGCAGCTCCCGGTCACCCGCCGCGGCGGTCGCCTCCACCACCGCGAACACCGCGGAGGTCGTGCGCGCCAGTGCGTCGTCCAGGGCTCGCCCGTCGAGCAGGTGGGCGAGGAACACCGCCGCGGTCAGGTCGCCGGTGCCGTTGGGGGTGAGCGGCAGCCGGGGCGTGCGGGTGCGCCACGCGCCGTCGGCGGAGACCACGACGAGGTCCAGCGCGTCGTGCGGGGTGTCGTCGAGGAGCGCCGAGGTCACGAGCACGACGGACGGGCCGGCTGGCCCGGACCCGGTCGGCCGCCGCGAGCAGCCCGGGCAGCGTCGTCGACGTGGTGCCCGCCAGGAAGTCGAGCTCGAAGTGGTTCGGGGTGACCACGTCGGCGGCCGGCACCACCCGGTCCCGCATGAACTCCGGGATCCCGGGGCGCACGAACATGCCGCGGCCCACGTCGCCCATCACCGGGTCGCAGCAGTAGATCGCCCGTGGGTTGAGCGCCTTGACCCGGGCGACGGCGTCGAGGACCACCGCGCCGACGTCCTCGGCGCCCTGGTAGCCCGAGAGCACCGCCTCGCAGGTCTCGAACGCGCCGCGGTCCTCGACCCCGGCGATCACCTCGGCGACGTCGTCGGCGGCGAGCAGGGGCCCGCGCCACGCGCCGTACCCGGTGTGGTTGGAGAAGTGCACGGTCATCACCGGCCAGACGACCCTGCCCAGCCGCTGCAGGGGGAACACGGCGGCGCTGTTGCCGGCGTGCCCGTAGGCCACGTGGGACTGGATCGACAGGATGCCCATGCGAGCAACCTAGGCGACCTGCAGCGACCTCTTCGACAGGCCCATCCAGTAGCCGTCGACGACCTGGTCGCCGGGCGTCTCCGGGTCGGAGGCGGCGCCGAGCGTGATGAACAGCGGGGTGTAGTGCTCGACGGTCGGGTGCGCGTAGGGCATGCCCGGCGCCTTCGAGCGGTACGACGCGAGCTCGTCGACGTCGCCGCGGGCGAGGGCCTCGGCGGCCCACGCGTCGAACTCGCGCGACCAGCCCGGTGCGGCCGCGTCGATGCGGAACTCGCGCAGGAACGGCAGGCCGTGGGTGAGGAAGCCCGAGCCGATGATCAGCACGCCCTCGTCGCGCAGCGGCCGCAGCCGCCTGCCGAGCTCGAGCAGCCGGTAGGGGTCGTCGGTGGGCAGCGACATCTGCAGCACGGGGATGTCGGCGTCCGGGTACATGATGCTCAGCGGGACCCAGGCGCCGTGGTCGAGGCCGCGGCTCGTGTGCTGGTGGACCGGCTCGGTGTCCGGCATCATCGCGGCGACCCGGGCGGCGAGGGCGCTCGCGTCCGGGGTGTCGTAGGTCATCTCGTAGTAGCGCTGCGCGAAGCCGCCGAAGTCGTAGACCAGCCGGGTGCCGGGGCCGCTGGCCGAGAGCATCACCGGCGCGGACTCCCAGTGCGCGGAGACGATCAGGATCGCCGTCGGGCGGGGGAGGTCGGCCGACCAGGCGGCGAGCTGGCCGCTCCAGAGCGCGTCGTCGAGCAGGGGCGGGGCGCCGTGCCCGATGTAGAGAGCCGGCATCCGGCCGCTGGCTGATGATGTCGCTCATGACGCCTCCTGGAAACCTCGTGGTGAGGCGACTCTAGCCCGATAAAGTTGAAGCATCAAGTATTGCCGAAGTGGCGACGCTCCCGACCGGTCGGCCCCTAGGCTGGGCGCATGACGCGATGGCTGGACGAGGACGAGCTGCAGGCGTGGCTCAAGCTTGCCGGAGTGATGCTCAAGCTGGCCCCGACCCTGGACTCCCAGCTGCAGCGCGACTCCGATCTCACGCACTTCGACTACCTGTGCCTGGCGATGCTCTCCGAGAGCGACGACCGCACCCTGCGGATGAGCGAGCTCGCCACCCGGGTGAACGCCAGCCTCTCGCGGCTCTCGCACGTGATCAGCAAGCTCGAGAAGCGCGGCTGGGTGGCCCGCAGGCCGTCCCCGGACAGCCGCCGGGTCACGCTGGTGGAGCTGACGGAGCCGGGCTGGGAGGTGCTCGTCGCGGCCGCTCCCGGGCACGTCGAGACCGTCCGCGAGCTGGTCTTCGACGACCTCTCCCCGGACGACGTCGCCGCCCTGACCCGGGTGGCCGGCCACATCGTGGAGCGCATCGAGGCGTCCCGCCTCAAGTCCACCTGCTGACCCTCTGTCGGGTTCGTCTCACCGGGTGGGCGGGCTTCCCTCGGGGGGGTTCGGCGACATCCGGGGTGGGTCCCGGCGCGGCCATTGTTTGTCTATCGACATCATCTACAATCGGCGCATGGTGCGGACACTCCCCGGCTCGTCGCAGGCACCCCGCGGCGGGCGCCTCCCGGACTTCCTCCTCGTCGGTGCGCCCAAGGCCGGTACGACGGCCCTGCACGGCGCCCTGGCCGGACACCCCGACCTGTTCCTCAGCGGGGTCAAGGAGCCGAAGTACTACCTGTGCGGGGACAGCCCGCCGCCGGCGTACAGGGGCCCGGGCGACGCGCACAGCAACCGCGAGTGGATCTGGCAGCGGCAGCGCTACCTCGACCTGTTCGCGGGAGCCGGCGACGACCAGCAGGCCGGCGAGAGCACGCCGTTCTACCTCTACCACCGCGACGCCCGCCGCCGGATCGCCGCCGACCTGCCCCGCGCGAAGCTCGTCACGGTGCTGCGCGACCCGGTCGACCGGGCCTACTCCAACTGGATGCACCTGTGGGCCGACGGCCTCGAGCCGTGCGCCGACGTCGTCGAGGCGTGTGCCCGCGAGGCGCAGCGCGTCGACGAGGGCTGGGCGCCGTTCTGGCACTACCGGGGGCTCGGGCATGTACGGCCGCCAGCTGGCCGACCTCTTCGAGCACTTCCCGCGCGAGCAGGTGCTGGTGCTGCGCTACCGCGACCTCGTCGACGAGCCGCACGACACGCTCAACCGGGTCTGCCGCTTCCTGGGGGTCGCCGAGGACGTGGTCACCGAGATCCCGTCGGGCAACTCCAAGCCGTTCGTGAACCCCAGCGTGCGCACGAAGATGCTCGGTCCGGTGGTGCGGGCGGGGCGGCGGCCGGCCAGTTCCTCCCGCCCCAGGCCTGGCGCACGGCGAGCAGGCCGATCATCGGGCAGCTGCACCAGCGCGGGAACCCGGAGCGACCGCGGCTGACCCCCGAGCAGGGCGAGGCGCTGCGGGAGCCGTTCCTGGAGGACATCGCGCTGCTGGAGCAGGTGACCGGGGAGTCCTACGACGACTGGCGCACCCACCGCGCCGGCGACACGTTCCACACCCGCCAGTCGCAGCGGACCACCGCTGCCGGCTGATCGCCGGTCAGACGATCAGCGGAGACGCTGGTCATCAGGTCGTGGGCGCCGTCGGGGCGGGCCGCCTCGAAGTAGAACCTCGTGCCGCCGTCGGGCAGCGGCACCGCGGCGACGTAGCGCAGCGCCCCGTCGCTGTGCGGTGACCGGATCACCGGCCGTCCTCGGCGACGAGCGTGCGGCCGTCGGTGGAGCGGGCCACCCCGGTGACCTCGTGCCAGTTGTCCTCGGCGCGGGCGCGTCCGTCGTACAGGACGACGAGGGGCTCCTCGGAGAGCACCGCGGTGACCCGGGTGCCGCGCTGGTCCCAGGTGCCGTCGGTGGGGGCGAGCACGGTGCCGTGCCAGTCCCAGGCGAGGCCGTCGTCGCTGGTCGCGAAGGCCGTGGTCATCCGGTCCTCGTGGCCCGGCTCGGTCAGCGGGTGGACGCAGACCCACATCCGCCAGCCGGAGCCGTCGACCAGCACGACCGGGTCCTTCACCGCGACGTCGGCCGACCCCGGGAGCACGACGGTCCGGGTGCCCGTCGCGAGGGCGGCGGGCTCGTCGGCGTCGACCGCCTCGATCCACCAGTGCTTGGAGTCCGGGCGTCGCGCAGGAGACGTAGAGCCGCCAGCCGCCGTCGGGGCGGCGCACCAGCACCGGCCGCTCGAACGACTCGGCGCCGAAGTCGTCGCGCCGCACCTCGGCGACGGTGACGAAGTGCTCGCCGTCGTCGGAGCGGGCGACCACGACGGACACGCCGCGGCCCTCGCGCAGCGGCCGCCGCACGCGGTAGGTCAGCCAGTAGACGCCGTCCACCAGGACCGCGCTCGCGGCACCGGACCAGTTGCCCGGCTCGTGACCGGGAGCGGGCACCACGACGGTGGCGTCCTCGAAGCGGGGAAGGGCGAGAGTCTGCGTCATGCAGGAAATACTACTGAAGAAGTCGACAAAACCGGGTCAGCGGTCGAGCCACTTCGTCGCGGCGGGGTCCGGCCGCCAGTCCGCGAGGCGGTCGAGCAGGGTGCCGGGGGTGTCGGCCGAGAGCAGCAGGGCGCGGTGCCGCTCGGAGACGAACCGCTCGGTGACGGTGTGGTCGAAGAAGGCCAGCAGCGGCTCGAAGAAGCCCTCCACGTCGAGCAGGCCGCTCGGCTTGCTCTGCAGCCCGAGCTGCGACCA
The DNA here is from genome assembly GCA_963811515.1 of uncultured Actinomycetota bacterium. Classification (GTDB taxonomy): domain Bacteria; phylum Actinomycetota; class Actinomycetes; order Propionibacteriales; family Nocardioidaceae; genus Nocardioides_B. The sequence continues at coordinate 37,303 of CAWERI010000003.1, forward strand.
GGTCAGGATCTCGGCGAGCTCCTCGAGCGTGCCGAAGCCGCCGGGCAGCGCCACGAAGCCGTCGGACAGCGTGGCCATCATCGCCTTGCGCTCGTGCATCGACGTGGTGATCCGCAGCTCGGTGAGGCCGGGGTGCGCGACCTCGCGGTCGACGAGGTGCTGGGGGATCACGCCGACGACCTCGCCCCCGGCGGCGAGCGCGGCGTCCGCGACCGTGCCCATCAGGCCGACGCTCGCGCCGCCGTACACCAGGCGCATGCCGCGGGTGGCGATCTCGCGGCCCAGCGCGGCCGCCGCGTCCGTGTACGACGGGCGCGCGCCCGGGCTCGAGCCGCTGAACACGCAGACCGTGCGCAGCCCGGTCACGGGAGCCGCCAGTCCACGGGGCTGCCGCCCTGCTTCTCGAGCAGGGTGTTGACCCGGCTGAACGGGCGCGACCCGAAGAACCCGCGCGACGCGGACAGCGGGCTCGGGTGCACCGACTCGACCCACGGCACCGCGCCGAGCACCGGCTTGAGGCCCTGCGCGTCACGGCCCCAGAGCACCGCCGCGAGCGGACCGCCCCGGCCGGCGAGCACCTCGATGGCGCGCTCGGTGACCGCCTCCCAGCCACGGCCGCGGTGCGAGGCCGGCTCGCCCGGGCGGACGGTGAGGCAGCGGTTGAGCAGCATCACGCCCTGCTCGAACCACGGCGTGAGGTCGCCGGTCGAGGGCGGCGGGCAGCCGACGTCGTCGACGAGCTCCTTGTAGATGTTGACCAGGCTCTTCGGCAGCGGCCGCACGTCCGGGGCGACCGAGAACGACAGGCCGACCGCGTGCCCGGGGGTGGGGTAGGGGTCCTGCCCGACGAGGAGCACCTTCACGTCGGCGAGCGGGCGGCTGAACGCGCGCAGGACGTGGTCGCCGTGCGGCAGGTAGGTGTGCCCGGCCCGCACCTCGGCGCGCAGGAACTCGCCCATCGCGGTGATCTGCCCGTCCACCGGCGCGAGCGCCTCGGCCCAGTCCGGCGCGACCAGTCCCCGTGCCGCCAGCGTCGCCAACCCCGTCGTCCCCGTCATACCCCCACCCTTTCATCCGACATCGGGTGGTTGTCAGTGACCCAGGGGTCACGTTTCGTCACCGTTGTCGGAGCGGTTTCCACAGGGGGAGCGGGCCCGCGGGTCCGCGGGTCGGCGGGTCGGGCTAGGGCAGCGGGACCGGGGCGGTGCGCTCCAGCACGAACCTGCGCAGCTCGGCCTCGTCGTCCAGGTCGACGTACTGCCGGGCCGGGTCCTCGGTGGCCGGGGCGGTCAGGTCGGTGTCGTCCACGAGGGGGCGCGGGCGGCCGGTGAGGCCGTCGAACACCCCGAGCGTAGGCGCGGGCCTGCGGGCGCCAGTCGAGCCGGGACGGCAGCGCTCGCGCGCGGCCAGCGCCAGGTCGACCCGCAGGTCCGGGTCGTCGAGGAGCGCGCTCGACGGCGTCGGCGAAGGCGCCGACGTCGCCCGACGGCACGTAGAGGCACGGTGTCCCCGCCGGAGACCCGGGTCTCGACGAGGTCGAAGGAGACCGACGGCAGCGCGTAGGCCATGTACTCCATGGTCTTGTTCATCGTCGACACGTCGTTGAGCGGCGTCTTCAGGTCCGGGCAGAGCCCGATCGTCGGCCGCGCTCAGGTGCTCGGCGATCATCGCCGCGTCCGGCCCGGCCGGTGAAGGTGACGACGTCGTCGAGCCCGAGCTCGGTGCGCTGGCGCGCTGCAGGTCCTCGAGGCAGTCGCCGAAGCCGAGCAGCGTCGGCCTCGCACGTCGGTGCGGCCGCGCCCGTGCACCAGCTCGTCCATCACGTCGAGGATCGTGTCGACGCCGTCCTGCGGGCCCATGATCCCGAGGTAGACCAGCGAGGTGCCGGCGCCGCGCGCGCGGCTCCGGGCCCGGGTAGCACCGGCCGCATCACGCGGGTGTCCGGGCCGCTGCGCACGACCGTCACGTCGTCGGGCGCGGTGCCCGCCGCGCTCGATCGCGATCGCGCTGGTACGACTCGTTGGTCGAGATGACGCGGTCGGCCGCCCGGTAGGTCATCCGCTCCAGCCAGAGCAGCGCCGGCGAGCTGCGCAGCCGCCCCGCCGAGCGCTGGGCTCGCCGAACCGGGACAGGAACAGCTCGGGGTTGAGGTCGTGCTGGTCGAAGACGAACCGCACGCCCGCGCGAGCTGCCACAGCCGGGCGAGCAGCCAGTAGGTGTCCGGCGGGTTGCACGCCTGGAGGACGTCGAAGCGGCCTGCGGCGCCACACCGCCACGCGACAGCAGCGCGGTGCGCAGCCAGCAGTAGGCGAACTCGACGACGTAGCCGAGCAGGCCGCTCGCCTCGGGCGCCGGCGCGGTACTTGTAGATGCGCGACGCCGTCGATCGTCTGCCGCGGCGGGTCGCCCGGCCCCTTCGGGCAGATCACGCTGACGTCGTAGCCCGCGCGCCGTCAGCGCCTGGCACTCCAGCCACACCCGGCGGTCCAGCGGGACCGGCAGGTTCTGGACGATGATCAGGACGTGCGTCTTCCCCCTCATGAAGGACATGGTGACACGTCGTCGCGGGCGGCACGGGCGAGTCGCGAACATCGCGCCGCCATGTTCGGCTTTTCGAGCGTGTCCTCGCCGTGCATGTCAGAATCGGTGCGAGGAGTTCTTCGCAGATGGGGGTTCGATGGGCGACTGGGATGACCTCGTCATCATCTGCGGCACCACGTTCTGGTCCGGCACGCGGCTGCTCGACCAACACATCGCCAAGCACCTGACTGCGTACGCGCCGGTCCTGTTCCTGGAGCCGCCGACCTCGGTCCTGTCGAGGTTCCGCAACCCGGAGTCGCGGAAGGCCTCGCAGCGCGGCATCAAGCAGGTGTCGCCGCGGCTGGCGGTGATGTCCCCGCGAGTGCTGCCTCTTCAAGGAGCGGCCGCTGGGAAAGCAGGGCCCGGCCCTGCTCCTCGACGCGACGTGCGATGAAGTCAGCCGTTCGTCAGCTGGGGACGCGCCGGTCAAGGCAGTGATCGTTCCTTCGCTCAGCCCCCTCTTCCGTGCCGTCGACGAGAGATGTCCAGCTCTCTCTACGCGAAGGACGACTACGTCGCAGGGGCGCGACTGATGGGGATCAACGTCCGACGACTCGAGCGGAGGGCTCGGCGGCAACCTCGCGAGGCCGACCTCGTGGTTGCGGTGAGCGCGAGCCTGGTCACCAGCCTGACGAGTGACGGGGTCGAGCCGCTGTTCGTCCCCAACGGCTGCGACGTGGACGCCTATCGGTCGACGTCTGCCCCCGCCGAAGGTGCGCCTCCCGTCGTTGCCTTCGTGGGGCACCTGTCCGAGAGGGTGGACGTCACGCTCCTGGAGGCAGTCGCGAGGACGGGCGTCCAGCTCCTCTTCGTGGGGGCGAGGCAGACGACCATCGAGCTCGGGTCACTTCGACTCGATCTTTGCTCTTCCCAACGTGCGGTGGCTGGGGGCAGTGCCGTACTCGTCGCTACCCGAGGTGCTGTCGCAGGTCACCACCTGTGTGCTGCCGTACAGCGACTCCGCCTTCAACCGCGCGAGCTTTCCCCTGAAGGTGCTGGAGTACCTCGCGGCCGGTCGGCGGGTCGTCTCCACGGACCTGCCGGCCGTGCGGTGGCTGGACACGAGTCTCGATCTCGATCGCGCCGTGGCGCGGACGACTTCGCACGCCGGTCCAGGGGTCACTGGCGACGCCGCTGGCCGATGCCGAGATCGACGAGCGCCGGGCGTTCGCCACACGCACAGCTGGGAGAGCCGCGTGAGGATCCTCGCGTCCGCTCTGGGGCTGGCGGACGGCACGGCTGCCACGCAGGAAACGGTGCGCGGTGGACTCGGCAGGGACACCGCGCCATGAGGATCGTCATCTTCCCGAACGCGCTGGGTCATCGGGGGCAGCCAGCTCAACGCCGTCGACCTCGCCGAGCGGATGCACGCGCGCGGTCACGACGTCGTGGTGTTCGGCCGCCCGGAGGGACCTGCTCGTCGACCGGGTCCGCGCGTCGGGCATGCCGTTCGAGCCGGCGCCGCTGCGGCCCCGGGTCCGGCCGTCGCCCGCGGCGATGAAGGCGCTCGTCGACGTCGTCACCCGGCACCGCTCCGAGCTGGTGCACGGCTGGGAGTGGCCGCCGATCCTGGAGGCCTACGCCGGCCCGTTCCTGCGCCTGGGCACGGTCCCGGTCGGCACGGTCATGTCGATGGGGGTCGCGCCGTTCATCCCCTCCGACGTACCCCTCACCGTCGGCACCGAGCAGATCGCCCAGGCCGAGCGCCGGCGCCGGCCGGTGGTGCACACCCTCGAGCCGCCGGTGGACCTCGAGCTGAACCGCCCGGACCCGTCGCTGCCCGACGCGCGCGCCGAGGTGGGCGCCGGCCCCGACGACCTCGTGGTGGTCGTCGTCTCCCGGCTCGCCGAGCAGCTCAAGCGGGAGGGGCTGGTGAACGCGATCGACGCGGTCTCCGCGCTCCCCGCCGAGCTGCGCGTGCGGCTGGTGATCGTCGGCGACGGGCCCGCCCGGGCCGAGCTCGACGCGCTCGCCGCGTCCGCGAACACGCGGTGCGGCCGCACCGTCGGCCACGCTCGTGGGCGCCGCGGACGACCCGCGGCCGTGGTACGCCGCCGCCGACGTGGTCCTGGGGATGGGCAGCTCGGCGCTGCGTGCGCATGGCCTACGCCAAGCCCCTGGTCGTGCAGGGCGAGCGCGGCTTCTGGCAGCTGCTCGACGCCGACAGCCTCGGCGTCTTCCTGCACCAGGGCTGGTACGGCGTCGGGGCCGGCGACGACGGCGCCGCCCGGCTCGCCGCTGTCCTGCGGGAGCTGGCGTCGCACCCCCGGCGGCGGGAGGAGCTCGGCCGTTCGCCTCCTCGGTGGTGCGGGAGCGGTTCGGCCTCGAGCACCTGACCGACCGGCTCGAGGGCATCTACGCCGACGCCCTGGAGCACCGTCCCCGCCGGACCGAGCGCGCTGCGGCACGGCGCCCGGCCGGCCGGACAGCTCCTGGTGCACGAGACCCGCAGACGCATCGCCCGGCTGCGCGACCGCGCGGTCACCGAGGACTTCAATGCCATCTCCGCCCAGTCCGGGCACCCGACGTCGAGGAGCACCCATGTCTGACGCCATCCCCCTGGTGGACGTCGCCGCCACACAGGCCGCCGTCCTCGAGGAGGTCCAGCCCCTCGTGGCCGAGATCCTCGCGACAGGCGCGTTCATGGGGGGACCCCACGTCGCCGCCTTCGAGGCGGAGTACGCCGACTTCGTCCAGGCCCGGCACTGCGTCGGCGTCGCCAACGGCACCGACGCCCTGGAGATCGCCCTGCGCGCCGTCGGGGTCGGGGCTGGGCAGCGAGGTCGTCCTGCCGGCCAACACCTTCATCGCCACCGCCGAGGCGGTGGCCCGGATCGGCGCGAGGCCGGTGCTCGTCGACGTCGACGAGCGACTACCTGCTGATCGACCCCGCCGCGGTCGGCGCGGCGCGTCACCGACCGCACCGCGGCCGTCGTGCCCGTCCACCTCTACGGCCAGCTCGCGCCGGTCGAGCAGATCGCCGCCCTCGGGCACGCCCGACGGCGTGGCGATCGTCGAGGACGCCGCGCAGTCGCAGGGCGCGACCCGCCACGGCGCGCGGCGCCGGCCGGCGCGGCCGGCCGTGGCCACCAGCTTCTACCCGGGCAAGAACCTCGGCGCCGCCGGGGACGCGGGCGCGGTCACCGACCGACGACCCCGAGCTCGCCCGGCTGTGCCGGCTGCATCGGCGACGCACGGCAGCGAGACGAAGTACGACCACGAGGTGCTCGGCTTCAACTCCCGCCTCGACGCGATCCAGGCCGTGGTGCTGCGCGCCAAGCTGGCGCACCTCGACGCGTGGAACGAGGCCCGGCGGGCGGCCGCCGCAGCGGTACGACGAGCTGCTCGCCGACGTGCCGACGTGGTCCGGCCCGCAGGTCCTCGAGGGCAACGAGCACGTGTGGCACCTCTACGTCGTCCGCGTCCCGGAGCGGGACGCGCGTGCTGGCGCACCTGCAACGCGGCCGGCATCGGCGCCGGGATCCACTACCCGACCCCGGTCCACCTGAGCCCGGCGTTCGCGGACCTGGGCTACGGCCGCGGGGACTTCCCGGTGTCCGAGGCCGCGGCCGACGCGATGATCCTGTCGCTGCCGATCGACGGCTTCATCCGGGCCGACCAGCAGGAGCGGGTCGCCGTGACGCTGCGCGAAGCGCTGGCCCGGGCCTGAGCGTGACGACTCCTCCCGAGCACGAGCAGCACCCTGCGTCCCCCGGCCTCCGGGTCGGGGACGGGGACGCCGAAGCGCCCGGGGGAGGACGCCGTGCCTACGAGCCCGTGACGCCGCGCGACGAGCCGATCGCCGACCAGCTCGACGAGATCCCCTGGCTCGGCCAGGCGATGGGCAGGGGCTTCGCCTGGAGCCTGCTCAACAACTTCGTCGGCAAGCTCGGCAGCTTCGTCGTCGGCATCGTCGTGGTGCGGCTGCTCACCGAGGGCGAGTTCGGCACCTACGCGGTCGGCATGGTCGTCCTGACCGTGCTGCTCAGCATGAACGAGCTCGGCGTCAGCGTGGCGGTCGTCCAGCGGCGGGGGTCGGTGCGCGACATCGCACCAACCGTCGTGACGATCTCGATCATCAGCAGCCTGGTGCTCTCCGCGGTCGCGTTCGTGGCGGCCCCGGCGGTGGCGTCGCGATGAAGTCGCCGGAGTCCACCTGGCTGATCCGGCTGCTGGTCGTGGGCGTGGTGGCGGACGGCTTCGCCGCCGTACCCAACGCGTTGATCAACCGCGCCATGCAGCAGCGCAAGCGGCTGCTGATCGACACCGCGGCGTTCCTGGTCGGCACCCCGGTCACGATCGTGCTGGCCGTCGCCGGGTACGGCGGCTGGAGCCTGGGCTGGGGGGCCGTCATCGGCAACCTGGTCAGCGCCGCGCTCGCCTACGCGTGGGCGCCGGCGCGCTACCGGCCGGGCTGGCGGCGCGACGTGCTGCCCGAGCTGATGCGCTTCGGGCTGCCGCTGGCCGGCGCGAGCCTGCTGCTGTTCCTGATGCTGAACCTCGACTACGTGGTGGTCGGGCACATGTTCGGTCCGGTCGAGCTCGGCCTGTACCTGCTGGCGTTCAACGTCGCCTCGTGGCCGTCCACGGTCATCGGGTCCGCGATCCGCCGGGTGACGCTCGCGGCGTTCTCGCGGATGAGCGAGCAGCAGGAGGAGGGCATCTCCGAGGGGTTCTCCCGCGTGGTCGGCCTGGTCATGGGGGTGACCCTGCCCGTGTGCGCCCTGCTGTCGGTGTACGCCGAGCCGATCATCCGCACCCTGTACGGCGACCGCTGGACCGGCGCCGTCGGTGCGCTGCAGCTCCTGGTGGTGTTCAGCGCGGCCCGGATCGCGGTCGAGCTGACCTACGACCTGCTCGCCGCCACGGGACGGACCGGCTCGACGGTCTGGCTGCACGCCGTGTGGCTGGTCGCGCTCGCCCCCGCCCTCGTCGTCGGCGCCCGCACGGCGGGGTCACCGGGGTCGCGGCGGCCCACGCCGTCGTGGTGGTCGTGGTCCTGCTGCCGCTGCTGACCTGGCTGCTCCGGACCGCGGGCATGCGGCTGCGCGAGCTCGCGGTCCACAACCTGCGTCCCGTCCTCGGCATCGTGGCCCTGACGGTCCCGGCGCACTTCGTGCTCTCCCAGGGCTGGCCGGAGCTCGCCGAGATCCTGGTCGGCTCGACGGTGGGCGGCCTCGCCTACCTCGCGGTCGTGTGGCCGATGCGCAAGTCGGCGATCGTGCTCTGGAACATGTCGCGCTGACCGCTCAGCGGGCCTCGGCCGGCTCGGGCGTCCCGTTCGTCCCGGTCGTCGGGGTACGGCGTTGCCCTCGGCGGGGACCGCGCCGGCCGACCCGCCGCAGAACCGCCGGGTGGGTCACGCCGGCGGCGAGCACGAGGAAGACCAGGAGGTCGAAGCCGACCACCGCGCGCGGAGGGCGCCCGCTGATCAGGTCCACCTGGTCGGCGGCGTAGGTGCGCAGGCTGATGTCCTCGCTCGCCGGGGTGCCGGCCTCGCGCTGGATGCGCACCAGCTGGCGCTCCGCGGCGGCGAGGACCTCCAGCCGCGTGGCGCCGGCCACGTCGGCGTCGGGCGACGTCGCGGACACCCGCAGGATCGGGCCGAACCCCAGCGCGTCGCTGCCGGGCATCAGGCTGGCGTCCCCGATGGCGACCTCGTAGTCACCACCGACCCGTCGGGCCACGTCGGCGCGGACCTGCGGGCTGATCAGCACGTCGCGCAGGACGCTGGCCGCGACGGTCGCGCTCTGGGACCGGACGAACGCTGTCTCGTCGGACCGCTGCGGCGGGATCAGGACGATCGACCCGCGGGCGGCGAACTCCTGGTGCGAGCGGGTCAGGCTGTGGGCGGCGGCCACGGTGCAGAGCGCCAGCAGCAGCGCGATCGCCACGACACCCGCGGAGGGCCGGCGCCGACCGGCAGCCGCGGGCACGGCCGCGGCCGGGGGAGCGGTCTTCGACATCACGGCCACCGCGCCGACGAACACGAACAGCAGCCCCGAGCACACCGCGAACCCGAGGGCGTCGAAGGTGGCCGCGTCCACGGCGATCACGACGATGCCGGCCTTGAGGCACTGCGCCAGGTCCCGGGTCCGGTCGTCGGTCGACCGCCGGCGGACCTGGCCGGCCACGACGACGGTGCCCACGACGAGCGTCACGAACGCGAGCACCCCCAGCACCCCGGTCTCGACGAGCAGCCCGAGGTACTGGTTGTCGAGGGTCCGGTAGATGCCCGGGATGAAGGTGCCGAAGCCCCGGCCGCTGAGCGCTGACTCGGCGACGTACCGGAGGACCGGCGCGTAGTCGGCCGTGCGGCCCTGGGTGCTCGGGTCGGAGCCGGCGTTGAGGAAGAGTCCCTTGATCGTGCCGAGCAGGCCGGGCACGACGAACGACATCCCGAGCAGGCCGGCACCCCCGACGACGAGCATGCGGCGCTGCAGCGCCGACGGCCAGGTGTGGAACAGGTAGAGCACGGCGATCGCGCCGCCGATCATCGCGCTGCGGGCCACCGACAGCGGCAGCGACGCCCCCACCACGCAGACGGCGACCCACCAGAAGCGGGCCTGGCTCCGGGTGGGGGCGAACCGCGCGAAGTGGATCACCAGCGGCAGCAGGGCGGACAGCACCACGCCGAACTCGATGGGGTGGGCGGTGGTGCCGGACACGCGGCGGTAGCCCGAGCGCCCGAAGATCTCACCGAAGGTGTTGTTCACGCTCAGGCCGGGGATCTTCACGTAGTGGGCCAGGTCGAGCCCGAAGAAGAACTGCAGGCAGCCGAGCACCGCCACGAACGTGGCCCCGATCGCCAGGGTCCGCAGGAAGGTCCGCAGCCGCTCCCCGGAGGTGATGCCCTCGGAGATCACCAGGGCCACCCCGCACCACGCGAAGAGCGCGAGCAGGCCCCGGTCCGCCGAGTTGACCTCGAGCCCGGAGAACAGCGGACGGCTCATCCCCGCGACGTACGACGCCAGGACCGCCACGACGAACCCCAGCAGCAGCCAGTGCACGGGCGTGCGCCGGACCGGACCGCGCGCCGGGAGGAGCTGGCTGGCCGCCCACCAGGCGCACATGACCATGCCGATGATCTGGGCCGGGCTCCCGGCGGCGCCGAGGGGGGCCAGGACCAGCGAGCTCGGGATGCCGAAGAGGGCGACGACGTAGACGACCAGCGCCCACAGGACGTCGCCGCTGCGGTCCCGCTCGGGCGGGTCGGTGAGGTCGACGACCTCGACTTCAGCGAGTGCCACGCGAGGACGAGCCCCGCGCGGGGACCCCCACCGGCTCGGCCCGCGCTCGGAGGTCGGGCTCCTCGTGCCGGTCCGCCCGCGCCGGCGACGCCGGACGACCCTTGCGGGCGCTCGCCGGGGCGGCCGGCTCGACCGCCGTGGGGCCCCGCCGGGCGAGGCGGGCGATCCGGCGCCGCTCGACGAGCAGGATCAGCACGACCAGGAACCCGAGGGCGGCCACGGACCCGAGCACGGCGAGCTTGATCTGGTTCTTGTGGACCACGACCGGCTTGGGCGAGGAGGTCAGCACCACCGACCGGACGAGCAGGTCGGTGTCGATGCCCTGCTCGGCCTGGATGGCCTGCAGGTCGTCCTGGATCCGGGCGATGACCGCGTCCCGGGTCGCGGAGGAGTTCTGGACGGAGGGGTCTGTGACGTCGATGAGCAGGATCGGGCCGGCGTTCTCGGCGAGGTTCGGGGTGACCTCGTACTTCGCGGTGTGCCCGGCGTCCGCGAGCTCCGAGGCGGTCCGGTCGTCGCTGGCCTGGGCCTGCACGACCGAGGCCACGATCGCGACGGCTCCGGTCATCGCCATGAAGGGGTTGGTGGGTCCCTCGACGCCCGGCTGCTTGACCGACGGCACGAAGAGCACCTGGGCGGTGCTGTGCTGGGTCGGGGGAACGGCCACGAAGGCCAGGGCGCCCGTGCCCAGCGCGACCAGCACCGCGAGGGTCGACAGCACGCGCCGTCGCCACAGGGCGCGGAGGCATTCCTTCAGCATGGGAGTTCCGTCCTGGTGGTGCGCAAGCCGCGGCCGACGTCGGGCGTGTCGGTCGAGTCGGACTCCTCATGGTATCTGCAGGTGCCCGGTGGTCCCGCGAGAACCGGGAATCCGTCCGGTCCGCGGTCGGGCTACGGCCGGAACCAGGCCGTCAGCCGGCCGCCGTCGGCGTCGAGGCGGGACCCCACGGTGGCGGGCGCCCATCCGCGCTCCCGGCAGCCGGTGAGCAGGCCGTCGACGACCCGGCAGCGGTCGAAGCTGGTGACGGGGGCACCCCGGCCGGGGTCGGGCTCCAGCCGCTCGTGCATCAGCAGGATCCCCCCGGGGCCGAGAGCGTGCAGCCCGTCGGTGACCACCTCGGCTGCGGGGCGGTCGACCCAGTCCGCGGCGTCACCGCTCCACACGACGACCGTCAGCCCGGCACGGCGGGTGGCCCGGTAGCTGCGCACCGACTGCGCGCCGTACGGCGGACGGTAGAAGCGCACCGGCCGGCCGACGATCGACTCCAGCTCCGCCCGCCCCTCCCGCAGGTACTGCTCGGCGTCGGCCGCGGAGCGCGTGGTCAGCCGGCTGTGGTCCACGCCGTGCAGGGCCACCTCGTGCCCGCGCCGGACGATCTCGCGGGCCAGCTCCGGGTGCTTGCGGCACTGCGCGACGAGGAGGAAGAAGGTGGACGGGGCTCCGTGCCGGTCGAGCTCGTCGAGCAGCGCCGGGGTCACGTCGGGGTCCGGGCCGTCGTCGAACGTCACCGAGACGTGGGTGGTCGACCGGGTCGCGCGCACCGAGCCCAGCCACGGTGCCAGGACCAGGTCGACGAGCGTGCGGACCCGCCCGCGCAGGGCGGGCGGGAGCGCACGGCGGAGGAGCCAGTGAAGGGGGGTTGCCACGAACGTGTGCTACTTTCCTTGGCTTGTGGCCGGTTACGATGAGGTCACGGTGCCGTCTGTGGGGGACTGCTGTCTATCAGGAATCATCATGAGTCCTAGCAAATTTCGCCCTTCCCGATCCACCTCGACGCGCTGGTCCGCCCGGCGGACCGGAGCCTTCGGCGCCGGCGCCGCCGCGTTGCTCGTCTCAGCCACTCTCGTCGGCCCGTATCCTCGTGGACGACGACTCCAGCGCCGTCAGTGCCGCCCCGGTCCGTGAGGACGAACCGGCGGGGGACGTCCAGGCGGCCGACGCCGCAGCCTCGGAGGCTCCGCGCGCCGTCTTCAGCGCGGCTCCCCGTCATCGCCACCGCCATCACTGGACGTCGGGTGGTCGGACCTCCGGCCCCTATGCCGCCGGCGGGCCGAGCGCCGCGGGGTCGACCCCGCCGGGCGGCGGCGGGCACGCCTGCGGGCACCGCACCGGCCGCGACCTCCGCGCCCCCGTCGTCACCGGCTGCGCCGTCGCAGCCCGCCCCGGTCCCGGCCCCGGCCGCCGGCGCCAGGCCCGGGCCGGGCAACACCGGCGTTCCCGCCGGAACCTCGCTGACGCCGTCGGGCGGGCTGCGGATCACCCAGCCCAACACGGTGGTGGACGCCAAGGACATCACCGGCTCGGTCTCCATCGAGGCGAGCAACGTGACGATCCGCAACTCGACCATCCACGGCAGCCCCACCGACGACTACGGCGTCCTCGTGCGCTCGGGGAGCGTCACGATCGTCGACAGCGAGATCTCCGGCTTCAGCAACGGGATCGCCGGCAACGGCTGGACCGCGACCCGGGTGGACCTGCACGGCCTGGCCGACGACGGGGTCAAGCTGGACGACGACGTCACCCTGCAGGACAGCTGGATCCACGACATGGCCCCTCCCCGGGCGCGCACGCCGACGGCGGCCAGCTGCAGAGCGGCAGCCGCAACGTGGTGGTGCGGAACAACGTGATCAACATGGTCTCCGGCCGTGAGGTCGGCAACGCCGCCCTGTTCATCGCCCCGGACCTCGGTCCCGGCAGCCCCGGCCCGGTCACGATCACCGGCAACTGGCTCGACGGCGGCAACTACACGCTGTTCTGCGTCGACGGCAACAACGGCCAGTACTTCGTCGACAACATCACGATCACCGACAACCGGTTCGGTTCCGGTGCGTCGTACGGCCCCGCGAAGGTCAACGTGCCGGTCACCGCGAGCGGCAACGTGATGGACCGGTCGGGGGCACCTGTGCGCTTCTGAGGCGCATGTGACGCGAGGGGTGCAAAAGCGACATTTCTCGCAAGTTTTGGTCTGGCGGGCTTCATTCAACATGGGGGGTCGCCGTCTCAGGCGCCCCCCCGGCCTCGTAATTGGAGTTCCCCATGCTTCCCAGCACGAAGGTTTCCGGCGCGCCCCGACCCGGCTCGCCAAGTCCCGGTCCGTCCTGTTGACCGCCCTCACGGTGGTCACGGCGGCTGCCCGCGGCCACCGCCGTCCAGCTCCGTCCGCTCCGCCCAGGCGGCGACAGCGGCCTACAGCCTGGACCACGGACGTCGTCCCGCGCAACCCGGCCGACTCCGACGCCGCCAAGGTGACGGTCGGCGTCTCGTTCTCGAGCAGCGTCGCCGGCACCGTCAACGGCGTCGAGTTCTACAAGTCGGCGAAGAACACCGGCCCGCACGTCGGCCAGCTCTGGGGCCCGGCCGGCAAGCTGCTGGCGAAGGTCACCTTCCCACCGGGACGGCGACCGGCTGGCAGGTCGCCAAGTTCTCGAGCCCCGTCCGGATCGCTGCGTCCACGAAGTACGTCGCCTCCTACACCGCACCGAAGGGGCGCTACGCGGGTGACCCAACACGCTCAGCCCCGCGAAGCCCAAGGTCACCAAGGCGCTGACGGCCTGGCAGGGCGTCTACTCCTACGGCACCACCGCCCCGGCGAAGTCGTGGAAGGACGCCAACTACTACGTCGACGTGCTGTTCGCCGCGGACGACGCGCCGGTGGCCTCGGCGCCCGCGCCCCCGGCCCCGACGACGACCGCGCCGGCTCCCACGACGACCACGACCGCGCCGGCCCCACGACGACCACGACCGCGCCGGCCCCACGACGACCACGACCGCGCCGGCCCCCACGACGACCACGACCGCGCCGGCCCCGACGACGACCACCACCAAGCCCGGTCCGACCACCACGGGCGTGCCGGCCGGACCGCGCTGACCCCGGTCAGCGGCGGGTCTGCGGATCACCCAGGCCAACACCGTGGTCAACGCCAAGGACATCACCGGTGCGGTGGTCGTCGAGGCCAGCAACGTGACGATCCGCAACTCGAAGATCCACGGTTCGGGCACGGACTCCTACGGCGTCTACGTGCGCTCGGGCAGCGTGACGATCGAGGACAGCGAGATCTGGGGCTTCCAGAACGGCATCGCCTTCGACAACTGGACCGCCACCCGGGTGAACCTGCACGGGATGAGCGACGACGGGGTCAAGCTCGGTGACAACGTCACGCTGCAGGACAGCTGGATCCACGACATGACGCCCTCCGCGGGCGCGCACGCCGACGGCGGCCAGATCCAGGGCGGCGTCCGCAACGTGGTCGTGCGGCACAACGTGATCAACATGGCGTCGGGCACGGAGCTGGGCAACGCCGCCCTGTTCATCGCCCCGGACCTCGGCCCAGCAGCCCCGGCCCGGTGACGATCTCCGGCAACTGGCTCAACGGCGGCAACTACACGCTGTTCTGCGTCGACGGCAACAACGGCCAGTACTTCATCGACAACATCGCGATCAAGGACAACCGCTTCGGCCCGGACCGTAACTACGGCTCGACCCGGGTCAACGTCCCGGTGACCGCCAGCGGCAACGTGATGGACCTGACCGGAGCGCTGCTCGCCTTCTGAGTCCCGCACCGGCCGTCCCGGTCGGCCCCTCCGGGGGTCGGCCGGGACGCGTGCGTCCAAGCCTTTACCCAGCATGTTCATGTCCGGCCGGACGGTGCCGATCCTCCTTGTGCCCCCCCGGCCTCACGTTTGGACCCCACCATGCTGTTCGCCACCCCGCGGTCGAGCGCGCCCCGACACCGGCGCCCCGGCACGTCGCACCCCTCGTACAGAGCCCTCGTCGTCGCCACCGCCGTCGTCGCGGCGGGCGCCGGCACCCTCCAGCTGCAGCCCGCGCCCGCACAGGCCGCGGCGACGTACGGCATCTGGTCGGCCGGCACGGTGCCGCACCGGGCGGCCGACCCCGACTCCGCCCGGGTCACGCTCGGCGTGAAGTTCTCCAGCCGGGTGGCCGGCCGGGTGAGCGGGGTGCGGTTCTACAAGTCCAGCCGCAACGTGGGGCCGCACGTCGGCCAGCTCTGGGGCCCGCGCGGCCGGCTCCTCGCCAAGGTCCGGTTCGCCCGGACGACCAGGAGCGGCTGGCAGACCGCGCACTTCTCGCACCCGGTGCGGATCACCGCCGCACCGTCGCTACATCGCCTCCTACACCGCGCCGAACGGCCACTACGCGGGCGACACCAACGCGCTCAGCTTCGCCCGGCCCAAGGTGACCCGCTACCTGGTGGCCTGGCAGGGCGTCTACGCCTACGGGTCGCGGATGCCCACGCAGAACTGGCAGGCGTCCAACTACTACGTGGACGTGGTGTTCACCGCGACCACGAAGGCGAAGCCGGGCCGCCGTCCGGGTGCCGGTCCGCGACGGGCACCTCCCCGCGCCGGCGACCCCGTCCGCTCCGGTCGACCACCGCCGTCCCGGCGCCCTCGGCCGTCTCGACCACCGGCAAGCCCGGTGCGAGCAACACCGGTGTGCCCGCCGGGACGACGCTCACCCCGGCGGGCGGGATGCGGATGACCCAGGCCAACACGGTGGTGGACGGCAAGGACATCAACGGGTCGGTCGTCCATCGACGCGAGCAACGTGACCATCCGGCGCTCGAGGATCCACGGGACTCGAACGACGACTACGGCGTGATCGTCCGTTCGGGCAGCGTCACGATCGAGGACAGCGAGATCTACGGCTTCAGCAACGGGATCGCCGGTGACCGCTGGACCGCGACCCGGGTGAACTTGCACGGGATGGCCGACGACGGCGTGAAGCTCGACGACAACGTCACCCTGCAGGACAGCTGGATCCACGACATGACGCCCGGTCCCGGGTGCGCACGCGGACGGTGGCCAGATGCAGAGCGGCAGCCGCAACGTGATGGTGCGGCACAACGTGATCAACATGGCCTCGGGTCGCGAGATGGGCAACGCCGCGCTGTTCATCGCTCCTGACCTCGGCCCGAGCAGCCCGGGCCCGGTGACGATCACCGGGAACTGGCTCAACGGCGGCAACTACACGCTGTTCTGCGTCGACGGCAACAACGGCCAGTACTTCGTCGACAACATCACGATCACCGACAACCGGTTCGGGCCGGACTCGGCGTACGGACCGGTCAAGACCAACGTCCCGATCACCCGGAGCGGCAACGTGATGGACGTGACGGGATCGCCGGTCCGGTTCTGACCGGTGGCACAGTGACCGGCGCCGTGACTACGCTGCGGCCTGGTGCCGACACCCCGGCCGGGGCCGACGGCCGAGCCACCCACGCACCGGAGGGCCACGTGACGACACCCGGGACGCTGGGGTTCGCCTGCCGCTGGGACCGCAGCCCGGCGGGCACCTGGTCCGGCACTCCGTGGAACCTCCGGGCGGCGCTGCGCGAGCAGGTCACGGTCGAGGACATCGCCGTCGGGCCGCCCACCGCCGCCCGCGCCGTGCTCAAGGCGGCGTACTCGCGCCGGGTCGCCGGCGAGTGGAAGTCCCTGTGGCGGCACTCGCCGGCCTCGAACCTGGTCGTCGAGCGGACCCTGCGACGCAACGCGGCGCGGTCCTCGGCCGACGTCGTGGTCCAGATCCAGGACCTCGGCACGACCCCGCAGCCGTTCCTGCTGGTCCAGGACCTGAGCTACCACCTGCTGCTCGAGAAGGCGCAGGGCGGCTCGATCCCGCACTTCCGCACCCTGGACCTGCGCCGCGTCGAGCAGCTCCGCGACCGGCAGGCGAAGGTCTACGCGCAGGCCGCGCACCTGCTGCCGATGAGCCGGTGGCTGGCTCGACGACCTGGTCGCCTCGGGTGTGCCCGCGGACCGGGTCACCGTCGTGAACCCCGGCGTGAACGCGGGCGTCGCGCCGGGCACGCCGGTCCCCGAGCGACGTACCTCGCGCACGCGGCGGCTGCTGCTGGTCGGGCGCGACTTCGACACCAAGGGCGGCGACACGGTGGTCGCCGCCTTCGCCCTCCTGCGCGAGCGGCTCGGGCCGGACATCGAGCTGACCGTGATCGGACCGGCGACGGTGGCCGCTGCCCGGCCCGGTCCCCGACGGCGTGGACTTCCGGGGGACCGTGCCGTCCTCCGAGGTGGCCGCCGCGCTGGACTCCCACGACCTGTTCGTGATGCCGTCGCGCTTCGAGGGGTTCGGGATCGCGTTCGTCGAGGCGCTGATCCGTGGCCTGCCGTGCATCGGGCGCCGGGCCTGCGCCATGCCCGAGATCATCGACGAGGCGAGCGGCGGTCGGCTGGTGGACACCGAGGACCCGCACGAGCTGGCCGAGCTCGTCGCTCCGGACGCTCGACGACGACGACCTCTACGCCGCGTGCGCCGCGGCGGCGCCGCAGCGACGCGCAGCACTACACGTGGGAGCCGGGCGGCGACGCAGGTGGCGGCGGCCTGCGACGCCGTCCGGGCCCGCTGACCCGACCGGTCAGGTCCGGGGCGGCTCCGCGATCCGGGATCGGTGCCCCAGCCGGTGCTGGAGATCTGGCCACGACGGGCCAGCACGCCGGCGAGCGCGGTGATCGAGGCGTAGACGACGCCGGCCGGCAGGAGAGCCGGGTGCGGGAGCACGACATCGACGAGCCACGACGTCCGGCTGGAGCGTCTGACCTCGAGGGGGCCGGAGGCCGGCGGACGTGGCACGCAGAGCCGCGTTCCCGCGGCGGACGCGCACGAGACGGCGCACGAGCTCGCCGGCGTGCGCGGGCGCTCCCACCGTGGTGCTGACCGTCTCGACGAGCAGCTTCTCGTCCGGGCCGAACAGGGAGTCGAGGTACAGGTCGTCCGCGACGATCTCCGGGAACCGGTGGAAGCGGGCCCGGCCCTCGTCGGACAGGACGATCAGCCCGCGCCCGAACAGGCTGTTGCGGAAGACGGGCAGGCGTGCGTTGACGGCCGAGTAGGCACGGACGAGCAGCGAGCTGCCCCGGGCGTCCACCTCCCGCGCCGGTACGGCGGCCAGGAACCCGGCAGCGGGGTCGAGCGAGTCACGCAGGAGCCGTAGCGACCCGGTCGTGACGTGGATGTCCGCGTCCAGGTAGATGCGGGGGAACCCGAGGGCGATCGCGTCCGCTGCATTCAGGGCGGCGCACTTGCCGGGCGCGGGCAGGTCCAGCACCTCGACGCCCGGGCGCGACGCGGCGACGGCCGCCGTACGGTCCGTGCAGCCGTTGGCGGCCACGATCACGTGGAACTCGCCGGGCCGGGCGTCCCGGAGGACGGCGTCGAGGCAGGCGCCGATGGCGCGTTCCTCGTTGTGGGCGGCGATGACGATGCTGGGGTGGCAGTCGCGCTCACCGGACGGACTCCGGTCCCGGGGTCTCCCGGCAGACGTGCCGGGCTGAGCAGAGCCTTCACGGCGGCGCGGCTGGTCGGCTTGCCCAGGAGCGCCCGGCTCAGCTCGCGGGAGACCAGCGCGGCCCAGTAGGGGACTGCCGCGACCGTGCCGTTGCGCATGCGGTAGAGGCGCAGGCGGTTGAGCACCAGGAGCGCCCAGAGCCCGGGCACCTGCTGCGACTCGCCCTTGAGGTGCACGACGGTCGCGTCGGGCACGAGCACGGTGGCGAGGCCGACGTCGCGCGCGCGCAGGTCGAACTCGGTCTCCTCCGAGTACAGGAAGAAGCGCTCGTCCCACGGTCCGCAGCGGTCCCAGCACGCGCGGCTGATCAGCTGGGCGGAGCCCTCCGCCCAGTCGGCCCGTCTCCCGGCGTCGTACTGCGCGGGGTCGGTGACGATCTCGCCGAGCAGCGGCCAGCGGCCCGACCGGCTGGCGCCGACGAACGTGTCGCCCAGCGCGCGCAGCAGGGTGGGCTCGCGGCGCAGCGAGGCGACGGCTCGCCCCGGACGGCACCCATGATGCGCGGGACGGCGATCCCCACCCGGGTCGTGGACCGCGGCGGCCAGGCGTGCCGCGCAGTCGGGCGCGAGCCGGGCGTCGGGGTTCAGGACCAGGATGGCCCCCTGGTCGCCTGCGGCAGCGACCGCGGCGTTGATGCCCGCGGCGTACCCGGCGTTGCGCCGCATCTCGACGACGGTGGCCGCCGGGCACGAGACGCCGGAGGGTCGCCACGCTGTCGTCGTGCGAGTCGTTGTCCGCGGCGACCAGCGTCCAGGACAACCCTCGCAGACCCTCGTCGAGCGAGGCCGCGAAGTCGGGCAGCAGGGCAGCACTGTTGTACAGGACGACGACGACGACGACGCGATCGTGGCCGAGGGATGCTCATGGTCGACCTTCGAGGGGGAGGGACGGGCCGGGACGCCGGCCCAGGTCTCGCCGGCGGGCAGGTCCTGCAGCAGCGCCGCGCCCATGCCGAGCGTGGCCTCGGCGCCGACGCGTGAGGTTCTCCCGCACGCTGGCGTTCATGCCGAGGTACGCCGCCTCGCCGACGTGGACGCCGCCGCCGAGCGTGACCCCGGCGCGCGAGGGTCGCGAAGTCCTCGACGACGTCGTCGTGGGTGAGCGTGACGTTCGGCATCGCGACGACGTGCCGGCCGAGCGAGACGTCGGCGGTCAGCACGACGCCGGCGAGCAGGATGCTGCCCGGCGCCGACCGTGCAGCCGGCCGGCACGTCCACCGACGGGTGCACGACGGTCGCGTAGCGGTCCGGCGCCGACCCCGAGGCCGGCGAGCCGGGCCACGACCGCGCGCGGCCGGTGCCCCTGCCGGCGCAGACGAGCGACGCTCGCGGTCGACGTACCGGGTGACCTCGTCGAGCCCGCCGACGACCGGCACGCCCGGACGCCGAGGTGCCCCGGCGGGCGGGGTCGTCGTCGAGCAGGACGCACGTCGTGGCCGGCGCCCGCAGCGGCCGCGAGCACCTCGCGGGCGAGCCCGCCGGCCGCGACCAGGACCAGGCGTGCCATGCCCGGATCAGGCTCCGGCGCGCTGCAGCGCCGTCGACCACGCGGGCCTGGTCGGCTCGGTCATCTGGTGGAACAGCGGCAGGATCAGGGTGGTGTCGGTGAGCCGCTCGGTGACCGGCAGCGGCGCGTCGCCGGTGTCCGGCCGGCGTAGGCCGGCTGCCGGTGGGCGGCCATGATGCCGCGGCGGGCGGAGATCTCGGCCTCGGCGAGGCAGGCGAGCAGCTCCGTCGCGGTCGAGCGGGAACTCCGGGCCGCACCTCGACCCAGAAGGACTGGAAGTTGCTCGTGCCCCACGCCGGGTCGGCGCACGGCCCGCAGGCCCGGCGATGTCGGCGAGCGTGCTTGGTGTAGGTCGCGGCGAGCTCGCCGGCGCCGGGCCACGATCGCGTCGCAGCCGCCCGAGCTGCACGAGGCCGACGGCGGCCTGCAGGTCGGTCATCCGGAAGTTGAAGCCGACCTCGGGGTACTCCTCCGGCGGCGCCAGCACGCTGGCGTGCCGGTCCGCGGCGGAGACGCTCATCGCGTGCTCGCGCAGCCGGCGGGCCCGCGCCGCCCAGTCCGCGTCGTCGACGTGGTGAGCATGCCGCCCTCGCCGGTGGTGAGGAGCTTGCGCGGGTGGAAGGACCAGGCGGCGATCGCGGCGCCGGCGCCCGACCGGACGGCCGCGGTAGGTCGAGCCGGCGCCGCAGGCGGCGTCCTCGACCACGGCGATGCCCGCGCGGGTCGCAGCAGCTGCCCGGATCGGGTCGAGGTCGACCGGCACGCCGCCCTGGTCGACGACGATGACGGCCCGGGTGCGCGGCGGTGAGCGCCGCTGCGACGGTCTCGGCGGTGAGGTTGCCGGTGACCGGGTCGACGTCGGCGAAGACCGGCCGCGCCCCGACGTACGTCGGCGCGTTGGCGGTCGCGATGAACGAGAACGACGGCACGACGACGTCGTCGCCCGGGCCCGACCCCGGCCACGACCAGCGCCAGGTGCAGCGCCGGTGGTGCAGCTCGACGACGGCCACGGCGTGCTCGGCCTGCATCGCGCTCGGCGAAGCGCCTGCTCGAACGCCGCGACCCGCGGGCCCTGGGCGACCCAGCCGGAGCGCGATCACCTCGGTGACCGCGGCGACCTCCTCCTCGCCCAGCCACGGCTGCATGACGTTGATGCGGCTCACGACGGCACGCCGGCAGCCGGCCGGCGGCGATCTCCTCGCGCAGCGGCGCCCACCAGTCGACGAGCTGGCGCAGCCCCTCCTCGAGCCCGATCTCGGCCTCGAAGCCGAGGTCGCGCGCGGCGGCGGAGGTGTCGGCCAGCCGGCGGACGACGCCGTTGACCGCGCGGTCGGGGCCGTGCTCGACCGGCAGGTCGGAGCCCATCACCCGCAGCAGCGCCTCGGCCAGCTCGAGCAGGCTGGTCTCGGTGCCGCTGGCGATGTTGAAGACGCCGTCGCGTGACGTCGCTGGCCGCGGCCAGCACGTTGGCCCGGGCGATGTCGGCGGTGAAGACGAAGTCCATCGTCTGCAGCCCGTCGCCGAAGATCAGCGGCGGCTGGCCGTCGGCGATCCGCTCCATCCAGCGGACCAGCACCTCGGTGTACAGGCCGTGGACGTCCATCCGCGGGCCGTAGACGTTGAAGTAGCGCAGCAGCACGTAGTCGAGGCCGTACATCGCGCGGAAGCTGCGCAGCATGCCCTCGTTGAACGACTTGGCCGCGCCGTAGAACGTGTCGTTGTTGTAGGGGTGGTGGCGCTCCGCCGGTCGGGAACTGCTCGGCCAGGCCGTAGACCGACGCCGACGACGCGGCGACCACCTTGGCGACCTGTGCGTCGGCGGCGGCCTCGAGCACGTTGAACGTGCCGTCGACCAGCACCTCGAGGGCGAGCCGCGGCTCCTCGGCGCACTGGGTGATCCGGATGGCGGCCTGGTGGAAGACCAGGTCCTTGCCGCGGGTCACGTCGTGGACGAGGTCGCGGTCGCGGATGTCGCCCTCGACGAGGTCGACCCGGCCGGAGGCGAGGGCGTCGTCGAGGTTGGCCCGGCGGCCGCGGACGAGGTTGTCGAGGACGTCGACGTGGCCGGCGCCGGCGTCGAGGAGCTGGTCGACGATGGTCGACCCGATGGTGCCGGCGCCGCCGGTGACCAGGACGCTGCGCGCCGTGCGATGCTGCTCATGCCGGAACCTCCAGCTGAAGTCGTCTGTCGGGCACGTCGACCAGGCGCGCCGCGCTCGGCCAGGCTGCGCGGCGGCGGCCTCGAGGACGGACAGCACGCGCAGCCCGGCGCGGCCGTCGGTGCGCGGGGCGCGGCCCTCGCGGATGCTGTCGGCGAACTCGGTCGACCATCGCGCCGAGCGCCTCGTGCTCGGGCAGGGCGGGCGCCCAGGTGTCGCCGAGCCGGTAGGAGATCGTGGCCGGCGGTCCGGTCGGCGCCGTCGCGCGACTGGCTGCGCGAGGTCGACGCCGCGGTCGTAGACGCTGAGCCGCTGCTGCGGGTTGAGGTCGTCCCAGACCAGCGTCCGCTCGGAGCCGCCGATGACCATCTGGCGGATCTTGGTCGGGCTCAGCCAGTTGACGTGCACGTGGGCGATCGCGCCGCCCGCGCAGCGGCAGCGTCAGGTAGCCGACGCAGGCCTTGCCGGCGCCGAGCGGGTCGGCGCCGTGCGCGGACGACGCCCGTCGGGACGCAGGCCGCCGGGCAGGACGAAGTCGAGGATCGACAGGTCGTGCGGGCGCGAGGTCCCAGAACACGTCGACGTCGGGCTGCACCAGCCCGAGGTTGATCCGCACCGAGTCGACGAACAGGATGTCGCCGAGCTCGCCGTCGTGCGACGAGCTCGCGGATCTTGCAGCACCGCCGGGCGTGTAGCAGTAGGTGTGGTCGGCCATCAGGACCAGGCCGCCGCTCGCGCGGCCGCCGTCGACCATCTCGCGGCCGCGCTCGATCCGTGTCGGCGAGCGGCTTCTCGACCAGCACGTGCTTGCCGGCGCGCAGCGCCGCGAGCGCGATGTCCTGGTGGGTGCGGGCCGGGGTCGCGATGGCGACCGCGTCGACGTCGTCGCGGGCGAGCACCTCGCTCCAGCGACGCGGTGCACAGCACCGTCGCTGCGGCCGCCCACGACCTCCGGGCCCGCTCGACGTCCAGGTCGCACACGGCGACCAGGTCCCAGTCGGCGCTGCCCGGAAGTTGCGGACCAGGTTGGGTCCCCAGTAGCCCGCCCCCACGACGGCCACTCCGAGCCGGGATCTGTCCATGTCTGTAAGCCCCCTCACGCGACCATTATGGGAGGTGTCTGCACGTGAACGGAGCGGATTGGGTGAAACTGTGACGACCCCGGGAGGGGTGGGACGCACGGGGTCGACGAGGTGGGGGAGAGCATGACGGAGACAGGCGGGAACGGGCACGTCGCGGCGGCCACGGAGCCGGCTGCTGCGCGGACTCGTCGCCGTGCTCCTGCTCGGTCTGGTCGTCGCGCTGCTCGGTGCGTGGTACGTCGACCATCGGCTCGTGGACCGGCTGGGACGCGTCGACGGAGCCTTCACGGCCTCGCGGACCGCCCGCGCGACACCGAGGCGCTGACGTTCCTGCTCGTGCTGGAGGACCGGGGCACCCCGCGGAGCGGCTCGTGGCTGCCGGGGCACGGGTCCGTGCGCGCCGTCCAGCTGGTGCAGGTCGCGGCCGACCGGCGGACGGTGCGCGCGGTCGCGCTGCCGCCGGCGTCGGCGTTCCCCGACGGCACGTCGGTCGCCGCCACCGTGGCCGACGGCCGGCCCGCCGACCTGGTCCGCGAGGTCGAGACGGTGAGCGGGCAGCGGGTGGACCACCTGGCGGTGGTCGACCTCGGCTACGTCCGCTCGCGGGCGGAGGACGAGGGCGGCGTCACGGCTGACCACGGGTCCGGTCACGCCCGCCGAGGTGGTCGACCGGTTCGGGGCACCGACGCCCGCGCGGTCCAGGAGCAGCTCGACGTCCTGGACCCGTTGATGCAGGGGACCCTGCACCAGGCGTTCCGCCGGCATCCGGGGGAGCTGTGGGCGGCGCTGGAGGACGTGGCCGGCAGCAGCGCGGTCGAGGACGGCTGGTCGGCGGTCTCGATGGCCGCCACGGTGGTCTCGCTGCGCGACCTGCGCTCGGGACGGATCGGGTACGTGCTGGCGCCGGAGTCCTGCGCTGCCGGCGGCTGCACGCTGCGGGCCGCGGCCGACGGGGCCTCCTGGACGGGCTGAGCGGCCTCAGCCCTGCAGGGCGGCGACCACGGCGCGGGCGTCGGCCCGCATGCCGGAGGCGAGCGGGTGGTAGGCCAGCGCCTTCTGCCGGTCGTTGACGCTGCCGTTGACCCACGGGTCCCGCGAGCAGATGTCGTGACCGCGCGAGGCGGCGTACATGTCGACGAACGTGGTGCCGGTGCGGCGGGCCGCCGTCTTCAGTGCGGTGTCGAGGGCCCGGCTGATCCGCCGGCCCTCCGCGTAGTCGCCCGCGGCCAGCGGCAGCCCGACGCAGGTGCCCCGGTCGGGGGCCAGGCGCAGGTAGCCGACCAGCAGGACCTTCGCCCGCGGCGCCTTCGCCCTGATCGCCCGCAGGGACGCGGCGACCCGGCCGCTGATCGTGGTGACGGCGGCGTCGAGGTCGGGGCCGCGGGCGGCGAGCTGCCGCGCGCACGGCGAGCCCTGCGGGTCGGAGGCGCGCAGCCGCGTGCAGGTGTTCACCAGCGTGGAGAACAGCGCGAGGTCGTTCCCGCCGATGCCCAGCGTGACCAGGTCGGTGTCGGCGGTGACGGCGCGCAGCTGCGGCGGGATGCGGGCGTCCCCGAACGTCCGCTGCACCCCGGTCAGGGCACGGGTGTCGGCGCCGCTGCAGGTCACGTCGACGAACGTCTGCGCGTTGACGGCGTCGGCGACCAGGGTGGGGTAGTTGTGGTCGGAGCGCGCGCAGCCGCCGGCCAGGTCCGTGGTCGGGATCAGCGGGCCGGCCGAGTAGGAGTCGCCCAGCGCGACGTACCTGCCGGTCACCGGGGGCTTCGACGGGGACGCGGACGGGTCCGGGCTGGCCGCACTGCCCTGGGTGCAGCCGGACACCAGCAGGGCGGCCGCGACCACGGCGGTGGTCAGGCGGGCGAGGTGCATCGGGGTCCTCCGCGGTCGGTCATCGAGGGTACGTCGCGACGAGGTCCCGACGGACGAGGCGGGCACCTGCGACCAGCCGCAGCAGCACCGCCGAGGTGATCGCCTGACCCGCCATCAGGCCGATCAGCACCAGGATCTGCGCGGCGCCGGCCTCGAGCGGCGTACCGCCACCGAGCAGGACGCCGACGAACGCCCCGGGGAGCGTCACGAGGCCGACGGTACGCGTCTGGTCCAAGCCCGGGGTGAGCGCCTCACGGGCGGTCGGGGCGATCACCTCGAAGGCGGCCTCGGGGCTGCTCAGCCCGATCGCCAGGGCGGCCTCGTAGGTGCCGAAGTGCCCGGCGAGCTCGTCGAACGCCCGCCGCCCGGTCAACGTCGAGGCGGTCATCATGTTGCCGACCACGATGCCGGCGATCGGGATGATGCCGGGCCCGTTGAACGGCACCACGCCGGAGGCGAAGATCAGCGCGAGCACCGGGACGATCCCGCTGGCGATGGCCAGGCCGACCCACGGCATCTGCCCGCGGGGCGTGCGGATCCGGCCGGTCGAGGTGACCGTCGCGACCACGAACATCAGCAGCACGAAGGCCAGCGAGAGCCAGACGCTGGCCAGGGCGGCGGTGATCACCAGCGAGACGAGGGACAGCTGCACCACGGCGCGCAGGGCGGCGGTCGGGTAGTCCCGCTCGGTGCCGAGCCGGCCGACGACCGCGGCCACGACCGCGACCACCACGAGGGCGACCAGGACGACCGCGAGCCGCCAGTCCGGGGTGACGGCGGCGCTGGTGCTCGCGGCGGCGAGCCTCACCTCAGCGCTTCTTCGGCGCCAGGGTCCGGCTGCCGGCCGAGCCGTAGCGGCGCGACGGGTTCGCGCCGATCGCCGTCTTGGACGCCGCCTTCTTCCCGGTGGCCGTCTTCGCGGTGGCTTCTTCGCGGTGGCCTTCTTCGCGGTGGCCCGGGCGGGCGCCTGCGTCGAGGCCGCGGCGGCGGTCCGCCCGGCCGCGACGCTCTTCTTCGCGGCCGCGGTCTTCCGGGTCGAGGCGGACCTCGTGCGGGCCGCGGGCGTGGGCCGGTCGGCGGCGGCCGAGGAGTGCGCGTCGATCCACTCGTCGATGATCCGCCAGGTGGTCCCGCGGGCCGCGCGGCCGGTGAGCATGCCGAGGTGGCCGCCGGGGACGATCTCGAAGCGCAGGTCGTCGACGCCGGTGACCAGGTCGACGATCGGCCGCACGCACCCGACCGGTGCGATGCCGTCGCCGGCGCCGCCGAACGCGAGCAGCGGTGCGGTGATGTCGGCCAGCCGGATCTCCCGGTCGTCCATCGTCACCGATCCGGACGCGAGCTGGTTGCCCTTGAGCAGCCGGTGGTAGAGCTGCCCGAACGTCCGGCCGGGGTAGGCGATCATGTTCGCGGTGAACCGGTCGACGGCCTCGACCTGGGCGAGGAAGTCGGCGTCGTCGAGCTTGGCGGCCAGCGCGATCGGCTTGGTCACCAGCTTGTTGAACGACGAGAGCTGGAAGGCCCGCTTGACCAGCGGCTTGGGGAACCCGCCCATCAGCCGGTAGGACTGCGTGACCAGCCCGGCGCGCTCGCCGGTGATGCCGAGGAACGGGCGGATGGGCGCGACCAGCGGCACCTGCGTCGACGTCGACCGGCGCGCCGACCGAGGTCAGCGAGCCGATCGGCAGGTCCGGACGGTCGGCCGCGGTGAGCAGCGCGAAGATCCCGCCGAGGCTCCAGCCGACGACGTGCACCGGACGGCCGCCGGCGTGCGCGCTGACCTCCTCGATCGCGCGGGGGATGACCTCGTCGACCCAGTGCTCCATGCCCAGGCCCCGGTTGGCGAAGGAGACCTCGCCGTACTCCACGAGGTACGTCGGCCGGCCGGCCTCCACGAGGTGCTCGACCAGCGAGCACCCGCGGCGCAGGTCGAAGCAGATCGCCGGCGCGGCCAGCGGGGTGACCAGCAGGACCGGGTCGCCGTGCTCGCGCGCCGCGGCCCGCGGCCGGTAGTGGTAGACCTCCCGCAGCACGCCCTCGTCGATCAGCGTCCGGGGCATCGGGCGGAGATCGGCCAGGCCGCCGTACAACATCTTGTGCGCGACGTTGGCGGCTGCCGAGACGATCTGGTCCGGCTTGGGGATCAGATCCATGAGCAGAAGTTACCAGCGGGTCGCCCCCGCCGGACCGGTGTGTGCGCAGCGTCTCGGTCGCGCCGGCTCAGAGGTCGAGCCGCTGCTCCAGCCGCTCGAGGGCCCGGGCCGCCGCCCGCCGGACGTCCGCGTCCGGGTCCGCCAGCAGCCGGCGTACGGCGGCCAGGTGCTCGCTGTCGCCGCAGCCGCCCAGCGCGCGGGCGGCCGTGGCCCGCACCCGGGGCAGGTCGTGCGCGGCCAGCCGGGCGGCGGCGTCGCCGCACGGCAGCTCGCGCCGGGCCGAGACCTTGAGGCACATCTCGGCGACCCGCCAGGCGTCGTCGTCGAGGCGGGTCGAGCACCACCGGGCCGGCGGCGTCGTCCCAGACGTAGAGCAGCCCGCGGGCCGCCCAGACCCGGGCCCACCACTCCTTCCACGACGTGCCGCCTCCAGCAGCGACCGTCCGGCCGGCCCGCCGAGGAACAGCACCGTCGCGGCGTGGTCGTGCGGGTCGTCGGCGGCCAGCAGGTCGGCGCACAGCCCGGCGGCGCCGCTCTCGCCGACGTGCTCCGCGAGCAGGGCGAGCAGGTCGCGCGGGTGCGGCCGGCCCGGCGGACGGGCCGGCAGCCCGGTCCCGCCGGTCATCGGGTCAGGCGCTCTGCGACGGGCGCAGGTGCTTGTGGTGCTCGGGCCGCGCCTCGTCGAGGACCGCGAGGAACGAGCGGGCCCAGCTCTTGACGTCGTGCTCGCAGACCGTCTTGCGCATCGCCTTCATCCGCCGGGCGAGCTCCCGCGGCTCGGCCTCCATCGCGGTGACGATCGCGGCCTTCATGCCGTTGATGTCGTAGGGGTTGACCATGTAGGCCTGCCGCAGCTCGTCGGCGGCGCCGGCGAACTCCGAGAGCACCAGGGCGCCCCGGTCGTCGTACCGGCAGGCGACGTACTCCTTGGCGACGAGGTTCATGCCGTCGCGCAGCGGGGTGACCACCATGACGTCGGCGGCCCGGAACAGCGCCGCCATCTCCTCCTTGGGGTAGGAGGTGTGCATGTAGTGGATGGCCGGGCTGCCGATCGGGCCGAGGTCGCCGTTGAGCCGGCCGACCAGGCGGTCGATGTCGTCGCGGAGCTTGCGGTACTGCTCGACCCGCTCGCGCGAGGGGGTGGCGACCTGCACGAAGACGGCGTCCTCGACCGACACCTCGCCGTCGCGGACCAGCTCGCCGAACGCGCGGAGCCGGTCGAAGATGCCCTTGGTGTAGTCGAGCCGGTCGATGCCGAGCAGCACCCGGCGCGGGTTGCCGAGCTGCTCGCGGATCTCGCTGGCGCGCACCTCGACGGCCTCGGTGCGGGCCAGCGCGTCGAGGCCCGGGGTGTCGATCGAGATCGGGAACGACCCGGCCTGCACGACCCGGCCGTCGGGCAGGTAGATCAGGTCGCGGTGGGTCTTGTGGCCGACCCGCTGGCGGACCAGCCGGACGAAGTTCTGCGAGGCGCCGGGCCGCTGGAAGCCCACCACGTCGGCGCCGAGCAGGCCCTCGAGGAGCTGGCGCCGCCAGGGCAGCTGCTGGAACAGCTCGGCCGGCGGGAACGGGATGTGCAGGAAGAAGCCGATCCGCAGGTCGGGGCGCAGCTCGCGGAGCATCGCCGGCACCAGCTGCATCTGGTAGTCGTGCACCCAGACCGTGGCGTCCTCGGCGGCGACCTCGGCGGCCTTCTCGGCGAAGCGCCGGTTGACCCGGACGTAGGAGTCCCACCACTCGCGGTGGAACTCCGGCTTGGCGACCACGTCGTGGTAGAGCGGCCAGAGGGTGGCGTTGGAGAAGCCCTCGTAGAACTCCTCGATCTCCTCGGCGGTCAGCGGGACCGGCACCAGCGAGAGACCGTCGTCGACGAACGGCTCGATGTCGTCGTCGCTGCCGCCCGACCAGCCGATCCAGGCGCCGTCGTTCTCGCGCATCACCGGCTCGATCGCGGTGACCAGCCCGCCGGGGGAGCGGCGCCAGTCCACCGACCCGTCGTCGTTGACCACCCGGTCGACGGGCAGCCGGTTGGCGACGATGACCAGGTCGGCCTGGCGGGGCTTGGGCGTTCTGGCGGGGCTCACCCCTCCAACCTACCCAGCGCGCGACGCCGTCATGAGCGCGTCGCGTAGTGCACCCCGATCTGGTCGCGGATCCGGTCCATCAGCCGCATCAGCGCGACGGTGTCGTCCAGCGGCACCAGCGGGCTCTCGGTCTCGCCGTCCGCAGGCAGCGGACCACCTCGAGCGCCTCGTGCGCCAGCCCGGTGCCGAGCAGCTCCTGGCGGATCTCCTGCGGCTCGGCCGGGCCGTCGAAGTCCGGGTCGCCGGTCATCGAGGTCCAGGTGACGCTGGTCGGGTGGTGGAACGGGGCCGGCAGGTCGATCCGGCCGCGGTCCGTGGCGATCGACGCGGTGCGCGGCGACCAGGCGGTCATCGTCGAGGTGAGCGAGGCGACCGCGCCGCTGTCGTAGCCGAGGCTGATCGCGAGGTTCAGGTCGGCGCCGACCTCCGAGAGCGCGGCGGTCGCGGCCAGCGTCGACGGCTCGCCGAGGAACAGGTGCGGCGAACGTGAGCGGGTAGACGCCCATGTCGAGCAGCGCGCCGCCGCCGAGGGCCGGGTCGAGCAGCCGGTCCGTCGGCGGCTTGTCCACCACGAAGCCGAGGTCGGCGCGGACCTGGCGGACCTCGCCGAGCGCCCCGGTGGCGACGAGCTGCTGGAGCCGGCGGACCAGCGGGTTGCACCGCATCCACATGGCCTCCATGAGGAACAGGTCCTTCTCGCGGGCCAGCGCGACCAGGTGCTCGGCGTCGGCGGCGTCGAGCGTGAACGCCTTCTCGCAGAGCACCGGCTTGCCGGCCTCGAAGGCGAGCTCGACGTGCTCGCGGTGCAGGGCGTGCGGCGTCGCGACGTACACCACGTCCACGGCGGGGTCCTCGACCAGCGCGCGGTAGTCGCCGTACGCCGCGGCCGCACCGTGCTCGGCCGCGAACGCGTCGGCGGACTCCTGGCGGCGGGCGCCGACGGCGGCGATCTCGCACTCGGGCAGCAGGGCGAGGTCGCGGGCGAAGGAGCCGGCGATCTTGCCGGTCGCCAGGATGCCCCAGCGCACCGGACGGTCGGCCGGCAGCGGCTCGCGCGCGGCGCGGTCCCGGGGCGACGTCGAGGGCGGGAGGTCGGTGGGCAGCGTCGTCATGGCCCCATCGTGCCCGATCGCCGGGCCGCACGCGCGCCGGGAGCGGACAGGCCCGACCCCACGGACCCCATCCGAAACGCCGACACAGATGCGCGGGGTGAACTACACGCGTGTGGTTCGTCGCCTATGATGGCTCGAGCACAGCCCGCCACCACCCGCCGCCTTCCGGCACAGGAGTCGCCCACCATGGACGCCGCGAACGCCCTCGACCCCGGGACAGAACGCCCCGTCGAGCGAGCTCTCCGAGCGCGACAGCGAGATCCTCAACTTCGAGCGCCAGTGGTGGAAGTACGCCGGCGCCAAGGAGCAGGCGGTCCGCGACAAGTTCGACATGTCCTCGACGCGCTACTACCAGGTGCTCAACGCCCTGATCGACCGTCCCGAGTCGCTGGCGTTCGACCCGCTGCTGGTCCGGCGCCTGCGCCGGCTGCGCGCCGCCCGCCAGCGCGCCCGCTCCGCCCGGCGCCTCGGCTTCGAGGTCTGACGTGCGCCGCCGCACCCGAGCGCGGGGTCGCGATGTCGTCCCCGGTCGCCCTGCTCTCCGTCGCCGCCGTGGTCGTGGCCGGCGCCGCCTTCCTGGTCACCGGCCACGACGAGGAGCCCGCCCCGGCGGCCACCCCGGTCGTCGCCAGCACCTCCGCGGCCCCGACGCCGACCGCCCCCGCGCCGACGGCGACCGCGACGCTCGAGAAGAAGAAGGTCGTCAAGAAGAAGCGCCGGTCCGCCGCGGCGGCACCTACGTCGAGGTCTACAACAACTCCGGCATCAGCGGCCTGGCCGGCAGCACCGCCGCCCGCGCGCAGGGCGCCGGCTGGCAGGTCGTCGGCTCCGACAACTGGTACGGCACCATCGCGGCCAGCACCGTCTACTTCCCGGCCCGGCTCGAGGACCAGGCCCAGCTGCTCGGCAAGGACCTCGGCATCAAGCGGCTCAAGCCCGCGATCGCCCCGATGCGCGGCGACCGGCTCACCGTGATCCTCACCAGCGACTACTCCTGACCCCGTGCCGCCTCCCGGCGGGTCCGCAGCGGCGGGTCCGCAGCGACCGGTACGACGCCCTGGTGGCCGTCGCCGCGCGAGGTCCTGGTCGGCCTGGACTTCGACGGCACGCTGTCCCCGATCGTCGAGGACCCGGCCCGGGCGGTGATCCACCCCGACGGGCCCCGGGTGCTGCGCGACCTGGCCGCCTGCGTGCGCGCGGTCGTCGTGATCACCGGCCGGCCCGCCCGCCAGGTCGTCGAGCTCGGCGGGCTCGACGCGGTCGCCGACGCGCTCGCCGCCGGGTGCCCGGCTGGTCGTGATGGGGCAGTACGGCAACGAGCAGTGGGACTCCGGCTCCCGCGAGTTCAGCTCCCCCGAGCCGCCCGCCGGGCCTGCAGGCCTTCCGCGACGAGCTGCCCGCGGCTGCTCGCGGCCCAGGACGCCGAGGACGCGTTCGTCGAGGAGAAGGGTCTCGCGGTCGCCGTGCACACGCGGCGGCTGCCGGACGCCGGCGGCGGCCTTCGCCCGGCTGGAGGCCGCGCTGCGCGACGCCGCCGAGCGGCACGGGCTGGCCCTCGAGCCCGGCCGGCTGGTGCTGGAGGTCCGCGCCCCGGGCATGCACAAGGGCCGCGCGCGTGCGACGCGGCCCTCGAGGAGCACCACGCCGGCGGCGGTGCTGTTCGCCGGGGACGACCTCGGCGACCTCGAGGCGTTCGAGGCGGTGCGCGGGCTGCGCGACCAGGGCCTGCCGACGCTGCTGGTCTGCTCGGGCTCCGAGGAGCAGGAGGCGCTCGCGGAGCTCTCCGACGTGGTCGTCGACGGCCCGGCCGGGGTGCTCGGGCTGCTCGCCCGGTTCGCCGAGGACGTCCGCACCGCTCAGGCCGGCTGAGCCGGGCCTGCCCGCGCCGCCGGGCCCGCGCGCTCACCGTCGGGTAGCCGCCGTCCTCGAGCCCGGCGAGCCGCTCGAAGGCGTTGTGCACCGCCGGGTCGCCGCCGACCAGCAGCGACCAGCCCGCCGCCAGGAAGTACAGCGGCAGCATCGGCAGCCCGAGACAGGCGACGTACTGCCAGGTGTGCCGCTCCTCGTGCCGCAGCAGCGCGGGGCGCGCGTCGAGCCAGGCCCGGTCGTGCTTGCTGGTCACCACGTTGCCGAGGGTGAACGCCGAGGCGACCGGCAGCGGCAGCCGGTAGCCGGTCGCGACCACCAGCCCGCGCGGCCCGCGGCCCAGCCGGGCCCGGCCGGCCCGGGCGACGGCCAGCCCGAGCAGCGTCGAGCCGTTCAGCCCGTTGACGCACCTGCTTGACCCGCCACGCCTCCATCCGGCCATCCTGCCGCCGGCGGATCTCGCATGATGGATGCGATGTGCACATGCTGAGACGGATTCGTACAGTAAGGACTGCTCATCGAGAGGGGCAGAGGGACACGGCCCGCTGAAGCCCCGGCAACCCGCCACCGCACGCACGCGTCGAAATCCGTCGACCGGCCTGTGGTGCCAACGGTGCTAATTCCGTCCCGGTCCGAGAGTCGGTTCACCGGGGAAGATGAGAAGGAGGATTCCTTTGAGCACCTCGGTCGTTTCCGGTCCCGGCACCACCACCCGTCCCGGCGCCTTCGGCAACGCGGTCCACCTCGTGTGCCGCGAGTGCCGCGCCACCCAGGACCTCGGTCCCTTCTACGCCTGCCAGGAGTGCTTCGGCCCCCTGGAGATCGGCTACGACTTCCCGGCGGTCACCCGCGCCGGGATCGAGGCCGGCCCCAAGAACATCTGGCGCTACCAGCAGCTGCTGCCGGTGCCCGCCGACATCACCTCGAGCCCCAACATGGAGCCCGGCTTCACCCGGCTGATCAAGGCCGACAACCTCGGTCGCGAGCTCGGCATCAAGAACCTCTGGGTCAAGGACGACT
This sequence comes from uncultured Actinomycetota bacterium, assembly GCA_963811515.1. Classification (GTDB taxonomy): domain Bacteria; phylum Actinomycetota; class Actinomycetes; order Propionibacteriales; family Nocardioidaceae; genus Nocardioides_B. The sequence continues at coordinate 70,315 of CAWERI010000003.1, forward strand.
CCGGCAACCCGACGCACTCCTTCAAGGACCGGGTCGTCGCGATCGCGCTGTCGGCCGCCCGCGAGTTCGGCAGCAAGGTCTTCGCCTGTCCCTCGACCGGCAACCTCGCCAACGCGGTGGCCGCCGCCGGGGCCCGCGCCGGCATGAAGACGGTCGTCTTCATCCCCGCCGACCTCGAGCGGCCCAAGGTCATCACCACCGCGGTGTACGGCGGCACGCTGGTCGCCGTGAACGGCAACTACGACGACGTGAACCGGCTCGCCTCGGAGATCGCCGGCGAGGAGGACGGCTGGGCGTTCGTGAACGTCAACGTCCGGCCCTACTACGCCGAGGGCTCCAAGACGCTCGGCTACGAGGTCGCCGAGCAGCTCGGCTGGCGGCTGCCGCAGCAGGTCGTGATCCCGGTCGCCTCCGGGTCGCAGCTGACCAAGGTCGACAAGGGCTTCGCCGAGCTGGTGCAGCTCGGCCTGGTCGAGGAGTCGCCCTACAAGATCTTCGGCGCCCAGGCGCAGGGCTGCTCGCCGGTCGTCCGCGGCGTTCAAGGACGGCCACGACGTCGTACGCCCGGTCAAGCCCGACACCATCGCCAAGTCGCTCGCGATCGGCAACCCGGCCGACGGCCCCTACGTCCTGGACGTGGCCCGCCGCACCGGCGGCGCGATCGAGGACGTCACCGACGAGGAGGTGCGCGACGGCATCCAGCTGCTCGCCCGCACCGAGGGCGTCTTCGCCGAGACCGCCGGCGGGGTCACCATCGCCACCTTGAAGAAGCTCGTCGAGACCGGCCAGCTCGACCCCGACGCCGAGACCGTGGTGTTCAACACCGGCGACGGGCTCAAGACCCTGGACGCGGTCGCGGACCGGGTCGGCCCGGCCGCCACCATCGACCCGAGCTACGCGGCGTTCACGAACGCCGGCCTGGTCTGAGCCCCGGGTAGCCTGCTCCCAGCATCCGCACCAGACAAGATCGAGGTACTCATGAGCGTCAGCGTCCGGATCCCCACCATCCTGCGCACCTACACCCACGGCGAGTCCGAGGTGTCGGCCGACGGGGGGACCCTCGCCGAGGTGCTCGACTCCCTCGAGGCGAGCTACCCGGGGATCAAGGGCCGCATCCTGGACGACCAGGGCGCGATCCGTCGCTTCGTGAACGTCTACGTCGGCAACGACGACGTGCGCTTCCTGGAGTCGCTGGAGACCAGCACGCCCGCGGGCGCGCAGGTCTCGGTCATCCCGGCGGTCGCCGGCGGCTGCTAGGGGCGACGGCGGCGGCCGGGTCCCACCTCGGCGGGCCTGGCTAGGCTGACGGCATGGCACGCAACCTCGCGACAGCGGACCGGGTCGGCAAGGACGAGCTCGACGAGTTCGTCCGGCCGCGGCACAAGGGCACCCTCGTCACCCGGCGCCGGGACGGCAGCCCGCAGATGTCGCCGGTGACCTGCGGCCTGGACCCCGAGGGCCGGATCGTGGTGTCGACGTACCCGCAGCGGGCGAAGGCCGCCAACGCCCGCCGCGACGCCCGGGTGTCGATGGTGATCCACTCCGACGAGTGGGACGGTCCCTACGTCCAGGTCGACGGGACCGCCGAGGTCATCGACATGCCGGACGCCGTCGAGCCGCTGGTGGAGTACTTCCGGTGCATCTCCGGCGAGCACCCGGACTGGGACGAGTACCGCGAGGCGATGCGCACCCAGAACAAGTCGCTGATCCGGATCACCGTCGAGCGGTGGGGCCCGGTCGCGACCGGCGGCTTCCCGCCCGACTCCGTCGGCTGAGCTGCTCGACGCCTAGAACCTGCGCAGCAGCGCCTCGGCGCCGGCCAGGTCGGCGAGGACCTCGGCGACGCTGCGCTCCTCGCGGAGCAGCCCGGCGCCCTGCCCGGCGTACACGTAGGCCGTGTCGTGGTCCTGGGCCGCCTGCGCCTCCGTGAGCTCCCGGGCGGCGGCGTCGTCGGTGGCGAGCTCGTCGAGCCGGTGCTCCCAGCGGTCGAAGTAGGCGTTGCGCAGCGCCCGGCCGCCGTACTCCGGGGGCCAGGCGAGCCGCTGGGCGACGTCGAAGACCCGGCCGTAGGCCGTCGCGGTCTCGTCGGCCGCGAGCAGCCGCTGCCGGGCCGCGCGCGACGTCCCGGCCTCGTGGGTGGTGAGCAGGGCGGTGCCGACCCAGGCGCCGGCGGCCCCGGCCGCGAGCACCGCCGCCAGCCCCCGTGCGGTGCCGATGCCGCCGGCCGCGAGCACGGGCACCTCGACCGCGTCGAGCACGGCCTGGAGCAGCGGCAGCGTGCCCACCGCGTCGCGGCCGTGGCCGCCGCCCTCGCCCCCGCGGGCCACCACGACGTCGGCGCCGGCCCGTGCCGGCGCGGACCGCCTCGGCCACGGTGCCGGCCTGGACCGCGACCCGCAGGCCGGCGTCGCGCAGCCGGTCGACGTACGGCTCGAACGCGCCCGAAGCTCACCGAGACCAGGTCCGGTCGGACCTCGAGCACCGCCTCGAGCTGGGCGGTGTCGCGCTCCAGGGCCCAGGCCATCAGCCCGATCCCGTACGGCGCCCCGCCGGCCGCGGCCACGCCGGCCTGCTCGCGGACCCAGCTCGGGGGAGCGGGACGCGCCCACGCCGACCATGCCGAGCGCGCCGGCCGCGGAGACGGCGGCGGCCAGCGGTCCCTCGCCGGGACCGGCCATCGGGGCGCTGACGACGGGGACGGACAGGCCGAAGGTCTCGGTGAGCCAGGTGTCGATCACCGTCCCACTGTCGCAAACCGGCGCGCGCCGATCGGTAGCGTCGCGGCCATGTCCGCCGACGTCCTGCTCGTGACCTGTGCCCCGCTCCCCGACGGCGAGGTCGACGGCCACCTGCTGGTCGAGGACCTCGCGGCCCGCGGCGTCGGCGTCGCGCTGGGTGGCCTGGGACGACGCGGACGTCGACTGGTCGCGCGCCGGGGTCGTCGCGGTCCGCAGCACCTGGGACTACGAGTCGCGGCGCGAGGAGTTCCTGGACTGGGCCGCGAGCGTCGGGCCGGCCCTGCTCAACGGCGCCGACGTCTTCGCCTGGAACACCGAGAAGGCCTACCTCCTCGACCTCCTCGCGGCCGGGCTGCCCGTCGTACCCAGCGTGCTGGCGGGGACCCGCGGCGAGGTGGCCGCCGCCGCCCGCGGGTTCGGCGTCGCGGTCTGCAAGCCCGTCGTCGGGGCGGGCGGCCGGGGCGTGGTGGTGATCGACCGGCCGGACGTGCCGATCGACGGCGACGGCCCCTGGCTGGTGCAGCCGCTGGTCGAGTCGGTGCGCACCGAGGGCGAGACCTCGGTGTTCACCATCGACGGGCGGGCGGTGGCGCAGGTGCGCAAGCTGCCCGGGGCGGGCGAGGTCCGGGTCCACGAGGAGTACGGCGGCCGCTCCGGCGCCGTACCGCTGGAGGACGAGCACGCGGCGCTGGCCACCCGGACGGTGCGGGTCGCGGAGGAGCTGCTCGGGGCCCGGCTGGCCTACGCCCGGGTGGACCTGATGCGGCTGGCCGACGGGACGCTCGCGGTGGGGGAGCTGGAGGCCACCGAGCCGGGGCTCTACCTGGACCTGGTGCCCGAGGTGGCGACCGCCTTCGGGGCGATGGTCGCGGGGCGGCTGGCCTGACCGCAAAGAGGCCGGAGAGCGCTCTCGCGTTCTCCGGCCGAAACCCCGTCGCACCCACGAGGTTCCCTCAGGTTAGGCCTGGCCGCGAAGAGGGGTCAATGACCCGGGGGGGTGGCTGCGGTCGGTCTAGACCTAGCGCGCTCATCTCGTCTTGCACTCGCAGGGGGCGAGTGCTAGACATGAGGTAGCACTCTCACCACGAGAGTGCCAAGTGGGCCGGGAAGATGAGGTCTCCACGCGCCGGCGGGAAGGGTCTGCCGGGTCAGCGGAGATCGTCCGTCGCGGGCATCCCCCGGGCCAGTCCATTCATTCCAGCGTGAGGAACCGCGGAGAATGCCGAAGCTTATTGCGTTCAACGAGGAAGCACGGCGCGGCCTGGAGCGTGGCATGAACACGCTCGCCGACGCCGTCAAGGTGACGCTCGGCCCCAAGGGCCGCAACGTCGTCCTCGAGAAGAAGTGGGGAGCCCCCACGATCACCAACGATGGTGTGTCCATCGCCAAGGAGATCGAGCTCGAGGACCCCTACGAGAAGATCGGTGCCGAGCTCGTCAAGGAGGTCGCCAAGAAGACCGACGACGTCGCGGGCGACGGCACCACCACCGCCACGGTCCTGGCCCAGGCCATGGTCCGCGAGGGGCTGCGCAACGTCGCGGCCGGCGCGAACCCGATGTCGCTCAAGCGCGGCATCGAGATCGCCGTCACCGCCATCACCGAGCAGCTGCTCGCGATGGCCAAGGACGTCGAGACCAAGGAGCAGATCGCCTCCACCGCCTCCATCTCCGCCGGTGACACCACCGTCGGCGAGATCATCGCCGAGGCGATGGACAAGGTCGGCAAGGAAGGCGTCATCACGGTCGAGGAGTCGAACACGTTCGGCCTCGACCTCGAGCTCACCGAGGGCATGCGGTTCGACAAGGGCTACATCTCGGCGTACTTCGTCACCGACGCGGAGCGCATGGAGACGGTCCTCGACGACCCGTACATCCTGATCGCCAACCAGAAGGTCTCGAACGTCAAGGACCTGCTGCCGGTGCTCGAGAAGGTCATGCAGAGCGGCAAGCCGCTGCTGATCCTCTCCGAGGACGTCGACGGCGAGGCGCTGTCCACCCTGGTGGTCAACAAGATCCGTGGCACCTTCAAGTCGGTCGCCGTCAAGGCCCCCGGCTTCGGTGACCGTCGCAAGGCCATGCTCCAGGACATCGCGATCCTGACCGGCGGCCAGGTCATCTCCGAGGAGGTCGGCCTCAAGCTCGAGTCGACCGGCCTCGAGCTGCTCGGCCAGGCCCGCAAGGTCGTCGTCACCAAGGACGAGACGACGATCGTCGAGGGTGCCGGCGACGCCGACCAGATCGCCGGGCGGGTCAACCAGATCCGTGCGGAGATCGAGAAGAGCGACTCCGACTACGACCGCGAGAAGCTGCAGGAGCGCCTGGCCAAGCTGGCCGGCGGCGTTGCGGTCATCAAGGTCGGCGCGGCCACCGAGGTCGAGCTCAAGGAGCGCAAGCACCGCATCGAGGACGCCGTTCGCAACGCGAAGGCTGCCGTCGAGGAGGGCATCGTCGCCGGTGGTGGCGTCGCGCTCGTCCAGGCGACCGACGCCGCGTTCGAGAAGATCGAGCTCGAGGGTGACGAGGCCACCGGTGCGCAGATCGTGCGCTTCGCGGCCGAGGCCCCGCTCAAGCAGATCGCGATCAACGCCGGTCTCGAGGGTGGCGTCGTGGCGGAGAAGGTGCGCAACCTGACCCCGGGTCACGGCCTCAACGCGGCCACCGGCGAGTACGTCGACATGGTCGCCGAGGGCATCCTCGACCCGGCCAAGGTCACGCGCTCGGCGCTGCAGAACGCTGCCTCCATCGCGGCGCTGTTCCTCACGACCGAGGCGGTCGTGGCGGACAAGCCCGAGAAGGCGCCGGCCGGCATGCCCGGTGGCGACGGCGGCATGGGCGGCATGGACTTCTGAGTCCCGCCGCCCGGACGGTCCGAGCACCGTCCACTGAACGACAGGAGGGCCCCGGCTTCGGCCGGGGCCCTTCTCGCGTCCGGACCGGTCAGCGGACGCCGTACGGGCGGAACTGGATGCTGATCCGCGGCCCCACCGGGCGGGCGGTCTTGAGGACGGCGTGCTCCCAGGTGCGCTGGCACGAGCCGCCCATCACCAGCAGGTCGCCGTGCCCGACCGGGAACGAGATCGACTCGCCGCCGGTGCGCGGCCGCAGCGAGAGCCGCCGCGCCTCGCCGAGGGACAGGATCGCGACCATGGTGTCCTCGGTGCTGCTCCGGCCGATGGTGTCGCCGTGCCAGGCCACGCTGTCGCGGCCGTCGCGGTAGAAGCACATCCCGGCCGACCGGAACCGCTCGCCGAGCTCGGCGGCGTAGTGCCGGTCCAGGGCGTGCCGGGCCTCGACGAGCAGCGGGTCGGGCAGCGGCTCGTCCTCGGCGTAGAACTTCAGCAGCCGCGGGACGGCCACCTCGTTGTCCCACATCACCCGCCGCTCGGCGTGCCAGGGCACGTCGGTGACCAGGCGGGCGAACAGCTCGTCGGAGCCGGACACCCAGCCGGGGCGTACGTCGACCCAGGCCCCGCGGGTCAGCACGTGCCGGGTGACCGTGTCACCCAGCGGCCCGAGGGTGGCCTCGGGCCCGAGGCTGTCGAGGCTGTCGAACAGCGACGTCTGGAACTCCACGGTCATCCGCCGATGCTACCCCTGGTTCGAACAGGTGTTCTAGTGCCCGGCGAGGGACAGCACGCGGGCGGCCACGGCCGGCACGCTCGCGCCGGTGGTGTCGACGACGTGGTCCTCGACCGCCGCGCGCGGCCAGCAGGTCGGCCAGCTCCCCGGAGCGGTCCAGGTGCCAGCGCAGCCCGTCGGGGTCGTCGTGGTGCCGAGCCCGGAGCCGGGCCCGCACCAGCTCCAGGTCCGCGGTCAGGCGGACGACGGTCAGCGGCACGCCCACCGCGCGGGTCAGCGCGGCAAGGTCGGCGGCCGTCTCGACCACCCCGGCCAGCACCAGCGACCGGGCGCCCGCCGCGCGGACGTTGGCCGAGACGGCGCGCAGGTTGGCCAGCAGGATCGTCGTGTTGAACCGGTCGCCCGGGCGGGGCCGGCCAGGCCTGGCGCAGGGCGTCGAGGTCGATGACCGCGTGCGGCACCTCCCGCTCGCGGAGCAGGTCGCCGACCGCCGCGGCGACCGACGTCTTGCCGGCGCCGACCGTGCCGTTGAGCAGCAGCGCCCGGCTCACCGCAGCGCTCCGGCGTACCGCGCGAGCATCCGCCGCTGGCCCCAGCGGCCGACCGGCCCGGCGAGCCGGGTGACCAGCAGCCCCGGGCGGGAGTACGCCGACACGGCCAGCCGCACGACACGTCGCCGTCGCCAGGCGCACCACGAACGACTCCTCGCCCGCCTCCGGGTGCCCGGGCAGGGTGCCGTAGGCGAACCCGGTCCGGGTCGGCTCGTCGACGACCCACACCACGCGGCAGGGGATCCGCAGCGGCCCGAGCCGGCACAGCACCACGGCTCCGGCGTGCACCCGGGGCGAGCCGGCGGTGACCCGCAGCCCGGCTCCGGCGTGCATCCGCCAGGTCATCAGCGTCTGCGCCGCGCGGCGGAAGTCCGCCTCGCCGCGGCCCACCGCGACCTCGACGTCGAGCCGGTGGAAGCCCGCGGGGTACGTCGACCCGCCGGTCGCACCCACGGGGGCGTAGCTGAACGGCATCGCGCCGAGCCGGTCGACGTCGCGGGCCGGGAGCCGGCCGACCTCACGGGCCACGTCAGCCCGCCCGGCGGATCCGGATCGGCCCGGTCGCGGTCGAGGGGTCGACGACCCGGCCGCCCTGGGTGACGACCACGCGGCCGTCCGCGACGAGCCGGCGGGCCGCCCGCCGGGCCGGCTCCATCAGGTCGCGCCAGCCGTCCGGGGCGACCGACCGGGCGGCGTCGGACGGGCAGATCGTCGAGGTGGGCGCCCGCCTCCCGAGCAGGTCGAGGATCGCGGCCTCGAGACGGGCGTCGACGTCGGGACCGGTCTTCTCCTCGGGGGGCACGCCCCCAGTCTGTGACGTCCGCCGGGCCGGGTGTGCGGCGGCCGCACTACCGTGGGCCCGGAGAGCCGCGCCGTACCGGAGGGAACCGTCATCGTGACCGAGCAGCCGAGCACCGTCCCGTCCGCGCGACGGGCCGCCGCGCGCGCCGTCGACCTCACCAAGACCTACGGCACGGGGGACGCCACCGTCACCGCCCTGGACGGCGTGGAGCGTCGAGCTCTACGCCGGGGAGTTCACCGCGGTGATGGGGCCGTCCGGCTCGGGCAAGTCCACGTTGATGCACTGCTGCGCCGCGCTGGACAGCGTCACCAGCGGGTCGGTGTTCGTGGGCGACACCGAGCTCAGCCGGCTCGGGGACAAGGAGCTGACCCGGCTGCGGCGCGACGAGATCGGCTTCGTGTTCCAGTCGTTCAACCTGGTGCCCACGCTGACCGCCGAGGAGAACATCCTCCTGCCGCTGTCGATCGCCGGCCGCAAGCCGGACCCGGCGTGGTACGCCCTGGTGATCGACACCGTCGGCCTCCGGGACCGGCTCACCCACCGGCCGAACGAGCTGTCCGGCGGCCAGCAGCAGCGGGTGGCGGTGGCCCGGGCGCTGGCCAGCCGGCCCTCGATCGTGTTCGCCGACGAGCCCACCGGCAACCTCGACTCGCGCTCCGGCGCGGAGGTGCTCACGCTGCTGCGGCGCTCGGTCGACGAGTTCGGGCAGACCGTCGTGATGGTCACCCACGACCCGGTCGCCGCCGCGTTCACCGACCGGGTGCTGTTCCTGGCCGACGGCCGCGTCGTCGACGAGGTGCGCCAGCCCGACCGCGAGATCGGTCCTGGACCGGATGACCCGGATGGACGCCCGCCAGCTCGACGCGGTCGCCGCCGACGGCACGTCGGACTGACCCACCCGGGCCGCGCGTCACGGGTCCGGCGCGGGGTCCGTGTGGTCCATGCCACAGGGCCCGGCCAGGACGCTATGGTGGGCGTGGAGGGGGCCGAGGGAGGTGTCATGGGTGACGTGATCACACCAGATCGCTCGCGTCCGGCGGTGCACAAGCACGTCCAGGTCCGCGAGTACGTCCGAGGGCTGATCCAGGGCGCCGAGCCCGGGAGTCCGGCCCCGTCCGAGCGTGAGCTCGTGCACCACTTCGGCGTGGCCCGGATGACCGTGCGGCAGGCGCTCGACGCGCTGGTCGCCGAGGGGCTGCTCGAGCGGGTCCCCGGTCGGGGCACCTTCGTGGCGCGCGCCAAGATCGACGTCCAGGTGCGGCTGTCCAGCTACACCGAGGAGATGGGCCGCCGGGGCATGAAGCCGGACGCGCGCACCCTGCTGGCCCGCATGGAGTCCGCCGGGCCCGGCGTCGCGCGCGCCCTCGAGATCGGCGAGGGCGAGAAGGTCGTGCACTGGCAGCGGCTGCGGCTGGCCGACGGCAGCCCGATGTGCATCGAGGACGCCTACCTCTCCGACAGCATCGTCCCGAACTTCCTGGACCACGCGCTCCCCGAGAGCCTGTACGTCGAGCTGCAGCGCCGCAACCTGCTGCCCACGTGGGGCGAGGACTCGGTGGACGCGGCGCTGGCGCGCAAGGAGGAGGCCGAGCTGCTCGGCATCCCCGAGGGCACGCCGGTGCTGCGGATCGCGCGTCGGGCGTTCGCGGGCAACATCGCCGTGGAGGTCTCGCGGTCGACGTACCGCGCCGACCGGTTCACGCTCTGGGTGCCGCTGTCCCGCCCGAACGCACCGGTGACCCCCGCCCGATGACCGATGACGGCTCGCCCGGTCCCCGTCCTCGACGGGCACAACGACCTGCCCTGGGCGCTGCGCGAGCACTGCGGCTACGACCTGTCCAAGGTCGACCTGGCCGGGGGCGAGGGCGCCGTGCACACGGACCTGCCGCGGCTGCGCGCCGGCGGGGTGGCCGGCCAGTTCTGGTCGGTGTTCGTGCCCTGCTCGCTGGCCGGTGACGCGGCGGTCACCGCGACGCTCGAGCAGGTCGACTTCGTGCACCGGCTGGTGGAGGCGTTCCCCGACGACCTCGCCCTGTGCCGTACGGCGGACGAGGTGGAGGCCGCGATGCGGGCCGGCCGGATCGCCTCGCTGAGCGGCATGGAGGGCGGGCACTCGATCAACTCCTCGCTCGGCACGCTGCGGATGATGCACGCCCTCGGGGTGCGCTACATGACGCTGACCCACAACGAGAACGTCCCCTGGGCGGACTCGGCGACCGACGTGCCGGTGCTCGGCGGGCTCTCGGACTTCGGTCGCGACGTGGTCCGCGAGATGAACCGGATCGGCATGTTCGTGGACCTCTCGCACGTCTCGGCCGACGTGATGCGCGACGCGCTGGCGGTGGCCACCGCCCCGGCGATCTTCAGCCACAGCTCGGCGCGGGCCGTCTGCGACCATCCCCGCAACGTGCCCGACGACGTGCTCGCCTCGCTGGCCGGGAACGGCGGCGTCTGCATGGTGACGTTCGTGCCGCCGTTCGTCAGCCAGGACTGGGCGACGTGGTGGTTCGAGAGCATGGACGTGGTCTCCGGTCGCGGCGGCGACCCCCGCCGGTTCGAGGACCTCGACCCGGTGCTGCAGGAGCGGATGCCGCTGGCGCCGCCCGCGCCGACCGTCGCCGACGTGGCCGACCACGTCGAGCACGTCCGGGACGTCGCCGGCCTCGCGCACGTCGGCATCGGCGGCGACTACGACGGCTCGGTGTCGTTCCCCGCCGGGCTGGAGGACGTCTCGGGCTACCCGCGGCTGTTCGAGGAGCTGCGCTCGCGCGGCTGGTCCGAGGACGACCTGGTCGCGCTCGGGTCCGGCAACGTGCTGCGGGCGCTGCGGGACATGGAGTCCGCGGCCTCGTGAGCGTCGCGGGGCTGCTGCTCGCCGCGGGGGCCGGCCGGCGGATGGGCGGCCCCAAGTCGCTGCTGCGCGACGCGCACGGCGTGCCCTTCCTGGACCGGGCCGTCGGGCTGCTGCTGGACGGCGGCTGCGCGACGGTGACCGTGGTGCTGGGCGCCTCCGCCGAGGAGGCCCGCGCCCTGCTGGACGAGGCCGGCTGGTCCGAGGACCCCGCGGTCGACGTGGTCGTCGCGCACGACTGGGACGAGGGCATGGGCGCCTCGCTGCGGGCCGGCCTGCGCGCCCTGGCCGGGCGGGGCGGCGAGGCGGCGCTGGTCACGCTGGTGGACCTGCCCGACGTCGACGAGCGGGTGCTGCGCCGGGTGCTGGCGACCGACGGGGGACCCGGGGCGCTGGTGCGGTCGACGTACGGCGGGGAGCCGGGGCACCCGGTGCTGATCGGACGGGACCACTGGGCCGGCGTCGTGGAGACCGCCGCCGGGGACCGGGGCGCGCGCACCTACTTCCGCACCCACGAGCCGCTGGCCTGCGAGTGCGGCGACCTGGCGACCGGGCGGGACCTGGACCGCCCCGAGGACCTGCTGGAATAACCACCGACCGATGACTGTTGTAGCGACAACAGTCATCGAGGAGAGGTCGGCACATGCGTATCGCGGTCTACGGGGCAACGGGGATGGTCGGCAGCAGGATCGCCGCGGAGGCGGTCGCGCGCGGCCACGAGGTCACCGGCGTCAGCCGCTCCGGCGGCGAGCTGCCCGAGGGCGTGAAGCCCGAGCAGGGCGACGCGCTCGACGCGGACCTGGCCCGCCGGGTCGCCGCGAACCACGACGTCGTCGTGTCCGCGGTCGGGCCGAGCCGGACCGGTGCCGACGAGGGCCGCTTCGTGCGGGCCGTCCGGACGCTCGTCGAGACCCTGGGCGACACCCGGCTGGTCGTCGTGGGCGGGGCCGGCAGCCTGCTCGTCGACGGCGTGCGGCTGGTCGACGGACCGGACTTCCCGGAGGCCTACACGAGCGAGTCGCTGATCGGCGCGGACAGCCTGGCCTACCTGCGCGGCCTGGCCGAGGGCCCCGACTGGACCTACCTGTCCCCGTCGCCGGTGATCGCCCCCGGCGAGCGCACCGGCTCCTACCGGCTCGGGCTGGACTCCCCGGCCGGCGACTTCGTCAGCGCGGAGGACTACGCCGCCGCCCTGCTGGACGAGGTGGAGGACCCCCAGCACAGCAGGACGAGGTTCACCGTCGCCTCCGTGTGACACGGACTATCCGGACGGAGCGGTGACCTGGTTGCATCCGTGGGGAATGCTGGGTCTCATGCAAGAGACCTCTGTCGGCTCGCCCGACGACCTGGCCAAGCGACTCGGTGACACCGGGTACCTCTGTGACGACTCGCTGGCCACCATCGGCTACCTCGCGCTGAAGATGCACCGGCCGCTGCTGCTGGAGGGGGAGCCGGGCACCGGCAAGACGGCGCTCGCGGAGGCCTTCGCCGAGGCGCTCGACCTGCCGCTGATCCGGCTGCAGTGCTACGAGGGCATCGACGCCGGCCAGGCGCTCTACGACTGGGACTTCCCGCGGCAGATCCTGCACCTGCGGGCGCTCGAGGCGGCCGGCGGTGGCGCGGTGAGCGACGCCGACGCCGCGGAGGAGTCGCTGTTCGACGAGCGGTTCCTGCTCGCCCGCCCGGTGCTCCGGGCGCTGCGGGAGAGCCCCGCGGTGCTGCTCGTGGACGAGATCGACCGGGCCGACGACGAGTTCGAGGCGTTCCTGCTCGAGGTGCTCTCGACCTACCAGGTGACGATCCCCGAGCTCGGCACGGTCACCGCCGCGACGCCCCCGATCGTGGTGCTCACCTCCAACCGCACCCGCGAGCTGCACGACGCGCTCAAGCGGCGCTGCCTCTACCACTGGGTCGAGCACCCGGGCCTCGACCGGGAGATCGCGATCGTCCGGTCCCGCGCGCCCGAGGTGTCCGAGACGCTCGCCCGGCAGGTCGCCACGATGGTGCAGCGCCTGCGTACGGCGGAGGGGCTGCTCAAGCCGCCGGGCGTGGCCGAGACGCTCGACTGGGCGCGTGCGCTGGAGGCCCTCGGCGCCGGCGAGCTCGACGTGCGAGAACGCCGCCCGCACGCTCGGCGCCGTGGTGAAGTACCGCGAGGACGCCCAGCGGGTCCGGCAGGCGCTCGACCGGATGCTGACCGCGTGACGCCGTGACCGAGTCGATCCTGGCCCCGCACCACCACGACGCGGACGAGCTGCTGCTCGGGTTCGCGCGGGCGCTGCGTGCCGCCGGGGTGCCGGTCACCCAGGACCGCAGCCAGGCCTACCTCGAGGCGACCTCGCTGGTCGGGCTCGACGACCAGCGGGCGACGTACTGGGCCGGCCGCGCGACGCTCTGCTCCGGGCCCGACGACCTGGACCGCTACGACCAGGTGTTCGAGGCGTGGTTCCTGACCTCGGACCGGCCGATGGGCCGGCCCGCCGCAGGACGAGCGGCCGGTCGCGCAGGCCGCGCTCGAGACCGGCGACTCCGACGGGGCCGGCGACGAGCTCGACGAGGACACGCTCAACGCGATGGCCAGCGAGTCCGAGGTGCTGCGGCAGCGCGACATCGCCGACATGCCCGCCTCGGAGAAGGCCCGCCTCGCGGCCGATGTTCGACAGCCTCGACCCGCGCGCGCCGCACCGCAGCGCCCAGCGCCGTACCCCCTGGCACCGCGGCGACGTCGACGCCCAGCGCACGCTGCGGCTGATGCTCCGGCGGATGGGGGAGCCGGGCGAGATCGCCTACCGGCGCCGCTCCACCCGGCCCCGCCGCGTGGTGCTGCTGGTCGACGTCTCCGGCTCGATGAGCGCCTACGCCGACGCGCTGCTGCGCCTGGCGCACCGGTTCAGCCACCCGCGGCCCAGCCGCGGCGCCCCGGCCCGGACCGAGGTGTTCACCCTCGGCACCCGGCTGACCCGGGTGACCCGCGCGATGCGGATGCGCGACGCCGAGCGGGCGATCATCGCCGCAGGCGAGACCGTCCCGGACTGGTCGGGCGGCACCCGGCTCGGCGAGACGCTGCGGATCTTCATGGACCGCTGGGGGCAGCGCGGGCTGGCCCGCGGCGCGGTGGTCGTGGTGTTCAGCGACGGCTGGGAGCGCGGCGACGCGTCGCTGCTCGGCGAGCAGATGAGCCGGCTGCACCGGATCGCCCACCGGGTGGTCTGGGTGAACCCGCACGTGGGCAAGGACGGCTACCTGCCGGTCCAGCAGGGAATCGTGGCGGCCCTGCCCTACGTTGACGACTTGGTGGCTGGTCACTCGCTCGCCACCTTCGAGGACCTGATCGAGGTGGTCGCGCATGCGTGAAGTGCTCCCCGAGCTGATGCGGTGGTGGCGGGACGGGAAGACCATCGGGGTCGGCACCGTCGTCGCGACGTTCCGCTCCGCCCCGCGGCCGCCGGGCGCCTCGATGCTCGTCGGCCCGTCCGGCGAGGCCGTCGGGTCCGTGTCCGGCGGCTGCGTCGAGGGCGCGGTCTACGAGCTCGCCCAGTCCGTCGTCGGCAGCGGCGACCCCAAGCTCCAGCGCTACGGCGTCAGCGACGACGACGCCTTCGCGGTCGGGCTGACCTGCGGCGGCATCCTCGACGTGTACGTCGAGAAGGTCGACGAGCACACGTTCCCCGAGCTCGGCGCCATCGCCGACGACGTCGAGGCCGGACGCCCGGTGGCCGTCGCCACCGTCGTGGAGCACCCGGACCCGGCGTGGATCGGGCGGCGGATGGTCCTGCGACCCGACGGCGGCGAGTGCTCGGGGTCGATCGGCTCGCCCCGCGCCGACGCCGCGGTGTCCGACGACGCCCTGGGGCTGCTCGCGTCCGGGCACGACCAGACGCTGACCTACGGCCCCGACGGCGAGCGCCGCGGCGAGGGCATGCGGATCTTCGTGTGGTCGTTCGCCCCGGCCCCGCGGATGCTGGTCTTCGGCGCGATCGACTTCGCCGCGGCGGTGGCCCGGATGGGCAACTTCCTCGGCTACAAGGTCACCGTCTGCGACGCCCGGCCGGTGTTCGCGACGAGCTCCCGCTTCCCGTCGGCCGACGAGGTCGTGGTCAAGTGGCCGCACAAGTACCTCCGCGAGGAGGTCGAGGCCGGCCGCATCGACCAGCGCACCGTGCTGTGCGTGCTCACCCACGACCCGAAGTTCGACGTGCCGCTGCTCGAGGTGGCGCTGCGGCTGCCGGACGACCAGCGGGTCGCGTACGTCGGGGCGATGGGGTCCCGGCGCACCCACGAGGACCGGATGGCCCGCCTCGAGGAGGCCGGGCTGACCCACGAGGAGATCAGCCGGCTCTCGTCGCCGGTCGGGCTGGACCTCGGCGCGCGGACGCCGGAGGAGACCGCGGTCAGCATCGCCGCGGAGATCATCGCCCTGCGCTGGGGCGGCAAGGGCGAGCGGCTCGCCTCGATGGAGGGCCGGATCCACCACTGACCCGCGCCTGATCCGCGCTGGGCGGCCGGGCGACCTGTCCTTTCGGACAGGGTGCGCAATCTGGCCCCTGTGACCCTTGTCTCGTGTCGTCAAAGCGGCAACGATCTGCCTAACCGCACTCGCGATCCAGCACAGGAGATTGTCGATGACCCGGATCAGTGTCACCGTCGACGGAGCGAAGTACTCCGACGACGTCGAACCCCGCCTGCTTCTCGTCCAGTACCTCCGTGAACGTCTCGGCAAGACCGGCACCGTCGTCGGATGCGACACCAGCAACTGCGGCGCCTGCACCGTGCACCTCGGCGGCCGCAGCGTGAAGTCCTGCAACGTGCTCGCCGTCCAGGCCGACGGGCAGGACGTGACCACCGTGGAGGGGCTCGCGCAGGACGGCGAGCTGCACCCGATGCAGAAGGCCTTCCACGAGTGTCACGCCCTCCAGTGCGGCTACTGCACCCCGGGCATGATCATGCAGTCGATCGACCTGCTCAACGACAACCCGAAGCCGACCGAGGCCGAGATCCGCGACGGCCTCGAGGGCAACCTGTGCCGGTGCACCGGCTACCACAACATCGTGCGTGCCGTGCAGACCGCCTCCGGCCAGGAGTCCAAGGCCGACGCCCTCGAAGGGAGCGCCTCATGACCGTCACCGAGGACCGGCCGGCCGCGCTGGAGATCGGCACCAAGCGTCGCCGCAAGGAGGACCAGCGGCTGATCACCGGCCGCACCAAGTGGACCGACAACATCCAGCTCACCGGGATGCTGCACATCGCGATGGTGCGCAGCCCGTTCGCCCACGCGAAGATCACCCACATCGACACCGCCGAGGCCAAGGCGGCCCCCAACGTCGTCGCCGTGCTGACCGGCGAGGACGTCAAGGACGAGCAGGGCAGCCTGCCCAACGCCTGGGCGATCACCCCCGACCAGGTCACCCCCGACCACCCGTCGATCGCCGTCGACCGGGTGGCGTTCGCCGGCGAGATCGTCGCGGTCGTCGTGGCCCGCACGGCGGCCGAGGCGCGGGACGCCGCCGAGCTCGTCGACGTGGACTACGAGGAGCTGCCCGCCGCGCTCGACCTGCGCGAGTCGGCCGAGGACAAGGTGCTCGCGCACCCCGACCTGGGCACCAACAAGTCGGCGTTCTGGCAGTTCGACTCCGAGGGCGCCGGCACCGGCGGCAACGTCGACGCGGCCATCGAGAAGGCCCGCGCGGACGGCATCGTGATCGAGCGCGAGTACCGCCAGCAGCGGCTGATCCCGGCCTTCATGGAGCCCCGCTCCGTGGTCGTCGACCCGACCGGCGAGCAGCTGACCATGTGGTCGGCCACCCAGAACCCGCACATCCTGCGGTTCCTGCTGGCGGCGATCCTGGGCATGTCCGAGTCCAAGATCCGGGTGATCGCGCCCGACGTCGGCGGCGGCTTCGGCGGCAAGCTCCAGGTCACGCCCGAGGAGTTCATCACCTTCATGGCGGCCCGCCGGCTCGGCAAGCCGGTGAAGTACACCGAGACCCGGTCCGAGTCGCTGATGGCGGCCCACCACGGTCGCGACCAGTGGCAGAAGCTCACCCTGGCCGCCACCAAGGAGGGCAAGGTCACCGGTCTCAAGGTCGACCTGATCGCGGACCTCGGCGCCTACGTCGCCCTCGTCGGCGGCGGCGTCCCGGTGCTCGGCGCGTTCATGTTCAACTCGATCTACAAGTTCGAGGCCTACCAGTTCAACTGCACCGACGGTGCTGACGAACAAGACCTGGACCGACGCCTACCGCGGCGCCGGCCGGCCCGAGGCCACCTTCGGCATCGAGCGGATCATGGACGAGCTCGCCCACGAGCTCGGCGTGGACCCGCTCGAGGTCCGGGAGAAGAACTGGATCAAGAACACCGAGTTCCCGTTCACGACCGTCTGCGGCATGGAGTACGACTCCGGCAACTACGAGGCGGCCACCGCGCGGGCCAAGGAGATCTTCGGGTACGACGCGCTGCGGGCCGAGCAGAAGCAGCGGCGCGAGTCGAACGACCCGATCCAGCTCGGCATCGGCGTCTCGACGTTCACCGAGATGTGCGGCCTGGCGCCCTCGCGGGTGCTCGGCAGCCTGAACTACGGCGCCGGCGGCTGGGAGAGCGCCTCGGTCCGGATGCTCCCGACCGGCAAGGTCGAGGTCGTCACGGGCTCCTCCGCGCACGGCCAGGGCCACGAGACCGCCTGGTCCCAGATCATCGCGGACCGGCTCGGCGTCCCGTTCGAGGACGTCGAGGTGCTGCACGGCGACACGCAGGTCGCGGCCAAGGGCATGGACACCTACGGCTCGCGCTCGCTGGTCGTCGGTGGCGAGGCGCTGGTCCGGGCCGCCGACAAGGTGATCGAGAAGGCCAAGCCGATCGCGGCCCACCTGCTCGAGGCCTCCGTCGACGACATCGAGTTCAAGGCCGGCCGGTTCGGCGTCAAGGGCACCGACCAGGGCCTGGCGATGGCGGAGATCGCGCTGGCGACGTTCGCGGCGCACAACCTGCCCGACGGCATCGAGCCCACGCTCGACTCCGACGCGACGTACGACCCGGTGGCCTTCTCGTTCCCGCACGGCACGCACCTGTGCGCGGTGGAGATCGACACCGAGACCGGTGGGCTGAAGATGCGGAAGTACGCCTGTGTCGACGACATCGGCAACATCATCAACCCGCTGATCGTCGCCGGCCAGGTGCACGGCGGCCTGGTCCAGGGCATCGCCCAGGCGCTGTGGGAGGAGGCCGTGCACGACGACGCCGGGACCCTGGTCTCCGCCTCGTTCGTGGACTACCTCGTGCCCACCGCCGCGGACACGATCAGCTTCGACATCGACCACACGACGTCCCCCTCGACGACGAACACGCTCGGCACCAAGGGCGTGGGCGAGGCGGGCACCATCGCCTCGACGCCGGCCGTCGTGAACGCCGTGGTCGACGCGCTGCGGCCGTTCGGCGTCAACGACGTCCGGATGCCGTGCACGCCGGAGCGGGTCTACAAGGCGATCCACGCCCAGGACGGCGCCCAGTCCGGCGGCGGCGCCACCGAGGGTGCCGCCACGCCACACTTCGACGAGGCGGACACCGCCGACCGCACCGATGGGAGCTCGCTGTGATCCCCGCCCAGTTCGACTACCTCGCGCCCGCCACGCTCGAGGAGGCGCTCGCCGCCCTCGCCGAGCACGGCGACGACGCGAAGATCATCGCCGGGGGGCAGAGCCTGCTCCCGGTGCTCCGGATGCGGCTGAACGCGCCGGAGGTCGTCATCGACCTCGGCAAGATCGAGGCGCTGCGCGGCGTCCGCGACGACGGCGACGCGATCGTCATCGGCGCGATGACCACGCACGACGACGTGCTCAAGAACGACCTGGTCCGCGACAACGCGTTCGTGATCACCAAGGCCGTCGAGCAGCTCGCCGACCCGCAGGTGCGGCACCGCGGCACCTTCGGCGGCGCGCTGGCGCACGCCGACCCCGCCGGTGACCTCGGGGCGCCGTCCCTCGCCCTCGACGCGCAGTTCGTGATCGTCGGCAGCGGCGGCGAGCGGACCGTGGAGGCCGACGACTTCTTCGTCGACCTGTTCGACACCGCGATCGAGGAGGGCGAGATCCTCAAGGAGGTCCGCATCCCGAAGCGGGCCGGCTGGGGCGCCCACTACGAGAAGTTCGTGCGGGTGGCCCACCAGTGGCCGATCGTCGCGGTCGCCGCGGCGGTCAAGGTCGAGGGCGGCACGATCAGCGAGGCCCGGGTCGGGCTGACCAACATGGGGTCGACGCCGCTGCGCGCCCGCTCCGTGGAGGCGGCCCTGGTCGGCCAGCCGGCCACCGACGAGGCGGTCCGCGCGGCCGCGCAGTCGGCGGCCGAGGGCACCAACCCGCCCTCGGACCTCAACGGCGACGCGGACTACCGCCGGCACCTGGTCACGGTGCTGACGCGGCGGGCCGTGCTCGCGGCAGCGGGGGCGTGATCGCGGCGTGGACCTGAACCACTCGTTCACCGTCCCGGCCTCCGTGGCCGACACCTGGGAGACCTTCGAGGACATCGAGTCCGTCGCGGGCTGCTTCCCCGGTGCCACCGTCACGGAGGTCGACGGCAACGACTTCAAGGGCACCTGCAAGGTCAAGCTCGGGCCGATCGCGATGGTCTACTCCGGCGCCGGCACGTTCCTGGAGAAGGACGAGGCGGCCCGGAGGTTCGTCATCGAGGCCAAGGGCAAGGACAAGCGGGGCAACGGCACGGCCGGCGCCACGGTGACCGCGACCTTCGCCGAGGAGGGCTCGGGCTCCACCCGGGTCGACGTCAGACCGACCTCGCGATCACCGGCAAGCCGGCGCAGTTCGGCCGGGGCGTCATCGAGGACATCTCCAACAAGCTGCTCCAGCAGTTCGTCACCTGCCTGCAGGACAAGGTCGGCACGGACGAGGAGCCGGCTGCGGCGGAGGCTGCCGGCGACCACGCGGCTCCGCCCCGCAGGCGGCGCCGGAGGAGGCAGCCGCCGAGACGCCCGCTGCGGCGGCGCCCCCGCCGAGCAGCACACCGGCCCCGGTCGCCGCTCCGCGGGCGTCCACGGGGTCGCTCGTCAGGCGGGGTCCTCGCGGTCCTCGGCCCGAACGACGACGCGCTGGACCTCGGCGCGACCGTGCTGCCGATCCTGGCGCGGACCTACGGGCCGCAGGCGGCGATCGCGCTGGTGGCCCTGGTCATCGGCTACCTGCTGGGCCGCAGGCGCGGCTGACAGCCGCGCGAGCACGAGCGCTCCGTCCCACCGGGACGGGGGCGCTCGCTGCGTACGGCGGTCAGCGGGTCAGCCCGCCGAGCGGGGCGACGGCGATGCCGGAGCTCTCGCACACCCACGTCGGGTCGGGGCCGCCGAGCTCGGGGTGGATGTACAGCGCGTGCGGGTCGAGGTCGTCGCAGGCCCGGCACAGCGGCCAGCGTCCGGTCTCCTCGAGCATCGCGTCCTGCACGTCCTGGGCGATCAGGCCCGCGACGTACTCCTTGCCCTCCTCCCACTGGGAGGCCCACCACCTCCGGGTGGTCACCGAGGCCTCGAGGGCGGAGACCGAGGCCGGGTTCGCCGCCGCGGTGGCCTCGAGGTCGTGCAACACGAGGGCCCGCGCGGTCAGCAGAGCGTCTGTCTGGTGGTCGTCGGATGTCACGATGTCCATTGTGAGCACGGATCAAGTCCCAGGGCACGTCCCGGCCCCTCTTCTGGAGGTCGTCGTGCTGCATCCGCGCGACGTCGCGGGCGCCCACGACGGCGGCGCGGACCGGATCTTCGTGGTCGACGACCTCGGGCCGGACGGGCTCTCGGCCGAGCCGTCGGTGGTCTCGGCGGTGTGCAAGGAGACCGACCTGCCGGTGCGCGCGATGCTCCGGCTCAACGACACGTTCACGACCACCGGCGGCGAGCTGACCCGGCTCGTCGGCCTCGGTGAGGACTACCTCGCCGTCGGGCGCCGAGGGGGTCTCCTTCGGCTTCCTGACCAGCGACCTGACCGTCGACGTCGAGGTCTGCGCGCACCTCGCCGACGCCCTCGGGGTGGTGCCGTGGACCTTCCACCGGGCGATCGACGCCTCCCTGGAGACCTCGCTGGCCTGGCGCCAGCTGCGCGGGCTCCCCGGTCTCGACGCGGTGCTGTCGGCCGGGTCGTCGCGGGGGATGGGCAGCGGGCACGAGGAGCTCACCGACCGGGCGGTGGCCGACCCCGGGGTCGCCGACCTGCTGATGGCCGGCGGCGGTCTGCGCGGCGAGCACGTGCCGTGGCTGGTCCGCGCCGGCGTGCACCAGTTCCAGGTGGCCTCGACGGTCCGGCCGGGCGGCACCAGGAAGGCGCAACGTCGACGCCGGGCACGTCCGCGCCTGGCGGATGCTGCTCGACGACGCCGCCGACCGGGCAGCGGGACGGCCCACCGGGTGACCCTGCTGATCGACCCCCCGAACTCCCCGGGGCACGGACGGCTCTGGTCCCACCTGGCCAGCGACACCTCCTACACCGAGCTGCACCGCTTCGCGCAGTCGCTCGGCATCCCGCAGCGCGGCTTCGACCGGGACCACTACGACATCCCCGCCGAGCGGTACGACGCGGTGGTGGCCGCCGGGGCCACCGCCGTCACCTCGCGCGAGCTGATCGCGCGGCTGATCGGCGCCGGGACTGCGCCGCCGCAAGGCCGAGGCGCTGGCCCCGAAGAAGCCGGGCCGGTCCCTGATCCGCGCCGCGCGGCTCCGGCCGGGCGACCGGGTCGCCGTCGTCGCGCCCGCCGGGCCGGTGGTGCCCGCCCGGCTCGACGCCGGCCTCGAGGTGCTGCGGTCCTGGGGGCTCGACGTCCAGGTGGGGGTGCACGCGCGCGGCACGCACGAGCGGTTCGGCTACCTCGCCTCCGACGACGCCGCCCGCGCCGAGGACTTCATGCGGGCCTGGTGCGACCCCGCGGTGCAGGCGGTGTTCTGCGCGCGCGGCGGGTACGGCGTGCAGCGGATGGTCGACCTGCTCGACTGGGAGTCGCTGGCGGCGGCCGGCCCGAAGGCGCTGGTCGGGTTCTCCGACGTCACCGCCCTGCACCAGGCGTTCGCGGCCCGGCTCGGGCTGTCCACGATCCACGGCCCGGTCGTGACCTCGCTCGGCGCCGGCGACGACGCGTCCCGCGAGCACCTGCGGGCGCTGCTGTTCGAGCCGGTCCCGGGCACGTCGCTGACCCCGGGCGGCACGGTCACGCTGGTGCCCGGCCGGGCCGAGGGCGTGCTCGTCGGCGGCAACATCGCGCTGCTGGCCTCCGAGGTCGGCACCCGCAACTCGCTGCGCGCGGCCGAGTCGATCGCGGTGCTGGAGGAGATCGGCGAGGAGGTCTACCGGGTCGACCGGATGCTCACCCAGCTGCTGCGCACCGGCTGGTTCGACGAGGTGCGCGGGATCGTGCTGGGCGGCGTTCACCGACTGCGCGTCCCCCGAGGCGCTGCAGGAGCTGGTCGGCGACCGGCTGGCGCCGCTCGGCGTGCCCCTGCTGTGGGGGGCGCCGATCGGCCACGAGCCGCGCAACCTCGCGTTCGCGTTCGGCGTGCCGGCGATCCTCGACGCCTCCGCGGGCACGCTGGTGATGCGCGAGGCGGCCCTGCTCTGAGCGCTCGCCGACGAGCCGCTCAGGCCGCCGGCGGCTCGACGTCCGAGCCGCACGCGAGGTAGCGGCCCGGGTCGCTCGCCGCACGGGCCCCGAGGCCGATCCAGCGGGCGAACCCGTGCGGGTCACGGCGCTCGAGCGCGTCGAGGTACTCCTGGCGCCGCTGGACGACCTGCGCGCGCTCCTCCGGCCTGTCCAGGGTGTCGAGGGCGGTGAAGCTGACCCGCCACGCCTGGCAGAGCTGGGCGGTGGTCAGGCCGTCGGCGGGCGGGCAGGTGATCCGGCGTGGTGCCGGTGCGGCCGGTGCCGCGGGACGGTCGTGTCGTCGGCGCCGGACGGCTCGACGGCGGCCGGGGTCCGCCGGCCCGCGAGCCGGGACCGCACCAGGCGGGTGGCCGGCGGCGACGCGGCCAGCAGCAGGCCGAGCAGGACGGCCCCGGCGACGCCGCCGAGGCTGACCAGACCGACCAGCAGGAGCATCGTCAGCGGGTGTCCCCGCGGCGGCGCCGACCAGCAGGTCGCGGCGCACCGGCACCGGCACCGGCGACGGGGCGTGCACCCGCATCCAGTACCCGCCGAAGCCGGCGAAGGCGCCCACCAGGGCCCACGGGACGAGGGTGCCGGGGGACGTGGTCGCGAGCAGCCCGAGGGCGGCGAGGGCGACGACGGACCGCGGCCGCGACCGACCACAGGAACCAGTAGGCGGAGGAGGCCGGGGCGGCCGGACGGGTGGCCACGACCGGACTCAGAAGGTCGGCGGACCGGAGTCGTCCGCGTCGTCGAAGCGGCAGACGTAGGCGTCCCAGTGGTCGGCGCGGTCGGGCTGCGGGACCCATGTTGGGGGTGTCCGCCCTGATGATCCGGCCGGGGGGCGGTGGGGTCCGCAGCATCACGCGGCGGGTCAGCGCCTCCAGCTCGGGCTGGTGCGCGTCCGGTCGGCCTCCTCGGCCGGGTCGCGCAGCTCACCGAGGGCCGCGTCGATCCGGTCCACCAGGGCGCGGGCCTTGGCGTCCCAGACGGCGAGCCGGTCGCTGTCTCGTTCCATTCCGGTACCTGTTCCTATCTTCCGACACGGGGGGT
The DNA here is from genome assembly GCA_963811515.1 of uncultured Actinomycetota bacterium. Classification (GTDB taxonomy): domain Bacteria; phylum Actinomycetota; class Actinomycetes; order Propionibacteriales; family Nocardioidaceae; genus Nocardioides_B. The sequence goes on from CAWERI010000003.1 coordinate 93,504, forward strand.
CGGGTGGTACCGGAGGAGTTGCCCGTCACGGGAGGGCATGTCGAAGGCCGGGGCAGAGTCGTCGTTCTGTCTAGACGGGCCCGGGTCGCGGCCGGAAGGCCGCGACGGCGGGCCGACCCCGGTCGGGGGCCGAACCGCCGTCGCGAACCGCTCAGCGGGTCAGAAGGTGGCCTTCGGCACCCCCATCCCCGGGTCGATACTGCGTCGGTCCGGCGGCGCTCGGGGCGACCTCGAAGTCGAAGATCGCGGTCGGGACGTAGACCGTCGAGCAGGAGTTCGGGATGTCCACGACCCCGGAGAGCCGGCCCTCGATCGGGGCCGCTCCGAGGATCATGTACGCCTGCTCGGGCGAGTAGCCGAACTTGGTCAGGTAGTCGATCGCGTGCAGGCACGCCCGCTGGTAGGACAGGTGCGAGTCCAGGTAGTGCTGCGTGCCGTCGAGCGTCACCGACGTGCCGGAGAACGCCAGCCACTCGCTGTACTGCGGGTCGGTGTTGCCGGGCATGAAGATGGCGTTCTCGCTGACGCCGTACGTCTCCATGCCGCCCTTGATCAGCTCGACGCGCAGGTCGATGAACCCGCCCATCTCGATCGCGCCGCAGAAGGTGATCTCGCCGTCGCCCTGGCTGAAGTGCAGGTCGCCCATGGACAGCTTCGCGCCGTCGACGAAGACCGGGTAGAAGACCCGGGTCCCCTTGGTGAAGTTCTTGATGTCCTGGTTGCCGCCGTTCTCCCGCGGGGGCGCGGTGCGGGCCGCCTCGGCGGCGGCCTTGTCGAACGCCTCGCCGTCGAGCGTGCCGAGGATCGCGTCCTGGGGCAGCGGCGGGAGGGCCAGCGGCGGCACCCGGTCGGGCTCCTGCGCGATCAGGTCGCCCTCGCGGCGGTTCCACCTCGACAGCAGCGCGGCCGAGGGGGCGGTGCCCATCAGGCCCGGGTGGACGATGCCGGTGAACTCCACGCGCGGCACGTGGCGGGAGGTGGCCTTGCCGCCGGTGAAGTCCCAGATCACCTTGTAGGCGTCGGGGAACTGCTCGGTCAGGAAGCCGCCGCCGTTCTGGGTGGCGAAGATGCCGGTGTAGCCCCAGCCCTGGCCGGCGAGCGGGCCGGAGTCCTCCTGGGGGATCGGGCCGACGTCGAGGATGTCGACGACCAGCAGGTCGCCGGGGGCTGCGCCCTCGACCGCGATCGGGCCGCTGAGCACGTGGACCGTCGACAGCGGGGCGTCGCGGACGTCGACCGCCGAGTCGTCGTTGTGGATCGCGCCGTCGAACCACTCGCGACAGTGGACGCGGAACGAGTCGCCGGGCTTGACCATCACGGCCGCCGGGATGTCCGGGTGCCACCGGTTGTGCCCGACGAGCATCTGGTCGGTGAAGCGCTTGGTGGAGTCGAGGGGGAATACGAGCTCGGGCATGACTGCCCCTTCCTGTCGTTCGATGGACTTCCTTGCGGGACCGGGTCAGCCGGTCGTGGAGACGGTGGGGCTCGGCGCCGGCGTGGGCGTCGGAGCCGCGCCGCGGAACAGCGGGTAGCCGAACCCGAACAGGACGACGGCGGCCACGGTGAGCACGATCGCGGCGGTGTTCGTGTGGTCGGCCCAGTTGCCGGTCAGCAGCAGGAACGCGGGGATGGCTCCGGTGAGCCAGCCCTGGACCGCGGCGACGGCTCCGGTGTAACGAGTCAGCGACTCCTTGCCGAGCCCGAGCACGGCGAAGAACAGCGTCCACAGGAACGCCCAGTAGAGCCAGATCACGCCGAAGGCGCTGTCGTCGAACCGGGTGAAGTTCAGGTAGGAGTACACCAGCGCGCAGATCGCGACGAAGAGCGAGAAGTAGCCGAGCCCGGTGCCGTCAGTGCCGGCCAGCAGGTTGAACGCGACGTACAGGTAGGTGAAGCCGAACAGGTAGAGACCCGAGGCGAACAGGATGGTGTCGGCGTCACCGTTCGCGGTGAAGATCAGGTACGTCGGCGTGATCACCTGCAGGCCGCCGACGAAGATGTTGAGCGGGGCCGCCGAGCGGGCGTCCACCCGCCCGAGGAGCATCATGCCGTTGAGGAAGAGCACGGCACCGACGTACAACAAGCCAACCATTCCCATGAGGAACCATCTCCAGTTCGAGCGCGTGGCCGCGATCGCCGGAGCGACACGACGGCCGTCAGGGGCGCGGGAGCCGCTGGTACGCGGGGTTCGGCGGCGCCATGGGTGTGCGTCGGCGGACGCCCTGCGTGGGCAGCGAGGTCACCACCTCGGGGGCGTCCGCGGACCGTTCCGCGCGGTCGATCGCGGCCACCACCCGGCGGGGGGCGAGGGACAGCAGCGGGGGCACGAAGACCCGGACGCACTCGGCCTGGCAGACCGGGCACGACCAGGTGGGCGGGGCCGACCCGATGGGCCGGGCGACCTCGGTCTCCCCGTGGGTGGGGCACCGGTAGAGATAGGTGGCCATCGCCGCTCCGTCGCCCCCTCTCCGAGCGGGCCCGGACCTGGGCCCTGGCCTTCGATCCTTTGACGAGGACCCGTGCGGGGACAGGGCCCTTGGTCCCGAGTTGGCGGGCGCTGACCCGGGCGGCGCCCGCTGATGTGAGGCAATAGCGCGCCGCGCTCGGACATGGCGGGAACACCCGATGGCCGGGAGTTCGGCCGGGTACGACGTCCTTGCTCCGGACGTCGGCGCGCGATAAGGAGTTGCTTCGGGGCCGCCGACCCTGGACCGTGACCGGCATGACCGATCCCGCCCGACTCCTCGCGGCCTACGACGACCAGCTCCGCACCGACGCCGAGACGCCGAGCGCCGTCTCGGTGACCCGGCTGGGCCCGTTGCGGCTGGTGACGTTCGCCGGCGGACGCGGCTTCGTCACCTACCGGGACCTCGACGGAGCGGACGCCGGCAGCGGTCCGGCGGCTGGTCTCGGCGGCCGCTCGAGCACTTCCGGGCCGACGCCGGGATCAACCGGGTCGAGTGGAAGACCCGGGGCCACGACCACGCGCCGGGGCTGCACGAGGCGTTGCTGGAGCACGGGTTCACCGCCGCCGAGCCGGAGTCGATCATGCTCGGCGACGCGCGGGGGCTCGCCGTCGACGTCCCGCTGCCCGAGGGGGTCACCGTGCGTCGGGTCACCGAGGAGGCGGACGTCCGGGCGATGAGCGCGATGGCCGACGAGGTGTTCGGCGACCCGGTGTCCGACGTGATGGCGGACGCCCTGCTGCGACGGCTGGCGCTGCGGGAGGGCATGGAGCTGTGGGTGGGCGAGGCCGACGGGCGGATCGTCAGCGCGGGGCGCCTCGAGCCGGTCAGCGGGTCGCGACTTCGCCGGGATCTGGGGCGGCGCCACCCGCGAGGAGTGGCGCGGCCGCGGGATCTACCGCGCGGTGACGGCCGCGCGGGCCCGGTCGGCGCTCGCGCTGGGCAAGACGCTGCTGCACAGCGACTCCACCGAGTTCTCGCGCCCGATCCTCGAGCGGTCCGGCCTGGTGAAGGTGTCCACCACGACGCCGTACGACTGGCAGCGCTGAGCGTGCGCCGGGGTCACCGGGAGGTGAGCTGCTCGATCTCGCGCGTGACGTTGGCGCGCGCCCGCTGCTCCCACCGTGACCGGGCGGTGGGCGTGTGGAACAGCGTCGGCTTCTCCAGCAGGTCGCGCAGGATCGCGGCGCGTCCCGCGGCGAAGTCGGCGTCGGGGACGTGGGCGTGCTCGCGCCGCACCCCGGCGGTGTACGACGCGTAGCGCGCCGGCTGTGCCGCGAGGATCCCGAGGTCCGCGTCGCAGAGCAGCTGGCCGGCGTGGTCGTCGTCGGCCGGCCGGTGGGTCGCGGTCAGCCGGACGAGCCGGGCCACCTCGTCGGACAGCGGGCCGGGCCCGAGCGTGTCGGCGGCGAGCCGGGCCGAGCGCTCCTCGTCGTCGGCCTGCCCGTCGTACACCGCGTCGTGGAACCACGCGGCCAGCAGCACCGTCTCCCGCACCGGGTCGTCGGGCGGCGGTCAGCTCCTCGACGTGCTCGAGCACCTCGGTGAGGTGCCGGAGGTCGTGGTAGCCGCGGCCGGGTGAGGCGTACGCCGCGAGCAGGTCGTCGCGCAGGGCCACCGGGAGCCGCGCGGGCCAGAACCGTGCGAGGTCGGACACCGGCCGATCCTCGCACGCCGGTCAGGGAGCTGCCCAGCTCCGCGGGCAGGTCGTCGGTGTGCAGCACCGCCAGCGACGTGACCGCCCGGGTCAGGCAGACGTAGAGCCGCCGCAGCCCGGTGACGTGGTCGGCCTCCCCGGCCACGACCGCCGCCGGCTCGAGCAGCACCACGTGGTCGAACTCCAGGCCCTTGGCCAGCGAGGCGGGCACGACGTCGAGCTGCACCTCGAACTCCACCGGCGCCTCGTCGGCCGGCTCGTCCCCGAGCACGGCGTGCCCGAGCCCGGCGGCGGTGAGGGCGTCGACGACGCGGGGGAGCAGCACGTCCGGCGTGATCAGCCCGACCGAGCCGACCCGGTCGACCGTCGTCGCCGACGAGCGCGGTCAGCCGGTCGAGGAGGCCGTCGTCCTCGACCCGGACGACCTCGAGCTCGCCGCGCGTGCGCCGCACCGACGTGGGCGGCTCCAGCCCCGGCGCGATCGTCGGCAGCAGCCGGGCCGCGTACTCGATCACCTCGCCCGGGACCCGGAACCCCTTGGTGAGCTGCTCGATGTGCGCGTCCGGCTTGCCGAGGTGGCGCAGCGCGTCCTCCCACGAGCGGGACGCCCACGGCGTGGTCGCCTGGGCCAGGTCGCCGAGGACCGTCGTGGACCCCGTCGAGCAGCGCCGCCCGACGGCCCGCAGCATCATCGGCGACAGGTCCTGCGCCTCGTCGGCGACGACGTGCCCGAGCGACGGCGTGCGCTCCACGAGGTCGGCCACCTCGTCGATCAGCACCGCGTCGGCCAGCGACCACCTCGCCGACGTGGGCGCCTTGAACGGCTTGGCCCACAGCAGCCGGGCCTGCTCCTCGTCGGTGAGCACCCCGTCGGCGGCGGCCGCCAGCGCGTCGGGGTCGCCGAGCAGCCGCAGCACCAGCCGCGCCGGGTCGACCGCGGGCCACAGCTGGTCGACGTACCGCTTCACCTCGCGGCTGCGCGCCACCGCGTCCTGCACCCGGTCGTCGGGGGAGTCGCCGGCGTCCTCCATCTTGACCAGGATCCCGTGCGCCAGCCGCTGCGCGAGCATGCCCCGGGCCGCGCCGTACCGGACCCCGCGGGCGCGGAGCGCGGCGAGGATCTCCTCCACCTCGTACGGCGCGAGGCGCCAGCGTCGCGAGCCGCGGGGGACGACCAGGCCCTCGGTGGGGGGCTGCACCTGCGACCAGAGCGCGCGGTGCAGCACCTCGGCCAGCCGGGCGTCGCCCTTGAGGGTCGCGACCTGCGGGTCGTCGGCGCCGCGCACGGCGTACTTCGCGTTGAGCCGGGCCAGGGTCTTGCCGACCAGCTCCTCGATGGTGGTCTGCTGCGCGTCGATCTCGCCGAGCGCGGGCAGCACGTCGCCGATGTAGCGCAGGAAGGACGCGTTGGGCCCGACCACCAGGACGCCCTGCCGGGAGAGCTGGTCGCGGTGGGAGTAGAGCAGGAACGCCGCGCGGTGCAGGCCGACCGCGGTCTTGCCGGTGCCCGGGGCGCCCTGCACGCAGACCGACTGGTCGAGGTCGGAGCGGACGATGACGTCCTGCTCGGGCTGGATGGTGGCCACGATGTCGCGCATCGGGCCGACGCGCGGCCGCTCGATCTCCTCCTCGAGGATCGCGGAGTGCTCCTCGGCCGGACGCTCCGTCCGAGCAGCGTCCTCGTCCTCGTAGGCGGTCATCTCGCCGTGCTGGAAGCCGAACCGGCGGCGCAGCTCGACGCCCATCGGCTCGGCCTTGCTGGCCCGGTAGAACGCCAGGCTGATCCGGGCCCGCCAGTCCACGACCATCGGGTCGCCGGCCTCGTCGGTGACGTGCCGGCGGCCGATGTAGAACCGCTCGCCGCGCGCGTCGGCGTGGCGTCTCGTCGTAGTCGAGCCGGCCGAAGAACAGCGGCACGGTGGGGTCGTCGGCGAGCGCCTTCATCCGCGCGAAGATCGCCGACTCGAGGTACTTCTGGCTGACCCAGTCGCCGGCCGCGGACGAGTCGAGGGCCGACGTGCGCTCGCGCATCCGGGTCAGCGCCGAGCGGGACGCGGCGAGGTGGTCGCGCTCGGCGGCCAGGTCGGGGGCGACGAGGTCGGGGGCGGACGGGGAGTCGGGGACGGTGGTCGGGGGCTGGTGAGCAGGCACGCGAGGACCTCGCAAGGGTTGGTGGGAGCCCGGTGACGCTACACCTTCCCGGGCGGACCGTCATCCGGCTCCTGAACGGTCGGCCTGAGAGACTGGCGCGATGCGTGACGCGTTCAGCCTCGACCCGGCCATCACCCACCTCAACCACGGCTCGTTCGGCGCGGTGCCGCGCGTCGTGGCCGAGCAGCAGCGCCGGGTGCACGCCCGGGCGGAGGCGAACCCGATGCGGTTCTTCCGGGCCGAGAGCCCGGGGCTCAAGGCGGAGGCGCGGGCCGTCGCGGGCGAGTTCCTCGGCGTCGGCGCCGACGAGGTCGGCCTGGTCCGCAACGTCACCCAGGCCACCGCGACCGTGCTGTCGTCGCTGCGCGACCAGGGCCGGCTGGGCCCCGGGGACGTGGTGGTGCTCAACGAGCAGGGCTACGAGTCGGTGAAGCGGTCGGTGGCGCACTGGTGCGAGCGGACGGGGGCGACGTACGAGGTGGTGTCGTTCGCGCTGGACGCCGACGAGGCCCAGGTCGTGCAGGCCTACCGGCGCGCGTTCGACGGGATCGCCGCGCGCGGCGGCACGCGTCCGGCTGGTGATCACCGACCGGATCACCTCGCCGACCGGGGCCCTGCTGCCGGCGGCCGCGATCGCCGCCGCCGCCCGTGAGGTCGGTGCGCTGACCTTCGTCGACGCCGCCCACGTGCCCGGGCACGTCGAGGCCCGGCCGGCCGCGAGCGGTGCGGACTTCTGGACCGGCACCTGGCACAAGTGGGGCTTCGCGCCGCGCGGCGCGAGCGTGCTGTGGGTCGCCGAGGCCGAGCGGGACGGGATCGTGCCGCTGACCACGAGCTGGAACCACCAGATGCCGTTCCCGCTGCCGTTCGACACCTACGGCACCGACGACTACACGTGCTGGTACTCCCTGGCCGCCGCCGTGGACTTCTGGCGCGACGCCGGCGGGCTGGAGCTGGCGCGAACGGGCCCGGGTCGCTGCTCGACACCGGCGCCGCCGTGGTCGACGACGCGGTCCCGGGACCGGGCTGCCCCGCGCGGCCGTCCGGATGCCCGCCGAGCCGTCGCCCTGCCTGCGGCTGGTCGCCCTGCCCGACGGCGTCGCCGACGACGAGGACAAGGTCGACGCGCTGTACCGCGCGATCAGCGACGAGCAGGTCGAGGCGCAGGTCGTGGCGTACGGCGGCCGCGGCTGGGTCCGGCTCAGCGGCTGCGGCGTACAACGAGCCGGCCGACTACGAGCGCCTGGCCGCCGTGCTCCCGCCCCTGCTCCCCACCACCCGGCCTGACCCGGGCCGGCGTGACCTCAGGCGGTGGCGATGTCGTCGGAGTCGACGATCCGGTAGGCGTAGCCCTGCTCGGCGAGGAAGCGCTGCCGGTGCTGGGCGAAGTCCGCGTCGACGGTGTCGCGGGAGACGATCGCGTAGAACCGCGCGGACCGCTTGTCCTCCTTGGGACGCAGCAGCCGGCCGAGCCGCTGGGCCTCCTCCTGGCGCGACCCGAACGACCCGGACACCTGGATCGCGACGGCCGCCGAGGGCAGGTCGACCGAGAAGTTGGCGACCTTGGAGACCACGAGCAGGTTGAGCTCGCCGTGCCGGAACGCGTTGAACAGCCGCTCGCGCTCCTTGACCGGGGTGTCGCCCTTGATCACCGGGGCGTCGAGCCGCTCGCCGATCTCGTCGAGCTGGTCGAGGTACTGCCCGATCACCAGCGTCGGCTCGCCGCGGTGCTTGGCCACGAGCTCCTCGACGAGCCGGGTCTTCGCGCCGGTGCAGGCCGCGAGCCGGTAGCGCTCCTCGGGCTCGGCGGTCGCGTAGACGAACCGCTCGCCCTCGGGCAGCGTCACCCGCACCTCGACGCAGTCGGCCGGCGCGATGTAGCCCTGCGCCTCGATGTCCTTCCACGGGGCGTCGTACCGCTTCGGGCCGATCAGCGAGAACACGTCGCCCTCGCGGCCGTCCTCGCGGATCAGCGTGGCGGTCAGGCCGATCCGGCGACGGGCCTGCAGGTCGGCGGTCATCCGGAAGATCGGCGCGGGCAGCAGGTGCACCTCGTCGTAGATGACCAGGCCCCAGTCCTTGGCGTCGAACAGCTCGAGGTGGGCGTAGACGCCCTTCCGGCGCGTGGTCATCACCTGGTACGTCGCGATGGTGACCGGACGGATCTCCTTCTTGGTGCCGGAGTACTCGCCGATCTCGTCCTCGGTCAGCGACGTACGACGGAGCAGCTCCTCCTTCCACTGCCGCGCGGAGACCGTGTTCGTCACGAGGATCAGCGTCGTGGCCTTGGCCTGCGCCATCGCGGCCGCGCCGACGATCGTCTTGCCGGCGCCGCAGGGCAGCACCACCACGCCGGAGCCGCCGTGCCAGAACGACTCGGCCGCCTCCTGCTGGTAGGACCGCAGCGTCCAGCCGTCCTCGTCGAGCTCGATCGCGTGCGCCTCGCCGTCGACGTACCCGGCGAAGTCCTCGGCGGGCCAGCCGATCTTGAGCAGCGCCTGCTTGAGGTTGCCGCGCTCGGAGGGGTGCACGACGACCGTCGACTCGTCGAGCCGCTCGCCGAGCATCGGGCTGATCTTCTTGGCGCGCAGCACCTCCTCGAGCACGGGGCGGTCGGTGCTGGTCAGCACCAGGCCGTGCACCGGGTGCTTGTCGAGGCGCAGCCGGCCGTAGCGGGCCATCGTCTCGGCGATGTCGACGAGCAGGGCGTGCGGGACGGCGTACCGGCTGAAGGTCAGCAGCGTGTCGACGACCTGCTCGGCGTCGTGGCCGGCGGCGCGCGCGTTCCACAGCCCCAGCGGCGTGAGCCGGTAGGTGTGCACGTGCTCGGGGGAGCGCTCGAGCTCCGCGAACGGCGCGATCGCCTTGCGGCAGTCCTGGGCGCGCTCGTGGTCGATCTCGAGGAGCAGGGTCTTGTCGGACTGGACGATGAGGGGGCCGTCGTTCACGCTCTTCGTCACCAACATGCCGCCCAGCCTACCGGCGACGGGCAACTCAGCCGCCCGGACGGAACTCCACGGTGGCCGGGGCGACGCCGAGCAGCCGCAGCGTGTCGAGGCCCATCCGGGCCAGCCGCGCCGCCTCCTTGCGGGGCACGTCGCACTTGTACAGCGGCGCCCCCCACTCCTCCGCGTTCGTCGCGTCGGGCGCCCGCCAGCCGAGCGCGCGCAGCCGCTCGTCGTCGGTGGGGGAGATCTCCCAGTCGCCGCCGAAGGCCGTGGACCCGACGCACTCGCCCCCGAGGTAGTGCTCCAGGCGGACGTAGCGCACGTAGCGGGACGGCAGCGGCTTCGCCCGGTGCCGGAACAGGCCGTGGGCCTCGCCGAGGACGACGGGCTCGCCGAGGACGACGGACTCGCCGTCCTCCAGCGACCGCAGCCAGGCGGTCAGCTCGTCGTGCAGGGACTCCCACGTGGCGTCAGCCATGGCATCCTCCGGGGTTTCGCGGGTGGCGGGACCGGCAACATGTCCGGGCGCCCTCAGGCGCTCGCCGCTCGCTGCCGGGCGCGGTAGGCGGCGACGTTGGCGCGCGAGGAGCACCGGTCCGAGCAGTAGCGGCGGGACTGGTTCGGCGAGGTGTCCACGAAGACGTGGGTGCAGTTGCTCGCGTCGCACACCCCGAGCCGGGTCGCGCCGAGGTCGCAGACCAGCGTGGAGAGGCCCATCAGGGACTCCGCGATCAGCAGCTCGGAGACCGAGGAGTCCCGGTCGGCGACGTGCATGTGCCACCGGCCCCGGGCCGGTGCTGTCGTGCCCGGCGATGTACGGCGTGACCGGGTGCTTGGCGAGCAGCGCGTTGAGCAGCTCGACGACGGCGTGCTCGTCGCCGGCGTTGGAGGCCTCGAAGACCGGGCGGAGCTCCTTGACGAAGCGGCGCAGGGCGCCGGCGTCGCGCTCGGCGACCGCGGCGTGCAGCCACTCGCGTTCGTCGAGGAAGTGGAGGAGGTGGTCGGTGTCGCCGAGGTCGGCGTTCACCAGACCCGCCGACCGCTCCGCGTAACGAACAAAGTCCATCACTAGATCTTACGCGGCCGGCCAACGCCCGGATCGGTCGCGCAGGGTCAAGTCCGGTCGTCCGGAATCCGATCTTCTGGGTGGGAAGAAGTCGGTTTCCGCACGGACGGCGGGTGGGTCTGGTGGACTTTGTTGCGACCCACGCCGTGGGACGACGACGCCGGGAGGACGTGCAGGTGAGGGGCCCCGGGGGATGCGCGCTCGCGGCGTACGTGGTGCTGGCGGTGTACGCCGCCGTCGCGCTGCTGCACCCGCCCGGCGTGCCCGCCTGGACGCGCGACGTCGTGCTCGGCAACCTGCCCTTCGTGGCCGCGACCTGCCTGCTCGTGCGCCGCGCCGCCGCCCGCCCCGAGGACCGGATCTGGACCCTGCCGCTGGCGGTCGGGCACCACCGTCCTACCTGGTCGGCAACGTCGACTACATGGTGGTCGAGCGCACGGGGCGCGGTCGCCGTCCCCTCGGTGGCCGACGTCGGCTACCTGGTCACCTACCCGTTCCTGGTGGCCGGCCTGCTGCTCGTGCTGCGCGCAGAACCTGCGCGGCGTGCGGCTGATCGTGGCCCTGGACGGGATCAGCGGCACGCTGGCGGGCGCCGCCGTGGCGACCTGGGCGATCGCCCCGCTCGATCGACCGGGTCTGGGACGGCAGCCCGACCGCCGCGACCACCCTGGCCTACCCGGTCTGCGCGGTGGTCGCGGTCGCGGTCACCCTGGGCGCCCTCGGCATGGTCGGCCGGGTGCAGGGCCGGTCGTTCCTGGTCTGGGCCCTCGGCATGCTGGTCTTCGCGACCGCCGACATCACCTACGCCTACCGGCTCGCCTCCGGCAGCTACGGGGTCGGCACCTGGCTCGACGTGCTCTGGCCGGCCGGCCTGGTGCTGGTCGCGGTGGGCGCCACCACGCCTGCGGCCCCGGGAGACCACCCGCGCCGCTGCCCGGGCGCGCGGTCGCTGGTCGTCTCGGCGGTGGCCGCGGTGAGCACCGTCGCGGTCCTGGCCGCCGCGCCGCCCTGGTCGGACAACCCGCTGCCCACGGTGCTGGCGCTGCTCACCCTGGCCACCTGCGCCGTCCGCCTGCTGCTCGCCTTCTTCCAGCTGCGCGAGCTCGCCGCGGTCCGCGCGCTGGCGCTGACCGACGAGCTCACCGGCGCGCCCAACCGTCGCGCGCTGTACGCCGCCCTCGACCGGGTCTGCGCGGAGGCGGCGGCCGGCCGCGCCCGCACGGGCTTCTCGCTCGCGCTGATCGACCTCGACCACTTCAAGGAGGTCAACGACTCGTTCGGGCACGCGACCGGCGACGAGCTGCTGCAGGCGGTCGTGGAGCGCTTCACCGCCGCGCTGGCGCAGCTCCAGACCCCGCACCTGCTCGCCCGCCTCGGCGGCGACGAGTTCGCGGTGATCCTCTACGAGGCCGACACCCACAACGCCGCGATGGCGTGCGGCAGCGCGCTGGAGGAGAGCCTGGCGGAGCCGATCGAGCTGCGGGACGTGGTGCTGCACGCCCAGGCCAGCATCGGGATCGCCACCTCGCCGGAGCACGGCGAGACGCGCGGCGACATGCTCTTCGCCGCCGACGCCGCGATGTACTCCGCGAAGACCTCCGGCCGGCCGCTGGCCTACCACTCGCCCTCGGCGGTGGGCGACCGGCGCCAGCGCCTGGTCGTGGCCGAGGACCTCTACACCGCCCTGGAGCGCCGCGAGCTGACCGTGGAGTACCAGCCGATGCTCACCGTCGAGGGCGCGCTGGTCGGCTGCGAGGCGCTGGTCCGGTGGGACCACCCCACCCGGGGCCGGCTGTCGCCCGCGGAGTTCCTGGAGGCGGCCGAGCGCTACAAGCTCACGCCGGCGATCGCCGAGCGGGTGCTCGACGTGGCGCTGGGGGACCTCGCCCGCTGGCGCCGGGGCGGCACCCGGCTGACGATGTCGGTGAACGTCTCGGCCTCGGACCTGCGCGACGAGGGCCTGGTCAAGCTCGTCGCCTCCGCGCTGCTCACCCACGACGTGCCGCCCGAGGCGCTGACCATCGAGATCACCGAGACCGCGATGATGCGCAACCCGGACCAGGCCCAGCTGGTCATGCAGGCGCTCTCCGACCTCGGGGTGCGGCTCTCGGTCGACGACTACGGCACCGGCTACAGCAGCCTGGAGTACCTCCTCAAGCTGCCGATCAACGAGATCAAGCTGGACCGGGCGTTCTGCGCCGACATCGTCACCGAGCTGCGCGCGACCGCCATCGTCCGCTCCACGGTCGACCTCACCCACGCGCTCGGCCTGCGGATGGTCGCGGAGGGCGTCGAGAACGCCGGCACCCTGTTCGTGCTGCGCGAGCTCGGCTGCGACCTGGTGCAGGGCTGGCTGCTCGGCCGGCCGATGCCGGCCCAGGCGTTCGAGATGCTGATCGCGCAGGAGCTGCGGCGCGGGTCGCGCGAGCTGCGCAGCTGAGCGGGCGTCAGCCGGTCGACCTCGAGGCTGGAGACGTAGGGCATCGCCCACGCGAACGAGGCCGCGGCGGCCGCGTCCAGCTCGCCGGAGGGGTCCTCGACGGTGCCGCCGTCGTCGAGCTGGTCCTGGTAGCGCACCACCTCGGCCACCAGCGGCCCAGCGGCCCGGTCCGGCGGAACGCCGCGTCCTTGAGCGCCTCGTCGATGTCCATCGCGTGCTCGAGCTGCTCGAGCTCGACGCCGAGCAGCAGGTCGAGGGCGGACAGCAGCCCGGCGGTGAACGCGACCTCCGGTGCCTCCAGGCCGCGCAGGCCGGCCAGGGTCTCGGCCATCCGGGCCCGCACCAGGGCGGTGGCCAGCCCGTCGGGCGTCTTGCCGGGCTGGGCTGCTCAGGATCGTCAGCGCGATCCACTGGCGGATCCTGGTGGTGCCGAGCAGCACCAGCGCCTCGCGCACCGTGCGGACCTGGCGGCGCAGCCCGTGGTTGCTGCCCGACCGACGCCATCTGGAGCACCTGGACCACGAGGCCGGGCTCGCGGCGCAGCACGTCCTCGACCTCCTCGAACTCGATGTCCTCGGACAGCAGCGTCATCGCGAGCTGGACCTGGGCCACCGCGGACGCCGGGATGGACGAGCCGCGCACGATGTCGGGCCGCTCGATGGCGTAGCCCTGGAACAGCTCGAAGCCGAGCTCCTTGGCGAACGCGATGTCCTCGAGGGTCTCGACCTTCTCGGCCAGCAGGCGTACGCCGAAGGGGCGGCACCGCTCGACCAGGGCCGGCAGGTCCTCGCGGCTGACGGCGAGGAAGTCGATCTTGACGATGCTGGCGAGCTCGAGGAGCCGCTCGGCGCCGGGGGTCCAGGTGAAGTCGTCGAGGGCCAGCCGGAAGCCGGCGTCCACCAGCTCGCGGCACCCCGCGACGGTCTCGTCGTCGACGGCGACGGTCTCGAGCACCTCGATGACCGTGCGGTGCGGCGGCAGGGTCACCGGGGTGGACCCGGTGATCACCCCGCGCTCGGCGTTGCAGAACATCGCCTTGTCGCCGACGAGCTGGTCGAGGCCGATGGTCAGGGCGCCGAGCACGACCTGCGCGGTCATCTGCTCGCCGCTGATCGCGGGCGCGTCGTGGCGCTGCGGCCGGTAGAGCAGCTCGAACCCCACGACCTCCTCGTCGAGGTCGACGATCGGCTGGCGGGCGACCACGACCTGCACCGAGACAGGCACGTCGCCCGACACCGCTGCCGTCACCGCGCACCTCGCATCATCGGTTCGTCCACCCCGAGCGGACCGGACAATTCTGCCCGTCGAACGCGCCGGGTGTGAGGCTTTCGCCGCTATTGGTCGAGGCGACGTACGGCGGTGATGCGGTGCACCGCGAACGACCGCACGTCCTCGGTGCGGTGGTCGTAGGCGGACAGCCAGCCGGCCTCGACCTTCACCGGGTCGACGACCCGCTCGACGGTCGACCCGTGGTTGTCGACGTACCCGATCCACACCGAGGACCCGGTCTCCACCGACTCCCGCAGGACGGCCAGCGTCGAGGCCGGCGTGGTGGGCTCGGCGGCCCGCAGGCCGGGGGCGGGCCGGTTCTCCGCCGCCCGGTCGCCGGCCCGGATCGCGGTCACCGTGGAGGCCACCCGGGCGGCGAGCCGGGCCGCGCCGTGGGCGTCGAGGGGCCCCGGGAAGGGCGAGGGGTCGCCGGGCCCGGGACGGCGCCGGACGGTCCGGGCCCGCAGCGCCTCGCGCCGGGCCAGCCGCACGGTGCCGTCGGGCGCCTCGACGACGGGGGCGGACCCGAGCTCGCGCAGCCGGGGCAGGAGCACGTCGAGGGGCACGTCGCTGACCACCACCGTCGGCGCGATCCGGCGCAGCCGCAGGCCGGCGGCCTTGGGGTGGTGCACGAGCTCGGTCAGCGCCGCCTCGTCGTCGCTGCGCAGGAACGACTCGGCCGCCCCGACCCGGATCGTGCCGAACCGGCGGGAGACGTCGTCGACGAGGTAGGACAGCGCCTGCGGCACCGGGGTCCGCGACGAGCCGGCCAGGAAGGCGTGCACCTCCGCGGAGGACCAGCCGGAGTCGAACGCCCGCCGGACCGACGCCCTCGGTGAACCGGTAGACGGTCGCGCCGCCCCGGGACTCGATGTCGGCGAGCACCGACAGGTGCCGGGCGAGGTCCTGCTCGAGCGGGCCGGGGGCCACCGCGGTCAGGTCGGCCTGGAGCAGCACGTGGTCGATCGGCTCGGGCAGCAGCGGACCCAGCGCGGCCGGGGCGTGGTGCTGCGGGTCGTCGAGGGAGAGCAGCGCGCGCCCGTGCACGGACATCCCGCCCAGCGCGGTGACGCCGACGACCGCGGCCTCCTCGGTCACCCAGGCGACCGCCTGGGCGCGCACCGAGGGACGGCGCGGGCGCAGCCAGGCCATCCGCTCCACCAGCGAGGGCACCCCGGTGCCGGCGGCCAGCACGGTGCCCGGCTCGAGGCCGGCGACCTGCTCCAGCGCCGCCCGCCGGGTCTCCGGCAGCCACATCCGCTCGAGGTCGGGGACCAGCGCGTTGACCGGCTTGCCGGCCTCGCGGCCGCCGACCAGGCCGACCAGCCGGGGGCAGTCGAGCCAGGCCAGCGCCAGCCGGGTCCAGCGGTCCGCGACGGAGGCCGCGCTCCAGATGTCGAAGGTCTCGGTGGGCAGCCACACCGCGTCGCCGTCGCCGGTGGTGCCGGTGGCGACCAGGTCGGCGGCGAGCGCGATCTCCACGTGCAGCGCCGCGGTGCGCTCGTCGGTGTGCAGCAGCTCGGCGGTGGCCTTGAGGTCACGCACGCCCAGCCCGCCCGGCCCGCAGGGCCGACAGGCGGCGCCGTCCCCCAGTGCTCGAGCAGCAGCTCGACGTGCCGGACCAGCTCGAAGGCGGCGCCGGCCGCGGCCCGGTCCACCACGGCCGCGTCCCGCTCGGACGTGGCGAGCGCGGGCTCGAGGTCGGCCCGGGTGCCGGTGGTCCGGCCGTCGCGCAGGCAGATCGCGACCTCGCGGGGCACCGCGACGTGCCGGCGGTCGCGGGCGACGAGCAGCCCGCGGGCCAGCAGCTGGTCGACCGGGCTGCCGCCCCCGCCGCGGGACAGCGTGCGCTCGGTGCTCTCCACCGAGCCGTCCTTGCCCTCGTCGGCGAGGTGCTCCAGGATCGCCCGGGCCTGGTCGTCCACCTCGGCGACCAGCTTCGCGACCTCGGCGGGGTCGGAGAGGCTGCGCGGCGACCGCGTCCACGTCGTCGTGCCGGTTGCCGGTCGGGGTCAGCCCGAGGTCGCGGGCCAGCGTGGTGACGCGGGACGGTCCGTACGGCGCCATCAGCACCGCCAGCGGCTGGCCGAGCCGGCTGATCTTCGTGCCGACCACCTCGGTGAGCACGCTGAGCGCGCGCAGGGCGTCGTCGGTCGCCCCACACGAGCGCGAGGCCCCGCACCTTCGTCAGCGCGGCGTCGACGGAGGCGGGGTCGGCGTTCACCACGGTGCGCAGCGTCGACGTGGCCGCCGTACCCCCGAGGGCGAGGACGGCGTCGAGCACGGTCAGCTCGAGCAGGGTGAGCTGGTCGACGGCGCGCAGCACCGAGGCGCGGGTGCCGGCGCGGGAGGCCAGCTGGGAGGTGTCCTGGGGCGTCGGCGTGGCCAGGTCGGGCCGTCGCCCGGAGCAGCGCCGCGAGCTCGACGTCGGACCAGCCGCGGAGCTGGTCGGCGAGCGTGCGGGGCGCGGACCCCTGGCGTGGTGTGGACATCCTCACCACGATACTGACCCGCCGCGGGCCTCAGCTCCGGGGCGGACAGCACCTGTACGACGGTCTCGCCCGGGCACTGCGCGGACATCCCGGATCGCCCAGCGGCCACGGAACCCGTTGCCGTCCCACTCGGCCTCGGCGTCGTGGTCCTCGGTCTCGCCCTTCTCGATCGTGAACCCGGCGTCGACGACCGGGCCGTTCATGTGCGCGAGCACGTCCTCGAACGGGGCGGTCGAGATGCCCGTGACGATCGTGCCGTCCGCACCGCGGTCCTCGGCGTTGAACACCGTGGTCCGCGGCGGGAACGGCCAGCCCCCGGGGAACCCGTCGCCGTACGGCGCGTCCGTCGCGGTGGCGTCGGCGCTGCACGTCGACAGGTCGGCGGCCTGGGAGAACCCGTGCGCGGCCGCCTTCTCCTCGTCGGGCTCCGAACCGCCGCACCCGGTCAGGGCCGTCGTGGCCACGAGTCCGGCCACGAGCAGGGCCGGTCTGCGCAGGCGTGCCCTCATCGTGCCGCGACCGGCCGGGTCGTACTTCGCGAACAGGGTCTTGCCGGCGCTCTGCCGGGCGATCGTCGCGTAGGCGTCGCGACCCACGTGGTCCGGGTCGGTGACGCACGCGTCGATGCAGCCGTCCGCGAACCCGGCGGTGATCCGGCCGTGGTCGTCCACGGTCACGTCGATGAAGTCCAGCAGGTTGCGGTCGTCGCCGCAGGTCGTGCCACCCGTGCAGATCGAGCCCACCTGGACCGGGTCGCCCGGGGTGGCGTCGCTGGTGACCCAGGTCTTGCCGCCGTCGTACGTCGTGTCGACGTAGAGGTGCCAGACGCCGTGGAAGTTCGCGTTGTCCTGGTAGTTGCCGCCGGTCGGGGTGCCGAGGTAGGCGATCGAGGCGCGGTCGTCGTCACCCGCGACCACGGTCGGGAAGACCGCGTTCCGGATGCCGAAGCCGGTGCCGACGGGCTGCCGGTCGGTCCAGGTCTTGCCCTGGTCGCGGCTGACCGCCATGCCGGGCCTGCCGTCCGCGCCGACGTAGCCGAAGTAGACGGTGCCGTTGGCGCCGACGCCCACCGAGGGGTCGGAGTCACCCGGTGTCGCGCCGGGGACCTTCGAGACCGTCCAGGTGGTGCCGTTGTCCTTCGAGACGACGGCGGCCTGGTCGGCGCCGCAGCCCTTGTTGGGCAGGTAGGCCGTGCCGTCCGGCGCGACCTTGACGTGGCCGTGCAGGCCGCCGCAGTCGAGCAGGCTGTACGTCGGGACGCCGGCGCCGAACGTGGTGCCGCCGTCCCGTGAGACCGCGCAGAAGGCGGTGGCGATGTCCTGGCTGCAGTAGTAGACCGCGTCGTCGTACGTCGACGTGGGGAGCGCCCCGAGACCGCCGGAGGCGAAGGCGCCGCCGCCGATGGTCTGGTGGTCGACGCCCGAGGGGATGCCGCCGCCGGTGCTCGGCGACCAGGTCGCGCCGTCGTCGTCGGTGTAGCAGGTGAGCGACGTGGCGCCGGCCAGCTGCGACTCGAACGTCCGGCCGGTCTGGTGGTCGGTGAACAGGATCGGGTCGAGGCTCGCGGTGCTGCCCTGGGGGCAGCCGTTCGCGGCGCTCGCCGAGACGTCGGACCAGGTGGCCGTCGCCGGCGTGGTGCTGTCGTCGAAGGTGGCCTTGAAGGTGGAGAGGTAGGCCTGGAACATCGTCGCAGCCGGACTCGAAGCTGGTGCCGATCGACGGCTCGCCCGCGTTGTTCGCGTCCGTGAACGTGCTCGGGGCCGCGTAGTCGGCGAAGCTCGGGGGAGTGTCGGTGCCCGGGGCGGGGTCGGCCGGCACGGTCGCCAGGGTGGCGGTCGCGTCGTACGACGAGCCGAGCGGGGCGTAGGGCACCACCCGCACGGTGTAGTCGCCGGAGTCCGGCGGCAGGACCACCTGCTCCGGGTCGGCGGAGGAGGCCGACGTGCCGACGACGTGGCCGGCCTCGTCGAGCACGTAGACGTCGAAGTCGGCGGCCGTGTTCGTCCAGGAGACCTTGACGTCCAGCCGGTGCGTGGTGCCGTAGCCGGCCGGGGTCGCGACGTGCAGCGTGAAGTCGTCGCAGGACTGCGGCACGCTGCAGTCGGGCTGGTCCAGCGCCCCGCCGGTGGCGTTCGGGGCGGCGAACGGCCCGCCGGCCCAGGTCGTCGAGGTGGCGGTGTCGGAGACCGTCCCCTCGGTCGGGGTGGCCGCGTCCGCGGTGCCCAGGCCGAGGCCGGCGGCCGTCAGCCCGAGGGCTGCGGTGAACCGGACGGGCCTGCTGGTGATCCAACGACGTGCTGCGTGCATCGGTGGCGCTCCCCTGCTCGTGGCGGTGTTGCCTGGACTGTGCAACGAGAGCAGGTCGCCGGGGGTCACGCCGGTTGCGCGGTACTCCTCGGTCCGGATGTCAGGATGTGGCCATGGCAGTGATCGAGGCGCGGGGGCTGGGCAAGGAGTACGCCGGGAAGCCGGCCGTCTCGGACCTGTCCTTCGAGGTGCATCCCGGCAGCGTGACCGGCTTCCTCGGGCCCGAACGGCGCCGGCAAGTCCACGACGATGCGGCTGATGCTCGGCCTCGACCACGGCCGGGGCTCCACCACCTTCGACGGGGTGCCGTTCACCGCGCTGAACCGCCCGATGACGCACGTCGGCGCGCTGCTCGAGGCCAAGCCGTTCCACCCGACCCGCAAGGCCCGCAACCACCTGCGGATGCTGGCGGCCGCCAACGGCATCCCGGTCCGCCGCGTCGACGAGGTGCTCGAGCAGCTCGGGCTCGCCGCGGTCGCCCGCAAGAAGCCGCGGACGTTCTCCCTGGGCATGGGCCAGCGGCTCGGGCTCGCCGCCGCGCTGCTCGGCGACCCGCACACCCTGATCCTCGACGAGCCGGCCAACGGCCTCGACCCGCAGGGCATCCAGTGGATCCGCGAGCTGCTCAAGGGGTTCGCCGCCTCGGGCCGGTCGGTGTTCGTCTCGAGCCACCTGCTCTCGGAGATGGCGCTGATGGCCGACCAGCTCGTGGTGATCGGGCGCGGCCGGCTGATCGCCAGCGGCCCGGTCGAGGACTTCGTGCGGACCTCCACCCGCAACGCCGTCGTGGTCCGCTCGCCGCAGGCCGCCGACCTGGTCGACGTGCTCCGCCGGGAGGGCGCAGCCGTCGAGGCGCTGGAGCCGGGGGTCGTGTCGGTCGTCGGGCTGGACGCCGCGCGGGTCGGGGACCTCGCGTTCGAGGCCTCGATCCGGCTGCACGAGCTGTCCAACCGGGTCGGCCACCCTGGAGGAGGCGTTCCTGGAGGCCACCTCGGACGCCGAGGAGTACCAGGCGCACGCGGTCGCGCGGCCGGGGGACGGCGCATGACCGCCGCGCTCGCCTACGAGTGGACCCGGATCCGGACCATCCGCTCGACCTACTGGCTCTCGGCGATCGCGGTCGTCTTCGGCGTCGGCCTCTCGTTCCTGGTCTCGATGGGCCTGCACTTCTCGCTGGGGTCGGCGAACCCGCCGGCGGCCTCGGAGCTGAAGGGCGTCGGCCAGGGGATCGCGACCCAGTTCGCGGTGTTCGGGGTGCCCTACTTCGTGGCCTACGTCCTGGCGATGGTCGCGGTCCTCGGCTGGGGCCACGAGTACCGCCACGGGATGATCCGCGCGACCCTGACCGCCCTGAGCTCCCGGACCGCGGCCTGGGCCGCGAAGTTCCTGGTCGTCGGCGCCTGGGTGGTCGTC
The DNA here is from genome assembly GCA_963811515.1 of uncultured Actinomycetota bacterium. Lineage (GTDB taxonomy): Bacteria > Actinomycetota > Actinomycetes > Propionibacteriales > Nocardioidaceae > Nocardioides_B. The sequence continues at coordinate 113,712 of CAWERI010000003.1, forward strand.
GTCGCGCTGGTGACGGCGCTGGCCTCGCTGCTGGTCGGCTGGCTGTGGCTGCACGGCGACGGCGTCCCGGTCTTCACCGCGGACGTGTGGCGCGCGGTCGGCCGCACCCTGCTCTACACGCTGCTGTTCGCCTGGCTGGCCGTCGGCGTTCACCGCGCTGGTGCGCAACCAGACCGCCGCGCTGGTGCTGCTGTTCCTGTGGCCGCTGGCGGTCGAGAACGTCGTCTCGGTGGTGTTCTCGCTGGTGCCCGCGCTGCGCGACCACGCCGAGGTCGACGCGGTTCCTGCCGTTCAACGCCGGCAGCCGGATCATCAGCCAGGTCCCGGCGCCGACGGTCGGCGTTCGGCAGCCCGCTCGTCGGTGCTGGGCCGCCGTCGTGGTCTTCGGCGGGCTGACCGCCGTGGCGATGGCCGTCAGCCTGCGCGCTCTTCCACCGCCGGGACGCCTGAGGCTGTCCGAGCAGTTCCTCGACCTGCTGTACGGCGAGGCGCCCCGCGAGGCCTTCGACGCGGTCGTCACCGCGCGCCATCGACGACGGCGTGGACGGGCCCCGCGCTCGAGCGGCTGCGCGACCACCGCACGGTGGCGCTGCGGATCCGCGAGCAGATGGAGCGCCAGCGGCAGCGCGAGGCGGAGATGTCCGCGCTCTACGAGACCGCCAACGACCTCACCGCGATCCGCGACGTCGACTCGATCCTCGCCGCGATCGTGCGGCGGGCCCGCTCCCTGCTGCACGCGGACATGACCTACCTGTCGCTGAACGACGAGGCCGACGGGGCGTCGTACATGAAGGTGACGGACGGGGCGCTCACCCCGGAGTTCCGGCGGCTCCGGCTGCCGCTCGGCACCGGCCTGCTCGGGCTGGTGGCGCAGACCGGGGAGCCCTACTTCACCGAGGACTACCAGAACGACCAGCGCTTCCTGCACCAGGAGTTCATCGACTCCGCGGTCGACGGCGAGAACATCCGGGCGATCCTCGGCGTCCCGCTGACCGTCGAGGGCACGGTGATCGGCGCGCTGCTCGCGGTGCACCGCCAGGTGCGCCGGTTCCCGCCCGGCGAGGTGTCGCTGCTGATGTCGTTCGCCGCGCACGCCGCCGTCGCGCTGGAGAACGCCCGGCTCTTCGAGAAGCTCGACCGGGCCAACCAGCAGGTGCGGGCCCAGGCCGACGCCGTCGAGGTGGCCGCGAGCGCCCACGACAAGCTCACCGACGTGCTGCTGCACGGCGGCGGCGTGGGCGACGTCGCCGACGTCGTCGCCGACGTGCTGCACGGCACGGTCGTGGTGCTCGACAGCGAGGGGCACCGGCTGGCCGGCGACGACGCGGCCCGGCCGAGGACCTCGACGACGCGATCGGCGAGGCGCGGGCGTCGGGCCGCAGCGTCCGAGGTGAGCCGGCCGGGCGGTCCGTCGTACGTCGCGGTGGCGCTCGCCGGCACCGAGCACCTCGGCACCCTGCTGCTGCACGGCCTGCCCGGCGAGCTCGGCCTCGCCGACCGGCGGACCCTGGAGCGCGGGGCGCTGGTGACCGCGCTGGTGCTGCTGTTCAGCCGGTCGGTCGCCGAGGCCGAGGAGCGGGTCCGCGGCGAGCTGCTCAGCGACCTGCTGGACCGGCGCGACCTCGACGAGGCCCGGCTGCTGGAGCGGGCCCGCCGCCAGCACGCCGACCTCGAGGGCCCCACCGTGGTCGCGGTGGCCGCCGTCGAGGGCCTCGACCGGCACCGTGCCGCCCAGGTCGCCGCCCGGCTCGGCGGCGAGCTGCAGGGCCTGGCCGGCGAGCACGACGGCCGGGTCGTGCTGGTCGCGCCGGCCCCCGAGGACGCGCCTGCTGGTGGGCCGTCAGCTGCGCGAGCGGGTGCAGGGCGCCGGCGGCTCCTGCACGGTCGGGGTGGCGCCGGCCGCCGGCGGCCCGACCGACGTGGCCGCGGCGTACGGCGAGGCCCGGCGCTGCCTGGACACCCTGGTCACGCTCGGCCGCACCGGCGAGGTCAGCGACCCGGCAGGCCTGGGGCTGGCCCGGCTGCTGCTCGGCCAGAACGGCCCCGAGGAGCTCGACGAGTTCATCGAGAGCCTGGTCGGCCCGGTGCTGGCCTACGACGAGCGGCGCGGCACCGAGCTGGTCGGCACCCTGGAGGCGTGGTTCGCCGCCGGCTCCCGGCCCGCCGAGACGGCCAAGCGGCTGCACGTGCACCCGAACACCGTCGCCCAGCGGCTGGACCGGATCAGCACCCTGCTCGGCGAGGACTGGCGCGACCCGGCCCGCGGCCTCGACGTCCAGCTGGCCCTGCGGCTCTACCGCCTCCGGGCCCGCTGACCCGGCGCGACTGGCGGCGAAAACCCCGCTGACCCGGCGATCTGCGGCGGACGCCACATCGGACCGCGGGAGTTCATGTGGGGCCGGCACATAGGTAGCGGCGGCCCGGACCCCCTAGCGTCGGGGGAATGAGTGAGACGCACCGTCACGCCTGCCCGCAGCCCCCAGCCGCTGACCGGCCGCACCGCGCTGGTGACCGGCGGGGCCAGCGGCATCGGCCGCGCCGTCGCGGGCCGGCTGGCCGCCGACGGCGCGCACGTCATCGTCCTGGACCGCGACGAGGCCGGCGCCAAGCAGGCCGCCGCCGACGTCGGCGGCGACTACCTGGTCGCCGACCTGTCCGACGGTACGTCGATCGACGCGCTCGGCCTCGGCACCCGCGTGCACGCCGACATCCTGGTCAACAACGCCGGCGTCCAGCACGTCGCGCCGATCGAGGACTTCGACCCCGAGCGGTTCGGGTTCATCCAGCGGCTGATGCTCGAGGCGCCGTTCCGGCTGGCCCGCGCGCTGCTCCCCGGCATGTACGACCGCGGCTGGGGCCGGCTCGTGCACGTCTCCTCCGTGCACGGCCACCGCGCGTCGCCGTACAAGGTCGGCCTACGTCTCGGCCAAGCACGGCCTCGAAGGTCTCTCCAAGGTCATCGCCTTGGAAGCGGCGGGCAAGGGCGTCACCAGCAACACGGTGTGCCCCGGCTACGTCCGCACCCCCCTGGTCGAGGGACAGATCCACGACCAGGCCCGCACCCACGGCATCGACGAGGACGAGGTCCTCGACGACGTCCTGCTCGCCAGGACACCGGTGAAGCGGCTCGTCGAGCCCGCGGAGGTCGCCGACATGGTCGGCTTCCTGTGCGGCCCCGGCACCGACTCGGTCACCGGAAGCTCATTTCTCATGGACGGCGGCTGGACCGCCGCGTGAAAGGAAACAACGCCATGTCCACCCAGACCCACGCGTCCGGCTCACCCGCCGGGACCCAGAACGGGATCGTGAAGGTCGTCTTCGCGAGCCTGATCGGCACCGCGACCGAGTGGTACGACTTCTTCCTCTACGGGTCGGCGGCCGCCCTGGTCTTCGGCAAGCTGTTCTTCCCCGACTCCGACCCGATCACCGGGACGCTGCTGGCGTTCGGCACCTACGCCCTGGGCTTCGCGGCCCGGCCCCTCGGCGGTGTGGTCTTCGGCCACTTCGGTGACCGGGTCGGCCGCAAGAAGATGCTCGTCGTCTCGCTGCTGATGATGGGCTTCGGCACCATCGCGATCGGCCTGCTGCCGACGTACGCCACCATCGGCGTCGCGGCGCCGATCCTGCTGCTGGTCTGCCGGCTCGTGCAGGGCTTCGCCGTCGGCGGCGAGTGGGGCGGCGCGGTGCTGATGGCCGCCGAGAACGGCAAGGACAAGGACCGCGGCTTCTGGTCGTCGTGGCCGCAGGCCGGTGTCGCGCTGGGCAACCTGCTCGCGACCGGTGTGCTGTTCGTGCTGGCCGCGGTGCAGAGCGACGCCGCGTTCGAGGCGTGGGGCTGGCGCATCCCGTTCCTGCTGTCGGCCGTGCTGGTCTTCGTCGGCCTCTGGGTGCGGTTCACCCTCGAGGAGTCGCCGGTGTTCGCCGAGGCGGCGAACGAGATCGTGGAGAAGAAGCAGGAGGCGAACCACATCCCGATCCTCGAGGTCTTCCGGAAGTACCCCAAGGAGGTCCTCACCGCGATGGGCATGCGCCTCGCGGAGAACACGTCGTACTACATCTTCACCGTCATCGTGATCACCTACATCGTCGAGTTCGCCAAGCAGGACAAGGGCCCGGTGCTCCAGGCGCTGCTGATCGGCTCCGTCGTGCACTTCATCTGGATCCCGATCGTCGGTGCGATCTCCGACCGGGTCGGTCGCCGGCCGCTCTACCTCGCCGGTGCCATCGGCGTCGCCGTGTGGTCGTTCGTGTTCTTCGACCTGCTCGACTCCAACAACCACGGCAAGATCATCCTGGCCATCGTCGTCGGCCTGATGCTGCACGCGCTGATGTACGCCCCGCAGGCGGCGTTCTTCTCCGAGCTGTTCGGCACCTCGGTGCGCTACACCGGCGCCTCGGTCGGCTACCAGCTCGCGTCGATCTTCGCCGGGGCCATCGCCCCGCTCGTCGCGCGTCGCGCTGCTGAACACCGGCACCGTGGACAACCCGAACACCAAGGCGGTCGCGATCTACGTGACCATCACCTCGGTGATCACCGTCATCGCGGTGCTGTTCGCCAAGGAGACCCGCGGCAGCTCGCTGCGCCACGACCGGGTGGTCCGCGGTGCGCACGAGCACACGGAGATGCCGGCTCCACCGCCTGATCCCCCCGCACCCCGAAGGGCCTCGCCGTGATCCGGCGGGGCCCTTCTGGTTTGCCGGCCAGTGGTTGCATGGAGGGGTGGCACACGTCTGGTACGTCAGCGTACGGGTCGAACATGTCCGCCTCCCGGTTCTCCTGCTACGTCTCAGGGCGGTCGTCCGCCGGGCGGCTCGCGCACGAACCCCGGCTGCCGCGACCGGACGCCGCCCGTCCGCGACGTCCCGGTCGACCTGCCCGGCACGCTGTACTTCGCCGGCGAGTCGCAGCAGTGGGGCGGCGGCGTCGCGTTCTACGACCACGAGACCCCCGGCTCGGACCGCCGCCCGCGGCTACCTCGTGACCTCGGGCCAGCTCGCCGACGTCGCAGCCCAGGAGATGTACCGCGACCCGTGCGACGGCGACCCTCTCGAGGAGCTGCTCGGCACCCCGCTCGACGGCGGCCGGCACGAGGTCGGGCCGGGCCGCTACGAGACGCTCGTCGAGGTGGGCCGGTACGACGGCCTGCCGCTGCTGACCTTCACCTCGCCGCACGGCGCCGGGCACGTCGAGCACACCCGCCCCGCCGACGCCTACCTGGCGATGCTCGGCGCCGGCCTGCGCGAGTCCCGCGGCTGGGGCGGAGCACGAGGTGGCGTCGTACCTCGCCTCGGTGCTGCCCCGCACCTCCCCGGTCGAGGGGTAGTCGGGGCGCGGGCCGCTCACTAGTCTGCGGGGATGGAGTCCTACGCCGCCGGAGAGACCACCCCGCCGCTGCTCGAGCAGACGATCGGCGACCACTTCGAGAGCGTGGTCGCCCGGCACGGCGACCGGGAGGCGCTCGTCGAGGTGGCCAGCGGGCGGCGCTGGACCTACGCCGAGCTCGACGCCGACGTCGAACGCGCTGGCCCGGGGGCTGATGGCCGCCGGCGTCGGCAAGGGCGACCGGGTCGGCATCTGGGCGCCGAACTGCGCGGAGTGGACGCTGGTGCAGTACGCCACCGCCAAGATCGGCGCGATCATCGTCAACGTCAACCCGGCCTACCGCACCCACGAGCTGGCCTACGCCCTGAACCAGTCCGGGCTGCAAGCTGCTGGTCAGCGCCGAGGCGTTCAAGTCCAGCGACTACCGCGCGATGGTCGAGGAGGTCTCGACCAGCGACACCCACGCCCTGGAGCGGGACGGTCTACATCGGCACCCGGACTGGGACGAGCTGGTCGCCGGCGGCGCGGAGGTCGCCGGAGGAGGCGCTGCGCGAGCGGATGGGCGCGCTGGAGCCCGGCGACCCGATCAACATCCAGTACACGTCGGGCACCACGGGCTTCCCCAAGGGAGCCACGCTGAGCCACCGCAACATCCTCAACAACGGGTTCTTCGTCACCGAGACGATCAACTTCACCGAGCAGGACCGGCTGGCGATCCCGGTGCCCTTCTACCACTGCTTCGGGATGGTGATGGGCAACCTCGGCTGCACCACCCACGGCGCCGCGATGATCATCCCGGCGCCCGGCTTCGACCCGTCGGTGACGCTGCAGGACCGTGCAGGACGAGCGCTGCACCGGCGTGTACGGCGTCCCGACGATGTTCATCGCGATGCAGAACGCCCCCGACTTCGCGGACTACGACCTGTCCACGCTGCGCACCGGGATCATGGCCGGCTCGATCTGCCCGGTCGAGGTGATGAAGCGCTGCCTGTCCGACATGCACATGGCCGAGGTGTCGATCGCCTACGGCATGACCGAGACGTCGCCGGTCTCCACGCAGACCCGCAGCGACGACGACCTGGACCGCCGTACGTCGACCATCGGCCGGGTCCACCCGCACGTCGAGATCAAGGTGGTGGACCCGGCCACCGGCGAGACCGTCGAGCGGGGCGAGACCGGCGAGCTGTGCACCCGCGGCTACTCGGTGATGATCGGCTACTGGGACGACCGAGGAGAAGACCGCCGAGGCGATCGATGCCGACGGCTGGATGCACACCGGCGACCTCGCGGTGATGCGCGACGACGGCTACGCCAACATCGTCGGCCGGATCAAGGACATGGTGATCCGCGGCGGGGAGAACGTCTACCCGCGCGAGATCGAGGAGTTCCTCTACACGCACCCCGACATCGAGGACGTCCAGGTGATCGGCGTGCCCGACCCGAAGTACGGCGAGGAGCTCTGCGCCTGGGTCAAGATGCGTGCCGGTGCCGAGCCGCTCGACGCCGCCGCGGTGCGGGAGTTCGCGACCGGCAGGCTGTCGCACTACAAGATCCCGCGCTACGTGATGGTGGTCGACGAGTTCCCGATGACGGTCACTGGCAAGATCCGCAAGGTGCAGATGCGCGAGGAGACCGCCGAGAAGCTCGGCCTGGCCTGAGGGGGACCCCGATGAACCGAAGAGATCGACCGGCTGGCGGCCGACTACTACGACTTCCGACTGCGTACGGCGCCCACGTGGGCGCACATGATCGGGGAGTACGCCTACGCCGACCGCTACGAGGACGTCAGCCTCGCCGGCGAGGACGCGCAGATCGCCGAGGCCCGGGCGCTGGCCGCGCGCGCGGAGGCGGTCGACGAGGACGGGCTCGACGACGGCGACCGGATCACCCGCTCGATGCTGGTGTGGGACGCGTCCTCGCGCGCGGACCTGCTCGCCGGGCGCACCGCCGAGCTGATGGCCAACCCGATCTTCGGCGTGCAGGCCAGCCTCGGGGTCTACGTCCCCAAGCTCGCCGTCCCGGACGCGGAGGTCGCCGAGGCGATGGTGGCCAAGTTCGAGGGCGTCGCGGACTACCTCGACCAGGTCGCCGAGCGGCACCGGGAGGGCGTCGCGTCCGGGCGCACCCCGGCCGACTTCGCCGTCCGGCAGACGGTCCAGCAGCTCGACGCCTGGCTCGCGACGCCGATCGGCGAGGACCCGATGCTGGGCGTGCAGGACCCGCCCGCCGGGGTCGACGCGGCCCGCTGGCACGAGCGGCTGCTGGCCGTCGTGCAGAAGCAGGTGCGCCCGGCGGCCGAGCGCTACCGCGACGTGCTCCGCGACGAGGTGGCGCCGCACGCGCGGCCCGACGAGCGGTGCGGGCTGACCCACCTGCCCGACGGCGACGCGGTCTACGCCGGGCTGGCCCGGTACTTCACCACGACCGACCGGACCCCGCAGGAGATCCACGAGACCGGGCTGCGCCAGGTGGCCGCCCTCGCCGAGGAGTACCGCGCGCTCGGCCCCGAGGTGGTCGGCACCGACGACGTGCCGTCGATCTTCGCGGCGCTGCGCGACGACCCCGCGCTGCACCACACCAGCGGCGACGAGATCGTCGCGGACTCCAAGACCGCGATGGCCAAGGCCCGCGCGGCGATGGGGGACTGGTTCGGCCGGCTGCCGCAGTCCGACTGCGACGTCGAGGCGACCACCAGCGGCGCGATCGCCTACTACTTCGCGCCGCCCAGGGACGGCTCGCGCGGCGGGGTGTTCTTCATGAACGTCGCCGACCCCGAGGGCTGGGGCCGCTACGAGATCGAGAACACCAGCTACCACGAGGGCATCCCGGGCCACCACCTCCAGCTGGCCATCGCCGCCGAGCTCGACGACGTCCCGGAGTTCCGCAAGCGCGCCTTCATCGCGGCGTACGGCGAGGGCTGGGGGCTCTACACCGAGCGGCTCGCCGACGAGATGGGGCTCTACTCCTCACCGCTCGACCGGGTCGGGATGCTGTCGGCGGACTCGATGCGCGCGTGCCGGCTGGTCGTCGACACCGGGATGCACGCGCTCGGCTGGAGCCGGCAGCAGGCGGTCGACTACATGCTCGCGAACTCCCCGATGCGGGCCGGCCACATCGGCGCCGAGATCGACCGCTACGCCGTGACCCCCGGGCAGGCGCTGTCCTACATGATCGGCCGGCTGGAGATCCAGCGGATCCGGCGCGAGGCGGAGGCCCGGCAGGGCGCGGCGTTCGACATCAAGGCGTTCCACGACGCGGTGCTGGACTCCGGCCCGATGCCGCTCGGCCTGCTCGACGCGCACGTCGCCCGCCGCCTGCCGTAGCCGGGGGTGGGCGGCGGCGTCAGTTGACGGCGAGCAGGGTGCGGGCGGCGGTGTCGCCGTAGGTCAGCACCCCGAGGTAGCTGCGTGGCCGGGTCCAGCCCGACCCACGACGCGGAGTAGCGGAACCGCTGGCCGGGGGCGAACCCGACCGCGTCGGTGCTCAGCGTCACCGGGGCCGCGCCGCTGCCGGGGACGACCCAGGTCTGCAGCGCGCCGGCGACGGTCGAGCCGTCCTCGGCGGAGGCGGCGTGCACGTAGACGGTGTAGGTGCCCGGGGCGGGGTCGGTCACGGTGACCTCGGCCTCGGGGGAGGAGCCGGTGGAGCCGTCCAGCAGCACGCCGTCGCGGTAGACGTAGAGGTCGACGTCGTCGCCGGCGGCGCCGCTGGTCGAGGTGAAGCGGGCCACGTCGGTGCCGGCGGGCACGGCGACCTCGCGCACGGCGGTGTCCGCGTCCGCGGTGGGCGCGGTCGCGTCGAACGGTCCCGGCGTCAGCGCGAGCGGTGTCGTGGTCGCCGGCACCAGGCCGCTGCTGCGGAGCTTGACGGTGCGGCCGTTGCCGGAGCGGCCCGTGACCGAGACGGTGCCGGCGGCCGCCGGAGCCGGTGACCTGGCGGGGGGCGGCGACGACGGTCGGGCGTACGGCGACCGGGATCCGCACCCGGTGCCGGTCGCCGCGCCACACCAGCCAGCCGGTGACGTCGCGGTCGACGGTCGCGGACGGCCGGGCGGTGATCCGCAGCCGGACGGTGCGGCTCTGCCCGGGGCGCAGCCGCACCGTCGCGGGGAAGGCCTGCACGTCCACGTCGGCGAGGCCGCGCTTGCGCACGGAGTAGGACTCGCGCCGGTTGCTCACGTTGGTGACGGTGCGGGTGACGCTGGTCGGGCCGACCAGGTCGCCGACCGCCAGGGACGGTGCGTTCACGTCGCTGGCGTCGATCCGCCCGGCGACGTACCGCTGCCAGGAGGACGGCCGAGGTGTCGAAGACCAGGCCCGGGTCGAGGAACGCGGACGGGTCGACGTGTCCGGCGCCCTCGACGAGCGGACCGTGCGGGCCGTGCAGGTCGTAGGCGGTGGTCATCATCGCGGACTTGATGCGGGACGCGGACCAGCCCGGGTGCACGCCGGCGATGAACGCCGCCAGCCCGGCGACGTGCGGGGTGCTGGTCGACGTGCCGGAGGCGAGGTCCCACGACCGGCCGGAGTCCGACGCCGGGGCCACGGCGCCGAGGACGCCGACACCCGGGCGCGGTCAGGTCGGGCTTGAGCACGTCGCCGCCGGCCTCGAGCGCGGGGCCGCGCGCGGAGAAGGCCGGCCGCGGTGGGCACCCGGGAGTCGGAGCGGTCGCGCGGGTCGAGCGCCGGCGGTCGCGCCGGGCTGCGCGGCGGACGTAGGCGCGGACGGCGGCCGACGGCGGTGAGGTCCAGGTGCACGGTGGGTACGGCGTGCACGTCGGCGTCGGTGCTCTGCCGGCGGGTGTTGGCCAGCACCATGCCGGCACCGCCGGCGTTCAGCGACGGTCGCGGACTTGTCCACGCGGGCGCCGTCGCCGCGGTCGCAGACCACGATCCGGCCCTGCGTCCGCGCGGCGTCGAGGCTGCCGGTCTCGCACAGCCGGGCGGAGTCGGGGGTGGCGCCGGGGGCTGCGACGTCGGCGCCGAGCACGAGGCGGGTGGACCGCACCGGCTGGTCGGCGACCATCGCGCCCACGAACGAGCGGCCGTCGCCGAGCCGGACCGCGCCCTGGAAGGCGTGGTGGGTGCTCGCCGCCACGGTGGTGACCCACGGCGAGACGTGCCCGACGGAGCCGGCCGAGGGCCCGGCGTTGCCGGCCGAGGTGGCCACGAAGACGCCGGCGGTCGCCGCGCCGAGGAACGCGCGCTCGACGGCGTCGTCGACGCGGCGGCTGCCGGACGACCGAGTAGTTCAGGACGTCGACGCCGTCGGAGACCGCCTGGTCGACCGCGGCGACCGTGTCGGCGGTGGTGCAGCCGTCCTGGCTCGGGTCCGGTGCGGTCCAGCAGGCCTTGTAGACCGCGAGCCGCGCCGCGGGCGCCATCCCCGAGGTGGTGCCGAAGCGCTGGCCGTCGACCTCGACGCGGACGTCGTGGTCACCCGCGGCCGTCGACGCGACGTGCGAGCCGTGACCGGTGCCGTCGCGGGGGGAGAGGTACTCCGCGCCGGCGACGTTCTCCTCGCCGAACCCGCTGACGAACCAGCGGGCGGAGACGACCTTGTCGTTGCAGTCCTCGGGCGCCCACTCCTCGGCCGCGTCGCAGGCGCCGTGGAAGCCGGGGAGCTGGGGTGCGGTGCCGGGGGTGCGCTGCGGCAGGCCGCTGAAGCTGGGGTTGTCCGGCCAGATGCCGGTGTCCACGACGCCGACCACGACCCCGTGCCCGGCGCGCTGCGGGCCGCCGTGCCGCGCCCAGACGCCGTCCGGCCCGGCGAGGTCGAGGAGGTCGCGCGAGCTGCTGCCGACGACCGGCGCGGCTGCGGCGCTGGTCCGCACCCGGTCGACGCGCTGCTTGGTGCTGCGCTCGACGAGCGTGACGCCCGGGGTGGCCCGGGCCTGCCCGGACCTGGTCGCTGGTCAGCGTCGCGGCGAAGCCGTTCAGCGCGGTCGTGTAGCGGTAGAGCACCGCCGGGTCGCCGAGCGCGTGCACCACCCGGTCCTGCTCGGCGCCCAGCCGGTCGGTGTAGGCGGTGACCGCGGGCCGGGTCCGGTCGAAGCGGGCACCGCCGGTGGGCCGGGTCGCGGCGTAGGACGCGGCGGGCGGTGCGGCCAGCGTGACGACGTACACCCCGGGGGCCGTGGCCCGCAGCGGGTCCGGGACGGTGCCCTTGGCCGCGGCCGTGCCCGGTACGGCGGCGAGGCCGGCCGTGAGCAGCGCCGAGCCCGGCGACCAGCGCAGCGGCGTGGCGCACGAGGTGCGTTCGGGGGGACACCGGGCCGCCTCTCTGCGATCGGCCCGCGGGGCGGGCGCCGCGCGGCCCCCTATCGTCGCAGGGGCCCCAGGCGGCTTCAACAGGAACCTCGACATACGCTCACCCCATGCCTGATCCCGCCCCGCTCGTCGTGGGTTTCGACCTCGACATGACGCTCATCGACACCCGTCCCGGGTTCGCGGCGACGCTGTCGGTGCTCGCGGAGGAGACCGGCACCGTCCTGGACGTCGAGGACCTCAGCAACCGGCTGGGCCCCCCGCTGGACCTGATGCTCGCGCCGCACTACCCGGCCGAGGAGCTCCCGGGGCTGGTGGCGCGGTTCCGCGCGCACTACCCCGCGCACGCCATCGCGCCCACCGAGACGTTCCCCGGCGCGCACGCCGCCCTGGCCGCCGTACGTCGCCTCGGCGGCCGCAGCGTCGTGGTCACCGGGAAGTACCGCCCCAACGCGGCGCTGCACCTCGAGGCGCTCGACCTCCCGGCGGACGACCTGGTCGGCGAGGTCTGGGGGGTCGGCAAGGGCGCGGTGCTGGTCGAGCACGGCGCGAGCGTCTACGTCGGCGACCACGTCCACGACGTCGAGGGCGCCCGCGCGGCCGGAGCGGTCAGCGTCTCGGTGCTGACCGGCGGCTGCACCGAGCAGGAGCTCCGGGACGCCGGCACCGACGTCGTGCTGCGCGACCTGACCGAGCTGCCCGGGTGGCTCGACGCCCACGTCCTCGACGCCCGGCTGGCCGCGCTCGAGGAGGAGCTGCGGTCCTACGGCTCGGTGCTGGTCGCCTACAGCGGCGGCGCGGACAGCGCGTTCCTGCTCGCCGCGGCGGTCCGGGCCCTGGGCGCCGAGCGGGTCGGCGCCGCCACCGCCTACTCCGACTCGCTGCCGCAGAGCGAGCGCTCCCCGGCCCTCGACCTCGCCGCGTCCCTCGGGGTGCGGGTCTTCACCCCGGAGACCCACGAGATGGACCGCGAGGGCTACCGCGCCAACGCCGGCGACCGCTGCTACTTCTGCAAGGCCGAGCTGCTCGACGTGCTCGGGCCGCTGGGCGAGGAGCACGGGTTCGCCCGGGTCGCCACCGGCACCAACGCCGACGACGCCGTGGCCGGGTTCCGGCCGGGCATCCGGGCCGCCGCCGAGCGGGGCGCGGCCACCCCGCTGCGCGACGCCGGCCTCACCAAGGAGCAGATCCGGCTCGCGTCGCGGCGCTGGGACCTGCCCACCTGGGACAAGCCCGCCGCGGCGTGCCTGTCGAGCCGGGTCGCCTTCGGCATCGAGGTCAGCCCGTTCCGGCTGGCCCGCGTCGAGCGCGCCGAGGCCGCGGTGCGGGCGGCGCTGGACGCGGCCGGGATCGACGTACGGAACGTGCGGGTGCGGGACGTGGGGGACCGGGGCCGGCTGGAGGTCGACGCCGACCGGCTCGCCGAGGTGGACGCCTGCCCGGCGGTCCTGGAGGCGGTGCGCGCCGCCGGCTTCGAGGAGGCCGAGCTGGACCGGCACGGGTTCCGGTCGGGCTCGATGAACGAGCTGCTGCCCGAGCCGGAGCGGTTCCGCTGACGCCCAGCGCGTGCGGTCGGTGCCAGACGCTCTCTCACTGGGTGTGGGGTGTTCCCGACGCCAAGCCCGTGGGCTCGGACTTCCCGTCGCCGCGTGAGAATGCCGAACTGGGTCCCGCGTGGACCGCAGTCCCACCCAGGGCGCCGCGACGCTCGAACCTCGGGTCGACCCGGGATCCACGTAGGGTCCGTCCGTGAGCCGCGTGATCTTCATGTGTGGCCCTTCAGGGGCCGGGAAGTCGACCTACGCGCAGCGCCTGGAGAGCGAGGGGATGGTTCGTCTTTCGTTCGACATCGAGATGTGGCGTCGCGGGATTTCGACCGTGCCGTTACCCGCAGACATCCGCGACGAGATCGAGACTGACCTGAGGGCTCAGCTGCTGGAGCTGGTCGCGGCGGGTACCGACGTCGTCCTCGACTTCTCGTTCTGGTCGCGAGGGATGCGCGACGACTACCGCAAGCTGCTCGAGCCGACTGGCGTAGTCCCCGAGACGATCTACCTTGCGACCGATCGCGAAACGGTCCTGAACCGCATGAGGGCAAGGCGTGGCAGCCACTCCGATGACTTCGTGCTCCCCGAAGACCTCGTCGCCCTGTACTTCGACCACTTCGAGCCACCGACACATGATGAGGGCCCGCTCACAGTCATCCGGTAGCTCAAGGCCGAGTTCTCGTCGCTGTCCCGAGTTCGCACGACTCGCCCAGCACATAGGACACACCCAGTCAGTGCGGTCGCCTCAGTGCGGTCGTGGGGTGACGCGGTAGGTCCGGTGCAGCGGGCTCGTCCACTCGTAGGTGGTGCGGTGGTCTTCGTGCGGGTCGTCGAGCGGGTCGTCGGGGACGCGTCGGTAGGCCCAGCCGGCGAAGGTCTTCATCCGGTGGTGGCGCCGGCACAGGCAGGCCAGGTTCGCCGGTGTGGTCTGGCCGGGAGGTCCGCCCTCGTCGAGGGGCACGTACGGCTGCAGGTGGTCGAGGTCGCAGGCCCGGGCGTCGGTGGTGCAGCCCGGGAACACGCAGCGCCCGTCGCGCAGCATCACCAGCTCCCGCATCCAGACCGGGGCGTCGTGGCCGTCCACCGCATCGCCGCGGGCCAGGTCGAGGACGGGTCGCACGGTGACCCCGGCGAGCCGCTGCAGCCAGTCCTTGAGCAAGGTCCAGGGTGGCGGTGCCGAGCTTCTCCACCGACCCGCCAGGCCCGGGACGGGTCCGCGAGGTGGGTCGGCGTCCACGTGCAGGTAGAGGGTGCCGTGCGGCGCCGTTGAGCCCGGTGTGCCCGGGACGGTCGCCGGTCGGGGCTCCGCGCCGCCGTCGCCGTGCACCAGGGCCAGGGCCCGTTGCGGGTGGGCGAGCATCCCGAGCGCGGCCGCGCGGCGAACATCCAGCGGACGGTGGTCGCCGAGCCGGCCGAGGGCCGAGGCGAGGTCGGTGAGGGTGCCGTCGAGGTCGAGGGCGTCCGGGGTGTCCAGCCGGGCGGTCATCGTGGTGACCGCGGTCGACTCGCGGTGGTCGAACCAGACGCCGCGGTGCTCGAGGGCGAGCTGCTCGACCGCGGCGGCCTGGTCGGGGTCGCAGCGCAGCCGGGCCTCGTGCAGCACCGGGTTCAGGGCCGGGATCCGGTTGTGCCGGCCGCTCACCGCCAGGTGCCGGTCCACGAACGCCACCGACTCCCGCGACAGGGCGGTGCTGGCGCGGGCGACCTGGCGGGCCTTCCAGGCCTGCAGCCGGCCGTCCTGGACCAGCGCCCACAGCCGGGGCAGCCGGAAGCACAGCTCGACGGCCTCGCTCACCAGCCGCAGCCCGGCGGCGAACGACAGGTCCAGCGCGGCGGCCAGCTCCTCCACGGCGTACTGCGCGATGCCCGGGGTGCCGACCCCGGCGAGCGGGACCTCGTCGTCGAACGCCATGCCGTGGCCCAGGGGTCCGCGGCGGGTGCCGGCCCGGAACACCGCGGCCGGCTGCTGCTCGGTGACCGGGTGCAGGTCCACCCAGTGCACCGCCGCGGCCAGCAGCCGGGCCTCCTGGTGGTCCGCGTTGCGGCGGGCCGAGACCACCGCGTCCAGGACGCCAGACCGGTCCAGGTCACGCAGGTCGGACACCGCAGTGTCCGCCTCGCGCACCAGGTCCGCCGTCGTGGTCATGGGTCAAACCTAGACGCGACCACCGACAGTTTCCGGGCCGAGATCGACAGGGAATCCCGTTGTCCACAAGGGGAATCTCGAAGAGGTCCCGTCGGTGGCTCGGCGACGCAGAGCCGGTCCGAGCGCGATCAGCGTGCGCGCGCGAGCCGCCCGGCCAGGGTCGGAACCACGATCGCCGCGGCGACGGTGTGCAGCGTGATCAGGGTGGCCGCGGAGCCGGCGTCGAACCCGAACGTGAGGTCCGGGACGAAGGACAGCGCGGTCAGGGCGAGCGCCGTCCGCACGAACGTGGTGCGCGGCCGACGTGCCGTGCGCGCCATGACCGCGGCGATGCCGACACCGACGAGCGAGAACAGCAGCGTCAGCTGTGCGAACCCGGCGATCGGGATGTGTGCGCCCGTGCTGTCGGCGAACGAGACGCCGGCGGCCGACGCGATCGCCGCGAGGGCGGTCGTGGCGACCGAGGCCACGACGGCCGAGGCGACTCCGTGCTTCCACACCGGCTTGCGCTCGGCCGCCGGGGTCGGCGCGCCAGGGGTCGTGCTGGTGGGGATCTGCGTCGTGGGGGTCTGGGTGGTGGTGGACATGTCGAGCTCCGTTTCCTCGACGGGCGCCGGGTGCGACCCGCTCATACCCGTTCCACGAACGGGCGGGCACAGATTCGACAGGCCGCGAGAAAGAAGCTCCCTCGGGCGCGCGCCACTGCACGCCCGCAGCTGATCTGGTTCTCCCTACCCCCGGGCGCGCGCGAGGGTCAGCTGCCGTCGGTGGTGGTCGTAGTGCTGGGTCGGGTAGTGGTAGACGTCCCGCAGGGTCATGTAGTCCCTGAAGTAGGGGTCCCAGCCGACCGGGAAGTGCATGCCCCGGTCCAACGCACGCTCCGGCTGTGCCCGCACGGACGTCTGCAGGTCGCTGAGCACGCGGTCCATGAGTCGCTCCATGCGCGGGTAGCCCAGAGCGCGCGCACCGAACAGGGAGCCGACGTAGTTGACGACGTGGAACGGGCGGGTGCCGGCGTCCAGGAACGCAGCGAACCGCCTCGATGCGCCGTCCGGGAGGTGCGAGAACCCCCGGACGAGGAAGCGCAGGTTCCGGACGAGCAGGTACCCGAAGAGCATGTGGAAGAGCAGCTGCTCGTTGGTCCACCTCGTGCCGTCGGTCGGCCTGCGCAGCTCTGCCACCGTGGCGGTCTCGAGGAGGTCGCGGTAGTCGTCACGAACACGGTCCAGCTCCGCGCAGATCTGCTCCGCGTCCATCGTCCCCTCTCGGGCCGGAGTCAGACGCCCGGTCGATCCAGCCACGTGTGGTCGTCCCGCCACACGTAGAGAAGCGGCAGCACCACGGCGATCGAGATCAGGACGCACACGCCGATCTGGAGCACTTCATGGACCACGTCCATGCCCACCAGTGTGCGGGCGGCTTCGCGCCCTCTGACAAGGAAGGGGGCGTCGTGATCGGGCGGCGTTGGACCAGGCGTGGCGCCCGCGGGCTCTCGCACCCGGACGGGACACATTCGGCAACTCCGTGGCTGCCGGGTGCGCCCCGGCCGTAGGCTCGTCCTGCTCAGCCGACGAGCGACCGACTCACGTGATCACAAAGGGGTTCAGCCGTGCCGACTGGCAAGGTCAAGTGGTACGACGCCGACAAGGGCTTCGGCTTCCTGTCCAAGGACGACGGGGGCGACGTCTACGTCCGCGCCGACGCCCTGCCCGCAGGTGCCCCCGCCCTCAAGCCCGGCGCCCGCGTGGAGTTCGGCCTCGTCCAGGGCCGCAAGGGCGACCAGGCCATGCAGGTCCGGCTGCTGGACCCCGTGCCCTCGGTGGCCAAGGCGGTCTCCAAGTCGCACCGCAAGAAGCCGGCCGACATGGTCAACATCATCGAGGACCTCTACGGCCTGCTGGAGAGCATCGAGCGGTCCTACCGGGCCGGCCGGCACCCCGACGCCAAGGTCGCCAAGCCGACGGCCAAGGTGCTGCGCGCCCTGGCCGACGAGCTCGAGCTCTAGGAGCGGGCGGCCGCCTGCCACGCGCCCAGCAGCCGCGCCTCGTCCTCGGGGGCGCTGCCCCAGCCGGGCGTGGGCTCCGGCTCGGCCTGCTGGAGCCACGTCCAGGTGTCGGCGATCGTCTGCTCCAGCGGACGCGTGCGCAGGCCGGCCGCGACGGCTCTCGCGGGGTCGGCCGCCATCACGTTCTCGGCTGCGCCCTCGGTCCACAGCGGCGCGGTCTGGTAGGTCCCGCCCTGCTCGGCGTACCACGTGGGGTCGACCCAGGTGAGGTGCGTCCCGGCCGGTCCGACCGCCGCGACGGTCGCGTCGAGCAGGTCGCCGAAGCCGTACGGCGGTGCGGGGGACGCGACGGTGAACGCGCCGGCGGTGGCGTCCTCGCACACCTGGATCGCGAGGTCGCCCTGGTCGCGCGCGTCGATGACCTGCATCGGGGCGTCGTGCGGTCCGGGCACCAGCACCTCGCCGCCGGCGGCGATCCGGCGCACCCACCAGGTGAACCGGCCGGTGTAGTCGTGCGGCCCGACGACGTAGGTCGGCCGGAGGACGGCGAGGCGCGCGGCGCCGTACGCCTCCGCGGCCGCCTCCTCGCAGAGCACCTTGAGGCCGCCGTACGTCTCGCCGGTGACCTCCTCGACGGTCGGGTCGTCCAGCCGGGCCAGCGGCGAGTCCTCGTCGTACCCCGGGCCGTCGGGCTCGGCGTAGGCCGACACCGAGGAGACCAGGACGTGGTGGCCGCCGCGACCGTCGAGGGCCGCGGCCAGCGTCCGGACGTGCCGGGGGACGTAGGCGCAGACGTCGACGGTCGCGTCGAACTCCCGTCCGGCGAGCACCGACAGGTCGCCGTTGCGGTCGGCCAGCAGGTGCTCGACCCGGTCCAGCGCGGGGTCGTTGGTCTGACCGCGGTGCAGGAGGGTCACCTCGTGGCCGCGGGCGACGGCGGACTCGACCATGGCGCGGCCCACGAAGCGGGTGCCGCCGACGAAGAGGATGCGCATGGCGACGACCGTAGCCCTCCGCGTTCACGACACCCGGGCGTGCGGCGGGCTCCCCGCGGCGCACGGCGCTGAGCGTCCACACGCTCCAGGCGACCAGGATCGCCGCGGCCACGCCCAGGCCGAGCTCGGGGTCCAGCGGCAGCACGATGCCGATGAAGCCGCCGACGACCCAGGAGAGCTGGAGCAGGGTCTCGGACCGCGCGAAGGTGCCGGCCCGGCGGCGCTCGGGGATCTCCCGCTGGATCAGCGCGTCGAGCGACAGCTTGCCCAGGGACTGGGCGAGCCCGGCGGTCAGCCCCAGCAGCACCGCGGTCGGCAGCCCGTAGAACAGCGCGACGACCACCGTGACCGCGGCGTCGGCGAGCAGCATCACCACGACGGTGACCTGCGGGCTGATCCGGCGCAGCACCGAGCCGAGGGTGATGCCGATCGTGCTGCCCAGGCCGGCGGACCCGATCACCAGGCCGAGCAGCAGGGCCGGCTTGTCCTCCCAGCCGGGGAACGGCTCGTCGCGCAGCAGGAACGCCATGAACATCGTCAGGAAGCCGCTCAGCAGCCGCATCCCGGTGTTCGCCCGCAGCGCCACCTTCACGCTGTGCGGGACCGGCGGGCGCTTGCGCCTCGCCCGGCCCACCGCCGAGCGGCGCGGAGCCGTCCTCGCCGGCCGAGCTGTCCACCCGGGCCGGCAGCAGGATCGCCAGCACCGTCGCGCCGACGAACACCAGGAAGGCGTAGCGCAGCGACCACTGCGGCCCGAAGGTCGACGCCCCGACGGCCAGCGGCGCCGAGATCGCGGCCCCGGCGACCGCGGACAGCGAGATGCGGGAGTTCGCCTTGACCAGGCTCAGCTGGCGGGGCAGCACCCGGGGCACCGCGGCGGCCCGGGTCACGCCGTACGCCTTGGACGCCACCAGGCAGCCGAGCGCCGCGGGGAACAGCGCCACCGAGTCGCCGGAGCGTACGGCGTCCGCGAGGACCCAGCACAGGAACGCGCGCAGCGCCATCGTCGCCCCGATCGCCCACCGCCGGCCGTGGCTGAAGCGGTCCAGGAACGGCCCGATCAGCGGGCGCGACGATCGCGAACGGCAGCATCGTCAGGCCGAGGAACAGCGCGACCTGCCCGCGGGCCTGGTCGGTCGGGACCTGGAAGAACAGCGTGCCGGCCAGCGAGATCGCCACCGCCGCGTCGCCGGCGCCGTTGAACGCGTGCAGCTCGATCAGCCGGGACAGGCCGCTGTCCCCGGCCCCCTCGGCGTGCGTGGCGCGACGGGCCTGGCGCAGGGTGTAGCCCGCGGCCCGACTGGTGCCGGACCCGGCCCGGCGGGCCCCCCGGGCGGCGGCCTGCGCGGCGCGACGTCCGCCCCCGGCCACGGACCGTCCGCGCATCCGGGCCCCGGAGCGGCCGGGCAGCTCCTCGGTGTCGGCGTCCGGGTCGGCGCGCGGCCCCGCGCTCCCGCCGACCGTGTCGCCGGCGTGCCTGCTGTCCTCGGGCCGCATGTCCCCATCTTGCCTGGCGACACGGTGTGGTCACGGCGGACGCCCCGAGGAGACATCGGGGCGCGCGTTAAGGAACAATCACGGACGTGATGACTGCAGCGAGATCCGTCAAGCCCGACTCCGTGGGCGTGGGCGCGGTCGATGCTGCCCGCGAGGCGCTCCTCGAGCTCGTCGACGCCGCCGACGTGGGCGAGACCCTCGGGTACGTCGCCGAGGGCGAGCGGGTCACCACGCACCTGTTCGCCTGCACCCGGCCCGGCTACCGCGGCTGGCGCTGGGCGGTCACCGTCGCCCGGGCGCCGCGCATGAAGGTCGTCACCGTCGACGAGGTCGTGCTGCTGCCCGGCGACGACGCCATCACGGCGCCCGCCTGGCTGCCCTACCGCGACCGGATCCAGCCCGGCGACCTCAGCCCCGGCGACCTCCTGCCCACCGAGGAGGACGACACCCGGCTGGTCCCCGGCTACCTCTCCGGCGACCCCGGCGACGAGATCGTCGACCAGGACAGCGTGCGCGAGGTCGTCTACGAGCTCGGCCTGAACCGCACCCGGGTGCTGTCCCTCGAGGGCCGCGACCTGGCCGCCGAGCGCTGGTACGAGGGCAGCCACGGCCCGGCGTCCCCGCTGGCGCAGGCCGCCCCGGCGAGCTGCGAGACCTGCGGCTTCCTGGTCCGGCTGGCCGGCCCGCTGTCCCAGGCGTTCGGCGTGTGCGCGAACGCGCAGGCCAACGACGACGGCCGCGTGGTCTCCTGGGACCACGGCTGCGGCGCGCACTCCGAGGCGCAGCTGTCGGCCAAGAGCCAGCCGCAGCCGCTGCCCGACCCGGTCCACGACACCCTCGGCTACGACGAGATCGAGACGTTCTGACCCGGCGCCGAGCGCGCCGGGGACGGACGTCCTCAGTCCTGCTCGGCCTCGGCCGCGGCCTCCTGCTCGTGCTCCTGCCGGCGGTTCCTGCGCCGCCGGCAGTAGTCCCAGCCGATGACCCCGAGGCCGAACCCGGCCAGGCAGGTCCACAGCCACCAGGTCCGGTCGGCGTCGGCGAGCCGGCCGTAGAACGGCAGCAGCAGGAAGAACGCGACGAGGAACAGCACCGAGCCGACGGCCACCGTGCGGGTGCCGTCGACGTCGAGCGGGTCCACGTCGGCGACGATGTAGGTGCGGTTGCCGATCTCGTGGGTCTGCACGCCGTCGGTGGGCTGCTGGGGGTACTCGGGCTCCTGCACGGCTCGAACCTAGCCGACGCCCGGAGCTCACGATCCGGCCGGGCAACATGCCTGTGACACCGTTCTGTCATGATCCGCCCGTGGACAATCTCACCAGGACCAGTGACGGTGGCTCGACGGTCGGCAGACCGGAGCCGCGGGCTGGACAAGTACTTCAAGATCACCGAGCGCGGCTCGACCGTGGGCCGCGAGGTCCGGGGCGGCGTCGTCACCTTCTTCACGATGGCCTACATCATCGTGCTCAACCCGCTCATCCTCGGCTTCGCCCAGGACGCCGACGGGAACTTCCTCGGCGGCGGGGCGCGGCCCGAACCTGCCGCTGATCGCCGCGGCGACCGCCCTGGTCGCCGGCGTGATGACGATCCTGATGGGCGTCGTCGCCAACTACCCGCTCGCGCTGGCCACCGGCCTCGGGCTGAACGCCTTCGTGGCCTTCTCGATCGCCTCGGGCATGTCCTGGGCCGACGCGATGGGCCTGGTGGTCCTCGAGGGCATCGTGATCCTGGTCCTGGTGCTCACCGGCTTCCGGAGCGCGGTCTTCCACGCCGTACCGGCCCAGCTGAAGACCGCGATCAGCGTCGGCATCGGCCTGTTCATCGCGCTCATCGGCCTGGTCGACGCCGGGTTCGTACGTCGCATCCCGGACGCCGCCAACACCACGGTCCCGGTGCAGCTCGGGGCCAACGGCTTCCTCGACGGCTGGCCGGTCCTGGTGTTCGCCTTCGGGCTGGTGCTGATGGTGACGCTCTACGTCCGCAAGGTGCGCGGCGCGATCCTGATCTCGATCCTGGTCACCACCGTGGTCGCGGTCGTCGTCGAGGCGATCGCCCAGGTCGGCCCGTCGGTGGACGGCAAGAACGTCAACCCCAACGGCTGGAACCTCAACGTCCCGGCGCTGCCGGACAAGATCGTCGCCGTGCCGGACTTCGGGCTGCTCGGCCAGTTCTCGCTGTTCGGCTCGTTCGAGCGGGTCGGCTTCGTCACCGCGGCGCTGTTCGTGTTCACGCTGATGCTCGCCGACTTCTTCGACACCATGGGCACGATGACCGCCATCGGCGCGGAGGCCGACCTCCTCGACGAGGACGGCGTCCCGCCGAACAGCCAGCGCATCCTGATCGTCGACTCGATCGCCGCGGCCGCCGGTGGCGCGGCCGCCGTCTCCAGCAACACCTCCTACATCGAGTCCGCCTCGGGCGTCGGCGAGGGCGCCCGCACCGGCCTGGCCAGCGTCGTGACCGGCCTGCTGTTCCTGCTGGCCACGATCTTCGCCCCGCTCGTCGCGATCATCCCCAACGAGGCGGCCGTCCCGGCGCTGGTCCTCGTCGGCTTCCTGATGATGCAGCAGGTCAAGAACATCGAGTGGGACGACCTGGAGATCGCGCTCCCGGCCTTCCTGACGATCGTGCTGATGCCGTTCACCTACTCGATCTCGGTGGGCATCGGCGCCGGGTTCCTGGCCTACGTGCTGATCAAGCTGGTCCGCGGCAAGCAGCGGGAGGTCCACCCGCTGATGTGGGTGGTCTCGGCGCTGTTCGTCGTCTACTTCTTCATCGACCCGATCAAGCAGCTCGTCGGCGCCTGACGTGTGACGCGCCCTGGCCTGGGTACGTGCTCCCTCGACGGCGCGCGCCGTCGCCCGACGACCAAGGGAGCCAGAACATGAGCACCACTCCGCAGGAACCCCTCAAGGACGAGGACATCGAGACCACGGGTTCGACGCACGGCCCGGCCGACGCCGCTGACGCCGACGGCGCCGACGGCACGGACGCCGCGAGCGACGGCGACGCCACCGACACCACCGACGGCGACTCGACCGACGGCGCCGACGCCGACGGCACCGACGGTGCGGACGCCGACGGCACGGACGGCTCCGACGCCGACGGCACCGACGCCTGACCGGTGTCCGCTCTCGATCTGCTCAGCGGTGACGCCCAGACCTTCCTCGCGAAGATCTGGGCGTCCCGCGTCCACGTGCACCACACCGACCCGGCCGGGCTGGTCGACCTGCTGTCCTTCGACGACGTCGACCACCTGCTGACCGGTACGGCGATCCGCACGCCCGCCGTACGCATCGCGCAGGACGGCAGCGTGCTGCCCGCCTCGGCGTACACCCGGCACGCCACGCTCGCCGGGCAGACGATGACCGGGCTGCTCGACCCCGCGAAGGTCTTCGACCTCTTCGACGACGGCGCGACCGTCGTGCTGCAGGGGCTGCACCGCTACTGGGAGCCGCTCGGCGCGCTGGTCGCCGAGCTGGAGCTCGCGCTCGGGCACCCCTGCCAGGCCAACGCCTACCTCACGCCGCCCGGCTCGCAGGGCTTCGCCGTGCACAGCGACTCCCACGACGTCTTCGTGTTCCAGACCCACGGCAGCAAGGTGTGGGAGGTGCACGAACCCTCGGCCGCGCAGGAGCCGCAGACCGTCGTGCTGGAGCCCGGCGTCAGCATGTACCTCCCCACCGGCACGCCGCACGCCGCGCGCGCCCAGGACACCGTCTCCCTGCACGTCACGATCGGGATCAACCAGGTGACCTGGAAGCAGGTCCTGGACCGGGCGCTGGCCGCGGCCCTCGACGAGGCCGGCGCCGAGCACCTGCCGGCCGGCTACCTCGACGACCCCCGCGCTGCTCGCCGACGGCCTGGCCGAGCGGCTGGAGACCCTGGCCGCCGCCGTGCGCGGCCTGGACCCGGCCGAGGTCGCGGACGCCGAGGTGCACCGGTTCCTCACCGGCCGCACGCTCTGGCAGCGCGGCGGCCTGCGCGACCGGATCGCCGCCCGCGACCTGTCCGACACCGACCTGCTGCGCCGGCGCCCCGGCCACCCCTGCGTGCTGCGCCCCGACGGCGAGAAGGTCCGGCTGCTCCTCGGCGACCGCGAGCTGCTGCTGCCCGGCCACCTCGCGCCGGTGCTCGCGCGCGGTCCGCGACGCCGACGCTGCTGCGCCCCGCCGACCTGGACCTCGACGAGCAGAGCCGGCTGGTGCTGTGCCGCCGGCTGGTGCGCGAGGGGCTCCTCGAAGTCGTCGGCTGATGGCGCTTCCGCTGCGCCGCCGCGAGCCTGGCCCGCGCCGAGCCGTCCGTCGGCACCGCCTCCACGGTGCGGGCGTTCCTGCTCGTCGAGAACGCCGGCCCGTGGGGCACCGACGCCCTGCGGGACGCCCGGCTGCCCGACGAGGTCAAGGACGGTCTGCGGGCCCGCGCCGCCGCCGCCGGCGTCCGCACGCTGCTGGTGCGCCGGCACCGCGGCGCCCCGGCCGGTCCGGGCATCCGGGTGTTCGCGGCCTACGCCGACGCGGCCGCGCCGTGGATGGAGACCGCGACGCTCGCCGCCCCCGAGGTGCTGCTCGACCTCGACCTCGAGGCGCTCGGCCGCGGCCGGTCGCCGGGGCTGACGCCGACCGACGAGCCGGTGTTCTGCGTGTGCACGCACGGCCGTCACGACGCCTGCTGCGCCGAGCTCGGCCGGCCCGCGGCGGCCGCGCTGGCGGCGGCGCACCCCGAGCACAGCCTGGGAGGTCTCGCACATCGGCGGCGACCGGTTCGCGGCCAACCTGCTGGTGCTGCCCGACGGCCTCTACTACGGCCGGGTCGACCCCGGCCGACGCGCCCGCGCTGGCCGCGACGCACCTCGACGGGCACCTCGACCTCGACCTGCTCCGCGGCCGGTCCGGGTTCCCCTTCCCCGTGCAGGTCGCCGAGGTCGCGCGTGCGCCGGGAGACCGGTGACACCCGGCTCGACGCCGTCCGGCTGGTGGCGCTCGGCACCCACGGCGACGACACCGTGGTGACCCTCGACGTGGGCGACGCGTCGTACGACGTGCGGGTGCGGCGTACGGCGGGGGAGCGGGAGCGGCTCACCTGCCGGGCGACGCGGGACAGCCACCCGACGGCCTACGAGGTCGTTGCGCTCACCCGACGTTAGGCCCTGCCCCCGCGGCGCCGGCGGTGCCACGATGGCCGGCATGAGCGCTGCGATCTCCGTCTCCGGCCTGCGCAAGACCTTCGGCAGGACGGTCGCCCTGGACGGCCTCGACCTCGAGGTGACCACGGGCGAGGTGCACGGCTTCCTCGGCCCGAACGGCGCCGGGAAGTCCACGACGATCCGGGTGCTGCTCGGGCTGCTCCGGGCCGACGCGGGCGACGTACGCCTGCTGGAGGGGGACCCGTGGCGCGACGCCGCGGCCCTGCACCGGCGGCTGGCCTACGTGCCCGGCGAGGTGAACCTGTGGCCGAACCTCACCGGTGGCGAGGTCATCGACCTGCTCGGCCGGCTGCGCGGCAGCCACGACCCGCGGCGCCGGGCGGACCTGCTCGAACGGTTCGACCTGGACCCGACGAAGAAGTCCCGGTCCTACTCCAAGGGCAACCGGCAGAAGGTCGGGCTGGTGGCCGCGCTCGCCGCGGACGTGGAGCTGCTGCTGCTCGACGAGCCGACGTCCGGGCTCGACCCGCTGATGGAGGCGGTGTTCCAGGAGTGCATCCGGGAGGAGGCCGCGGCCGGCCGCACGGTGCTGCTGTCCAGCCACATCCTGGCCGAGGTCGAGGCGCTGTGCGACCGGGTGAGCATCGTGCGCTCCGGCCGGATCGTGCAGCACGGGACGCTCGCCGAGCTGCGGCACCTCACCCGCACGACGGTGATCGCGGAGACCCGGCTGCACGCCGACGCGCTGGCCGCCGTACCGGGGGTGGGGCACGTGGACCGCCTCGACGGCCGGGTCAGCTTCGACGTGGACACCGAGCACCTCGACGAGGCGATGCGCTACCTCTCCTCCCTCGACATCCAGTCGCTGGTCAGCCACCCGCCGACCCTCGAGGAGCTGTTCCTGCGGCAGTACGGGGAGTCGGTGTGAGCACGCTCGTCGGCACCGCGCCGCTGGCCCGCCTCGTGCTCCGGCGCGACCGGGTCCGGATGACCGGTGTGGGTGCTCGCGATGACGCTGCTGACCTACTCCTCGGGCAGCGCGATGGGCACCACCTTCCCGACGCAGGCCACGATCGACAGCTACGCCTCCTCGATGGCCACCTCGCCCGCGGTGGTCTTCCTCGCCGGGCCGCCGGTCGCGCCTGGACACGCTGGCCGGCATCGTGCTGAACAAGGTGTCCTTCCTGGGGCTGGTCGGCGTCTGCCTGATGACCGTCCTGCAGGTGGTCCGGCACACCCGCGCCGAGGAGGAGGAGGGCCGCGCCGAGCTGGTCCGGGCCGGGGTCGTGGGCCGGGACGCGGCGCTCGCGGCGACGATGCTGGTGTCCGGCGCGGCCGCGCTGCTCGTCGGTGCCGGGCAGGCGGTCGCGACGGCGGGGGCGCAGGTGCCGGTCGGGGACGCGCTGCTGTACGGCGCGTCGGTGGCCGCCCTCGGGCTGGTGTTCGCGGCGATCGCGCTGTGCACCGCGCAGGTGTTCACCCACGCCCGGGCCGCGAGCGGGTCGGCCCTGGCCGTGTTCGGGGTCGCCTACGTGCGTGCGGGGCGCCGGCGACGTGCAGGGCAACGGCCTCGTGTGGCTCTCCCCGATCGGGTGGTCCCAGGCGACGCACGCCACCGGCGCCGACGCGACGTGGTGGCCGCTGCTCGTCCCGGTCGTCGGTGACCGCCCTGCTCGTCGGCGTGGCCGCGTGGCTGCAGCGGCAGCGCGACGAGGGCGCCGGGCTGGTGGCCGGCCGGCCCGGCCGCGCGGAGGCGGCCCGCTCGCTGGCCGGCGCGTTCGGCCTGGCGCTGCGCACCCAGCGCCCGCTGCTGGTCGGCTGGGCGGTCGGCCTGTTCGCGCTGGGCGCGGTGTACGGCTCGCTGACCCAGGGCGTCGAGGACCTGGCGCGCAGCAACCCGACCCTGGAGGAGTTCTTCCGGGCGAGCGGTCAGGGCAGCCTGGTCGACTCGTTCCTCGCCACGATGCTGCTGGTGCTCGCGCTGCTGGCCGGCGCCTACGCCGTCGGCTCGGCGCTGCGGCTGACCTCCGAGGAGACCTCCGGCCGGCTCGAGCCGCTGCTCGCCACCGGGCTGTCGCGCGCCCGCTGGATGCTGGGCACCCTGGCGATGACCGTGCTCGGCAGCGCGGCGGTGCTCCTCGCCGCCGGGGCGGGTCTCGGGTCGACGTACGCGATGTCGACGTCGGACCCGCCCAGCTGCTCCGGATCGCCGGCCTGGAGCTGGTGTACCTCCCGGCCGTGCTGGTCCCGGCCGGCATCGCCGCCCTGGTGCACGGCTGGCGTCCCGGCTGGGCCCGGGTCGCCTGGGTGGTCCTCGCGGTGTGGTTCGTGCTCGGCTACCTCGGCGAGCTGCTGAACGCGCCGGACTGGCTGGTGCGGACCTCGCCGTTCTCGCGCACCCCGTCGGTCCCGGTCGCGTCGCTGTCCCTCACCGCGCCGCTCGTGATCGCCCTGGTGGCGGCGCTGCTGACCGCCGCCGGCGTGCTGGCCCTCCGCCGCCGCGACATCCTCACCCACTGACCCAGCCGCCGGTTCGCGGTGATCCGGAGCACGGTGTGCTGGGTCACCCCTGTCGGCGGAAATAGTTAGCAAGGGTAATGAGTTAGGCTAAGCACCATGCCATCCGTCGAGAAGGTCACCCGCACCGACAGCGGGCTCGCGTCCGCGCTGCGCATCTCCGTCGCGCGGCTGCAGCGCCGGCTGCGCAGCGAGCGGGACCCCGACAACGAGCTGCTCCCGGTGGGACAGCTGTCGGTGCTCGGTCCTGCTGAACCGCTTCGGCGACAGCACGGTCGGCGAGCTCGCCGCCCTCGAGCGGGTGCAGCCGCCGTCGATGACCCGCACCGTCAACTGCCTCGACGACGGCGGGTACGTCGTCCGCCGCAAGAACGAGTCCGACGGCCGCCAGGTCGTCGTCGCGCTGTCCGAGCAGGGCAAGCAGACCCTCGCCAACGACCGTCGCCGTCGCGACGCCTGGCTCGCGCAGCGGCTGCGCGAGCTCACCCCCGAAGAACGCTCCGTGCTGCGTCAGGCAGCCCCGCTCATCGAAAGGCTGGCCCAGGCTTGAGTCCCACGTTCCGCTCGCTGTCGAACCGCAACTACCGGCTGTACGCGTCCGGTGCCGTGGTGTCGAACGTCGGCACCTGGATGCAGCGCGTCGCCCAGGACTGGCTGGTCCTGCAGCTCACGCACAACAACGGCACCGCCCTGGGCATCACGACCGGCCTGCAGTTCCTGCCGATCCTGCTGCTCTCCCCGTACGCCGGCCTGATCGCCGACCGGTTCCCCAAGCGCCGGCTGCTCCAGGTCACCCAGCTGATGCTCGCCGTGCCCGCGATGGTCCTCGGCGTGCTCGCGGTGACCGGGGTCGCGCAGACGCTGGCACGTCTACGCTGCTGGCGTTCGTCTTCGGCATCGGCTCGGCGTTCGACGCCCCGGCCCGGCAGTCGTTCGTCAGCGAGATCGTCGGCCCCGAGGACCTGACCAACGCGGTCGGCCTCAACTCGGCGTCCTTCAACCTCGCCCGGATGATCGGCCCCGCGCTGGCCGGTCTGCTGATCGCCGCCTTCGGCTCGGGCGTCCCCGCGACCGGCGCGGTGATCATGGTCAACGCGGTCAGCTACGGCGCGGTGATCCTGTCCCTGCAGCGGATGCGCGACAGCGAGCTCAACCGCGCCGAGCCCGACGCCCCGGCACAAGGGGATGATCCGCGACGGCGTGCGCTACGTGCTGCGCCGCCCGGACCTGATGCTGATCCTCACCATCGTGTTCTTCGCCGGCACCTTCGGGCTGAACTTCCAGCTCACCTCCGCGCTGATGGCGACCGAGGTGTTCCACAAGGGCGCCGGCGAGTACGGCATCCTCGGTACGACGCTGGCGATCGGCTCGCTGACCGGCGCGCTGCTCGCCGCCCGCCGCGGCCGGATCCGGCACCGCCTGGTGATCATCGCCGCCGTCGTGTTCGGCGTCGCGGAGATCGTCGCCGGGCTGCTGCCGTCGTACGTCGCCTTCGCGATCTGGACCCCGGTGATCGGGATCGCCTCGCTGACGATGATCACGTCGGCCAACGCGACCTTCCAGATGAGCGTCGCGCCGGAGATGCGCGGCCGGGTGATGGCGCTCTACATGATGATCTTCATGGGCGGCACGCCGATCGGGTCGCCGATCGTCGGCTGGGTCGGCGAGACCTTCGGGGCCCGCTGGACGCTGATCGGCGGCGGGGTCGTCACGATCCTCGGCACGGTGCTGGCGGTGCTGGTGTTCAGCCGGGCGCAGGGCCTGATCGGGCACGCCCACGACCGGGTCGAGCACGAGCCGGACCGGTCGAGCACGCGCCCGAGCGGGTCGAGCGCGAGGTAGGCGCGGCCGGCGAGGTGGTGGCCGGCCGCGCCTAGAGCGGGTCCCCGTCGGGGGCTAGCGCGAGGCGAACCAGGGCTGGTGCAGGTCGAGGTAGCTGCACGTCGTGCATCGCGGTCTCCATCGCCCGGCGTACCTCCTCGGGCATCGACATGCTGCTCGCCGCGGCGGGCCGCGTCCTCGTCGGAGAACGACACGGTCTCGATGAACGTGCCGTCGGCCTCGATCGCGAGCGTGCCGCCGAGGATCTCCGGCCGCATCTCGTGCAGCTGCTCGGTGTCGGTCATCATCGCCTTGAGGGTGTCGACGTCGTCGACCTTGCCGCGGATGACCTGGACGAAGCCGGCGTCGTCGGAGCCGCCGTCCATCAGCAGCGTGACGTCGGCGCAGTCGTGGAACTCGACCGGACCGTCGAACAGCGCCTCCATCTGGGCCCACCAGGCGCCCTGCTCGGGGCGCGCGGCGTTCGCGGCGGCCGCCTCCTGCGACTCGAACCGCACGATCGCCAGGAACTGGTCGTCGTCGGTGAACCCGTACGTCCCGCCGAGCCAGCCGTCCGCCCCCGGTGCGAGCTCGCGCAGCCAGCGCTCGCCCATCTCGCGGCACTCGTCCTGACGGGTGCACTTCCCCTGGATGATCTGGATGAACATGCGGGCCTCCTTGTGGGCAGGCCGCTTCGGTTGAAGTGGTCGTGCCCGACGCTAGTCACGCGCTCGGGTGGGGTCCATGGCCCGTTCGGGGCAGCCCGCCGCCTACGCTGGAGGCATGAATCCCCGCTACCGACGGCTGGTGATCCCGGGCGCCCTGGTGGGGCTGATCCTGATCGTGGTCCTGACCGCTCTGCTCAGGCGATAGCCGTGGCCGCCGAACCCCTCCTCCGGGCCCTGACGCGGATGCGCGGGCTGCTCCTGGACGACCAGCAGCTGGTCCGGGCCGTCGCCTCCGGCCGCCAGAAGGGCCAGACCCCGCGCTGGCGCCGGGTCGAGCTCCGGTACGTCGACCTCAAGGCCGGCCGGCGCCTCCAGGTGACGGCGTACGACGACACCCAGGCGCACACGTCGAACCACGAGCCCGGCGACGCCGCGAAGGCCGCCGTCGACGACCTGCTGGACCTGCCGTTCGGCAACTGGCACGTCGAGACGATGACCGAGACCCACCAGCTGCGGGTGACCAAGAAGCTCGAGGCGATGGTGCACACCCAGGCGAGTGGTCTCGACAGGCTCGACCAGCCGAAGGACCAGCCGGGCGACGGGCTCGACCAGCCGGGGAGGACGTGGCGCGCGAGCACGACCGGCGCAAGCCGCGGCTGCTCCCGGAGGACGCCCCGGTGCTGGTGGCGCTGGGCATCTCCGACCGGGACGGCCGGGTCAAGCCGAGCCGTCAGGCGAAGTACCGCCAGGTCGACGAGTTCCTGCGCAGCCTCACCTCCGTGGTCGACGACGCGCTGGCCTCCGGGCGGCTGCGCACGCCCACCGCGGAGGACCCGCTGCGGGTCGTGGACCTCGGCTGCGGCAACGCCTACCTCACGTTCGCGGCGCACGCCTACCTCGAGGGCGTCCGCGGCCTGCCGGTGCGGGTGGTCGGCATCGACCGGCAGCCGCAGCTGGTGGCCCGCAACAACGAGATCGCCCGGGACCTCGGGATCGAGGCAGCGGATCTCGTTCTCGCCCGGCGACATCGGCACCGCCGAGCTCGACGAGCGGCCGGACGTCGTGCTGGCGCTGCACGCCTGCGACACCGCCACCGACGACGCGCTCGCCCGGGCGGTGACCTGGGAGGCCCCCTGGTGCTCGCGGCGCCGTGCTGCCACCACGACATCGCCGCCCAGCTGCGGCGCACGCCGACCCCGGCGCCGTACTCCCTGCTCACCCGCAGCGGCATCCTGCGCGAGCGGTTCGCGGACACCCTGACCGACGCGGTGCGTGCCTCGGTGCTGCGGCAGGTCGGCTACCGGGTCGACGTCATCGACTTCGTGGACAGCCGGCACACCCCGCGCAACACGCTGCTGCGCGCGGTCCGGACCGGCGCCGCGCCGTCGCCCGACGCCCGGCGCGAGCTGGACGACGTCGTGACGACCTGGGGCATCCACCCGCAGCTCGCGGAGCTCCTGCGTGACCGGCTGGCCTAGGACCCGCGCCCTCGCCCGGCTGGTGCCGGTGCTGCTGGGCGTCCTCGCGTGGTGCCCGGGCCGGCGCACGCCGCGCCGGACGACCCGGTCCCGAGCCGGACGCTGTTCACGATCGAGGACGACGAGGTGTTCGAGTCCAGCGGGCTGGTCGACACCGGCCGGGTGGTCTACACGATCAACGACTCCGGCGACGACGCGGTCGTCTACGGCCTCGACCCGCGCAGCGGCCGGCCGGTCAGCCGGACGACGTACGCGGACTCGGTCGAGGACGTGGAGGCGATCGCCCCCGGTCGCGACGGGCGCGTGTGGGTCGGCGACATCGGCGACAACCGGCGGCGGCGCGACGACGTCACGGTCTACCGCGTCGACCCGCGCGACGGCGCGCACCCGGGCACCGCGCACCGGCTCACCTACCCCGACGGCGCGCACGACGCGGAGACGCTGCTGGTCCACCCGCGGACCGGCCGGGTGTTCGTGGTGTCCAAGTCACCCTTCGGCGGCACGGTGTACGCCGCGCCGCGGACCCTGTCCGGCGACGGCGGGACCGACCGGCTCACGTCGTTCGCGCGGGTCTCCGGGCTGGTCACCGACGGCACGTTCTTCCCCGACGGGAAGCGGGTGCTGCTGCGCACCTACGGCACGGCGTCGGTCTACACCTTCCCCGGCTTCGCGCTCGTCGGCACGGTGCGGCTGCCCGCCCAGCGGCAGGGCGAGGGCATCTCGGTCTCGCCGCAGGGCCGCGTGCTCGTCTCCAGCGAGGGGCCGCGCGCCGACGTGCTCGCAGGTGACGCTGCCGGCGGCGCTGACCGACCCGGCGGCCACCCCGTCGGCCTCACCGCTGGGACCCGGGCCGGCGCGTGACCCGCAGCGGCCCGGCGACGTGCCGCCGCGCGACCGGACCGCCGAGGAGTGGGGCTGGATCGCGCTGGTCTCCGTCGGCGTCCTGTCGCTGGGCTACCTCACGCTCAGAGCCGTTCGACCACGTGGTCCACGCAGGCGGTGAGCGCCTCGACGTCGGCGGGGTCGATCGCCGGGAACATCGCCACCCGCAGCTGGTTGCGGCCGAGCTTGCGGTAGGGCTCGACGTCCACGACGCCGTTGGCGCGCAGGGTCTTGGCGACCGCCGCGGCGTCGACGCTCTCGTCGAAGTCGATCGTGCCGATGACCAGCGAGCGCTCGTCCGGGTCGGCGACGTACGGCGTCGTGTAGGACGTCTTCTCGGCCCAGGTGTAGAGCCGGTTCGAGCTGTCGGTCGTCCGGGACACCGCGAAGTCCAGGCCGCCCTGGCCGTTGAGCCAGTCGAGCTGCTCGGCCATCAGGAAGAGCGTCGCGACCGACGGGGTGTTGTAGGTCTGGTTCTTGGTCGAGTTGTCGATCGCCGTGGGCAGGTCGAGGAACGCCGGCACCCAGCGGTCGGACGCGCCGATCTCCGCGGCCCGCTCCAGCGCCGCCGGCGAGAGCAGCGCGACGTACAGCCCGCCGTCGGAGCCGAAGTTCTTCTGCGGCGCGAAGTAGTAGGCGTCGACCTGGCTGACGTCGACGGGCAGGCCGCCGGCGCCCGAGGTGGCGTCGACGAGCACGAGCGCACCCTCGTCGGCGCCCTGCACGCGACGTACCGGGGCCATCACGCCGGTGGAGGTCTCGTTGTGGGCCCACGCGTAGACGTCGACGCCGGCCTCGGCGCGCGGCGACGGGCGGGTGCCGGTGGCCGACTCGATGACCGTGGGGTCGCCGAGGAACGGGGCGGCCTGCGCGGCCTGGGCGAACTTGGAGGAGAACTCCCCGAACACCAGGTGCTGGCTGCGCTCGCGGATCAGGCCGAACGTCGCGACGTCCCAGAACGCGGTCGCGCCGCCGTTGCCGAGGACCACCTCGTAGCCCGCGGGCAGGTCGAACAGCGCGGCGACGCCCTCGCGGACCCGGCCGACGAGGTTCTTCACCGGCGCCTGCCGGTGGGAGGTGCCGAGCAGGGAGGTGCCGGTGGCGGCGAGCGCCTGCAGCGCCTCGACCCGGACCTTCGAGGGGCCGGCGCCGAAGCGCCCGTCGGCGGGCAGGAGTGCGGCGGGGATGGTGATCGTCTCGGTCACGGTGACTGCTACCTCAGGGAGTATCGCGTGCGGGTGACCTGACCTCGTTGTCAGCGTGTGCCCCTCTATTCTGGCATCCGCGACCGCACCGGAGACGAACGGGGACACCTGATGAGCATGCGCATCGTCGCGGTCGCGTTCACCCACCCCGACACCCAGCGGCTGGTCGCGGACGTGCAGGCGGAGTACGTCCGGCTCTACGGCAGCGAGGACTCCACCCCGCTGGACACCGGCGTCTTCGACCCGCCGCAGGGCGCCTTCTTCGTCGGGTACGTCGACGGCGAGCCCGTGGCGATGGGCGGCTGGCGGCTGCGCTCGGACGTGCAGGCGCTCGGGGCGGACCGGTCGGCCGAGGTGAAGCGGATGTACGTCGCCCCCGCCGCGCGCCGCCGGGGCCTGGCCCGGGCCGTGCTCGCGCACCTGGAGGAGACGGCCGCGCAGGCCGGGGCCGAGGTGATGGTCCTGGAGACGGGCACCGAGCAGCCCGAGGCGATCGCGATGTACGAGCGCGCCGGCTACCAGCGGGTGGAGAGCTTCGGCTACTACGCGTGGTCGCCGAAGTCGCGGTGCTACGGCAAGCGGCTGGAGCCGGACTCCCCGGTCGGTACTACGAGGAGACGACCGCGCGGGCGCTGACCGCGGCGTCCACGGTGTCGTGGATGGTGAACACCTTGTCGAGGCCGGTGATCCGGAAGATCTTCAGCATCTGCTGCTCGGTGCACACCAGGGACAGCGAGCCCTTGAGCGCGTAGGCCCGGCGGCGTCCGCCGATCAGCGCGCCGAGGCCGGTCGACTCGATGAAGTCGACGGCCAGCAGGTCGACGATCAGGTTGACGTCCCCGCCGACCAGGGTCTCGGTGATCGCGTCCTTGAGCTGGGGCCCGGTGGCGAAGTCGATCTCGCCCTGGGGGCTGAGGATCGCGTAGCCCTCGCGGCGCTCGACGTCGATCTGCAGATGCATGGTTCCTCCGATGTACCGGTCCGGACGCCGCTGCATTGCTGAACGAGCCCCGGCGATTCTGTCAGAAACCGCCCGGAAGTCCACCTCGGGACAGCCGGTCCCGCGCTCGAGCACCGCTCAGGCCCAGGCGGTCTGCCAGCCCTCGACCTCGTCGGCCTTGCGCGGCGCGGGCCCGGAGTACTTCGCCGACGGCCGGATCAGCCGGCCGGTGCGCTTCTGCTCCAGGATGTGCGCCGACCAGCCGCCGGTGCGGGCGCAGGTGAACATCGAGGTGAACATGTGCGGCGGCACCTCGGCGAAGTCCAGGACGATCGCCGCCCAGAACTCGACGTTGGTCTCCAGGACGCGGTCGGGGCGGCGCTCCTTGAGCTCGGCCAGCGCCGCCTTCTCGAGCGCCTCGGCGACCGCGTAGCGCGGGGCGTCGAGCTCCTTCGCCGTACGCCGCAGCACGCGGGCGCGCGGGTCCTCGGCCCGGTAGACGCGGTGCCCGAAGCCCATCAGCCGCTCGCCGTTGTCGAGCAGCCCCTTGACGTACGCCGCGGCGTCGCCGGTCTTCTCGACCTCCTCGAGCATCCCGAGCACGCGGGAGGGGGCGCCGCCGTGCAGCGGGCCGCTCATCGCGCCGATCGCGCCGGAGAACGCGGCGGCCACGTCGGCGCCGGTGGAGGTGATCACCCGGGCGGTGAAGGTGGAGGCGTTCATGCCGTGCTCGGCCGCCGAGCTCCAGTAGGCGTCGATCGCCGCGACGTGCTTGGGGTCGGCCTCGCCCTTCCAGCGGATCAGGAACCGCTCGGCCAGGGTGTGGCCCTGCGTCGACGTCCTTCTGGGGGACGACGGGCTCGTGCAGGCCACGGGCGGCCTGGGCGGCGTACGACAGCACCATCACCGCGACCCGGCTGAGGTCGTCGCGGGCCTGCTGGTCGGAGATGTCGTAGGTCTGCCGGAAGCCGAACGCCGGCGCGAGCATCGCGATGGCGGCCTGCACGTCGACGCGCACGTCGCCGGTGTGCACCGGGATGTTGTAGGCCTCGGCCGGCGGCAGGCCGGGGAGGTAGGTGCCGTCGACGAGCAGGCCCCAGACGTTCTCGAACGGGCACGTGCCCGACGATGTCCTCGATGTCGACGCCGCGGTAGCGCAGCGCGGAGCCTTCCTTGTCGGGCTCGGCGATCTCGGTCTCGAAGGCGACGACGCCCTCCAGGCCGTGGTGGACCTCGGTCATGACGACTCCTCTGCTGGCTGTTCGACGCACCCCAAACGAGGTCATCATGCCGCATGGGTAGGTTCGCAGGATGAGCGAGCACCCCCAGACCCAGGACCTCGGTGCGCTGCGCCGCGAGTACGGCGACCGCGGGCTCGACACCCCGGACCTCGAGCCCGACCCGATCGGGATGTTCCGGCGCTGGCTCGACGACACCGTGGAGTCCGGGCTGCACGAGCCGAACGCGATGGTGGTCTCGACGGTCTCGGCCGACGGGCCGGCCCTCCTCGCGGATGGTGCTGCTCAAGGGCCTCGACACGCGCGGCTTCGTGTTCTACACCAACTACGAGTCCCGCAAGGGCGAGGAGATCGACGCCAACCCGCACGTCTCGCTGCTGTTCCCGTGGCAGGACCTGCAGCGCCAGGTCCGGGTCGAGGGCACGGCCTCGCGCGTCTCCCGGGAGGAGAGCGAGGCCTACTTCGCCGAGCGGCCCCGCGAGTCGCAGCTCGGTGCCTGGGCGTCGCCGCAGTCGCGGGTGGTGGCCTCGCGCGCCGCCCTCGACGAGCGGTACGGCGGCGTGCTGGCCCAGTTCGTCGACGTGGACGACGTACCCCTGCCGCCGCAGTGGGGCGGGTTCCGGGTGGAGCCGGAGCAGTGTGGAGTTCTGGCAGGGCCGCAAGGGCCGGATGCACGACCGGCTGCGCTACCGCCGCACGCACGGCGACCCGCACGCGCCGTGGACCGTGGAGCGGCTCGCGCCGTAGCGGAAAACCGCTTGTGAGTGAGTGCTCACTCACCTAGCATGTCCGGGTGACCACCTCCACCCGGCGTACCGGCCGCGCCGCGCCGATGGCCCCCGACGACCGCCGCCGCGCGATCGTCGACGTCGTCGTGCCGCTGCTGCTCCAGCACGGCGGCGGCGTGACCACCAAGCAGATCGCCGAGGCCGCCGGCATCGCGGAGGGCACGATCTTCCGGGTCTTCCCCGACAAGGCCGCGCTGCTGATGGCGGCCGCCGCCGAGACCATGGACCCCGCCGCCGGCAAGGCCGAGCTGGCCGAGGCGCTCGCGGGGGTCACCGACCTGCGCGAGCGGGTGCTGGTCGCCACCGAGCGGATGCACGCGCGCTCGGAGAAGGTGGTCGCGGTGATGATGGCGCTGCGCGAGGTGTGGATGTCCCAGCCGCCCGGGTCGCACGAGCACCCGCCCGGGCCGCCGCAGTTCGTCCTCGACTCGCACCGCGCGCTGCTCGACCGGCTCACCGAGGTCTTCGAGCCGCACCGCGACGAGCTCACCGTCGAGCCCCGCAAGGCGGCGCTGCTGCTGCGCACGCTGGTGCTCGGCGTGCGGCACCCCGGCGCCGAGCCGGAGCAGATGCTCACCCCCGCCGAGATCACCGACGTCCTGCTCGGTGGCATCCGCACCCGACCCACCGGCCTGGAGGACTGACGTGCTGATCCGGATCCTGAAGGAGTACCTCGCGCCCTACCGCAGGCCGCTCGCGCTCGTCGTGCTGCTGCAGTTCGTCGGCACCATGGCCGCGCTGTACCTGCCCAGCCTGAACGCCGACATCATCGACAGCGGCGTCGCCCGCGGCGACACCGGCTACATCGTGCGACACCGGCGCCAAGATGCTGATGGTCTCGCTCGTGCAGATCCTGTGCAGCGGCGCCGCGGTGTACGTCGGGGCGCGGACCGCGATGGCGTTCGGCCGCGACCTGCGCGGCGGCCTGTTCCACCGGGTCGGCACGTTCAGCAGCCGGGAGGTCGCCCAGATCGGGGCGCCGTCGCTGATCACCCGCAACACCAACGACGTCCAGCAGGTGCAGATGCTGGTGCTGATGACCTGCACGATGATGGTCGCGGCGCCGATCATGATGGTCGGCGGCGTGCTGATGGCGATGCGCGAGGACCTCGGGCTGTCCTGGCTGCTCGTGGTCTGCGTCCCGGTGCTGTTCCTGGCGGTCGGCTTCATCATCTCCCGGATGGTCCCCGGCTTCCGGCTGATGCAGACCCGCATCGACGGGGTGAACCGGATCCTGCGCGAGCAGATCACCGGCATCCGGGTGGTCCGGGCGTTCGTCCGCGAGCCCGTCGAGACCCGCCGCTTCGCCCGGGCCAACGACGAGCTCACCGACGTCGCGGTGCGCACCGGCCGGTGGATGGCCACGATGTTCCCGACCGTGATGCTGATCCTGAACGTCTCCAGCGTCGCCGTGCTCTGGTTCGGCGGCCACCGCGTCGACTCCGGCCAGATGCAGATCGGTGCCCTCACGGCGTTCCTGGCCTACCTCGTGCAGATCCTGATGTCGGTGATGATGGCGACCTTCATGCTGATGATGGTGCCGCGCGCCTCCGTGTGCGCCGACCGCATCGCGGAGGTCCTCGACACCGAGTCGTCCGTCGTACCCCCGGCCGAGCCGGTCACCGACCTCGACGGCAGCGGGCGAGCTGGAGTTCCGCGGCGTGCAGTTCACCTACCCCGGCGCCGACGCCCCGGTCCTGCGCGACCTCTCGTTCACCGCCCTGCCCGGTCAGACCACCGCGATCATCGGGTCGACCGGGGCCGGCAAGACCACGCTGGTCAACCTCGTCCCGCGGCTCTTCGACGTCACCGCCGGCGAGGTGTACGTCGACGGGGTCGACGTACGCCGCGTGGAGCCGGACGCGCTCTGGAGCCGCATCGGGCTGGTCCCGCAGAAGGCGTTCCTGTTCTCCGGCACGGTGCGCAGCAACCTGACCTACGGCAAGCCCGACGCCACCGAGGACGAGATGTGGCGGGCGCTCGAGATCGCCCAGGCCCGGGACTTCGTCGAGGCGATGGGCCGGGACGCGGCGGACTGGACGCGCCGATCACCCAGGGCGGCACGAACGTCTCCGGCGGCCAGCGGCAACGGCTGGCGATCGCCCGCGCGCTGATCAGGCAGCCGGAGATCTACCTGTTCGACGACTCGTTCTCCGCGCTCGACCTGGCCACGGACGCGCGGCTGCGGGCCGCCCTGGCCCCGGTCACCACCCGCTCCACGGTGCTGCTCGTCGCGCAGCGGGTGTCCACGATCATCGACGCCGACCAGATCCTGGTGCTCGAGGACGGCGAGGTCGTCGGCCGCGGCCGGCACGCCGAGCTGCTCGAGACCTGCGAGACCTACCGGGAGATCGTCGAGTCCCAGCTGACGGCGGAGGAGGCGGCATGACCGACACGAAGCCCCGGTGACGAAGCCCACGACGGGAGCCATGAAGGAGACCGAGCGCATCCAGGCGCCCGGTGGCCCGGGCCGCGGCGGCCCGATGGGCGGCGGCATGGTCGGCCAGAAGTCGATGGAGTTCGGCCCGTCGGCCAAGCGGCTGGTGCGCCGGCTGCGCCCCGACCGGGCGAGCGCGCTCGCGGTCGTGGTGCTCGCCGTCGTCAGCGTCTCGCTCAGCGTCGTCGGCCCCAAGATCCTCGGGTCACGCCACCGACCTGATCTTCTCCGGCCTGTTCGGCCGGCGCCTCGAGGGCACCACCAAGGCCGACGCGGTCGCCGGGCTGCGGGCGCAGGGCGACGACAAGCTCGCCGACATGCTGTCCCGGATGGACGTCGTCCCCGGCCGGGGCGTCGACTTCACCGCGGTCGGGCACGTGCTGCTGATCGTCCTCGCGCGTGTACGTCGCCTCCTCGGTGCTCGCCTGGCTGCAGGGCTACGTCCTCAACGGGGTCGTGCAGAACACCGTGCGGCGGATGCGCGCCGACGTCGAGGACAAGATCAACCGGCTGCCGCTGAGCTACTTCGACAAGCAGCCCCGCGGCGAGCTGCTCTCGCGGGTCACCAACGACATCGACAACGTCAGCCAGACCCTGCAGCAGACGATGAGCCAGCTGCTGGTCTCGCTGCTGACCGTGGTCGGCGTGCTGGCGATGATGTTCTCGATCTCCCCGACGCTGGCGCTCGTCGCGCTGGTGACGGTGCCGGTCACGATGCTCGTCACCGGCCAGATCATGAAGCGCTCGCAGGGCATGTTCATCGCCCAGTGGCGGCGCACCGGGCAGCTCAACGCGCACATCGAGGAGACCTTCACCGGGCACGCGCTGGTGAAGGTGTTCGGCCGCCAGCACGAGGTCGAGCAGCGGTTCGCCGAGGAGAACGACGAGCTGTTCAAGGCCAGCTTCGGGGCGCAGTTCGTCTCCGGGCTGATCATGCCGATGATGATGTTCATCGGGAACCTCAACTACGTCGTCATCGCGGTCCTCGGCGGTCTCCGGGTCGCGAGCGGGTCGATGAGCCTGGGCGACGTACAGGCGTTCATCCAGTACTCCCGGCAGTTCACCCAGCCGCTCACGCAGGTCGCCTCGATGGTCAACCTGCTGCAGTCCGG
The DNA here is from genome assembly GCA_963811515.1 of uncultured Actinomycetota bacterium. GTDB lineage: Bacteria > Actinomycetota > Actinomycetes > Propionibacteriales > Nocardioidaceae > Nocardioides_B. The sequence goes on from CAWERI010000003.1 coordinate 153,723, forward strand.
CGTCGCGTCGGCCGAGCGGGTCTTCGAGCTGCTCGACGCCGTCGAGGAGCCCGAGGAGCTGGCCGAGCCGCTGGCCGTCGGCGGCCGCGGCGAGGTGCGCTTCGAGCACGTGTCGTTCCGCTACGAGGAGGACCGCCCGCTGATCGAGGACCTGTCCCTGGTCGCGACGCCCGGGCAGACGGTCGCGATCGTCGGGCCGACCGGCGCCGGCAAGACCACGCTGGTGAACCTGGTGATGCGGTTCTACGACCTCGACGGCGGCCGGATCACCCTGGACGGCGTGGACATCGCGACGATGCGCCGCGGCGACCTGCGCGGCCGCACCGGCATGGTGCTCCAGGACACCTGGCTGTTCGAGGGCACGATCCGCGACAACATCGCCTACGGCCGCCCGGACGCGACCGAGGAGGAGATCCTCGAGGCCGCGCGGGCGACGTTCGTGGACCGGTTCGTGCACAACCTGCCCGACGGCTACGACACGGTGGTCGACGAGGACGGCTCGAACATCAGCGCCGGCGAGCGGCAGCTGGTCACGATCGCGCGCGCGTTCCTGGCCGACCCGGCGCTGCTGATCCTCGACGAGGCGACCAGCTCGGTGGACACCCGCACCGAGCTGCTGGTCCAGCACGCGATGGCCGCGCTGCGCACCGACCGGACCTCGTTCGTGATCGCGCACCGGCTCTCCACGATCCGCGACGCCGACCTGATCCTGGTGATGGAGTCCGGCTCGATCGTGGAGCAGGGCACCCACGAGCGAGCTGCTCGCGGCCGACGGCGCCTACGCCGCGCTCTACAACTCGCAGTTCAGCGACGCCCTCGTCTGACCCCTCGCCGAGCCAGGATCAGTTCCGTGGCGTGGTGGGCGGGCGCCACGACCACGGCGCGGAACTGATCTGCGCCCTGTGGACAGGCCGGAGCGCGAGCACTCGCGGTTCGCGACACTCGGTCGGTGCCCTGGAGCCCGTACACGTCGCCCCCGCGCGGCCTGGCCCGTCCGGTTCCCGCGGACCCCGCCGGCCGCGCGGGACCGACCCCGAACCAGAGCCGGGGACCGCGGTGGCGGCGGACCTCGCGTGGGTTCTTCGTGCCGGTGACCGTCGACGCGTCGGTGCCCGAGCAGCGGGTCCTCGAGGCATCCGTGCTGCTGCCCCGGGACGGCGCCGTCACCGGCTGGGCCGCCCTCCGGCTGGCCGGTGGTGCGTACTTCGACGGTCTGCTCCCCGACGGGTCGACGCGGCGACCGGTCCCGCTCGTGGTCGGACCGGGGCAGGGACGGCGGCCACGGGACGGCGTCGTCTGGCTGCAGGACCGGCTGGCCCCCGACGAGGTCACCACCCTCCGCGGCGTGCGGGTCACGACGGTCGCGCGCGCGTTGTTCGACGAGATGCGGATGCAGGAGTGCCGCGAGGTCGGCGGCGGTGGCGATGGACATGGCGGCCGCGGCCGACCTCGACGTCGCTGCGTCGGATGCGACGGTTCGTCGGGACGCGCGCCGGCTGGGCCGGGGTGTCCGTCGTACGACGGGGGCTGGAGCTGGCCGACGAGTGCTCGCGCTCCCCGGGCGAGTCACGGCTGCGGCTGGCGTGGGAGCTCGACGCCCGTCGGCCGCGTCCGCTCACCAACCGTGACGTCTTCGACTCCGCGGGCCGGCTGCTCGGCATCGCCGACCTGGTCGACCCGGTGGCCGGGGTGGTGGGGGAGTACGACGGGGCCGAGCACGCGAAGGCCGGGCGACGCAGCCGGGACGCCGGACGCGACAGCGCCTTCCGTGACGCGGGGCTGGAGGTGTTCCGGGTGACCGGGTACGACGAGCACAGCCCCGGCGCGGTTGTGGGTCGGGTGGAGGCGGCGTACCGACGGGCCGCCCGCGTCACGGTGCCGCGGGGCTGGACCCTCGAGCCCCCGCCCGGGTGGCCGGTGAGCCGTTCGCTCGACGAGGAGCTGGACCTGGCCGACCTGCTGCGGGACGTGCACCGGGCGTGAATCAGTTCCGTCGCGTGGTGGCGCGGGCACCCGACCACGGCGGGGAGCTGAACCGGCTGGGAAGCAAGCGACCCGTGGGCGGTGCGGAACGAGTTCCGCGTCTCCGGTCGGATGATGTCCGGAGCGCCCACGGGCCGGGTGACTGCTTGGTAGTGACCAGCGCGCACTGCTCAATCAGCGTGGCTGGTTGGTGCGCTGCTAGCGAGCAGCCACCTCACGAATCCGTAAAGAATGCACTTTCGGACCACCTCCTTCCTCGTGTGGCTCAACGGTACGTCCGGCCTCCGCGACCAGACAAGGGATTTCTCACCGGGCCCTCCGGCCGCCGGGCGTCGCCCGGGCACCTGAGACAGTTGGTGCGTGCAGCCAACGCGTGAGGACCGCCGTTCCTGGTGGCGGTCGGTCGTCACCGACATCCGTCCGCTGCAGGTCTCCGCGCCGTACCGCCGGCTGTTCTTCGGCAACACCGTCGCCCAGCTCGGGCAGCAGATGTCCAACGTGGCGGTGGCGATCCAGGTCTACGCGCTGACCCACTCCTCGTTCTACGTCGGCCTGGTCGGCGTCTTCGCGCTGGTGCCGCTGGTCGTGCTCGGCCTGTACGGCGGCGCGATCGCGGACGCCGTGGACCGGCGGCAGCTGGCCCTGGTCGCGAGCGCGGGGCTGTGGACGGTGTCGATCGCCCTGCTGGTGCAGGCGTACCTCGGCAACACCTCGGTCTGGGTGCTCTACGGCTGCATCGCCGTGCAGTCGGGGTTCTACGCGGTCAACAACCCGGCCCGCAGCGCGATGGTGCCGCGGCTGCTCGACCGCGAGCTGATCTCCGCGGCGGCGGCGCTGAACATGGCGTCCGCGCAACCTGGGGATGACCCTCGGCCCGGTGCTCGGCGCGCTCGCCGTCGGGTGGGGTGGCTTCGCGGTGGCCTACGGCGTCGACGTGGTGACCTTCGCGGCGGCGTACTACGCGCTGCTGCGGATGCCGCCGATGCCGCCGCTGCACGACAGCCCGCGCGCCGGCCTGAAGTCGGTGCTGGACGGGCTGCGGTTCCTCCGGCGCTCGCCCAACCTGCGGATGACGTTCGTCCTCGACCTCTGCGCGATGGTGCTCGCCCAGCCCCGCGCGCTGTTCCCGGCGCTGGCCTACAAGGTGTACGGCGGCGGGGCCGGCGTGGTGGGCCTGCTGCAGGCGGCGCCGGCCGCGGGGGCGATCGTGGCGTTCCTGTTCTCGGGGTGGATCACCAAGGTGCGCCTGCAGGGGCTGGCGATCGTGATCGCGGTGCTGGTCTACGGAGCCGCGGTCGGCGGCGTCGGGCTCACCGACGTGCTGTGGATCGGGGTGGCGTTCCTGGCGGTCTCCGGGATGGCCGACATGATCAGCTCGGCCTACCGCAACACGGTGCTGCAGGTCGCCACGCCCGACCACCTGCGCGGCCGGCTCCAGGGCGTGTTCATCGTCGTGGTCGCCGGCGGGCCGCGGGCGGGCGACTTCCTGGCCGGGTCGGTGGCGAGCCGCACGGGGGAGCAGGCCGCGCTGGTGCTCGGCGGGGCGGCCTGCATCGTCGGCGTGCTCACCGCGAGCGCGCTGTCGCGGCGGTTCCTGGAGTACGACGCGCGGCACCCGACGCCCTGAGCCGTCTGGCCGCGTGGGCGGGATCACGTCCGCATCGCCGGAAGATAGATGGTTGCAGAACGCAAGCATTGGGTACTCTGATCGGGAACCCGACAGAGATACCGAGGACATGACAGACACCGCTTCAGACCACCGCCGCCCAGGCCCCGCACGTCGAGGAGCCGATGTCGCACCGCGAGGTGCTCGAGGCCCTCTCCGGGCTGCTGCTCGCCCTGTTCGTGGCGATGCTGTCCTCGACGGTGGTGACCAACGCCCTGCCGCGCATCGTCACCGACCTCAACGGCAGCGAGTCCGGCTACACCTGGATCGTCGTCGCCACGCTGCTGACGATGACCGCCTCGACGCCGGTGTGGGGCAAGCTCGCCGACCTGTTCAACAAGAAGATGCTCGTGCAGACCGCGCTGGTGATCTACTCGATCGGCTCGCTGATCGCGGCCGTCGCGCCCAACATGGGCTCGCTGATCGCCGCCCGCGCCGTCCAGGGCCTCGGCGTCGGCGGCCTGACCGCGCTGGTCCAGGTCGTGATCGCCTCGATCGTGTCCCCGCGCGAGCGGGGCCGCTACTCCGGCTACATCGGTGCGGTGTTCGCCCTCGCCACGGTCAGCGGACCGCTCATCGGCGGCGTGATCGTCGACTCCCCGCTCGGCTGGCGCGGCTGCTTCTTCGTCGGCCTGCCGATCGCCGTGCTCGCCTTCGGCGTGCTCCAGAAGACCCTGCACGTGCAGACCGTCAAGCGCGAGGTCAGCATCGACTACCTCGGCGCGCGTGCTGCTCACCGGCGGCGTCTCGACCCTGCTGATCTGGGTCTCGCTCGCGGGCCACGACTTCGACTGGGCCTCGGTGACCACCGCCTGGATGATCGCGCTCGGCCTGCTGCTGCTCGTCGCGGCGGTCGTCACGGAGATGAGGGCCAAGGAGCCGATCATCCCGCTGCGGCTGTTCCGCGACCGTACGACGAGCCTCGCCACCTTCGCGTCGGTGATGATCGGCATCGCGATGTTCGGTTCGACGGTCTACCTGTCGCAGTACTTCCAGATCGCCCACGGCATGACCCCCACCCACGCCGGCCTGATGACCATCGCGATGGTCGGCGGCCTGATGGTCTCCAGCCTCACCACCGGCCGGATCATCAGCCGGACCGGCGTGTGGAAGCGCTACCTCGTCGGCGGCATGGTCCTGGTCGTCGTCGGCCTCGGGCTGCTCTCCACCATCGACGCGCACACCAGCCTGGTGCGGGTCGGCGTGTTCATGGCGGTCCTCGGCGTCGGGCTCGGCGCCACGATGCAGAACCTCGTGCTCGCGGTGCAGAACAACACCGCCCAGCGCGACATGGGCTCGGCCAGCTCGGTGGTCGCGTTCTTCCGCTCGATGGGCGGCTCGATCGGGGTCTCGGTGCTCGGCGCGGTGCTCAGCCACCAGGTCGCCGGCAGCGTCGCGACCGGTCTCGCCAAGCTCGGCGTCCAGCCCGGCTCGGCGGGCGGCAGCAGCGCCATCCCGGACATGGCCACCCTGCCGGCGCCGGTGCGGGCGGTCTTCGAGACCGCCTTCGGCGACGCCACCGGCACGGCTGTTCCTGATCGCCGCGCCGTGCGCGCTGATCGCCCTGTCGCGGTGCTGTTCATCCGCGAGGTGCCGCTCCGCACCACGATCGAGCGCGAGGACGAAGCGGCGACGGCCGCCTGACCGCAGCCCGACGCATCGCGCCGACCCGGCGTGTCTGGCGGAGAATCTCCGCCAGACCCGCCGGGTCAGGCTGTTTTCCGGCGCCAGAGGCGCCGGGTCAGGCGAGGCGGAACCAGGCGGCGGTGTCCGGCGCGATCCGGCCGTCGACCGGGTCGGGGCCGCTGCTGAGCAGCAGCTCGCCGGCCTCGGCGGGCAGCCGGGACCGCGCGCGAGCCGCAGTTCACGACGCAGACCAGGTCGCCGCGCCGGAACGCCGAACGTGCCCGGCGCGGTGCCGAGCACCTCGACGTCGTCGGGCAGGCCCCGGCGGACCTCCCGGCGGAGGCCGCAGCATCCGCTGGAAGAACGTCAGCGTGGAGCCCTCGTCGCCCTGCTGCGCCTCGACGGTGAGCCCGGCCCAGTCGGCCGGCTGCGGGAGCCACGGCTGGCCCTGGCCCGGACCGAAGCCGTACGGCGCCTCGCTGCCCGACCACGGCATCGGGACGCGGCAGCCGTCGCGGCCGACCGGGTCGCCGCCGCGGTGGTAGGACGGGTCCTGCCGCAGCTCCGGCGGTACGTCGACCTGCTCGAGGCCGAGCTCCTCGCCCTGGTAGACGTAGGCCGAGCCGGGCAGCGCCATCATCGTCAGCGCCGCGGCCCGGGCCCGGGCGCGACCCGCCTCGCCGCCGCCGTACCGGGTGGTCTCGCGCACCACGTCGTGGTTGGAGAGCACCCAGGTGGGGGAGCCGCCGACCAGGCCGACGGAGTCGAAGGTGTCGACGACGACCTTCTCGAACGCGGCGGCCGACCACGGGGCCTCGAGCCAGGTGAAGTTGAAGGTCTGCTGGAGCTCGTCCTCGCGGATGTAGCGCGCCATCGCCTCGGGGGTGCCGGCGCAGGCCTCGGCGACGGCCATCCGCTCGCCGTCGTAGGAGTCCAGGACCGTGCGCCAGTGCCGGTAGACCTCGTGCACCTCGGGCTGGTCCCACATCGGGTGCGGCAGCTTGTGGTGCCGCTCGCGGGGCATCAGGTCGGCCTGCTTGTAGAGCCCGTGCGCGGCGTCCACCCGGAAGCCGTCGACGCCGCGGTCCAGCCAGAAGCGCAGGATCGCGTCGAACTCGTCGTGGACCTCGGAGTTCCACCAGTTGAGGTCGGGCTGGCTGACGTCGAAGAGGTGGAGGTACCACTGGCCGTCCTCGACGCGGGTCCACGCGGGGCCGCCGAAGATCGAGACCCAGTTGTTCGGCGGCTTGGCGCCGTTGCGGCCGGTGCCGTCGCGGAACACGTAGCGCTCACGGGCCGGGTCGCCCGGTGCGGCGGCGAGCGCGGCCTGGAACCACGGGTGCTCGGTCGAGGAGTGGTTGGGCACCACGTCGACGATCACCCGGATGTCGAGGTCGTGGGCGGTCTTCAGCATCAGGTCGAAGTCCGCGAGCGTGCCGAACAGCGGGTCGACGTCGCGGTAGTCCGCGACGTCGTAGCCGTGGTCGTGCTGCGGCGAGGGGTAGAACGGGGTGATCCAGACCGAGTCCACGCCGAGGTCGGCGAGGTAGGGCAGCCGCTGCGGCGATGCCGGCCATGTCGCCGACGCCGTCGCCGTTGCCGTCGGCGAAGCTGCGGACGTAGATCTGGTAGCAGACGGAGTGCTGCCACCACGGGCTCGGGGTCGAGTTGATTTGCACGTTCCAATTGCAGGGCAGGCAGGGGAATCGTGTCAAACGGGATCCCGCGTCGTGGTCTAGCGGAACACCGACGGGTCGACCTGGATCCAGGTGTGCCGTGCGGTGGCCACGACCCGGCCGTCGGCGTCGTACAGGGTGCTGGCGGTGAACGACTTGCGGCCCTCGGTCGACAGGTGCCGGCCGACCACGACGTGCGGCTCGCCCACGACCGGGAGCGCGTCGACCCGGGCGGTCATCCGGCCCAGCACGCAGGGCCGGCCCTCGAGGTCCTCCGACCAGCCGCCGACGCAGTCCAGCGCCGCCCAGGTCGTGCCGGAGCCGCAGCGCTCCACGCCGTCGACCAGGTCGCCGGACTCGGCGTGCTCGGCGTGCGGGACCCACAGCGACGCGACGTGGCCGCGGTCGCCGCCGACCGGCCCGGGGAAGATCCGCAGGCCGTCGCCCTCGGCGCGGTCCGGCCCGCAGGCGAAGCAGGTCGGGAAGGGGTGGTTGCCCAGGCCGGGGTAGCCGAGCATCGCCTCGGCGGCGACGTCGGGCGCGACCTCGTCGACGGCGTCCAGCTCCAGGTCGACGACCCGGGCGGTGGCGACCGGGCCCGGTCTCGTCGGCCAGCGTCGTGACGCCGTCCTCGGTCGTGACGGTCATCGGGGTCGTCCAGCGGCGGCGGCCGGCGCAGCGTCACCTCGACGCTGCGTGCCCGCGTGGCCCGGCACGCGCTCGGCCAGGGCGCCGGAGACGAAGCCGCCGTTGCCGGAGCGGGCCGGCCCGTTGAACCGGGCGGGGACGACCAGGGTCTGGCTCATGAGCGGATCCTCTCGTAGCGGGCGAGCGCCTCGAGACGCTCGGCCGCGTGGTCGACGATCGGCTCGGGGTAGCCGTCCGGCACCCCGTCCGGGGACGCCGACGGCTCGTGCACGTGCTTGGTCGGCACGTCCGCGAGCTCGGGCACCCAGCGGCGGACGTAGCTGCCGTCCGGGTCGAACTTCGCGCCCTGGGTGGTCGGGTTGAACACCCGGAAGTACGGCGCCGCGTCGGTGCCGCAGCCGGCGACCCACTGCCAGCCGTGCATGTTCGAGGCGACGTCGCCGTCGACCAGCCACTGCATGAAGTGCCGCGCGCCGTGCTGCCACTCGACGTGCAGGTCCTTGACCAGGAAGCTCGCGACGATCATCCGGACCCGGTTGTGCATCCAGCCGGTGGCCCGCAGCTGCCGCATCCCGGCGTCGACGATCGGGAAGCCGGTGCGGCCCTCCCGCCACGCGTCGAACGGCTCGCCCGGCTCGTCGTACGGCATCGCCGCGAACTCGGGGCGGAGGTACTCCCGCGCGCTGTCCGGGCGCTGGAAGAGCACGTCGGCGTAGAACTCCCGGAACGCGAGCTCGCGGCGGTAGGCCGTGGCGCCCTGTGCCGGTGCGGCCCCGCAGGTCGGCGAGCATCGTGCGCGGGTGGATCTCGCCCCACTTCAGGTGCCGCGACATCCGGCTGGTGGTGTCCAGGTCGGGGCGGTCCCGCTCGTCGTCGTAGTCGGCCAGGTGCTCCTCGACGTACGCCGCCCACCGCCTGCGGGCGACCGCCTCGCCGGCCTCGGGGAGCTCGAGCCCGGCGGGCAGCTCCGGGTCGGGGACGTCGACGGTCTCGTCGAGCGCCAGCCAGCGTCGCGCCGGTCGGGGCGTCGACCGGGTCGCGCCAGCCGTGCTCCACCCAGCCCTTCGAGAACGGCGTGTAGACCTTGTAGGGGTTGCCGGACTGGTTGCGCACCCGGTCCGGCGCGACGGCGTACGGCGAGCCGGTCCGGACCAGCTCGATGCCCGCGTCGGCGAGCGCCTGCTCGACCTCGAGGTCGCGGCGCGTGCCCGTAGGGCGCGTAGTCGGCGGCGACGTGCACCCGGCTCGCGCCGACCTGCCGCGCGGCCAGGACGACCTGGCGCACCGGGTTGCCGCGTACGACGGACAGGGACGCGTGACGCTGCCGGAGCGAGGCGTCGAGCGCGCGCAGCGACGCGCCGAGGTAGGCCCGCCGGGTCACCCCGGCCGGGCCCCACAGGGCCGGGTCCAGCACGAACAGGGGCAGGACGCCGTCGCTGTCGCAGGCGTCGAGCAGGGCCGGGTTGTCGGCGAGGCGGAGGTCCCGGCGGAACCACATCACGGCTGTCGTGGGCACGACGCCCACTCTGCCAGGGCGCGGAAACGCGCGGCCGACCCCCGATGAGACAGAATGGCCAGGTGAGCGACCTGATCGACACCACCGAGATGTACCTCCGGACCATCTACGAGCTGGTCGAGGAGGACATCGTGCCGCTGCGCGCCCGGATCGCCGAGCGCCTGCACCAGAGCGGCCCGACGGTGAGCCAGACGGTCGCCCGGATGGAGCGGGACGGCCTGCTGGTCGTGCAGGGGGACCGGCACCTCGAGCTCACCGAGGAGGGTCTGCGCCTCGCCGTCCGCGTGATGCGCAAGCACCGGCTCGCCGAGCGGCTGCTCACCGACGTGATCGGCCTGGAGTGGGAGCACGTGCACGCCGAGGCCTGCCGCTGGGAGCACGTGATGTCCGAGACCGTGGAGCGCCGGCTCGTCGCGCTGCTCGGCCACCCGACCGAGTCGCCCTACGGCAACCCGATCCCCGGCCTCGCCGAGCTCGGCGAGCCGGCCCCGACCGCCGCCTCGACCGCCGAGGCGGAGCCCCTCGACACGGTCGCCAAGGGCCCCGAGGAGATCCGGGTGCTGGTCCGCCGCATCGGCGAGGAGATGCAGAAGGACGAGCTGGTGATGGCCGCGCTGCGCCGGGTCGGCGCGATGCCCGACAAGGTCGTCGTGGTCGCCGCCGGCGCCGAGGGCGTGCTGATCGGCAGCGGCGGCGAGACCGCCGAGATCGACCCCGAGCTCGCCGCGCACCTGTTCGTCCACCGCCTCTAGCACCTCCGGCTGGTCGATGCTTGTCGAGACCACTCCCGCCCACCGGTCTGCTTGGATGGCGTGGTGCGCGAGGGACACCGGATCGACGTCGTCGGCCTGACCAAGCGGTTCGGCGCCGTCACCGCGCTCGACGACCTGACGTTCTCCGTGCGGCCCGGTGTGGTGACCGGGTTCCTCGGCCCGAACGGCGCGGGCAAGACCACGACGCTGCGGTGCCTGCTCGGCCTGGTCGCGCCGACGTCGGGGTCCGCCACCGTCGACGGCCGGCGCTACCGCGACCTGGAGCACCCGCTGGCCACCGTCGGCGCCGCGCTCGAGGCCGCCGACTTCCACCCCGGCCGGACGGCCCGCGCGCACCTGCAGGTGATCGCCCTCGCCGCCGGCATCCCCCCGGACCGGGTGGACCAGCTCCTCGGGCTCGTCGGGCTCGAGGAGTTCGCCGACCGGCGGGTGGGCGGCTACTCCCTCGGCATGCGGCAGCGCCTCGGCCTCGCCCAGGCCCTGCTCGGCGACCCGCCGGTGCTGATCCTCGACGAGCCGGCCAACGGCCTCGACCCGGCCGGCATCGCCTGGCTGCGGCAGCTCCTGCGCTCGCTGGCCCAGGAGGGTCGCACCGTGCTCGTCTCGAGCCACGTGCTCTCCGAGGTCGAGCAGACCGTCGACGACATCGTGGTGATCGCCCGCGGCCGGCTGGTGCGGCAGGGGACCCTCGCGTCGTTGGAGGCCGGCCCGGCCGCCGTACTCCTGCGGACGCCGACGCCCGAGCTGCTGGCCGACGCGCTCGCGCCGTACGCCGTGACGACCGTCGGGGACCGGCTCCGCGTCGAGGGGTGCACGACGGACGAGGTCGGCCACCTCGCGCACGTGCACGGCGTCGAGCTGCACGAGCTGGCGGCGGAGGCGAGCGACCTGGAGAAGGTGTTCCTGGAGCTGACCCGGGACGAGGGGGCGGCGTGACCACGGCGCTGCGTGCGCTCGGAGCTGCGCAAGATCACCTCGACCCGGCTGTGGTGGGGGCTGCTGATCGGGGCGGTCGTCTACACGGTGATCCAGGCGGCCGCGAACGCCGCGCTGGCCGGCAGCGACCCGGGGGCGGGCCAGCCCGCGACCGCGGCGCTGGACAGCGCCGAGGCGATCCGGACGGTCTACGCGAGCTCGCCGTTCCAGGGCAGCTACATCTTCGCGATGATCCTCGGCATCACCGGGATGACGGGGGAGTACCGCTACCAGACGATCACGCCGACCTTCCTCGCGACGCCGCGCCGGGCCCGCGTCGTGCTGGGCAAGATGGCCGCGCACCTGGTGGTGGGGGTCGGCTACGGCGTCGTCTGCGTGCTGTTCGCGCTGCTCGTCGGCGGCGTGGTCATCGCGATCCGGGGGTTCCCCCTCGGGTACGGCGCCGACCGGCTCTGGTCCTCGATCCTGCTGGCGGTGCTCGCGGTCGGCCTGTGGACGATGCTCGGCATCGGCATCGGGACGCTGATCCGCAACCAGGTCGCCGCGGTCCTCGTCGCGGTCTTCGTGACCTTCCTCGTCGAGCCGCTGGCCACGTTCATCCTCGCCGCCAACGACCTGGACGCGATCGTGAAGTGGCTGCCGACCAACGCCTCGACCGCGCTGACGTCGCCGGGGAGCTCGTTCGTGGAGTACCTGCCCTGGTGGGCCGGCGGCCTCGTCCTGCTCGGCTACAGCGCCGTCCTGGCCGGACGTAGGCGTCCGCCTCTCCGTCCGCCGCGACATCACCTGACCTCGTCCTCCGAGTTGTCAGGCGGTCACTCGGCCAGAGCCGAGCCACCGCCTGACAACTCGGTGGGAGGGGACGCCGACGGCGACGGAGGTCGGCTGCCAGTGCGCGCCTGGTCGTGCCTCGCCTCGTTGGCGGTGCAGCGCAGGACGGTGCGCCGGGAGATCACGATCGCCCGCTCACGCTTCATGTCGGCCTCCCAGTGCTCGACCTCGACGTGGTGGCTGCCGTCGACCTCGAGCACCACGACTCGGCCGTCCTCGAGCTCCCACTCGCAGTCGAGGTACCTCCGGCGGCCCGGCCGGTCCCGTCGGCACCTGCTGCCGTCGCAGGGCGGCCAGGCCGAAGCGGCGGCACAGCGCGGCGACGTCGATCTCGCTCAGCGCCTCGGCGCCACCCGAGATGTCGTCGACCGCCAGCCGCATGTGCCTGCTTGTGCCGGACCCGGCCGACAGTCTGCAGCTGCGGCGGCCAGCTCGCGCGCGTGCAGAGCGCTGCTGTACGACGGCCGCGAGCACGGCCGCACGCGTAGCGGGGGTGCGGCTGCCACGCGCCGCGGCGTCGAGGGCGGACCGGGCGGCCGGAAGGCGGGGCACGCCGCGCGCGGCGCTGACGTCGGCGGGTGCGAACCGGCGCGACTCGTGCACCTTGACGCCCGGGAACCGGTGGTACCGGGCGCCGCGGCGGACGACGACGTGGATCAGCCCGGGCTCGCGACCGAAGAAGCGGAACCCCCGGACCTCCAGCGCGCTGAAGCCGGCGAGGGCAGCCGGTCCCACCGGTGTCGAGCACGGCGACCCACATCCGTTGGCTCGGGTGGGCACGTGGTTGTGGGTGACGACGCAGCGGTCGCCGTGCGCGTTGCCAGCGGCGCGCCTCGACCTGGGCCCGGACGCGGCTCTCGGTGAGCCCCTGCCCGAGGAGCTGTGGCATCGTGGCGACACCGGCCTGGTGCAGGAGCAGTCGCGCGAGGCCGGGGTTACATCGCACCAGGCTGGTCGAGCGGACCGCCGTAGGCACCAGGGGGAATCGTCGCCCTGGGGACAACCGCCGAGTTGTCAGGCGCTCAGGTCGCCCCGGCGACGCCACCGCCTGACAACTCGGAGGTGAGGGAGGTGAGGAACTCGGTGGTGCCGTGATCCACCTTGACGATGTCCAGGTCGTCGGCGCGTGTTGCGCCGCGGTTCACGACCACGACGGGTACGCCGCGCTTGGTGGCGCGCCGCACGAACCGGAAGCCGGACATCACCGTCAGCGAGGAGCCGAGCACGAGCAGCACGTCGGCGTCGGGGTCGAGCGCGTCGACGGCCGCGTAGCACCGCTCGACCCGCGGCTTGGGGACGTTCTCGCCGAAGAACACCACGTCGGGCTTGAGGACGCCGCCGCAGGCCTCGCAGCCGGGGACGACGAAGCCGGCGGTGTCGTCGAGGTCGACGTCGCCGTCGGGGCGGACCGCGACGTCGGCGTGCCGCTCGCCCCAGCCCGGGGTTGAGCCCGCCGAGCCGCTGGTGCAGCGACGCGCGGCTGGTCTGCGCGCGGCAGTCCAGGCAGACCACGTCGGCGATCCGGCCGTGCAGCGCGCACACGCGCGCGGGAGCCGGCCGCCTCGTGCAGGCCGTCGACGTTCTGGGTGATCAGCAGCCGCTGGCGCCCGGCGGCCTCCAGCGCGGCGAGCGCGCGGTGCCCGTGGTTCGGGGTCGCGCGCTTCATCCGCGACCAGCCGAGGTGCGAGCGGGCCCAGTAGCGCTGCTGCGCGTCGGGACCCGAGACGAACTCGGAGAACGTCATCGGCATCCGCGCCGGCGAGTTCGGTCCCCGGTAGTCGGGGATGCCCGAGTCGGTGCTCATCCCGGCGCCGGTCAGCGCCACGAACGGCCGGCCGGCGACCAGCTCGAGGGCGGCGGTGGACGGGGGTCGGGGCGGGCGAGAGCGTCATCGCGGCCAGCGTACGACCCGACCGGGTGGTGCCGTCCTAGTCACAACCGCGCGACTCCCGCGCCGAACAGGGTGGTTTCCCACGGAAGCAGCCCGGCAGCCGGTGCCCGTGACCTACTCTGCGCCCATGCGTTCCGACTGGGTCCCGCTCTCCGCGAGCGCGTTGGTGATCGGCGCGATGTCCCTGGTGTTCGGCTCGCTCCTGAACCCCGCCGATGCCGGCGCGAGCTCCGCGGAGACGCTGCGCGTCGTGAACGAGGACAGCGCCCGCTGGGTGGCGATGTCGGTGATGTACGTGCTCGCCTCGCTCGGCCTCACCCTCGGGCTGCCGTCGGTGCTGACCCTGTTCGAGCGACGCGGGCGCAAGCTGGGCCTGACGGCGCTGGCGGTGTTCACGGTGGGCACGATCGGGACGTCCGGGTACGCCATGCTGATGGTCTTCTTCCGGGCCATGGTCGTCTCCGGCGCCATCCGCGGCGGCGCCCTCGACGAGGTCACCCACGAGCCCGGTCTCGCGGTGTTCCTGAACGGCTGGATCGTCGGCTTCTACGGCGGCATCGCCCTGCTCGCCGTCGCCCTGTTCGTCGCCCGCTCGGTGCCGCGGTGGGTGCCGGCGCTGCTCGTCCTGTTCGTGGCGCTGCTGCCGTTCTCCACCCACCTCGGCCGCGTCGGCCAGGCGGTCCAGGTGATGGCGCTGGCGGTCGCGCTCACCGGCGTCGCGATGGCGGCCGTCACCGGCGAGCAGCAGCGAGAGCTCTCCGGCCAGCCCGCGTTCTGAGAGCATGGGCGGCATGACGAGCCGCCTGCAGCCCCCCAAGCGCACGGTCCGAGCCTGGCTCTCCGACATGGACGGCGTGCTCGTCCACGAGGAGGAGCCGATCCCGGGCGCCGCGGACTTCATCGCGCGGCTCACCGGGACCGGCCGGCCGTTCCTGCTGCTGACGAACAACTCCATCTACACCCCGCGCGACCTCAAGGCGCGGCTGCACCGGTCCGGGATCGACGTACCGGAGGACGCGATCTGGACCAGCGCGCTCGCCACCGCGCAGTTCCTGGACGACCAGCGGCCCGGCGGGTCGGCCTACGTCATCGGCGAGGCCGGGCTGACCACCGCGATGCACGAGATCGGCTACGTGCTCTCCGAGCGGGAGCCGGAGTACGTCGTCCTGGGCGAGACCCGGACCTACTCGTTCGAGGCGATCACCACCGCGATCCGGCTGATCGAGCGGGGCGCCCGGTTCATCGCCACCAACCCGGACGTGTCCGGGCCGAGCATCCACGGGCCGATCCCGGCGACCGGGTCGGTGGCCGCGCTGATCACCAAGGCGACCGGCGTCGAGCCGTACTTCGTCGGCAAGCCGAACCCGCTGATGATGCGCTCGGCGCTGAACCGCATCGACGCGCACTCCGAGACCACCGTGATGGTCGGCGACCGGATGGACACCGACGTGGTCTCCGGGCTGGAGGCCGGGCTGCGCACGATCCTGGTGCTGACCGGGTCGACCAAGGCCGACCAGGTCGAGCGCTTCCCCTACCGGCCCACGCACGTCGTCGACTCGGTCGCCGACCTCGTGGACCTGGTGGACGAGTGGAACGACGACGAGGAGGAGGTCGTCGACTTCGCGCCCTAGGGCGGGCCGGTGAGCAGGGGCACGAAGGAGTAGGCGCCGTGCTCCACGACCCGGGTCGTCCCGGCGTCCCGCCGGAGCTCGACCAGGGTGCCGGCCACCGGCACGACCAGGACCGCGTCCACCGGGTCGAGCTGGGCCACCAGCTCGGCGGGCAGCACGGGCGCCTCCGCGGAGACCAGCACGCGGTCGAACGGCGCCTGCGCCGGGCAGCCCAGGACACCGGGCTCGGCGGGCTCGACCCGTGCCTGCGCCAGCCGGAACGGGCGCAGGTTCGCGCGGCCCTGCTCCACCAGCTCGGGCACCAGCTCGACGCCGAGGACCTCGCCGGCCGGGCCCACCAGGTCGGCCAGCAGGGCCGTGGTCCAGCCCGACCCGCTGCCCACGTCGAGCACCCGCTGCCCGGGCCGGACGTCGAGGAGCGCGAGCATCCGGCGCACGGTCCGCGGCTGGCTGTTGGTCTGCCCGTGCCCGATCCGCAGCGGCCGGTCGAGGCGGGCGAACCGTCGTTGGGACGCGGGCAGGAACGCCTCGCGGGGCGCTGCCGCGAACGCCGCGTCCAGGGCGCGGCCCGGGGTCCGGCCCGGTGCCACGTCCCTCAGGCGTAGCGGACGGCGGCCCGCGCACGGGCCTTGGCGGCCTCGACGTCGCGGTCCTTCGGCGGCGCCGAGGTGGTGAGCTCCTCGAGCAGCCGGCGGGTGGTCTCGGCGACCTCGCGCACGGCCCGGTCGAACGCGTCCTGGTTGGCCTGCGACGGCTTGGCCGTGCCGCTGACCTTGCGGACGTACTGCAGCGCCGCGGCGTGCACCTCGTCCCGGGTCGCCGGTGGCTCGAAGTTGTGCAGGGTCCTGATGTTGCGGCACATGCCTCTCACCGTACGTCGACCACGCGGACGACGTCACCGACCAGGGCGACCCGGCCTCCGCCCAGCGGCAGCGCGCGGACGTCCTCGACGCCGTACGCGCGGGTGACCCAGGAGCCGGTCTCGGTCAGCGACCCGTCGGCGCCCACGCGCAGCGCCACGAACCGCGACCCGCCCCGGGCCCAGTCCTGCACCGGGGTGACCAGCACCCGCTCGTCGGGCAGGTAGCCGAACGCTCGCGGGTCGACGCCGGCGCTGACGTCGGTCGACGGCCCGAAGCCCAGGGTGTCCACCCGGCGCACGGCGGACAGGTCGTGCAGGTCGAACGTCGCAGCCTGCGCGCCGAGGTCGGAGCCGTCGGCGGTCGCGTCGTGGCCGACGCCGACGAGCAGGCCGCCGCCGACGGGGTGCAGGTAGGAGGAGAAGCCCGGGACCTGCAGCTCGCCGACCACCCGCGGCCGGTCCGGGTCGGCGAGGTCCACGGTGTAGAGCGGGTCCGTCTGGCGGAACGTCACGACGATCGCCAGGTCGCCGAACCAGCGCACCGACCGGATCGACTCGCCCCGCCCCAGGCCGTCGACGCGTCCGGTCTCCACGAGCCGCCCGTCCCGCTCGGCCAGCACCAGCACGCCGTTGTCGACCGGCCCCCGGGCGTCGGGGAGCTCCGCGGCGACCCGCAGCCGGCCGTCGTGCTCGCTGAAGGACCAGCGGTCCTTGACGGTGCCCGCGGAACGACCCCGACGCCGTGTACGTCGTCCCGCCACCGTCGAGGGCGAACGCGTGCACCTGGGTCGTCGCGACGCGGGGGAGCGGGGCGTCGCCGGTCGTGAGCACCGGTCCGCCGGAGGTCGTCGCGACGTAGAGCCGGCTCGCGGAGGAGTACACCAGGTCACCGGCCGCCGTCACCGCGGTCGCCTGCGTCCGGGCGGGCTCGTCGAAGGGGAAGGTCAGCACGCTGATCGTGCCGAATCCCGAGGCCTGCAAGGGATGCCGCACCTGCGAGCACGCGAGCAGCGGCTGCTCCGAGCCGCCGTTCGACCGCACGCCGGGCAGCCAGTCGTCGATGCCGGCGGCGACGCACGAGCTCGCGGTTGCGCCGGGTGGCCTCCGCCGGGGTGCGGTCGCGGTTGGGCTGCACGAAGTCGAGGGGCGGGAAGCCGGTGGTCACCACGACCCGCACCGTGCCGTCGGCGTACTCCCGGGTGGACAGCGCGCCGCCGTCCACGACCCGGTCGTCGGTCACGGTCGGCGCCGCCGGGTCGGCGAGGTCGAAGGAGACGACGTGGGCCCGGGTGTCGCCGGGCCGGCCGGGCAGGAACGTCCGGTCGATCGCGGCGCCCTCCGGCCAGCCCCAGCCCGGGCCGAGCTCGTCGCCCACCACGACCACCCGGTCGCCGTGGAGCAGCAGCTCGGGGCGGACCAGGGTCGGCCCGGGCAGCGGGGTGCGGGACACCTCGACGGGTGCCTCGCCGGAGACGTCGGTGACCACCAGGGACCGGCCGGTGACGCGCACGACGAGGGACCCGTCGGTCTTCGCGACGTCGGACTCGTCGACGTCCGCCTCCTGGGTGTTCGTGCCGGTGCCGCTGCTGCCGACGGCGCCCGCGGCGTCCGCCGAGGCCGCCGCTTCGGACCGGTCGGCGAGCATCGGGACGACCGGGCCGCCCCCGAAGCCGTAGGGCCCGACCAGGCCGATCGCCTGGTCGACGTACCACTGGCGGAGCTGGGCGCAGTCGTCGAACGCGGGCAGCTCCCCGGCCGCCGCGGACGGCAGCCGCAGCCACGGTCCCGCGGAGCCGACCAGGTCCGCGCCGCGGCCGAGCAGCCCGGTCGTCACCAGGGCGCACGCCGCGGCGCCCACCGTCGCGCCCACCGCGAAGGTGGTGAGTCCTCGTCGTGCGCCCATCGCCGTCCCCGATCCGCCGTCCCGCTCGTGGGGGTGGGACGCGGCCGGGGGCCGCGCGGTTCCCGGAGCCGCCCTGGCAGAGTGAGGCCTTCCCCCACGCTCGAGGAGACCCCGTGCCCGACCGCGAGTTCGACGTCGTCCTGTTCGGCGCCACCGGCTTCACCGGCGGGCTGACCGCCGACTACCTGGCCGGTGCCGTCCCGGCCGGCTGCCGCTGGGCGCTGGCCGGCCGCAACGCCGCCCGGCTCGAGGCGGTCCGCGACCGGCTCGCGGAGGCGGACCCGTCGCTGGCGACGCTGCCGCTGCTGCACGCCGACGTGACGGACCCCGCCTCGATGGCCGACGTCGCCTCGCGCGCCCGGGTCGTGATCACCACGGTCGGCCCGTACGTCGAGCACGGCGGCCCGCTCGTCGCGGCCTGCGCCGAGGCCGGCACGGACTACGTCGACCTCACCGGCGAGCCGGAGTTCGTGGACCGCACCTACGTCGAGCACCACGCGCGCGCCGTCGAGACCGGGGCGCGGATCGTGCACGCCTGCGGCTTCGACTCGGTGCCGCACGACCTCGGCGCGATGTTCACCGTGCAGCAGCTGCCGTCCGGGGTCCCGCTGCGGGTCCGCGGCATGGTGCGCAGCAACGCCACGCTGTCCGGCGGCACCCTCGCCTCCGCCCTCGGGGCGTTCTCCCGGTCCCGGCAGATGAAGCAGGCGCTCGCCGAGCGGCGCAAGGTCGAGCCGCGCCCCGCGGGCCGCCGGGTCCGCACCACCGCGAAGCGCCCGCACCACGACCGGGACGCCGGCTTCTGGCTCGTGCCGCTGCCGACGATCGACCCCTTCGTCGTACGACGCTCGGCGGCCGCCCTGGACTCCTACGGCCCGGACTTCACCTACAGCCACTACGCCGCGGTCAAGAGGCTCACCTCCGTGGTGGGCGGGATCGGCCTGGTCGGCGGGGTCGCGGCCGCGGCGCAGGTGCCGCCGCTGCGCCGGCTGCTGATGAGCCGGCTGCCGCAGGGCGAGGGGCCCAGCGAGGAGCGCCGCGCGGCGTCGTACTTCTCGGTGCGGTTCATCGGCGAGGGCGGCGGCCGCCGGACCTACACCGAGGTCCGCGGCGGCGACCCGGGCTACACCGAGACCGCCAAGATGCTCTCGGAGTCGGCGCTCTGCCTGGCCTTCGACGACAACCCGCCGACCGCCGGCCAGGTCACCACCGCCGTCGCGATGGGGCAGAACCTCCTCGACCGGCTGGTCCGCGCGGGCCTGACCTTCACCGTGCACCGCACCGTGGAGGCCTGACCGTTCCACCACCTGGAACATTTGTCGGTTTTGCCTCGCGCGCCCGGATCCCCGAAATAGCCTGGTTCGACAGGTGACGCTGAGGGTCGGGGAGACACGTTTCAACATGAGTGTGCGGTTGCGCCTGGGTGCGCGTTTCTCGGCTGCCGTCGTGGTGGTCGCCGTGCCCGTCTCGATGACCGGCCTGTCCCCGGCGATCGTGCCGACCTCGCAGCCGGTGGCCCCGCGCGCCGTCGCCTCCGCGCACGTCAGCACCGCCCCGATCGCCCCGAGCGTCACCACCCTCCAGCGTCACTACGTGCGCACCCTGCCCGTGTCGCAGCGCCCGCAGGCGGTCGCCGAGCAGACCACGATCACCGGCGGCCTGGCGCTCCGCACGAAGGCCGAGCGGCACCGCAAGATCGCGGTCTCGAGCGTCAAGGGCAGCCACGTGTGGACCGCGAGCTCGCTGGCCGAGCACGACCTGCCGTCGGCCGCGCTGCGCGCCTACAAGCGGGCCGCGTCCTCGATCGACACCACCGACCCCGGCTGCCACCTCCCGTGGACGCTGCTGGCCGGCATCGGCCGGGTCGAGTCCGACCACGGCCGGTACGGCGGCTCGGTGCTCGGCAACGACGGCGTCCCGCGTCCCGCGATCGTCGGCGTCGCCCTGAACGGCAAGGGCCCGGTCGCGGCGATCAGCGACACCGACCACGGCTCGTTCGACGGCGACACGGTCTGGGACCGCGCCGTCGGCCCGATGCAGTTCATCCCCTCGACGTGGCTCGGCGGCGCCGGGCGCGACGGGGACGGCGACGGGGTGGAGTCGCCCAACGACATCGACGACGCGGCACTCGCGGCCGCGGCGTACCTCTGCGGCTCGGGGGGCGACCTCTCCGGGACCGCGGCCGAGGACGCGGCGGTCTTCCGCTACAACCCCTCGGACTACTACGTCGCGCTGGTCACGGCGTTCGCCCGCGGCTACCGCACCGGTGTCTTCGTGATCCCGTCCCCGGACGTCGCACCCGGCTCGGGCGACGGCGTCGACCGGGCGCAGGCACGCCAGGACCGTCTGGCCAAGGCCCGGGCCGTCAAGGTCAAGGCGGCGAAGGCCAAGGCCGCGAAGGCCGCACAGGTGGCGGCCCGGGCCGCCCGCCTGAAGGCGAGGCAGGACGCGCGGGCCGCCCAGAAGGCCGCCGCCCTCGCCGCTGCCCAGGCCAAGGCCGCCGCGAAGGTCAAGGCGGCCCAGGCCGCCGCGCACCCCTCGCCGAGCGCGTCGCCCACCCGCAAGCCGAGTGCGTCCCCGACCAAGGCGCCGAGCAAGGCCCCGAGCCCCTCGCCGTCGTCCGCGCCCTCGGCCACCCCGACGGCCGAGGCGCCCCGCCTCGTGCTGAGCCCGCTGCGCGGCGTCCTCGACGGGTCCGGCAGCACCTGGACCGTCGACGGCCGCGAGCTCGACCTCGGCCAGGGCCGGATGAGCACCCCCGCCGCCCGCGACTACGACGGCACGAACGGTGTCCAGACCCTCGGTGAGGAGCTGGCCGGGCTGGCCGGCAGCGCGGTCACCGTGCAGGTCCAGGACGGCACGACGGTCGTCTACCTGATCGGCGACCTGGACTACCGCGGCGCGGACGGCAGCTTCACCACCCCCTGACCCGCACGAGGCCCGGCTCGACCTCGCACGAGGCCCGGGTCGACCTCGCACGAGGCCCGGGTCGGCGGTCAGGTGACGAGGGTGTCGCCCAGGTAGCCGCCTCTGCGGACGCCCGGGGGGACGGCGAACAGGCCGGAGCCGGTGTGCCGGAGGTACTCCATCAGCCCGTCGTCGCGCGACAGCCTGGTCTGCATCGGGATGTACTGGGTGGCGGGGTCGCGCACGTAGGCGATGAAGAACAGGCCGGCGTCGAGGCGGCCGAGGTCGTCGTTGCCGTCGGTGAAGTTGTAGCCCCGGCGCAGCATCCGGACCCCGTTGTTCTGGGTCGGGTGCGCGAGGCGGACGTGGGAGTCCATCGCCACGAGCGGCTGCCCGTCGTTGCCGGTCAGCGACAGGTCCGGCTCGGTGAACTCGGTGCCGCCGGACAGCGGGGCGCCGGCGTCGCGGTCCCGGCCGACCAGGGTCTCCTGCTCGCGCAGCGACGTGCGGTCCCAGGTCTCGATCATCATGTTGATCCGGCGGGCCACCAGGTAGGAGCCGTCCTCGAGCCACGCGGCGCCGTCGTCGTCGCCCTGGCCGACCCAGACGTGCTCGTCGACGGCCTCCGGCTCCTCGGCCTTGAGGTTGGCGGTGCCGTCCTTGAAGCCGAACAGGTTGCGCGGGAGTGGCCTGCGAGGTCGACGTGGACGACGTACGCCCGAAGCCGAGCTGGGACCAGCGCAGCGCGGCGCTGCCGAACGCGATGCGGGAGAGGTTGCGGATCGCGTGCACGGCGACCTGGGGGTCGTCGGCGCAGGCCTGCACGCAGAGGTCGCCGTCGCTGCGCTGCGCCTGCAGGGCGTCGGCGGGGAAGTGCGGGAGCCGGCGCAGCGCCGCGGGCTGCCGGTCGGCGAGGCCGAAGCGGTCCCGGCCCTCGGCGTCGCGGAACAGCGACGGGCCGAACCCGAACGTCAGCGTCAGCCGGCCGGGCGGGAGGCCGGCGGCCTCGCCGGTGTCCCCGGGCGGGGCGTCGTAGGGCAGCGGGACCCCGCCGCCCACCGGCCGGCCCTGGGTCATCGCCGCGGCGGCCGCGGTCCAGGCCTTGAGCAGCAGCAGCAGCTCGGCGCGGGAGGTGGCGGTGACGTCGAAGGCGGCGAAGTGCAGCCGGTCCTGGGCGGGCGTGACGATGCCGGCCTGGTGCGTGCCGTGGAAGGCGTAGCGGTCGACGCCGCCGGTGTCGGGGCCGTCGGTCGCGCGCGCCGCGCCGATGCCGCCGGCGAACCCGGCCGCGCCCACGGCGGCCCCCGCCCCGGCGTAGCCGAGGAGGCGCCGGCGGCTGACCGAGGGCGTGCGGGAGGAGGAGGGCTCGGTCATCGGGTCAGAGCGTCACGGCGGCGGTCACCCGGGACAGCGGCTCGGACAGCGCGTTGACGGCGTCGGAGAGCTGCTTGACCTGGGTGGTGTCGAGCTTCTCGTAGCTGACGAAGCCGTCGGCGCCGACGCGGTACCGGTCCAGCAGCGACTCCAGCGCGGTGAACCGGGCGGCGATCTCGGACTCCAGCGCCGGGTCCTTCTGCTTCAGCACCGGGCGCAGTCCCTCGAAGGCGACCCGGGCGCCGTCGATGTTGGCCTGGAAGTCGTAGAGGTCGGTGTGCGACCAGATCTCCTCCTCGCCGGTGACCTTGCCGGTGGCGACCTCGTCGAGCAGGCTCTTGGCGCCGTTGCCGATCTGGTCGACGGTGAAGGTCAGCTTGCCGATCCGGCCGTGCAGCGTCTCGGTGTCGGCGAGCAGCCGGCCGGCGTACGACGCCCGCTCGGCCTGCGTCAGCGCGGTGTAGGGCTGGTCGCCGGTGCCGGGCCTCGGCGGCCAGAGGTCCTTCTCGATCCGGTGCCAGCCGGTCCACTTCTGGCCGGCCTCGAGGTCGGCCTCGCGGGCGTCCATCCGGGGGTCGAGGTCGCCGAAGGACTCCGCGACCGGCTCGATGCGCTCCCAGTGCACCCGGACCGTGGGGTACAGCCTGCGGGCCCGCGCGTCGTCCCCGGAGGTGTACGCCGCGACGAACCGCTTGGTGCCGGCGAGCAGCTGCTCGGACTCGTCCTCGACGTACTCCTGGTAGGCCGCGGTGGCCTGGTCGACCTGCTCCTGCACGGCCCCGGTGGCCTTGGCCGACTCCCCGGACTCGGTGACCGTGAACTCGCTGCGGATGCCCTTGCCCTCCATGCCCGGCTTGCAGGCCGGCACGTACGTCGCGGCGTCGGCGTTGACCACCAGCGTGCGGGAGAGCCCCGGGCCGATGTTCTCGACCTCGGCGACGATCCGCCGGCCGTCGGCGGCGTAGAGGTAGAACTCGGTGACCTCCTGGCCGGTGTTCTTGATCGTGAAGACCAGGCGACCCGACGGGGCGGTGTCCGAGGACAGGTCGCAGGCGTCGCTGCTCGACGTCACCGAGATGGTGCGGCCGTCGGTCGCGTCGGAGGACGACGACGAGTTGTCGGTGCAGGCGGCCAGGGCGGGCAGGCTCACGCCGGCCACGAGGGCAGCAGCGAGTCGTCGGTGCATCACGGGAGGGGTTCCTTCGCGGTGGGCCGGGAGGGGGAGGGTCAGGAGGGGGAGCCGGCGGGCGTGCGTGCCGGGGCGGCGGGTGCGGTGCTCGGGCGGTTGTTGCGCCGGATCTGCCGGAAGAAGAACGTCATGGTGACCCCGACGTAGAGCACCCAGGCGACGGCCTGCAGCCAGGTGGTGGCCGGGGAGAAGTTGAAGGTGCCCTTGAGGATCGTGCCGATCCACGAGCCCGGCGCGATCACGCTGCTCACGTCGAAGGCGAGGTGGTCGAGGCCGGGCAGCACCCGGGCCTCCTGCAGGTCGTGCAGGCCGTAGCCGAGCACGCCAGCGGCGACCAGGATCAGGATCGCGCCGGTCCAGGTGAAGAACTTGGCGAGGTTGATCTTCACCGCGCCCTTGTAGAACAGGTAGCCGAGCACGACGGCGGTGGCCAGGCCGAGGGCGGCGCCGAGGAGCGGGGCGGCCGTCGAGCCGTCCGTGCCGGCGGCGGCCTGGGTCGCGGCCCACAGGAACAGCGCGGTCTCGAGACCCTCGCGGCCGACGGCCAGCATCGCGACCAGGACCAGGCTCGCGCCGCCGGCCTCGGCGGCCACGTCGACGCGGCCCTTGAGGTCGCCGGACAGGCTGCGGGCCGAGCGGGCCATCCACATCACCATCCAGGTGACGAACCCGACCGCGACGATCGACAGCACGCCGCCGATGGTCTCCTGCGCCTCGAAGCTCAGCCCGCGCGGCCCGAAGGTGAGCAGCGCGCCGAACGCCAGCGAGACCGCGACGGCGATCGCGACGCCGCCCCAGACGCGGGACGAGCAGCTCGCGCCGGTCCGACTTGACCAGGTAGGCCACCAGGATGACGACGACGAGCGTGGCCTCGAGCCCTTCGCGGAGCCCGATCAGGTAGTTCGCCAGCATGGGGGAAGTCCTTGCGTGCGAGAGGTAAGCCTGCCCTAACTAAGTGCAGGCTAACACTGCCCCCGCGCCGACGTCACTCCGCCGACCGCGGCGGCTCAGTGCTCGAGGAAGGTCGCCGCCATGTCCTGGTCGCCGTGACCGGCGCCAGGGCGCGGGCGAAGTGCTGCTGCACGGCCTCCAGGACCGCCAGGTCGGCGCCGGCGTCCCGGGCGGCCTCGACGATCAGGCCGGCGTCCTTGGCCGCGCCGTCGAGGCCGAAGGACGGCGTGAAGTCGCCGGCGCAGCATCGCCTTGCCCTTGAGCTGGACGTACGGCGCGTCCATCGCGCCGCCCTTGACCACGTCGAGGAACTTCTCCGGCTCGACGCCGAGCGCCTTGGCCAGGCTCAGCGACTCCGCGATGCCCTCGACGACGGTCAGCACCCACGAGTTCGCGACGAGCTT
The DNA here is from genome assembly GCA_963811515.1 of uncultured Actinomycetota bacterium. GTDB lineage: Bacteria > Actinomycetota > Actinomycetes > Propionibacteriales > Nocardioidaceae > Nocardioides_B. The sequence continues at coordinate 178,490 of CAWERI010000003.1, forward strand.
GAGGCGGGTGCCCTGGCCGGCCTCGCCGACCCACACCGTGCGCGAGCCGATCGCGTCGAAGACCGGCTGCGACCGTCGCGCGGACGTCCTCCGGGCCGGAGGCGAGGACCACCAGGGTCCCGTCGTCGGCCGGCTTCTTGGTGCCGAGGACCGGCGCGTCGACGTACACCAGGCCGAGCTCCGCCGGCGAGCTCGCCAGCCGGTCCGCGCCGGCGACGCCGACGGTGGACTTCTGGACCAGCGTGGCGCCGGGGGCCAGCGCCGTCGCGGGCCTCGGTCAGGGCGGACTCGACGGACTCGGCGTCGAACAGCATCGTGACCACCACGTCGGCGTCGCGGACGGCGTCGGCGGCGGAGCCGGCGACCTGCGCGCCGGCCTCGGCGAGCGGCTCGGCCTTGGCGCGGGTGCGGTTCCAGACGCGCGAGCGGGAAGCCGGCGGCGGCGATGTTGCGGGCCATGCCGGCTCCCATCGTGCCGGTGCCGAGGAGGGCGACGGTCGGCTGGTCGGTCAT
>CAWERI010000004.1:0-98041 GCA_963811515.1 uncultured Actinomycetota bacterium
CATCCCCTGCGCAAGGCCGCCCGCGCCACGTCGGCTGCCCTCCGCCACGGCGTAGTCGCCTACTCCTCCGTCTCCGAGTAGGGGAGAGCCCAGGCCGGGGTTCGTTGACCCGGGCCTGAGTTCATGTTGACCCGGGCCTTGGTTCAGGTCGACCCGGGTCTGGCGTTCAGCTGCTGACCGGTCGGCCCTCGTACGGCGTCGAGAGGACGATCGTCGTACGCGTGGAGACGTTGGCCGCCGCACGGACGCGGGCGAGCAGCACCTCGAGGTCGGACGGCTTGGCCACCCGGACCTTGAGGATGTAGGACTCGTCGCCGGCCACCGACCAGCAGCTCTCGATCTCGGTGATCGCGCTCAGCCGGTCGGGCGAGTCGTCAGGCTGCGAGGGGTCGATCGGCCGGATCGAGATGAACGCGGTCAACGGGAGGCCGACCTGGTCGAAGTCCACCGTCGCGCCGTACCCCTTGATCAGGCCGCGCTGCTCGAGGCGTTTGACCCGCTGGTGCACGGCCGAGGTCGACAGGCCGGTCGCCTTGCCCAGATCGGTGAACGACATCCGGCCGTCGGAGGCGAGGAGCGTGAGGATGCGCCGGTCGAGGTCTTCCACGATCGCCACCCTAACGGTCCGAGTGCCGTGAACCGGCGCCCCGACATGGAACACTCGGCGCGTGACCTCGCGCCTCATGCTGCTCGACACGGCCTCGATGTACTTCCGCGCGTTCTACGGCGTGCCGGACTCCTTCAAGGCCCCCGACGGCACGCCGGTGAACGCCGTGCGGGGCCTGCTGGACTTCATCTCGCGGCTGGTCACGGACTACCGACCGACGCATCTCGCGTGCTGCTGGGACAACGACTGGCGTCCCCAGTGGCGCGTCGACCTGATCCCGTCGTACAAGGCGCACCGCGTGGAGTACGTCGTCACCGACGGTCCCGACGTCGAGGAGGTGCCGGACCCGCTGGAGATCCAGGTGCCGGTGATCCGCGACGTGCTGGCGGCCTTCGGGATCGCGGTGGTCGGCGCCGACGGCTACGAGGCCGACGACGTGATCGGGACGCTGTCGAAGGACGCCGGGATGCCCGTCGACGTGGTGACCGGGGACCGGGACCTGTTCCAGCTCGTCGACGACGACCACGAGGTGCGGATCCTCTACATCGCCCGCGGGGTCGGCAGGCACGAGCGGGTCACCAACTCCGTCGTACAGGAGAAGTACGGGATCGACGGCCGCCAGTACGCCGACTTCGCGGCGCTGCGCGGTGACGCGTCGGACGGCCTGCCGGGCGTGAACGGGATCGGCGAGAAGACCGCGGCGACCCTGCTGCAGCGGTTCGGCGACCTGCCGGGGCTGCGTGCGGCGGCGGCCGACCCGGACTCCAACATCGCGCCGAGCCCACGCCGCAAGATCATCGAGGCGGGGGACTACCCGGAGGTGGCGGCGCACGTCACCCGCGTGGCCCGCGACATCGACCTGGGGAAGCCCGAGCTCCTGCTGCCGCTGACGCCGGTGGACCCCGAGGCACTCGTCGCGCTGTCGGAGAGGTGGAACCTCGAGAGCCCCATCGCCCGGCTCGTGGAGTCCCTCACCAACCTCCGTTGACCCGGGCCTCCGGCTGGGTTGACCCGGGCCTCCGGCTGGGTTGACCAGGTCAAGGCGAACCGAGGCCCGGCTCAACAGGAACCCAGACCCGGGTCAACCTGAACTTGGGCCCGGGTCAACCTGAACTTGGGCCCGGGCCGGGTCAGGACAGGGTGAGGTGCTTCTGGGACTCGGCGGCGGTGCGGGAGGCCTCGGCCGAGCGCTCCGCCTCGGCGAGCACCACGTCCGGGTCGCCGGCGTGCTGGCGCCACCACTCCTGGCCGGCCTCGGGCAGCGTGTGGATCGGGTCGTAGTAGGCGTAGGTCCGGGTCAGCGCCTCGGGGTCGGCCGCCTCGATGGACGTGCGGTAGTTCTTCGTCCAGTAGGAGATGCCGCGCTCGGTGTCGTAGTCGGCGATCTGGTGCACCCAGCGCTTGCCCACGAACGGCACGTCGCAGACGATCCGCGGCGTCGCGAAGCCGGGGAGGTAGCCCATGATGTGGTGCTGCAGCCGCTGCGCGTCGGCGACCGAGACCCGCCAGTGCTCCGAGAACGGGATCATGTCGCACATGTAGAAGTAGTAGGGCATGATCTGCGCGCCGTCGAGCAGCGTGAAGCAGAGGTCGAGCAGCGCGTCCGGGTCGGCGTTGACGCCGTCGAGCAGCACGCCCTGGTTGCGGACGTCGCGCAGGCCGGCGTCGAGCATCGCCTTCGAGGCCTTGGCCACCAGCGGCGTCACGGACGCGGCGTGGTTGACGTGCGTGTGCATCGCCAGGGAGACGCCCCGGTCGCGGGCGGTCCGGGCGACCCGCTCGACGCCGGCGCGGACCTCGTCCTGCAGCCAGTGCTGGGGGAGGCCCATCAGCGCCTTGGTGGCCAGCCGGATGTCGCGGACGTTCTCGATCTCGAGCAGGCTGGTGAGGAACTCCTCGAGCCGCGGCCAGGGCATGTTCGCCACGTCGCCGCCGGAGACCACGACGTCGCGCACCGAGGGCGTACGACGCAGGTAGGCGAGCATCTCCGCGTGCCGGTCGACGGGCTTGCCGAGGAACTTGAGCTTGTCGATCACCGGGGTGGAGTTGCCGACGAGGTCCATGCGCGTGCAGTGGCCGCAGTACTGCGGGCAGGTCGGCAGCAGCTCGGCGAGCACCTTGGTGGGGTAGCGGTGCGTGAGGCCCTCGGCCACCCACATGTCGTGCTCGTGCAGCGAGTCGCGGGTCGCGTGCGGGTGCGACGGGAAGTCGGTGCGCCGGTCGGAGAACACCGGGAGCATGTAGCGGCGGACCGGGTCGGCGTACATCGCCTCGGTCAGCGAGCCGCTGCCGCGCGGCGTCTCGCGCGGCGCCATCGTGTTCATCATCTGCGGCGGCACCAGCATCGACATGGTGGCCCGCTCGGCCTGGTCGCGCTCCATGTCGGCGTAGAACGCCTCGTCGAGGAGGTCGCCGAACAGCGCGCGCAGCTGCCGGACGTTCTTGATGCAGTGGGCGCGCTGCCACTGCACGGACTCCCACTCCTCGGGGGTCACGTCCTTCCAGCCCGGGAAGCGGGTCCAGTCCGGCTCGACCAGCTCGACCCGGCGGTAGGGGTAGGGCTGACCGGTCTCCAGACCGATCGACGTCTCGATGCTCATCACGTGCTCCGTGTTCGAAGAGAGTGCGCGTCGGGTTTGTACGACGCATCCCGTGCATGCCACGATACGCAAAGATTCTCCGGCCTGTCGAACGAACCGCCGGAGGATTTCCCGTCACAGATCGACCTGCCAGAGAGGACAGCCGTGACCGAGCAGGGCAGCCCCGTCGGCCTCCACCGGGTGGTCGCACCCGCCGGCGTCCTCCCGCAGGCCGCCGAGCGCCTCGACACCCGCCGCGAGCTGTGGCCCGACGAGGTCCGCATCCGCGTCGAGCGGCTGAACCTCGACGCGGCGTCGTTCCGCCAGCTCGAGCGCACCTACGACGGGGACGGCGACCGGGTCCGCGCAGGCGGTGCTCGACATCGTCGCCACCCGCGGCAAGATGCAGAACCCCGAGACCGGCTCCGGCGGCATGCTCGTCGGCACCGTCGAGGAGGTCGGCCCGGACTCGCCGCTCGGCCTGCGGGTGGGGGACCGGGTCACCACGCTGGTCTCGCTGACCCTGACGCCGCTGGTCATCGAGGACGGCCTCGCCCGCTGGGACGGCACGCACCGAGCAGGTCCCCGCGGACGGGTACGCCATCCTCTTCGGCCGCTCCATCGTCGCGGTGATCCCCGACGACCTGCCCGCCGAGCTGTCCCTGTCGGTGATGGACGTCTGCGGGGCGCCGGCGCTGACCGCCCGCGTGGTGGGCCAGTACGTCGATCCCGTCGTCGCCGTGGTCGGCGGCGCCGGCAAGTCCGGGTCGCTGTCGCTGGCCGCCGCGAAGCAGGCCGGCGCGCGCCGCACCATCGGCGTCGTGCCGCACCAGGCCGAGGCGGACCTGCTCACCGCGGCGGGGATCGCCGACGTGGTCGCGGTCGCCGACGCCCGGGACCCGGTCGCGCTCTCCGCGGCCGTGGAGCAGGCCGGCGGCCCGGCCGACGTCACGGTCGTCTGCGTCGACGTACCCGGCTGCGAGGGCGGCGCGATCCTCTCCACCGCCGACCGCGGCACCGTCATCTTCTTCTCGATGGCCACCTCGTTCAGCGCCGCGGCCCTCGGCGCCGAGGGCCTCGCGGCCGACGTGACGATGCTGGTCGGCAACGGCTACGTCCCCGGGCACGCCGACTTCGCGATGTCCCTGCTGCGCGGGCACGCGGGGGTGCGCGGCCTGTTCGAGCGCCGGCTGTGAGGATGGGGAGGTGACTCGCATCCTGCTCCGCGGTGGCTACGTCCACACGCCCGCCGACCCGCACGCCACCGCCCTCTGCGTCGAGGACGGCACGATCGTCTGGACGGGGGACGACGACGCCTCGGTGCACTTCGCCGACAACGCGGACCGGGTCGTCGAGCTCGACGGCCGGCTGGTCACCCCGGCCTTCGTGGACGCCCACGCGCACCTGGCCCAGACCGGGTTCGCCGCGGTCAGCGTGGACCTCACCGGGGTCGCCAGCCTGCACGAGGCGCTCGACGCCCTCGCGGCGCACACCCGCGCCACCTCCTCCCCGGTCGTCCTGGGCCAGGGCTGGGACGAGACCGTCTGGCCCGAGCAGCGGCCGTTCACCCGCGAGGAGGTCGACCGGGCCACGGACGGCCGCCCGGTCTACCTGGGCCGCGTCGACGTGCACTCCGCCGTGGTCAGCACCGCCTTCCTCGACGCCTGCCCCGAGATGGTGCACGCCGAGGGGTACGACGCCAGCGGGCTCGTCTCGCGCGACGCGCACCACCTGGCCCGCGAGGGGCTGTTCCGGCTGCTGCCGCCGTCCGCGCGCGAGGACGCGATCCTGCGGGCGCTCCAGGACGCCGCCCGGCACGGCATCGGCATGGTCCACGAGCTCGGCGCGCCGCACATCTGCCCGCCCGAGGACTTCGCGATCTCCGCGGCCCTGACCTCGCGGGCGCCGCTGCCCGAGGTGGTCGGCTACTGGGGCGAGCTCGGCGCCGTCGACACGGCCGTCGCGCTCGGCTGCGCGGGCAACGCCGGCGACCTGTGCATGGACGGCTCCGTCGGCTCGCGCACGTCGGCGCTGCACGCGCCGTACGCCGACGCGGAGACCTCGGGCCACCTGTACCTCGACGCCGGACAGGTCACCGAGCACGTCGTGGCCTGCACCCGCGCCGGCATCCAGGCCGGCTTCCACGTCATCGGCGACCGCGCCGTCGCCGAGGTGGTCGCCGGCCTCCGCGCGGCGGCCGACGCTGCTCGGCGCGCCCGCGATCGTCCAGGCCCGGCACCGCCTCGAGCACGTCGAGATGGCCAGCGCCGCCGAGATGGCGGTCCTCGGCGAGCTCGGCGTGACCGCCAGCATGCAGCCGATGTTCGACGGCTACTGGGGCGGCGCCGACTCGCTGTACGCCCAGCGCCTCGGCGCCGACCGCGCCCTGCCGATGAACGCCTTCGCCTCGATGAACCGCGCCGGCGTCGCGCTGGCCTTCGGGTCGGACACCCCGGTCACGCCGTTCGAGCCCTGGGGCGCCGTCCGCGCCGCCGCCTGGCACCACACCGAGACCGAGCGGATCACCGTCCGGGCCGCGTTCAACGCCCACACCCGCGGCGGCTGGCGCGCGGCCCGGCGCGACGAGGGCGGCGTGATCGCGCTCGGCGCCCCCGCCAGCATCGCCGTGTGGGACGTGCCCGGCTCGCTGACCGTGCAGACGCCCGACTCCCGGGTCGCCGCGTGGTCCACCGACCCGCGCGCCGGCGTCCCGCAGCTGCCCGACCTGGCCCCCGACATCGAGCTGCCGGCCTGCGTGCTGACGCTCGTCGCGGGGGAGATCGCCTACGAACACGAGGGAGCACTGACCTGATGGTCTCGACAAGCTCGACCGCGCCGCGAGCCGGACTCCGAGGGGCAAGCTCGACCTCGACCCGGTCACCGTCCGCAAGGCGCGGACCCTGGCCCGGCAGGCCGGCCGGCCGATCGTCGAACCTGGCCAAGAAGCACACGACGGTCTCCGTCGAGCGGGCCACGCTGCGGCTGGCCGGGCTCCAGGGCGCGGACGCCGACGGCATCCCGTGGGTGAACCGGCTGCTGGACGCCGTACGCGGCGACGTCGGGCTCGAGCACGGCATCGCGCTGCCGGTCTGGGACGCGCTGGTCCGCGGCGAGGCCGACGACCTGTCCGTGCTGGCGCAGAAGGCCTCCGCCGGCTGGGTGCGCTTCCGGCTGCCCGAGGGCCGCGACCTGACCCGGGCCCGCACCGCCGCGGGCAAGCAGGTCGGCGCGGGCATCCGCCGCGTCGACGCCCGCCGCCGCGACCGCGAGCGCATGGTGAAGAGGTACGGCGACCCGGAGCACCAGCCCTGGATCTACCTGATCGTCGCGACCGGCGACATCTACGAGGACATCCCGCAGGCCCAGCAGGCGGCCCGCGAGGGCGCGGACGTCATCGCGGTGATCCGGTCCACCGGCCAGTCGCTGCTCGACTACGTCCCCGAGGGCGCGACCCGCGAGGGCTTCGCCGGCACCTACGCCACGCAGGAGAACTTCCGGCTGATGCGGGCCGCGCTCGACGAGTCGAGCAAGGAGCTCGGCCGCTACGTGCGGCTGACCAACTACGCCTCGGGGCTGTGCATGCCCGAGATCGCCGCGCTGGCCGGCCTCGAGCGGCTCGACATGATGCTCAACGACTCGATGTACGGGATCCTGTTCCGCGACATCAACCCGATCCGGACCTTCGTCGACCAGCGGTTCAGCCGCCAGGTGCACGCCCGCGCCGGCATCATCATCAACACCGGCGAGGACAACTACCTCACCACCGCCGACGCCGTCGAGGCCGCGCACACGGTCACCGTGAGCCAGCTGCTCAACGAGTACTTCGCCAAGGAGGCCGGCCTCGAGGACTGGCAGCTCGGCCTGGGCCACGCCTTCGAGATCAACCCCGAGGTGCCGGACAGCTTCCGGATGGAGCTCGCGCACGCCCTGCTGGCCCGCGAGCTGTTCCCGAAGGCGCCGCTGAAGTGGATGCCGCCGACCCGGCACATGACCGGCGACGTGTTCCGCGGCTACCTGCTCGACGCGTTCTTCAACCTCGCCGGGGTGATGACCGGCCAGAGCATCCTGCTGGTCGGGATGATGACCGAGGCGGTGGTGACGCCGTGGCTCTCCGACCGCGACCTGGCGCTGCAGAACGTCCGCTACGTCATGGAGGCGGCCGGCAAGCTGCACGAGGACTTCGTGCCGCGCCCCGACGGGTTCATCGTCCAGCGGGCCCACCAGGTGCTCGCCGAGAGCATCGACCTGCTGGAGCGGATCCTGGCCCACGAGTCCAAGACCGGGCTGCTCGACGCGATCGCCGACGGCACCTTCGGCCTGATGAAGCGACCCGCCGACGCCGGCCGCGGGCTCGACGGCGTCGCGCGTCAAGGCGCCCGGCTACTTCAACCCCGCGACCGAGATCCTGGAGGCGAAGGCATGAGCATCCTCAGGCCGTACGGCGACACCACCGGCGACGGCATGGTGCAGGTGTCCTTCACCCTGCCGATGGCCAACTCCAAGGTCGCCGAGGGCGCGGCGGCCCAGCTCGCCAACAAGATGGGCATCGAGCCCGCGCTCGTCGTGCACGCCAAGGCGATGGGCCCGGACTTCACGTTCTTCGTGGTCTACGGCCGGGTCAACCACCTCGTCGACACCTCCCAGGTCGAGGTCGTCGAGCGCGACTACCCGCTGCTGACCCCCAAGGAGGTCAACGCGCGCGATCAAGAGCGGGCTGCGCCGCCGGCTGACGGTCGTCGGCGGCTGCATCGGCACCGACGCGCACACCGTCGGCATCGACGCGATCCTGAACATCAAGGGGTTCGCCGGCGAGAAGGGCCTGGAGTACTACCGCGAGCTCAAGGTCGTGAACCTCGGCGCCCAGGTGTCCGTGCCGCAGCTCGTCGCCCGGGCGCGCGAGGAGAAGGCCGACGCCATCCTGGTCTCCCAGGTGGTCACCCAGCGCGACGCGCACATCGTGAACACCAAGGAGATGTCCGCGGCGTTCCGGGAGTCCTACCCCAGCGACAAGCGGCCGCTGCTGATCGTCGGCGGTCCCCGCTTCGACGAGAAGATGGCCGGCGAGCTCGGCGTGGACCGGGTCTTCGCCCGCGGTACGACGCCCGGCGAGGTCGCCTCCTACATCACCCACCAGCTGGTCACGAGCCGGAAGAAGGTCGACGCATGAGTGGTCCCGACGAGCTCGACCAGCCGGAGTCGTCGGGCACGCGGGTGACGCACCGCCGCTACGTGCCGTACTCCCACGCGCACTACGCCGGGAACCTGGTCGACGGCGCCTACTCGCTCGGGCCTGTTCGGCGACGTCGCGACCGAGGTGTGCATCCGCACCGACGGCGACGAGGGGCTGTTCGCGTCGTACTCCGACGTGCAGTTCCGGGCCCCCGTGCGGGCCGGTGACGTGCTGGAGATGACCGCCGAGGTGGTCGCCGTCGGGCCGGCGCTCCCGCACCCTGGAGCTGCAGGCCGTGGTGGTCGGCCCGCGGCCGCCCGGACCGGTCCGAGTCGGCCGCGGAGATGCTCGCCGAGCCGGTCGTCGCGACCACCGCGACGGGCGTCGTCGTGGTGCCCGCCGCGCGTGATGACACACCGGTCCGGCGTGTCGGCTGGACGACACGCCGCGACCGGGTAAAAAATCTGTCTGAACGTCCGGTGCCGGGGAAGGGCCGATGACCTGCGCATTTACGTGAACCCCCTGGTCAGAGGGAGGTTGACACCACCCCGGTCGGGCAGACAGTCTCTGCGGGTTCCATCGAGCAGGCCGTCGTTTCGGGCTGACGTCCAGGTGGCCGCGTGACCGGGTCGGGTACCACGAACCGGGTGCGACGCGGGTCCCGGAGGTCGGCGCGAACTCGAGGGGGTGGCACACGAACAAGAGCCCGGTGCCCAGTAGACAACGGCACCGTCCTCCGCAGCCAGCGGAGGCGTGGTCGGTCCGAAGGGTCCGGGCTCTTTTCGCGTCCGCCGGTAGGTTGGGCACCCGCACCAGGCGGACGGGGACCACTCAGGAGGACAGCGGTGAGGCTGCTCGCCCGCAGCGTGCTGGCCGCGCTGGCCGGCGTCGGCGCCGCGCTGGCCTTCGAGCCCTACCACTGGGTCCTGCTGCTGCCCGTCGCGGTCGCCGCGGCCACCCTGCTCGCTGCGCCGCGCGCCCCGGCTGCGCTCCGGCTTCTGGCTCGGCTTCGTCTTCGGTACGGCGTTCATGCTGGTGCTGCTGCCGTGGCTGCAGGTGATCGGCGTCTACGCCTGGATCCCGCTGGCCGTCCTCGAGGGGCTGTTCTACGGGCTCGCCGGACTCGCCACCCGGGCCGTCGTACGCCTGCCCTGGCTGGCCGGTGTGGGCGGCCCGCGCCTGGGTGCTGGTCGAGGCGCTGCGGGCCGTCCTGCCGTTCGGCGGGCTTCCCGTGGGGCCGGCTGTCGTTCGCGGTCGAGGACACCCCGGTGGCGCGCGACGTTCGCCTACGTCGGCGCACCCGGGCACCACGTTCGTCGTCGCCCTGCTCGGCACCACCCTGGCCTGGGCGGTGCTGCACGGCCGCCGGTCACCCGCTGCGCGCCGTGGCCGCGGTGGCCGGCGCCGTCGCGCTGGCCTGCGTGGCGTCGCTGGTGCCCTGGCAGCCGCCCGCGGACGACCCGCGGGCCACCGTGGCCGCCGTGCCAGGGCAACGTGCCGGGGGAGGGCCTGGACGCCTTCGCCGAGCGGCGGGCGGTGCTCGACAACCACGTGGACGCGACCGTTCGGGCTCGCCGCCCGGGTGCGACGCCGGCAAGGCACCGCGGCCGGACCTGGTGGTGTGGCCGGAGAACTCCTCCGACATCGACCCCTACGCCGACCCGAGCGCGGGCGCCGCGATCGGCGACGCCGCCCGCGGCGGTCGGCGCGCCGCTGCTGATGGGCGCGGTCGTGGGGGACCGGGTCGACCGGGGCTGGTTCAACCGGGCGATCGTCTGGTCGGCCGACCGGCAGGCCCGGCCGCTACTACGACAAGACCCACCCGGTGCCGTTCGGCGAGTACATCCCGCTGCGGTCGCTGCTGGCGCCCCGGATCCCGGCGCTGCACCAGATCCCCAGCGACATGGTCCGCGGCACCCGCCCGGGCGTGCTCCGGGTCGGGCCGGCCACGGCCGGGGTGCTGATGTGCTTCGAGGTCGCCTACGACGGGCTGCTGCGCGGCCTGGTCGACGACGGCGCCGACGTGATCGTGGTGCCGACCAACAACGCGACGTACACCGGCACCGGCCAGATCGAGCAGCAGTTCGCGATGTCCCGGCTGCGGGCGATCGAGACCGGCCGCTACGTCGTGGTCGCCTCCACCAACGGCATCTCCGGGATCGTCGCGCCGGACGGCCGCGTGGTGGAGCGCGCGCCGTCGAAGCAGCGCGGCGGTGCTCGAGCACGCGGTGGCGCTGATCACCGCGCGGACGCCCGCCGTCGTGCTCGGCCCCTGGCCCGAGCTGGTGCTGTCGGCGATGGCGGTGGTCACCGTCCTGCTGGCGGCTGCTGGTCGGCTATCGTCGTCGCGCTGCGAGACGCGCGACGAGCCGGCCGCGGAGGCCGGCAGACGATGAGCACGCACGAGCGGGGACTCGGCCGCGTCCTGATGGTCGTCCCGACCTACAACGAGCGGGACAACCTCGAGTGGATCGTCGGCCGGCTGCGGGCCGCGACCCCGCGGTCGACGTGCTGGTGGTCGACGACGGGTCCCCCGACGGCACCGGCGAGCTCGCCGACGCCCTGGCCGCGGCCGACCCGCAGGTGACGGTGCTGCACCGCTCCGAGAAGGCCGGCCTCGGCGCGGCGTACCTGCACGGCTTCCGGGTCGCGCTCGAGCGCGGCTACGACGTGGTCGGGGAGATGGACGCCGACGGCTCCCACCAGCCCGAGCAGCTCCCGGCTGCTGGCCGCGCTGCGGGACGCCGACCTGGTGATCGGGTCGCGCTGGGTGCCCGGCGGCTCGGTGGTCAACTGGCCGCTGTCGCGCAAGGTGCTCTCGGTCGGCGGCAACCTCTACGCCCGGGTGCTGCTCGGCATCCCGCTGCGCGACGTGACCGCCGGCTACCGCCTCTTCCGGCGTACGACGCTGGAGGCGATCGACCTGGGCAGCGTCGAGTCGGCCGGCTACATCTTCCAGACCGACCTCGCGTTCCGCACCCTGCGCGCCGGCCTCACCGTCGTCGAGGTGCCGATCGAGTTCGTCGAGCGGGTCCGCGGCGAGTCGAAGATGAGCCCGGACGTGGCCACCGAGTCGCTGCGCCGGATCACCGCGTGGGGCCTGCGGGAGCGCGCGTCGTCAGGTCGCGCGACGTATTCTCGAGGGACACGACGCGGCCGCCGGTAGGCCGCCGGTCCCCGAGGAGCGACGATGAGGCGACGGGTCCCCTGGTGGGTGCTGGCGCTGCTGTTCGTGGTGCTGCCGGTGCGTGGAGATCTACGTGCTGATCCAGGTCGGCCAGGCGATCGGCGCCTGGTGGACGGTGCTGCTGCTGATCGCCGACGGCATCCTCGGCAGCTGGCTGATGAAGCACGAGGGCAGCCGGGCCTGGGCGGCGCTGCGCGAGGCCCTGGAGCAGCGCCGGATGCCGGCCCGCGAGCTGGCCGACGCCGCGCTGATCCTGGTGGGCGGCACGCTGCTGCTCACCCCGGGCTTCCTCTCCGACGTCGTCGGGTTCTTCTGCGTCCTGCCGTTCACCCGCCCGGTCGCCCGGCGGGGCTCACCCGGTTCCTGACCCGCAAGTTCCTGTCCGGGCCGGGCCCCGGCGCTCGGCGTCCCGCGACGGACCGGCGACGAGCCGGAGCCCGCGGACGCGACAACGCCCCGGACCCGATGGTGTGGTCCGGGGCGAGGTCGTCGACTAGCGGTCCTCGAGAGTGCGAGCGTCAGGCGCGACTTGGCCTTCTTCTTCGACGGCCGGTGCAGGTGCGCCGGGCCGATCTCGCCGCCGCGGAGCAGCTCCAGGCGCTCGGTGAGGATCTCCTCGAGCTCCTTGATCGAGCGACGCTCGAGCAGCATGTCCCAGTGCGTGCGGACCGGCTTCTCGACCTTGGCCTCCTTGGTCAGGCCGTCGCGGTTCAGCGCCTCGGCGCCGCAGCGCGGGCACTCCCACACCGCCGGGACGTCGGCCTCGACCGACATCGGGATCTCGAACTCGTGCCCCTGCGGACAGGCGTAGCCGACGTTCTGGCGGGCGGCGAACTCGATCCCGCGCTCGTCCTCGAAGCTCTGGCCCCCAAGGCGGGCGCCGCGCAAAGTGCGCTCTCCCATGAGCCACCTCCTGGTCTTGTGTTTCCCCGTGTGTACGTCGGGCGGCACGATGATCAGGCCGCGCCCGACGCCTTCCACCCCTCCCAACGAACCAGGAGCGGAGGAGATTCCCTCCGCGCCCGTCGCTGTGACGGATGCCGTGCTGTCGGTCAGTTACCCAGACCGGCCCGCGCCACACGCGGGGAGCCGCGTGAGATGTAGCATACCGGCCGATCCGGCCGCTCCCGGCCCGGAAAGCCGCCGGCGTGGTCCAGCCCGCGGCGGCGTCGCCGGCGCCGGCCAGGAGGCCTAGACGACCGACGGCACGGCGTTGCCGGCCTCGCGGATGCCGCGGCTGCGGGTCCAGCCGGAGCAGGAAGAACGCGCCGAGCACGAAGAACACGACCAGCGCGACGATCGCCGGGCGGTAGGACCCGCTGAGCTGGAACACGAAGCCGAACAGGAACGTCCCGAACCACGACGTGCCGCGCTCGCAGGCGTTGTAGAGCGCGAAGTACTCGCCCTCGCGGCCGCGGGGGATCAGCAGGCTGAAGAACGACCGGGACAGCGCCTGGGTGCCGCCGAGCACGATCGCGATCGCCACGCCGAGGGTCAGGAACAGGGCCGACGTTCTTCTCCGGGCAGGAACATCGCCAGCACCACGATCACCATCCAGGCGTAGGTGCCCCCCAGGATCGACCGGTAGGAGCCGTAGCGGGCCGCGAGCCGGCCGAACAGCAGCGCGCCGCCGAACGCCACGAACTGGATCAGCAGGATCGTGGCGATCAGCACCGACTGCCCGAAGCCGAGCTGCTTGGAGCCGTACGTCGACGCGACCCCGATCACCGTCTGGATGCCGTCGTTGTAGAACAGGAACGCGAGCAGGAAGGTCAGCGTCATCGGGTAGCGCGCGCATCTCCCGCAGCGTGGTGAACAGCTGGCCGAAGCTGCGCTGCAGCAGGCCGCCGGGCTCGGCGAGCACGTGCTGCGGCTCGTAGTTGCGCAGCCGGAGCACCGGGATCAGCGTGAACGCCGGCCCACCAGAGGGCCGCGGACAGCAGCGAGAGCCGCACCGCCAGGCCCTGGGAGAGGCCGAGCGCGTCGTGGCCGAGGAACATCACCAGGTTGACCAGGAGCAGCAGCCCGCCGCCGAGGTAGCCCCACGCCCAGCCCCGCGAGGAGACCCGGTCGCGCTCCTCCTCGGTGGAGATGTCGACCAGGATCGCGTAGTAGCTGACCAGCGAGCAGCCGCCCAGCATGCTGCTCAGCACGATCGCCACGGCGCCGATCTGCCAGTCGTCGCCCTGCATGAAGAACAGCAGCGCGGTGAAGAACGAGCCCGGCCCAGGCGAACCCGGCCATGTGCAGCTTCTTGCGCGCCGAGCGGTCGACGAAGGCCCCGACGACCGGCAGCAGGAACGCGCTGGCGATGGTCGCGAAGCTGGTCAGGTAGAACGGCAGCGAGCCGGCGGCCAGCTGCAGCCCGAGCAGGCTGACGGTCTTCGATCGCAGGTCTCGTCCGCGTCGACGCAGCCGGCGGCGCGGCCCGCGACGGTGATCATGTACGGCGCGAACATCACGCTGAGCACCGTCGTGTAGTACGCCGAGTTGGCCCAGTCGTACCAGTTCCAGGCGCTTCTGCTGGCGCTGGCGGGCCAGCGGCTCCAGGTTGGCGATCCCGCCCGGGCTGGTCACGTCGGTCATGCGTGTCCCCCATCCACTGCCCGCGGTCCACCAGGACCTCGCGCAGCACGTCGGTGCGGTCGGTCATCAGTCCGTCGACCCCGAGGTCGAGCAGCTCGCGCATCTCGTCCGGGCTCGTCGACGGTCCAGACGTGGACCGGGCGGCCCGCGGCGTGCGCCCGCTCGACGAAGCCCTCGGTCACCACGGTCGTGCCAGCGGCACCCGGTGGCGGCACCTGGAGCGCGTCGCCGCGGCCGCGCAGCACCATCTCCGCGAGCAGCCGCGGCGCGAACCGGCTCGAGGCCGACGCCGAGCGGTCCGTACGACGTGGCGACCGGCCGGCTGACACCCGCCGGCGGAACTCGCGCAGCCGGGTCTCGGAGAACGAGCCGACGCACGACCCGGTCGTGGGCGCCGGTGCGCTCGACGAGGTCGGCGAGGCCGGTCGACCGCGGCGTCGGACTTGAGGTCGATGTTGAAGCAGGTGCGCGGGAAGTGCTCGAGCAGGTCGGCCATCACGCGGGATCGGCTCGCTGCCCGCCGATCAGGGCCGTCGGCAGGTCGACGTACGTCAGGTCTCGCGATGGTGCCGGCGCTCGAGGTGACCCGGTCCAGGACGTGGTCGTGGAAGGCCAGCAGCACGCCGTCGCTGGTGAGGTGGACGTCGGTCTCGAGGTAGGGGTAGCCGAGCGCCACGGCGTGCTCGAACGCGGCGAGGGTGTTCTCCAGGCCGACCAGGTCGGGGTGGTGCGCGCCGCCGCGGTGCGCGAACGCGAGCACGGCCGCCGTCGTCCCGACCGGCGTCGAGGAACGGGAAGCCCGGTGTGCGGTCGCGTCACGCGAGCAGTATCCACCGCCATGCGTCCACGATGGCCGCGAATCGCGCGCCGCGCGCATCCGCGTTCGTACTCAGCGCGCGTGGCGGGGAGCGCCCCGGCCGGGTCGGGAGTACCGTCGCAGCCATGTCCCAGGACGCCGAGATGACCTGCCCGCAGTGCCAGTCCCCGATGTCGCCGCGCTACCTCGGCGACGTCACGGTCCACCAGTGCACGTCGTGCCAGGGGTCTTCCTCGAGCGCGCCGACCTCGGCAACCTGATCGAGGCCGAGAACGACTGGCACCGCGACAGCGGCCCCAAGACGCAGCCGATCCCGCGGATCACCGCCGACATGACCGTGCCGCCGCCCAGCCGCCCGGTCACCCGCGCCTACATCGAGACCCTCTTCAGCTGACCCGGCGCGCTCTGGCGGCGGGACCCCCGCCGACCCGGCGCGTCTGGCTGTCGGCTCCGGTACGACGCTCGACCGCGGCGTGATCTGGCTTGTCCGTACGACGCCGACCCGGCGTATCTGGCGCTGACCTGGCGACGGCCAGCAACACGCCGGAGTCGGTGACGGGTCGGCGGACGCCGCGGCGGAGTCGCGCGGGTCAGATGTCGCGGAAGGTCTCGATGCTGGCGCCGAGGGCGTTCAGCCGGGTGGCGAGGTCCTCGTAGCCGCGGTTGATCACGTAGACCGAGCGCAGCACCGAGGTGCCCTTCGAGGCCAGCATCGCCAGCAGGATGACGACCGCCGGGCGCAGCGCCGGCGGGCAGATCATCTCGGTGCCGCGACCAGCGGGTCGGGCCCTCGATCATCACCCGGTGCGGGTCGAGCAGCTTGACCGAGGCGCCGAGCTTGGTGAGCTCGGTGAGGTAGATCGCGCGGTTCTCGTAGACCCAGTCGTGCAGCAGCGTCTGCCCCTCGGCGACGGCGGCGATCACCGCGAAGAACGGCAGGTTGTCGATGTTGAGGCCCGGGAACGGCATCGGGTGGATCTTGTCGATGGGGGAGTGCAGCGTCGGACGGCCGGGTGGTGAGGTCGACCAGCCGGGTGTGCCCGTTGGCGGCGAGGTACTCCTCGCTGCGCTCGTAGCGGAAGCCCATCTCCTCCAGCAGCGCGAGCTCGATCTCGAGGAACTCGATCGGCACCCGGCGGATGGTGATCTCGGAGTCGGTGACGATCGCGGCGGCGAGCAGCGACATCGCCTCGATCGGGTCCTCGGACGGCGCGTAGTCGACGTCGACGTCGATCTCCGGCGCTGCCGTGCACGGTCAGCGTGGTGGTGCCGATGCCGTCGATGCGCACGCCGAGCTTCTCCAGGAAGAAGCACAGGTCCTGGACCATGTAGTTCGGGCTGGCGTTGCGGATCACGGTGACGCCGTCGTGCCGGGCCGCGGCCAGCAGCGCGTTCTCGGTGACGGTGTCGCCGCGCTCGGTCAGCACGATCGGCCGGGTCGGGGAGATCGCCCGGTTCGACGGTGGCGTGGTAGCTGCCCTCGGTGGCCTTGACCTCCAGGCCGAAGGGGCGCAGCGCCGCCATGTGCGGCTCGACGGTGCGGGTGCCGAGGTCGCAGCCGCCGGCGTACGGCAGCTCGAAGACGTCCTGGCGGTGCATCAGCGGGCCGAGGAACATGATGATCGAGCGGGTACGACGGGCCGCCTCCTCGTCGATGCGGTCCAGGTCGAGGTCGGCCGGCGGGACGATCTCGAGGTCGTTGTCGTCGTTGAGCCAGCGGGTCTGCACGCCGATGCTGGCGAGCACCTCGAGGAGCCGGTTGACCTCCTCGATGCGCGCGACCCGGCGCAGCGTCGTGCGCCCGCGGTTGAGCAGGCGAGGCGCAGAGCAGCGCGACGCCGGCGTTCTTCGAGGACTTCACGTCGATGGAGCCGGACAGCGTCGTCGGGCCGGTGACCCGCAGGTGCGTCGGGCCCGGCGCCGAGCGAGACGATCTCGGAGTCGAGCGCCTCGCCGATGCGGGCGAGCATCTCCAGGGAGAGGTTCTGGTGGCCGCGCTCGATCCGGTTCACGGCGCTCTGGCTGGTGGCCAGCGCGTCGGCGAGCTGCTGCTGGGTCCAGCCGCGGTGCTTGCGGGCGTCGCGGATCAGGTTGCCGATCCGGGCGAGGTAGTCGTCGGTCATGCCGGGGACTTTATCTCACATGTGAGATACACAAAACTACCGATACCGCGTGTCGCGAGCGGACCTGCACCAGCCCGCCGCCGCGAGCATGCCATGGACAGCGGGGGAGCCGGGTGCCAGGGTTCGACTGATGTCCCGCCTCCGCGCCGCCGCACTCGCGGCCGCCGCCGTGCCCCTGGCCCTGCTCGCCGGCTGCTCGGCCGACCGGCCGCCGGCCCCGGCGGCACCGACCTCGACGGCACCGGTGCGGCTGGACGCGTCGGTCGCCCAGTTCCGCTTCGACGAGGGCACCCGCAACCTCAAGGCCGGCGTCACCAACCACACCGACCACGACATCCGGGTCAGCCGGGCCACCCTCTCCTGGGACGGCTTCGCGTTCCCCACCGTGCCGCTGCCCGACGACGCCGTACACCCGGGGCAGACCGCCGCCTTCACCATCGCGTACGGCGCGGCGCGGTGCGGCCGGGCGCCGGCCACCGAGCCGGTGCTGGTCGCAGTGATCGACGGCCGCACCACCCGGCTGCCGCTGCGCGTGGAGGACCCGGGGCTGCTCGACCGGCTGCACGCGAAGGCCTGTGCTGCGCAGGTGCTCGCCCGGACCGCGACGGTGCACCTGCGGCTCGCGACGTCCACGGAGACGCTGCGAGGGGAGGAGTACCTGCCGGGCCGGCTGGTGGTCCGGCACCGGCCCGGGGCGACCGGGCGGGTGCTGCTCGTCGACCTGGGCGGCAGCGTGCTGCTCGACCTGGTGCCGCGGGCCGGGCCCGACGCGCTTCCGGGCGAGCTCGCGCCGGACGCGGACGTGCTGGCGTTCCCGGTGCTGATGGGCTCCGCGCACCGCTGCGACCCGCACGCGCTCGGGCAGAGCTCGCAGACGTTCCTGATCAGCGCCTACGTGCGGCTCGGCACCGACCCGGTCCAACGCGTGGTCCTGCCGCTGTCGACCGCGGAGCGCGACCGGCTGACCGGGATCCTCGACCGCGACTGCCACTGAGCGCCGTGCCGGCCGCCAGAGACGCCGGGTCGGCGGGGGTTCCGCCGCCAGAGACGCCGGGTCGGCGGGGGTTCCGCCGCCAGAGACGCCGGGTGGGCGGGGTTCCGCCGCCAGAGGCGCCGGGTGGGCGGGGGTTCCGCCGCCAGAGACGCCGGGTCAGCGGCGGCCGTCGGTGACGCAGCCCTCGACGAGGCCGACCCGGTTGAGGCCGGCCAGGTCGCCGGCGCCCCAGCTCGTGTCCACCGCGGCGTTCGGGATGATCTCGCTCATCTTCTGGTTGCCGTCGGTGACGGCGCCGAGACCGAGGGACGCGGCGAGCTCGTGCATCAGGCTCCAGCTGCGCAGCTCCAGCGCCCCGCTGGTCGGGTCGGGGGCGGCGTCGAGGACCACGCCGGCGCGGGTGATCCGCTTGACCGGGCCCTGGGCGTCGTGCGCGGTGCGGGTCGCCAGGATGCCGCTCTGGGAGTAGATCGCGAAGCGCGGGTCCCCGCCGAGCTCGTAGAACGTCTGGGTCGCGTCCGGCTTCGCCCAGGCCACCACGATCGTGCTGTCGGTCGGCCAGGGGGTGGCGGCCGCGCCGCGGGGACGCGGGAACGCGGTGGTGTAGCCGAGGTTGCGGAACGTGATGCCGGTGGCCTCGCCGAGCCGCTTGAACGCTGCGGTCACCAGCGCGGAGGAGGCGGCGCCGGAGGTCGGCACGCCGGGGTTGATCCGGTAGGTGACCGGGGCGCACGGGTTGACCCGGGTCTCCTGGCCCGCGACCGCCGGCTTCCAGGAGTAGCGCGACGGCGCCGGGGTGTAGCCCGGGGTCACCGTGAAGGTGCGGGCCCTGGTCACCACCGCCTGGGCGCGACCGGTGGCGGGGGAGCGCAGCTGCACCGGGCGGGAGTAGTAGTAGCTCGTGGGCAGCGTGAGCGAGAACCGGCCCCTGGCCGTCGAGCGGGTCGAGGCGGCCAGCCGCCAGCCGGACTTCAGGGAGACGTACACGCTGACCTTGCGGGCCTCGAGGCGCTTGCTGGTGACCGTGCCCCGCACGGTCGCCGTCTGGCCCAGGGTCGCCGTCGCGGCGGGCCAGGTGGCCGTCAGGTGGCTGACGGTCTTCTTGCCCGCGCCGTCGGCGGCGGGGGTGAGGACCAGCAGGGCGGCGGCGGTCGCCAGCGCGACCACGGCACCGACGACGGCGCCCGACCTGGATGCGTGCATGTCTCCCCCACGAGGATCGAGCCGCCACGACCCGCGCGGCGAGGATTCTTTACCTTATCCGGGCCGGACCCGCCTCCGTCGTACAACGAGGCAACTCGTCGGGCCGGCCGTCCCCCTGGATGAACCGGGTGGGACGGCCGGCCCGCTCGGGTCGCGCGGGCTAGCGGCGGCTGCCGGCGAGCACCGCGACGGTGCCCTTGGCCGGCACCGTCACCCGGGCGACGCCGCTGCCGTTGACGGCGACGACGGTGCCCGAGCAGCTGCGGCCGCCGGTGACCACGTCGCAGTAGCGGCCGCGGGCCAGGCCCGTCTGCACGCGCACCGTCCTGGCGACGGTGTTGTTGTTCATCGCCACCCAGCCACGGTCGCCGCGGCTGAACGCGATCACGTTCGCGCCGTCGTCCCACCAGTGCGCCTGCCGGGCCGCACCGACGCCGTTGTGCCAGCGGACCAGCGCGGTGACGCCCTTGTCGCGGTGCGCGCAGGTCCAGCCCGAGCCGCAGGCCGCGTCGGTGATCATCCCGTCGGCGGTGGCCGGCGGCGAGTCGTCCTGGTTGGTGAAGTTGAACGCGGAGTACACCTGCGGGCGGCCGTAGCCGGCGGCGAGCAGGTACTGCGTCGCGAGCCGGTTGGTGGCGCCGTCCTTGTAGTTCAGCGCGTCACCGTTGCGCTCGGTGTCGTGGTTCTGCACGAACGACAGCGTGCGCCGGCTCGGCGTCAGGCCGGAGTCCACGCCGAAGTCCCGCAGCGTGGCGATGCTGCCGGCCGCGTCCGTGGGGTAGCTCTTGAACGCGCTCTTGAGCTGCTTGACGCCGTCGAGCCCGAGGACCACGCCGCTGCGCACGAACGCGCCGGGAGCCAGCCGGCCGGGGCCGCCGCCGAACACCTCGAGCGCCCAGTAGGGACGGGTGCCGTCCTTGGTGTCGTGCAGCCGCGCGTAGATCGCGTCCAGGTCGGCCTGGCCGACGTGCTTGGCCGCGTCCACCCGGAAGCCGGAGACGCCGTAGCCGAGCAGCTTGTTGAGGTACGCCGCCACCCGGGACCGTACGACGCTCGTGTCGGTGCGCAGGTCCGCGAGGCCGACGAGCTCGCAGTTGAAGACCTGCTGCAGGTTGTTGAAGTCCTCGATGCCGCCGGACGCCGACGGGCAGTCGCCGGAGTACTTGTGGAAGTTGCCCTGGCCGTAGAGGCCGGCGTAGTCGTAGCGGGCGTACTTCACGCCGCCGTAGGACGTGTCGCCCTGCCCGGTCATGTGGTTGATCACCGCGTCGACGTACACCTTCACGCCGGCCTTGCGGCAGGTCGACACCATGGCCTTGAACTGCGCCTCGTTGCCCATCCGGCTGGTCAGCGCGTAGTCGACGGCCTGGTAGACCTCCCACCACGGGTGCAGGACCGTGTCGCTGCCGTCCCCGAGCTGCTGGCGCTTGACCGAGTCCTGCGGCGGGGCGACCTGCACGCCGCCGTACCCCTTCGGGCCGAGCTGCGTGGTGCACTCGCGAGCCACCGAGGACCAGTTCCACTCCCACAGGTTGGCGATCACGTCGTGCCCGCCGACGGGGTTGGACGGGGCGGTCCGGACCGCGGGCGCGGCGTCGGCGGCGACAGGGGTGCTGACGCCCAGGCCGGCGGCGAGCAGACCGGTGGCGGCGAGGGCGGCGAGCCGCCTGCGTCCGCGCAGGGGCGACGTACGTGGATGCGTCATGAGGGGGTGCTCCCGAGCTCGTTGGATTTCATCGCGAGCCCCAATTCGTAGTGACCGCGGTCACGCCGCGTCAAGGGGGCGCGCCCAGCGCCCGCACGCCGGCCCCGGTCGCGCCGGGCTGAGCCCGCCCGTGTTACGTCTGCGAGAACTCTGCGCCGGGGCCCTCGCGCCGACGGACCGGGCCGGTCGATACTCGCGGCATGACCGTGCGCGAGACGTTGACCTGGGAGCTGTACGGCGAGGCGTCGGCCGCCCTGGGACGCCAGGTGGCCGACAGCGGCTTCGTGCCGGACATCGTGCTCGGCATCGCGCGCGGGGGACTGGTGCCGGCCGCGACCCTGGCCTACGCGCTGGACTGCAAGAACCTCTTCTCGATGAACGTGGAGTTCTACACCGGCGTGGGCACCACCCTCGACGCCCCGGTGATGCTCCCGCCGCTGCTGGACACCGCCGACCTGGTCGACATGGCCGTGCTCGTCGTCGACGACGTCGCGGACAGCGGCAAGACCCTCGAGCTGGTGCGGGACTTCTGCCGCGGCCACGTCGCCACGGTGCGGTCCGCGGTGCTCTACGAGAAGCCGACCACGATGCGTGGAGGCCGACTACGTGTGGCGCCGCACGGACCGCTGGATCGAGTTCCCCTGGTCGTCGTGAGCCGGCCGCCGGGAGAGGTCGCGAGCCGGGGAGTTTGGTCCGCGCAGCACCGGGTAACCGCCGGGCATGACTGAATCGAACACGCATTCGAACGACCAGGCTCCCGTCGAGGAGCAGCCGGCGATGCTGGGCGCCCCGCAGGACGGGACCGGCGGCACGACCGAGAAGGACCCGGACGACTGGGTGACCGGCGACGAGCCGATGACCGGGGCGCAGCGCAGCTACCTGGACACCCTGGCGCGGGACGCGGGGGAGCAGCTCACCCCCGACCTGACCAAGGCCGAGGCCTCGGAGCACATCGAGCGGCTGCAGGCGAAAACGGGACGCGGAACCACCTGAGCAGGCGCGCCGCCGCCGTTTCCGTCCCGCCACACGGGACGCGCCACCTCCCGCGTGGCGGGTTCCCGCCAACCGGCGTGGTCGGGGCGACGGGGGTGGCCTCTCTCGGCGAGAGTTCTCCTGCGTGCCGGGCACGACAGGCGACGTACGGGGGACGAGGCCTGTCGGCCCGGCCGCGCGCGTCCGCCCAGGACGTCCGTGACCCGGCGCTCTGACAGGATCAGCGAGTGGACGACCGCACGCGTGAGCCCGAGGAGGTGCGGGAGCTCCGCGCCCTCGCGGACCGCGTCCGCGCGGCGCTTGGCGGAGCCGTCCCGGACCGGGGGCCGCGACCTGCAGCACTGGCGGGGCCTCGATGCCATCCTCGACGGGTTGGACGGCCTCGAGCGGACCACCACCCGGTCCATCTGGAACATGCAGCCGCGCCTCCAGTTCGACCCGGAGGACCCGTCCGCCGCGGCGCCCGGCCCGTCCGAGGACCGCGGCGTGAAGACCGTGCTGATCACCCGTCCCACCACGCTGGACGTCAACCCGCTGCTGCCCTCGATCGCACCCGGACGCCGCGGATCGGGCCGGTGTTCCTGCGCGGGGTCGTGCTGGACGAGGAGCGGGTGGTCATCGAGGGCCTCGACACCGCCGACGGCGAGCCGACCGCGTGGCTGCACCGACCGCCCGCGACCTGGTGGTGCTGGTGCTGGAGCTGTGGCAGCGCACGCTGGCGCTGTCCGTCCCGGTGCTCGGCCCGGGCCAGCAGCCGCTGCTGTCCCCGCGCCAGCTCCGGGTGGCGCGGCTGCTGGCGGTCGGCGAGAAGGACCAGGTCGATCGCCCGGCAGCTGGAGCTGTCGGCCCGGACCGTCGAGCGCGAGGTGCGCGCCGTGCTCGAGGCACTCGGCGCGCGCAGCCGCACCGAGGCGGTGCTGGCGATGAGCGGCCGGTCGGCGAGCAGCCGGTCGCGTCCGGCCCGCTGACGAACCGTCTGGGTCAGTGGCCGCTCGGCCGACTCCGCCGCCAGCACGGCGGCACCGACGATGCCGGCCGTGTTGCGCAGCGTCGCGGGCACGATCCGGGTGTCGATGCCCAGCAGCGGCAGGAACTTGTCGGCGTGCTTGCTGACGCCGCCGCCGACGACGAACAGCTCGGGGGAGAAGAGCCTCTCCAGCGTGCGGTAGTAGGTGGTGAGCCGCTCGGCCCACTCGGACCAGCTCAGGTCCTTCTTCTCGCGCACGCTGTTGGCCGCGACGGCCTCGGCGTCCTTGCCGTCGATCTCGAGGTGTCCCAGCTCGGAGTTGGGCACCAGCACGCCGTCGTACACCAGGGCGGTGCCGATGCCGGTGCCGAGCGTCGTGATGATGACCAGGCCGTCCTGGTCGCGCGCCGCGCCGTACCGGACCTCGGCCAGCCCGGCGGCGTCCGCGTCGTTGACGACCACGACGTCGCGGTGCAGCTTGTCGCGGAACATCGTCACCGCGTCGGTGTAGATCCAGGACTCGTCGATGTTCGCCGCCGACTTCACCACGCCGTGCACGACGACACCCGGCACGGTGATGCCGATCGGGGCGCCGTCGTCGGCGCCTCGGCGACGAGCTCGGCGACGACCTCGGCGACGTCCTGCGGCTTGCCGCCCTTGGGCGTCTCGACCCGGGTGCGGTCGGCGGCGAACTCGCCGGTGCCGAGGTCGACCGGGGCGCCCTTGATGCCGCTCCCGCCGAAGTCGATGCCGAACGGGTGGAGCGAGGACGTCACAGTCATGCGGGGACGCTACCAACCCCGGGGAGCGGCGACACCAGCGGTGCTAGGCGCGCCGCGGGGCGACGTGGCACGATCGCGCACGTGACCAGCAGACCCGCCGAGGCGCAGCACCTGCGCGACCTCGCGCGGCTGCGCCGCGTCCGCGACCGGATGGACCGGGAGTACGCGCAGCCGCTGGACGTCGAGGCGCTGGCCCGCGGCGTGCACATGTCGGCCGGGCACCTCAGCCGCGAGTTCCGGCTCGCCTACGGCGAGTCGCCGTACAGCTACCTGATGACCCGGCGCATCGAGCGCGCGATGGCGCTGCTGCGGCGTGGCGACCTCAGCGTCACCGAGGTCTGCTTCGCGGTCGGCTGCTCGTCGCTGGGCACCTTCAGCACCCGCTTCACCGAGCTGGTCGGCGTGCCGCCGAGCGTCTACCGCCGCGAGGGCGTGCACTCGACGGCGGGCATGCCGCCCTGCGTGGCGAAGCAGGTCGACGCAGACCGGTCAGGAATCGAGAAGCGGCGGCTCCGCGGCGGCAACTAGCGTGAGCGGCATGAACCTCAGCATCCACACCACGGTCCTCCCGCACGACGACCCGGACGCCTCCGTGGCCTTCTACCGCGACGTCCTCGGCTTCGAGGTCCGCAGCGACTTCGGCCAGGGGCAGATGCGCTGGATCACGGTCGGCCCGGCCGGACCAGCCCGACATCTCCATCCTGCTGGCGCCCGCCGGCCGCCGACCCCGGCGTCACCGAGGACGAGCGCCGCACCATCGTCGAGATGATGGCCAAGGGCACCTACGGCTGGATCCTGCTGGCCACCAACGACCTCGACGGCACCTTCGAGCGCGTCCAGGCCAGCGACGCCGAGGTCGTCCAGGAGCCGACCGAGCAGCCGTACGGCGTCCGCGACTGCGCCTTCCGCGACCCCGCCGGCAACCAGGTCCGCATCCAGCAGCTCGGCTGAGCCGCTCCACCCGACAGGAAGACAGACATGAAGACGATGACGTGCCAGCAGCTCGGTGGAGCCTGCGACCTCCCGCTCCGCGGCGAGACCGCCGACGAGGTGATCAAGGCGCAGGACAAGCACCTCAAGGAGGCGGTCGCCGCCGGCGACACCGACCCACGAGCAGGCGCTGAACGACATGAAGGGCCGGTGGAAGCACCCGGTCAAGGGGATGGGCTGGTACAAGAACACCAAGCGCGAGTTCGCCGACGCTGCCCGAGGACTGACCGCTCCCGAACGCCAGGACGAAGGAGAACCGACGGGCATGCCCCCGAAGACGAAGCCGGCGTCCGCACGCACGCCGACAGCCACGACCTGATCCGCGTGCAGGGCGCGCGCGAGAACAACCTCAAGGACGTCAGCGTCGAGATCCCCAAGCGCCGGCTGACGGTCTTCACCGGCGTCTCCGGCTCGGGCAAGAGCTCGCTGGTGTTCGACACCATCGCCGCCGAGTCGCAGCGGATGATCAACGAGACCTACAGCGCGTTCGTGCAGGGCTTCATGCCGAACCTGGCGCGCCCGGAGGTCGACCTGCTCGAGGGCCTGACGACGGCGATCATCGTCGACCAGGAGCGGATGGGCGCGAACCCCCGCTCCACGGTCGGCACCGCCACCGACGCCAACGCGATGCTGCGGATCCTGTTCAGCCGGCTCGGCGAGCCGTACGTCGGTCCGCAGACGGCCTTCTCCTTCAACGTCCCCACGCGCAAGGCGAGCGGCGTCATGTCCACGGACAAGGGCGGCCGCGTCGAGAAGAGCGTCGTCAGGGACGCCGTCTACCTCGGCGGCATGTGCCCGCGGTGCGAGGGCATGGGCAACGTCAGCGACATCGACCTCACCGCGCTGTACGACGAGACCAAGTCGCTCAGCGAGGGCGCGCTGACGATCCCGGGGTACTCGCATGGACGGCTGGTACGGCCGGCTGTTCGAGGGCGTCGGCCTGCCGATGGACAAGCCGATCGCGAAGTTCACCAAGAAGCAGCTCGACACGATGCTCTACGCCGAGCCGACCAAGATCAAGGTCGAGGGCATCAACCTCACCTTCGACGGGATCATCCCCAAGATCCAGAAGTCGATGCTGTCCAAGGACCCCGAGGCGATGCAGCCGCACGTGCGTCGGTTCGTCGAGCGGGCGGTGACCTTCCAGACCTGCCCGGACTGCGCCGGCACCCGGCTGACCCAGGAGGCGCTGTCGTCGAAGGTCAACGGCAAGAACATCGCCGACCTGTGCGCGATGCAGATCAGCGACCTGGCCGACTGGGTGCGCGACCTCGACGAGCCGTCGGTGGCCCCGCTGCTCGCCGGGCTGCAGCACCTGCTCGACTCGTTCGCCGAGATCGGCCTGGGCTACCTCTCGCTGGACCGGCCCGCGGGCACGCTGTCCGGCGGCGAGGCGCAGCGCACCAAGATGATCCGGCACCTCGGCTCGTCGCTGACCGACGTCACCTACGTCTTCGACGAGCCCACGATCGGCCTGCACCCGCACGACATCGAGCGGATGAACCACCTGCTGCTGCAGCTGCGCGACAAGGGCAACACCGTGCTCGTCGTCGAGCACAAGCCGGAGACCATCGCCATCGCCGACCACGTGATCGACCTCGGCCCGGGAGCGGGCACCGGGGGCGGCGCGGTCTGCTTCGAGGGCACGCTGGACGGGCTGCGGGGGAGCGACACCACCACCGGCCGGCACCTCGACGACCGGGCCAGGCTCAAGGAGTCGGTGCGCGCGTCGTCGGGCGCCCTCGAGGTGCGCGGCGCCTCGACGCACAACCTGCGGGACGTCGACGTCGACATCCCGCTCGGCGTGCTCTGCGTGCTGACCGGCGTCGCCGGCTCCGGCAAGAGCTCGCTGGTGACCGGCTCGGTCGCTCGGCCGGGACGGCGTCGTCGTCGGTCGACCAGGGCGCGATCAAGCGGCTCGCGGCGCAGCAACCCCGCGACGTACACCGGGCTGCTCGAGCCGATCCGCAAGGCGTTCGCCAAGGCCAACGGCGTCAAGCCGGCGCTGTTCAGCTCCAACTCCGAGGGCGCCTGCTCCACCTGCAACGGCGCCGGCGTGATCTTCACCGAGCTCGGGCGTGATGGCCACCGTCGAGTCGCCGTGCGAGGAGTGCGAGGGCCGGCGCTTCCAGGCGTCGGTGCTGGAGTACACCCTCGGCGGCCAGGACATCAGCCGAGGTGCTGGCCATGCCGGTCAGCGAGGCCAGCGAGTTCTTCGCCGACGGCGACGCCAAGGTCCCGGCGGCCCACAAGATCCTGGACCGGCTCTCCGACGTCGGGCTGGGCTACCTCAGCCTCGGCCAGCCGCTCACCACGCTGTCGGGCGGCGAGCGGCAGCGGCTCAAGCTGGCCACCCAGATGGCCGAGAAGGGCGACGTCTACGTCCTCGACGAGCCGACCACCGGCCTGCACCTCGCCGACGTCGAGCAGCTGCTCGGGCTGCTGGACCGGCTCGTCGACTCCGGCAAGTCGGTGGTCGTCATCGAGCACCACCAGGCGGTGATGGCGCACGCCGACTGGATCATCGACCTCGGACCCGGCGCCGGCCACGACGGCGGCCGGATCGTCTTCGAGGGCACGCCCGCCGACCTCGTCGCCGACGCGCTCCACGCTCACCGGCGAGCACCTCGCGGCGTACGTCGGCCCCTGAACGTGCGGACCCGGGGACTCGACCAGCTCAGCCAGCGTCAGCTGGAGCTGGTGCGCACGTGGCTGCCGGGCGCCGGCGTGGTGCGGGACCACAGCTGGGGCCTCGTGGGCACCGCTGTCCTCGAGCTCCTCGACGCAGGAGGCGCGCGGTACATCGTCAAGGCGGGGGACCGGGAGGACCACCACGTCGCCCGTGAGGTGATCGCGCACCGTCAGTGGCTGGAGCCCTGGACGTCCCGGCGCCGGGCTCCGGAGATGGTCCACGGCGACGGGGAGGCAAAGGTGCTCGTGGCGCGCTACCTCCCGGGCGAGCTCGTCCAGGGCACCGACCACGAGCAGGTCGCGGACACCTACCGTCAGGCCGGCGAGCTGCTGGCGCGCTTCCACGGCCAGCTCGCGGTGCGGGACGGCGGCGAGTTCGAGCACCGCCAGAAACAGGAGACGCTGGCGTGGCTGAGCCGACCGCACCGCATCGCGGCCGAGGCGGTGTCAGACCTCACCGCGGCCGTCGAGGCGTGGCCGACGCCCGGCTCCACGCTGGTGCCGACCCACGGTGACTGGCAGCCCAGGAACTGGCTCGTCCACGACGGTCGCGTGAGCGTCATCGACTTCGGTCGTGCCGACCTCCGCCCGGCGCTCACCGACCTCGGGCGGCTCGCCGCACAGCAGTTCCGGGCCGACCCGGCGCTCGAGGAAGCGTTCCTCGAGGGATACGGCGCTGATCCACGTGAACCGGACGCCTGGCGCCGGCTCAGGATCCGTGACGCCGTCGGGACAGCCGCCTGGGCCTACCAGGTCGGCGACGCGGCGTTCGAGCAGCAGGGGCACCGCATGATCGCCGAGATCCTGCCCGAGCTGCGGCACCACGACCGAGCCCCGCTCACGCCTGGCTCCATGTCGCCGATAAGCGACATTATGTCAACTAGCGCAGACGGGAAGCCCGGAAGCCCCTACCCCGACGACCCATCGGATGGTTCACCCGACACGGCTTCGGCCAGCCGATCAGGGACGACGGCCCGACGACCCACCACGTGAAGCGGGGCACGCCGACCATGGGCGGTCTCGTGATCCTGGCTGAGTGCCACGGCGGCGTACCTGGTGGCCACGATCCTGACCGGCGGGTGCCCGAGCGCCAGCGCGTGGCTCGTGCTGCTGCTCTTCTTCGGCTGCGGGGCTGTGGGGTTCCTCGACGACTTCATCAAGGTCTACACCCAGAACAACCAGGGGCTGAGCAGTCGCGCCAAGATGGCCGGTCAGACGCTGGTCGCGCTCGGCTTCGGGGTCCTGGCCACGCAGCTTCTTCGCCGACGAGCGAGGCGTCCGGCCGGCGTCGCAGTACATCTCCACCACCCACGACTGGGGGATCAAGCTGCCTCTGGTCGTGGTCCTGCTGGTGATCTGGTTCATCGTCACCGCGACCTCCAACGGCGCCAACCTCACCGACGGCGCCGACGGGCTGCTCGCCGGCACCTCGGCGATGATCTTCGGCGCCTACACCCTCGTGAACGTCTGGCAGAACAACCAGCTGTGCGGCTCCTCGCGGCCCACGGTGGTGGAGTCGCAGTGCTACCAGGTGCGCGACCCCCTCGACCTCGCGGTGTTCGCGGCCGCCATCACCGCGGCCTGCATCGGCTTCCTGTGGTGGAACGCCAAGCCCGCCCGGATCATCATGGGCGACGTCGGCTCCCTCGCCATCGGGCGGCGCACTGGCCGGGCTGGCGATCATGTCTCGCACCGAGCTCCTCATGGCCGTCATCGCCGGGCTGTTCGTGCTCGAGACGCTGTCGGTGCTCCTGCAGATGAGCTACTTCAAGCTGACCAGGCGACTCACGGGCACGGGGCGCCGCATCTTCCGGATCGCTCCCATCCACCACCACTTCGAGCACCTGGGTTGGGACGAGGTCACCGTGGTGATCCGCTTCTGGATCATCGCGGGGATCTGCGTCGCGACCGGGCTCGGGATCTTCTATGCTTCGTGGCTGGCCGGAGCCTGAGACCAATTGAGGTCCCGGAATGGGCCTACCCAACCCCTTGGCCCGATCAGGGTTTTGGCCTCAGACGGCCTCAAGGACGAAGAAGAGGAAGCAGAGGAGCCGTGCGGTCACCCAGGTCGGGCGGCAACAGTTCGCGCGGCGTCTAGTGTCACGATCGGCACCGTTTCGAGGGGCGTGCACGTGCTGTTCGTGACGCTCGACGTCGCACGACCTTGGCTGACTCGCAGTCGGCTGAGTCGCAGTGCCGACCCGATGCCTCAGTAGGTCCACACAGCGAACTTGTTGCTCATCCGCCCGTTGTCGAAGCCCATGGTGACCACGCTGAACGGGGTGCACGTCTTGTACGCCCGCACCTCGAACGTGTATCCGCCGCTGGTGGAGAACACCTGACGGGTCCCGGCGATCCCGGCCTTCCGGGCCACGGTGGCCTTGGAGTCACCCTTGTGGACCGTCCGGTACTCCGCACGGGTGATGCATCCCGCGGCCTGGGCGGCCGGCACAGGTGCGAGAACGGCCGCAGTGGTGAGCGCCGCGGTGAACGTTGCGAGCAGGACAGGCTTCTTCATGGTTGTTCCCCCGTGAGAAGTGCTGGGCCCGCGACTTCGACCCCGATGTCAGAAACGTAGCGACACCCACCGACAGTCTTCGGGGACCGGCGCACCGCTCCCCCGCCGTACGACGCCGGGTCAGCCGTACGGCAGCGCGTACGACGCCGGCGCCGACTGCTGACGCAGGTACACCGCGGCGTCCTCGGCCGGCAGCGGCCGCTCGAACAGGTAGCCCTGGCCGATGTCGCAGCCGTTGCGGCGCAGCCGGGTGCGCTGCTCCTCGTCCTCGATGCCTTCGCCGTAGACCTCCATGCCGAGCGCCTGGCCGAGGCTGATCGACGCCCCGCAGCAGGTCGTCGGCCTTGCTCTCGTCGACGTCGTCGAGGTAGGACCGGTCGACCTTGAGGATGTCCACGGCCAGCGTCTGGAGGTAGGACAGCGCCGAGCGTCCGGTGCCGAAGTCGTCGAGCGCGACCCGCACGCCGATGTCGTGCAGGGCGTCGAAGCGGGCCCGGGCGGTCTCGACCTGGGGCTCGACGGCGGACTCGGTGACCTCCAGGACGAGCTGCGAGGTCGGCAGGCCGCTGGTCGCGAGGCACTCCTCGACCATCGTCACGAAGCCGGGGTTGGCGAGGTCCACGCCGGAGACGTTGACGTGCGCGGTGAGCGGGATGCGGAAGGTCGAGGACCACTGCTGGATCTGGGCGCTCGCGGTGGACAGCACCATGCGGCCCAGCTCGGAGATCAGGCCGAACTCCTCGGCGACCGGGACGAACCGGGCCGGCGAGACGTGCCCGTGCACCGGGTGGCTCCACCGCACCAGGGCCTCGAACCCGACGATCGAGCCGTGGGTGAGGTCGACCAGCGGCTGGTAGCAGACCCGCAGGCCCTTCTCGTCGAGCGCCTTGCGGAGGTCCTTGCCGATCGCCAGCGTCTCGTCGGCGACCGCGATCAGGTCGGCGGTGCAGACCTCGATGTGGTTGCGGCCGGCACGACGCGCCTCGCGGACGGCCAGGCCGGCCCCGCGCAGCAGGTCGTCGGCGGCCGCGCGGATCCCCATCGACTCCCAGGTGACCAGGCCGAGGCTCGTGGAGAGCTGGACCTGGCGCTGGCTGGGCAGGATGAACGGCGTGGAGACGGCCGGACACGACCCGGTAGGCCAGGTCGAGGGCGGCGGCCGGGCTGGTCAGGGTCGGGAACAGGACACCGAGCTGGTGGTCGTTCATCCGGGCCAGCACGCCGAGCGAGCCGACCTCGCGGCCGACGCGGCTCGCGACCATCCGCATCAGGTCGCCGCCCGCCGCGTGCTCGTCCATGTCGACGGCCTCGCTGACGCCCTCGAGGTCGATCAGCAGGACGGCCGGCTGCGCGTCGTACGTCCGCGCGGCGATCGCGTTCGCGCACAGCCGCACGAACCCCGGGTAGGTCACCAGACCGGTGGCCTCGTCACGGGTGTCCTGAACGACCGGCCGCGTGGCCGGTTGGTTCCGTGACTTCTGTCCCCACCGCATGCACTGACCCCCAAGGCTCGCACGAAGGATAGGACCGGGCGGGCGTGCTCCGGTCCACGCAGAAGACTACGAAGTATGCGGGCTGATTTGTCCCGATTCGATGTCATGCGAACCGCACAGGCAGGCTTGATGGCCCAAGTGGGCCATATTGGCCGCCCGGTGAGTCACCTGTGGGTCACGTGTGAGTCACCTGTGGGTCATGCGGCCGCGGTCAGTAGCGTGACAGCACCCGGTCGGCACCGCCGTCCCTTGCGAGAAGCGAGCACCGCATGCCCAATGTCGCGCTGCCCGGTGACCGGGTCCTCCCCCGGGCCGACCCGGTCATGGACCGGCACCTCGACCTCGCCGGCCCGGTCGAGGTGGTGTGGCCCTGGCTGGAGCAGCTCGGCAAGGGCCGCGCCGGGTGGTACCTCCCCCGCGGCGTCGAGCGGTTCGTGCCTCCGGGACGGCGTGCGAGCCGCCGGGTCGAGGATCGCTGGCTCGGGCTCGCGGTCGGTGACACGGTCCCCGACTGGGGCCCGGGCGACCCGGTCTTCGAGGTGCTGGAGATCGAGCCGCCGCACCACCTCGTCTACTGGTCCGAGCGGCCCCGGCGGCCCGGGAGGCGGGGCGTGCCGCGGCCGCCGGTCCGGATGACGTGGGCGCTGGCCCTCTCCCCCGGCGCCCCGGGCCGCTCGCACCTGCACCTGCGGCTGCGGCTGGACCTGGGCAGGCCCGCCGGCCCGGTCGCGACGTACGGCGGCGGCGCGATCGACCTGCTCACGGTGCGGCTCCTGGGGCGCGGCCTCAACGAGCGGCTGGCTTCCTGACGAGACCCGGCAGGCGTCCGGCTAGGTTGGCGGGCGTGAGCAACATGCCCTTCTCCCGCCGGCACGTGCGACGCGACCTGGTCGTCGCGCTGCCGGCGGTCGGGATGATCCTGGGAGCCCTCCTCGGCGCCGGTCTCGGCCTGCTGAACCCGGACGCCTCGGCGGTCGGGCTTCGCCGGGATCGGCATCGTGGTCGGCCTGGTGCTCGGCAACTTCCTGCGCCTGGTGTTCCGGCGTGAGTGACCCGGGGTCCGCTCTCACCGACCGGCCGACCCCGCACCTGGTCGTCGACGCCGACCTGCTCGCCGGCAACGTCGCCGCGATGGCGTCGTTCGCCGCGGAGCACGGGCTGCGCGCTGCGACCGCACGCGAAGACCCACAAGAGCGCCGACGTCGCCCGTCTGCAGCTCGAGGCCGGCGCCGCGGGCCTGACCGTCGCGACGGTGGCGGAGGCGGAGGTGTTCGCCGACGCCGGCTGCACGGACCTGTTCCTGGCCTACCCGCTCTGGGTGGACGCGGCCCGCGGCGCCCGGGTGCGAGCGCTCACCGAGCGGGTCGCGCTCGAGCGTCGGCATCGACTCCGTCGAGGGCGCGCGCGCCCTGGCCGCCCACGCGCCGGGCACCGCCGTGCTCGTCGAGGTGGACAGCGGGCACCACCGCTCGGGCGTGCCGCCGACGCAGGCCGGCGAGACCGCCGAGGGTGCCGCGCGCGCCGGCCTCGACGTGCGCGGCGTGTTCACGTTCCCCGGCCACAGCTACGCGCCCGGCGTCGCCGCGGACGTCGCCGCCCAGGAGTCCGACGCGCTGCGTACGGCGGCCGCGTCCCTGTCCCGGCACGGGATCGAGCCCGCCGTGGTCAGCGGCGGGTCGACGCCGAGCGTGGCGGCCGCCGACTCCGACGTGCTCACCGAGCTGCGCCCGGGCGTCTACGTGTTCGGTGACGCGCAGCAGTGGGAGCTCGGCACCGCCGAGCCCCGCGACGTCGCGCTGACCTGCCTCGCGA
This sequence comes from uncultured Actinomycetota bacterium, assembly GCA_963811515.1. Classification (GTDB taxonomy): domain Bacteria; phylum Actinomycetota; class Actinomycetes; order Propionibacteriales; family Nocardioidaceae; genus Nocardioides_B. Next base: position 33,218 of record CAWERI010000004.1, read on the forward strand.
CCGTGGTCAGCCACGCCGGCGGGCACGTCGTGCTCGACTCCGGCAGCAAGGTCCTCGGCGCCGACCGGCCGGCGTGGACCACCGGGCACGGCCGGCTGCTCGACCACCCGGCCGCGCGGATCACCGTGCTCTCGGAGCACCACGCGGTCGTCGACTGGGGCGACCGGCCCGCTCCCCCGCTCGGCAGCCGGGTCCGGGTCGTCCCGAACCACGTCTGCACCGCCGTCAACCTGGCCGACGAGCTGGTCGTCGTCCGCGGCGGGACGACCGTCGACGTCTGGCCCGTCACCGCCCGAGGAGCGAACACATGACCCGACCCGACCTGGTGGTCTTCGACTGCGACGGCGTGCTCGTCGACACCGAGCGGCTCACCGTCGGCGTCGAGGCCCGCGTGCTGGGCGAGCTCGGCTGGCCGATCTCGCCGGCCGAGGTGGTCGAGCGCTGGATGGGCAAGTCCTCCGCGGCCAACCTCGCCGACGTCGAGGCGCGGCTCGGGCCCGACGGCGCCCGGGAGTTCGACGCGCGCACCACCGCCGAGCTGCACGCGACCTTCGAGCGCGAGCTGACCGCGATCGACGGGGTGGTGGCGCTGCTCGACCACCTCGACGCGCGGGACGTGACGACCTGCGTCGCCTCGAGCGGCACGCACGGACGGATCCGCCGCACGCTCGGCATCACCGGCCTGCACCCGCGGTTCGACGGCCGCATCTACAGCGCCACCGAGGTCGAGCACGGCAAGCCCGCCCCCGACCTGTTCCTGCACGCCGCCGCCGCGATGGGCGTGCCGCCCGCGTCGTGCGCGGTGGTCGAGGACAGCGTGTACGGCGTCCGCGCCGGCGTCGCGGCCGGGATGACGGTCTACGGCTTCGCCGGCGGCCTGTCGAGCGCCGAGGCCCTCGCCGCGGAGGGCGCGATCACCTTCGAGCGGATGGCCGACCTGGTCGACGTGATCGCGCCGACCCGGGCCGTGTCCTAGGACGCCTCCCACTCCGCGCGGAGCACGGCGAAGTCGTCCTCGTCGGTCCACTCGCCCTTGAACAGCTCGTTCTGCACCAGGTGCGCCTCGTGCCGCATGCCGATCTTCGTGAGCACCCGGGCGGACGCCGACGTTGCGGGCGTCGATGCGGCCGATCACCCGGCGCAGCCCGAGCAGGTCGAAGGCGATGTGCAGCATGTGCCGCGCTCCCTCGGTGGCCAGTCCCCGGCCGGCGAAGTCCGGGTGCAGCACGTAGCCCACCTCGCCGCGCAGGTGGTCCACGCTGCGCAGGATCAGCACGAAGTCGCCGACCAGCCGGCCGGTCTCCTTGTCGCGCGCCGCCAGCGTCACGCCCTGCCCCTCGGTCTCCACGACCAGGCCCTGGTGCCGCACGAGCGCGGCCCGGGCGGACTCCTCGTCGCGCGGGAACCACGGCAGGAAGCGCGCGACGTCCTCGCGCCGGTGCAGGTCGAGGAACTCCTCGAAGTCGTCCGGGGTGTAGGTGCGCAGCAGCATCCGCTCGGTCTCGGCGGTGTAGCCGGTGAAGTCCATCAGCCGATCCGGGACTCGACGGGCGTGCCCAGCTCGACGGTCCGGCTGACCGTGCAGAGCCGGTCGTGCGACTGCCGCACGGCCCGCGGCAGGACGTCGTACGCCGCCCGGCCGGCCTCGTCGTCGGGGAACTCGACGTCGAAGGTCAGCACCAGGTTCGTCATCCGGTTGCCGTGCTCGTCGCGGACCTTGTCGCCGCGCATCCGCACGTCGAAGCGCGTGGGCTCGGACCGCTTGGCGGTGATGGAGTCCACGTCGATGGCGCCGCAGCCGGCGATCGCCACCAGCAGCAGCTCGACGGGGCTGAACGCCTCGTCGGTGCCGCCCTGGCCCAGCACCAGCCGGCCGCCTCGCGCGTTCGTGGCCTCGTAGCGGCCCTTCTCCAGCCGGGTCATCTCGATGCTGCGCAGGGAGTCGTCGCTCATGCCCGCAGCCTAGGACCGGCGCCCGGCGGCCCGTGCCGATGGGACATGATCGGGGCGTGACCTCGATCCCCGCGGACCTGCTCGAGCTCGCCCACGCGTACGGCGTCGCCACCGAGTTCCACGACTGGCGCGGCCGCCGGGTCGACGTACCGGAGGAGACGGTGTCGACCGTCCTCGCCGCGATGGACGTCGACGTCTCCGACCCCGCGCGGGCGCTGGCCGCCCGCGCAGGACGCGCGCTGGGCGCGGATGCTGCCGCCGAGCGTCGTGGTCGTCTCCGGCGAGGAGCGGTCGTTCCCGGTGCACGTCACCGACGGCGACCCGGTCGAGGTGAGCGTCGACCTCGAGGCAGGCGGCCGACGCGACCTGGGCCAGGTCGACCGCTGGGTGCCGCCGCGGCGCGTCGGCGACCGCACGGTCGGCGAGGCGACCTTCGCGGTGCCGACCGACCTGCCGCTGGGCTACCACCGGATCCGGGCCCGCTCCGGAGCCGTCACCGACGAGACCGTGCTGATCGTGACGCCGGCCTGGCTGGGGCTGCCCGAGTCGGTCCGCGACCGGCGCTCGTGGGGCCTGGCCACCCAGCTCTACAGCGTCCGCTCGCGGCAGTCCTGGGGCGTCGGCGACCTCGTCGACCTCACCGACCTCGCCGTCTGGTCCGGCGCCGAGCTCGGCGCCGACTACGTGCTGGTCAACCCGCTGCACGCCGCCGAGCCGGTGGCGCCGCTGGAGCCCTCGCCGTACCTGCCCACGTCGCGCCGGTTCTTCAACCCGCTCTACGTGCGGGTGGAGCGGGTCGTGGAGTACGCCGCGCTGCCGGCCGCCGCGCGCGCGACGGTCGAGGCGCTCGCCGCCGACGTGCACGCCCGCCTCGACGCACGTCGACGTGATCGACCGGAACACCGCGTGGACCGCGAAGCGCGCCGCCCTGCAGATCGTGCACGCCGCGCCGCGCAGCGCCGGCCGCGAGAAGGACCTGGCCGCGTTCCGGGCGCGGCACGGCGACGCGCTGCGCGACTTCGCCACCTGGTCCGCGATCGCCGCAGGAGCACGGCAACGACTACCGCTCCTGGCCGGCCGACCTGCAGGACGTGGACTCCCCCGCCGTCGACCGCGTTCGCCGAGAGCCACCGGTCCGAGATCGCCTTCGAGGCCTGGCTGCAGTGGGTGGTCGACGAGCAGCTCCAGCTCGCCCAGGCCAAGGCGGTCGGCGCCGGCATGGCGCTGGGCACCATGCACGACCTCGCGGTGGGCGTGCACCCCGGCGGCGCGGACGCCTGGCGGCTCCGGTCGACGTACGCCTCGCGCATCCAGGTCGGCGCACCGCCGGACCCGTTCAACCAGATCGGCCAGGACTGGAGCCAGCCGCCGTGGCGTCCCGACCGGCTCGAGGAGCTCGGCTACGCACCGTTCCGCGACCTGATCGCCGCGGTGCTCCGGCACGCCGGCGGGGTCCGCGTGGACCACATCATCGGCCTGTTCCGGCTCTGGTGGATCCCGGAGGGCCGGCCGCCGTCCGAGGGCACCTACGTGCGCTACGACCACGAGGCGATGATCGGGGTGCTGGCGCTCGAGGCGCTGCGGGCCGGTGCCGTCGTGGTCGGCGAGGACCTCGGCGTGGTCGAGCCGTCCGCGCGCGACTACCTCAAGTCCCGCGGCATCCTCGGTACGTCGATCCTGTGGTTCGAGCGCGACGAGCAGGGCGAGCCCTCGCCGCCGAGCGCTGGCGCGAGCTGTGCCTGGCGTCGGTCACCACCCACGACCTGCCGCCGACGGCCGGCTACCTCGCCGGGGACCACGTCCGGCTGCGCGACCGGCTCGGGCTGCTCGAGCGCAGCGTCGAGGACGAGCTCGCGGCCGACGACGAGGAGCGCGAGTCGTGGCTGGGCGAGCTGCGCCGCCGCGGGCTGCTGCCGGACGGCGCGGACACCGAGGCGACCGTGGAGGCGCTGCACCGCTACCTGACGCTGACCCCGGCGCGGCTGCTGTGCGTCTCGCTCACCGACGCCGTCGGCGACCGGCGCACCCAGAACCAGCCGGGCACGACCGACGAGTACCCCAACTGGCGGGTGCCGCTGTCCGGACCGGACTCCGCTCCCCTGCTGCTGGAGGACGTGCTCACCTCGGAGCGGGCCGTCCGGTTGGCGCGGTCGGTCGGCGTGCCGCGCGGACCGGAACGGTGAGAGCCCCAGCAGCACGGTGACGGCCGCGAGCCCGGCGACGCCGACCCAGAGGATCGGCCGGTAGCCGAACGCGTCGGCGAGGAACCCGCCCAGCGGGGCGCCGACCACGATCATCGCCCGGTTCACCGAGCGGATCGTGGTGTTCATCCGGCCCTGGAGCTCGTCGGGCGTGACCGCCTGCCGGTAGCCCATCTCGTTGGCGTTCTCGGCCCCGAGGGCCAGCCCGTAGACCAGCTGGCCGGCGGCGACGACGGCGACCACCACGGGCACCGGGGCCTGCGGCGCCAGGGCGATCGCCGGCCCAGGCGACGGGCATCGCGGCGTGGCAGGCCACGACGGTGCGGCCGGCGCCGTACCGGAGTGCCCACGCGGACCGACAGCAGGCTGCCCACCAGGCCGCCGACCCCGGCGGCCGCCAGCGTGAGGCCGAGCCCGAACGGGCTGAGTCCCAGCTCGAGCAGCACGAACGGCACGTACACCGTGCTCAGCATGCTGCTGAACAGGAACCAGCCGTGGGTGGTGAGGGCGTGCGGGGCCAGCACCGGGTGCCGGTAGACCCAGCGCAGCACGGCGGCGACCTCCCGGCGCAGCCCGGGTCCGCTCCCCCGCTCGACGACGGTCTCCGACACCCGGATCGGTGGCTGATGCGATGGTCAGCCCGGAGACGAGGTAGCTCACCGCGTCGACGAGCACCGCGAGCGGGGCGCCGAGGGCGGCGACGAGCGCTCCCCCGATCACCGGCCCGGACGTCTGGGCGACCGACGAGGGTCTGGTCGAGCCGGGCGTTCGCGGCCAGCAGGTGGCGGCGTTCCACCAGCCGGGGCAGGAACGACTGCGACGCCGCGTCGTTGAGCAGCGACATCGTCCCGAAGACCGACCATGAACGCGAGCAGCAGGGGCAGCGTGAGCCGGTCCGACGAGCCAGAGCAGCGGGATCGCGCCGAGCAGCAGGCCGCGTCACCGAGGTCGGTGGCCACCAGGACCGGCTTGCGCGGGCGGCGGTCGACGAGGGCGCCGACCACGAGACCGAGCACCAGGTAGGGCAGCCAGCGGGCACCGTTGAGCAGCCCGACGTCGGAGGCGGTGCCGTGCAGCGTCACCACCACCAGCACCTGCAGGGCGATCGTGGTGACGTAGCTCCCGAAGCCCGGAGACCGTCTCGGCCGACCAGAACCGCGCGAACGCGGTACTGCCGCAGCACCTCCTGCGTCACGCCGTCCCCCCGCCTCCGATGCGGGCAGGCGACGTGACCTCCCTGCTGACAGGATCGACGCCATGAGCTTCGAGTCCCGTACGAGTTCCGCCCCGGCGACGAGCACGTGAACGCCTACAAGCTGATGACCGCGATCGTCGTACCGCGGCCGATCGCCTGGGTCACGACGCTCTCCTCCGACGGCGTGGTCAACCTCGCGCCGCACTCGTTCTACACCGTGTCCTGCGCACGCCCGCCGATCATCCAGTTCACCTCGGTCGGCCGCAAGGACACCCTCCGCAACGCGCTCGACACCGGGGAGTTCGTGGTGAACCTCGCCTACGGCCCGCTCGCTGGACGCCGTGAACAACAGCCGGCCGCGTTCGCCGCCGACCAGAGCGAGCCCGCGCAGCTCGGCATCACGATGGCGCCCAGCGAGGTCGTGAAGCCGCCGCGGGTCGCCGACTCCCCCGCCGCCATCGAGTGCCGGCTGCACAGCACCCACGAGCCGGGGACTCCACGATCGTGCTCGGTGACGTGGTGGCCATCTCGGTCGCCGACGACGTCCTCGTCGACGGCCACCCGGAGTTCCTGCGGCTCGACCCGCTGGCGCGTCTCGGCAAGGACGAGTGGGGCGTGCACACGCAGGTCAGGTCCCTCACCCGGCCGCGCACGCCCGAGGACATCGCCTAGCCGTCCCGGGTCAGCTCGCCGGCACGGACCCGTGGAAGACCCGGAGCCTCCACGGTCCGCCCTCCTCGACCGCCAGGCAGGTCAGCCGGATCGGGTCCCGGGCCTCGCTGTCGGGGTCGCCCTCCAGGGAGACCGTGCCGAGGGCCACGAAGGTCAGGGCCCCGGTCGGACGTCCAGCACCGAGACGGTGTCCCACGCCCAGTGGACGAACCCGGTCTGGTCGAAGACCAGCGCGAGGTAGCTGCTCACCCCTTCGCGGCCGAAGCTCGCGGCGCCGGTGCCCAGCAGCGCCGCGTCCTGCGTGAACAGACCCAGGGCTCGGTCGTGGTCCTTGGCGCGTACGGCGTCCTGCAGGTCGACGAGGATCCTGTGCGCGAGATCGAGAGCATCGGGTTCGGTCACAGGTTGATCATCACCGACCGCGAGCCCGACGGTCGAGGTCGTAGCCCCTTCCCTGGTGACGTTCGGTCTTGGCGGCGTCCCGGGCGGACGCGAGACGCTGGGGTGGACGCACGCGACAGCCCGGTCGCCGAACGGCGGCAGCGGTTCGTGGAGCAAGGAGGTGCCCGGTGCAACTCGCCACCTCGCCTGGCTGCACGGCTCGACCCGTGGGATCGCCGAACGCATCGCCCTGCGGCTGCGCGACCGCGGACTCTCGGTCGACTGCCTGCCGGTCGAGGAGGCACCCGCACCGGCCCGGCTACGACGCGGTCGTCGTCGGCAGCGCGCTGCACGACCGCGCCTGGCTGCCGGAGGCGGCACGGTTCCTGGCCACGCACGCCGACGAGCTGGTCGCCAGGCCGGTGTGGCTCTTCAGCGTCGGCATGCCCGGCGCGCTGGCCCGGCCGCTGCGCCGGCCGGCGATGCGCGAGGGACCCGCAGCGGTCGCGCCGTTCGAGACCCTGGTCCGCCCTCGCGGCGCACGTCTGTTCTCCGGGGTCGTCAGCAAGGAGCACTTCCCGCCGGCGAGCCGGGTGGCGCTGCGGCTGATGGGCGGTCACTACGGCGACTTCCGGGACTGGCCCGACATCGACGCGGGGCGGACGTCATCGCCGCCGACGCGCACCAGCACCGACACGACGCCCGGTCGACCGGGTCCGGCGGCTCGTACGACGCCCCGCATAGCCTGCTGCCATGGCGGTGGACCGGAGTCGCAGGGCCGGGTGCCCGCAAGCGCAAGCGCCGCATGGAGCGCGTCGAGCACGACCTCAGCGACGAGCAGTGGACCGCGCTCAAGGAGGCGTGGGGCGGCTGCGCCTACTGCGGGGCGACCGACAAGCCGCTGCAGCGGGACTGCGTGCTGGCGATCTCCCGCGGCGGGCGCTACACGCTCGACAACATCGCGCCGGCGTGCGGCTCGTGCAACGCCAGCAAGTGCAACGACGAGGTCACCGGCTGGCTGCGCCGCAAGCGCCTGGACGAGCGGGCCTTCCTGGTGCGCCACTCGAGATCAACGCGCCTGCTCGCGCAGCGGTTCCCCGTCGCAGCCGCCGCGGAGACCGGGCTCCCGGAGGCGCAGGCCCGCTGACCGCCCGGGGTACGTCGCCGGGTCACGTGCCGAAGCGCCCGGCCAGGCCGTCGGCGACCAGCACGACCCCCACCAGGGCGGTCACGCTCGCGACGAGCGCCGGCGCGGCCCGCACGACCCGGGCCCGCAACGCGGAGAGCCGCGTCCTCGCCTCGCCGGGCCTGGTCGCGTAGTAGGCGTAGATCGAGCCGACGCTCGCGGTCGACACGACGGCGAACACCACGAACGCGACGAGGGCGACCAGCCGGGCCGGCTGGTGCTGCACCACCACCACCGCGGCTGCGGCGGTCAGCGTCCAGGGCTGCTCCAGGACGCCGAGGCCGGCCGCCTCCCAGGGCCTGAGTCCCTGGAGCCTGCCCTCCCAGCGCTTCGAGGCGCCGTGGTGCGGCCGGTCGCGGCGCCGCCACTGCCGCACCGCCACCCCGACCAGCACGAGCCCCAGCAGGACCTCCACCACGTCCACGGCGATCCCGGCGCTGCCCTGGTGCAGCGGGTCGAACGCGCCGAGCTGGTAGCTGACCACGAACACCACCGTCAGGGAGACGAGCCAGCCGACCAGGAACGCGCCGGCGTCGACGCGGGCCCGGGTGGTCTCCAGCAGCAGCAGGAACACGACGAGGGTGCTCGGCGACAGGGTGGCCAGCAGGCCGAGGAGCAGGACCGGGACGATCAGGCCCATCGCGACGGCCCCCGACGACACGTCACAGGATGTTCACCGCCCGCGCGACCACGAGCGTGGCGAGGGTCAGGGAGATCAGCGACTCGGCGGTCATCATCAGCTTGGCCCAGCGCTTGACGGCCGAGACGTCGGTGGGCCCGAAGGCCGTCGCGGTGTTGAACGACAGCGCCAGGTAGTCGGCGAACTGCGGGAACCAGTCGGCCTTCACCATCTCGGGGAGCGTCATCTCCGGGAAGACGAAGGCGGGGTTCGCGGTGGCCGGCTGGGTGGCCCTCGCCGCGGCTCCCCCGCCGTCGAGGTCCCAGAACCAGAGCGCGAACGTGATCACGTTGATCAGCCAGACGACGGCGCCGGTGGCGAACAGCTGCTGGGCCGACTCGAAGGCGCGGCCGGACAGGATGCCGGCGACCAGGCGCACGGCGGACACGGCGTTGACCGTGGTGATCAGGCCGATCATCAACCCGGTGGTCGCCCGCAGCCAGGGCCGGTCCCGGTCGATCAGCCCCGGGTCGCCGGCCACCAGCACCGCGAGGAACGCCACCAGGAACGCGGGGTACATCCAGTGCGGGGACAGCCGGAAGGACTCCGGCAGCAGCATGTGCAGGGCCCCCGCGGCGAGGGCCGCGGTGACCATCGGCCACCGCCGCTCGGCGTGCCGGCCGACCGGGCTCATCGACCCTCCCCTCGCCGGACCTCCCTGCCACCGGCACCGGGACCGGACGCGGGCCTAGTGGAGCGAGAAGGGCGGGTACTTGTCGGTGACGAGGAGGAACGCGTAGGCCTGGACGCGCAGCCCCCAGCGGCCGACCCCGACCACGTAGTCGAACAGCGCACGCGGGTAGCGCCCGGTGAACAGGATCGCGAACCACGCGGCGACGACCGCGAAGAAGGCACCGACGGACAGGAAGAAGAGCACGATGTAGTGCGGGATCGCGAGCAGCCACTTCACCAGCGGCAGCCAGCGGTTCAGGTCGCGTTCGGCGTCGGGGTAGTCGATCTCGAGGTGCACGCTCTGCTCCTCGACCGTGGAGGGGTACTGGTCGGTGAGCAGCACGACGTACGCGCCGATGCGCGCACCGAAGCGGGTCAGCTCGCGGGCGAAGTCGAACCACCAGCGCGGGTAGCGCTGCCGGAACAGGATCATCAGCAGGGTCGCCATGAACAGGCCGGCGGTGATGCCCCCGCTCGTGGTGGTGACCGTCTGGCCGGTGTCCTCGTACACGGTCTGGCTCCCGCCGGCCGTGAGCACCCCGATGACGATCGCGATCGGGATGAAGAGCACGATCCGGAAGGCCGTGGTCACCCGGTTCAGCTGCTCCGGGTAGTCGATCTCGAGCCGCGCGGCGTACACGGGCGGAACCGAAGGCTCGCTCATGGGCCCTCCCGACTGGCTGGACGTGAGCCCGTCGGGTGCCAGAGGACCACCGGACTCCTGGGTTCCAGGCTGTCCGCGCCGCACCGGTGGCGCAATAGTCCGATCCCCCCGGTCCCGGTAGTCACCTGGCGCCCCAGGGGCCGGAGTCTGCGCTGCCGTGCCTCGCCAGCCGGACAGCCCCGGGTGACGCGGGCCGGGTCCGGTAGCGTTCCGGGACGACGCCACCTCGGCCCTGCGGCGCGTCTCCACGGGGGGAAGGGTGAGCACGACGTGACGAGCGACCGGTCGGCACCCGGACGTGGACGGCGGACGTCGCGCACATCGCCGAGGCCCGGAGGTTCGTCGCGCGGCACCTGACCGAGCACGGTCGCCAGGACGTCGTACCGGACGCCCGGCTGATCGTGAGCGAGCTCGCCACCAACGCCCTGGTGCACGCCGGCACCGGGTTCACCGTGACCGTCGACGTCGAGGACGACACCGTGCTGCTGCGCGTCGCCGACGGCTCGGCCCACCCGCCCGTCGTCGGCGAGCTCGGGCTCGAGCGGGCCCACGGCCGCGGGCTGGGCATCGTCGCGGCGCTGTCCGACGCCTGGGGCATCACCCCGGAGCCGGGCGGCGGCAAGTCCGTCTGGGCCTCGATCCCCGCGACCCCGCGGCTGGCGGGCTGAGCACCGGCCCGGTCAGCTGCAGTCGGCGAACAGCGAGCCGTCGAACATCTCGGGCATCTGCTTGCGCAGCAGCGGGTCCGCGACGTCCTTCTGGAGGACCGCGGTCTGCGGGTGCACCGCCCGCCCGTCGACGATGGCGTACGCCGTCCGGCTGGAGGTCCCACGCCAGCACGACGCCCGGAGGCTCGGACGCGGTGCCGGTGACGACCGCGACGCCACCGTCCTTGGTGCAGGTCGCGGTCATCGGAGCGGCGCCCCCGTCGGTCGCCACGAACGGCACGACCGGCTGCCCGTGGGCGGTGACCTCGGTCAGCCCGTCCGGTCCGCCGCGCCCCGAAGAGGTGCGGCTGGGCGCCGCCGCGCGGGTGCGGCTTCGCCGAGAGCAGCACCAGGTCGGGTGCCCCCTCGCCGTGCAGGTGCACGACCGTGGCGCCCGTCCGTCACGAGGTCGAGCCCGGAGACGTCGTAGGCCGCCCCGCCCGGTGCGAGGAGCCGGTGCGCGCACGGGCCGGACCCCTGGCCGGTGAGCCGCACGGGCTCGAGCGACCCGTTCCCGTCCAGGTCGGCGCGGGCGACCGTCGTACCCTTCCCGGCGCAGGCGTCCGCGTCGGGTGCGCTCGCCGTGCCGCTCTGCTGGCCGCAGCCGGAGGCGGCCGCGAGCACGGCCAGGGTCAGGAGTGTTCCGAGAGCTCTCATACGGGTGCGACGCACCGGCTACGCCCCGGGTTCCGTGCGGGCCAGCAGACCGTCGCGCACGGCAGGCCACTCGGCGCGCACGACCGAGAAGTACGCCGTGTCGGCGACCGTCCCGTCGTGCCGTCGACGGTGTCCGCGCAGCACGCCCTCGGGCCGCGCTCCCAGACGCTGGATCGCCCGCGCGGACCGGGTGTTGTCGGCGTCGCAGCGCAGCGCCACCCGCTCGCAGGCCCAGACGTCGAAGGCGTGCCCGAGCAGCAGCAGCTTGGTGTGCGGGTTGGTGTCGCCGCCCCAGAACGCCCGGCCGTAGAAGGTGTGCCCGATCTCGACCCGCGGCACCGACGGCACGTGCTCGTAGAACGAGGTGATCCCCCGCAGCCCGCCGTCCCCGGTGGAGGTCACCGCGAAGGCCAGCGTGGTCGGGTTCGCCAGGAGCCCCTCGATGCCCAGCAGCGCGCTGTCGGGGGTCAGCGGCAGCGGCGAGGTGTGCCAGGCGTACGCCGCGGGGTCGCCGAGCGCGGCCAGGTCGGCGGCGTGCCCGGTCGCCAGCGGCACCAGCGTGACCACCGGTCCGGTCAGGTGCAGGTCGTGTTCCACGGGGTCGACCCTAGGGGGGACCCGGTCCCAGCAGCCACGTCGCGCCGTACGCCGCCGAGCCGGCCGCCAGCACGCCGAGCACCGCCACCGCCGTGCGGGGGCCGGCCCGGGACAGCCGCAGCGCCACGGGCAGCAGCAGGGGGAACGCGGGCAGCAGGTAGCGCGGCTTCGAGCCGAAGTAGCCCGAGGTGGTCAGCGCCAGCACCAGCAGCACCCCGGCGAACACCAGCAGCGGCAGGGGCTGGCCGTCGCGGACCGCGAGGACGAGCAGCCCCAGGAGCACGGCGACGCCGAGCACCAGCAGCACGCCCTGCGGCCACTGCGGCCCGCCGAGCAGGCCGGCGGTCCACGCCGCGAAGGCACGTCCGCCGTCGAAGCCGTTGCCCCAGCCGCGGGCGACCCGGAAGTACCCCGTCGGTTCGCCGACCCGCAGGCCCACCCAGCCGACGTAGCCGAGCAGTCCCAGCGGGGCGAGCAGCGCCCCGGCCGGCGGACGGGCGTCGCGCTCCCGCACGACCTGCACCAGCGCGGTCACGACCACGGCGGCCACCACCGCGGCGCCGACGGGACGGGTCAGGCCCGCGAGCGCGGCGAGCAGCCCCGCGAGCAGCCAGCGTCTGCCCAGGCAGGCGTGCAGAGCCCACGGCCGCGAGGGCGGTGAACAGCGCCTCGCTGTAGGCCATCGAGGTCACGATCCCGACCGGGAGCGCTGCCCAGAGCACGGCGAGCACGACACCGGCGCGGACCCCGTGCACGCGAGCGCCGACCGCGTAGATCCCGGCGGCCGCGACGACGGTCGCCAGCCAGCTCACGACAGCCCGGCGTCGACGTACGCCAGGCCGGTCAGCGCGGCGACGACCCGCTCCAGCAGGGGGTAGAGCGGGAAGAACGCGTAGTCGGACAGGTGCCGGCCGTCCGGGTGCAGCACCGTGTGGCCGTACCCGGAACGGGCGATGCCGGCGTACCACTGGGAGTCCCACCGCACGAGCCGCGCGTGCGCGCTGCGTCCCTCGTGCGCCGCCGTGCCGGCGAGCACGACGAGGCCGAGCAGCCGGACGGCGACCACCAGCAGCACCGCGGTGACGGCGCCGCGGCGGCTAGGACGCATCGCGGTGCGGGACCACCGGCGGGACGACGGGCGGCTGGGCTGCCGGCGGGACGACGGGGGCGGCAGCGGCGGGACGGCCTGCGGCGGTACGGACGGGCGGCTCGGCCGGCGCGGGACGCAGCCGCCGGCGCACCGAGCGCAGCAGCTGGCGCGGCCCGCCGCTCAGCACCGTGTCCGGCACCGCCGTGTCGATCGCCGCGGTCAGCTGGAGCACGACCCCGCCGATGATCAGCCCGGCGATCAGGTCCGCGAACCAGTGCCAGTTCAGGGTCAGCGACGTCACCACCATCGTCCCCGACAGCAGCATCACCACCGACCACATGCACCCGACGGGTGGTCAGGCTCACCGCGCGGTAGGTGCCCGAGGAGGTACACCACCAGGCCGTAGACGAGCACGATGTTGGAGGTGTGCCCGGAGGGGTAGGCCATCCCGCCGACGAAGAAGGCCGGGTCGGCCGCACCGGGCTGGCCGCGACCGAGCAGCACCTTGAGGACCAGCACCAGCAGGTTCAGCGAGAACACCGACGCGGCCACCACCCACACCGGCCGCCAGGTCTCGCGGTAGCGGCAGGCCACGAACGTCGCGACGGCCAGGATCGGCAGGCACACCGCCCGCTGCCCGATCCGGTCCAGGACGTGCAGGAACGGCACCCAGCCCTGCGGCGGCGGGGCCAGGTTGAAGTAGGCGTCCAGCGAGATCAGCGGACCCATCGCGAGCAGCGTGAACCCGATGAAGACCAGGAACAGGAAGCCGGCCAGCGCCAGCCCGGAGGAGACCTCGCTGGTCCAGTCGTCGTGGGCCGTCGCCGCGGAGCGACGTCTCCAGCCCATCCCGGTCGCCTCCCGTGCCCGCGCAGCCTCGTACCGCGGGCCGGTCGGCCGGTCGCGGTTTCCCTCAAATATAGGCTGCTGACCATGAGCAGGAACCGTCGCCCGGGGCCCAGCACACGCGTGCGTGTGCACGAGGTCACCACCGGCCCCGACGGGGCGGTCCGCCGGCACGAGGACCGGCTCGCCACCGAGGAACCGCTGGAGATCCGGCTGGCCTGGCCGGGCCGGCCCGGCCGAGCGGGTCGCGGTGACGATGCGCACCCCGGGCCACGACTTCGAGCTCGCCACCGGCTTCCTGTACGCCGAGGGCGTGCTCGCCTCGTCCGAGGACCTCCGCACCGTCGCCTACTGCACCGACGTGACGCTGGCCCCCGAGCAGGAGTTCAACGTCGTCACCGTCGAGCTCGGCCGGCTGCCGCGCAAGGCCCCGGCCGAGCGGTACGCCGGGCTGTCCGCCGCCTCGTCGGCCTGCGGGGTCTGCGGCACGGAGAGCATCGACGACGTGCTGGCGATGTGCGACGTGGCGCACGCTCCTCACCGCTGGGACGGCCTCGCGGTGCCCGCCGAGGTGCTGCTGGCCCTGCCGGACCGGCTCCGGGAGGCCCAGCGGGTCTTCGACTCCACCGGCGGCCTGCACGCCGCGGGGCTCTTCGACGAGGCGGGCACGGCCGCTGGTCGTCCGCGAGGACGTCGGCCGGCACAACGCCGTCGACAAGGTGGTCGGCGCCCGGGTGCTCGCCGGCCTCTCCCCCGCCGTCCCGCTGCTCTGCGTGAGCGGCCGGATCGGCTTCGAGATCGTGCAGAAGGCCGTCGTCGCGGACATCGGCGTGCTCGCCGCGGTGGGCGCGCCCTCCAGCCTCGCGGTGGACCTCGCCGCCCGCGCCGGCCTCTGCACGGCCGGGTTCGTGCGCGGCGAGCGGTACGTCGTCTACTCGGCGGCCGACCGGCTGGGCGTGTGAGACCGGGCGCACGAGGCCGCCTGGGCGTGTGAGCGGCGGTTCTGTCGGCGGGGCCGACTAGCGTCGAACCATGCGAATCCTGCACACCTCGGACTGGCACCTGGGACGGTCGTTCCACAGTGTCGGGATGCTCGGTGCCCAGGCGACGTACGTCGACCACCTGCTCGCGGTCGTCGAGTCCGAGGGCGTCGACCTCGTGGTGGTCTCCGGCGACGTCTACGACCGGGCGCTGCCGCCCGTCGACGCGGTCGAGCTCGCCGACGACACCTTCGCGCGGCTCGCCGCCTCGCGGGCCCAGGTGGTCGTCTCCAGCGGCAACCACGACTCCCCGGCCCGGCTGGGCTTCAACTCCCGGCTCGCCGACGCGGCCGGCGTGCACCTGAGGACCCGCTGGCAGGACGTCGGGACCCCGGTGCTGCTCGAGGACGAGCACGGCCCGGTCGCCGTCTACGGCATCCCCTACCTCGAGCCCGACGCGGTCCGCACCGCCTGGGACCTGCCGAGCCGCAGCCACGAGGCCGCGCTGACCTCGGCGATGGCCCGCGTCGACGCCGACCTCGCGACCCGGCCCGGCTCCCGCTCGGTGGTGCTGGCGCACGCCTTCGTGGCCGGCAGCGCCGAGGCGGCCCCGCGGATGGCCTCCGACAGCGAGCGGGACATCTCCGTCGGCGGCATCCAGATCGCGCCGACCAGCCTGTTCACCGGCGTGGACTACGCCGCGCTGGGGCACCTGCACGGCCGGCAGACCCTGACCGAGTCGGTCCGCTACAGCGGCTCCCCGCTCGCCTACTCGTTCTCCGAGGCCGGCCAGACCAAGGGCTCCTGGCTGGTCGACCTCGGCGCCGACGGCGTCCGGTCCGCCGAGTTCGTCGAGGCCCCCGTGCCGCGGCGGCTGCGCACGCTGCGCGGCCGGATCGACGACCTGCTCGCCGACCCCCGGCACGCCGAGGCCGAGGACGACTGGCTCCAGGTCACGCTCACCGACCCGCGCCGACCCCTGCACGCCATGGACCGGCTCGCCGCGCCGGTTCCCGCACACGCTGATGATCGGCTTCGAGCCCGAGGGCGTGACCCGCTCCCGCGGCCCGGTGATGCCCCGCGTCGACGGGCGCAGCGACATCGACGTCGCGCTCGGCTTCGTCGCGGAGGTCCGGGACCTCGAGGCCACCACCGAGGAGGAGCTGCTGCTGCAGCTGGCCTGCGACTCCTGCCGCATCGACGGCGACCGGGACGCCGACTTCAGGCTCGGCCACCGGGACGTGGGCTGATGCGGCTGCACCGGCTGACCGTCACCGCGTTCGGCCCGTTCGCCGGCACCGAGACCGTCGACTTCGACGACCTCAACGAGGCCGGGCTGTTCCTGCTGACCGGGCCGACCGGCGCCGGCAAGAGCAGCCTGCTCGACGCGGTCTGCTTCGCGCTCTACGGGCAGGTCCCCGGCGTGCGCGGCGTGAAGGCGCTCAAGTCGCAGCACGCCCCGGTCGACGTGCCCCCGGAGGTGGTGCTCGACTTCAGCGTCCGCGACCGCCGGTTCGTCGTACGCCGCACGCCGGAGTGGTCCCGGCCCAAGAAGCGCGGCGACGGCCTGCTGGCCGAGAAGGCGTCCGCCTCGATCACCGAGACCACCGGCGGCGCCGACCACTTCCTCTCCGCCCGGGCCGCGGAGGTCGGGCTGCTGGTCTCCGACCTGATGGGCATGAACGCCGCCCAGTTCGTCCAGGTGGCGCTGCTGCCCCAGGGCGAGTTCCAGACGTTCCTGCGGGCCTCCTCCCAGGAGCGGCACGCCGTGCTGCAGCACCTGTTCCGCACCGACCGGTTCGCGCGCATCGAGGACTGGGTGCACGACCACAGCCGGGACCTCAAGGTCCGGTCCGGTCGCGACCAGGCCGACGTCCAGCGGCTGCTCGACGGCGTGGCCGACCGGGCCGGCGTGCCGACGCCCGACGACCTCACCGGCGACGACCTCGCGCAGGCCGCCTCGGACGGCCGGGTGGTGGGCTGGGCCCTCGACCGGCTGGCCGACGCCCGGGCCGTGCTCGACACCGCGACGCTGGCCCACGCGGCGACCGGGGCCGCCGTGGCCGAGACCGTCGACCGGCACGCGGAGGCCGTCCGGGCGCGGGAGCTGGCGACCCGGGTCGCGGCCGCCCGCGCCGAGCTCGAGGCCCTCGACGCGTCCGAGGAGCAGGCCGGCACCGCGCGGGCCACCCTGGACGCCGGCCGAGCGCGCCGCGACCTGTCGGCCGCTGCTCACGCTGCTCGACCAGGCCGAGGCGGCCGCGACCCGCGCCGACCGCGACCGGGCCCGGGCGCTGGGCTCGCTGGCGCAGCTGATCGCGTCACCCGAGTGCCCGGTCGACGGCGACGAGACGGCCCTGGGCTCGGCGGACGGGCTCGTCCGCCTGGTGCGGGACACCCGGGCCCGGGCCACCCGGCTGCAGACCCTGCTCCCCCGCGAGGCGGCCGGTGCCCTCGCCCGTCGGGACCTGGTGACCGCCCGCACGCGGCTGCGGGAGGCCGAGACCGAGCTCGCCGAGACCACCGGACGCGCCGAGGAGCTCCCCGCCGAGCTCGTCGACCTGGTCCGACGCCTGCAGGAGACCACCGCCCGGGCCGCCCGCCACGAGGCGCTGGGCCTCTCCCTGGAAGCCGCCCGCCGCCGCCGGACGGGCGCCCGCGGACTCGTCGCCGCCGACGCCGAGGTGCTCGCGCTGGCGGACGCGCACCGGGAGGCCCGCGACCACGCCCTGACCGCCCGCGAGCACCGCCAGGAGCTGCTCACCCGGCGGCTGGCCGGGATGGCCGCCGAGCTGGCCGGCGGCCTCGTCGAGGGCGACCCGTGCCAGGTGTGCGGCAGCCCGGAGCACCCCGCACCCGCCCTGCCCTCCGTCGACGCGGTCACCGAGGCCGACCAGCACGCCGCCGACGCCGAGGTCGCCCGGCTGGCCGAGCGCGTCGACCTCGCGGCCCGGGCGCTCGCCGACGCCGAGCACCGCCGGGCGGACTGCGCGGCCGCCGCCGAGGGCCGTTCGCCCGCGGACGCGGCCGCCGAGGTCGACGCCCTGACCGCCGAGCTCGCGGACGCCGAGCAGGCCCGCGACGAGGGGCGACGCCTCGCCGTCGCCGTCGACCGCACCCGGGCCGAGCAGGAGTCGGTCGCCGCCCGGCAGGCCGCCGCGGCCGCCGCCCTCGCGGGGCTGCACCAGACGATCGCCGGCCTGGAGGAGACGGTGCGCGAGGTGGACGCCGAGCTGGGCGACGTGACGACCGGCTCGCTGCGCGACGCGGTGGAGGACCTGACCCGGCTGGCCGACCGCGTCGAGGAGGTGCGGCACGTCGTGGACGAGGCCGACCGGACCCTCGGCCGGGCGGCGGACCTCCGCACCCAGACGGCCGACGCCGCCCGCGAGCACGCGCTTCGACTCCGTGGACGCGGCGCGCGCCGCCGTGCTCGACCCCGCCGACCAGCAGCGGCTGCGAGCCCTGCTCGAGGAGCGCGACCGGGTCGCCCACCGGGCCCGGGAGGTCCTCGACGACCCCGACCAGCACCTCGACGACCTCGCGACGGACCCGGGCGCCGACCTGGCCGCGCTGGAGGTGGACCTCGCGGGTGCGCGCCGCGCCGAGGTGGAGGCCTCGCGCGCGGTGCACCTCGCCGAGGCGTGCGTGGAGGCGGTCACCGCCCTCCTCGCACGGCTCGAGGCGGCCGTCACCGCGTGGGCGCCGTTGCGCGACGAGTCGCTGCGGGCCGAGGCGATGTCCCAGCTGGTGCGCGGTCTGGGCCAGGACAACCAGCTGCAGATGCGGCTCTCCGCCTACGTCCTCGCCACCCGGCTCGACCAGGTCGTCGCCGCCGCCAACGAGCGGCTCGGTCACATGCGCGACCAGCGGTACCTCCTCCAGCGCACCGACCGGGCCGCCCGCAAGGGCTCTCCGGCGGGGCTCGGCCTGGAGGTCGTCGACCAGTGGACCGGCGACGCGCGCTCCCCCAGCACCCTCTCCGGCGGCGAGACGTTCGTGGTCTCGCTGTCGCTGGCGCTCGGCCTGGCCGACGTGGTCACCCAGGAGGCCGGCGGCACCGAGATCGAGACGCTGTTCGTCGACGAGGGGTTCGGCACCCTCGACGCCGACACCCTCGACGACGTCATGGACCGCCTCGACGGGCTCCGGGCCGGCGGCCGCACCGTCGGCGTGGTCAGCCACGTCAGCGAGCTGCGCAACCGGATCCCGACCCAGGTGCACGTGCGCAAGGGCCGGTCCGGGTCGTCGATCGACGTCACCACCCTCGTCGGCTGATCGTCACGGGTCGGGTCCCGGCCGCCCGGGGCCCGTCGCGCGGGCGGCATGATGGGGCAGGTGAGCGACAAGCCGATGGTGGCCGTCATCGACATCGACGGCGTCGTGGCCGACCTCCGGCACCGGCTGCACCACGTCACCGAGCACCCCAAGGACTGGCGGAGGTTCTTCGCCGGCGCCGACGACGACGGGCTGCTGGTCGAGGGCGAGGAGACGGTCCGGGCCCTGGCCGAGGTGTACGACGTCGTCTACCTGTCCGGCCGCCCCGAACGGCTCCGCGGGGTGACCGAGCGCTGGTTCGCCCGCCACGACCTGCCCGACGGCCCGCTGCTGCTGCGGCCCGCCGACGACTACCGGCCCTCCAGCGTGTACAAGATCGACGTACTGGAGGAGCTGGCGGAGACCCGCACCGTCGTGGTGCTCGTCGACGACGACCCCCGGGTGCTCGACGCGGCCCGGCGGGCCGGGTTCGACGTGCTGCCGGCGACCTGGATGGGCGAGCACAGCGCCCTGCGCGAGGCGCAGGAGCGCGACGGCCGGACCTGACCGCTAGGCGCCGGTGTGCGGGAGCTCGCGGTCGCGCCACAGCGGGTGGCCGCTGTCGAAGCGCAGGGTCTTCACCATGTGCACCACGGCCCCGGCCTGCGGCTCGCTGCGGAACGCCACGTTGTCCACCAGCGCCCGCATCAGCACCACGCCGCGACCGGACTCGGAGTCCGGGGGCGGCGGCCCGGTCACGGCGGTGGCGTCGAAGCCACGCCCCTGGTCCACGACGGTGATCGCGCAGCGGTCCGCGGCCAGCTCGACCTTCACCTCGTAGGTGTCCGCGTCGGTGGCGTGGTCCACCACGTTCGCGCAGGCCTCGGTGATCGCGAGCTGCACGTCGTCGATGTCCTCGCCGAGCACGCCGAACGCGTGCAGCGCCTGGGCCGCCAGCCGGCGCACGACCGGGACGCTGCCGCTCTCGTTCGGGCAGGCTGAGGGACAGGTCGAGGTGCGGGGTCGGCTCGTTGGGGGTGGTCGCGACGGTCGGCCACTGGTGCGTCTCGCCGCGGACGTCCTCCTCCGCGGGCTCCAGGCGCACGTGCAGGTGGCACCCCGGGTCCCCGAGCGCCAGGGTCTCGTCGAGCACGACCGTCGCGTGGCCCTGCACCCGCGCGGCGATCTGGCCGGCGAGACCGGCGGTGACGTGGCACAGCGACGGGGCGTTGCCGACCCCCGCGCCGAACGGGCAGGTGGTCACCGACATCTCGAGGACGCCGTCGTCGGTGACCTCGACCTGCGCGTCGCTGCCCAGTGCGGCGTGCACCTCCTGGATCAGCGCAGCGGCCTGGTGGGCGTCGAGGTCGGTCTCCTGGTCCAGGGCGGCCTGGGCCAGGATCGCGCCGGCCAGTCCCGAGGACTGCGGGCCGGAGACGGTCGGGTGCGCCTCCCGTGCGGCGACCAGCGCGACGGCCACGGCGGCCGCCCCGTCGCGGCGGGGGTCGACGTCGACCAGCGGCGTCGGCGGCGGGCCGGCCCGGAAGATCTCCTGCACCCGGCGCTCGACGGCCAGGTCGACCGGTCCGACGCTGTCCCCCACCCGGGCCTCGACGGCCGCGCGGTCGCGGACCGGGACGACCGCCCCGTCCGTCGTACCGGTGGGGGCGTCGTCGTCGGCCAGGCGACCGGCCTCCAGGGTGGGCAGGGCGCCCGTCCAGTCGAGGCGCAGCCGCAGCGCGGCGGTGCCGGGGGTCAGTGCCGAGCTGACCAGGCGCTCGGCGTCGCCGAGCGCCTGCTCGACCGCGCCGGGGTCGGCGGCGTGCCGGCGCAGGTGGTCGCCGACCAGGGCGGCGGCACGGGCGGCCGCGTCCGGATGACGTCCGCTGACCAGCCAGTCCATGGGTGCTCCTGTCGAGGGCGATGGCAGGAGAGGGATTCCCCCGACGGCAGGGTGCCCAACCGGCCGGACCCGAAACAGGAGGGACACACGGGACCCGGCAGGACATCCCGGCGCCGGGCGACATAGCCTCGGGTCATGACCTCGCCGCACGAGATCGACGCGTCGTTCACCGCGCTGCCCTACCGCCGGATGGCGGAGGCGGCGCTGGCCCGGGCCCAGGACTTCCACGTCAGCCACGCCGACTTCCGGTTCGAGCGGATCCGCTCGCAGGACGTCCGGGTGCGTGACGGCCGTCTGCAGGGCGCCTCGGACTCCGAGGACGTCGGCTTCGCCGTCCGCGTCGTGCTCAACGGTGCCTGGGGGTTCGCCTCCGGCGTCGGGCTCGGCCAGACCACGGCCGTCCAGGTCACCGAGACCGCGATCCGCACGGCGCAGGTCGCCGCGGCGATGACGTCGCGCCCGATCGAGCTGGCCCCGGAGCCGACGTACCGGGACGTCGAGTGGGTGTCGGCCTACGAGATCGACCCGCTCTCGGTGCCGCTCGCGGAGAAGGTCGACCTGCTGGCCGGGTGGTCCCAGCGGCTGCTCGACGCGCCCGGCGTCCAGCACGCCTCCGGCACCCTGCAGCAGGTGGTGGAGAACAAGTTCTACACCGACCTGTCCGGCACCACGACCACCCAGCAGCGGGTCCGCCTGCAGCCGATGTTCGAGGCGTTCGGCACCGACGAGAAGTCCGGCGTCTTCGACTCGATGCGCACCCTCGCACCGCCGGTCGGCCGCGGCTGGGAGTACCTCGTCGGCGACGGCTACGACTGGGCCGGCGAGCTCGAGCAGCTGCCCGACCTGCTCGCCGAGAAGCTCGTCGCACCGTCGGTGGAGGCCGGTCGCTACGACCTGGTGATCCACCCCTCGAACCTCTGGCTGACCATCCACGAGTCGATCGGCCACGCCACCGAGCTCGACCGGGCGCTGGGCTACGAGGCCAACTACGCCGGCACCTCGTTCGCGACCATCGACAAGCTGAACACGCTGCAGTACGGCTCGGCGGTCATGAACGTCACCGGGGACCGGACCCAGGAGCACGGCCTGGCCACCATCGGGTACGACGACGAGGGGGTCGCCACCCAGCAGTGGGACATCGTCAAGGACGGCGTCCTGGTCGGCTACCAGCTCGACCGGTCGATGGCGCTGATGCACCCCGAGCTCAACGACGGCCGCTCGAACGGCTGTGCCTACGCCGACTCCCCCGGCCACATCCCGATCCAGCGGATGGCCAACGTGTCGCTGCAGGCGGCCCCGGACGGCCCCTCCACCGACGACCTCATCGGCCAGGTGGAGCGCGGCATCTACGTCGTCGGCGACAAGTCCTGGTCGATCGACATGCAGCGCTACAACTTCCAGTTCACCGGCCAGCGGTTCTACCGCATCGAGGACGGCCGACTCGCCGGGCAGCTGCGCGACGTGGCCTACCAGGCCACCACGACGGACTTCTGGGGCTCCATGGAGGCCGTCGGCGGCCCCGACACCTGGGAGCTCGGCGGCGCGTTCAACTGCGGCAAGGCCCAGCCGGGCCAGGTCGCGTCGGTCTCGCACGGCTGCCCGACGTCGCTGTTCCGCGGCGTGAACGTCCTGAACACCACCGCCGAGTCCGGCTCGTGACCCGGTCGGTCCCCCCTCGTCCCGCTAGCGAAGGACCCACCTCATGACTGCAGCAAGTCCGCAGGAGCTCGTGGAGCACGCGCTGAAGGCGACGTCCTCCGACCAGTGCGTGGTGATCGTGCACGACTCCACCAGCGCGAACCTGCGCTGGGCCAACAACACCCTGACCACCAACGGCGTGATGCACTCCGTCACCGTCACGGTGGTCGCCTTCCACGGCACCGGCGAGGGTACGGCGTCGGGCTCGGTGTCCGGCAGTGCCGCCTCGACCGACCAGGTCACCCGCATCGTCGAGCAGGCCGACGCCGCCGCGAAGGCCAGCAGCCCCGCGGAGGACGCCGCCGAGCTGCCCACCGGTGACGCCGACGCCGACTGGTTCGAGTCGTCCGGCGAGACGTCGATCGAGGTCTACTCGACGTTCGCGCCGGCCCTCGGCGAGGCGTTCGGCCGGGCCACCGCGGAGGACCGGATCCTCTACGGCTTCGTGGACCACGACGTCACGACGACGTACCTCGGCAGCAGCACCGGCCTGCGGCTGCGGCACGTGCAGCCCACCGGGCACTACGGCTGCACCGCCAAGCCGACCGACCTGTCCACGAGCGCCTGGGTCGGCGGCGCGACGCGCGACTTCAGCGACGTGGACGCGCACACGATGGACGCCGAGCTCGTGCAGCGCCTCGGGTGGGCGTCGCGGCGCGTGGACCTCGACGCCGGCCGCTACGACACCGTGCTGCCCCCGACCGCGGTCGCGGACCTGATGATCTACGCCTACTGGACCGCCGCCGCCCGCGAGGCGCACGACGGCCAGACGGTGTTCTCCAAGCGCGGCGGTGGCACGAGGATCGGCGAGCGGCTCTCCGACAGGCCGCTGCAGATGTTCTCCGACCCGACGTACCCCCGGCTCGAGGCGGCACCGTTCGTCAGCGCCTCGTCCAGCAACGCGATCGAGAGCGTCTTCGACAACGGGCTGCCGCTGTCGCGCACGAGCTGGATCACCGACGGCACGCTGACCGCGCTGCTGCAGAACCGGTACTCCGCCGGCCTGACCGGCCAGCCCGTCACGCCGTACATCGACAACCTCGTGGTCCAGGTCGACGGCGCGACCGGCAGCACCCAGGACCTGGTCGCCGGCGTCGAGCGCGGGCTGCTGGTGACCTGCCTGTGGTACATCCGCGAGGTCGACCCGCAGTCGCTGCTGCTCACCGGACTGACCCGCGACGGCGTCTACCTGGTCGAGAACGGCGAGGTCACCGGGGCCGTCAACAACTTCCGGTTCAACGAGAGCCCGGTCGACCTGCTCCGCCGGTTCTCGCACGCCTCCGCGACCGCCCCGAGCTTCTCGCGCGAGTGGGGCGACTACTTCCCACGCACCGCGACCCCGGCCCTCCGCGTCCCCGACTTCAACATGTCCACCGTCTCCCAGGCCAACTGACCCGGCGACTCTGGCGCCCGGCAGGGCGCCCACCCGGCGACTCTGGCGGCCAGCCGCCCGCCCACCCGGCGACTCTGGCGGAGGGCGCCCGCCAGACGCGCCGGGTCAGCGCCGTTCGCGCCGCCACACGCGCCGGGTCAGCAGGAGGACGAGGTGGCGTTCGAGAGGTCGTTGACGCTCGTGGTCAGCGACCGCATCGAGGTGCGGGCGGCGTTGACGTTGTGCGGTGTCGGCTGCTTCACGGCGGCCGAGACGCTCGCGTCGAGGGCCGTGACGTCGGCCTCGACCGCCTTGACCTCGGACTCGGCCTGGGATCCCGCGGTGTCCGCGAGGTTCTTCGCGGCCGCGTCGATCTGGTCGAGCGAGTCCTGGACGGCGGCCACCGTGGACTTGGTCAGCGGCGACTGGTTGATCTGGGTGACCGCCGAGTCCAGCGAGGCGACGGACTTGCAGAAGTCGGACGGTGCCTTGTCCCCGGACCCGCACGACACCAGGGCGGGTGCGAGCAGGAAGACGCACAGGGCCAGGGCGGGCGCCGGGATGCGCAAGTTCGTCATCCCGCCACCGTGGACCGGCCGGTGGCGCGCCGCATCCTCCTGCGCAGACGAGACCGGACCGACCGTCAGCGCGGGTGGCCGCCCGGGATCGGCGCGTCCGGGTCGTACGGCGTCCGGGTGTAGACGAACGTCTCGCACACCAGGTGGTTGATGCTGCCGTCGTCGTTGCGGACGACGTGCAGCCGTTCCCCGTTGTGGTAGCCGCGCGTCCCCAGGAAGGTGCCGCCCTCCTCGGGCACGAAGCGGTGCGACTCGGCGCGCCGGACGGGGTTGGACACCACCACCCACTTCTCGTCCCACGCGAAGGAGAGCGCGGTGTTGCCCCAGTGCCACACGCCCAGGATCTCGAGCACCGCCTCCGGTACGTCGCAGCTCGGCCGCCACGGCACCGGGACCGTGCCCTCGCACTCCTCGAGCGTCTCGAGCAGGTCCACCACGAGACCCTCGCAGCGCATGCCGACCGTGGCGTTCGCCATCACCACCGCAGCCGTACGACGGACGGGGTCGGCGAAGCAGCCGGCGAGGAACCCGGGCATCGACCCGGTGTGCCCGACGAGCATGCCCGAGCCGCCGCGGGTCAGCGCGATGCCGAGGCCGTGACCGTTCGTCAGGGCGCTGGCCCGCGAGCCCGACTGCGGGATGCACATCTCCGCGATCGTCGCGGGCGCGATGACCCGCTCGTCGCCGACCGCGAGGAACCACGCGTAGCGCGCGAGGTCCTCGATCGTGCTCCACACCTGACCGGCCGGCGCCATCGCACCGGCGTCGAAGGACGGCTCGGCGGTCAGCGTGCCCGCGTAGTGGTGCACGCTGAAGCCCGAGGCGTGCGGCGCCTGCGGGAGGTACGTCGTCCGGGTCATCCCGAGCGGCTCGAGGATCCGCTCCCGGACCACGTCGAACCAGGGCAGGCCCCGGTGCCGGCTGACCACCTCGCCGAGCAGCCCGAAGGCGACGTTCGTGTAGTGGAAGGTCGCGCCCGGCACGAACGGCGCGTCGTCCTCGGACAGGCCGGCCGCGAGCTCGTCGAACGTGCCGCCGGGCGTGCGCTCCCACCAGGACCCGGCCGGCTCGGAGTGCATGCCGGTGTCGTGGGAGAGCAGGCCGCGCAGGGTCCGGTCGCCGTACCGGACGCCGGGCAGGTGCTCGTCGAGCCGGTCGTTGAGGTCGAGCACCCCCTCGTCGCGCAGCTGCAGGACGGTCACGGCCACCAGCGTCTTGGTGATCGAGCCGATGCGGTACTGCACGTCGGGCCCGGGGACGACGTCGTCCGCACCGCCGACCGCACCGGACCACACGAGCTCGCCGTCCCGGACCACGCCGCCGACCACCGAGGGCAGCCGGCCGTCGTGCTGCTCACGCGCCAGCAGCACGTCGAGCCGCCGCGCGGTGAGGTCACCGACCCCGCTCATGCGTCCACGTGGGAGTTCTCGAACGCCTCGGGCGACGGGCAGGAGCAGACCAGGTGGCGGTCGCCGTAGGCCTGGTCGATGCGCCCGACCGGCGGCCAGTACTTGTCCGGGTCGAAGCCGGTCGGGAACACCGCGACCTCGCGGGAGTAGGCACGGTCCCACTCGCCGGTGAGCGCGCGCGAGGTGTGCGGGGCCCCGCGCAGCGGCGAGGTCTCCGGGGTCCACTCCCCCGCGCCGACCCGGTCGATCTCGCGACGGATCGCGATCATCGCCTCGCAGAACCGGTCGATCTCGCCGAGGTCCTCGGACTCGGTCGGCTCGACCATCAGCGTGCCCGCGACCGGGAAGCTCATCGTCGGCGAGTGGAACCCGTAGTCGACGAGCCGCTTGGCCACGTCGTCGACGGTGACGCCGGTCTGCTTGGTCAGGTCGCGCAGGTCCAGGATGCACTCGTGCGCGACCAGGTCGCCGTGCCCCTTGTAGAGCACCGGGAAGTGGTCGCCGAGCCGCTTGGCGATGTAGTTCGCGGACAGCACCGCCACCGCCGTCGCGTCGGTCAGGCCCTCGCCGCCCATCATCCGCACGTACGCCCAGGAGATCGGCAGGATCCCCGCCGAGCCGTACGGCGCCGCGCTGACCGGCCCGATGCCCGCACGTCGCGCGGGGTCGGGGTGTCCCGGGTGCGAGGGGAGGTACGGCGCCAGGTGCTCGCGCACGCCGACCGGTCCCACGCCGGGGCCGCCGCCACCGTGCGGGATGCAGAACGTCTTGTGCAGGTTGAGGTGCGAGACGTCGCCGCCGAACTCGCCGGGCCTGGCGTAGCCGAGGAGCGCGTTGAGGTTCGCCCCGTCGACGTACACCTGGCCGCCGTGCTCGTGCACGGTCGCGCAGAGGTCGCCGATGCCGTCCTCGTAGGCGCCGTGGGTCGAGGGGTAGGTCACCATGATCGCGGCCAGGTCGTCGGCGTGCTTCTCGCACTGCGCGCGCAGGTCGTCCATGTCGACGCGCCCGTCGGTGGCGGCCTTGACCACGACGACCCGCATGCCGGCCATCACCGCGGAGGCCGCGTTGGTGCCGTGCGCGGAGGCCGGGATCAGGCAGACGTCGCGGGCCGCGTCGCCGTTCGCGACGTGGTAGGCCCGGATCGCGAGCAGCCCGGCGAGCTCGCCCTGCGACCCGGCGTTCGGCTGGATCGAGACCCGGTCGTAGCCGGTGACCTCGGCCAGCCAGGACTCCAGCTCCTCGATCAGGTGGGTGTAGCCCGCGGCGTCGGCGGCCGGCGCGAACGGGTGCAGGTCCGCGAAGCCGGGCAGGCTGACCGGCTCCATCTCGGTGGTCGCGTTGAGCTTCATCGTGCAGGACCCGAGCGGGATCATGCCGCGGTCCAGGGCGTAGTCGCGGGCCGAGAGCCGGCGCAGGTAGCGCAGCATCGAGGTCTCGGAGCGGTGGGTGTTGAACACCTCGTGGGTGAGGAACTCGGTCTCGCGCAGCAGCGCGGCCGGCAGCTCGTCGCCGGTGCGGGCGTCGACGTCGTCGAGGTCGACGTCGCCGGCCCCGAACGCCTCGAGCACCGCGACGAGGTGCTCGCGGGCGGTGGTCTCGGAGGTGGAGATGCCGACGGTGTCGTCGTCGGCGAGCCGCAGGTGCACGCCGCGCTCACGGGCGGCCTCCACGACGGCCGCCGCTCCCCCGGGCACCCGCACGGTCACGGTGTCGAAGAACTGCTCGTGCAGCACGTCGGCGCCGGCCCCGCGCAGCGCGGTGGCCAGCACGGCGGCGTACCGGTGGGTGCGCCGCGCGATCGTCCGCAGCCCGGCGGGGCCGTGGTAGACGGCGTACATCGACGCGACCACGGCGAGCAGCACCTGCGCGGTGCAGATGTTGGAGGTGGCCTTGTCGCGGCGGATGTGCTGCTCGCGGGTCTGCAGCGCGAGCCGGTAGGCCGGGCGGCCCTCGGAGTCGACCGAGACGCCGACCAGGCGGCCGGGCAGGTGCCGCTCGAGGCCGGCGCGCACGGACATGAAGCCGGCGTGCGGGCCGCCGTAGAACAGCGGGACGCCGAAGCGCTGGGAGGAGCCGACCACCACGTCGGCGCCCATCGCGCCCGGGGACTCCAGCAGCGTGAGCGCGAGCAGGTCGGCGGCCACCACGGCCATCCCGCCGGCGGCGTGCACCGCCTCGACCAGGGGTCGCGGGTCGAGCACGGCGCCGTCCGCGCCGGGGTACTGCACGAGCACCCCGCACGGGTCGGTGACGTCGGCGGGCAGCCCGCCGGTCAGGTCGGCGACGACCACCGGGATGCCCATGGCGTGCGCCCGGGTCTCGACGACGGCGATGGTCTGCGGCAGCGCGTTGGCGTCGACCACGAACGGGCCGGTCGCCTTCTTGTTGCCCCGCCGCACCAGCGTCATCGCCTCGGCGACCGCGGTGCCCTCGTCGAGCAGCGAGGCGTTGGCGGTCGGCAGCCCGGTCAGGTCGCCGACGAGGGTCTGGAAGTTGAGCAGCGCCTCGAGGCGGCCCTGGGAGATCTCCGGCTGGTACGGCGTGTAGGCGGTGTACCAGGACGGGTCCTCCAGCACGTTGCGTCGTACGACGGGCGGGGTGATCGTGCCGTGGTAGCCCAGGCCGATCATCGGCTCGCGGGGCGTGTTGCGGGCCGCGACCGCGCGCAGCTCACGGGCCGCCTGGGCCTCGGTCGCGGCGGGCGGCAGGCCGAGCTCGTCGGCGGCGCGGATGCCACCGGGGACGGCGGCGTCCATCAGGGCGTCGAGGGACTCGAAGCCGAGGGCGGCCAGCATGGTGGCCCGCTCCTCGGTCCCCGGGCCGATGTGCCGGTCGACGAACGCTCCGGCGGTGTCGAGGTCGGCGAGGCTGGGGTGGTCGGACACAGAGGCTCCTGGTGACGTCGCGGTCAGGTCGCCTCCCCCTCTGTCAGCGACGGCCCGCACGTCGTCGTGGGGGCATCCGGTCCTTCAGAGTTGCCTGTCCCGCACGGTCCTGGCGCCTGAGAGGTTCCGGGGAGGATTTGCCCCTTCGGCGCTCCGACGGGGAAGAAGACGGAGACTCTCCCGCGCGGTGTCAGCAGCACCCCCACCTTACCCAACCGCCCGGCCCGGTCCCGCCACCCCCGCCGACCCGGCGACTCTGGCGCTCCCGACCCCGCTGACCCGGCGACTCTGGCGCTCCAGACCCCGCCGACCCGGCGACTCTGGCGAGGGAGTCCGCCAGACGCGCCGGGTCGGCGCCGCCCGCGCCGCCAGACCGCCGGGTCGAGCGTCGGGCCCCGTGACTCCTCCGGAAACGACTCGAGGCGCCGCGTCCGGTGACCGGTGGTCACCGGGCGCGACGCCTCGAAGGGTGGAAGTGCGTCAGCCCGCGGCGCGGGCCCGGCGACGGGCGGAGAGCTCGTCACCGGCGTGCGCGCCGGAGTCGTCGGTGGCGCGCTCGCTGGGCAGCTCGGCGAGCGACCCCTCGATCTCGCGCCAGACGCCGCCGATCGCGATGCCGAAGACACCCTGACCGCCCTGGAGCAGGTCGATGACCTCGTCGTTGCTGGTGCACTCGTAGACGCTGGCGCCGTCGCTCATCAGCGTGACCCGGGTCAGGTCGTCGGTGCCGCGCTTGCGCAGGTGCTGCACCGCGGTGCGGATCTGCTGCAGGGAGATGCCGGCGTCCAGGAGGCGCTTGATCACCTTGAGCAGCAGGATGTCGCGGAAGGAGTAGAGCCGCTGGGTGCCGGAGCCGGTGGCCCCGCGCACGGTGGGCTCCACGAGCCCGGTGCGGGCCCAGTAGTCCAGCTGGCGGTAGGTGATGCCGGCGGCGTTGCAGGCCGTGGGCCCGCGGTAGCCGGTGTCACTGGGAAGCGTCGACACATCGTCGTCGAAGAGCAGACCCTGCTCGTCGGCCACCTCGGCCGCCTCGTGCGCCGCCGTCTGGTCGGTCGCGTTGCGCGCCGCCACGTCGTCGTTGCCTGTCACCGTTGACCTCGTCTCATCTGCTTCGCTCTGCGTGTCGCTCCCTAGGGGGAAGCCGTCCGTCCTCGGGGCGGGCGGCACAGAGGCCGACCAAGAGAACAACGGTGGAGTTACAGCGAAGGCACTCCCCCAAGGTAAGGCTCGGGTTGAGGGTGGTCAACGAGGCTGGGCCGTTTCGGTCGGCGTGTCGTAACCCTCAACTAGAGGTTGAGGGTTGAGCTCGAGGCGTCTCAGCGGGACTCGAAGTCCTCCGGGGACACGTGGTCGAGGAACTCGCGGAACTTCTCGACCTCGTCCTCCTGCTCGTCGGGCACCTCGAGGCCGGCCTCGTCGAGCACGTCCTCGGCGCAGACGATCTTGCTGCCGGTGCGCAGCGCGAGCGCGATGGAGTCCGAGGGCCGGGCGCTGACCTCGACGCCGGACTCGAAGACCAGGACGGCGTAGAAGATGCCGTCCTTCATCTCGGTGATCCGGACCTCGGTGAGGTCGTTGCCGGTGGCGCTCAGCAGGTCCTTGATCAGGTCGTGCGTCAGCGGCCGCGGCGGCACCACGCCCTGCTGGGCGAAGGCGATCGCCGTCGCCTCGACGGCACCGATCCAGATGGGCAGGTAGCGGTCCCCCGCGACCTCCCTCAGGAGGACGATGGGTTGGTTGGAGGGCATCTCCACCCGGACACCGATCACGTCGACTTCGCGCACGCAATCACCCTACTCCCGGCCGGAAGAGCCTGCAGGTGCGGCCGTTCAGGTGCGCAGACCGGCCTTGACCAGCGTCGCGTGCAGTCGTACGGACAGGGCGGCGATCTGCGAGATGGCCTCCTCGGCCCGCGCGGACGCGCTGGCGTCCCGGCCGCGGCGCATCGTGGAGACGACCTGCTCGATCAGGCCCACCTCGCGGTCCGCGGCGGTCCGGAAGGCGCGCAGGTGGCGCGGCTCGAAGCCGAACGCCGCGAGCTCGCCGGCCGTCTTGGCGACCACGAGCGCGTCCCCGTCGTACGGCGTGGAGCCCTGCCGCGGGCGGACCAGGCCGAAGTTCTCGAGCTGGTCGAGGAGCTCGTCCTCGATCTCGGCCGACGCGAGCAGCTCGCCGCGGGACAGCCGCAGCTCGGAGGCGTCGGAGGAGAACGAGTCCGGGGACGGGTAGCCGTCGCCGGCGAGCACCACCCGCGGCACCTGCGGGCCGGAGGCGCCGTTCAGCGCCGGCGGCTCGAGCCCGCGGTCGATCGCGTCGAGGTGCTCGCGGATCACCTTGAGCGGGAGGTAGTGCTCGCGCTGGCAGGTCAGGACGTAGCGCAGCCGCTCGACGTCCTGGTGGGAGAACTTGCGGTAGCCCGACGGGGTGCGCTCGGGCTCGATGAGCCCCTCCGCCTCCAGGAACCGGATCTTGGAGATGTTCAGGCCCGGGAAGTCGCCGCGCAGCTGCCCGAGCACCTCCCCGATGCTGAGCCGCGCCCGCGACGAGGCGGACTGTCGCATGGCTACTGACCCGCTCCGGGGTGGCTGGTGAAGTAGACCAGGCGGTACTTCCCGATCTGCACCTCGTCGCCGCCGGCGAGGGTGACCTCGTCGATGCGGTCCCGGTTGACGTAGGTGCCGTTGAGGCTGCCCACGTCCGCGACGGTGAAGCCGTCCGCCGTACGACGGAACTCGGCGTGCCGGCGCGACACGGTCACGTCGTCGAGGAAGATCTCGCTCTCGGGGTGCCGGCCGGCGGCCACCACGTCGGTGTCGAGGAGGAACCGGCTGCCCGCGCTCGGGCCGCGCTGCACGACGAGCAGGGCGCTGCCCGGCGGCAGGGCGTCCACGGCCGCCGCGTCGGCGTCGCCGAGGGCGCGCTCCTCACGGTGCTCGGCCTCCTTGACGGGACCCCCGAAGGTGATCGTCGCGGTGGTCTCGCCCGGCGACTCGCCCGCGGGGGCGGCCACCTCGAGACGGCTCCCGCACTGCGAGCAGAAGCGCGCGCCGTCGGGGTTCTGGTGTCCGCACTGTGTGCAGAACGGCATGGTCGGCCTCCCGGTGCCTGTGGACCAGTCGCTGCTGGCGCAAACCCTCAACCGTCAGTCGAGGTTCACGGTTGTGTGGAGCGAACCTATCAGTGAACGCAGGGCGATCAAGCGAGAAGGCGCGTGCTCAGGACTCGAGGCTGGACTGGTACGTCGCGGCGTCCATCAGGCCGTCGACGGCAGCGGCGTCCGCCGGCACGATCTCGAACAGCCAGCCCTCGCCGTACGGGTCGGAGTTGACCAGCTCGGGGGTCGCGTCGAGCGCCTCGTTGCGGGCGCTGACGGTGCCGCCGAGCGGGGCGTAGACGTCGCTGACCGACTTGGTGGACTCGAGCTCGCCGACGGCGGTGCCGTTCTCGAGCTCGGCGCCGACCTCCGGGAGGGAGACGTAGACGATGTCGCCGAGCGCCTCCTGGGCGTAGTCGGTGATGCCGACCCGCACCGAGCCCTCGGCCTCGCCGGGGCTGCGGACCCACTCGTGCTCACTGGTGTACTTGAGGTCCTCGGGGTACACGGCGCTCCCTGTCGTCGATGGTCAGTCGATGGTCGGTCGAAGGTGGAGACGGCAGGCTATCCCGTCTTCCCGGGCTGGGTGAACCGCGGTGTCGCGGGCTCCACGACGGTGGAGATCTTCACGCCGCCGGAGGCGTCGACCTCGACCACGTCGACCTTGCCGTCGACGCTGGGCCGCTGCACCTCGTCGGCGAAGCCGCCCTTGAAGTCCAGCGCGGTGGCCAGGCTCGGGGCGTTGCCGATCGCCTCGATGACGAACGGCGACTTCAGCAGCTTGCCGTCGACGAGCGACTCCCCCGCCGGTGTCCTTGAGCGAGGTCTGGGCGACCACCCGGACCTTGTCGTTCAGCTCGATCGCCTCGGCGCCGGCGTCCCGCAGCTCCTCGAGCCCCTCGAGCAGCTGGTTGCTGCCCACGCCGCCCTTGTCGTCGGTGACCGTGACCCGCACGCCCGGTCCCACGACCGGCACCGTGCCGGCCAGGATGCCGAGCGTGGTGGCCTGCTGCTGGGCGCGGTCGAGCGCCGTACGGCGGGCGCGGGTGTCGCTGCGCAGGGCGTCGCGGGTCCGCTGGAGCCGGGCGATCTCGCTCTCCGCGCGCTGCGAGGCGAGCGAGAGGTTGTTGATGTACTGGATCAGGTCGCCCTGCCGCGCGCCGACGTACTGGTCGTCCTGCTCGTTGGCCTTCACCTGCGTGACGGCGGCGAAGCCGAGCAGCGCCAGCAGCACCGCGACCGTCACCTGGCCGCGGGAGCCGGGACGGCGCAGGGCCGCGAACAGCCGGGTGCGGCCGTCCTGCGCCGGCCCGGGCTGCTCGTCGGGAGGGGTCTCGGGAGGGGCTGGGTCATCGCCGGGCTCACGCGTGGAAGATGTGCCGGCGGATCGCGGCGACGTTGGAGAAGATCCGGATGCCGAGGACGACGATGACGCCGGTCGAGAGCTGGCCGCCCACGCCGAGCTTGTCGCCGAGGTAGACGATCAGCCCGGCGATCAGCACGTTGGAGACGAACGAGACGACGAAGACCTTGTCGTCGAAGATCCCGTCGAGGAACGCCCGCAGCGCGCCGAAGACGGCGTCGAGGGCGGCGACGACGGCGATCGGGAGGTAGGGCTCGAGCCAGATCGGCACGTCGGGCTGCAGGACCAGCCCGAGCAGCACGCCGAGGAGCAGGCCGATCGCGGCGATCATCGGAGCCGCTCCGGCTGTCGGGCGTGCAGCAGGGTCGTCCGCGAGCTGGCGGGCAGGGTCATGGAGTCCTCGGAGTTGACGTCGAAGCGCAGCCCGAACCCGGTCCGCAGGGCGAGCCAGGTGCGGCCGCCCTCCGTGTCGAGCAGCTGGGCGGCCATCTGGTTCTTGTTGCCGATCGCCGAGACGGTGTAGGGCCCGCCCAGCGACTTGAAGTTCACGGTGATCGCGCCGCCCGCCTCACGGATCGCGGACAGGTTGGTGAGCCGCTGGCCGTTGATCGAGATGGCCTCGGCGCCGATCCCCCACAGCGCGTTGACCAGCTTCTGGAGGTCCTGGTCGAGGACCAGCTGGTTGTCCTCGGTCGCGCCGGGCGCGTCGTCGACGACCACCCGGATGCCCGGGCCGGTGGCGGCGACGGCCCCGGTCTGCACCCCGAGCCGGTCCAGCCGGGCCCGGACCGCCCGACCCTGGGTGGTGGCGTCCAGGTTGTTGTCCTGCAGGGCGGCGACCGAGCGGGTCAGGCTGTCCACCGACGCGCGCTGGGTGGCGAGCTGCGCCTTGCGGGCGTTCACCTGCGCCGACGAGCGACTCGCGCGAGCTGGCCGACTCGTCGGCGTTGCGCGAGGTCTGCACCGCCGGCGGTGGCCACCAGGATCCCGAACACGGCGAGCACCACCATCGCGACGGTGCCCGGCCCGGTCCTGCGGCCCGCGGCGGGGTCGCCGGCTGCCTGCGCCGGCGGGAGACGTGCGCGTAGTCCTCGTCGAGGGAGGTCGCGGTGATGTAGTTGAGCAGCCCCATCACGGCCTGCGGCGGCGGGTCGTTCACCGGGCGGGACGGTCGCGGTTCGCGGGGCGTGGCGGCACGGCCGTGCGCGACGGCCGGGTCGCCGTCCGTCGTACGCGCGTCGCGCCGGGTGCCGTGGTCAGCCGCCATCGAGCGCCGGCGCCCTTCGGTCGTGGTCGGCGAGCAGCTTGCGGACCTGCCAGGCGTAGAGCAGCCCGGCCCACCAGTACAGCCCGGTGCCCCAGATCGCGAACGCCCAGCCGAACACCTTGGCCAGCATCGCGAGCACGCCGGTGCCGTCGCCGAGCAGCAGCAGCGGGAACGCGTAGAGCAGGTTGGCGGTGGCCGCCTTGCCGAGGAAGTGCACCGGCAGCGAGCTGTAGCCGCGGGTGCGCAGGAACGGCACGAGGCACCAGAGGAAGGCGTCGCGCGCGGGCAGCAGGATGCGCCAGCCACCACGGGATGATGTCGCGCATCCCGAGACCGATGACGGTCGAGAG
This sequence comes from uncultured Actinomycetota bacterium, assembly GCA_963811515.1. Lineage (GTDB taxonomy): Bacteria > Actinomycetota > Actinomycetes > Propionibacteriales > Nocardioidaceae > Nocardioides_B. The sequence continues at coordinate 67,877 of CAWERI010000004.1, forward strand.
GATGTAGAGCCGGTCGGCGACCGGGTCGAGGATCGCGCCGAGCTTCGAGGTCTGGTGCGAGCTTGCGGGCGAGGTAGCCGTCGAGCCAGTCGGTGAGGCCGGAGACGAAGAGCACGGCCAGCGCCCACCCGTCGGCCTCGGGCACCAGGACCAGCCAGAGGAACAGCGGGACGCCGGCGAGCCGGATGATCGAGATGATGTTGGGGATCGTGAGGACCCGGTGGCTGACTGCCACCTCGTCGTCCTGCTGCTCCACCAGGTATCCCTCGCTCGCCGAGCGCTCACGCGTCGTGCGGCGCGGAGGTCCGCGCCGACTGGTCGTTCAGTACCTTAGCCCGTCACCGGGACCGGACTGCGACGACTCGACGCGGGCCCGCCGCCTCGCGGGCACGGCCGGAGGGTCAGTCCTGGCTGGATCGAACGGCCGCAGCGCGGGCAGTGCGCACGGGCGCACATGTCGAGCTGCTGGCCGCAGCGGCAGTCGGTGGACCGGCTGCAGCGTGCGCGGGTCTCGGTCTTCGTCGAGCGGGTCTCGACTGCGGTCATCGTTCTCAGTGCGGGTCACGAGTCTCATCTCCCAGGGTTCTCGTCTACCAAGGAAACCGTCGGGACTCGCCGAACATGACGCAGAAACTCCGGGTATGGCCCGAACGGACCATGCATATGGGTCCGAAGGGACGAGCCTCGGGAGCCGGCTCAGAGCTTGTTGAGCTTCGGCGAAGGGGCGCATCAGGCGCACCTGCAGGTTGTTCCCGAAGTCGACCACCACCGCCTGGTCGGTCTCCACCGAGACCACCCGGCCCATGCCGTACTTGTCGTGGGTGACGCGCTCGTCCAGCTCGTACGTCAGCGACGGTGACCGCCGCGGGCGGCTGGAAGGGGCTGCTGGCAAGGTGTCGCCGGGACCCGGCATGAGGCTTCATCACCTCCAGTATGCGTCCCCGGAGCGGGATAGACGCCATGCGGCCCCGAATCCGGCCAGCCTCGGGTCCCCGGTCCCGCCCGCGACCCGGCGCGTCTGGCGGCGGAACATCGCCGACCCGGCGCGTCTGGCGGGGTGGCGATCGCCAGAGTCGCCGGGTGGGCGGGGCGTGGGCGCGCCAGAGTCGCCGGGTCGGGCGAGATCGCCTTCAGGCTGGGGCGGCGGCTCGGTGGCGGGCGGGCGCGCCGCGCGCCACTGCGCCAGGCCGTCGAGCGTCGCCGTGTCCAGCGCGGCGACCTCGGTGAACAGCTCGCCCTGCCGGCTCGCGATCCGCTCGTCCACGACCTCGCTCAGCGCGAACGCGATCGTCCCGGCGCTGCGGACCGTGACCTCGTCGAGGGCGGGCCGCGCGGCCGACGTCAGCGCGATCCCCGCCGCGGACCCGTCCTCGGCGCGCGCCACGCTGACCGAGACGGCCTCGCGCGGGTTCACCGACGGGCTGGCGTAGTGCTTGCGCAGCCGCATCAGGGCGCGGTGCCACTCCCGCGACCTCGTGGTTGTCGGGGTGCGCGCTGACCACGTCCTCCTCGGTCAGCGGCGTGCCCTCGCCGCGCCGCGTCGAAGCACCGGGCGTACGACGTCAGGGCGACCGTCCACAGCGCCTCGACGAGGAGACCTGCCTCGGGGAACCCGGCCGCCGCGCGACCGAGCTCCGGCAGGAGTCCGCTCGCAGCACCGCAGCACGGTCTGCAGGTCCTCGAACCGCTCGGCCTCCGCCGCCAGGGCCCGGGCCGTCGGCGTCTCCAGCCGCCAGAGGTCGACGAACTCCTCGCCGGGCGTCGCCGGGTCCGGTCTGCTCCTCGGTGTCCGGTCATGACGCCACCACTCTCCACGATCAGGTAGACGTTGAGGGCGCTGATCGCCGCGGTGACCAGCCACATCGCGCAGGTGGTGGAGCGCCGGTTGACCAGCGCGCCCATCACGTCGCGCCGCGCTCGTGACGCATCGCCAGCGGCACGAGCGCGAACGGGATCCCGAACGACAGCACGACCTGGGAGACCACCAGGCTCGCGGTCACCGGCAGCCCGGTCGCCAGGATCAGCAGCGCCGGCAGCATGGTCACGGCGCGCCGCAGGAACAGCGGGATGCGACGGCGGATGAAGCCCTGCATCACGACCTGCCCGGCGTAGGTGCCGACGCTCGAGGAGGACAGGCCCGGACGCGAGCAGCGCGACCGCGAAGGCGAGGGCCGCTCCCCCGCCGACCAGCCGGCCCAGCTCGCGGTGGGCGCCGACGATGCCGTCGCCGTCCAGCAGGTCGGTGCCCGCCGAACACCGACGCGGCGATGAAGACCATCGTCGAGGTTCACCAGGCCGGCGATGCTGAGCGCCACGACCACGTCGATCCGGTGGTAGCGCATCAGCCGCCGCCGCGACTCGTCGTCGTCGGCAGCGGTTGCGCGACTTGGTCAGCGCGGAGTGCAGGTAGATCACGTGCGGCATCACCGTGCGCGCCCACGATGCCCGCGGCCAGCACGACCGACTCCTGGCCCGCCGAACGACGGGCACCAGCCCGCCGGCGATCGCCGGCCGGGTCGGCGCCGACCGCGAGCAGGTCGTAGACCAGCCCCAGGACCACGATCGCCCAGCAGCCCGACGATCGCCAGCTCGAAGGGCCGGTGCCCGCGCTGCGACAGCGCGAGGATGCCGAACGCGACGACCGCGGTGATCAGCCCGGCCGGGAACAGCGGGATCGCCGAACAGCAGGTTCAGCCCGACGGCGGCGCCGACGAACTCGGCGACGTCGGTGGCCATCGTGACCAGCTCGGCCTGCACCCACAGCCCCCGCGAGACCGCCCGCGGGAACTGCTCCCGGCAGATCTCCGGCAGGTCACGCCCGGTGGCCACCCCCAGCTTGGCCGACTCGTACTGCACGAGCATCGCGACCAGGTTGGCCAGCACGACCACCCACACCAGCGCGTAGCCGAACTGCGCGCCCGCCGAGAAGTTCGTGGCGAAGTTGCCGGGGTCGACGTACGCCACGGCCGCGACGAACGCCGGCCCGCAGCAGGGTGACCAGCCGCGGGCCGTCGTACGCCGGGTGCGCGGTGCCTCGCGGTCGCCCGTCGGCCGGCGCAGCTGCAGGGGCAGGGGCGGCGGCCGGCATCCGGGCGCCGCCGGACGACCTTGTGCACGGTCAGCCGACCGACGGGACCGAGGCCGAGCGACTGCGGCGTGCTCGAGTCGGGCGAGGGCTGGTGCAGGCCCTCGTCCAGCTCGCCGAACTCGGTCATCAGCGCGCGGCTGCCGCCCCACGGGGTCTGCTCCTCGGCGATCAGCGTGTTGGTGGTCAGCAGCAGGCCGGCGACCGACGCGCCGTTCTCCAGCGCCGAGCGGCACACCCGCAGCGGGTCGATGATGCCCATCTCGACCATGTCGCCGTAGCGGCCCTCGAGGGCGTCGAAGCCCTCGTCGACCCCCATCTGCGCGACCTTCGCGACGACCTCGTGACCGGGGTACCCGGCGTTGGTCGCGATCAGGTACGTCGGCTCGCTCAGCGCCCGGCGCACGATGTCGACGCCGATCGCGTAGTCGTCGTTGACCTCGAGGTCGTCGAGCGCCGGGTGCCGCGTGCACCAGCGCGGAGCCGCCGCCGGCGACGATGCCCTCGGCCATCGCGGCCCGGGTCGCGGACAGCGCGTCCTCGACGCGGTGCTGCAGCTCGGCCAGCTCGGCGTTGGTGGGTGCACCGACCCGGATGACCGCCACCTTGCCGGACAGCGAGCCGATCCGCTCGGTCAGCACGTCCTCGTCGATGCCGAACGTCGCCCGGTCCATCTCGGACCGCAGCTGCGCCAGCCGGAACTCGATGGCGTCCGACGAGCCGGCGCCGCCGATGATCGTGGTGCGGTCCGCGGTGACCCGCACCTGCCGGGCCCGGCCCATCTGCGCCAGGGTCATGTTCTCCAGGCTGAAGCCGGAGTGCTTGCTGAACACCTCGCCGCCGGTGATCGTGGCGATGTCCTCCAGCTTGCGCAGCCGGCGGTCGCCGAAGCCGGGCGCCTTGGTGGCCACGCAGCGGAAGACGCCGTTGACGTGGTTGTGCACCAGCATGCTCAGCGCCGAGCCGTCGACCGTCTCGGCGATGACCACCAGCGGCCGCGGGCTCGCGCATCACCTTGTCCAGCAGGGGCATCAGCTGCTGGACCTTCGAGATCTTCTCGCTGCACAGCAGGATGTAGGGGTCGTCCAGCACCGCCTCCAGGCTGGCCGGGTGGGTCACGAGGTACGGCGACAGGTAGCCGTTGTCGTACTCGAAGCCCTCGACGAAGTCCACGCTCATCCCGTTCACCGGGGACTCGGTCACCGTGACGATGCCGCGGTCGCCCACGGTGTGCAGCGCGTGCGCCAGCACCGCACCGACCACGTCGTCGTCGTTCGCGGAGATCGCGGCCACCCGCTTGTAGTCCTCCTCGCTGACCACCGGGTGGGCGACCTTGGCGAGCTGCTCGACCAGCCGGGAGACCGCGAGGTCGACGCCGCGCTTGACCAGCACCGGGTTGCCGCCGCGGGCGATCGCGCTGATGCCCTCGCGGATGATCGCGTGGGCGATCACGGTCGCGGTGGTCGTCCCGTCGCCGACGATGTCGTTGGTCTTGATCGCGGCTTCCTTGACCAGCTGGGCGCCCATGTTCTCGAACGGGTCGCCGAGGTGCACCTCGCGGGCGATCGTCACGCCGTCGTTGGTCACGACCGGCGACCCCGTGATCCGTTCGAGCACCACGTTGCGACCCTTCGGCCCGAGGGTCGACTTCACCGCCTCCGCCAGCTGGTCGACGCCCGAGAGCAGCAGCGCCCGTGCGTCCTCACCGAATCGAAGCTCCTTGGCCATGGGTTCCTCCTGCGGTCGGGATGCGGATGAGGGGTGCGTCGGTGGGTGGTCAGGGGACGAGGATCGCCCTGCCCCGGACGAGGCCGGCGTCGAGGTCGCGCAGCGCGTCCTGGGCGTCGGCGAGCGGGTAGGTCCGGGTGTGCAGGGTGACCTTCCCGGACTGGGCGAGGACCATCAGCTCGGCGAGCTCGTTGTAGGTGCCGACGATGTTCCCGACGATGTTGCGCTCGGTGGAGATGATGTCGAGCGTGGGGACGGTCAGGGTGCCGCCGTACCCGATGACGCTGTAGGAGCCGCCCGGGCGGGTCATCGCGAAGCCCGTCGTTCTCGGCGCCCTCCTCCGCGACGAAGTCCAGGACCACGTCGGCGCCCTCGCCTCCGGTGAGGTCCTTGACGGCGTCCACCTGCGAGCCGTCCGCGACCAGACCGTCTCGTCGGCACCCAGCGACTCCGCCAGCTTGAGCGCGTCCGGGTTGCGGTCGACCACGATGATGTTCGTCGCGCTCAGCGCCGCGAGGCACTGGATCCCGATGTGCCCGAGGCCACCCGCGCCGATGACCGCGCAGGTCGTCCCCGGGTAGAGCAGCGGCAGCATCTTGCGGACCGCGTGGTAGGCGGTGATGCCGGCGTCGGCCAGCGCGGCGACGTCCTTCGGCTCCGTGCTCGGGTCGAGCTTCACGCAGGCCCGCGCCGAGGTGAGGAGGTACTCCGCCATCCCGCCGTCCGAGCCGTCGAGCCCGGGGAAGGTGCTCGCGCTGCAGTGCATGTCCTGCCCGGCCCGGCAGGCGCGGCACAGCCCGCAGGTCGGGGTGGGGTGCAGGATCACGGTGTCACCGACGGCGACGTTGGTCACGGCCGAGCCCACCTCGTGCACCCAACCGGCGTTCTCGTGGCCGATCGTGTACGGCAGCGTCGGGTTCATCGCCGCGTCCCACTGGCCGAGGATGATGTGCAGGTCGGTGCGGCACACGCCGGCTCCCCCGACCTTGACCACCACGTCCAACGGACCCGTGACGACCGGGTCGGGGACCTCCTCCACGACAGGCAGCTGGTGGTACGCGTGCAGCCGGACAGCCTTCATAGCTCCTCCTCCGCGCCGCCACCGACGGACGCGAGACGTGAACCGGCGCCGTACCGCTCCTGCAGCAGGCCCCGGCAGATACTCGAGTTGGCACCGACGCTGACCCCGGTCACCCGGGCCTTGCGCAGGTGCAGGGGCAGTGCCTCGACCCCGACGGGCTCGCCGGTGACGACGTCGACCAGCAGCGCCGACGCGTCGTCGGCGGGCAGGCCGAGGTCCCGGCGGCGGGACCGCAGCCGGTCGACCTCGCGGGAGGGCTCGACGTCGCCGAGCGTCATGCACCGCGAGCTCCTCGGGCGTGCGTCCAGCGGCTACGAGGGGCCGGCAGACCAGGTCGGTGCCGGCGAGCACGGCCTTGCGGAGGAAGTCGCGGCGCAGGCCCTCGAGCTCGTCGACGGCCTCGCCGTCGAACGAGGCCACGAAGCCGGCCCGGGCCGCGACGCCGCCGTTGATCGCGTCGGAGGCGAAGTGGTCCTCGAGCACCACGGTGGTACGCCGGACGCCCTCGACCCGGTTCACCGCGTCGAAGGCGTCCGCGACCATCAGGTACGCGAAGTTGGGGGCGCAGAAGTACGTCGGCAGCCGCAGCCGTACGTCGACCTCGTCGTCCGTGACGGTGCAGGAGGACACGAACCCCAGCACCGTCACGGACTCGTCGAGCTCCGGGTCCCGGACCGTGCCCAGGGCCTCCAGCACCTGCCCCCGGTCGATCACCCCACGGCTCCGACGTCGGAGACGCCGACCGGCGGACTCCTGGGCCGCCGGGGTGCCCGCGCCCGCTCCGAGCTGGAGCTCGGCCGGGACCTCGATGCCGTAGAGCTTCGCGGCGTTCAGACCGAGGATCTTCTTCTTGGTGTCGGTCGTGACCCGGGGGTAGTCGGAGAACTCGTCACCGGGGTAGTCCCAGTCCACGAAGCCCTCGATCTGCCACTTCGGCTCCCAGATGCCGTAGTCGCTGCCGAAGGTCATCTTGTCCTCGCCGACCCAGAACAGCAGCTCCCCCATCACCTTGGCGAAGAACCGGGGACGCGCGTGCATCAGGCCGCCGATGACGACCGACAGACCGGCGTACACGTTGGGCTCCTGGGTCGCCATGAAGCAGAAGTCCTCGATGCGGGGCAGGCCCACGTGCTCCACGATGAAGTTGAGGTCGGGGAAGTCCGTGGCGGCGTGGTCCACGTCGGAGACGTCGAACGCGTCCTTGTCCAGGGGCCAGATCGTCGGGCCCTTGTGGACGTGGATGTTCTTGATCCCGAGCTCCTGGGACTTCTCCAGGAAGCGGTAGGCACCGGGGTCCTTGAGCGTCCAGCCGCGGGAGCCGTTGTTCCACTCGGCGGTGTAGAGCTTGACGCCCTTCGACCCCCAGCGCTTGACGTTCTCCTCGAGCTCCTTGAGGCCCGCGGTCGCCGTCGCGCGGGTCCCACCGGGTGTTCACGACGAACTTGCCCGGATGCTTCTCGGACAGGGCGCCGTTGCGCTCGGTGGTGTTGAAGCCCTCGGTGTACCACTCCTTGAGGTACGTCGGCTGGAACATCGCCACGTCGACGTACCCGTCCTCGAAGACGTCCTTCATCAGGTCGTCCTCGGAGTACTTCTGGAAGTGCTCGATCGACCAGTGCGTCTCCGGGGGCCCGAGTCCCTGGTAGGCGTGGAAGCACTCGATCCAGCCCTTGGCGTAGTTCTCGTGGCCGGCCACCCAGTTCTCCGGGCTCGCGTCCCAGTAGTGCATGTGGCTGTCGACGACGAAGTACTTCTCACCGTTCTTCTCGTACATGGGTCCTCCTCGGGCGTACGTCGCTCGGTGCGGTCGGCTCAGTGGGCGGTCAGGTCGAAGCCGATGTACTCCGCGGCGTCCTCGGGGTTGGCGAACATGATCGTGCGGTCGTCGAGGTGGATCATCCGGCCGTAGTGGGTCGACATGTTCTCCTCGAACTCCGCCGAGTCGAAGTAGCCCTCGTCCTCGCCGAGGGCCTCCGACAGCTCGTCGTAGACGAAGTCCATCCGGTTGACGGCGTCGACGCGGATCATCGACGGCAGCGGGGTCACGCGTCACCCCGTCCTTGGTCGCCATCACCTCCGCGACCACCGCACCGACCTGGTTGTTCATCAGGGTGACGCCACACCTGTTGGACGCCGTGTTGTCGGACTTGAACGGGCTCTCGGCCGTCTTGAACGTGGTCACTGGGTCAGCTCCTTCGGGTCGTTGAGGCCGAGGTCACGCAGGATCCCGCTGAACCGGACCTTGGCCCGGTCGAGGGCGTCCTCGAAGCGCGGTGGCTTCGAGTCCGGCTGCGACCAGATCGGCTGCAGCTCCCGGGCGGCCACCAGGCACCGGGCGGTCCAGGTCGACAGCCACTGGTCCATCAGCGCGGTGTTGTGGTCGGCGAACTCCTTGTCGCTGACCAGCGGTTCGAACATCGCGATGGTGTAGCGCAGGTCGCGCTCGGCGTAGTCGTGCTCGCCGGCGCCGACCACGGTGGGGGTCACGAAGTCGCCGTTGCGCGGCGAGGCCTGCTGCACCAGCCCGCTGCGGAACAGCTCGCCGACCAGCGGCTCGAAGACGACGTTGGCGGCGAAGATCGCCTCGGCCCAGTCGTCGATGGCCGGTGAGCTGCTCGGCCACCCGGCGTACGCCCTGCCAGACCGGGTCGTTGTTCCAGGCGTCCAGGTGGGCCTGGCCGTCGAAGCCCTCGACCACCTCGCTGAGCGTCAGGTTGTACAGCGCGAGGTCCTGGGCGAACCGGATGCGGTGCATGCTGTTCACGGCGATCGCGTTGTTGTGCATGTTGGTCGGCGCCCGGCGGTTCGCGTTCGCGAACAGGTAGAGGCCCGAGCCCCTGCTCGACGTGCATCCAGGCACCGACGTGCCGCTCGACGAACTGCACCCAGTTGGGGTTCCACTGCTCGAAGGCCTTGGTCTCCCGGGCGGTGTCGATGTTCTGGTTGATCTGCCGCACGACGTTCGCGTTGTAGCGGTACAACGTGAGCTCCCACTCCTCGTTGGGGTCGCGGAACTCGTGCCAGCCGTGTGCGGGCCAGGGGTAGCCGGCGCCGCCGGAGCCGGGGAAGCGCTCGGGCTCCGGGCGGTCCGAGCCCCAGGCCTTGAGCGCGGTCCAGGTGAGCGGGTAGCCGCCCGACGCCGTCGGCGAAGCCGTAGAGCCAGCCCTGGGAGAGGTAGTGCCGGGGGTCGGGCTGCACCTCGACGGTGACGTCCTCGTAGTGCGACTGCTTCCGCTTCTTGGGCGTGAAGTAGTTGTAGTTGCGCGCGGTCGAGTCGGGGAACACGCGGGCGCCGGCCTCGGCGTCGGTGAACTCCGGCTTCGGAAGGTCGCGTTCCTGGGTGGTGGTGGTCATGTCTCGTCCGCCTCGCTCTCGCTCATGGTGCGATCAGGAACCTTCGGTGGTGGTGAACTTGTCGTAGTAGATGTTCTTGGTGGGAGCGCCGAGGCCCTCGAGCGTGGCCATCGCCGCCTCCACCATCGGGGGCGGCCCGCAGACGTAGGAGTCCGAGCCGGACAGGTCCTGCTCGTGCTTCTTCACCACGTCGGTGACCAGTCCCACCTCGCCGTCCCAGGGCGCGTCGTCCGGCTCGGAGAGGGCCGGGACGTAGCGGAAGTCGGGCAGGTCCTGCTCGAGCTGCGAGCAGCTCCTTCTCGAAGCAGAGGTCCTGGCGGCGACGGGCCCCGTAGTAGAACCGGGTCTTGCGCGGTGCTGCCCTTCTCGGCCAGGGACCGCAGCAGCGAGAGGATCGGGGCCATGCCCGCTCCCCCGCCGACGAAGACCAGGTCGCTGGACCGGCCGTCGCGCAGCGTGAAGGTCGCCGAAGGGCCCGCTCAGGTCGAGCTGGTCACCGACCGACAGCCGGCCGTCGAGGTGCCCCGAGAACAGGCCGCCGGGGTAGATCTTGATCACGAACTCGAGCAGGTCGCCTGTCCGGCGAGGGCGTGTTCGCCATCGAGAACGACCGGGTCTCCTCCGTGCCCGGGACCGTGAAGTCGACGTACTGCCCGGGGAAGAACTGCAGCGGCGCGTCCCCGAGGACCCGGACGCTGAGGTGGCGCATGTCGCCGGTGACCGGCTCGATGGCGACGACCTCGGCCTTGACGTCCTGGATCGGGAACCCCGACCGGATCATGTCCTCGTCGTAGTTGAGCAGCTCGATGGTGACGTCCTCGTAGACGTGCGCCCGGCACAGGAGGGTGTACCCCTCCTCCTTCTCGAAGTCCGGGAGGGCGAACGTCGAGTACTTGTCGAGCTCGATGTCCTCCCCGTCCAGCACGAAGGACTTGCAGGCCGAGCACTGGCCCTCCTTGCAGCCGTGCATGAGCATCAGCCCCTGCTCGGCCGCGGCCCGGAGGACCGTCTTCTCCTCGTCGACCTCGATCTCGATGCCGACGGGTTCGAAGCGTACGACGTGGTTGGTGCCCATCCGGCGCTCCTCTCCGGCGGCAGGGACGTGGTCTGGCGGGTGGTGCGGGGAGGGCCCGGCCGCGGGTCGGGCCCTCCCGTGTCACCCGGTGGTCGTTCGGACTCAGACCTCCGCGGGAGCGGGCCGGCCGGCCGGACCGCCCTTGATGTAGTCGGCGTGGAAGGCCTTCTGCTCCTCGGGGGTCATCTCGTTGAGCAGCACGTTGGGGCTCTGCAGCGGGTCCATCCGGCGCAGGTGGTCCAGCGTCCACATCTTCTTCGGGTCGAGGTCCAGGTGCGGCTGGGCGACGAGCGTCTTGCCGTCGTCGCGCACGTAGCCCATGTCGGAGACGACGTCGGCCCAGTTCCAGCCGTGGTAGAGCGTCTCCCACTCGCGCTTGCCGATCAGCCGGCCCATGTTCGGCGTCTCCCGGCCCCGGTACGTCGGCACGGAACGCGACGGTGTCCGTCCAGCGGCAGGCGTCGTGGCAGTAGGTGCGCATCTGCCCGTCGACCTCGGCCATCACCATGTCCTCACGGACCAGGCACGGCACCATGCACGTCCAGCAGCGGTGCGGGTACTGCGTAGTCGACGTCCTCGGCGACGATCGGGTGGTGCCCGTTCGGCATCGAGAGCCGGTTGTAGTTCTCCCACCAGGCGCCGTACTTGTCGTACCAGCCGGGGTACTTGTACTCGAACCACTCGAAGTCCTTGTCCGTCATCGGGTCCATCCGCCAGTAGTTGGCGAGCCAACCGGTGCAGAAGAACTGCGCGACCTCGTGCACGTAGCCCTTGTTCCAGATCTGGTTCCACGACTCCTCGATCAGGTCGTGCGGGATGACCAGGCCGTACTTCTCCAGGGGCACGAGGTAGCTGCGGTAGTAGTCGTCGTAGATCCACCGACGCCACATCTCCGCGTAGCTCTCCCGGTCCTTGCGGCGGTCCTTGGTGCCGTACTCGATGAAGGTGCCGATCGCCGCGTCCACCACCCGGTGGTTGTTCCACCAGGCGTACCGCAGGTCCCGCTCGAGCAGCTCGTGGTTGCCCTCGTCGGCCAGAGCCATCAGCAGCGTGGCGTACCCGTTGCTGATGTGCCGGGACTCGTCGGACTGGACGGAGTGGAAGACCGTCGGCAGCAGGTAGTCGCCGTTGGCAGCGGCCTCGGCCGGCATCGCCACGAAGAGGGTGTTGGTGAACGCCGTCTCGGCGACGATCGTGAGGTAGATGCTGGCGGCCGTGATGGCGTCACCGGTGATGAAGCCTTCCGCGAACTGCCGGCCGATCGTGCCGCAGTAGTCGTTCTGGAAGTTGCGCAGGCTGCTGTTGAAGCCGGCCGGGTCGATGTAGTTGTTCATGTACAGCCGCTTGAGGTTCTGCTGGATCGTCGAGTGGCGGACCTCGTCGATCATCTGGATCGCCTGCCCGTTGTGGAGCTCCGGGTTGGGGACGGTGCGGAACAGCAGCGGCATCGCCCGGGCGGCCGAGATCTCCGGCAGCGGGATGATGCTCAGGAACAGCTTCTGCCACTCCAGCCATCGGGGCTGGACCTGGCGGAACATGTTCCCGCGGATGGCGCCGTCGGAGGCGCCGTAGACGCGGTGGTCCTTCTCCTCCTGCATCGGGAAGTACGACCGGAGGACCTGCTTGAGCGGGTCCTTCTTCTGCGCCTTGGTGAACGTGTAGTCGGTGCCGTACTGGGAGACCGGATCGTGGTACAGCGGCTCCCACGCCAGCTCCTGGATCTTCTCGTGCGCTTTCGCGACGCTCTGACGACTCATGTGCCTCTCCTTGCCTGGGCTGCTCGTCGGGACGATCAGACGTCACCGACGGAAGTTCTCGCGTATCACTGTGAGACGGGCGGCACACGCCCGATTCGTCACGAAGGCTCCGGGGACGGCTCGTCGAGCATCACCGCGCGGATCTCCGCGAGATGGGCGCGCACCGCCCGCACGACCTCTCGGTTGCCCTCCGCGGCCGGCTCGATCGCCGAGGGCCCGGAGCAGCCCGGCGGCGTGCTCGGCCGGGTCCCCTCCCTCCCCGAGCGTGGGGTGCAGCCCCTGGTCGCTCAGGTGCTCGAACACGAGGTGCACGATGCTCCACGGGTTGAACGTCTCGGGTCCTTCGTCGTCCATGAGAAACCCTCCTCCGGGGCCTGACCAGGTCGGCGTGACCGGCGTACCGTTGACGGTCTACGCCCGGCACCCCGGCGGCAGGTCGTCTCAATGTGAGACGACCGACGAGTGACGAGCGCGACTTACTGTGGAGTGGTTGACCGTCCGGTCACCGCTGTGGCCGGAAGTCGGGCGTGACGGAGTGAAGGCATGGCTGGACCATTGATGTCCCCGGGGGAAGCAGCAGGCGAGTCCGCCGACCAGAGGGCGCTCGCGCGTAGTCGCATCCTGTTCCTGACGTCACACGCCCTGGAGAGCGGCGCGGTCCGGACGCCGATCCTGGCGTCGTGGCGCCGGTCGCGGGACATGCGTGTCGCGGCCAACGAGGTGAACCCGATCCTCGAGGTCAACCCCGACCTGGACACCTTCCTGTCCCGGGCCGCCGCCCCGGTGCTGCAACGGCCTGCTGTCGGTCATGTCCGGCCAGCCGGTCAGCATCGTGCTCACCGACCGGCACGGCCTGGTCCTCACCCGGCTCACCGGCGACACGCCGCTGGAGCACCGGCTGGACGGGGTCGGCCTGGCGCCCGGCTTCAACTACGCGGAGAACTCGGTCGGCACCAACGGCATCGGTACGGCGCTCGAGGTGGGTGCCGCCACGCACGTGTTCGGGCACGAGCACTACGCCGAGCGCCTCGAGGACCTCGCCTGCGCCGGGGTGCCGATCAAGCACCCGCTCACCGGTCGCACCGTCGGCGCTGGTGGACCTGACCTGCTGGCGGCGGGACGCGGGGACGCTCCTGCTGGCCCTGGCCAAGACCACCGCCCAGCAGGTGCAGACCGCGCTGCTGAACGCGAGCAGCGTCCACGAGCGGCTGCTGCTCGACGAGTACCTCCGGATCTGTCGCCGGTCCTCCGGGATCGTGCTCGCCGTGAACGCCGAGGTCGGGATGCTCAACGAGCACGCCCGCACCGTGCTGTCGGCGGCGGAGCAGGCGAGCCTGCTGACCCACGCCAGCGAGGCGCTGGCGACCGGACGCCTCGGCACCCAGGAGGTAGACCTCCCCGGCGGCGGCACGGCCCGGATGCACATGCACGCGGTCGGCGACCCGGGGCGTCCGTCCGGGCTCGTCGTGCGGGTGGTCCGCCAGGCGATCCGCGTGCCCGCCCAGCGCACGACGGGGTCCGGCGGCCCCCGCCCGCTGCCGGGCCTGGTCGGCGCGGTCCCGGTCTGGACGCACGCGTGCCACGAGGTCGAGCACCACTTCCTCTCGCGCGAGTGGCTCGCGGTCGTCGGTGAGCCCGGCGTCGGCAAGCTCGCGCTCCTCCAGGCCGTCCAGCTGCGCAGGCAGCCGGTCCCCCGGATCGCGGTGCTGGACGCCGCGGTCGGTGACGACCCGTCGTGGACCTCGGTGCTGCGACAGACCGTCATCCGGGGCGTCGACAGCGTGGTCCTCCACCACGTCGACCGGCTGGGCGCCGCGCGGTTGCGGGCCACCTGCGCCGTGCTCCAGGAGTGCCGCGGCGAGGACTCCCCGACGCACCCGTGGGTGGTGGTGACCCTGAACAACCCGGCGCGACCGCACCGACCTCGCCGAGCTGCTGCGACTGTTCCCCGGGACGGTCTACGTGCCGCCGCTGCGGCTGCACGCCGAGGACATCCCTGCCCTGGTCGCCCACTTCACCCGCCGGTCCGGCGAGGGCGCCTCCCTGACCTGGTCGTCCGAGGCGCTCCAGATCCTCACCCGCGCCGCGTGGCCCGGCAACATCGAGCAGCTCCACCACGTGGTGCGGTGGGTGATGGCCCGCCGCCGGGGCGGCATCGTGGAGCCCGAGCACCTGCCGCCCGAGGCGCGCTCGGTCTCCCGCCGGGCGCTGAACACGATGGAGTCCCTCGAGCGGGACGCCATCGTGGAGGCGCTGCGCGACTGCGGGGGCGACAAGGAGCTCGCGGCCGCGTCCCTGGGCATGTCGCGCGCCACGATCTACCGCCGGATCCGGGCCTACGGCATCGTGGAGACGCCCTCGTGAGCGGCCGCGTCGCGCGGCTCTCAGATTGAGACGACGGGCCACTCGGCACGCTCGGTAGCGTGCGAGCCGGGGCCGGACCGGCACCAGCAGGACGAGGAGGCAGGGATGGCCACCACGTCGGACACCGCGATGCTGCTGCTCCAGGCGGGCGTGATCATCGGGGCCTTCCTCCTGGCCCACGCCTACGCCACCCGCCACCTCCGGCGGACGCGGTCCCGTCTCTCCTGTCCCCGGATCGCCTGGACCTCCGGGTCCGCCCCTGCTGCTGGCGTGCTCCGCGCTCTCGGTGCTGAGCGGGCTGCTGCTGCAGGTCACCTGACCCATCCGGCCTGCTGACCCAGGGCCGCACTAGCATCGCCGGATGGCGAACTTCGGAGACCTGCAGACCGAGATCTACCTGGCCGGGCTGTCCGGCGTCGTGCCCTCGCTGCCGATGTCGTTCGCCGACCTGGAGCGGCGCGCGGAGCAGGCCATGCCGCCCGGCACGTGGTCGTACGTCGCCGGTGGCGCGGGCGACGAGCACACCCAGCGCAGCAACCGGACCGCCTTCGACCACTGGGGGCTCGTGCCCCGCATGCTCCGGGCCAGGACCGAGCGGGACCTCTCGGTCGAGCTGTTCGGCACGCACGTTCCCCACCCCGGTGTTCCTCGCCCCGATCGGGGTGATCGGGATCTGCACCCAGGACGGGCACGGCGACCTCGCCACCGCCCGCGCGTCCGCCGCGACCGGCGTGCCGATGGTGGCCTCGACGCTGAGCCAGGACCCGCTGGAGGACGTCGCCGCCGAGCTCGGCGAGACCCCCGGCTTCTTCCAGCTCTACTGCCCCACCGACCCCGAGGTCGCCGCCAGCCTCGTCCAGCGCGCGGAGGCCGCCGGCTACCGCGGGATCGTCGTCACCCTCGACACCTGGGTCACCGGCTGGCGACCCCGTGACCTGTCCACCTCGAACTTCCCGCAGCTGCGGGGCCGCTGCCTGGCGACGTACTTCTCCGACCCGGTGTTCCGCAGCCGCCTGGAGAAGTCGCCGGAGGACGACCCGGGCACCGCGATCCTGACCTGGGCGATGATGTTCGGCCGGCCGCTGGTCTGGGACGACCTGGCCTGGCTGCGGTCGCTGACCACGCTGCCGATGATCGTCAAGGGCGTCTGCCACCCCGACGACGCCCGCCGGGCGGTCGACGAGGGCATCGACGGCATCTACGTGTCCACGCACGGCGGCCGTCAGGCCAACGGCGGGCTGGCGGCGATCGACTGCCTGGCCGACGTGGCGGCCGCGGTGCCGGACGTGCCGGTCCTGTTCGACTCCGGCGTCCGGTCCGGCTCCGACGTGGTCAAGGCGCTCGCCCTCGGCGCGACGGCCGTCGGGATCGGCCGCCCCTACGCGTACGGCGCCGCGCTGGCCGGCACCGACGGCATCGTCCACGTGCTCAGGACGATCCTGGCCGAGGCCGACCTGCTGATGGCGGTCGACGGCTACCCGACGATCGCCGACCTGGGGCGGGACGCGATCCGTCGTACCTGACCGGCGGGGACCTAGGCCAGCGCCGCGCGGACGGAGAGCGCGAGGCTGTCGCGTTCGGTCTCGGGCAGCCACTCGGCCTCGTCGTCAGCCAGGTAGGCGAACACCCTCGGCCCGCGGGCGTCCGCGGGATGGTCGGCCATCCGCGGCACCAGGTGCAGGTGCAGGTGGGAGAACCCCTCGGCCTCCGAGAACTGCATGAGGTAGGTCTTCACGCAGCCGGTGACGGTCTCCAGGGCGCCGCCGAGGCGACGTACGAGACCGCCGAGCTCGTCGGCCGCCTCCGGGGTCAGCTCGGTGAACGACGACGACGTGCCGGGTCGGCAGCAGCACGAGCCAGCCGGGCAGCGTGCTGTTGAACGCGTGGGCCACCCGCCAGTGGTCGGTGTGCACGACGTCCTCGCGGGGTGGCAGGGAGGGCGTCGCCTGCTGGTCGCAGCAGTAGCAGCCGGGCACGAGGTCGTCGTTCTCATCCCGGCACTGTAGGGCCCGGCGTGGTGGTGGGCCCGTACAGCCACAAAGATCCGCATACCCGAACAGTCGGCCGGACCGGACCTGCCGGCAACCGACTCCGGGGCAGGCGGCTTCGAGCCCGGGACCTTCGCCACTTCGTGCCGGCACCGTCACCGCTCCAGACTGAAGGGAGTCGAACTCTGCCGAGGAGGGACGATGAGCCGGGGACCCCTCCCCAGGATCACCGCGTGGCGTGGAGTGGCCCGCTGCTTCACCACCAGCCTGGCGATGCTCGGACGGCGGGAGGTCCACCAGCCGCGCGGGAACGTCGGGCGCGTGATCCGGTTCGCCGACGGCACCGCCGGCCGGGTCTACCGGGAGACGGCCGTGGACCGGACACCGGCCGACCCGTGCTTCCTGGTCGTCTCCTTCCGGCTCCGGTGGGTCCGCGGCCGCGGCCACGACGTGGTTCCGGCGAGAGAGCATCCTCAACACCCCGCTGTTCGTGGGCTTCCCCGGCTTCGTCTCCAAGCTGTGGCTCGCGCACGACAGCCACGGCACCTACCGGGGCCTCTACGAGTGGGACGGCTCGGACGCGGGCCGAGCGGTACGCCCGGTCCCTGTGGCGGGTGCTGGAGCTGGTCAGCGTGAAGGGCTCGATCGACTACCGGGTGCTCCCCGGGCTCCGGCGGGACCACGTGCTCGCGGAGCCGGGCGTGCTCGACCGGTACGCACCGGCGGAGCACGGAGGCGTGGTGGCGCGTGGTCGCCGCGGCGTGACGCCGGGCCGGACGTCCTCGTCGTGGGTGCCGGACCCACCGGGCTCGCCACCGCCCTGCAGGCCCACGACCACGGCGCGACGGTGCGCGTCGTCGAGCGCAGGCCGGAGCGGTTCCGTCCGTCCCGGGCGATGATCATGCACCCGCGCACCCTGGAGAGCCTGCGGCCGCTGGGCGTGACGGACAGCCTGCTCGAGCGGGGCGACCGGGCTCCGCAGGCCGAGCTGCACGTCGGTCGGAGACGGGTCCGCGCCCAGCTCGGCGACGTGGCGCTCGAGCGACACGGCCTTCCCGCACCTCGACCCTGCTGCCGCAGACGGACGTCGAGGAGGTCCTCGCCGGCGCGCTCGAGCCAGCGAGGGGTCGAGATCGAGCGGGGCGTCGAGGTCGTCGACGCCTCGTCCGGACGACGACGCGGCGCACGCGACCCTGAGGACGGCGGACCGGGTCGAGGAGACGACCTGCCGGTTCCTCGCGGGCTGCGACGGCCCGGCCAGCACCGTGCGCGCGGAGGCGGGCATCGGCTGGCGCGGCGGCGACCTACCGCGAGGAGGTCGTCCTCGCCGACGCCGAGCTCGACGGGGACCTGGCGCCCGGCGTGCTGCACGTGGCGCGTCGGCACGGACGGGTCTGGTCTTCCTGTTCGCCCTCGGCGAGGGCGGCGACCTGGCGCCTCCTCGCCACCCGTCCCGGCGCGCGACGGCGGCGGACCGTTCGGGCAGCCGGGCGCCGCGCCTCGCCGGTCGCCGAGGTGCAGGACCTCCTGGACGCGACGGCGTCTCGACGTCACCGTCCGCGAGCTGCGCTGGTCGGCGCGGGTGCGGCTCCAGCACCGGCTCGCCGGCGTCCTTCCGGCAGGGCCGCGCTCTTCCTGGCCGGCGACGCCGCGCACGCGCACTCCCCCGCCGCGGCCCAGGGCATGAACACCGGGATCCTGGACGCGGTGAACCTCGGGTGGAAGCTGGCCTTCGCCGGGGAGACGCGGCCCGCGCAGCGACCTCCTGGACTCCTACGGCGAGGAGCGACGGCCGGTCGCGCGCCAGGTGCTCGCCCTGACCCACCTGGTGTTCTTCGCCGAGGCGTCGACGAACCCGCTGTCGACGTACCTGCGGGGGACGCTCCTGCCCCTGGCCGCCCCCGCCCTGCCGGTGCTGGTGCGCCAGCGGCTGCTGATGGCCCAGGTCGTCCGGCTGCTCTCCCAGGGATGGGTGCACTACCGCACGAGTCCGCTGTCGGTCACCGGGACGCCGCCCGGCGACGGGCCGCACCCCGGCGACCGGCTCCCCGACGAGGACGTGACCCACGACGGGCGGCTGGTCCGCCTGCACGAGCTGACCGCCCGGCCCGGCGTGCACGTCCTGCTGCAGCGGGACGCCCTGGCCCTGGACCGCCTGCGGCTCGGGCCGCAGGTGACGTTCCACCGGATCAGCAGCTGGCCGGGGCGGGGCCTCGTCGCGGTGCGCCCGGACGGTCACGTCGGCTTCCGCTGCGGCGAGTCCGACCCCGCGCAGCTGCGCGCGTGGCTGCGAGCTGGTGCGGCCTCGCTAGAGCGCCTTGCCGACCGTCAGCAGGACCACGGAGTCCTCGACGGCCTCGAGGGAGTGCGGGGACTGCGGGATGAACATCAGGTCCCCGGGCGAGCCGTTCCAGCGGTTCTCCCCCGCCACGAGGGTCACGCGACCGTGGAGCACCTGCAGGGTGGCCTCGCCGGGGTTCTCGTGCTCGTCGAGGTTGCTGCCTGCTCGGAGGGCGATCAGGGTCTGGCGCAGGACGTGCTCGTGGCCGCCGTACACGGTGTGGGCGCTCCGACCGCTCGACGCCGTCGTCGCGGCCTCCAGGTGGTGGCGGACCAGCGCGGTCAGTGACTCCTTCTGCATGTGCTCTCCTCCTCGTGGGGTGGCTGCGGTTCCGCCGCGGGACCGAGCAGGAAGCTCGGAGACGCGCTGTGTGCCCGGTCGACCACTGCCCAACCACTCGCTCCGAGGGTGATCACGGAGACCGGGAAGATCCCGAGGTCCTCGCGTTCGACATGGACGGCCAGGTCGTCGAGCAGGCGCACCACCTGCGCCTCGAAGTCCGCGGAGTCGATCTCGAGCCTGGCGATCACCGCCGCGAAGTCGCGATGCTCACCCTCGAGCTGCATCGACCTCGTCGATGAAGTCGCCTGACGCGCGCATCGCACGAAAGATTCCGGCCTCCTCCCGCTGAACGTGCCGTTCGAGGTCCGCGACGAGGCCGGCCAAGCGCGACATCGCTGCCGTGGGCTTCCCGGCGCCCAGGTCCTGGCGCACGTGGTGGGCCTGGTCGACCAGGGCGCTGTGCTCGTCCATCAGCTCGGCGATCGCCGGCACCCCTCGGCACCCGCAGTACTCACACACCTCAGCCCACCCGGTCCCAGCCACGCCGTGGCCGGTGGCTGCCGAGCTCGAGCGTCGTCGCGGCTGCGGTAGACGATGTAGGGGCGCGTCAGGTAGCCCACCGGCGCGCTGAAGACGTGCACCAGCCGGGTGAAGGGCCAGAGCGCGAAGAGCCCGAAGGCGACCAGCGCGTGCAGCTGGAAGCCCAGCGGCGCGTCCGCCATCAGCGACGGCGTCGGGCTGGAACGCGAGGAACGAGCGGAACCAGCACCGAGACGCCCTCGCGGTAGTCGTACTCACCGCCGACCGTCAGGATCGAGCCCATGACGGTGTTCCACATGCCCAGCAGGATCACCACCGCCAGGAAGGCGTACATCACCTTGTCCATCACGGTCGTCGCCGAGAACACCGGGCCGACCGTGCGGCGGCGGTAGACCAGGATCGCCATCCCGACGACCGTCATCGCGCCCGCCGGAAGACCGCCCGCCACGGCCACCACGTGGTAGGTGTGCTCGCTGATGCCGACCGCGTCGGTCCACGACTCCGGCACCAGCAGGCCGATGACGTGACCGCCGACGACGCCGAGCATCCCGAAGTGGAACAGCGGGCTGCCGATGCGCAGCAGCCGGTTCTCGTAGAGCTGGGTGGACCGGGTGGTCCACCCGAACTTGTCGTAGCGGTAGCGCCACAGGTGCCCGACGACGAAGGTCGTCAGGCAGACGTAGGGCACGACGACGAAGAGGAGCTCGTTCATCGGCGGGCTCCCGGGAAGGACGGCATCGGCAGGAGGGTCGTCGCCGAGGCGGCGCCGGCGCTGAACTGCGGGGCGGCGAACGGCGCCAGCCCCACCTCCTCCTCGGGCGGACCTTCGGCGGCCAGCCGGCGTACGGCGTCCCGCTCGTCGCCGCGCAGGGCAGGCAAGGTGGCGGTGACGGCGTCGACCAGGGCCGCCCAGGGAGAGGACAGGTCGGCGAGCGAGAGGCGCAGCAGCTCGAGCCCGGCGCGGTGGTCGAGCATCAGGCGGCGGCCGCGCTCCTGGTCGACGGTGGCAGCGAACTCGAGCACCACGCACAGGTGGTCGGGCAGCTCCGCGTCGTCGAGCTCGTAGCCGGCGTCGAGGTAGGTCTGCTTGAACCGCAGCAGGGCCATCCCGCGCTTGCGGGTGTCCCCGTGGGCGAAGTAGGTCAGGAACAGGTTGCACCGGCGACGGTTGTCGAACGTCTCCACGTACTCCGCCTGCAGCGCCGGCAGGGACGCCTGCTCCAGGTGGTCGGCGAACCCGCGGATCGGGTCCCCGACGGCGACCGGCAGCCGCTGCGACGCGGCCCGGATCACGTCGAGGCGCGCCAGCATCTCCGCGTCGGGGTAGTCGAGCAGCAGCGACACCGACTGCCAGGCGATCGTCAGCTGGTGCGGCGCGAGGCCGGCCTTCGGTCGTCGGCTCACGAGCCCGTCCCCTTCGGCGGGAAGAGCCCGGGGGGTGGTGCGCCCTTGCCGTCCCAGCTGAGGAGGTTGACCCGCGTGCTCTTGTCGGTGGGCGAGGCGAGCGTGTCGGCCGTCTGACGGTCCTGGAGCATCTGGAAGTTCTCGACCGCGATCGGGGTCGGGACGCCCGAGCCCTCGCCGAACAGGTCGTGCTGCCCGCCGCCGTACTCCGAGACCGCGCACTCGGTCGCCAGCTCCTCCAACGCGTGGGCCTGCTCGGCGTGGGCCGCCGGGATCACGTAGCGCTCGTCGTACTTGGCGATGGCGAGCAGGCGGTACAGGTCGTACATCTTCTCCTCGGTCATGCCGACCGCGGCCGGGATCGACCCGTCGGGCTCGCGGCCCAGGTTGATGTCGCGCATGTAGCAGCGCATCGCGGCGAGCTTCTTCAGCACGGCGTCGACCGGCTCGACGTCGCCCGCGGTGAACAGCTCCGCGAGGTACTCGACCGGGATCCGCAGGGCGTCGATCGCCGCGAAGAGGTTGCCCCTGTCCTCGGCGTCCTCCCCCGTCTCCTGCACGACGTCGACGACGGGCGAGAGCGGCGGGATGTACCAGACCATCGGCATCGTGCGGTACTCCGGGTGCAGCGGCAGCGCGACCCGGTAGGTGTTGATCAGCGCGTAGATCGGGGAGCGCTGCGCGGCCTCGACCCAGTCGCGGGCGATGCCGGCCTTCTCGGCCTCCCGCATCGACCTCGGGGTCGAACGGGTCCAGGAAGACGTCCCGCTGCGCCTCGTACAGACCCTGGTCGTCCTGCGTCGACGCCGCCTCGAGCACCCGGTCGGCGTCGTAGAGCATCAGGCCGATGTAGCGCAGCCGCCCGACGCACGTCTCCGAGCAGACGGTCGGCAGGCCGACCTCGATCCGCGGGAAGCAGAACGTGCACTTCTCGGCCTTGCCGGTCTTGTGGTTGAAGTAGATCTTCTTGTACGGGCAGCCCGACACGCACATCCGCCAGCCGCGACACTTGTCCTGGTCGACCAGGACGATGCCGTCCTCCTCACGCTTGTAGATCGCACCGCTGGGGCACGACGCCGCGCACGACGGGTTCAGGCAGTGCTCGCAGATCCGCGGCAGGTAGAACATGAAGGTCTGCTCGAACTCGAACCTCACCTTGTCGCCGATCTTCTTCAGCATCGGGTCGAGGTGCGCGGTGGCGGTGGAGCCGCCGAGGTCGTCGTCCCAGTTGGCCGACCACTCGATCTTCATGTCCTTGCCCGAGATCAGCGACTTCGGACGGGCGACCGGCGTGTGCTCCTGGGCCGGGGCGTCGGTCAGCGTGGCGTAGTCGTAGGTCCACGGCTCGTAGTACTCCGCGATCGAGGGCAGCTTGGGGTTGGAGAAGATCGTGATAGAGCTTCTTGAACCGGCCGCCGCCCTTGAGGGTCAGCCGGCCGCGGTGGTTGAGCTCCCAGCCGCCCTTCCACTTCTCCTGGTCCTCGTAGGTCCGCGGGTAGCCGAGTCCGGGCCTGGTCTCGACGTTGTTGAACCAGATGTACTCGGTGCCCGAGCGGTTGGTCCACGCCTGCTTGCAGGTCACCGAGCAGGTGTGGCACCCGATGCACTTGTCGAGGTTCATCACCATCGCCATCTGTGCCATGACCCTCATCAGTACGTCACGTCCTGGCTGCGCTTGCGGATGACGGTGACCTCGTCGCGCTGGTTGCCGGTCGGGCCGAGGTAGTTGAACGCGAAGGTCAGCTGGGCGTAGCCGCCGATCAGGTGCGAGGGCTTCACCAGCAGCCGGGTCAGCGAGTTGTGGATGCCGCCGCGCTTGCCCGGAGGTCTCCGCGAGCGGTACGTCGATCAGCCGGTCCTGGGCGTGGTACATGTACACCGTCCCCTCGGGCATCCGGTGCGACA
Source organism: uncultured Actinomycetota bacterium (assembly GCA_963811515.1). GTDB lineage: Bacteria > Actinomycetota > Actinomycetes > Propionibacteriales > Nocardioidaceae > Nocardioides_B. The sequence continues at coordinate 90,781 of CAWERI010000004.1, forward strand.
CGATGGCCCGGGCGACCACCACGCCGTTGCGGTTGACCGCCTCGATCCAGTCGTTGTCGACGATGCCGACCTTGGCGGCGTCCCGGTCGCTCATCCAGATGTTCTGGCCGCCGCGCGACAGCGACAGCATGAAGAGGTTGTCCTGGTACTCCGAGTGGATCGACCACTTGTTGTGCGGGGTCAGGTAGCGCACCGTCAGCCCCTCGACCTGGCCGGCCGAGCCGTCCGAGACGGTGCCCAGGGCGGGTTCGGCGAAGAGCGCCGCCATGTTGAGCGGTGGCCGGTAGACGGGCAGGCCCTCGCCGAGCTCGGTCATCCAGTCGTGGTCGAGGTAGAAGTGCATCCGCCCGGTCAGGGTGTGCCAGGGCTTCCTGCGCTCCACGTTGATCGTGAACGGCGAGTAGCGCCGGCCGCCGGTCTCGGAGCCCGACCACTCCGGCGAGGTGATCACCGGGACGGGCGGCCCCTGGGTGTCGGCGAAGGTGATCTGCTTGCCCTCGTGCTCCTCGGCGAGGTCGGCCAGCCGGACGCCGGTGCGCTTCTCGAGGGTCTTGAAGCCCTGGGTGGCCAGGTGCCCGTTGGTGGTCCCGGACATCGCCAGGATCGCCTCGCAGACGTCGACGTCCCGCTTCAGCGACGGCCGGCCGTCGGCGACGCCGCCGCGCACGGCGCCGTTCTTGGCGCGCAGGTAGTCGACCTGGGCGCCGAGCTCGAAGGTGACGCCCTTGGTCGTCGCACCGAGCGTGTCGACCAGCGGGCCGAGCGCGTTCATCTTCGTCGGCGACCGCGCCGTAGTCACGCTCGACCTCGACGAGCTTGGGCATGGTGACCCCGGGGATCGGCTCGCACTCGCCCTTCTTCCAGTCCCGCACGACGCCGTGCGGGTTGGCCATCGCGTCGGGGGTGTCGTGCGTGAGCGGCACCGCGACGACGTCCGTGCGGACGCCGAGGTGGGTCGCCGCCAGCTCGCTGAACTTCTCCGCGATCGTCTGCCAGGCGTCCCAGTCGGTGCGGGTCTGCCACGGCGGCGCGATGGCGGGGTTGAACGAGTGCACGAACGGGTGCATGTCGGTGGTGTTGAGGTCGTGCTTCTCGTACCAGGTCGCGGCCGGCAGGACGACGTCGGAGAAGACCGTCGTGCTGGTCTGCCGGAAGTCGATCGTCATCAGCAGGTCGAGCTTCCCCTCGGGCGCCTCGTCGCGCCAGCGTCACGTCGACCGGGTCGCTGGCCCTCGGGCGTCTCGGTGGCGCGCAGCGACGAGTCGGTGCCCAGCAGGTGCTTGAGGAAGTACTCGTTGCCCTTGCCCGAGGAGCCCGAGCAGGTTGGCCCGCCAGATCGACAGGATGCGCGGGTAGTTGCTCGGGGCGTCGGGGTCCTCGCCGGCGAAGTCGAGGTCGCCGGACTTCAGCTGCTCGACGACGTACTCGCCCACCGGCTTGCCGGCGGCGGCCGCGTCGTCGCTGAGGTCGAGCGGGTTGCGGTCGAAGGTCGGGTACGACGGCATCCAGCCCATCCGCGCGCTCTGCGCGATCACGTCGGCGGTGGACTTGCCGGCGAGCTGCCCCGTGCCGGTGGTCGCGGACAGGGTGTCGGCGCCGAACTGGTCGTAGCGGAACTGGTCGGTGTGGAGGTACCAGTACGCGGTCTGGATCATGTTGCGCGGCGGCCGGTTCCAGTCCAGCGCGTTGGCGATCTGGGTGTAGCCGGTGATCGGCCGGACCTTCTCCTGCCCGACGTAGTGCGCCCAGCCGCCGCCGTTGACGCCCTGGCAGCCGGTGAGGTTGGTGAGGGTGAGGAACGCGCGGTAGATCGTGTCGGAGTGGAACCAGTGGTTGGTGCCGGCGCCCATCACGATCATCGAGCGGCCCCTGGACTCCTCGGCGTTCTGCGGCGAACTCGCGCCCGATCCGGGCCGCGGTCGCGGCGGGGACGCCGGTGATCGCCTCCTGCCAGGCCGGGGTGTACGGCGACTCGGCGTCGTCGTAGCCCGTCGGCCCACGCCCCCGGCAGCCCGGGACGGGCCACGCCGTACTGCGCCATCAGCAGGTCGAAGACGGTGGTGACCAGGTGGCCGCCGACACGACGCACCGGCACGCCGCGGGGCAGGTCGGCGGCGGCGCCGTCGGGGGTGTCGAAGCGCGGCATCCGGACCACGACCGACTCGGTCGCGGTGTCGAGCGAGCGAGAGCATCGGGTCGACGTCGCCGAGCTCGAGGTTCCACTTGCCCGACGCCGGCCTCGCCGTACCGGTGGCCCAGGGAGCCGTTCGGGACCACGGGGTCGCCGGTGCGCGAGTCGATGAGCACGGTCTTGAACGCGGCGTTCTCGTCGCTCGGCGTGCTCGGCGAGGTCGGCGGCGGTCAGGAACTTGCCGGCGGTGTAGCTCGCCACTCGCCGCGCGCCTCCTCGAGCCGGACCAGGTGGGGCAGGTCGGTGTAGGTCTTCACGTACTCGGTGAAGTACGGCGTCTGCCGGTCGACGAAGAACTCCTTGAGCACGACGTGGCCCATCGCCATCGCCAGCGCGGCGTCGGTGCCCGGCCTGGCCGGCAGCCACTCGTCGGCGAACTTCACGTTGTCGGCGTAGTCGGGGGCGACCGCGATCACCTTCTGGCCGCGGTAGCGCGCCTCGGTCATCCAGTGCGCGTCGGGCGTGCGGGTGACCGGGAGGTTGGAGCCCCACATGATCAGGTAGCCGGCGTTCCACCAGTCGCCGGACTCGGGGACGTCGGTCTGGTCGCCGAACACCTGCGGCGAGGCGACCGGCAGGTCGGCGTACCAGTCGTAGAAGCTCAGCATCGAGCCGCCGATGAGGTTCACGAACCGGGCGCCGGAGGCGTGCGAGACCATCGACATCGCCGGGATGGGCGAGAAGCCGGCGACCCGGTCGGGGCCGTACTTCTTGATCGTGTGGACGTGGGCGGCCGCGACGATCTCGCTGGCCTCCTCCCAGGTGGCGCGGACCAGGCCGCCCTTGCCGCGGGCGGACTTGTAGGCCTTGGCCCGCAACGGGTTCTCGACGATGTGCTCCCACGCCCGCACCGGGTCGCCGCCGTGCTGGGCCTTGGCCTCGCGGAACATCTGGAGCAGGACGCCGCGCACGTAGGGGTAGCGGACCCGGGTCGGCGAGTAGGTGTACCAGGAGAACGCGGCGCCGCGAGGGCAGCCGCGGGGCTCGTACTCCGGGGAGTCCGGGCCGACCGACGGGTAGTCGGTCTGCTGGGTCTCCCAGGTGATGATCCCGTCCTTGACGTAGACCTTCCACGAGCACGAGCCGGTGCAGTTCACGCCGTGGGTGGAGCGCACGACCTTGTCGTGGCTCCAGCGGTCGCGGTAGAAGTCGTCCGCCTCCCGGCCGCCGATCTGGGAGAGCGTCCGCAGGTCGCCGAGACGGTCCCTCGGGTGAAGAACCGCCTGCTGCGGACGAGGGCGTCGGTGAGGGCGCCGTCCATCCCGATGTCGGACGCGGCTGCTTGCTGCGAGGGGGTCAACGAGCTTCCTGTCCCTGGGCGGCGGTACGGCGGACGACGGTGACGGTGAGCAGCAGGGCGAGCGCGGCGGTGACGGACAGCATCCACAGCCCGATCGCGTAGGAGTCGGTGCGGCCGTAGACGTAGCCCATGATCAGCGGCGGCACGAACCCGCCCGAGACCACCGGCGGCGCCGACCAGCCCGGTCACGCCACCGACCCGGGAGGGGTCGGTGACCTTGGCGATGAGGGCGAAGGTGGCCCCGCTGCCGGAGCCGAGGGCGGCGGCCATGGCGAGGAACGCGACCGTGCCGATGCCGTCCAGCGGCGGGGTGCCGGCCGAGATCGCCGGCGCACGACGACGACGACGCCGAACCCGGTGGCGAGCACCGGGATCGCGCCGAGCTTGTCGGCGAGCCACCCACCGACCGGACGCATGACGACGGCGACCAGCACGAAGCCGGCCATCCGGTTGGCCGCGTCGGCCGGGGTGAGGCCGTGGGCGGTCTTGAGGTAGGCCGGGAGGTAGACCGAGAACGCGACGTACCCACCGAAGGCGACCGCGTAGAGCAGGCAGGCCTGCCAGGTGATCGGGAGCCGGGCGTTGGCCGAGATCCGCGCCAGCCAGCGAGGTGGTGGGCACCACCCGGCCCGGTGCGTCGCGCAGGACCAGCCAGGCGGCGACGCGCGTAGCAGGCCAGCACCCCGGCGGTGATCAGGAAGGGCGCCTTGGCGCCGAGGTGGTCGGTGAGCTTCACGGTGGTCAGGGCGCTGATCGCGGTGCCGCCCATGCCGGCGCCGAAGATGCCGATCGCGAGACCGCGCTTCTCGGGCGGGAACCAGGCGTTGACGAAGGGGACGCCGACGGCGAACGCCGTGCCGGCGATGCCGAGGAAGAAGCCGCCGACCAGGAGCAGGGCGTAGGAGTCGAGGGCGAAGAAGGCGATGAACAGGATCGGGAGGATCGTCACGCCCGAGACGATCGGGAACATCACCCGGCCGCCGTACCGGTCGGTCAGCCCGCCGACGATGATGCGGCCGAGCGAGCCCGACGACCACCGGGACGGCGACGAGCAGCGCGACGTCGGACTCGCTGAGCGTGCCGAGTGCTGCCGGTGGTCCGGAAGAGCGGGCCCGAGCGGGCTGATCAGCGCCCAGGCCCAGAAGTTGACCGCGAACCCGATGGTCGCCATCGCCAGCATCAGCCACGGCGATCTCGTTGCCGCTGCGGGTCTGGGGCTCCGAGGTCAACGGAGTCGTCACTGTCGTGCCCATGCCGCGGGCTGCACGAGTCCCACCATGGCCCTCTGCGGCCGCCTTGCCAACCGACGTGCTCATCTCAGGCGGACCTTCCGGGTCAGGCTGAGGCGCCAGACCTCGGGACCGCGCTCGAGGTAGGCGACATCGAAGGCGTCGGGAGCGTGTTGCTGGAGCTGGGCCAGGAGGCCCTGGGGGTCATGGGGTGCGACAGCACCAGGCCATCGCCGGGGCCGGCGGCGTCGAGCGCACCGAGGACCGCAGCGTGCCGAATCGCGTGCGGGATGCCCCGCACGTCGAGCTGGGGAAGCCCCGGCGGCATCTGTCCTCGCCACAGGCACAGCCCCCGCGCAGCCGCCCGGATCGGGCGAGTCGACTGCTCCCAGAGTCGGCATCAAGCGTTGCGATGACCTCGTCGGCCATGTCCGGTCTCCTCACTGGTCCATCGACGGGGTGGCCCCGCCGGCAATTGAGTACAGTGGAAACCGTGAAAAATGGAGAGGGTCGAAGGTCCCGACCTCTCGAGTGCATCGGTGCGTCGGTCGGGCCGCGCGGCGGGTCGCCGAGTCGCAGCCTCTCGGCGTCGGCGCGAACGACCTCCTCGAGAAGCTGCGCGCCGAGTGGCCGGCCGATGACCCTGGCCGCCCTCGCCGAGGCCAGCGTCGCGGCACCCGAACACCGTGCGCGAGCACCTCGACACCCTCATCCGGGCCGGCTTCTCTGCCGAACCCGCGAGGACAGCCGCACGGGCGCGGCCGACCCGCCTGGACCTACGAGGCGACCTCGGCCATCACCGACAGCATCGGAGTACGCCGCCCTCGCCGGTCGTCCTCTCCTCGACGATCTCGCGCACCAGCGCGCAACCCAGCGCCGACGCCGAGAGCAGCCGGCGAGGACTGGGGACGCGACCTCGCGCGCGCACGCGGCGCCGCACCGACGACCCCGGAGTCCGCCCGCGACCGCGCAGTCGAGCTGCTCGACGACCTCGGCTTCGAGCCACGCCAAGACCCGCGGCGACCTGTCCGCGGTCCGCCTCACCCGGTGCCCCCTGCTCGAGGCAGCCCGCAGCAACCCCAGGTCGTGTGCAGCGTCCACCTCGGCATGCTGCGCGGCGCCTTGAGCGAGTACGGCGCAGATCCGGCCGGTAGCGACCTGGTTGCCGTTCGCCGAACCGGGCGCCTGCCTACTCACCATCCCCCCGGTCGAGCGGATCCACGGCGCGTGAGCGACGTGCGCCGTGCCGTCTCGACGCGGGAGCAGACCGTCGCCGAAGCGATGATCTCGACTCCGAAGACGCACGATGTCGAGATCAGCCTGGCCGAGGTGGCCGACGCCTTCGCCGACACCCACGTCCACATGCTGCTGCTGACACGCGACGGCATCCTGCACGGCACCCTGGTGCGTGCCGACCTCCGGCCCGGCCATGAACCGCGACGTCCGGCGATCGGAGTCGCCACTCTCTGTGAACGCACAATCGGGCCGGATCGAGCACTGGACGAGGCCAGACGCCACCTAGATCGATCCGGGACGCGTCGACTCGCGGTCACCGATGCCACCCACAGGCTCCTTGGGCTCCTGTGCCTCAAACAGTCTCGCGATGGGTTCTGCGCCGAGGCAGACATCCTCGATCGCCCTTAGGCGGCGCCTCTGTGTTGCATAGGCCGCGGCCGGGTTCCGCGCTGGGCCCCGCGGTCCAAGCCATCCCGGCGTGGGCGCGGCGACGTTCCGGGTTAGCGCATTGCGCGTTCCGACGTTCAGTGGCCGAGCAGTCCGGGATGACCCGAACCTGCAGTTCAGAACTCAATCTCCTGACCCCCCAGGAGCCCGGGGGATCAGGAGATTGGTGGGGAGAACCATCTGCACAACCATGGTGTAGTTCCCGCGCCAGCCGCTGACCCGCTGGCACAGCGTATCGGGACCCTTGGGTCTCCCCTCCACCTGACTGTGCGCGCAGGTTCGAAGTTGGCAATGGACGTCGGTTGTGGCCTTTGCCTGACATTGCGCTGTCCGGCCGCCGGCGTCTCATGTCGCGTGATGGGGCACGCGCCCTGCTGGGTGTTGACGAGTGCCGGTAGTCCGATTGCCTCGCCGACCGTCGGTGAAGTGCCCCTGGCGAGTCAGCCGGTCGAGCCGCTCGCGTTCGTGGTCGCGAAGTTCGATGACGAGAGCGTCGTAACGGCTGTCGGCCGCCCGACGTGGGACACGTCGGGCGGCCGAGCGGGGTCTGTCCGGGTTTCAGCGGGCGGTCAGCAGGTGCAGGTCCTCGGCGTGGTCGATGTAGTCCTGGGCCATCTGGGCCTTGCGCTGCGCGATGTCCTCGACGTTGTCGACGGGCCCTGCACTGGGGATGCTTCCGCCGCACTGCGTGACTGGTCCGTCCAGGGGGACGGGTTTGTTTGCGCCGGCCGCCGTGGGGGCGAGAGCGGACAGGATGGTGAGTGCGGCCGCGACGGCGACGGCGGTGGTGAGGGTGGTCGCGGTGTGGCGGGTGCCGGTGGTGTTCATGAGGTCCTCTTGGGTTGTGGGGCTGATGGC
>CAWERI010000005.1:0-113470 GCA_963811515.1 uncultured Actinomycetota bacterium
ACCGGCGCCTACCTTGATCAAGGTGGCCGTGCGGCGAGGCGTCTTCCGGTGCCGTTCTGGAAGGCCAGGGCGCGCTGTGGCGAACCTCCGGACGGATGATCGAGTTGCCCAGCCGAGCTGCGAAGTTGGGGACGGTAGCTCTACTTCGAGCCGGCGCGACTCAAGGGGCTCGGCCTGGTCGACCTCGAGGTCGAGTCCGACGGTCGGCGCCCACAGACCTGGGCGATCACCGACGCGGGTCTGGACGCGCTGCGACCCTGGCTGGCCGAACCACCACGGAGCAGCTCCAGGTCCGGGACGTCGCCGAGCTCAAGCTCTTCTTCGGCGGGAGCCCCCCGGCTCGCCTCGTGGACCAAGCGCCCGACAGACCGACGGTTGAGGACGATCCGACCCTCGAGGCGCCTGGGGCACTCCGTCACCCGATGCCCGCCCCCATCAGTGGCTTGAACGGGCTGACCTTCTCCTCACCGTCACGGATCGCCACGCAGCTGGCCTCCGGCACCTCACGCCAGGCTCCGCGCAGCTCCCCCAACGGCTCGGAGACGACGATGCGCGCGTCATCGGACAGCTCGTGAAGCGCAGGGTTCTCCGGATACTGATGCTTCAGCGTGGAGACATCGGTGCTGTGGAACAGCGACCGTGACCTCCCTCGCTGGAGTAGCGGAAGGCCCACGTGGTCTGGCCGTCGGTGGCGGCGAGCGTTCCCTGCATCGGGAACCGGATGCCATGGCGCTGTGCCGACCTCCTCGACCAGACCCACTGCCCGGGCCACCGCCGGCCGGCGGGTCCTCCTCCAGACCGAAGGTCAGCGCGAGGAAGAAGAGCAGCTCCGAGTCTGTCGTGCCTTCGATGTCGGCATAGCGGTCAGGGTCCACCGCCAGCGCGAGGTCACGCTTCATCGCATGGAACCCGTCGATGAACCCGTTGTGCATCCACAGCCAACGCCCCTGACGGAACGGATGGCAGTTCGTCTGCTGCACCGGAGAGCCGATCGCGGCGCGGATGTGCGCGAACACCCTGGGCGAGGAGATGTGAGCCGCCAGGTCACGAAGGTTGCGGTCGTTCCAGGCCGGCTCGATGCTCCGGAACACGCCGGCGTCTCGCGGTCGCCGTACCAGCCGACGCCGAACCCGTCGCCGTTCGTCGCCTCAGCACCCATCGTGGAGTGCATGCTCTGCACGATCAACGAGTGCTCGGGCTTGTAGAGCAGATCCTCCACGAGCACCGGTGAGCCCGAGTAGGCCAGCCATCGGCACATGAGCGACCTCCGATCCGTCCCAGCCATTGCAGACCCTCGGCCGTCGAGCTGCGGATCACCCTCGCCGGGTGAGGGGGCGGTCAGGCTCTGCGTTCCCGCCAAGCCAGAATCCGCTTGCCGAGCCTCGGAGCCGACGGCACCCGATGTTTCACTGTCCGGGACAACGTGTCGGATTCGTCGGGTCGCCGTTCGTGGGGTAGGTGAACGCGGACCACCGGGTCCGCCCGAGCAGAAGGAGCGGTGATGGCCGAGTACCTCCTGTACTTCAACCAGCAGTGGGTGGGCGACCACACCGAGGAGTGGTTCCGCCCGCGCGGACCGCTCGCCATGGCGGTGGTCAACGAGATGAAGGCTGCCGGCGTGTACGTCTTCGCCGGCGGGCTCGAGGAGGAGGACGGCCCGGTCTACAGCGCCGACCCCACCAGCGGCACCGTGCTCATCACCGACGGTCCGTACGTCGAGACCAAGGAGTTCCTGGGCGGGTTCGCTGTGGTGGACGTGGCCGACGACGAGGCGGCCAAGATGTGGGCGGGCAAGATCGCCGAGGCATGCGGCTGGCCCCACGAGGTGCGCCGCTTCAAGCCGCAGCCTCGGACCGAGTGAACCCCGCAGCCCGATCCGAGCGTTCGTCACGGAGCCGCGCGAGCTGATCGTCGGGAGCCGCTCGAGCGGCAGCGGGCTCAGGGCGACGCCGGATCCACGATGGCGCCGTCGTGGACCGGAGGTCGGCGCAGGTCGACGACGATCCCGATGGTGCCGTTGGTGGCAGCGTCGTACGACGCCAGGGCGAGGTAGCTCCCCGGGGCACCGCAGTCGAACAGCACCCCGATGGGCCCGGCCTTCGTGACGACCTGCGCGAACCCGTCGGCGCGGGCCTGCTCGACCAGCTCGTCGGTCACCGCCTTCATGAACGTCACCCGGCCCGCGTCGGAGAAGGCGCCGAGGCCCGAGCGGGTGCGCAGGCACGCGTAGCCACAACCGTTGTCCATGAGGAAGGTGCCGAAGCCCGACACCGTGTCGAGCGCGCCCACCGTCAGCAGCTGGGGACGACCCGCGGGGTCGACGTACCGGCTCGTGCGGTAGGCACCCACCGGGACGAAGTCCTTGGCGCGCTTGCCCTTGGCGTCGAGCGGGTCGCGCACCGCGACCTCGCCGCGGTCCGTGCTCCAGGACGGGGTGAGGGCTACCTCGAGGTCCGGACCGTCGACCCGCAGCAGGTCGGAGGTCACGATCTCCGCGAGACTGCGCCTCCGGTCGCGGCGACCCAGGTCGACCACCATCAGCGAGCCGTGCGGACTCTCGATCGATGCCGAGCGTCGTCGCTTGTCGAACCGCAACCGTCCGTCATCAGCCAACGGGAGGGAGCCACCCGGGAGCCCGGCCCAGTCGATGGCCGGCTCCCAGCCCCGCAGGAGATCGAACGCCTGGCGCGAGTCGAGGCCGTGCAGCGAGGTGATGAGGTCATCAGAGCTGGTCGCCATGCGCGCAAACTAGCCCACCCGAGCACCCCCGGACTCGCGAACGTGCCGGTCAGTCCCACGGGGACGTTGGCCTCTGCCGGTTCCGCCGTACGACGCGTTCGCTGGCGGCATGAGCCCAGCCACCCGTCAGCGACTGTCGGCACCGATCGAGCGCGCGAGCGCGTCGGACCGCGCGTTCCTGGCGATGGACAACGGGGACGTCCCCGAGCAGTTCGGGGTGGTCCTCGAGCTCGACGGGCGGCTGTCGCTGCCGCGGGTCCGGGACCTCGTCGGCGACCGGATCCGGACCGTGCCCCGGCTCCGTCAGCGGCTCGTCTCCGTGCCGTTCGGCTGCGGCGGCCCGGTCTGGGTCGACGACGCGGGGTTCGACGTCGGGCACCACGTCCGCGAGGTCGTGTGCCGGGCCCCCGGGGACGAGCAGGCGCTGCTGGACACCGCGCTGGAGGTGGTGATGACCCCGCTCCGCCGCGACGAGCCGCTGTGGTCGGTGGTCCTGGTGACCGCGCTGCCGGGCGACCGGAGCGCGCTGGTGGTCGTCCTGCACCACGTCCTGGCGGACGGGATCGGCGGGCTCACCGTCCTGGCCGCCCTGGTGGACCCCGGGCCGGAGGGGCCCGCGGCCTGGACCCCGCGACCCCGCCCCGCTGTCGCGGACCTGCTGCGGGATGCCGTGCTCAGCAAGGCGAAGGCGGTCACCGGCGTGGCCGGCTCGTGGCGGCTGCTGCGTGCCTCGATGCGGGCGAGCGGTGGGCTGCGGCCGCCGCGGATCGCGGAGTGCTCGTTGATGCGACCGACCGGCGCTCGCCGCGGCGTCACGGTGGTGCGCGCGCCGTACGACGCCGTGCGCGCGGCCGCGCACCGGCACGGCGCGACGACCAACGACGCCGTCCTGGTCGCCGTCGCGAGTGCGCTGCAGCAGGTGCTCGAGCGGCGGGGCGAGTCCGTCGACACCCTCGTGGTGGCCGTCCCGGTGTCCGGCCGGCGCACCGAGCAGCCGGCCGGCCTCGGCAACCTGGTGAGCCCGCTGCTCGTCGCGGTGCCGACCAGGGGTGCGACGGCCCGGCGGCTGGCCACCGTCGCCGCGACCGTCCGTGCGGGCAAGGCCGGCGCGAGCGGTCCCCCGCCCGTCGCCGTGCTCGGCTGGCTGTTCCGGCCGCTGGCCGCGGTCGGCGGCTACCGCTGGTACATCAACCACCAGCACCGGCTGCACACCCTGGTCAGCCACGTGCGCGGACCGGTCGAGCCGGTCTCGTTCGACGGACGGCGGGTCGTCTCCGCCGTACCGCTCGTCGTCGCCGAGAGCGGGAACGCGACGGTCACCTTCGAGGTGCTGTCGTACGCCGGGACGTTGACCGTCGCAGCCGTCGTCGACCCGGACCACTTCCCGGACCAGGAGGTGTTGCGGGCCGTGCCTGGCGGAGGCGCTGCGCGAGACGTGCTCGCTCGACCGGCCGGACCGGGACCGCGTGCCACGCAGCGGACCCGGCGGGACCTAGGCCCCTTGCCGGTGCCGGACCGCCTTCCACGCTGGTCGCATGGCAGTCGCAGGCCGAGCCGCAGGGGCGGCCACCGCGCTGGGAGCGCTGGTCTACGTCGGCTGGGTGCTTCCCCGGCTGCGGAGCCTGGGGTGCGACCGCGGAGGAGGTCGCCGGGCCGTACCCCGGCGCCGACGTGGTCCCCGACGGGCGGCGGGGCCCGACCATGGCCGTCACCATCGACGCACCGCCCGACCAGGTCTGGCCGTGGCTGGTGCAGCTGGGCGGGGACCGCGGGGGCTGGTACTCCTGGGACCACCTCGACAACGCCGGTCACCCGAGCGCGCGCGAGATCCACCCCGAGTGGCAGGCACTCGCCCCGGGCGACCAGGTCAGGTACCGGACCCGCCGCCACGGCTGGTGGACGCCTGGCAGGTCGTCACGCTCGAACCGAACCGGTTCCTGGCGCTGCACGGGTCCAGCGACCTGCGCGGCCGGGCGCTCGACCCGCAGCAGCCACGACCGTCGGTCTCCACCGAGGGGCTCTGGGGGTTCCTGCTGACCGCGCTGCCCGGCGGGCGCACCCGGCTCGTCATCGGAGGTACGAAGCCTTCCGTCCCCGCTGGCTGGGACGGCTGCTCGGGTCCTGGCTGTTCTCGCCCGTCGTCTGGGTGATGCAGGCCCGGATGCTCCAGGTGCTCAAGCGCAACGTCGAGGACACGGCCGGGCGGCCACGCTAGGCGCGCAGCCCCGCGTCGATCTCCGCCAGCGCGGAGGCGAGGTCCACGGTCGGGGTCCAGCCCCACGCGTGCGCACGCCCGGCCAGGATGCGGCCGGTCCACGCCGGGCCGTCGTCCCAGACCGGCTCGACGCCGAGCGCCCCGGTGACCGTCGCGTAGTAGTCGCGGACCGTCGCCGGGCCCGCTGCGACGTTCACGACGGTGCACGCGCCCGCGACCGGTCCGGCTTCCGGGTCCGTCGAGGTCGCCACCCGGCCGGACGCCAGGTCCGCGGCGAAGGCGGCCAGGTCGTCGACGTGCACCCACGCGAAGCTCTGCTCGGGGACGGCGTGGCGGGCCGACTCGTCGTCGCGCATCGCGGCCGGGCGGACGGAGTTCCAGACGGAGGTCTCCGCGGCGCCGAGGATCGCCGGCGGACGAAGCAGGACGCGGGTGAGCCCTCGACCTCGGCCAGGGCGGCATCGGTGTCGCGCTTGGTCACGGCGTACGCGTCGGCGGCGTCGGTGACCAGCGGGGACGCCTCGTCCACGTCGCCGGTGCCGGGTGAGCGGTCGTAGACGCCCGCCGTGGAGACGTGGACCAGGCGCTCGACCCCGGCGTCCCGGGCCGCCCGCGCCAGGACCGGCGTGCCCTCGACCGCGATCCGCTGCTGGGTCTCGCGGTCCGTCCCCATCGGGTGGACCGTCGTGACGACGGCGCTCGCGCCCGCGACCACGGCAGCCGCGAGCTCCGGGTCGTAGAAGTCGCCGACCCACTCCTCGACGCCCGCGAGGGCCGGGGCGGTGCCGGGACGTCGTACGACGGCACGCACGGTCGCACCCCGCTCGACGAGCGCCGCACAGGTGCGGGAGCCGACGAGACCGTTCGCTCCGGTGACGACGACGGCGGACGGGGAGGTGCTCGACTCGGTCATGCCACCACCCTGGCACGGGCGACTCGGTCACCCTTCGCGGCCACCCGTCCGCGTTTCACCCCGGAGGGGCCGGGTACCGAGATCGTTCTGGTCCACGGCGACGACGCTGTGGACCTCCCCATCTCAGGAGGCTCCCGCATGGCTCGCAACACTCTCTCCCGCTCCCTGCACGACGTCGGCCTCTCCGCCTGGTTCGGCGGCACGCTGGCCAACGCGGTGTCGCTCAACCCGGCGTCGGCCGAGGCGAGGACCGCTCCTGGCACCGGTGCGGTCGCCAACACCGGCTGGGACCGGTGGACGCCCGTCAACGCGGCGGCGATCGGCCTGCACCTCGCCGGCAGCGTGGGTCAGCTCGCCGGGAACAAGGGCCGGGTCGGTGGACAGCAGGGTGTCGCCTCGATGGCGCTGGCCAAGACCGCTCTCACCGCCGCGGCCCTGGGTGTCACGGCGTACAGCCGGGTCCTGGGCAAGAAGGTGTCCCAGCACCACGACGTCCCGGCCCAGGACGCCACCACCCCGACCGCAGCCACCCCCGACGACGCGGCGAAGGCCCAGGCGCAGCTTCGTGTCCTGCAGTGGGTCGTGCCCGCGCTCACCGGCACCCTGGTGGTGGTGAGCTCCTTCGCCGGCGAGCAGCAGCGCGCGTCCGAGGTGAGCAAGGGGATCCTGGGTCGGGTCACGCTCGGCCGCTGACCCGGCTCATTCGGCGCCGATCGAGTCGGACACCTCGGTCCGCTGGTCGTGCCGCACCCGGACCGACCCGGAGTACCCGTCGACCAGGCCGACGACGACCTCGTAGGCGTCCCCTGCGGTGCTGCGCAGTCCGACGGTCCAGGAGTTCTCGGCCGGGTGGTGCTCCTCCGCGCTGAGCGACATCGTGTCCGGGTCCACGCCGTACGCCGTCGCGGCTCCGCGTCGTGCCCGCAGGATCGCGGCATCCCGCGAGGTCGGCGTCGGCGGCGGCTGCCCGGCCGTCTCCATCAGGTCGTGGAAGGCGCGGGTCACGCTGTCGTCCGACGCCTCGGCGATGGCCGCCGTCGTCCTGGTCCCGGTGGTCACCAGGAGCCCGAGGTCCAGGGCACCCGGACTCAGGCCCCAGCTGGTGTGCCACCGGTGCTGGTGCAACGAGTAGTGCCGCGGCGCCTCGCTGCCGGCGTAGAGGACCGGCTCCAGGGCAGCGAGGGCCTGCCGCTCGTCGAAGGCCGCCTCCGGGACCGACAGGTCGAGCAGGAACTGCTGGTACGGCCGGTCCTCGGGGCCGGCACGGAAGCCGACCTGCACCCGGACCCGGTCCACCCGGCCGAGCGTGAGCAGCCGGCGCGGGGAGTCGACCGGGTCACTGGCCATGTCCTCAGAGTTGGTCCTGGTCAGACGCAGGTCAAGAGCGTCGACCGGGCCGGTCACTCCGCCTCTGGCAGACGCGGATGGTCGGTCGGGTAGATGCCGACGGCGAAGCCGTAGACGGTGTCCCCCGACCTGGGCAGCTCGTCGAACTCGCGCACCAGCGCCGCGATGCGGTCCCAGAACTCGGCGGCCCGCTCCTCGGGGAGGCGGGCATGCCGGATGAAGCCCCACAGCCGCCGGTCGCGGAAGGCCGCCGCCGACTCCCGGGCCGCCACCTCGAAGTCGTTGAAGTCCGTCGGCAGGGTCTCCGCGTCGGCGCCCGGCTCGACGGGGACGTAGAACATCCGCGCGGTGCGGCCGTAGAACCGCTCCTCGATCGCCCGCACCCGGCGGGTCCGTACGACGCGTACCAGCTCTGCCTCGGTCAGCACCTTGACGTGGTGGGCGACCGTGCTCTTCGGCCGGGCCACCGCCGCGGCGAGCTCGGTCACCGTGGCCGCCCGCTCGTGGAGCAGGCCCAGGATCGTCGTGCGCAGCGGGTTGCCGATCGCACGGACCTGGGCCGGCGCGGTGAGCGCGAGCCGGTCGGCAAGGTCGTAGTCGGGAGGCGAGGGGTTGCTGGACATGACCGGAACAGACTACTGTCCCAGAACGTTCCGGATTATTGGATCAATCGTTGGGGATGAGCGTCATGGCTGAGATCGTTCTGTACCACCACGTCCAGGGGCTCACCGACGGGAGTGGTGGCGTTCGCCGACGAGCTCCGTCGGGCCGGGCACACCGTGCACACGCCGGACCTCCTCGGCGGCCGCACGTTCGCCACGATCGAGGAGGGCATGGCCCACGCCCGCGAGGTCGGCTTCGGCGTCCTTCTCGAGCGTGGCGTGGCCGCCGCCGAGGCCCTGTCGTCACCGGGAGTGGTCTACGGCGGGTTCTCCTCGGGAGTCATGCCCGCCCAACAGCTCGCGCAGACCCGCGCGGACGCACGTGGCGCGCTGCTGCTCCATGCCTGCCTCCCGGTCTCGGAGTTCGGCGAGCGGTGGCCGGACGGCGTCCCCGTGCAGGTGCACGGCATGGACGCCGACCCGTTCTTCGCCGAGGAGGACGGCGATCTCGGCGCCGCCCGGGAGCTGGTCGCCTCCACCGACCAGGCGGAGCTGTTCCTCTACCCGGGCGACGAGCACCTGTTCACCGACTCCTCGCTGGCGTCGTACGAGCCGGCGGCGGCCCAGCTGCTCATGGAGCGGGTCCTCGCCTTCCTCGAGAAGGTCTGACGACGGACGAGCGCCGGAGCGTTGTGCCAAACTCGAGGAGATGCAGACACGCTCGGGTGACTTCGAGTTGACGATGGACGAGCTGCGGGCGGTTGCGGGGTACGCCGCCGCGTGCGCCGAACCCGCACTCGTCCTGTTCCACAAGGCCCGTCCCGACGACCCGCGCCCGGCGGCCGCTCTCCAGGCCGCGCGGGTCTTCGCCGAGGGGGCGCCCCGCTCACGCCTGCAGCGGAGTGCCGCGGCCGACGCCCACCGCGCCGCCGAGGACGCTCCGACCGAGCCGCCCGGCACGCAGCCATCGCCGCAGGGGACGCCGCCGCGGCGGCCTACCTCCATCCGCTGGCGAAGGCGACGCAGGTGCGCCACATCCTGGGGCCGGCCGCCCATGCCGCCCGGGCGGCCGAGCTGGCCCGGGGCGACGACCCGGTGGTCGCGGAGTACGTGGTCACCGCCGCCGCCAAGCGAGCCGCGCCGGTCGTCCTCGACGTGCTGGCCCGCTACCCGCGGGCGCCGAAGGGGCGCTCCCGGGTCGCGGTCCTCATCGCACGGCTCGACAGCCTGCTGCGGGACCCACCTCCGACGCCGCGCGTGGTCGACGACCCGGGGCCGTTCTTCCACGGGACCAGGGCCGACGTACGTCCCGGTGACCTGCTCACGCCGGGCTGGCGCTCGAACTACGGTTCGGGGCGGCAGGCCAAGCACATCTACCTGACGGCCACGCGCGAGGGCGCGCCCCTGGCTGCCGAGCTCGCCCGCGGCGACGGACCCGGACGGGTGTACCGGGTCGAGCCGCTCGGCACGATCGAGGACGACCCGAACGTCACCGACAAGCGCTTCCCCGGGAACCCGACCCGGTCCTACCGGACGACCGAGCCGCTGCGGGTCGTCGAGGAGATCACCGGCTGGCAGGGTCCCCCGCCGGAGCTGATCCAGCACATGCGCGAGCGGATGGCCGAGCTGGACGAGCTCGGGATCGAGGCGATGGACGACTGACGCGCCGACGTCGCACCCGGCCGTCCTCGCGACCACTAGCCTGCACAGCAGGGACAGGGCGGCCTGTTCTCGGAGGGAGGTTCCGGTGAGTGACGACGCAGCGAAGCGCCGGGCCGAGCGGGCCGCGAGCGCGGAGTACCACGCCGAGGCGGAGCGCCGGAAGCGCGAGCAGGAGGCGTCCGAGGCCCAGGTGCTGCTCGACCGGTTCGTCGAGCGGGCGACCGCGGCGGGGCTGGCGACCGAGGAGCTGACCGCCAAGCCGTGGACCGGGCGCGGCCGCTACAAGACCGGTGTCGTGGGGTGGTACCTGCGCAAGGACCACTCGGTCGGCGTCGGCCAGGACGGCCGCTACTACCTGCTCGTCGTGTCGCCGGAGCGGTTCGGCCGCTGGCGCACCGTCCCGGTCAAGCCGACGCCGCCGACGCTGCAGGTCGGGCAGGGCGCCCGCGACGGTGAGTCCGTCGCGCTGGCCACGCTGCTCGAGATGCGGCTGGAGTGGCCGAGGCGCGTGAGCGTCCTAGCGCACCCCGTGGATGTTGCGCACGAACACGCTGCCGAGCAGGCAGACGGCGCAGGCCACGGCGTAGAGCGTGACGTACCCGCCGGCGTACGCGACCAGGAACGAGCCGACGAACGGCGCGAACACCTGGGGCAGCGCGACGGCGATGTTGATCACCCCGAGGTCCTTGGCGCGGGCCTCGGCGGCGGGCAGCACCTCGGTGCACAGGGCGAAGTCGACCGAGAGGTAGACGCCGTACCCGATGCCGAACACCACGGCGCCGGCGAGCGCGCCCGGCCAGGTCGGGAGGACCGCGAGGATCAGCGCGCCCAGGCCGGTGACCGCGCCCGGAGACGACGACGAAGATCTTGCGGCGCTGGAGCCGGTCGGACCAGAGCCCGAACACGACCGTGCTGGCGACGATGAAGACCGCGTAGACGACGGTGAGCACGAGGACGCCGAGCTCCGGGTCGGGGTAGTCGACGGCGTCCTGGAGGTAGAAGTAGAGCAGCAGCGTGCCGAGCGAGTTGCCGAGGTTGACCAGGAAGCGGGTCAGCCAGGCCCAGGCGAAGTCGGGGTGCCGGGCCGGCGAGATCCAGAACGAGCGCAGGAACACCGGCCAGGAGAAGTCCGGCCGCAGCGCCCGCGGCAGCGCGACGTCCCGGCTGCCCAGGACGTAGGGGATCGCGAGCACGACGACCGCGGCGGCCGTCGCGTAGTAGCCGGCCGCGATGCCGCCGGTCGCCGTCGCGATGCCGACCCCGCCGACGATCCCGAGGGTCTGGGACACCGCGACCCAGCCGCCGACGACGCCGCGCTCGCGGACCGGCACCAGGTCGGGGACGGTCGCGGTCAGCGCCGCGAACATCGCGTTCAGCGAGGCCTGGGCGAGCGCACCAGGCGAGCACCATCGCCAGGATCGACTGGGCGGTCGCGAGCAGCACGAGCGCGAGGGCGCCGAGCAGCGCGCCGACCACCACCCACGGCACCCGCCGGCCGAACCGCGACGTGGTCCGGTCCGACAGGGCGCCGAACAGCGGGTTGGCGACGACCGAGACCGCCGACCCGACGCCGGTCACCACGCCGAACACGAACTCCTTGTGGTCGGGCGAGACCACCTGCGCCTGCTGGGCGAGCAGCACCTGGATCGGCCCGAAGAACCCCGCCCACAGCCCGAGCCCGGCCAGCGTGACCGAGGCGACCCAGCGCTTGGGCACCGAGACCAGCGGGTCGGCGAAGCGCCTCGACCGGCTCGACCGACCCGGGCGTCGGCGGGAGGGTGGTCACCGGTGGGCGGCGATCAGGTCGCGGTACCAGCGCGTAGGAGTCCTTGGGCGTGCGCCGCTGGGTCGCGTAGTCGACGTGCACCAGGCCGAAGCGCTTGGAGTACCCCTCGGCCCACTCGAAGTTGTCGAGCAGCGACCACGCGTAGTAGCCGCGTACGTCGACCCCGTCGGCGATCGCGTCGGCGACGGCCCGCAGGTGCGCGTCGTGGTAGGCCACCCGCTGCGGGTCGTGCACCGCCCCGTCGGCGCCGACCACGTCGTCGTACGCACAGCCGCTCTCGGTGACGTAGACGGGCGGCAGCCGGTCGCCGTACGCCGCCTTGAGGCCGACCAGGGTCTCCCGCAGCCCGTCGGGTACGACGGGCCAGCCGAACGCCGTGCGCTCGTACCCGTCGAGCGGCACCATCTTGAACGGCGCACCGCGCGCGGTGAGCACCTCGTCCATCCCGGGCTCGGCCTCGAGCGGCGAGGCGGGGTCGGCGATCCGGGTCGGGTTGTAGTAGTTGAGGCCGTAGAAGTCGACGGGCGCGCTGATCACCGCGAGGTCGTCCTCGACCGGCCCGGGCATCAGCTCGAAGATGCCCGCGGGGTAGCGGCCGAGCAGGATCGGGTCGGAGAAGATCCGGTTCCACAGCGTGTCGTAGAGCTCGGCGGCCGCCACGTCGGCGGCGTCGTCGGAGGCCGCCCGCACCGGCGAGTGGTTGTTCGCGGTGCCGACGCTCTTCGCGCCGACGGCCCGCAGCGCGGCGAGCGCCCGGCCGTGCCCGAGCAGCAGGTGGTGCGCGACCGGCAGCGCGTCGAACATCAGCTGCTTGCCGGGGGCGTGCACGCCGAGCGCGTGGCCGAGCATCGTCACCACGTTGGGCTCGTTGACCGGGCACCAGTGCTCGACCCGGTCGCCGAGGCGCAGCGCCACCAGCGCGGCGTACTCCGCGAACCGCTCGGCGGTGTCGCGCTGCAGCCAGCCGCCGCGGTCCTCGAGCGCCTGCGGCAGGTCCCAGTGGAACAGCGTGGCCATCGGCTTGCACCCCGGCGGCGAGCAGCTCGTCGACGAGCCGGTCGTAGAACGCCAGGCCCTCGGGGTTCGCCCGGCCGCTGCCCTCGGGCTGCACCCGCGGCCAGGCGATCGACAGCCGGTAGCCGCCGACGCCGAGGTCCCGCATCAGCGCGACGTCCTCGGGATAGCGGTGGTAGTGGTCGCAGGCCACGTCGCCGTTGCTGCCGTCGGAGATCGTCCCGGGCCGCGCGCAGAACGTGTCCCAGACCGACGGGCCGCGTCCGCCCTCGCGGGCCGCGCCCTCGATCTGGTACGACGCGGTGCTGGTGCCGAAGCGGAACCCGGCGGGCAGGAACGGGGCAGGGGTGCCTGAGGACGTGGACGACATGGCGACACCCTGGCAGATCACGACGTCCCGGTCCGGCACCTCCGGCTGGTCGAGCCTGTCTCGTCCGGCCGGTCGAGCCTGTCGAGACCACTAGAAGCCGTCGGGGTCCCGCGAGCAGGTGCCCAGCAGGAACAGCCCGGTGGCGTTCGTGCAGCGCCGCACCCGGGTGCGGCCGTCCTGCTCGACGCTGACCGAGAGCTCGCCCCGCCCGGTCACCAGGTACGTCGTCCGCGTCGGCCGGCCCGCGTCGCCGCCGAGCCGCACGAACCGGGCCGGCTGCCCGACCGCCAGCGCGTCGCGCACGCAGCCCGCGGCCCGGTCCAGCTCGGTCCGTCGCGGGTCCGACCCCCGGCCGCGGACGTCGACGGTCCCGCAGTCGAACGCCGCCGTGGAACGCGGGGTCGGCGTGCTCGGGCCGACGGGACCCAGCGCCGGGTCGGACGCGGGACGGGCGGCCGGCGCGGAGCAGCCGGCGATCGACGTACCGGCGGCCAGGAGCAGGGCCAGGAGCCCGGCGACACGGACCGAGGACATGCAGGCAGGCTAGCCCGCCGTAGCCCGCGCGGGTCATACCAGACCTAACCGGACATCCGCCGCGTCGATCGTGCAGAAATCCGTGCCAGGCCTGTAGTGGCCGCCCGCACCGACCGAAGCAACAGGCGGAGACGGGACTCTCGGCCCGCACCACGACGCACCGAGGGAGTCGGCCAGTGTTGCCAGCCGTGCAGGAGACGCGCATCCGCAGCCTTGCGGGGATGGCGCGCGCCCTCGGCCGGTCCGAGGCGCTGTTCCGGCTGCTGGAGATCGCCGCCGAGGAGGCCCTGCATCGCCCTCGCCGCGTCGAGCGTGTCGGTGAGCCGGCTCGAGACCGGCACCAGCACCGTGCGGACCATCGTCAACGTCGGCGACCTCGGGCCGACGGAGGTGCGGTGGCCCGACAACGAGGTCTACGACATGGGCGACTACGCCAACCTCGCGGTGCTGACCCAGGACTGGATCCCGTGGCGGGCCGCGGTCGACGACCCGACCACCGACGGCCGCGAGCGGCTGCTGCTCCAGGAGCTCGACAAGCACTGCGCGATCGGGTCGCCGATCATCGTCGACGGCCAGCTGTGGGGCGAGTTCTACGCGACCCGGACCGTGGAGCACCCGGACTTCAGCGGCCTCGACCTGTCCTACCTCGAGGCGCTGATGGCGATCCTCGGCGGGGCGATCAGCCGGGCGCTGCGCGAGGAGTCGCTCGAGCAGCTCGCCTACCGCGACCCGCTGACCGGCGCTGCTGAACCGCCGGGCCCTCGACGAGCGCGCGGCGCAGGCCTTCGACGTCGCGCCCCGGTCGGTGCGCACCGTCACGGTCGTCTCCCTCGACATCAACCGGCTCAAGCAGGTCAACGACACCCTCGGGCACCTGGCCGGCGACCAGCTCATCCAGTCCGTGGCCCGCGCGCTGACCACCGAGTTCAGCCGGCTGGCCGGCAGCCTGGTCGCCCGGGTCGGCGGGGACGAGTTCACCGTGCTGGTCTCCGGGCACGACCCGGCCGCCGTGGTCGCCGCCGCCGACCGGCTGTGCCGGCGGACCTGGCACTCCGGGCCGGGCGCCGGCGTCTCGGCCGGTGCCGCGACGGCCGTCGTCACGCACGGTACGACGCTGACGCCGGCCCGGCTGTTCGCGGAGGCCGACCGGGCCCAGTACGTCGCGAAGCACGGCCGGCTCTCCTCGACGGTCGTCGCGAACTCGCTGACCTAGCCTGGGTCCCGTGATCGACGTACGACGGGGCGGGGAGCGGTTCGAGACGACGACGGACTGGCTGACGTCGCGGCACTCGTTCTCGTTCGGGCAGCACTACGACCCGGACAACGTCGGCCACGCGGTGCTCGTCGCGCACAACGACGACGTGGTCGCGCCGGGGCACGGGTACGACCTGCACCCGCACGCCGACCTCGAGATCGTCACCTGGGTGCTGGCCGGCAGCCTGGTGCACGAGGACTCGCACGGGCACTCCGGCGTGCTCACCCCCGGGGTCGTGCAGCGGCTCAGCGCCGGCAGCGGCGTGCAGCACAGCGAGCGCAACGACGCCCCCGGCGCGGCCGAGCCGACCCGGTTCGTGCAGATGTGGGTGCGTCCCGACGAGTCCGGGCTGACCCCGTCCGTTCGCGCGGTCGCGGGTCGACGTACAGGGGCTGACGGCGCTCGCCTCCGGCATCCCCGGCCTCGACGCGGCCGTCCGGATCCACACCTCCGGGGCGGCGCTGCACGTCGCGCGGCTCGCTCCGGGGGAGTCGGTGGTGCTGCCGGACGCCCCGCGGCTGCACGTCTTCGTCGCGCGCGGGGTCGGTCGACCTGGAAGGCGCCGGCCGGCTGGCGGAGGGCGACGCCGCCAGGTTCACCGCCGAAGGAGGGCCGCGGGTGACGGGAACCGCGGAAGGACCCGTCGTCGAAGTCCTGGCCTGGCAGCTCCCCTAGCCGCCGACCCGGCGCCTCTGGCGGCGGATCCCGTCGCCGACCCGGCGACGTCTGGCGGCGGATCCTGTGCCGACCCGGCGACTCTGGCGGCGGATCCTGCGCCGACCCGGCGACTCTGGCGGGCTAGGACCCGAGGTCGGTGCGGGTGAACAGGGCACGCAGCTCGACGTCGACACCGGCCATCGCCTCGCGCCCGCCCGTCTCGCGGTCGATCACCACGACCGCCGTACCCACCAGGGCGCCGCGCTCGCGCAGGTCGGCCGTGGACAGCAGCATCTGCCCCGCGGTGGTGGCGACGTCCTCGACGACGAGCACCCGCCGGCCGGCGACGTCGGCGCCCTCCGCGAGCCGCGCGGTGCCGTAGGTCTTGGCCTGCTTGCGCACGAACGCCGCCGGCAGCCCGGTGTGCAGGGACAGCGCGGTCACGATCGGGATGCCGCCGAGCTCGAGCCCGGCGAGCACCTCGGTGTCCTCAGGGACCAGCGGCGCCAACGCCGCCGCGACCGCGGCGAGCAGGTCGGGTCGCGCCTCGAACTGGAACTTGTCGAAGTAGTCGGTCGCCGTCGCGCCCGACCGGAGCGTGAACTCCCCGGTCAGGTGGCAGGCGTCGCGGACGGCGGTGGCGAGGTCGGCGTGGGTCAGCACGCCCACACCGTACGGCGGTCCGCCAGACGCGCCGGGTCGACGCACGCCTCGCCGCCAGAGCGCCGGGTCGGCATCGTCTCGCCGCCAGACGCGCCGGGTCGGCATCGTTCCCGCCGCCAGAGTCGCCGGGTCGGCGTCGTCTCTCGCCGGCAGAGTCGCCGGGTCAGGGGATGAGGACGCCGGGGTTCAGGACGCCGTGCGGGTCGAGCCGCTCCTTGACCGCGCGCAGCATCTCCACGCCGACCGGCCCGATCTCCTGGGCCAGCCAGGGCTTGTGGTCCCGGCCGACCGCGTGGTGGTGGGTGATCGTCGCGCCGGCGGCGACGATCGCGTCGGACGCGGCGGCCTTGGCCCGGGCCCACTGCGTCGAGGCCGTCGCCGCGCTGCTTGGCGGCGACCGTGAAGTACAGCGAGGCGCCGGTCGGGTAGACGTGCGAGACGTGGCAGAGCACCAGCGGCGCGTCGTCGGCCAGCGCCGCGGTGACGGCGGCGGTCACCGCGCGGTACAGCCCGGGCAGGCCGGACCAGAACGTCGCGGTCTCCAGGGTCTCGACGAGGACGCCGACGTCGAGCATCGCGTCGCGGAGGTACGGGCCGTGGAACCGGCCGGCGTCCCACGACGGACCCGGCCGTCTCGTCCCGGACGCCGCCGGCCTCCGCCAGCCGGACGGCGGCGGCGGCCCGGGCGAGCGCGACGTCGGCCGGCTCGCCCTCGAACCCGGCGATCATCAGGCAGCCGCCCGCGCTCGCGCCGCCGACCTGGTCGGGCTGGGCGAGGTTGATCGCCGTCTCGTTCTCGTCGGACAGCCGGAGCACGGTCGGCGCCGAGCCGGACTGCGCGAGCGTGCGCAGGGCGGCCGTGCCCTGCCGCGAACGAGTCGAACCGCCAGCCGTCGTACACCTTCACCGACGGCACCGGGCGGACCCGGACGGTCACCGAGGTGATCACGCCGAACGCGCCCTCGGAGCCGAGCACCAGCTGGCGCAGGTCCGGGCCGGCCGCGCTCGCCGGCGCCGAGCCGAGCTCGAGCGTGCCGATCGGGGTGGCGACGGTGAGGCCGACGACGAGCGCGTCGAAGCGGCCGTAGCCCGACGACGCCTGGCCGCTGGAGCGGGTCGCGGCGAACCCGCCGATCGAGGCGTACCGGTAGGACTGCGGGAAGTGCCCGAGCATCAGGCCGTGCTCGCCGAGCAGCTCCTCGGCGGCGGGGCCGAGCACGCCGGCCTGGAGTACGGCGGTCCGCGACTCGGCATCGACCGACACCAGCCCGTCGAGCCGGCGCAGGTCGAGCGACACCACGCCGGCGTACCCGTCGCGCAGCACGGTGAGCCCGCCGACCACCGACGTGCCGCCGCCGAACGGGACCAGCGCGACGCGGTGCTCCGCGCACCAGGTGACCAGCGCCTGCACCTCGTCGTGGCCGGCCGGCCGGACGACGACGTCGGGGGCGTCCGAGCCGTCGCCGGCGCGCATCCGGAGCAGGTCGGGCGTGGACTTGCCGCGGGTGTGCCGGACCCGGGTCTCGTGGTCGGTGTGCACGTGGTCGTCGCCGACGAGGTCGCGCAGCCCGGCCAGCAGCTCCGCGGCGAGCGCGGGCTCGGGGAGCCGGACCTCGGCCAGCGGGGTGGTGGCGCGCTCCTCGGCGGGGCCGAACGCGAGCTCGACCAGGCCGCGGGCGGCCTCGGGAAGGGCGGCGGCCTGGTCGGGGTCGCCCCACCGGGCCCAGTGCATCTCGGTCGTCATGCGTTACAGTGTGACACATGTCGTCACTTCGTAACACTGCCGTGCCCACCCGGGCCGCCGGCGACGACGCGCTGCTCGACGCGGCCCGCGCCGGCATCGTGGCGCTGGGCTGGCGCCGCAGCACGCTGACCGACGTGGCGCGGCGGGCCGGCGTCTCGCGGATGACGATCTACCGGCGCTGGCCGGACATGCAGAGCCTGGTCGCCGACCTGATGACCCGCGAGTGGTCCGGGCTCGCCGGGGAGCCGCCGACGACCGGGTCGGCCCGCGAGCGGCTGGCCGTCGGGGTCGCCGCGACCGTGGCCGCGCTGCGCGGCAACGAGCTGTTCCGCACGATCGTCGAGGTCGACCCCGAGCTGCTGCTGCCCTACCTGCTCCAGCGCCGCGGCCGCACCCAGGACGCGCTGCTCGCCCGGCTCGAGGCCGGCATCGTCGAGGGCCGGGCCGACGGCTCGGTACGCGCCGGCGACCCGGCCCTGCTGGCCCGCTCGGTGCTGCTCGCGGCCTACGGCTTCGGCCTGTCCACGCCGACGATGACCGGCGGACCGCTCGACGCGGCGGCCTTCGACGGCGAGCTGCGGACCCTGGTGGACGGGTACCTCCGGCCGTGAGCGGGTCACCGGCCCTGTCCGTCGTACGACGGGAGCGGGAGCTGGCCGAGGCCACCGACGGCCGGGTCGTCGACCTGCTCGTCGTCGGGCTCGGCGTCACCGGCGCCGGCGTCGCGCTGGACGCCGCCTCGCGCGGGCTGTCCGTGGTCGCCGTCGACGCCCACGACCTGGCCTTCGGTACGTCGCGGTGGAGCTCCAAGCTGGTGCACGGCGGGCTGCGGTACCTCGCCCACGGGCAGGTCGGCGTCGCCCACGAGAGTGCCGTCGAGCGCGGGCTGCTGATGACCCGCACCGCGCCGCACCTCACCCGCGCGCTGCCGATGCTGATCCCGCTGCAGCCCTCGACGGCCCCCGGCGCGGCCCGGCTGACCCGGGCCGGCCTGGTCGGCGGGGACCTGCTCCGGCTCGCCGCCCGCACCCCGCGCGACGTGCTCCCCCGGCCGCGGCGGCTCACGCGCACCGAGACGCTCGGCCTGGTCCCCGGGCTGCGCGCCGACGGCCTGCGCGGCGGGCTGCTGTCCTGGGACGGGCAGCTCGAGGACGACGCCCGCCTCGTCGTCGGCCTGGCGCGCACCGCCGCGTCGTACGGCGCCCGGGTGCTGACCCGGACCCGGGTCACCGAGCTGTCCGGGGACGGTGCGGTCGTCCGCGACGAGCTCACCGGCACGACCGCGACGGTCCGGGCCCGCGCGGTCGTCAACGCCGCCGGGGTCTGGGCCGGTGGCCTGGTGCCCGGCGTCCGGCTGCGGCCCTCGCGGGGCACCCACCTGGTGCTGCGGTCGGCGGCGCTGGACGGCCTGACCACCGCGGTGATGGCGCCGGTGCCGGGCTCGACGAGCCGCTTCGTGTTCGCGCTGCCGCAGCCCGAGGGCCGGGTGTACGTCGGGCTCACCGACGAGCCGGTCGACGGCGACGTACCGGACGTGCCCGTGCCCACCGACGCCGAGATCGACTTCCTGCTCGCGGTGATCGGGCCGGCGTTCGAGCGGCCGGTGACCCGCGCGGACGTGGTGGGCGCCTACGCCGGGCTGCGGCCGCTGCTCGACAGCGGCCCCGGCGGCGCGACCGCCGACCTGTCCCGCCGGCACGCCGTCCTGGAGTCGGCCGACGGCGTGGTGACCGTGGTCGGCGGCAAGCTGACGACGTACCGCCGGATGGCCGAGGACGCCGTCGACCGCGCCCTCGCCCGGACCCCGCTGCCCGCCGGCCCGTGCCGCACCCGCGACCTGCCGCTGGTCGGCGCCGCCTCCCGTGAGTCGCTCGCCCGCGTCGACGCACCGGCGCGGCTGGTGCGGAGGTACGGCGCCGAGGCGCCCGCCCTGGTCGCGCACGGTCGCGGCCTGGGGCTGGACGACGCGGCGCTGCTCGCCCCGGTGGCCGACGGGCTGGCCACGACGATGGCCGAGCTGCTCTGGGGCGTCGCGCAGGAGGGGGCGCTCGACGTCGACGACCTGCTCGACCGGCGGACCCGGATCGGGCTCGTCCCGGCGGACCGGGTGCTGGCCGAGGCGGCCGCCGCGCGGCGTTCGCCCTCCTGCCCTGAGGCGGGTCGACCCGGGCCTTGGCCAGGTCGACCCGGGCCTGGGCAAGGTCGACCCGGGCCTTGGCAAGGTCGAGCGGGGTCTGCGGCAACCGAGATACGCCGGGTCGAGCGGGGTCCGGGTCAACCAGACGACGCCGGGTCGGCGGCGGCCTGAACTCAGGCCCGGGTCAACCACCTCAGGCCCGGGTCAACATGAACTCGGCCCGGGTCCGGACTGGGCTCCGGTCAGCGGGCGAGGCCTGGGACCACCTCGGCGCCCGGCAGGTCGGCCAGCCGGTGCCCGGGGAGGAGGAGCTTGGACCTGCGGACGCCGCTGCCGATGATCGCGATCTCGATGGCCAGGCAGGCCGCGTCGACGAGCAGCCGCCAGCCCTCCGGCAGGCCGACGGGGGTGATGCCGCCGTACTCCATGCCGGACTCCTCGACCGCGCGGTCCATCGCCAGGAACGACGCCTTGCGGACGTCGAGGCTGCGCTTGACCAGGTCGTTGACGTCGGCGCGGGTGTCCGCGCGGACCACGCAGGCCGCGACCCGCTCCTCGCCGGCCCGCTTGCCGGCCACCACGACGCAGTTCGCGCTCGCGGTCAGCGGGAGGTCGTAGGCCGCGGTCATCGCGGCGGTGTCGGCGAGCTCCGGGTCGATCTCCACGACGCCGACCTCGGCGGCGTGCGGCCAGCCGGCGAGGGCGCGGGCGACGGGCGCCCCGAGCAGCCCGGGGTGCTCGAGCGCGGGCAGGGGGAGCAGGGAGCCAAGGGTGGGCAGGACCATCCGGCCACCGTATCCGCCTCCGATCGTCACCTTCTCGATACCTTCACGCCCTCCCGCGCGGGGGGTATGGGGGGATACGCTCCGCTCGTTCTTCGTCTCGGGAGATCGCCTCACGCCTCCGGGCGGCGCCCACATGCGCCCCGGTGGTCTGCCGGGTCCCTCGGCACCACCCCCGCCACCAGGAGATGCAGCGTGTCCCGATCCCCGTCCCGCCGCTGGGCAGCCGCCGCCGGCCTTGCCCTCGTCGCCGCCCCACTGTCCACTCTCGCCACCGTCGCGCCGGCCTCGGCCAGCACGTCCGGGCTGGTGATCAGCGAGGTCTACGGAGGCGGCGGCAACTCCGGCGCGCCGTACACCAACGACTTCATCGAGCTGCAGAACACCACCGGCTCCCCGGTCCCGCTGGCAGGCCTGAGCGTGCAGTACCGCTCCGCCACCGGTACGACGTCCGCGGCCACCGCGCTGAGCGGCACCGTCCCGGCGAACGGCAAGTTCCTGGTGGCCGAGGCCGCCGGCGGCACGCCCTCGGCCGCCCTGCCCACGCCCGACGCGACCGGCACGCTGGCGATGTCGGGCAGCGCCGGCGTCGTCTACCTGTCGTCGAAGGCCACCGCCGTGCCGGCGAACGACCCGTCGGTCGTCGACCTGGTCGGCTACGGCAGCACCGCGACCGCCTTCGAGGGCACCGCCCCCGCGCCCGGCCTGACCAACACCACCTCCGCCACCCGCCCGGCCGCCGGGACGGACACCGACAACAACGCCGCCGACTTCACCGCGGCCGCCCCCAAGCCGGAGAACTCCTCGACCGTCACCGCCGCCGCCCCCGGGCGACCCGGTCGCGAAGACCATCGAGGAGATCCAGGGCAACGGCGCCACCAGCCCGCTCGACCAGCAGTCGGTGATCACCCGGGGCGTCGTCACCGCGGCGTACCCGACCGGCGGCTTCAACGGCTACTACCTGCAGACCCCCGGCACCGGCGGCGCCCTGGACCTGTCCACCCACGACACGTCCGACGCCCTCTTCGTGTTCGCCGGCAGCGGCGCGACGTACCCGCAGGTCGGCGACTACCTCCAGGTCACCGGCAAGGTCACCGAGTTCGCCGGGATGACCGAGCTGACCCCGGCCGCCGGCGGCGTCACCACGCTGACCGACCAGGTCACCGCCCCGGCCCCCGCCACGGTCGGCTTCCCGGCCACCGACGCGAGCCGTGAGTCGCTCGAGGGCATGCTGGTCGCCCCGCAGGGCGCCTACACCGTGACCGACAACTACACGCTCAACCAGTACGCCGAGATCGGCCTCGCGCACGACACCCGGCCGCTGCCGCAGTCCACCGACGTGGCGAAGCCCGGCCCGGCCGCGAAGGCCGTCGAGGCCGACAACGCCACCAAGAAGGTCGTCCTCGACGACGGCTCCTCGCTGAACTACCTCACCACCGGCAAGGACGTCCCGCTGCCCTACCTGACCGCGGAGCACTCGATCCGGGTCGGGGCACCGGCGACGTTCACCAAGCCGGTCGTGCTCGACTACCGCAACAACGCCTGGAAGCTCCAGCCCACCCAGCAGCTGACCGCCGCGAACGCCGCCACCGTGCAGCCCGCGACGTTCCCGGACACCCGCCCCGCCGCGCCGGCCCCGGTCGGCGGTGACCTCAAGGTCGCCAGCTTCAACGTGCTGAACTTCTTCCCCGAGACCGGCGAGGACTTCGTCGCCGACGGCGGCACGTGCAGCTTCTACAACGACCGCGCCGGCAACCCCGTGACGGTCAACTCCTGCAACGGCAACGGCCCCCGCGGCGCGGCGAACGAGGAGAACCTGCTGCGCCAGCGGGCCAAGATCGTCGCCGCGATCAACACCCTCGGCGCCGACGTGCTGTCCCTGGAGGAGATCGAGAACTCCGCGCAGTACGCCGGCCCGGACCGTCGCGACGACGCGCTGTCCTCGCTGGTCGACGCGCTCAACGCGGCCGCCGGCTCGGCGGTCTGGAAGTTCGTGCCCTCCCCCGCGCCGGCCGACCGTCCCGCGGTCACCGACGAGGACGTGATCCGCACGGCGTTCATCTACAAGCAGGCCAAGGCCGCAGCCGGTCGGCACCTCGCACATCCTGCAGGACCCGGCCTTCGACAACGCCCGCGAGCCGCTGGCCCAGGCCTTCCGTCCCGCCGACGGCACCGCCGCCCAGGACTTCCTGGTGATCGTGAACCACTTCAAGTCCAAGGGCTCGGGCGTCGACGACGGCACCGGCCAGGGCAACGCCAACCCGGACCGCGTCGCGCAGGCCAAGGCGCTCGTGACGTTCGCCGACCAGCAGAAGCAGCTCGCCGGCACCGACCTGGTGTTCCTCACCGGTGACTTCAACTCCTACACCCAGGAGGACCCGCTGCAGGTCCTGTACGACGCGGGGTACACCGACATCGGCGCCGACCAGGCGCCCGAGGAGTACACCTACCAGTTCGGCGGCACCGTCGGCTCGCTCGACCACGTGCTCGCCAACGGCCCGGCGCTCGCGCAGGTCACCGGCGCCCACGTGTGGAACATCAACTCGGTCGAGTCGGTGGCCTACGAGTACAGCCGCTTCAACTACAACGCGACGAACTTCTACGCGGCGGACCCGTACCGCTCCAGCGACCACGACCCGCTGCTCGTCGGCTTCGACGTCCCGGCGCCCCCGGCCGCGACCACCACGACCGCGACGGTGTCCCCGAAGCCGGTCGTCGTCCGCGACACCAAGCCGACCCTCACCGCCCGGGTGGCCGGTGACGGCGGCACCGTCGACGGCGGGACGGTGACGTTCACCTCCGGCGGCACCGTGCTCGGCACCGCCCCGGTCGGCGAGCGGCGTCGCCACCCTGACGCTGCCGGCCTACCAGGCCGTCGGCGCGCAGACGGTGACCGCGGCTTCGGCGGGACCTCGGCGTTCGCGCCGTCCTCGGCCGACGTCGCGTTCGACGTCGTGAAGGCGACCCCGCGGGTCGACGTCGGCGTCCAGCCCGCCGTGATCCACAAGATGACGACCAGCCCGCGGCTCGACGTGACGCTGAGCGCCGCCCGGCCAGGTCGTCACGGGCTACGTCGTCGTCCGGCAGAACGGCGCGATCCTCGGCTTCGAGCAGCTCGTCGACGGGCACGCGACGATCACGCTGGCGCCGTACAAGAAGAAGGGGCAGCAGACGGTCTCCGTGCAGTACCTCGGCAGCGACCTCGCCGAGGCGGTGACCACGCCGGTCACCTTCACCGTGCAGAACTGACCGCACCCACCGAGCCCCGTCGCGACCTCCCGGTCTCGGCGGGGCTCGGTCGTCCCTGGGTCGTTCCCTGGGGCTGGTCAGCCGAGGGCGTGGACGGCGGCCGGGTCGACGACCAGGTGCGGGGAGCAGAACGCGCCGAGCCGGGTGCCGTCGGCCACCAGCCGGGGACCGTCCTCGACGTCGGCCACCACGCAGGTGACGTTGTCGACCCCGCCGGCCGCGAGCGCCGCGTCGACCAGCGCCTGGGCGGCCTCCTCGGCGTCCGGCTGCTCCAGGCAGACCCGGACCTGGTCGTCCTCGACGAGGTCGGTGAGCCCGTCGGAGCAGACCAGCAGCCGGTCCCCGAGGCGTACGTCGACCAGGCCGACGTCCGGCGTCCGCGAGGTGCTCGGCCTCGAGCGCCTGGAGGACGACGTTCTTGCGGGGGTGCCGGCGGGCCTGCTCGCGGGTGATCACGCCCTGCGTCGACGAGGAGCTGCACGAAGGTCTGGTCCCGGGTCAGCTGGGTCAGCGAACCGTCGCGGAGCAGGTAGGCGCGCGAGTCGCCGACGTGGCAGAGCGCCACCCTGCGCCCCGTCGGTGAGCAGCGCGGTCAGCGTCGTGCCCATCCCGGCGCGGGACGGGTCCTGCGCCGTACCGACCCGCAGCTGCTCGTGGGTGAGCCGGACCGCGTCGGTCGAGCACGCTCGACCGGGTCGGCGTCGGGGCCGGCCGAGCGGCGCGAGCGCGCTGGTGACGTAGGCCGCGGTGGCCGAGGCGACCTCACCGGCCGCGGCGCCACCGACCCCGTCGGCGACCAGCACGAGGGAGGGGCCGGCGAACCCGGAGTCCTCGTTGACGGCTGCGCACCAGCCCGGCGGTGGCTGCGCCCGGCCTGCTGGAACCTCAGCATCGCGGCCTCCTCCTGTCGCGGCCAGCCTGCTCCCGCCGCACGGTCCGCGACAAGGGCCGCCGCCGACCGTCGCGCCTCAGCCGGCCTGGCGCAGGAACCGGTCGAGCAGCGGCCCGGCGGTGCCGGACCCGGAGTCGCCGACGTCGACGAACACCGCGACGGCCAGGTCGCCGTGCACCGCGATCATCCAGGCGTGCGTCTGCAGCGGCTCCTCGCAGCCGAACTCGGCCGTGCCGGTCTTGGCCAGCACCGGGGCGCCGGGCACGCTCGCCAGGAACCGGCCGCTGCCCTGGGTGACCACGCCGCGCATCAGCGTCGCGGAGCTGCCGGGCCTCGGACGCGGTCAGCGGGGTCTCCGGCGCTGCGTCGTCGGAGGGCTGGTCCGGGAGCAGCCGGGGTACCACGACCGACCCCTTCGCGACCGACGCGGCGACGGCGGCCATCGCCAGCGGGGAGGCGGTGACCCGGCCCTGCCCGATCAGCGAGGCGGCGTGCCCGGTCTCCGAGCCGGCCTCCTCGTCGGTCGCCGGGACCTGCCCGAAGTACGCCGGGAAGCCGAGGTCGTGGTCGACGCCGAGGCCGAGGGCGGCGGCGGCCTGCGCGAGCTCGGGCTGGTTGACGGTCTCCCGCTCGCCGATGAAGGCGGTGTTGCAGGAGTTCGCGACCGCGAGGCTCAGCGGGATGCGGCCGGTGCCGTCGGCCGGGTAGTCGTCGTAGTTCTTGAACCGCTTGCCGTCCACCACGACCGTCTCGGGGCAGTACATCGTGCTCGACGGCTCGAGCCCGGAGCGCAGCAGCGCCAGGCTGGTGACCACCTTGAAGGTGGAGCCGGGGGCGTACTGGCCGACGGTCGCGGTGGACAGGCCGCCACCGCCGGGGCCGCTGGCGGCGGCGAGCACGTCGCCGGTCGACGGCCGGATCGCGACCAGGGCCGAGGCCGGCTTGACCCCGGACGAGCACCTGCTCGGCGAGGCGCTGCAGGCGCGGGTCGAGCGTGGTGGCGAGCGGGTCGCCGGGCTGCGGGTCGACGCTGAACACCTGCACGGCCCTCGCCCTCGGCGTCCACGACCTCGACGTCGGCCCCGGGCGTGCCGCGCAGCCGCTCGTCGTACCGCGCCTCCAGCCCGCTCAGGCCGGCCTCGTCGCCGGCGCGGTAGGCGCCGTCGGACTTCTTGACGATCTCCGCGGTGACCGCGCCGACCGAGCCGAGGATCGGCCGCGCGAACTCGCGGGTCGGCGCCAGCGGCAGGGTGTCGCCGCACGACCGCGGCCCCGTCGATGATCCGGGCGGCCGCGCTCCTGCTGTGCCTGCCCGCGTCGCCGGGCGGAGCACGATCGCCTCGACGAACGCCTTGGGCCCGGCCTGCCGGACCCGCTCGGCGTACGCCGCCGGGTCGAGCCCGAGCCAGGCGGGCCAGCCGGCGGGCCGCGGCTGCCGGCCGAGGCCGCGGACACGGTGCCCTTGTCGATGCCGAACCGGAGCACCCGGCGCTCGGTGACCAGGGGCTGCCGCCGGCGCCGGTGATGTCGGCGCGGTCGGCGGTCGACCGAGGTCAGCCGCAGCGACTCGCCGGTCTTCAGGTCGGGGTAGACCAGGGAGGGGTCGAGCCGCGACCTGCCAGGCGTCGTCGGCTGCCGCTGGGTCAGCCGGGCGGTGGTGTCGTAGGTCCACGGCTGGGCGTGCCCGGCCAGACGCCACACGTAGGTCAGCCGACGCGGTCGACGGCTTGCCGTCGGCGCCCTCGGTCACCTTGCGCGACCTCGACGCGCGGCTTGGAGTCGCCGAGGCCGTCGGTGGTCGGTCGTCCAGAGCTTCTGGGCCTGCTGCGGGCGTGCCGCCGGTGAACGCCAGCGAGGACAGCCGGCCCGCGGTGAGCGCGGCCGGCGAGGTCGTCGGCGGCGTCCTCGGACGCTCGGTCCCGGCGGACCTGCGGTGCAGCCGGTGGCGAGCGAGCAGCGCGACCGAGCGGCGACGACGGTGCGGTTCCCCCAGGGCTTCACGCCCCGATCGCACCATGCGCCACAGCAGCCGGGTCAAAGCGACCGACAACTCATCGGCGCCACCGATGAGTTCGGGAGCCGGTCCGGGTCTGTATCCCGGAGAGCGCACCGGACCTAGGGTGGTGCGCACACGGAGGAAGGCGGGGACGTGACGACGACCAGCACGGTGACGGAGACGGGCGACACCCGAGCAGCACCGGCGGGTGCGCCGGACTTCCCGCAGGCGACCGACCCCTACCGTCGCGAGCTGCTCGCCCACTGCTACCGGATGACCGGGTCGGTGCACGACGCCGAGGACCTCGTCCAGGAGACCTACCTGCGGGCCTGGCGGGCCTACCACGCGCTTCGAGGGCCGCTCCTCGGTGCGCACCTGGCTCTACCGGATCGCCACCAACGTCTGCCTGACCGCGCTCGAGGGCCGCGACCGGCGGCCGCTGCCGGCCGGGCTCGGCGCCCCGTCCAGCGAGGCGGGCGCCCCGCTGGAGGAGAACGGCGAGATCCCCTGGCTCGAGCCGGCACCCGACGCGCTGCTCGACTCCGGGACCGCCGACGACCCGCTGGCCGTGGTCACCGACCGGGAGACGATCCGCCTCGCGTTCGTCGCCGCGCTGCAGCACCTGCCGGCCCGCCAGCGCGCGGTGCTGATCCTGCGCGACGTGCTGCGCTGGAAGGCCGCCGAGGTCGCCGAGGCCCTGGAGACCACGACCGCCTCGGTGAACAGCGCCCTCCAGCGGGCGCACGCCACCCTGGCGAAGGCGAACCTGTCCGAGGACACCGTCGCCGAGCCGACGCCGGAGCAGAAGGAGATGCTCGACCGCTACGTGCAGGCCTTCTGGGACAAGGACATCGCCGCGATCGTCTCGATGCTGACCCGCGACGCGGTCTGGGAGATGCCGCCCTTCACCGGGTGGTACCAGGGCGCCGAGAACATCGGCCGGCTCATCGACACGCAGTGCCCGGGCGGCGTGCACGACATGCGGATGCTGGCGACCCGCGCCAACGGCCAGCCCGCCTTCGGCCTCTACATGCGCGGTCGAGGACGGCACCTTCCACGCCGTTCCACCTGCAGGTGCTCACCATCGGGCCGCGGGCGTCGAGCACGTCGGCGCGTTCTTCGAGCGAGTCGCTGTTCGAGCTGTTCGGCCTGCCGGCAGTCGCTCCGGCCGACTTCGTCCCCGTCTGAGGTCGCCATGTCCACGCCCCCCGCTGGGCCGCGGACCGCCGGGCCGGCCCGCGCTGGCCGCCGGCCCGGAGCTGCTCGAGCGCGCCGTCGGCTACACCCGCGGGTCGCTGCTCCTGGTCGCCGGCACCGCCCTCGCACGCCCGCACGCCCTGCGCCGACTGGGACCTGCTCGCCCTGCTGCGGCACATGGACGACTCGCTCGCGGCGTTCACCGAGGCCGCCGAGATCGGGTACGTCGACCTGGTGCCCGTCCGCGCCGGCCGGGCACGACCCGCGCGCCGGCCCGGAGCTCGTCGAGCCCGGCTCAAGCACCGCGCCTGCGCGCTGCTCGCGGCCTGGACCCACCACCCCGGGCCCGGGCCGGTCGCCGTCGCAGGACCGCGAGCTGCGCTCCGACCTGCTCGCCGCGGCCGGGGCCCTGGAGATCGCGGTGCACGGCTGGGACGTCGCGCAGGCCTGCGGCGTCGACCGGCCGATGCCCCCGGGCGCTGGCCCTGGAGCTGCTCGACGTGCGTGCCGCTGCTCGTGCACGACGCCGACCGGCCCGCGCGGTTCGCCGACGCCGGTCGACGTACCCGTGCACGCGCGGCCGTCCACGCGGCTGCTCGGCGCGCTGGCGCTGCGGCCGACGCCTCGTAGTGCTCGGAGGCTCGCAGCCACGACCCGAGGAGCCGTCTTGATCTTCATCACCGCCAAGTTCCAGGTCCTGCCCGAGCACGCCGACGACTGGCCGCAGATCTCGCGGGCGTTCACCGAGGCCTGCAACGCCGAGGACGGCTGCCTGTGGTTCGACTGGTCGCGCAGCGTCGCCGACCCGAACGAGTACGTCCTCGTCGAGGCGTTCCGCGACGGCGACGCCGGCGGCGCGCACGTGCAGTCCGACCACTTCAAGCAGGCGCAGCAGGACCTGCCGCCCTACCTCGCCTCGACCCCGAAGATCGTGAACTTCGAGGTGCCCGGCACCGACTGGTCCGAGCTCGGCGAGATGAAGGTGGACCGCTGATCCGGTCACGGCTGAGCGTCACCAGCAGGACCGCGGCCAGCGCGAGGACGGCCGGCACCGCCTGCACCACCAGGATCCGGCGGCTGACGGTGGCGGCGCCGTAGACGCCCGGCGACCACGACGCAGACCAGGAAGAACGTCAGCACCGGGACCCGCAGGTCACCGCCGGCGAGCGAGGCCCCAGACGAGGCCGGCGACCAGGAACCCGTTGTAGAGCCCCTGGTTGGCGGCCAGCGCCTTGGTCTGCTCGGCGAACTCGCGGTCGAGCCCGAAGGCCTTGCGGCCCTGCGGCTTGGTCCACAGGAACATCTCGAGGACCAGGAAGTACGCGTGCAGCAGGGCGACCACGGCCACCAGCACGTCGGCGACGACTCTCACGCGTCGCAGCATGGCAGGCCGCGCCACGGCGAGCCGGGAGGCGCACAGGAAGCCCACAGGGTCGAGCACACCCCCGGCGCAGGCGGGCGGGTCAGAGTGGTCGTCGTACCGCCGCAGTCCGCACCGGAGACGAGGACCACCATGGCCCGCAGACGCACCGCCGCAGCCCGTCGCAGCGCGACCCCCGGCCCGACGGGCTGGCTGGACGCCGCGGGCCGGGAGATCGACGAGGAGGACCGCGGACTCGTCTACGACGTCCAGACGCTGGTCTCCCGACGGTCCGCGCTCGGCCTGTTCGGAGCGCTCGGCGCCGGTGCGCTGGTCGCGGCGTGCGGGGGTACGACGGGCTCGTCGACGTCGAGCGGAGGCTCCACCACTGCCTCCGGGTCGGCGTCGACGTCCTCGTCCGGCTCCGCTCGTCGCGGTGACCTCACGGAGGTGCCCGACGAGACCGGCGGCCCCTACCCGGGCGACGGCTCGAACGGGGTCAACGTCCTCGACGACTCGGGCATCGTCCGCTCCGACATCCGCTCGTCCTTCGGGTCCTCGACGACCACCGCGGACGGCGTACCCCTGACCATCCGGCTCACCGTCCGCGACGCCTCCACGGCGACGCGATGAAGGGGGCGCCGCGGTGTACCTCTGGCACTGCAGCCGCGACGGCGCCTACTCGCTCTACGCGCAGGGCCTGGAGAACGAGAACTACCTGCGCGGCGTCCAGGCCGCCGACGCCGACGGCACCGTCGAGTTCACCTCGATCTACCCGGCCGCCTACGACGGCCGCTGGCCGCACATCCACTTCGAGGTCTACGAGGACGTGGCCAACGCGACGTCGTCCGGCCCGATCGTGAAGACCTCGCAGATCGCGCTGCCCAGGAGACCTGCGAGGCGGTGTACGCGACGAGCGGCTACGAGCAGAGCGTCGCGAACCTGGCCCGGACCTCGCTGATCTCGGACATGGTGTTCGGCGACGACGGCGGCATCCACCAGATCGCCGAGCATGCAGGGCGCGTGACGAGGGGCTACACCGCCGCCCTGACCATCGCCGTCTGACATGCAAGGTTGACCCGGGCCTGAGTTCAGGTTGAGCCGGGCCTGCGTTCAGGTTGACCCGGGGAGTCTCAGATTCACCCGGGGCTGGTCTCGACAGGCTCGACCACCGGGTCTCGACAGGGCATGCGTCGTCGGGGCAGTCTCGCGGGATGGCGAGGGACTGGGACCAGCGGGCCGGCGAGCTGTCGCGGAGGCGATCGCGGACGGCGAGCCGACCGCGTGGTTCGACCGGCTGTACGCCGCGGGCGAGGCCGGCGAGGTGAGCATGCCGTGGGAGCGCGACGACCCGCAGCCGCTGCTGCGCGAGTGGGCCGAGCGTCGCGACGTGCGCGGGCGAGGGCCGTCGGGCCGTCGTGGTCGGCTGCGGGCTCGGGGCGGACGCGGAGTACCTCGCCCGGCTGGGCTTCGAGACGACCGGCTTCGACGTCGCCGCGACCGCCGTACGACTGGCGGCGGAGCGGCACCCGGGGACGCCGGTGGACTACCGGGTCGCGGACCTGCTCGACCTGCCCGCCGACTGGCGCCACGCGTTCGACCTCGTCGTCGAGATCTTCACGATCCAGGCGCTGCCCGACCCGCCGCGGGACCGGGCGATCGCCGGGCGTCGCGAGCCTGGTGGCCGCCGGCGGCACCCTGCTGGCGGTCGCGTTCCGGCACAGCGCCGGGGTCGACGCGCTGGCCGGACCGCCGTTCGCCTGACCCGGGCGTCGATGGAGCGCCTCGCCGACCGACGGCCTCACGACGGTCCGCGGCCGAGGAGCTGGACGGTCCGCTGCTGGCGGGTGGAGTACCGCCGCTGACCACCCGGCGTACGACGGGCTGGGCGGCCGCGAGCACGAGGCAGAGCGCGGCGAGCACCGACCAGGCGAGCGGCGGGCCGCCGCGACGACAGCAGCCGGGTCCCGAGCAGCGGGGCGAGAACGGCGGCGGCGCCCCAGCTGGTGCCGTAGGCCGCGAGGTACCCGCCGCGCGGCCCGGCGGGAGCCAGCCCCGCGACGACGGCGTACGCCCGGCCGAGCAGCACCAGGTCGCCGAGGCTCCACGCCACGGT
This sequence comes from uncultured Actinomycetota bacterium, assembly GCA_963811515.1. Lineage (GTDB taxonomy): Bacteria > Actinomycetota > Actinomycetes > Propionibacteriales > Nocardioidaceae > Nocardioides_B. Next base: position 31,231 of record CAWERI010000005.1, read on the forward strand.
GGCCGCGACGTACGCCGGCAGCGGGTGCACCAGCCCGGTGGCGAGGAGGCCGGCGCCGAGCAGCAGGTAGCCCAGCGCCATCGCCGCGAAGTCGTCGAGCGGCGCACCCGCCGCGCGAGCCGGCTGCGCGAGCACCACGGTCGCCGCGGACGGTGAGCAGGATCCCGGTCCAGGCGACCGGCAGGCCGCGGGCCGCCAGCGTGAGCGGGAGGGCGATCGTGATCTGGAGGTAGACACGGCGAACACCGTGCCGGCGCCGAGCATCGCCAGCAGCCGCGGGTCCCGCCAGGCCCGGCCGGCCGACGGCGCCGGGGCGGTCGCGCCGCGCGGCAGGGCGAGCCGGACCAGCAGCGCGCAGGCCAGGCAGGTGGCCGCGTCGACGACGAACAGCCAGCGCAGCTCGACGCCGGCGAGCCCGACCGCGAGCAGGCCCGCCGCCATGCCGGCGGCGGCCATCGCCCCGGCCATCAGCCCGTACGCCGCCGGGCGCTGGTCCTCGGTGGTCACGTCGGCGACGAGCGCCTGGCTGGGCGGCTCGTAGACCTCGAACGCCAGCCCGAGCAGCACCACGGCGACCCCGGCGACCAGCAGGCTCGGCGCCGCGGCGAGGGCGAGCTGGGCCGCGGCGGTGCCGACCAGGCCGGCGACGATCGTGGCCCGGGCGCCGATCCGGTCCGCGAGGTGGCCGCCGAACAGCCGCGACGGGATCGGTCGCGAGGCCGAACGCCGCGAGCAGGCACCCCGCCTGTACGACGGTCGCGTCGAGCTCGCGCACGAGCGTCACCGCGAGGAAGGGCAGCGTGAAGGCGCCCAGCCGGTTCACGGCGCGGGCCGCGACCAGCACGTGCACGGCCCTCGGGAGCGCTCCCGCACGACTTCCCCCGTCACTGGTGTCAGACTGTTCGCCAGTCACCCAAACTACGAGAGCGAGCGTGACTGGTCAAATGACATTCGACAGTCACGTCCTGAACCTCGTCGACGTCGCCGCCCGGCTGGTCAACCACCTCACGGCCGGCGAGAGCGGCGGCGTCGAGGTCGCGGACGCCCGACCGGCACGGCGCGACGTCCGGCCGTCGCCGCCGCGCTCGGTGGTGAGGGCCGTCGTACCCCGCGCGGTGAGCGTCGGCGCAGGCCGACGACCTGATCGCGGTCGCGGTCCGGCTGCGCGACGGTGTTCGACGCCGTGGCGCGCGGCGACGAGGCCGGCGCCGTACGCACGCTCAACGGGCTGCTGCTCGACACCGGTGCGCGGCCGCAGCTCGACCGGCTGCCCGACGGGGCGGATGGCACGTGCACTTCCACGGCACCGACGACTCCCTGGCCACCGGCTGGGCAGCCGGCTGTGCGACCGGGCTCGCCCTCGCCCTCGGCAGCGACCTGGCCGGTCGGCTCGGCGTGTGCGCGGCGGAGCGGTGCGACCGGGTCTACGTGGACACCTCGCGCAACGCGACCCGGCGGTTCTGCTCCACGGCGTGCCAGAGCCGGACCAAGGCGGCCGCGTTCCGCGCACGGCACTAACGCCCGGCTCGACCCGAACTGAGTCCCGGCTCAACGTGAACTGAGTCCCGGGTCAACCTGAACTCAGGCCCGGGGTCAGAGGCGGCCGCGGGCCAGGCCGAAGAGCCTGGTGAGGATCCGGTCGCCGCCGGCCCGCAGGCCGTTGTGCTCGTACTCGTTGGTCACCCACGGGCGCATCGACGGCACCAGTCGCGGCGGTCTCCTCCGAGAACGCCCGGTCGACGTACGCGTCCTCGGCGTAGATCGCGGCGGCGGCCGGTACGTCGCAGGAGCGCAGCGCCTCCTCGTCGTACAGCCGCGGCCAGTCGTACGACGCCAGCAGGTCGGCGGCCTCGGCCAGCGGCGCGAGCTCGCGGTCCTCGCTCGAGCGACCAGGGGAACACGTGCTCGCCGGTGAACAGCGTCGGGTCCTCGGGGAACTCCTCGGGCAGCACCCGCTGCGCCGACCACCGGGTCGCTGACGCCGTCGGCGTAGCAGGCCTCGTGCACCGCGGCGTACAGCGGGTTGCGGCCCTGAACGGCAGCGCGGCCGCGAGGTCGTGGCGGAACACCGGCGAGGTCCGGGTCGAGCTCCAGCAGGTAGTGCAGGTGCTCGGCGCCGTCGCTCATGCCCGAGGCCGTTGCCGATCGCTGCCGGAACCGGCGCGAGGACAGCACGTCGCCGTTCGGGCAGCGCGACGTCGCCGTCGTCGAGCCGCTCGTGCAGCGCCCGCACCCGGTCCCGGTCGCCCGGGTAGCGGGCGTAGTAGCGGCGGTTGCGCTCCAGCATGGTCCGGTACGTCGCGGCGTACACGTCGTCGACGGGCCGCGCCGACCGGGGGCACGCCGCCGGTGAAGAACACCTCGCGCAGGCCCTCGGGCGCGAAGGAGAGGTAGGTCAGCGAGCAGAACCCGCCGAAGGACTGGCCCAGCACGCTCCACCGGTCGACGCCGAGCGCCTGCCGGACCAGCTCGGCGTCGCGCACGATCGAGTCGGCGCGGAAGTGCGCGAGGTGGTCGGCCTGCTGCTGCGGCGTCAGGCCCGGCAGCGTCCCGATCGGGGTGGACCGGCCGGTGCCGCGCTGGTCGAACATCAGCACCCGGTAGTCCTGCAGCGCCCGGTCCAGCCAGCCGGGGCTGGTCGGGTGCCGGGTGGGCCGCGGCGCCTCGCTGCCGGGGCCGCCCTGCAGGAAGACCAGGAACGGCTTGTCGCGGCCGTCGGGGTCGGCGACCTCGCGGGCGAAGACGGTGATCTGCTCGCCGTCCGGGCTCGCGTGGTCGAGGGGCACGGTGACCTCGTGGTCGGTGAGGACGAGGCCCGGGACGTGCACGGTGCTGGTGTGGTGGTCGGTCATCCCCCGATCATGCCCCCCGGCGCTGGTCGAGCCGGTCGAGACCACCCGGCGAGCCGTCAGGACAGCCCGGCCAGCAGCTCGTCGAGCTTCTCGTAGCCCTCGACGACCCCGGTCTCCATGCCGCTGGCCACGAACCCGTCGCGCTCCTCGAAGGAGTCCGACCAGCGACACCGAGGTGACCCGGCAGCGGCCGCCCCCGAGGTCCTCGAAGGTGGCGGTCTCCAGGCGCGACGCTGTCCGGGTACCCCTCGAAGGTGAAGGTCTGCACGATCCGCTCGTCGGCGGCGTACCTCGTGGAAGGCGCCGAAGAACCTGGCCTCGAAGTCCGCGTCGCTCGTGCTGTAGCGCCAGGCGCCGCCGGTGCGGCAGTCGAACTCCTGCAGCTCGAAGGTCGCGGTTGCGCGGGCCGATCCACTGCCGGAACAGCTCGGGCTCGGTGTAGGCCCGGAACACGTGCGCCACGGGCGCGTCGAACTCGCGGGTGATGGTGACGCTCGGCACCGTCGGGCTGACCTCGATGCTGGTCTCGTTGCGGGTGCCGGTGCGTGCTCCGGTCGTTGCGCTCATGATGCTGTCCGGTCGCTGCTCGGGTCCTGGTGGGTCGGGTTCCGGCGTCCTCGCCGGCCATCCGGGCGAGGACGTCGTCGAGGCGGACGAACCGCTCCTCGCGCCTCGCGCCGGTAGCGCTCGATCCACTTCGTCATCAGGTCGAACACCTCCGCCTCGAGGTGGCACGGCCGGCGCTGCGCGTCGCGGGTGCGGCTGACCAGCCCCGCGTCCTCGAGCACCTTGAGGTGCTTGGACACGGCCTGCACGGTCACGTCGTACGGCTCGGCGAGCTCGTTGACGGTCGCGTCCCCGACCGCGAGCCGGGCGACCATGTCGCGCCGGGTCGGGTCGGCGAGCGCCGAGAACACCCGGGAGAGCTGGTCCGCTGCCACCGTGAGCCTCCATCGTCCTCAACCAATCGGTTGAAGACAACCGTACGACGGGAGGCCGATCGTGCAACCATCTGGTTGACAAGCCCCCAGTCGGTTGACCACGAGCCTTGGCGAGGTTGACCCGCGGGCTGGCGTCGGACCGTCTGCGCAAGACCCGGCTCGACGTGATCCCAGGCCCGAGTCGACGTGACACGAGGCCCGGGTCATGATGGCGTGGCCGATGCTCTGGGCGGTCGCCGCGACATCGGCGGTGATTAGCAGAAATTCGGCAAACGGGTTATGCCACGCCGATCGACCGTTTACTTATACCCATGGTGGAGAAGTTGAGTCGTGTGTCGCCTGTGACTGCAGTGTTGTCTGACGCTGCTGCTCGCGGGCCTGCTCTGCCGTGTCCGTCGTGGCGCCCGCCTCGTCGCCGACCCGCCGTGCGGGGCCCGCAGCCCGCCCACTACACGGTGAGCTCGTTCAACGTGCTCGGCGCCAGCCACACCCCCCGGCGGCAGCCGCGCGTCCACGGGTGCCACCCGGATCGTCTGGGCCAACCAGCTGCTCGACAAGCACCACGTCGACGTGGCCGGCTTCCAGGAGCTGCAGGCGCAGCCAGCTGACCAAGTTCCAGCAGATCACCGCCGGCTCCTGGGGCGGTCTACCCGGGCTTCCCGCTGCGCGAGATCGACAGCGAGAACTCCATCGGCTGGCGCACCGACAAGTTCGACCTGGTCCAGGCCACGACCGTGAACATCCCCTACTTCAACGGCAGCCCGCGGGCCATGCCGGTCGTGCTGCTCCGCGAGAAGGCGTCCGGGATGATGGGGTACTTCTCGAACTTCCACAACCCGGCGGACACCGCGCAGTACCGCCAACCAGGGCAAGTGGCGTGCCGAGGCGACCCGCGATCGAGATCGCGATGCACAACCAGCTCGCCGCCTGCGGCATCCCGCGCTTCATGACCGGTGACATGAACGAGCGGGCGCCGTACTTCTGCCGCGTCACCATGGAGTCGCCGCTCGTCGCGGCCCGCCGGCGGCTACTGGAGCAACGGGCGTCTGCGTGGCCAACAAGCCGCGCGCGGTCGACTGGATCTTCGGGTCCCCGCGAGCTGGCCTTCAGCAACTACATCGAGGACCGCAGCCCCCTGGTCGCCAGGACCACCGACCACCCGATGATCTCCAGCGATGTGACCGTCGACGGCAGCAAGGCACCCGCCGCGCTGAGCCCGACCCCGCCGCCGCCGGTGGTCCCCGCCGTCACCTACTGACGCCCACTCCGCCCCGGCTGACCCGGGTCGCGACCGACGTCACAGTTGTCGCAACCCGGTCTGGACGGGTCTCGCCGCGGGGTATCTTTCGTCGGTGAAGTGGACCCCCGGCGTGCTGGCCCTGGTGACCGCCGTGGTCTTCGTGGCCCTGGTCGGCATCGGGGTCGCGTACGTCGTGCACCAGGACTCCGACCAGGTCTCCGGAGGTCCCGCCCCGCGCCCGTCGAGCACGCCGATCAGCCCGTCCGGGGTCACGCCCTCGGGGTGCCACGCCGCCCACGGCCCTGCCTTCGCAGCGCCCGGGCCGCTCGGTCACGATGACCGCCAAGCCGTCGCCCACCAAGAAGCCGACCAAGAAGCCCACCAAGAAGCCGAAGCCCGAGCCGCCGGCCCCGCCGCCGACCCTGGACTTCACGATCAGCTCCTTCAACGTGCTCGGCGCGAGCCACACCTCCGGGAACGGCAAGCGTCCCGGGATGGCCTCCGGCCGGATCCGGGCCGGCCGGGCCGCCGACCTCGTCCGCCGGCACGGCTCCGACGTCGTCGGGTTCCAGGAGCTGCAGGGCCCGCAGCTCGGGGCGCTCCAGCGGCAGACGGCGATGGACTTCTGGCCCGGCTTCGCCCTGCGCGCCCGGGACACCGAGAACTCGATCGGCTGGCGCCGGGACAAGTTCGTGGCGATCGAGAAGCGCATCGTGAAGATCCCCTACTTCAACGGCAGCCCGCGGGCCATGCCGTACGTCAAGCTGCGCAGCCTCGACACCGGCGTGGAGGCCTGGTTCGCCAACTTCCACAACCCGGCCGACACCTCCCGCTTCCACCGCCAGCAGCGCTTCCGTGCCCGGGCGACCCGCGTCGAGATCGAGCTGGCCAACCGGCTGATCGCCACCGATGTGCCGGTCTTCATCACCGGCGACATGAACGAGCGGGAGGAGCTACTTCTGCGCGATGACCTCCGGGGCGCCGATGGTCGCGGCCCGGGGCGGCACCAACAACGGCGGTTGCCGGGCCGACAACCCGCGGGCGGTCGACTGGATCTTCGGCTCGCAGGGCGTGACGTTCACCCGCTACTACGAGGACCGCAGCCGGCTCGTCGACATCACCACCGACCACCCGGTGGTCGTCTCGCAGGTCCGGATCGTCGGGAAGTCCCCCGACCGGAAGACCGACTGACCGGGTGACCGCCGAGACCTGGGACGTCCTGCTGCTCGGGGCCGCCGCCCTGCACGCCGGCTTCCAGCTCACCGTCACGCTGGTGGCCTACCCGGCGCTCGTCGCGGTGCCGGCCGGGCAGTGGCCCGAGGCGCACGCCCGGCACTCCCGCGGCATCGCCCCGCTCGTCGCCCTCGTGTACGGCGCCGCGCTGGTCGCCTGCCTCGGCGCCACGCTCAGCGCTCCCTCGCCCGGGACCTGGGTCGCGGACGCGGGCACGCTGCTGGCGTTCGTCGTCACCGCCACGTCGGCCGCACCGACCCACGGACGGCTGAACGCCGGACCGGAGCCCGTGCTGCTCCGGCGGCTGCTGGTCGTCGACCGGGTGCGCAGCGTCGGGGCGGTCGTCGCCCTGGCCGGCGCCCTCGCCGCCGCTCTCGCCTGAGTCAGGGCGAGCGCCGGTTCAGGTGCTCCGGGAGCTGCCGGCCGAGCCGCGCCTGCAGCCCGATCCCGACCGTCGCCGCGACGGCCCCCACCGACCACGGCAGCCAGGAGCGCACCGCGAACAGCGCCACCACGGCCGGGGCCACGGCCTGGGAGGTGGTGAAGGCGTACTGGTAGGTCGCCATGTACCCCGCCCGTGACGCCCGCGGCGGCAGCGCCTCGGACAGCGCCCCCGCGACCGGGTAGAACACCTTGTTGCCCGCCACGACCAGCAGCCAGACCGCGAACGCCACCGGGACGAGCGCGCCGCGCGGGACCAGCACCAGCGCCGACATCAGCAGCGCCCACACCACGAAGACCGCGCTCCCGGCCTGCATCGACCGGGTGCGGCGGAACGGCCGGAGCGCCTCGACCACCCGCACCCCGAGCACGCTGGACAGCGCGGTGCTGGTCGCGAGCAGCGCGCCCGGCAGCCAGGCCGGCCCGTCGAGCGCGTCCAGCACGAACACCGGGGTCCCGATCAGGGCGATGTCGAGCGAGAGGACCACGAGCGCGGTCGCCGCGATCAGCAGCCGGTAGCGGCCGTCCCGCAGCACCGCGAGCGCGCCGACGGCGGGGACGTCGTGCGGAACCGGCTCGGTCTCGACGTACGTCGCGAGCAGACCGGCCGCGAGCACGAAGGTGAGCGCGTCCGCAGCGACCAGCCACGGCAGTCCACCGGTCCCGCCCGTCGCCAACGTCACCGCGGCGACCAGGTTGCCGAGCCCGAAGGCGCCGGCGCGGACCATCGCCACCCGGGCGAAGGGCCGCTCGGCGGACTCGCCGGGGCTGGCGTCGGCCACCATCACGAAGACCGAGCAGTAGAACAGCTGCATGCCGCCGGCCATCAGCGCCGCGGCCAGCAGGACCCCGCCCACGTTCCCGGCCAGCAGGTAGGCCGCCGCGCCCACCGCCTGCAGGAGCTGGGAGGCGACCACCACCCGGCGCGGCCCGAACCGGTGCGACAGCCGCCCGGCGACCGGCGGGACGCCGAACCCGACCAGCCCGGCGACCGCGACCGCGGGGCCGGCCACCGTGACGTCGAGCCCGACGACGCGGGTCGCGTAGACGAGGGCCAGCGGCAGGAACAGCCCGGAGCCGAGGTTGTCGACGCCGAGCGCCACGAGCAGCGCGCGGCGCGAACGGTCGGCGCGTGCGCTCCCCCTGCGGATCATCCGACCGACCCTAGCGAGAGCAGCGTCCCGTTTGCGGCACCTGACAGACCGTGAGGCATACGCGTAGGTTGTCCCGATGACCTCCCGATCCTCGCTGCGCCGCCTGGCCACGCTCGGCGCCGTCACCGCCCTGTCCCTCACGCTGGTCCCGCTCAGCCCGTCGTCGGCGAACCACGCGCGGGTGCCCGGACCGGTCAACGCCGCGAACACCTACGGCTGGGGCAAGCACGTGTGGCAGGACGACTTCGTCGGGCCGCGCAAGGGCATCTGGGCGGTGTCCGCGCCCGGCGCCGGCAACGTGCGCACCCAGCACGGGATGCTCACCCTGAACACCGGCCGCGCCGGGAACGTCGTGGCCACCCTCAAGGGCGCCGGCCACGCGGTCGGCCGCTGGGAGATCCGGCTCCGCTCCCGGCAGTACTCGGCCGCCGCGACGTCGTACCGCGTGCGCACCGAGCTCGTGCCCGCCGCCGGACGGCCGGAGAACTGCGGCGCCCGCGACGTCGCGCTGGAGAGCTACCGGCTCGGCACCAACCGCGCGCACTTCTACATCCGCACCCTGCCGGACCTCGAGAGCGCCTCGCGGCACGGGATGAACCTCGGCAACGACCGGTGGCACACCTTCGCCGTCGAGGTCACCAAGAGCCACATCTCCTGGTTCGTCGACGCGCACGTCGTCAACACCGAGCGTCGCAGCCAGGCCCTGTCCGGCGTCCCGCTCACCGTCCGGTTCGCGATGGTCGGCGAGCAGGGCCAGCGGATGAACGTCAGCCGGATGCAGATGGACTGGCTGCGCTACCACACGCTCCGCAAGCCGAACACGAAATCGATCGCCGCTCCGGCCCCCACGGCCGGCCGGTACGGCGCCGCCTGCTGACCTCGGCCAGCAGCCCGGACGGACGGACCATCCCGGAGCTCCTACAGCATCCGGGCGAGATGCCGATGGCGGCGGACGACGGTGTGCTTGAGCACCAGGCCGACGTGCGCGGCGATGACGGTCAGCAAGAGGATCTGCGCGGTCACGTGGACCGCGACCCAGTCCGTGCTCACCAGCACCAGCAGGAGTCCGGTGGCGGGGACGACGAGCAGCAGGGAGAGCATGCCCTTCTCGAGCCGGGACGCCGCCCATCGCTCCCGGGGGCTCAGGTTCTCGGCCCACGGCGGCAGCGGCGTCGTACGTCGCCACAGCAGGCGGACCACGCCGAGGGCGAGCACCGTGAGGCCCAGCCCGACGTGCAGCGCGGACACGTCACTGTCCTCCTGCCCGTCGAGCTCCGCCTCCCGGGCTCGCAGCTGCTCCTCGAACCGCCGCTCCGCGTGCTGCTGCCGGGCACGGAACCGGTCCTCGAGCCGGTCTGCCTGCTCCTTGAAGCTCTGCTCGGCCGCTTGACCCTGGGCCTTGGCTCGTGCCTCACGACGCTCGAGGTCCTGTTCGAACCGTTCCTCCGCGGCTTCGCGTGCGGACTTCTCGCGGTCCTCGAGCCGGGCGAGCCGCTCCTCCGCCCGGTCGGACTTCCCGTCCCGCGACATGGTCAGTCCTACGACGAACTGCGCCACGATCACGACCACGGTCAGCCAGTGCAAGGACTTGGTCACCACGCCGTAGCCGTGCCCACCGTTCCGGAGGTACATGGGGCTCACCTACCCGCCCGGCATCGGCACCACACAAACCCGGCCACGTGCACGTGGGAGGCGGGACCACGCGCGAATGGCCTCAATGGGTCCTGCCGAGCGCCGCGCCCGGCGGCGTAGCGTCGTGATGACCACGCAGACGGGAGCGTCGCTCATGTGGTGGCTGTCAGGTGTTGAGAGTGGACACCGGCAAGGAATCCTGTCGAGCCATCACGGGCGGGCACACGTTCGACAGCCCCCACGACTGACGATTCCGGGAGTTGGGCGCCGTTTCACCTCGGTCGCCCGGGGAGTTGGTAACGATGAGCCAATCAGCTGGCGGTCCGCAGACGACGGATCCGACCTTCTACCGCAGCGCCGCCGAGGCCGTTGCCGCGCCGACGGAGAAGCTGGCGTACGTCGTGGCGTTCGACCGTGCTGGGGAGCGGCCCGATGCGTTGACCGTCATCGGCGCCGAGGAGTCGTCGGACGACTTCGGGAAGGTCGTCGGCTGGGCGGACCTGCCCAGCGGCGGGAACGAGCTGCACCACTTCGGCTGGAACGCCTGCTCGAGTGCGCTGATGCACGCGGGGCACGACGCGGGGCCTGACGGCCTGCAACGGCGGTTCCTGCTGCTGCCCGGCCTCCGCAGCTCCCGGGTCCACATCTACGACACCCAGCCCGACCCCCGTTCACCTCGGCTGCACAAGACGATCGATGCCGCGGAGCTGGCCGAGAAGGCGGGCTACTCGAGGCCGCACACCTTGCACTGTGGACCGGACGGGGTCTTCATGACCTGCCTCGGTGGTGCCGACGGCGCCGACGGACCGGGTGGGATCGCGCTGCTCGACCACACCACGTTCGACGTGCTGCGCGCCTGGGAGACCGACCGCGGGCCGCAGTACCTCGCCTACGACGCCTGGTGGCACCTCAACCAGAACACGCTCATCACGAGCGAGTGGGGCACCCCGTCGATGATCGAGGACGGCATCGTGCCCGAGCTGCTGCTCGGCCAGAAGTACGGCCACCAGATGCACTTCTGGGACCTCGCCGCCGGCCGGATCCAGCAGACGCTCGACCTCGGCCCGGAGCACCAGATGGTGCTGGAGCTCCGCCCGTCCCACAACCCCGACGCGACGTGGGGATTCGTCGGGGTCGTGATCTCGACGGAGGACCTGTCCGCCTCGGTCTGGCGGTGGCACCGCGACGGCACCGACTGGAAGGTCGACAAGGTGATCACGATCCCGGCCGAGCCGGCGGACCCGGCCGACCTGCCGCCGGCCCTCCAGCCGTTCGGGGCGGTCCCGCCGCTGGTGACCGACATCGACCTGTCCGTGGACGACCAGATGCTCTACGTGTCGTGCTGGGGCACCGGCGAGCTCAAGCAGTACGACGTGTCCGATCCGGCCGCTCCGCGCGAGGTCGGCTCGGTGCAGCTGGGCGGGATCGTCCGACGTACCGCCCACCCGTCGGCCCCGGGAGGAACCGCTCTCCGGCGGGCCGCAGATGGTGGAGATCAGCCGCGACGGGCGCCGCGTCTACCTCACCAACTCGCTGTACGGCGCATGGGACGACCAGTTCTATCCCGACGGCACCGGCGCCTGGCTCGCGAAGATCGACACGGACCCGGTCGCCGGCGGGATGACCCTCGACGAACGATTCTTCCCCCACGGCGACGAGTTCCGCGGGCTCCGCGTCCACCAGGTGCGCCTCCAAGGAGGCGACGCGTCCTCGGACTCCTACTGCTTCAGCTGATCCGGTGCCGGCCGCGCCGCTACGACACGCGTGAGCCGGGATGACGTCGACGGACGAGGGACGCCGCGGATGGCGACAGTCCGACGACGGCTCCGAGGAGAGCGGCAGGGACTCCGACTTCCAGGACCGCAAACCAAGCGGTAGGGGGATAGCGGCCAGTCCGACCACGAGTCCGGCCAGGCCGCCCAGGACTCCGAGCACCACGGCCACCACGACGGCGAGGCGGAGGGGAAGCGGCAGGCGAGCCACCGCGCGTCCCGCGCGTCAGCGCATCTGGGCCGCGTCGCGGCGCCGGTTCTCCTGGTCGACGGCGACGGCGATGTCGTGGACCAGGCGCGAGTGCCAGCGCTCATGATCGGCCAGGTCGTTGGTCAGGGCGCGGCAGTCGGGGCAGGCCATCGGCTGTTCGGACTGTTCCATGGAAGGTCACCTCCAGACGGTCTTCCTTCCACAGTGGCACGAGCGGGATCGGTCGTCCATGCCTCGGCGGACGCAGCCGGTTCGAGACCTCTCGCGCGCGGTAACCTGACTGGCACCACGACGATCGCGGGGATCGTGTCGTTCGACCTGAGTCGGCGGCAGCCGCCCGGGGTGCCCGCACTCGCGGAAGGTCCGTCATGCACCTCTTCAACCCTGCTTCGGCTCCGCGCGGACTGGTCCTGCTTGCCCCCGGCGGCGGCCAGGACCACACCTCGCCCGGTGTCATCGCCCGTGCCGCCCGCCTGACCGACGACGGGTACGCCGTCGCGGTCGTCCGCTCGCTCGACGAGGTCCCGGCCGCGCTGGCCGCGCATCCCGGGCCGGTCGGGTTCTGGGGCATCTCCCAGGGCGCCCGCGTCGGGCTGCCGCTGCTCGCCGCCGAGCCGCGGATCGCCGCGGCGGTGCTCGGGCTCGCCGACGGCCCGGTCGCCTCGGCACCGCTGGTCACTGCCTCGGTGCTCTTCTACGTCCAGTCCGACGACGACCTGGTCCCACCCGACACCTGCCGGGCGCTCTTCGACGCGCTCGGCTCGGCCGACAAGACCTTGGTCGAGAACCCTGGTGGTCACCTGGACCTGCCGCGGACATCGGTCGAGGAGTCGGCCGTCTGGCTGGACCGCAAGCTGGCCGAGCTGTGTCCTCCGGCAGGGTCCGAGCAGCTGCACGGCTCGTAGCCGGCTCGGCGAGGCGGGAAAGGAGAGGTTCATGGGGCTGTACGGCGAGCAGGTCCTTCCCCGGCTCATCAACGTCGCCTGTGCGATGGGGCCGGTCGTGGGACCGCTGAGAGAGCGCGTCTGCGCCGGCCTGCACGGGGAGGTGGTGGAGATCGGGTTCGGCTCAGGACACAACGTGCCCTACTACCCCGCCGCTGTCTCACGCGTGGCTGCCGTCGAACCGTCGGACGTCGGGTGGAAGCTGGCCGCCGACCGGATCGCCGCCAGCCCGGTGCTCGTGCAACGCGCGGGTCTCGACGGGCAGGCGCTGCCGTTCGGGGACGACACCTTCGACTGCGCGGTGTCGGCGTGGACCATGTGCACGATCCCGGACATCGACGGAGCCCTGGCGGAGCTGCGACGGGTGCTCCGGCCGGGCGGGACCCTGCACTTCATCGAGCACGGGCTCGCGCCCGACGAGCCGGTCGCGCGCTGGCAGCGACGGGCGGAGCCGCTCCAGAAGCGCCTGTTCGGCGGGTGCCATCTCACCCGACCGATCGTGGATCTGGTCCGGCAGGCGGGATTCGTCGTCACGGAGCTGGACGTGTTCTACGAGAAGGGCGCCCCCCGGGTGTTCGGTGCCGACAGCCTGGGGGTCGCGGCGACCTGATCCCCTCACGCCCCAGACAGCCGGTACGTCGGGTGCGCCCTTCGTGTAGAACGCGGGCGCGCCGCCGTACACCAGGCGTAGGTTCTCCGACATGTCGAGCGCCGAGCGGGGAGCGCGCATCGAGGACGTGCACGAGCTGGCCCAGGGCATGCCGCACGTCACCGTCGAGCACGGCCCAGGTGGCAACCCGGTGTACCAGGTGGGCGGCAGGTCCTTCATCTTCTTCCGCACTCCCCGCCCCGACGCGATCGACCCGGTCAGCGGTGAACGCTTCACCGACGTGATCGTCTTCTGGGTCGCGTCGGAAGCCGACAAGCAGGCACTCGTGCAGGACGAGTCCACCCGTTCTTCACGACAGCGCACTTCGACGGCCACCCCTCGGTGCTGGTGCGGGCCAGCCGCATCGGTGAGCTCACGCGCGAGGAGCTCGCCGAGATCGTGCAGGACGCCTGGCTGTCGCGCGCCTCCGCGCGCCGGGCCGAAGCGTGGCTGAGCCGATCCACCCGGACGGACGAGACGCCGCCACCCCGCTCGGCGCCGTGACGGCGACGGCCGACCGGGCCTCAGCCCCGGCGGTCCGGTCCTGCCCGCGTCGGCGTGATCCGGAGGATCACCCTGCGCTCACGCTCCATCCCGGCCCGGTAGGCGTCCCAGTCATCGGCCTCGCCGGAGATGCCGCGGTAGTACTCCACGAGCGGCTCCATCGCCTCGGGCAACGAGACCACCTCGGCCTCCCCCTCGACGTAGATCCACTCCCCGAAGAACCCGTCGTTCAGCACGCACAGCTGGGCCCACCCGTCGGCGCGCAGGTTCTTGGTCTTGAACGCGGTCTCCCGGCTGCTGACGGTGAGCCGGCCTTCGTCGTCCACGCCGACGAGGACCGGGCTCTGCTGGATGCCGGAGGAGGTGCGGGTCGCGAGCACCGCCCGGTGGTGCGTGCGGACGAACTCGCGTGCGTCGTCGAGATCCATGCCGCCATTCTTGCTCGCCCGCCCAGAAGCAGTGCCGGGACGCGCCTCGCGGTTGTGCGATGCCCGGGGGTGCTGCACGGTGAGGCGATGAGCGATGTCGAGCACCTTCTCGTCCGTGCCGCTCGAGCGGCGGCGGAGCACCGGAGCAGCGTCGGAGAACGCTCCGTCACGCCCAGCCTGTCGCCCGAGCGCATCCGAGCAGCGTTCGCCGGTCCGCTCCCCGACGGACCCACGGACCCCGACGACGTCCTGACCAAGCTCCTGCAGGCCGCCGACGGGGCCATCACAGGTACGGCGGGACCGCGCTACTTCGGGTTCGTCATCGGGGGAGCCCTGCCGGCCGCGAGCGCTGCCGAGGTGCTGACCATCGGCTGGGACCAGGCGGCCTACAACGAGGTGCTCTCCCCGCGGCGGGCGCGGCAGAACGTGCCGCGGGCACCTGGGCCAAGGAGCTGCTCGGCCTGCCGACCGAGTCGTCGGTGGCCTTCGTGACCGGCGCCCAGGCCGGCAACACGGTCGGCCTCGCGATCGGACGGAACGAGGTGCTCGCCAGGGTCGGGCACGACGTCGCCCGCGACGGGCTGCACGGCGCCCCGCAGGTCCGGGTGGTCGCCAGCGAGGAACGCCACGCCACCGTCGACCGGGCCCTCCGGCTCCTCGGCATGGGCACCGCCGGCATCGCGCCGGTCCGCGCCGGCGCCAACGGCGCGATCGACGTGGACCATCTGGGCGAGGTGCTGGCCGAGAACGAAGGCGCCCCGATGATCGTCTGCCTCCAGGCCGGCAACGTGAACACCGGCGCGTGCGACGACTTCGACCGGGCCGTCCCGCTCGCGCGTCGCCACGACGCCTGGGTGCACGTCGACGGGGCGTTCGGCCTGTGGGCCGCCGCCAGCCCGCGACACGCGCACCTGACCCGGGGAGTGGGGCTCGCGGACTCCTGGGGCACCGACGCGCACAAGTGGCTCAACGTCCCCTACGACTCGGGCCTGGCGTTCTGCCGCGACGCGGACGCGCACGCCGCGGCGATGTCGTACGTCGCGGCGTACCTGACCGGCTCGGGCGGCACCGACCACGTGCTCGGTGACGTGACCCCCGAGTCGTCCCGCCGGGCTCGCGGCTTCGCGGTCTGGGCGGCGCTCCACGAGCTCGGGCGGAGCGGCGTCGCGGACCTGGTCGACCGGTCCTGCGCGCCACGCCAGGCGGATGGCCGACCTGCTGACGGCCGGCGGTGCGCAGGTCCACAACGAGGTGGTGCTGAACCAGGTGCTCGTCGGCTTCGGCGACCTGTCGCGCACCGATGCCGTCATCGAGGCGGTCCAGAAGGACGGCACCTGCTGGCTGGGTGCCACCACGTGGCAGGGCAAACGCCTGATCCGGATCTCGGTCTCGAACTGGACCACGACCGAGTCGGACATCGACCGCTCCGCCGACGCCATCCTGCGCGCGGCCGCTTCGGTCTGAGCGGCAGCGCCACTCCCGGCCGCAGGGTCTGGGAGGATCGGCGACGTGGCCGAGCGCGTGTGGTTCCCCAGCACGAGCGGCCCCATGCTGGCCGGCCTGGTCGACCATCCCGAGGGCCCGACCCGGGGGTGGGGCGTGTTCTCCCACGGCTTCACCTTGGGCAAGGACAGCCCCGCGGCCAGCCGGATCTGCAAGCAGCTGGCCGGCGAGGGCATCGGGATGCTGCGCTTCGACAACCTCGGGCTCGGCGACTCCGAGGGCGACTGGGGCGACGGGTCGTTCTCCCACAAGGTCGCCGACACCGCGCAGGCGGCGCGGTTCATGAACGAGTCCGGCCGCGAGGTGCGGCTCCTGGTCGGGCACTCCTTCGGTGGGGCGGCGGTCATCGCCGCGGCCCATCAGGTCGACTCGGTGCGGGCGGTGGCGAGCATCGGCGCGCCGTACGAACCCGGCCACGTCGAGCACAACTACGACGCGCTGGTGGAGCGGATCCTCGCCGACGGCGAGGCGCCGTTCCTGATCGGCGGCAAGGCGCTCACCCTGCGGCGGCACTTCATCGAGGACGTGCGCGCGGCCGACCTGCGCGAACAGATCCGCACCCTGCACCGGGCGCTGCTGGTGATGCACTCCCCGACCGACAACACGGTGGGCATCGCGAACGCCAGCGAGATCTTCCGGGCGGCGCGGCACCCACGCAGCTTCGTGTCGCTGGAGGGCGCCGACCACCTGCTCACCGGCCGCAACCAGGCCAAGCGGGCGGCCCGCATCATCAGCGCCTGGGCCGACCCGTACCTCGCGGAGTCCTGACGCGAAAGGCACCGCGGGCGGCCTGTTCCACAGCCACGCCGACCTCACGCCCTCGACCGGCTGAGGTGGCCTGAACAGGTTCTTGACCGGGCGGTCAATCAGCGCGATTCTGGGAGTAGTTGATTCGCCTCCGATCGACGGATCTCGATTCTGGGATGGTGGTTGATGTGAAGCGATGGAGTCATCCACAGGACTTTGTCGCCCTCGCCGCGGGTGTGTATGCGGCACTCTCTCCGATCTGGACCACGACGACGACCGCGGCCACCTGGACCGTCGTCGTCCTCGGGGTCATCACCGCGGCCCTGGCCGTTCTGTCCCTGGCGCGACCAGGGATGGTCGCTGACGGCCTGATGGCTGTGATGGGCGTGTTGTTCGTGCTCTCGCCGTGGGTCGTGGGCTTCGCCAGCACGCTCCCGATGGCGTGGACTGCCTGGATCGTCGGTGCCGTCGCCTTCGTGGTCGGCGCCTCGGACGTGATCGAGGCGCGCCTGTCCCACCACGGTGGCGGCCTGGCTGCCTCCCACTGAGAGGGAACGCGGAACATGGGACGAGCCCGCCCGAGGGACTCCGGGCGGGCATCGCCCGGGACGCCCGAGGAGAGCAACGGCGCAGAGACCCGCCGCCGCATCCTGGACGCGGCGGAGGACCTGATCGCGCGCGACGGGTTCGACGCCACCCCCACCGCGCACATCGCGGCACGCGCCGAGGTGCCCAAGGGCCTGCTGTTCTACTACTTCCCGAAGAAGCTGGACCTGCTGCACTCCCTGCTGGCCGAGCGCTTGCCTTCTGCACCGCTGTGCGCGAGCGGGGACGTCGTCCTGCGCGGCGACATCGCCGGATCGCTGATCAGGCTCGCGCACAAGATCAGCCTGCGCCGGTCCCAGTTCCCGGTGCTGGGCAGCATCCTGTTCCGCGAGGCCGGGACGCATCCCGAGGTCGGGCACCACCTGCGGGCCATGCACGAAGGGCTCGTCGAGCTGACCGAACGGGTGCTCGACGAGGCAGCGCCGGCCCCGCTCAACCGCCCGCGACGTCGCACCGCTGCCGACACCTACGTCGCGATCCTGCTGCACGATGCCAACGCACACCGGTACGACGGTCCGCGCCCGGACCTGGCGGCGGCCGCGAGCATGATCTCCACCAGCCTGACCGCCGGGTAGAGCTCCGGGCGGGTGTCAGCGCAGGTGCATCGAACCGGACACGGCGGGCTCCCACGGCAGGCCGGCGTCCGCGGCGATGCGCTGGTCCAGGGCGGCCGCGACGTCCTCGGGCCACGCAGCGGTACGGCGGGTCCCCATGTCGATGTGCAGGAAGACCTCCTCCATCACGAAGCTCAGCCGCTGGTGCGAGTCGTCGAGCAGGTAGACCAGGGCGTGCGCAGCCCGCTCCGCGCGCCCGAGCAGCCGCACGCGCGCCGACATCGTGTCGCCGGTGCGCAGCTCGGCCAGATAGGTCAGGTGGTGTTCGGCCGAGAAGCAGGCGTGCCCGGAGACCGGCCAGTTCTGCGGGATCCCCAGCTCGACCAAGGACTCGTCGAGGCCCTCGCTGGCGATGCCCGTGTAGTGGCGGACGTTGAGGTGGCCGTTGACGTCCTCGAAGGCGACCGGGACGGGCTGTTCGGCGTACGCCGGCAGGTCGACGAGCTGCTCGTACGTGGGCTGGGGTGATGTCACGGATCGTGACGATACCGGGCCTGGTCCGGATCCACTGCGCGCAGGCCTGTGCGGCGCGGAGGTCAGCCGCCGCTGCCGTACGGACGGGTGATGATCTCCAGCCAGTGCCCGTCCGGGCCCTCCCAGTAGAGGCCGCGGCCACCGTCCTCGTGGTTGATCTCGTGCGGCTCGGCGCTTGAAGGGGTCGGCCCACCACTGGCGGCCGGCGTCTCGCAAGCGGCCGAGGACGAGGTCGAAGTCCTCCTCACCCACGAGGAAGGCGTAGTGCTGGCCGTGGATCTCGCCCTCGGTGTCCATGAAGTCCAGGCTCACGGCGTTGTCCAGCTTCAGCTCGGCGAACGGACCGTACGCCGTCGCCTCCGGCAGACCGAGCACCTGCCCGACGTCGCGAGAGGCGGCCCACCGGTCCTTCACGTGCACGATGGTGTGGTTCAGCTCGATGCTCATCGGCTCTCCTCGGGTGCCGTCCTCAGCTGGCGGGTGGGCATCACTCTGCACCGCAGAGCCGTCCCGGTGAAGACCACCCGGGCATTCACGCAGGTAGAAGGGAGGCCACGGGGCACGGGTGCCTCCGGGCCGGCACGACCGATGTTCTAGATTCCCTCCGTGAGTGCGCAGGCCCCGTCAACCGTCATCCTGATCCGTGCGGAACGATTCATCCCCAATCCCGCCACGGCGGCCGACAACGCGTTCCAGCGCGACGTCCCGGAGGGGCAGTCCGACGACGCGACGTCGACCAAGGCCCTGGCCGAGATGGACGCCGTCGCCCAGGCCCTCCGAGACGCCGGGGTGACGGTCCACGTCTTCGAGGACGAGGACCACACCCGCCCGGACAGCGTCTTCCCGAACAACTGGCTCTCCACCCACGCGGGCGGCAACATCGCGGTCTACCCGATGTACGCCTCCAACCGTCGCCACGAGCGTCGCGCCGACGTGCTGGAGCTGCTCAAGTCCCAGTACCGGGTCCAGACCATCGTGGACTACTCCGGCCTGGAACCCGACGGCATCTTCCTCGAGGGCACCGGCGCGATGGTGCTCGACCACGTCTCGCGGGTCGCCTACACGGCACGCAGCCACCGGGCCGACACCCACGTCCTCGAGCGGTTCTGCACCGACTTCGGGTACGAGCCGATGGCCTTCGACGCGGTCGACTCCGAGGGCGTGCCGGTCTACCACACCAACGTCATCGCCTGCATCGGCACCGACGTCGCGATGATCGCCCTGGAGATGATCCCGGACGAGCAGCGTCGCGCCGAGGTCCGCGAGCGCCTCTCGGTCAACGGGAGGATCGTCGTGGAGCTGACCGAGCAGCAGATCCGCGAGTTCGCCGGCAACGCCGTGGAGCTGTGCGGTCGTACGCCGGAGGGTCGGCGCCGCTACATCATGGCCATGTCGGCTCGGGCGCGTCGAAGCCTGCGTCCGGACCAGGTCGCGACGATCGAGGAGTCCTGCGAGATCGTGGCCATCGACATCCCCACGATCGAGCTGGCCGGCGGGTCGGTGCGGTGCATGATCGCCGGTGTCCACCTCGACCGGCGCCCGGCGGTCGAGCCCGAGCCCACGGCTGCCGTCGAGGCGATCGACGAGAACCCGCACACGGCCGACGGTCAGGACGTCGCGACGGGCGACATCGCGGACTGACTCCTGTCTCGCCGCCTTTGCAGCGTGCCGGGCCGCCCACCTCCGGCGGACAATAGCCTGCGCTTCCCCTCATCGTCCCAGGAGTCCCACGTGGTTGCGATCGTCGCCAGCATCGACATCAGCCGTTCCCCGGGCGAGGTGTTCGCCTACGCCGTCGACCCGGCCCATCTCCCGGAGTGGCAGGAGAACGTCGTCTCCGCGACCCATGACGGAGCGCTGGGGCTGGGGGCGCGGGTGGTGACCGTTCGTCGCCTGGGCAAGCGCGAGCAGACGATGACGATGGAGATGACCGGGTACGACGCTCCTCACGGCTGGTCGATGAGAGGCGTCGACGGACCGGTGCGCGCGCTCGTGACGACTCGGATCGAGCCCCTCGATGACGGCGCCCGGAGCCGGGTCACGATCGAGCTCGACTTCGAGGGGCATGGCATCGGGAAGGTGCTGGTGCCGCTCCTGGTCCGACCCGAGTCGCGCAAGGGTCTTCCGCGGAATCTCGAGCTGCTGCGTAGGAACGTCGAAGGCTGAGCAGCCGTCGCGGGTCCGGGGCTCGACCAGCCGCACCTCGCATTTTCAAGGTAACCCACGGAGGCGGGCTTGCCGCAAGGCCCTCCTCATGACGCACAATCACCGACTCGAGGCAGAACCACGGAGGTGGGCGCGGTGACCGAGCATGCCGTACTGATCGTGGGGGGTGGGCCCACGGGGCTGATGCTGGCCGGCGAGCTGGCGCTGGCGGGGGTCGACGCTGCCATCGTCGAGCGGCGAGCCAGCCAGTACCTCGCTGGCTCGCGCGCCGGCGGTCTGCACGCACGAACCATCGAGGTCCTCGATCAGCGTGGAATCGCCGATCGGTTCCTCGCCGAGGGACAGGTGGCCCAGGTCGCGGGGTTCGCCCGGGTCTCGTTCGACATCAGCGACTTCCCTACGCGGCATCCCTACGGGCTCGGGCTGTGGCAGAACCACATCGAGCGGATCCTGGCCGGCTGGGTCGAGGAACTGGCCGTGCCGATCTACCGCGAACGTGAGGTGACGGGGTTCGCGCAGGACGACACCGGCGTGGACGTCGAGCTGTCCGACGGCCAGTCGCTGCGGGCGGAGTACCTCGTCGGGTGCGACGGAGGACGCAGCATGGTCCGCAAGGAAGCCGGCATCGCGTTCCCCGGATGGGATCCCACGACCAGTGCCCTGATCGCCGAGGTCGAGATGGCCGAGGAGCCGGAGCTGGGCATGCGCCAGGACGCCCGCGGCGTCCACGGCCTCGGCAGGGTCGAGTACGAGATCCGCGACGGCGAGATCGTCTACGCCGACCACGGACCGGTCAGGGTCATGGTGACCGACCAGCACCTCGGATCCACCAGCGAACCCACCCTGCGCGATCTCAGCGAGGCAGTGATCTCCGTCTACGGGACCGACTACGGGATGCACAGTCCCATCTGGATCTCCAGGTTCACCGACATGACCCGTCAGGCCGCGGCCTACCGCGAGAGACGTGTCCTGCTGGCCGGCGACGCCGCACACGTGCACTCCCCGGTGGGCGGGCAAGGACTCAACACAGGCGTGCAGGATGCGGTGAACCTGGGGTGGAAGCTGGCCCAGGTGGTCACGGGCGTGTCGCCGGAAAGCCTTCTGGACACCTACCACGACGAACGCCACCCGGTCGCTGCCCGCGTGCTGCGCAACACGATGGCGCAAGTCGCGCTCACCCGCCCCGGCGACGCGCGCCTTGATGCCCTGCGCGACACAGTGTCCGACCTGTTGAGCATGGACGAGCCGCGCGAGCGGTACGCCGCGATGATGTCCGGCCTGGACATCCACTACCAGCTCGGTGAGGGACACCCGCTGCTCGGTCGTCGCATGCCCGATCTCGACCTGGTCACTGCCCAGGGCCCCCGTCGCGTCTTCACCCTGCTGCACGAGGCCAAGCCGGTCCTGCTCAACCTCGGCGAACCCGGTGGATTCGACATCACGCCCTGGGCGGACCGGGTCCAGCTGCTCGATGCCGACTTCGACGGCACGTGGGAGCTTCCGGCGCTCGGCGACGTCCCTGCCCCGGCTGCGGTGTTGATCCGGCCCGACGGATACGTCGCGTGGGTCGGAGAGGGGACCGACGACGGGCTCGAGGACGCGCTGACTCGCTGGTTCGGACCGCCCGCGTAGCCGCCGACAGCATCCCGCTGGTCCCCGGACCGACCAGGGCGTCCGCCTCCGGAACCGCCCGTCGACCGTATGGCGGGGCCCCCGCTCAGGCCTCGGCCCGCTGGAGCTCCTCGGCTGCTGCCTTGATGTCGTCCGCCTCGACCTTGTCGATGGCGGACTCGACGATGGCGTCGGCGCGCTCGAGCGCCGTCCGAATCCTCACCGCGGCGGGGTCGGAGACCAGGGCGAGGAGACCGGAGTGCCCGGGCGGGATGGCGTTCTCGAGCTCCTGCTCGAGCTCGCTGTGGTGGTGGCGCTGACGCAGCTTGCCGGTGAGGGCGCCGGCGGAGCCGACCACTGCGGCGCTGCCGAGGATCGACGGTGGGAAGATCACGCCGAGCGCGATGCCACCGACCACGCCCCACTTGAGCCCGGACTTCGTGCTGTGGTCGGTCGCCTTCTGGACTTCCAGCTTGCCCTCGGTGGATCGGCTCACCACGATGACGCCCTCGATCTCGACGGTGCGGCCGTCCTCGATGGACTTGAGCGCCTCATACGCCTCCCACGCCGTGCTGGTGTCGCTGTAGTCCGCGAGGAGGAGGGTGTAGGCGCCGTCGGAGACGGCGGCCGCGCTCACTTCGAGGTCGGGGGTGTTGGTCTCGTCTGACATGCAGGAGCTCCTTGATGGTGGGGTTCCCACTCTCGAGAGACCGGTGCCAGACATCACCCGCTACGGGTGGCGCCGTCATCACTGCGCGCCGAGTGCGAGTCGCCGGGAGCGACCCCGCGAGTCGAGCCACTCCCACCTCAGGCGTCCAGCCGAGGGATGACCTCCCCGGCGAAGCGTTTGAGCTGCTCGAGCTCATCAGCGACGGGCCAGAGGAAGACGCGCTGGACGCCGGCATCGCGGAACGGGACGAGCAGATCCGCGACGGCGGCGGCGCTCCCGAAGGGCAGCCGTTCCCGGAGCTCGTCGACAGGCCGGTGCACGGCCGGCGCAAGCACCTCGTCCAGCACGTTGCCCGCTCGGCGGTCGTCGATGTGAAACCACATCGTCGCGAGCCCGTTCTCGAATCCGGTGGGGTCTCGTCCGGTGTCCTGAAGCGACCTCTGCACTCGGTCCCAGCTGACGCCGAAGCGCTCCGGCGTGGTGTTGTACGCCGACGCCAGCCATCCGTCGCCCAGCCGCAAGGCCCGGCGCAGGCCGACCTCCGATCCCCAGCTACCGATCCACAACGGGATTCCGGCCGGTCGCGTAGGCAGGGGCTCCAGCGGACCGGCGACGTCGTAGAAGCGCCCGCCGAAGGAATCGCCCCTCAGCAGCGCGCGGATCGCCTGCACCGACTCGTCGAAGCGGGGCCACCGCTCGTCAAAGGCAATGCCGACGCTCGCGTAGTCACGCTCGGACGAACCGGGGCCGAGCCCCGCGACGACCCGCCCGCCAGAGAGCACGTCCAGTCCAGCCAGGATCTTGGCCAGAGCAACGGGCCCGCGGACGACGGGATTGGCCACCGTCGTGAACAACCGAGCCGTGCCCGAACACGACACCACCGCGGCCAGCGCGGTCGGGCCGTCCAGCCACGGCACCTCGAAGACCATGTGGTCGTTGACCGCGACGGCGTCGAAGCCGAGCGCCGTCGCGGTCTCGACGTACTCGACCAGGTGCTCAACGCCGAACCGCTGGCCCCCGAAGTCCATCAGGGGCAGGTGCACACCGAACCTCACCTGGCCAGTTCACCACTCACGGCCGTGGGAGGTCGACAGGTCATCCATGACGGGGACCTGGGCTGCTCACGTTTCACATCGGCAGGCCGTACGCACTCGTCCGTCGCGAGGGCGAGGGGCCTGGCGGAACGCGAGCCCCTCTGCGTGCTCCGGCTGCTCAAGACCGTCGGTGACGTCTTGGTCAGGCCTGGTCCGTGGGCATGATCCAGAGCTCGCCGATGGAGGCGTGGCGAGGCCGGGTGACCATGTAGGTGATGCCGTCGCCGACGTCCTCGGGTGCGAGTGCCTCGGTGGTTGCGTAGAAGGCGTCGATCGTCTCTCCTTGCAAGAGGGGTGGGTGGTCGCGGGCGGGGTCAGGCGTCGTCGTGGGCGAGGCTGGTGGACAGCTCGCGGTGGGCGTCGGCCTGGGCGAGCAGCTCGTGGGCCTTCTGCTCGAACGTGGCCACGGCATCGGCGCCGGCGGCGAAGCGCGACCGGCGGCTCTTCGAGGCCAGCGAGCTCGACGAGGGCGTGGGCGAGCTTGGCGGGATCACCGCCCTGCTTTCCGTCCATGCCCTTCCACGCCTCGACGGTCGCGGTCGTGCGCTCTGCGTAGTCCTCGATCGAGGGCTCGGCGTACTGCGTGGACTGCGGGGTCAGGAGCTCGGTGCGGAAGAAGCCAGGCTCGACGAGCAGCGTCTTGATGCCGAACGGTGCGACCTCCGGGGCCAGTCCCTCCATGAAGCCCTCGACGCCGAACTTGGAGGCGGCGTAGGCGGTCAGGAAGTCACCGGCCACGGCAATACCGGCGGTGGAGGAGATCGTCATCACCAGGCCGGAGCGCTGGGCGCGCAGTTGCGGAAGCGCGGCGCGGGTGACGTTGACCGGCCCGAACAGGGTGGTCTCGATCTGGGAGCGAAACGCCTCGGGCGTCATCTCCTCGAAGAACCCGGCCTGGAAGGTGCCGGCGTTGTTGACCAGCACGTCGAGCCGGCCGAACCGCTCGACGGTCGCGGCGACGGCGGCCCTGCGGCGGCGGGGTCGGTGACGTCGAGGTCGACGGCCAGCAGGTCGTCGTGCTCGCCGAGAGCCTTGGTGACGGACTCGGCGTTGCGGGCGGTGGCGACCACCGCGTGGCCGGCGGCCAGGGCGGCCTTGGCGATGTCGACACCGAGGCCTCGACCGGCGCCGGTGATGAACCAGACCTTCTTCTCGCTCATGGGTGCTCTTCCTCTGCGGCTGGGTGGGATGGAGTCTGCTGGGGGCCGCCGCCTCGTCGGCGGTGGCACCCACTACGGAACCAGCCGCGTCGCGAAGGTGGGAGACCCTGCGAGAGGGGTACCGGCAGGGACCCCCGGCCCGCCCGAACCGCCCGTAGGGTCGAGGCATGGCAGAGGGCAACGACCAGCACGACGTCCGGGGCGACGTCCGTGCGCAGATCCAGGAGTTCCTCTCCACCCGCCGGGCACGGATCACCCCTGAGCAGGCCGGGCTGCCCGTGTATGGCGGGGACCGCCGGCGGGTGCCAGGGCTGCGCCGCTCCGAGGTCGCAAGCCTGGCCGGGATCTCCCCGGAGTACATGACCAAGCTCGAGCGCGGCAACGCCACCGGCGTCTCCGAGAGCGTGATCGAAGGACTCGTCCACGCCCTGCAGCTCGACGAGGCGGAGCGAGCGCACCTGGAGGACCTGCTCCGCACCGCCGGCAGCACCCGCCCTCCGCGTCGCCGCCCCGCCCGTCAGCGGGTCCGGCCGACCGTCCAGCGCATCCTCGACTCCATGACCGGCGCACCTGCCTTCGTGCTCAACGGCCGACTCGACATCCTGGCCGCCAACGACCTCGGGGAGGCGCTGTACTCACCGATCTACGCCGACCCCACCCGACCGGCCAACAACGCCCGTTTCGTCTTCCTCGACCCCCACGCCACCGAGTTCTTCCGCGACTACGACAAGGCCGCCAACGACACCGTCGCGCTGCTGCGCGCGGAGGCCGGCCGCGACCCCTACGACCGGGACCTCTCGGACCTGATCGGGCAGCTCTCCACCCGCAGTCGAGGAGTTCCGCCGTCGCTGGGCCGCCCACAACGTCCGTATCCACACCAGCGGCGTCAAGCTCCTCCACCACCCCGTCGTCGGCGACCTCGACCTGCCCTTCGAGTCCTTGCCGCTGCCCGCGGACCCCGGCCAGAGCCTCCTGGCATACACCGCCGAGCCCGGGTCCCCCACCCAGGACGCCCTGAACCTGCTGGCCAGCTGGACCGCGACCGCCGACAACCGCGGCCTACCCCGCTCGGCCAGGGACGCGGAGCACGGTGCGCCGTCCCCCAAGGCCGACTGAGGGCCGAACGCACCCGGTTGCTTTGCTCCTGCAGATTAGATCGATCATCTGCAGATGCACCGATCGCCGGCAGCAGGCCTCAGCCGTGGGCCATGTCCACGAAGCGGGAGTAGTGGCCCTGGAAGGCTACGGTCAGGTCGCGCGTCGGGCCGTTGCGGTGCTTGGCCACGATGATGTCGGCCTCGCCCGGACGGGTGGACTCGCGCTCGTACACGTCCTCGCGGTGCAGCAGGATCACCATGTCCGCGTCCTGCTCGATCGAGCCGGACTCGCGCAGGTCGCTGACCATCGGGCGCTTGTCGGCGCGCTGCTCGGCGCCACGGTTGAGCTGGGAGAGCGCCACGACGGGGATCTCGAGCTCCTTGGCGAGCAGCTTGATCTGCCGGGAGAACTCGGAGACCTCGAGCTGGCGGGACTCGACCTTCTTGCCGGAGGTCATCAGCTGGAGGTAGTCGATGACGATCAGCCGGAGGTCGTGGCGCTGCTTGAGCCGGCGGGCCTTGGCCCGGATCTCCATCATCGTCATGTTCGGCGAGTCGTCGATGAACAGCGGCGCCGAGGAGACCTCCCCCATCTTGCGGGCCAGCCGGGTCCAGTCGTCGTCGTTCATGTTGCCGTTGCGCAGGTGGTTGAGCGGGATCTTCGCCTCGGCCGAGAGCAGCCGCATGGTGATCTCGTTGCGGGTCATCTCCAGGGAGAAGATCACGCTGGCCATGTTGTTGTGGATCGCCGCCGCACGGCAGAAGTCCAGGCCGAGGGTGGACTTGCCCATCGCGGGACGCGCCGCGACGATGATCATCTGCCCGCCGTGCAGGCCGTTGGTGAGCTCGTCGAGGTCGGCGAAGCCGGTCGGCACGCCGACCATCGCCCCGTCGCGGTTGTTGATCGCCTCGATCTCGTCGAGCGCGGACTCCATGATCTCGCTCAGCGGTGCGTAGTCCTCCGAGGACCGCTTCTCCGCGACGCCGTACACCTCGGCCTGCGCCCGGTCGACGACCTCGTCGACCTGGCCCTCCCCGGCGTAGCCCATCTGGGCGATCCGGGTGCCGGCGTCGACGAGGCGGCGCAGGATCGCCTTCTCGCGGACGATCTCGGCGTAGTAGCCGGCGTTCGCGGCGATCGGCACGCTGGCCGACAGCGTGTGGAGGTACGGCGCACCGCCGATCCGGGCCAGCTCGCCGCGGCGCTGCAGCTCGGCGGTCGTCGTGATCGGGTCGACCGGCTCGCCGCGCCCGTAGAGGTCGACCATCGCGTCGAAGATCGTCTCGTGGACGGGACGGTAGAAGTCCGTGCCGCGCACCGACTCGATGACGTCGGCGATCGCGTCCTTGGACAGCAGCATCGAGCCCAGCACGCTCTGCTCGGCGTCGTTGTCCTGCGGCGGGGTGCGGTCCCCGCCGCGGCCGCCGCCGCCACCGCCGCCCCCGAAGCCGTGGTCGGCGGGCGGGGACCAGGGCCCGTCCATCGCGAACGACGGCTCGGTGTCGTGGGCGAACCCACTGCTGGACGATGCGATGCTCATGCTCGGCTCACCGGTGCGATGCCCTTCTCGTGACGACTTCTCGAGACTCTTCCAGCCCGCGCCGACGGTTTCCTGCAGCCGCTCCGACGATGCCACTGCTGCGGACTGCGGTGGCAGACGCTACGGGTCCGCGGGCACCGGACAAAGCCCACTGTCCACAGGGGGGTGTGGATAACCGGGTGCACCGTGTGGAACACGCCTGGTGACATGTGCACAGCCTGTTCACCGACCTGTGGAGAAGTTTTACGTCTCGACGCCGAAAGGGCCTCTGACCTGCGGAAACAGCAGGCACGTCCTGTGCACCCGAGAAAGGGTGCGAAAGATTCCGTTCACCTTCCACCCCCCGGACGTTCCGCTGTCTCCATGTCGACAAAGCACCTGGCCCGAGAGGTGATCCCCAAGATTGGAGTAGTTACACACAGCCATGGCCACCTAGTCCTGTCACGACCACCTATCGTGCTGTGAGTCTTACGCCCGTACGCTGGGCGGGTGCAGACCCCCGACACGGCCACCCGGCGCGCGCACGACCGGGAGATCCTGCGGCTGGCCGTGCCGGCGTTCCTCGCGCTGGTCGCCGAGCCGATGTTCCTGCTGGCCGACGCCGCCATCGTCGGCCACCTCGGCACCCCCGAGCTCGCCGGGCTCGGCATCGCCGGCGCGGTCGCTGCAGACCGCGGTGGGGCTGTGCGTCTTCCTGGCCTACGGGACCACCGCCTCGGTGGCCCGACGGGTCGGCTCCGGGGACGTGCGGGGAGCGCTGGCCCAGGGGGTCGACGGGGTCTGGCTGGCCGTGCTGATCGGCACCGTCACGACGGTCGCGGGCGTGCTCCTGGCCGGCCGGCTGGTCGGGCTGTTCGGGGCGGGCCCCGCGGTCGACGTACCGGCCACGACGTACCTGCGGCTGGCGTTCCTCGGCGTCGTCCCGCTGCTGGTGATGCTGGCCGCCACCGGGGTGCTGCGCGGGCTGCAGGACACCCGGACCCCGCTGGTCGTCGCGGTGGTCGGCAACCTCCTCAACATCGTGCTGAACGTGGTCCTGGTCTTCGGCCTCGACCTCGGCATCGCCGGCTCCGCGATCGGCACCGACCTGGCCCAGCTCGGGTCCGCCGCCGCACTGCTGGCCGTGGTGGTCCGCGCCGCCCGGCGGGAGGGCGCGCCGCTGCGCCCGGACCTGGCCGGGGTGCGCCGGGCCGCGCACGCCGGCGTCGCCCTGGTCGTCCGGACGCTGACCCTGCGCGCGTCGCTGCTGGTCACGACGTACGTCGCCGCGTCGCTCGGCGCCGCCTCGGTGGCCACCCACCAGCTCGCGCTGACCATCTGGACGTTCCTGGCCTTCGCCCTGGACGCCATCGCCATCGCCGCGCAGGCGCTCACCGGCCGGTCGCTCGGCGCCGGCGACCTCGAGGGCACCCGGGCGATCACCCGCCGGATGGTGCAGTGGGGCGTCCTGTCCGGCGTCGTCACCGGGGTGCTGCTCGCGGCGGCTGGCCCCGCTGCTCGGCGGGCTGTTCACCACCGACCCCGCGGTGCGCGACCTGCTCTGGCCGGTGCTGCTG
Source organism: uncultured Actinomycetota bacterium (assembly GCA_963811515.1). Taxonomy (GTDB): domain Bacteria; phylum Actinomycetota; class Actinomycetes; order Propionibacteriales; family Nocardioidaceae; genus Nocardioides_B. The sequence continues at coordinate 60,071 of CAWERI010000005.1, forward strand.
GTGGCGGCGGTCTTCCAGCCGGTCGCCGGCGTGGTGTTCGTGCTGGACGGCGTGCTGATCGGCGCCGGGGACGGCCGCTACCTGGCGTGGGGCGGGATCGTGGTCCTCGCGGTCTTCGCGCCGCTGGCCCTGCTCGCCGGGCGGCTCGGCTCGGGGCCCGGCGCCGGGCTGACCTGGCTGTGGGCGGCGTTCGGCGTCGGCTTCATCGGCAGCCGGGCGGTGGTGCTGCTGCACCGGGCGCGCGGCACCGCCTGGATGGTCACCGGCGGCTGACCCACCCGGCGACTCTGGCGGCGAGGAACGTGCCGACCCGGCGAGAGTGGCGGCGCGCTGCGTGCCGACCCGGCGACTCTGGCGGCCTGATCCCGCCCGACCCGGCGACTCTGGCGGCCTGATCTCGCCCGACCCGGCGACTCTGGCGAACCGGTGGGCGCCGCGGCGCGGTCCCCGCTGAACCGGCAGTTGTCCAGGGCGCGGCGTCTGCCGACCGCCGACCAAACCTGACCGCAGCTACCGACGGCCGCGAACCGGCATCACCGCCAGAGTCGCCGGGTCAGCAACCACCCGCCACCACAGTCGCCGGGTCAGCACCCGCTCCGCCACCACACTCGCCGGGTCAGCCGCTCCCGTCCGCCGCCAGAGTCGCCGGGTCGGCCACGCATCGCGCCGCCACAGTCGCCGGGTCGGCAGCTTCTCCGCCGCCACACTCGCCGGGTGGGCAGGAGTGCGTGGTTTCCCGTGAAACACGGAACGACCCCCGGGCGAGAGGGTGTCTCTCGCGCGGGGGCCGTCCGGTGCTGCGGGGCGGGGCTGCCGGTCAGTCGGGGGCGCGGCCGCCGCCGCCCGGCTCCTCGTAGATCGCCCAGACGCCCGAGGAACGCCGGGCCCGCATGAAGTTCCAGTGGTCGACGTAGGCGTTGTAGACCGACTTCGACGGGATCCGCAGGGTGACCTCGTCGGCCTTGATGCTGCGGTCCGCCCAGTTGTTCGAGCCGGTCCAGGTCACCCAGGCCGACGGGTTGCCACCGACGTTGCCCGACGCGGCGAACATCTTCATGTGGGAGTACTTCGCCGCGACCAGGCCGCTCGGGCCGGGGAACAGCACCCGGCGGGCGATCATCCGGCTGTTGGTGCCCCGGGTCAGCAGCGAGTAGGTGCCGTGGCCCATGAAGCTGTAGAGGATCCGGACGTAGCAGCCGTGGTCGTAGAGCTGCCGGACCCGCTGGGCGAGGTAGAGGCCGCGGCTGCCGTGCCAGGCGTGCATGGCGATGTAGACGACCGTGTGCCCTGGTAGCCGGCGCCGCCGGTCGCGCCGGTGCAGCGGATCGTGTTCAGCGCGTTGAGCGTCTTGTCGTTGCTCTTGTTCGCCTGGCGGTAGGGGTAGAACGTCGAGGTGTACGGCCCGGCCTCGAAGATCCGCGGACCGTTGCTGCTGTGGTCCGGCGCCATCTTGTTCCACATCGCGCGGTACTCGCCGTAGAGCGCGGTGTTGCCGTTGACCGTGAACAGGTCGTTCCACTGCACCCGGACCGCGTTGCTGGTCATGTTGTTCGAGCCGACCATCACGGTGTCCGTGGCGGACCCCGCCTGCGAGAACAGGTAGAACTTCGTGTGCAGCACGGTCGTGCCGAGGCAGCCGTTGCTGCAGCGGTAGACGTAGCTGCGCTGGTTGACGAAGTCCCTCGACTTGGCGCCGACGCCGTTGAGCAGCCGCCGCCAGGACGGCGAGTTGTCCACGGTGAGGTGCGAGTTCATCAGCAGCTTGACGCTGACGCAGCGGCGGTGCGCGTCGATCATCGCGTCCACGAACGACTGGTCCGCGATGGAGTACAGCGCGATCCGGATCTCGGAGGGGTACTCCGCCGGGTTCGTCGGACAGGCCGCCTGCTTGCCGGTCGCCGGGTCGATGCCCTTGGGGATCCGGTAGCCGGGCGCGCTCTTGACCGCACGGATCACGTGGGTCAGCAGGTTGCGCCGCGCCGACTGCGCGCCGTACGGGTTGTTGAACCGCGGGCCCGCCGGCGGCGAGTAGTGCACCGGGGAGAACTTCTTGTACGTCGCCGGCTGACCCGGGATCGGGATGACGGCGCGCTTCGGGGCAGCCGCCCCGGCTCGCGCGGACGCGACGGCGGGCGTCGCGTCGGCGGAGATCGCCGGCACCGTCAGGACGGCCGACGCGGCGACCGCCATGGAGACGACGAACCTGGACACACCACGCATGGAGAGAGACCCCCTGTCGAGTTCGGGGGGCTGCCCCCGCGAACACCCCGAAATCAGCAGTACGAATGATGGACACACGATCACGGATTGTGTCAGGTGAACGGCTGGATCCCGCAGCCGGCGAACCGACATCTGGACACGCCAACCATCTGGTGGCGCCGACGGCACCCTACGCGCAGCAGATGACCATCCCTCGTAGGCTCCCCCTGTGACACCCCTGCAGAAGGTCGCGATGGGCCTGGTGATCGTGTTCCTCAGCGCCCGTTTCGCCGGGTACGACGCGCTCGCCGACCCGGTCGGCTGGGGTCTCGTCGTCGCCGGGCTGCTGCCGCTGCGCCGCACGGCCCCCCTCGGCGGCACGGCGCTGACGCTCGCGGTGCTGGCCGGCCTGGTCGCCGTACCCCTGGTGCTGCCGGCGCTCGACGACCGCCTCGCGCCCAGCGGCCAGTGGGGCGTCAGCCTCCCGCAGACCGCGTTCTGCGTCGTGCTGTGCAGCTCGCTCTGCGCGCTCGCCGACCGGGCCGGCGCCAAGGAGGCCGGCCGTTTCGGGCTGCTCCGCTGGGTGTTCGTCGGCGTCGCGCTCGGCCCCGTGCTCGTGTACGGCGGCGGGGTCGACGCCCTGGCCGCGCCGGTGGCCGTCGTGGCGGTGGTCGCCAACGTCGCACTGGTCTACTACACGTTCGCCGTCTCGCGCCGCAGCTGGAGCCGCACGCCCGAGACGGCGCCGGCCGGCTAGCCCCCGGCCGGGGCGTGGATCGCCCGGCCGCCGCCGATCGGCTCGGCGAAGGAGGCGTAGACCCCCGAGCTCCGGCGCTTGGTGATGTAGAGGAACTGGGCGCGGTACTGCTCGTAGGCCGACCGCGACGCGATCCGCATGGTCACCTCGTCGAACTTCACCCCGTCGTTGGTGAAGTTGTTCGAACCGGTCCAGACGACGTACGCGGCGTGGTTGCTGCCGACCACCCCGGACACCGAGATGTTCTTGAAGTGGCTGTAGAGCGTCGCGTTGATGCCGCCGTGCTTGGAGAAGATCGTCCGGCGCACCGACATCCGCGGGCCGACCGCGCTGCTCAGCTTCTTGTAGACGCTCACGCTCATGAAGCTGTAGAGCACCTTGACGTAGCAGCCGCTGTCGTAGAGCTGGCGGACCCGGTTGGCGAACGCGTAGCCGCGGACCCCGAACCACGCGTGCATGTTGATGTAGACGACCGTCCGGCCCCCGATGCCGGTGCCGCCCTTGGCGCCGACGCAGTGGATCGACTCCAGCGCGGCCATCGTCGGGTCGAGGGAGTTGGGGGTGAGCGGGGTGAAGGTGGTCTGGTACGGCCCGGTGCTGAAGGTGAACGTGCGCTGCTGGTCCCGGTCGCGCTGCATCCGGACGAACATCGAGAGGTACTCGCTGTGCAGGCTCGTGTCGCCGCGCACCGTGTAGAGGTCGTTCCACTGCACGCCCGACGCGTTCGAGGTCATGTTCGAGGAGCCGACCATCACCGTGTGGCCGATGTTCTGGCCGCCGGGAGCGGTCAGCGCCGAGTCGAACAGGTAGAACTTCGCGTGCAGCACGCCGCCGCCGCGGCAGCCGAAGTTGCAGCGGTGCGCGAAGGTGCGGCGGACGCCGGTGGTGTCGGTGACCTTCGGGCCGAGGTAGTGCTGCAGGTAGCGGATCGACTGGGTGGTGACCGGGCCGAGGTGGTTGTTCATCAGGATCTGCACGCTGATGCAGCGGCGGGCCGCGGCGACCAGCGCCCGGGCGAACGCCATGTCGGTCGCGGAGTACAGCGAGATCCGGATCGTCGAGGGGTAGACCTTCGGGTCGCAGGCGGCCTGGGTCGGCACCTTGTAGCCCGGCATCGAGTTGATCGTCCGGATCACGTGGGTCAGGTTGCGGCGCTGCGCGACCATCGTGCCGGTCGGGTCGTTGAAGGTCGCGCCGGCCGGCACCGTGTAGTGGTCGGGGGCGAAGACCGGGCACAGCGTCGAGACCACCGAGCAGTCGATGACCTGCCAGGCGTAGTCCGCGGTCTGCGGGCCGACGAGCGGGCCGAGGACCGCGCGCACGGTGAAGACGTAGCTGCCGCCCTTGAGGTTGGTGTACGTCGCGGCGCCGCCCACCCCGCCGGGGCAGGGGCCGAAGACGTTGGTGCGGCCCGGGCCGGTGATCCGGCACTCGAAGGTCGCGGCCGGGTTGTCGGCGTGGAAGGTGAACGTGCTGTACACCGGGGCCGACGAGGGCGACGTCGTCGGGTTGGCCGGCCCGCTGTCCACGACGGCCGTCGGCGCGACCGGCGGCGGTGTCGTCGGGTCGGCCCAGGCCGACGGGGCGACGGCCGTGGAGCTGAGCAGCACCCCGAGCAGGACCAGCAGACGAAGCAGCGAACGCACCAGAGAGCTCCCGAAGACGAGCCCGGCAGGACACCTGCCGCGGCTTCCCACAGCTGACCGAAACACCAGCAGCACATCACAACACGGCGGGTCGCGGCCGTCGCAGGACAACGCGCAAAAGGTAAAGAGGTGGTGAAGACCGGTCGACGACGGTTAACGACAACGAGGTGACGAGCGGCATGCACCGCTCGTCACCTCCTCGACGTACGAGGCACGGCTGGGTCAGCCGGCGACGACGTTCAGGTTGACGGTCGCGTCGAGCTCGTCGTGCACCTTCACGGTCACCTGGTGCGTGCCCAGGGACTTGATCGGGTTCCCGACGATGATCTTGCGCTTGTCGACCGGTGCGCCCGCCTCGGCGATGGCACCGGCGATGTCGCTGACGGTGACGGCGCCGAAGAGGCGACCGCCCTCGCCGGCGCGCACCGGCAGCTGCACGGTCGACGACTCGAGCTTGGCCTTGATCTCCTTGGCGTGGTCGAGGTCGCGGACCTCGCGGCTGGAGCGTGCGGCCTTGATGGAGTCGACGGTGCGCTCGCCGCCCTTGGTCCAGCGGATGCGCGAAACCACGCGGGATCAGGAAGTTACGGCCGTAGCCGTCCTTCACCTCGACGATGTCGCCGGGGGCACCGAGGCCGCCGACCTCCTGGGTCAGGATGAGCTTCATGTGTACTCAGCCTCCTCAGCGAGCGGTGGACGTGTAGGGCAGGAGGGCGACCTCGCGGGCGTTCTTGACCGCGATGGCAACGTCGCGCTGGTGCTGCACGCAGTTGCCGGTCACCCGACGAGCGCGGATCTTGCCGCGGTCGGAGATGAACTTGCGCAGGAGGGTGGTGTCCTTGTAGTCGACGTAGGACACCTTCTCCTTGCAGAACTGGCAAACCTTCTTCTTCGGCTTGCGGAGTACTGGCTTGGCCATTGTGGTGCTCCCTTTCGTAGAGCCCGGCGTGCGCCGGAATGGTCAGAGGGATGTGGTGCGGGAGTGAGCGGGATGCTCACCCGTGGGTGATCAGAACGGGGGCTCTTCGCTGGAGCCCGAGCCGCCGCCCGGCGTCGCCCAGGGGTCGGACTGGCCGCCGCCCTGGCCGCCGCCGGAGTGGCCCGAGCCGCCGCCCTGGTTGCCGCCCCACGAGCCGCCGCCCTGGCCGCCGGCGGGAGCGGACTGGCCGCCCCCCTGGCTGCCCTGGTTGCTGGCCCACGGGTCGTCGCCGCCACCGGACTGGAAGCCGCCGCCCTGACCGCCGCCGGAGCGGCTGGTCTTGGCGACCTTGGCCGTCGCGCTGCGCAGGCTGGGGCCGACCTCCTCGACGTCGATCTCGAAGACCGTGCGCTTCTCGCCCTCGCGGGTCTCGTAGCTGCGGGCCTTCAGACGTCCCTGGACGATGACCCGCATGCCGCGGGTCAGCGACTCGGCCGCGTTCTCGGCCGCCTGCCGCCAGACCGAGCAGTTGAGGAACAGGGTGTCCTGGTCCTTCCACTCGTTGGTCTGCCGGTCGAACGTCCGCGGCGTCGAGGCCACGGTGAAGTTCGCCACCGCGGCACCCGAAGGGGTGAAGCGGAGCTCGGGGTCGGCGGTGAGGTTGCCCACCACGGTGATCGGGGTGTCGCCTGCCATGTCAGGCCTCCAGTCGGTAGTCGGTACGGTGATCGCGATGCCGATCAGCGGATGTCGGGTCGGAGGACCTTCGTGCGCATGACGGACTCGTTCAGACCCAGCTGGCGGTCGAGCTCCTTGACCGTGGCCGGCTCGGCGATCAGCTTGACGACGGCGTAGATGCCCTCGGGCTTCTTGTCGATCTCGTAGGCGAGCCGGCGACGTCCCCAGACGTCGACGTTCTCGATCGAGCCGCCGTCCTGACGGACGACGTTGAGGTACGTGTCGAGCGACGGGGCGACCGTCCGCTCTTCGAGGTCGGGATCGAGGATGACCATTACTTCGTAGGCACGCAAAGCAGTCTCCACCTCCTTCGGACTCAGGCGGCCACGGCGTTTCCGTGGCAGGAGGGCTTGCGTACGCCGTACGACCACCCGGTGCTGCTGGGAGGAGGTGCGGCGTGCCGACCGCTCGCCACACCCACTCTGGACGCGGGGGACGGACCGATCGACTGCGTCACGATATCAGCGGCGGACACCCCCGTGGAAATCGTCGTCCACAGGGGCATGAGCGGGCCCCGGGCGCGGTACCGGGAGGCATGACGAACTCCACCGAGCAGACCAGCGACCAGCAGGCCAAGGTGCACGACCTGATCCGCACGACCCGCCTCGCGATGCTCACCAGCGTCGGCCCCGACGGGCGGCTGGTCAGCAAGCCGATGGCCACCCAGGACGTCGAGTTCGACGGCGACGTCTGGTTCATCGCCGAGCGCGCCTCGGAGAAGGTGCGCAACATCGAGGCCCGCCCGGAGGTGAACGTCGCCTACTCCGACAACAGCTCCTGGGTGTCGCTGTCCGGCACCGCGTCGGTCGTCGACGACCACGCCCGGCTCGAGGAGCTGTGGAACACCTTCACCGACGCCTGGATGGAGGGTGGCCCCGAGAACCCGAACAACGTGCTGATCAAGGTCGACGCGCACTCCGCGGAGTACTGGGACAGCCCCGGCAGCAAGGTCACCCAGGTGGCGAACCTGGTGAAGGCCAAGCTGACCGGCAAGCGCTTCGAGGGCGACAACGAGACCGTCGACCTCGGCTGAGACCGTCGGCGGCCGGTCGTAGGGTGAGGGACATGGCTGGCTTGAGAATCGGTGCGCACGTCGACCAGACCGACCCGCTCGCGGAGGCCGAGGCCCGCGGCGCCGACCTGGTGCAGTTCTTCCTCGGCGACCCGCAGGGCTACAAGGGCCCCGAGGTCAGGTACGCCGGCGGGGCCGAGGGCCTGCGTGCCGACGCCGAGGCCGCGGGGGTCGACCTCTACGTGCACGCGCCCTACATCGTCAACGTCGCCACCACGAACAACCGGATCCGGATCCCGAGCCGCAAGCTGCTCCAGCAGCACGTCGACGCGGCGGCCGCGATCGGCGCCAAGGGCCTGATCGTGCACGGCGGCCACGTGAACAAGGCCGACGACCCGGAGAAGGGCTTCGACAACTGGCGCAAGGCCGTCGAGGCCACCGACCTCAAGCTGCCGCTGCTGATCGAGAACACCGCCGGCGGCGACAACGCGATGGCCCGCTCCCTCGAGCGGATCGGCCGGGTCTGGGACGCGATCTCGACGGCCGAGGGCTTCGACCGGGTCGGCTTCTGCCTGGACACCTGCCACGCGCACGCCGGCGGCAACGACCTGTCCACGGTGGTCGACGGCATCGTCAAGATCACCGGCTCGATCGCCCTGGTGCACTGCAACGACAGCCGCGACGAGTTCGACTCCGGCGCCGACCGGCACACCAACTTCGGGCAGGGCCGGATCGCGCCCGAGGACCTGGCCGCGGTCGTGCGCGACGCCGGCGCCCCCGTCGTGTGCGAGACGCCCGGCGGCCCCGCCGAGCACCGGGCCGACTTCGCCTTCCTGCGCGAGCGGGTGTGACGCTGGGCCGCCCGGCAGGGGACGACGCCGAGCTCGTCGAGGTGCTCACCGGCCTGCCCCGGTAGGCCCGTTACCCTCGGGGCGTGACCTCCCCCGCCCTGACCGTGCGCACCCTCACGCCCGAGCAGCACCTGGACTTCCTGCGCGCCTGGACCGCGGACGGCGGGTCGGCGAGCTTCCTGCAGACCCCGGCGTGGGGCGCGGTCAAGAGCGAGTGGCGGCGCGAGTCGATCGGCTGGTTCGACCCGTCGGACCGCCTGGTCGGGGCCGGCCTGGTGCTCTACCGGCAGCTGCCCAAGGTCAAGCGCTACCTCGCCTACCTGCCCGAGGGCCCGGTCCTGGACTGGGACGCCGAGGACCTGCGCGCCTACCTCAACCCGATGGTGCGGCACCTGAAGAAGGCCGGCGCGTTCGGCGTGCGGATGGGTCCCCCCGTGGTGACCCGCCGCTGGGACGCCGCGGCGGTCAAGCAGGGCGTGGCCGACGAGTCGGTGCAGCGGCTCGGCGACGTACCCCCGAGCGAGCGGTCCCAGGCCGGGGCCCGGGTGGTCTCGCAGCTGCAGGAGCTGGGCTGGCGCCCGCAGCAGGTCGAGGGCGGCTTCGCGGCCGGCCAGCCGCAGTACAACTTCCAGATCCCGCTGCGCGACGCCGAGGGCGCGCCGCGCACCGAGGACGACGTGCTCGCCGGCATGAACCAGCAGTGGCGGCGCAACATCAAGAAGGCCGCCAAGGCCGGCGTCGAGGTCACCCACGGCACGCCCGCGGACCTGCCGGCCTTCCACGAGCTCTACGCGCACACCGCCGAGCGCGACCACTTCACCCCGCGCCCGCTGTCCTACTTCCAGACCATGTTCACCGCGCTGCTGGCCGAGGAGCCGGACCGGATCCGGCTCTACCTGGCCCGCCACGAGGGCGACCTGGTCGCGGCCACCGTCTGGGTCCGCGTCGGCGGCCACACGTGGTACTCCTACGGCGCCTCCTCGACCGAGAAGCGCGACGTGCGCGGCTCCAACGCGGTGCAGTGGGCGATGATCCAGCGACTCGCTCGCCGCCGGCGCCGACGTCTACGACCTGCGCGGCATCACCGACACCCTCGACCCGGACGACTCCCACGTCGGCCTGATCCAGTTCAAGGTCGGCACCGGCGGCGAGGCCGTGGAGTACGCCGGCGAGTGGGACCTGCCGCTCAACCCGGTGGTCTACAAGGCGTTCTCCCTCTACATGAGCAGGAGGTGACGACGTGCCGCTGACCCTGTACGTCGACGGTCCCCGCTGGCGCGCGCACCTGCAGGCCGTCCGCGACGCGCACCCCGGGATCGTGCCGGTCGTGAAGGGCAACGGCTACGGCTTCGGCGTGGACCGGCTCGCCGCGCGGGCCGCCTGGCTGGGCGTCGACACGGTCGCCGTCGGGATGTACCACGAGGTCACCCAGGTCGCGGCCGCCTTCCACGGCACCGTCATGGTGCTCACCCCCTGGCGCCCGTTCGAGACCCACGTGGTCTTCGACAGCCACGTCGTGCACACCGTCGGCCGGCTCGAGGACCTGCGCGCGCTCGCCGGCCGGGCCGACGCGTCCGGCAGCGAAGCCGCGGGTGGTGCTCGAGCGGCTCACCTCGATGCGCCGGCACGGCTTCTCCGCGCGCGACCTGCGCGAGGCCGCCGGTCTGGTCGACGGCGTCGCGGTCGAGGGGGTCGCGGTGCACCTGCCGATCTCCCAGGGCTCGCACCTGACCGAGGTGAACCGGCTGATGACCGACGTGGTCGCCGCCGGCCTGCCCACCCACCGGGTCTTCGTCTCGCACCTGACCGACACCGAGCTCGGCGTGCTGCGGCAGTCCTACCCCGACTACGAGTTCCGGCCGCGGATCGGCACCCAGCTCTGGCTCGGCGACCGCTCCGCGCTGGAGGTGCGCTCCACGGTGCTCGACGTGCACCCGGTCGAGCGCGGCGACGTCTACGGCTACCGCAGCCGCACCGCCCCGGCGGCCGGCACCATCCTGGTGGTGTCCGGCGGCACGGCGCACGGCATCGGCCTCGAGGCCCCCACCGGCGGCGCGACGCTGAAGGACCGGGCCGCCCGGATCGCCAAGGGCGGCCTCGACGCGGCCGGGTTCGTGCGCTCGCCGTACACCGTCGACGGCAAGCAGCGGCTGTTCGCCGAGCCGCCGCACATGCAGGCCTCGATGCTGTTCCTGTCCCACGGCGCCAAGGTGCCCGCGGTCGGCGACGAGGTCGACGTCCGGGTCCGGTTCACCGCGACCACGTTCGACGAGACGGTCATCAGCGACTAGGCACCGGGCGGGCCTCCACGCCGGGTCGCGGCCGGCCGCGGCCAGGTAGCGGTCGACCCGGGAGGCGTCGGCGCCGACGGTGACCGCCGGCCCGTAGGGACCCTTCCCGGACGCGAGCGGCGCCGGCGAACACGTCGAGGAACCGCTCGACGTGGTCCAGGGACTCCGCGGCGGGCTCGAAGTCCTGGCCGCTCGCCCGGGCGACGTCCCAGCCGTGCACGACGAGCTCCTCGATGGCGACCACGGCGTTCTCCTCGCCGGTCATCTCCACGCCGCCGGCGGACACCCGCCCCTGCCAGGCCGCCGGGTCGCGCCAGGCCCGCGCGAGCTCGTCGAGCCGGAGCGGGATGACGCGGCGCCAGTCGGCGGGCAGGCCGTCGACGGGCGCCGGCGGCACCTTCTGCGCGTTGGCGGTGAACACGGTGGCGAACTGGTGGATGTGGGCGAGGAGACCCGCCAGCGACCACTCGGTGCACGGCGTCGGCGCGTCGAGCTGGTCGTCACGCACGCCGCGGACCAGGCGCGCCAGGTCGTCGGAGGCGGGTCCGAGGTCGAACATGCGGAGCTCCTTCCTGCCGGGAACAGTCTCGAGGTGCAGACCTGCGCCGCGGCCCGGAACTCATCTGCCGATCGGCGCCCGGTCAGTCGAAGGTCAGCGCGACCTTCACGTCGTCGTCCCGCGGGGTGAAGGCGTCGGCGAAGTCCTCCAGCCGGACCCGCCGGGTGACCAGCCGGCCGAGCCAGTCGAGGTCCGCGGCGGCCAGCGCCTCGGCGGCCTGCGCGTAGTGCCGCAGGTTGGCGTTCACCGACCCCACGACCACGTCGTTGTCGAGCACGATGTCGCGGTTCAGCTCGCCGGCGTCGACCCGGACGGTCCGGCCCCGCGAGGAGACGCCGGTCAGCACGGTGATGCCGTACGGCGCCGCGCCCCGCATCGCCGCGAACACCAGGGCCGGCGCCCCGGTCGCCTCGATCACCACGTCGGGGCGGACCCGCGCCATGACCGCGTCCATGTCGGAGTGGTGGTAGGTCGCGTCCAGGCCGTGCACGAGCTGCGGCTTGGCGCCCTTGGTCGGCAGGTCGAGCACGTGCACGTCGAGCCCGCGCTGCGCGCCGAGCAGGGCGGCGAGCAGGCCGATCGGCCCGGCGCCGGTGACCAGCACGCGTGCGCGGCTCGAACCAGGCCCGCGCCCCGATCCGCTCGACCTGCTCCCAGGCCTTGGCGACCACCGAGGTCGGCTCCATCAGCACGCCGACGTCCTCCAGCCGGTCGTCGAGCTTGACGGCGTAGTCGGCCTCGACGGTCCACTGCTCGCTGGCGTAGCCGTCGAGCTGCTTGATGCCGCGCTCGGTGTACCCGCCGTTGCGGCACATGTCGAACTCCCCGTGCGCGCACGCGCCGCACGGCTCCGGGTCCGGCCGCCGGACCACGCCGACGACCAGGTCACCCGCGGCGAAGCCGGACCCCGACGGCGCCTCGCGGACCCGGCCGAACGACTCGTGGCCGATGACCAGCCGCTCCCGCCCCGGCGGCGCCCAGCCGTAGTCGCCCCCGGCGATCTCCCGGTCGGTGCCGCACACGCCGAGGGCGAGGCCGTCGACCAGCAGCTCGCCGGCCGCCGGCACCGGGTCGGGGACGTCGACGACCGCGAGCGAGTCGGGCTTCGGCGGGATCGTGGTGAGTGCGCGCATGCCTCCGTCGTACCCCGGGAGTGGCCTCGACAAGCTCGACCACCCGGTGGCGCGCGCCGGCTACAGCGGCAGGCCGGGGGCGAGCGCGGTGGGCTCGGCGGGGTCGTCGGTGAGGCCGTCGGCGCGGACCGGGTCGTGCCCGGGCTGCAGGACGTCGCGGACCACCAGCACGGCGATGTAGAGCTCCGCGGCCACCCGGACCGCGATCGCCAGCCAGTAGAACCGGTCCGGCTGGCCGCTCGACGCCGGACGCGGTCCAGCCGCCGAGGTAGAGCCAGACGCTGCCGAAGTAGAACACCTCGCCGGCGGTCCAGATCAGCACGTCGCGCCAGCGCGGCCGGGCCAGCGCGACGAGCGGCAGCAGCCAGAGGACGTACTGCGGCGAGTACACCTTGTTGACCAGCAGGAAGCCGACCACGACCAGGAACGCGAGCTGCGGGATCCGGGGCGTACGACGGGCGCGCAGCCCGAGCACCAGGACGCCGACGCAGACCGCCCCGAAGAACACCAGGGAGACGGCGTTGACCAGGCCGGGGGTGACGGTGTGCCCCATCTGCTGCCACACCAGCCAGACCGAGCCGAGGTCGGCGCCGCGCTCGTCGTTGAAGGTCCAGAACACCTTCCACTGGTCGAACGCGGTCAGCATCGCCGGCAGGTTCACCGCCAGCCAGGCCAGCACCGCGGCGACGGGTGGCCGCGCGCGAACGCGCGGCATCCGGCCGCGGCGCAGGCACACCACGAGCAGCGCCCCGAGCAGGAACAGCGGGTAGAGCTTGATGGCGGTGCCGAGGCCGATCAGCACCCCGGCGAGCACCGGCCGGTCGCGGGACCAGGCCCACAGCGCGCCGGCGACCGCGGCGACCGCGAGCAGGTCCCAGTTGACCAGCCCGGTGAGCACCAGGGCGGGCGAGGCGGCGAAGAGCATCGCGTCCCAGGGCCGTCGCCGGTGCACGCCGGACAGGAACCAGGCGGCGAGCAGCGCGAACGGCGCCAGCAGCACCGCGGTCACCACGAAGTAGAGGCTGGACTCCGCGCCGACGCCGGGCTGCGCGTAGACCCGGTCGCCCGGGACCGCCGGCGCGCCGCCACGTCGCCGCCGTCGAGCGCCTGGGTGACCACGGCGGCGCCGTACGCGAAGTAGCCGATGAGGACGGGGTACTCCATCGCCTGGTAGCGGCCGCCGTTGTCGGCGTACGGCAGGTAGCCGGCGGCGAAGCCGCGCCCGGTGTAGAGGTAGGGCACGTCGGAGTAGCACATCGCGGCGTAGCGCAGCTGGGAGCCGGACCAGTCGTCGCGCACGCACGGCGTCTTCTGCACCATGCCCAGCACGAACGCCAGCGCCGCGACCGCGAGCACCACCCGGACCGGCGTCCACCACCAGTGCCCGGACGCGTGGTCGCCGGAGGGACCGCCGATGCTCTCGCTCGCGGCGGTCACCAGCGGGTCGGTCCGCGAGGGGCGGACGACCCCGCTCATCGACCCGTCATCTACGGGCCGCCGGAGGGTGCCGCGGGCCGCGGGTTGGCGCCGTTGGTGGCCCCGTTCGGGGTGGGCGGGACGATCGTCGGCGGGCCCGTGGGGGCCGGGGTCGGCGTCGGGGTCGGCGTCGGGGTGGGCGTCGGCGTCGGCGTGGGGGTCGGCGTCGGCGTGGGCGTCGGGGTCGGCGTCGGCTGCTGGGTCCGGGTCGGCTTCTTGGTGGGCTGCTCGGCGTCGGCGTCGGGGCCGGGGTGTACGTCGGCTGCGGCGCGTGGTCGTCCTGCTTGGCCTCGACGTTCGCCGCCGGCGGGAAGGCCTCGACCGTCGGCGTCGTCCAGCGACAGCTGCATCGCGTCGGTCCAGGTCCGGGTCGGGTACTCCGCGCCGAAGTAGGGCACGAGGTAGCCCGGCGTGCAGCTCTCGCCGTGCTTCTCCACGCAGTTCAGGTTGTCGTTGCCGTCACCGCGCACGTACATCACCGCGGTCGCCAGCTGCGGGGTGTAGCCGACGAACCAGGACGAGGAGACGTTGCCGTCGGCGTTGGTCGCGGTGCCGGTCTTGCCGGCGGCCGGGCGGCCCAGCGCCAGGGCGTTCTGCCCGGTGCCGTTCTTGACGACCTGCTGCAGCGCGAAGCTGACGTCGCTGGTCGATGTCCTCGGACAGCACCCGCTTGGTCTGCTTCGGGGCCTTGTACTGCGCCCTCGCCGCCGGCCGAGGTCACCTTGTTGATGACGTACCACTTCTTGGCCTTGCCGCCGTCGGCGATCGTGCCGTAGGAGTTGGCCATGTCGACCGGGCTGATCGTGGCCGAGCCGAGCGAGATGCCGGCGACCGGCTCGAGACCCGGCGCGGAGGACGGGACGCCCATCTTCACGGCCATGTCCAGGATCTTCTGCGGGCCGTTCTCCATCGACTGGGTCAGGTCGACGAACGCGGTGTTCACCGACTCCTCGGTCGCCTTGGTCAGCGAGATCGCGCTGCCGTAGTCGTTGCCGTCGCCCGGTCCCTCGTTGACGACCTTGTCCCGGCCGTTGGGGAAGACGTACGGCGAGTTGCCGTCGAAGGTGCTGGTCAGGGAGTAGCCGTCGTCGATGCCCGCGGCCAGCGCGAACGGCTTGAACGCCGAGCCCGGGGAGCCGGCGGCGCGGGTCGCGTAGTTGATCTGGCTCTTGAGGTAGTCCTGGCCGCCGTAGAAGCCCTTGAGCGCGCCGGTCCGCGGGTCGACCGAGGCGACCCCGATGTGCAGGCCCTTGAGGCCCTTCGGCTTCTGCTCGCGGACCGCCTGCGCGGCCGCGTCCATCGCGTTGCGGGTGAAGGTGGTGGTCACCTTCAGGCCGCCGCCGGAGATCTCCTGGTCGGTGAAGCCCTTGGCGAGCAGCTCGCGCTTGACGAGCGTCGAGCACGTGGCCGCGCTGGCCGCCGTACTGGTCCTCGGACTTGATCCGGGGGAACTTCGGCAGCCGCTGCTTGACCCGCTCGGCGCGGTCGGCGTCGAGGTTGCCCATCGAGGCCATGCCGTCCAGGACGTACTGGTAGCGGCCGAGCAGCCGGGTGCGGGCGTCGGCGCCGTTGGCCGGGTCGAAGGCGGTCGGCGAGTTCAGGATCGACGCGAGCACCGCGCCCTCCTGGACGGTGAGGTCCTTGGCGTCCTTGTCGAAGTACGCCTGCGCCGCGGCCTGGATGCCGTAGGCGCCGCGGCCGAAGTAGATGGTGTTCAGGTAGCCCTGGAGGATCTCGTCCTTGGACTCCTGGCGCTGGATCTTCAGCGACACGAACGCCTCCTTCACCTTGCGGGTGAGGGTGCGCTCCTGGGAGAGGTAGAGGACCTTGACGTACTGCTGGGTGATCGTCGAGGCGCCCTGCGTGGAGCCGCCGCGCGCGTTGCTGAACGCCGCCCGCAGGATGCCCTTGGGGTCGATGCCCTTGTTGGTCTCGAAGCTGCGGTCCTCGGCGGCGATGACCGCGTCCTGCACGTGCTGGGGTACGTCGGACAGGGCGACGCTCGTGCGGTTCTGGTTGGCGAACCGGCCGATCTCGTGCTTGCCGTCGGAGTAGTAGACGAACGTCGTCTGCGCCTGGAAGTCCTTGTTCGGGTCCGGGATGTCGGTGGTCGCGTAGCCGTAGGCGAACGCCGCGCAGCCGAGCAGGAAGAACCCGAGCCCGGCGAGCAGCACCCACTTGACCAGCCGGCGGCCCAGGCTCCGGCGCGGCTTGCCGCTCGGGGTCCGGCTGCCGGGCTTGACGGACCGGTTCCCGGCCGCGTCGCCGGGCCGCGGCGTCGTGGCGGAGGGCGCCGTGGACGCCCGACGGCCGGTCGGCGCACCGGCGCGGTGGTCTTCGCGGCGCCGGTCGGGGCCTTCTTGGCGCCGCCTCGGGACGGGGTGGCCTTGCGGTCAGGACTCAACGGGACTCCGGGGCGCGGGGAACGGACGAGTGGGACATCGGGAGCGGTCCGGAGCGGACCGACCCCCTCGACAGGGTAGAGGCCGCCCCGTCGGACGAGGCACTGACGTGTTCCCCGAGCGGCCGCGCGCCAACCCCCCACGCCCGGGTGTGGCGAGGGCCACGTCTGGTCCAGAGCGTCGCGTTCACACGACCGATATATCGATGCGATATGTTGGGGCGATAGGAACAACCGCTATGCACGAGCGACCGGACACGTCAGGAGCACCCCCGTGGCACGTCGTGGTGAGACCCTCGAGCTCGCAGTCCTCGGACTGCTGCACGAGTCACCCATGCACGGCTACGAGCTGCGCAAGCAGGTCAACGGGGTGCTCGGCTGGAGCCGGCTGCTGTCCTACGGCTCCCTCTACCCGGCCCTGAAGAAGATGCTCAAGGCCGGGTCCATCGCCGAGCACGTGACCGCTCCGGAGCCGGGGGCCACCAGCCGCCGGCAGCGGATCGTCTACGAGCTCACCCCGGCGGGCACCGAGCAGTTCAACTCGCTGATGGCCGACGTCGGTCCGTCCGCGTGGGAGGACGACAACTTCGACGTACGGTTCGCGTTCTTCAGCCGCACCGACATCGGGGCACGGCTGCGGATCCTGGAGGGACGCCGCAGCCGCCTCCAGGAACGTCTCGACCGGGTCCAGCACCAGCTCGAGCTGACCCAGAAGCAGATGGACAAGCAGAGGGACCGCTACGCCATGGAGCTCCAGCGCCACGGCGTCGAGTCCGTGGAGCGCGAGGTGCGGTGGCTCTCCGAGCTGATCAACGCCGAGCGCCGGGACGACGAGAGCTCGCGCCACCCGGAGCCGTCCGTCCGGCCCCAGCCCCTGCAGGCCACACCCCCCCAGCAAGACATCCAGCACCAGTAAGCGAACAAGAACATCCGAGGAGAGACCCATGGGTTCGGTACGAGTAGCAATCGTGGGAGTCGGCAACTGCGCGAGCTCCCTGATCCAGGGCGTGGAGTACTACCGCGACGCCGACCCGAGCGCTGCGGTGCCCGGGCTGATGCACGTCAAGTTCGGTGACTACCACGTCTCCGACGTGGAGTTCGTCGCCGCCTTCGACGTCGACGCCAAGAAGGTCGGCTTCGACCTGTCCGAGGCGATCAACAACTCCGAGAACAACACCATCAAGATCGCCGACGTCCCGCCCCTCGGCATCACCGTGCAGCGCGGCCCGACCTACGACGGGCTCGGCAAGTACTACCGCGAGACCATCGAGGAGTCCGACGCCGAGCCCGTCGACGTCGTCGCGGTGCTCAAGGAGACCAAGGTCGACGTGCTCGTCGCCTACCTCCCGGTCGGCTCCGAGGCAGGCCGACAAGTTCTACGCCCAGTGCGCCATCGACGCCGGCGTCGCCTTCGTCAACGCCCTGCCGGTGTTCATCGCCTCCGACCCGGTCTGGGCCAAGAAGTTCGACGGACGCCGGCGTCCCGATCGTCGGCGACGACATCAAGTCCCAGGTCGGCGCGACCATCACCCACCGCGTGATGGCCAAGCTGTTCGAGGACCGCGGCGTGGTGCTGGACCGCACCTACCAGCTCAACGTCGGCGGCAACATGGACTTCAAGAACATGCTCGAGCGCGACCGCCTGGAGTCCAAGAAGATCTCCAAGACCCAGGCCGTGACCTCGAACATGAGCCACGACATGGGCGCCCGCAACGTGCACATCGGCCCCTCGGACTACGTCGCAGTGGCTCGACGACCGCAAGTGGGCCTACGTCCGCCTCGAGGGCCGCGCGTTCGGCGACGTGCCCCTGAACCTGGAGTACAAGCTCGAGGTCTGGGACTCCCCCAACAGCGCCGGCATCATCATCGACGCCGTCCGGGCCGCCAAGATCGCCCTGGACCGCGGCATCGGCGGACCGATCCTGTCCGCCTCGACCTACCTGATGAAGTCCCCGCCCGTGCAGATGGCCGACGACCTCGGCCGCGCGCAGGTCGAGGCGTTCATCCGCGGAGACGTCGAGCGCTGATCCCCGTCGCTGACCCGGCGCGTCGTGGCTGCCCTCGTGCCGCCAGACGCGCCGGGTCAGTGCGTTTCGGGCCGCCGGACGCGCCGGGTCGGCGGGGAGCGCGAGAGGATGATGGGCGCATGACCGCGCTGCGCCACCTCGTGCACCTGCTGCGGGGCACCTGGTTCCGCCGGCTCTTCGCCGTCCGGGTCGCGCAGCCAGCTCACCGACGGCGTGTTCCAGGTGGCGCTCGCGTCGTACGTCGTGTTCTCCCCGGAGCGCGCCCCCGGACCCGGCGCGATCGCCAGCGCGCTGGCCGTCGTGCTGCTGCCGTTCAGCGTGCTCGGGCCGTTCGTCGGGGTGCTGCTGGACCGCTGGTCGCGCCGGCAGGTGCTGGCCTGGTCGAACTTCGTGCGGGTCGGCCTGGTCGCCGTGCTCGCCGCTGGCCGTGCACGCCGACCTGCGCGGGCCGGCGCTGTTCGGGCTGATCCTGGCCTGCCTGTCGGTGAACCGGTTCCTGCTCGCCGGGCTGTCCGCCTCCCTGCCGCACGTGGTCGGCGAGGACGACCTGATCACCGCCAACGCGCTGACCCCGACCGCGGGGACGCTGGCCTTCCTGACCGGGCTCGCGCTCGGCACCGGCGCCCGGATCGGCTGGGAGAGCGCTCGGCGTGGACAGCGACGTCGGCGTGCTCGTCGACCGCCGCGCGTGCTGTACGGCGTCGCCGGCTCGCTCGCGCTGCGGATCCCGCGCGACCTGCTCGGGCCCGACCTGGACCAGGCGCGCCCGGCCGTCCGCGAGCACGTCCGGCACGTCGCGGTCGGGCCTCGTCGACGGCCTCCGGCACCTCGGGTAGCGCCGGCCGGCGGCGTACGGGCTGACCGCGATCGGCGCGCACCGGTTCTTCTACGGCATCTCGACGGTGTCGCTGATCCTGCTCTACCGCAACTACTTCCACGGCCCCGGCGAGACCGACGCGGCGTTCAACGGGCTGTCCGTCGCCGTCCTGGTCAGCGGGGTCGGCTTCGTCTCGGCCGCCGTGCTGACCCCCGTCGTCACCGAGCGGATCCCGCAGCGCACCTGGGTGCTCGCGCCTGCTGGTCGGCGCGGCGGTCACCCAGGTGTTCCCCGGCGCGCTCTACACCGAGCCGGCGCTGCTGGTCGTCGGCGTTCTTCCTCGGCCTCGCCTCGCAGGGCATCAAGATCGTCGTCGACACGCTCGTGCAGACCCACGTCGACGACGTGTTCCGCGGCCGGGTGTTCTCGCTCTACGACGTGATCTTCAACGTCGCCTTCGTGGCCGCCGCCGGCGGTCGGGCGCGCTCGTGCTCCCCGACGACGGCAAGTCGTACGTCGTCCTGGGCGCGATCGCGGTCGGCTACCTGCTGACCGCGGCCTGGTACGCCCGGGTCACCCGGGTCCGCCGGCCCGTCACGGTCTGACCCGGCTCAGCGCACCGCCGCGTCGACCAGCGCCGAGGCCGACAGTCTCGCGCCACCCGGGCCGCCTCCGGGTCGGCGTCGAGCGCACCGCTGGCCAGGCCGCCGTCGAGCAGCAGGGTCAGCGAGCGGGCCAGCGCGCCGGGCTGCTCGGCGCCGGCCTCGGCGGCGAGCCCCTCCACCCAGCCGAGCACGGCCTGCTTGTGGGCCACGGTCCGCTCGTGCACCGGCGAGCCCGGGACCGACTCGGCGGCGGCGTTGAGGAACGCGCAGCCGCGGTAGCCCTCCCGCCGGCAGCTCGAGGACGAGCGCGTCGAAGAGCCCGACGAGCTGGTCGCGCGGCGCGGGACCGGCGGCGGCCGCGGCCTCGTGGAGCTGGCCGGTCCAGACCCCGTCGACCCGGTCGAGGTAGGCCAGCACCAGGTCGTCCTTGGCCGGGAAGTGCTTGTAGAAGGTCGCCTTCGCCACGCCGGACTCGGCGATGATCGTGTCCACGCCGACGGCCCGCAGGCCGCGGGCGTAGAACAGCCGGAAGGCGGTGTCCAGGATCCGCTGGCGGGCGGCGCTCGGCTGGGTCATGCACCCATTCAACCAGACAGATCTGTCTGCTATGGTTCCGAGCAACAGACAGACCTGTCTACCTCGTCTCGAAGGAGCACCATGAACATCGCAGTCCTCGGCACCGGCATGGTCGGCCAGGCCCTCGCCGGCCGGCTCCACGAGCTCGGCCACTCCGTCACCGTCGGCACCCGCGACCCGCAGGCGACGCTCGCCCGCACCGAGCCCGACGGCATGGGCAACCCGCCGTTCGCCACCTGGCACGGCCGCCCACCCGGGCGTCTCGCTGGCCACGTTCGCCGACGCCGCCGGCGGCGCGGAGCTGGTCGTGCTCGCCACCAACGGCGGCGCCTCGCTCGAGGTGCTCGGCCTGGCCGGCGCCGAGCAACCTCGCCGGCAAGCCGCTGCTGGACATCTCCAACCCGCTGGACTTCTCCCAGGGCTTCCCGCCCACCCTGTTCGTCAAGGACACCGACTCCCTCGGCGAGCAGATCCAGCGCGCGTTCCCCGACGCCCTGGTGGTCAAGTCGCTGAACACGCTGACCGCGGCACTGATGGTCGACCCGCGCTCGCTCGGCGAGAGCTCGACGGTGTTCGTCTCCGGCGACGACGCGGCGGCCAAGGCCACGGTCGTCGGCCTGCTGGAGAGCTTCGGCCACGACGACGTCATCGACCTCGGCGACCTGAGCACCGCGCGCGGCACCGAGATGCTGCTGCCGGTCTGGCTGCGGCTGATGGGCAGCGCTCGGCACCGGCACGTTCAACTTCAAGATCGTCCGCTGACATGAGTCACCAGGACCTGATGCGCGGGTCGACGGTCCTGGTGACCGGCGGGACCGGCGGGATCGGCCGGGCCACGGCCACCGGTCTCGCCGGTCTCGGCGCACGCGTCGGCCATCGTGGGCCGTGACCGCGGCCGCGCCGAGGCGGCGGCGGCGTCGATCCGCGACGAGGTCGCGGGGGCGGACGTCGACGCGCTCGTCGCCGACCTGTCCGCCCAGTCCGAGGTACGGCGGCTCGCGGACGAGGTGCTCGCGACGTACCCCCGGCTCGACGTGCTGGTCAACAACGTCGGCGGCTACTGGGCGCACCGGCACGTCACCCCGGACGGCCTCGAGCGCACGTTCGCGGTCAACCACCTCGCGCCGTACCTCCTCACCCGGCTGCTGCTGCCGCGGCTGGTCGACAGCGCGCCGGCCCGGGTGGTCACCGTCTCCTCCGGGGCCCAGTCGATGGGCCGGATCGACTTCGAGGACCTGCAGGGCGAACGCCACTACCGCGGGCAGCCCGCCTACAACCAGTCCAAGCTCGCGAACGTGCTGTTCACCTACGAGCTCGCCCGCCGGCTCCGCGGCAGCGGGGTGACCGCCAACGTCCTGCACCCGGGCGTGGTCGACACCGGCTTCGGCCGCGAGGACAGCGGTGCCTGGATGGGCCTGCTGCTCCCGGTGGTCCGCCCGTTCCTCAAGTCCCCCGACCGCGGGGCCACCACGTCGGTCCACCTGGCGTCGTCGCCCGCCGTGGCCGGGGTCAGCGGCCGGTACTTCGTCGACTCCGCCCCGAAGCGGTCGTCGCGGCGCAGCTACGACGAGCAGGTCGCCCGCCGGCTGTGGGACGTCAGCGCCGAGCTCACCGGGCTGCCCCCCACCGACCAGCAGACCACCTCCTGACGCCCGCCGACCCGTCACTCATGCAGCAACACGCCCGGTGTGTCGCTGCAGAACTGACGGGTCGGCGGGTGCCGGGGGCTGCGTAGCATCGGGCCCGTGGACGAGGACGTCGAGCGGGTCGAGGTCACCTCCGTCGAGGTGCTGCACGCCTGGCTGGCCGAGCACCACGCCGACCGGACCCGGGCGCTGATGGTGCGCTGGAAGAAGGGCCGCGGCCCGTACGTCGCTACCCCGACGTGGTCCGGGTGCTGCTCTGCTTCGGGTGGATCGACACCACCGCTCGCCCCGTCGACGACGACCGGGCCGGGCTCACGGTCACGCCGCGCCGGCCGACGAGCGGCTGGTCGCGGATGAACAAGGAGCACGTGGAGCACCTGCTCGCGACCGGCCGGATGCAGCCGCGCGGGTCAGGCGGCGATCGACCGGGCCAAGGAGAACGGCAGCTGGTCGGCGCTCGACGAGGTGGAGACCCTCGCCGAGCCCGACGACCTGCGCGCCGCTCTCGACGAGGTGCCCGCGGCCCGCGCGGAGTGGGACGCGTTCCCGCGCTCGACGCGGCGGGCGATCCTGGAGTGGGTCTCCTCGGCGAAGCGCGCCGAGACCCGGGAGCGCCGGGTCCGGCAGACCGTCGACGAGGCCGCGGTCGGCCGGCGCGCGAACCAGCCCCGCCAGCTCAAGGGCCGCTGACCCGTCAGTCCTGCAGCGACACGCCGGGCGTGTTGCTGCATGAGTGACGGGTCGGCGGAGGGGGTGGGTGGGGTTTCCCTGCCCCTGCCCCTGACCCTGCCCCCGGGGGTGGTCAGGGGGAGCGGGTGGCCCACCAGGCCTGGAGGGCCTCGCGGGCGGCCTCCTCGGTCATCGGGCCGTTGTCCATCCGGAGCTCGAGCAGGAACTGGTAGGCCGCGCCGACCTCGCGACCGGGGCCGATGCCGAGCAGCTCCATGATCTGGTTGCCGTCGAGGTCCGGGCGGATCGCCGCCTGGCCCTCCTCCTCGGCGAGCCGGGCGATCCGCGCCTCGAGGTCGTCGTAGGTGCGGGCCAGCCGCTCGGCCTTCCTGCGGTTGCGGGTGGTGCAGTCCGCGCGGGTGAGCACGTGCAGCCGGGCCAGCGAGTCGCCGGCGTCGCGGACGTAGCGGCGGACCGCCGAGTCGGTCCACTCCCCCGAGCCGTAGCCGTGGAAGCGCAGGTGCAGCTCGACGAGCCTGGCGACCTCGTCGATCTCGTCGTTGGAGAACCGCAGCGCCTTCATCCGCTTGCGGGTGAGCTTGGCGCCGACCACGTCGTGGTGGTGGAAGGTGACCGTGCCGTCGTCCTGGAAGCGCCGGGTGCGGGGCTTGCCGACGTCGTGCATCAGCGCCGCGAACCGGGACACGAAGTCCGGGCCGCCGTCGGGCAGCCGGTCCTCGAGGTCGATGCTCTGCTCGAGCACGGTCAGCGTGTGCTCGTAGACGTCCTTGTGCCGGTGGTGCTCGTCGCGCTCCAGGGCCAGCGCCGGCAGCTCGGGGAGCACCAGCTCCGCCAGACCGGTCTCCACCAGCAGCGCCAGGCCCCGGCGCGGGTGCGGGGACGTGACCAGCTTGACCAGCTCGTCGCGGACCCGCTCGGCCGAGACGATCTCGATCCGGTCGGCCATGCCGGTCATCGCCGCCACCACCGCCGGGTCGACGTCGAAGTCGAGCTGGGCGGAGAACCGGGCGGCGCGCAGCATCCGCAGCGGGTCGTCGGAGAACGAGTCCTCGGGCCGTCCGGGGGTCCGCAGCACCCCGCGCGCGAGGTCCTCCATGCCGCCGTACGGGTCGACGAACTCGCGCCCGGGCAGGGTCACCGCCATCGCGTTGACCGTGAAGTCGCGCCGGACCAGGTCGCCCTCGAGGGAGTCGCCGTACTCCACGGCGGGCTTGCGGGAGTCCGCCGCGTAGGCGTCGGTGCGGTACGTCGTGATCTCGACGGTCCAGTCGCCCTTGCGGCTGCCGATCGTGCCGAAGGAGCGCCCCATGTCCCACACCGCGTCGGCCCAGCCGGCGAGCAGCTTCTCGGTCTTCTCCGGACGCGCCGAGGTGGTCAGGTCCAGGTCGTGGTGCAGCCGGCCCAGCATCGCGTCGCGCACCGGGCCGCCGACCAGCGCGATCTGCTCGCCCGCGGCCGCGAACCGGGCGCCGAGCTCGTCGACGACCGGGGAGATGCGCAGCAGCTCGCGCACGGCGCGGGACTGCACCTCGCGGAGGCGGGGGCGCTCGGGCTGGTCGGACACGGGAGCGAACTCTATGCCAGCGGGCGGGGGTCGCGGTCCCCGCCGTTAGCCTTGCCCGTGTGACCCGCCCCGCCCTTCGCCGTGCAGCCGCCTGCCTGCTCACGGCGGTGCTGGCGGCGACCGGGACGACGCTGCTCACCCCCGCCGGCCCCGCCACGGCCGCGAGCGAGTCGGCGAACAGCACCCGCTCGCCGCTGCGGGTCAGCGTCGAGACGATGACCCCGTCGGTCCTGCCCGCCTCCGGCCGGGTGACCCTGACCGGGCAGGTCACCAACCGCTCCGACGAGGACTGGACCAGCCTGCGGGCCTACCTGTTCACCTCCGGCACCCCGATGACCAGCGCCGACGAGCTCGCGAAGGCCGCGGCGACCAGCGAGTTCGAGGCCGTCGGCGAGCGGCTCACCACCGACGGCCTGTACGACGACCTCGGCGACCTCGCACCCGGCGAGACCACGTCCTACCGCGTCTCGGTCCCGCGGCGCAGCCTCGGCATCGGGTCGGCGCCGGGCGTCTACTGGATCGGCGTGCACGTCCTGGGCGGCTCGGACGGCACCGGCCGGGACGCGGTCGCCGACGGCCGGGCCCGCACGTTCGTCCCGCTGCTGCCGGAGGACACCACCCCGACCCGCCTCGCGCTGGTGGTGCCGGTGAAGAACGAGGTCCGCCGCGGCGCCGCCGGCCGGCTGCTCGGCCTGCCCGGCTGGCAGCGGTCGGTCTCCACCGACGGCCGGCTCGACCGGCTGCTGAACCTCAGCGGACGGGCCACCGCACCTCTCACCTGGGTGGTCGACCCGGCGGTGCTCGACGCGGTGACCTCGGTGGCGCAGGACAACCCCAAGATCGACCCCGGCCCGGACGGCAGCGCCGACGGCGGCAGCCCGACCGCCTCGCCGTCCCCGTCGCCGAGCGCCAGCCCCTCGGACGGCGCGAGCAGCGACGGGGCCGACGGGGGCGACGGGGGCGACGTGAGCTCGGCGGCCGAGCCGACGGCCGAGGCGGTCGCCGCCCGCGCCTGGCTGGAGGAGTTCCGCCGGCAGGCGCCGACCCACGAGGTCGGCACGGTGCCCTACGGCGACCTCGACCTCGCCGCCGCGCTGGGCACCCCGCTCGCCGGGCTCTACCGGCAGGCCGCCGACCTGAGCGCGGAGGCGATGACCGCCCAGGGCATCGAGTCCAGCAGCCCCGTCGTGGACCCGGTCAGCGGCCGGCTCCCCGGGACCGCGCTGCGCGGCGTCGACCCCGGGACCCCGGTGCTGCTGTCCGAGTCGGCGTTCCCCCGGGCGCAGCGCACCGTGCTCACCCGCGACGGTCGCGCGCCGGTCGTCCGCACCGACGACGAGGCCGGTGACGGCGGCCCGCGGCCGAACTCGCGCTACGCCGCCCTCGCGATGCGCCAGCGGCTGCTCAGCGACGCCGCGCTGCACGCGCTCTCCCCCGACGCCGCCCGCCCGCTGGTCGTCTCCACGCCGCCGTACTGGGACCCGGGCAGCGCCTGGGCCTCCTCGGACTTCTTCGCCGGGCTGGACCAGCCGTGGCTGCAGCTGACCGACCTGCCCTCCGTGGTGTCCGGTGGCGAGCTCGCGCCGGCCGACGACAGCGGCGAGCGGACCCCGGTCTACCCCCGCTCGGAGCGCCAGGCGCAGCTGCCGGTCGCGAACCTGCTGGCCACCCGGCGGCTCGCGAGCACCGGGTCGACGTACGGCCGGCTGCTGCCCGACAACGACACCGTCCAGCACACGCTCGAGCGGATGTCGATGCTCGCCTCCTCGCAGAACGTCCGCGACGACGCCGCCGGAGCGGTCCGCCAGGCCGACAGCACCACCGGCTACCTGCGCGCGCAGATGCAGGAGGTCCGGATCGAGGGCCCGCGGTTCGTGATGATGTCCGGCGAGCAGGGCCCGATCCAGATCACCCTGGTCAACGGGCTCGACCAGCCGGTCCGGGTCGGGATCGCCGCGGCGACCCGCAGCTCGGGCCTGAGGATCTCCGAGATCGACCCGGTCACGCTCGGTCCCGGCAAGCGCACCGCGATCCGGCTCAAGGCCAGCTCCAACGACATCGGCGTGCACGCCGTCACGCTGGTCGCCACCGACACGGAGGGCAACCCCATCGGCAGCCTCACCCAGCTCAGCGTCCGGACCAGCCGGGTCAGCACCGTGATCTGGGTGATCATGGCCGCCGGCGCGGTGCTGCTGTTCCTCGCGATCGCGGTGCGGCTGTTCCGCCGGGTACGTCGCCGCCGGGCCACCCACGGGCCGCGCCTGCAGCGGGGGGCCGACGCGTGAGCGGCACCAGCCCGGACGGCACCCGGCGCCAGACCCCGCCGCCCACCGGGGAGCAGGAGACCGGGACCGAGGCCGGCACCGACGCGAGCGTGCTGTCCTCCAGCGCGCTGATGGCCGCCGGCACCGTGGTGTCCCGGCTCAGCGGCTTCGTCCGCAACGGCCTGCTCGCCGCGGCCCTCGGCCAGCAGCTGCACGCCGACGTGTTCACGATCGCGAACACCGTCCCGAACATGCTCTACATCCTGCTGGCGGGCGGTGTCTTCAACGCCGTGCTCGTCCCCCAGCTGGTCCGGGCGATGAAGAACGACCCGGACGGCGGGGACGGCTACACCAACCGGATCATCACCCTGGCCGCGCTGTTCCTGGCCGGCGTGACCGCCGTCCTGGTGATCGCGGCGCCGCTGCTGATGCGGCTGTTCCTGGACGGCAGCTTCTTCACCCCCGAGCTGGCCGCCCAGCGGGAGTCGGTGATCGACTTCGCCCGCTACTGCCTGCCCCAGGTCTTCTTCTACGGGATGTTCGTGCTGGTCGGGCAGGTGCTGAACGCCCGCGGCAGCTTCGGGCCGATGATGTGGGCGCCGATCGCGAACAACGTGATCTCGGTGGTCGTGCTGACGACGTACCTCCTGGTGTTCTCCCCGGTGGCGGACCTGTGCCGGGCCGGCGGGGTCGACCCGGCGGTGCTGTCCGGCCCCGGGTCGATGGTCGGCGGCTACACCCACGGGCAGGAGCTGCTGCTCGGGCTCGGCTCCACGCTCGGCATCGCGGTGCAGTTCTTCATCCTGCTGCCGTTCCTCAAGCGGGCCGGGTTCAGCTACCGCCCGCGCTTCGACTTCCGCGGCACCGGTCTGGGCCACACGATGCGGCTGGGCACCTGGACGGTGCTCTTCGTGGTGGTCAACCAGATCGCCTACACCGTGGTGGTGCGGATCGCCTCCTCCGGTACGGCGGACGCCGTCAGCGGGGCCTGCTCGCGCGGCAGCGGGAACGGCACCGGCTACACGATCTACTCCAACGCGTTCCTGCTGGTGATGGTCCCGCACGCGATCGCGACGGTGTCGCTGGCGACCGCGATGCTGCCCCGGCTGGCGTCCTTCGCGGTCGACTCGGACCTGCGCGGGGTGGGTCACGCCGTGGCCTCCACCCTGCGGACCACGTTCGCGCTGATCATCCCGTTCGCGCTGCTGCTGCCGGTCGTGGCGCTCGACCTGAGCCGGGTCGTCATCGGCTACGGCGCCGGCCGGCAGACCGTGCCGGACTTCGCGGTGTCGCTGGCGCTGTTCGCCCCCGGGCTGGTGTTCTTCACCGTCCACTACCTGATGCTGCGCGGCTTCTACGCCCTCGAGCGCACCCGCACGGTGTTCTGGGTGCAGTGCGTGATCGCGGTGACCAACGTCGTCCTCGCGGTCGCGTTCACCAGCCAGGTCTCCCCGTCGGGCACCGCCCCCGGGCTGGTGCTGGCCTACGCCGGCGCGTACCTGGTCGGCGCGCTCACGTCGTACACGCTGCTGCGCCGGACCGTCGGCGGCCTCGACACGCCGGTGCTGGTCCGCTTCCTGGTCCGGCTGCTGGTCGCGGCCGGCATCTCCACCGCGCTGGCCTGGTCGGTGAAGTGGGGGATGGCGCAGGTCTGGGCCCCCGGCGACGGGCTGGCGCACGCGCTGAGCCTGCTCGTCGTGACCGGCACCGTCGACGTCGTGGTGTTCCTCGCGCTGGCCCGGGCGATGCGGATCACGGAGGTGACCAGCGTCATGAACCTGGTCACCAGCCGGCTCCGGCGGTGACCGACGCGCCCGTAGCATGGGGGCCGGAGAGCGACCCGGCGCACGGCCGACGCGCATGGGAACGAGGAGGGACGTGGCCGAGACACCGATCGGACCGGGGTCCGTCCTCGCCGGACGCTTCACGCTCGACGACCTCCTCGACGACACCGACGGCGCCCGGTTCTGGCGGGCCACCGACCAGACCCTCGCCCGCAGCGTCGCCGTGCACGTGATCGCCGAGTCCGACGCCCGCGCCGACGCCCTGCTCACCGCGGCCCGCACCTCCGCCCTGGTCACCGACGGCCACCTGCTGCGGGTGCTCGACGCGGCCGCCGAGGACGGCGTCGTCTACGTCGTCAACGAGTGGGGCTCCGGGGTCTCCCTCGACGAGATGCTCGCCGAGGGCCCGCTGCCGCCCCGCCGCGCCGCCTGGGTGGTCAAGGAGGTCGCCGAGGCGATCGCCACCGCCCACCGCAACGGCGTCGCGCACGGCCGGCTGCTCCCGGAGAAGGTGATGGTCACCGAGGCCGGGTCGGTCAAGCTGATCGGCTTCGTCGTCGACGCCGTGCTCCAGGACCGCGCCGGCCGCGACCAGCGCCGGGTCACCGGCGGGGCCGTGCTGAGCGCCCACGAGTCCGACGTGGTGAACCTCGCCGCCCTGCTGTACGCCGCGCTGGTCGGCCGGTGGCCCGGCACCGAGGGCTCGACGGTCCCGGCGGCCCCCGCCGAGCACGGCCGGCCGCTGCGCCCGCGCCAGGTCCGCGCCGGCGTCCCCCGTCCCCTCGACGCGATCTGCGAGCGGGTGCTCAACGCCGGACCGCACACCCACGCCGTGCCGCTCGAGACGGCCCACGAGATCTACGCCGCGCTCAGCGACTACATCGGCGACCCCACCGGCGCGCCGCAGTACGAGCACACCTCCGTGCTCGACCTCGCCGACGACGGCTCGACCAGTGGAGGACTACGGGCCGGCCACCGAGCTGCACACCGCGACCCCCTGGTCCGACCCGTCCCTCACCGAGGGCACCGACACCGGCGACCTGGCCGCCACGGGCGCGTTCCCGGCCCCGACCGGCTCGGACGACGACGACCGCACCCAGGCCGGCGTGCCGGTCTTCCACGACGAGACCAGCAGGGTGGGCTGGGGTCCGCCGGCGACCCGCGGTCCGCTCCGACCACGCCGGCTACCGACCACGCCGGCCACCGGGACGGGTCCCGCGGCCTCGGCGGCTTCTCCGGCTGGTCCGACCCGAGCCCACGCGCCGCACCCCGGCACCGCAGGCGCCCCCGCCCGAGCTCCCCGAGCGGCCGCTCTTCGCGGACGGCCCGGCCCGGCCGCGCACCGGCAACGGCCACGCCGGCCGCGACGACTCCGACGCCCTCACCGGCACCGGCTGGTCGGGCGCGCACGACACCGGCACCCGCTCGCGCGTCACCGGCACGGGCAACGGCCGGGTGCCCCCGGTCTGGGGGCCCGACGCCGACGACGCCGACGACCCGGACGACCCGGAGACCGGCAGCTGGGACGCCGCCAAGCCCGGCACGAGCTGGCTGCGGCTCGCCGCGGTCCTCGCGGCCGTCCTGGTGCTGGTCGTCGGCGTGGTCCTCGCCTTCAACCTCGGCCGCGGCTCCGGCGACGCCGGGACCGCCTCCGGGGGAGACCAGCACCTCGCCGTCCGGCTCGTCGTCGCGCCGCGCGAGCACGCCGGTCGCGATCTCCGGGGTCACCGACTTCGACCCCCAGGGCGACCCGCCCGAGGAGAACCCCGACCTGGCGCCGCTCGCCGCCGACGGCAAGCAGTCCACGGCCTGGCGCACGAGCACCTACTACGACGAGCTCGCGAAGCTCAAGGACGGCGTCGGCCTGCTGCGTCGACCTGGGCAAGCCGACCGAGGTCGGCAAGGTCCGGGTGAACCTGCTCGGCGACCGGCACCTCCCTGGACGTGCTGGCCGCCCCCGACGCGCGGACCGCCCCGTCCAGCACCGACGGCCTGGACACGGTCGCCTCGACCGCGGACGCCGGCAGCCGCGCCACCCTCACCCTGAAGAAGCCCGTCACGACCCGGTGGCTCGTGGTCTGGCTGACCGACGCTGCCCGTCCACCCCCGGCGGGTTCCAGGGCCGGGTCGCGGAGATCTCCGTCTCGTCATGACCGGGACCGACCCCGAGGGCCCCGACGACCGGGCCCTGCTGCGGGCGCACCTCGACGGGGACCCCGAGGCGTTCGGCACGCTGTTCGGCCGGCACCGCGACCGGCTCTGGGCGGTCGCCCTGCGCACCACCGGCGACCGGGAGGAGGCCGCCGACGCCCTCCAGGACGCCCTGATCGCGGCCTTCCGGCGGGCCGACTCCTACCGCGGCGACGCCGCCGTCACCACCTGGCTGCACCGGATCGTGGTGAACGCCTGTCTGGACCGGCTGCGGCGCCGCCGGGTCCGGATGGCCGACCCGCTGCCCGACGACCTCGACGAGCGGCGCGCGGCCGGGCTGGCCACCGGCGTCTCCGACGGCGGCCCCGGGCGACCCCCGCGGCGCTCGTCGACCCCGCCGACCTCGCCGTGGACCACGAGCGCCGCTCCGCCCTGCTCGCCGCCCTGGCCGAGCTGCCGCTGGACCAGCGGGCCGCCCTCGTCCTGGTCGACATGGAGGGCTACTCCGTCGAGGAGACCGCCCAGATCCTGCACTGCGCCCCGGGCACGGTGAAGAGCCGGTGCTCGCGCGGCCGGGCCCGGCTGCTGCCCCTGCTGGCGCGCGCACGCCCCGACGCCGCCGACGCCGGGCCGCGGCGGGAACCCGGCGGGCGAGCCCCG
The DNA here is from genome assembly GCA_963811515.1 of uncultured Actinomycetota bacterium. Taxonomy (GTDB): domain Bacteria; phylum Actinomycetota; class Actinomycetes; order Propionibacteriales; family Nocardioidaceae; genus Nocardioides_B. Next base: position 90,837 of record CAWERI010000005.1, read on the forward strand.
CGTCCCACCCCCGGACGACCCGCCGGCGACCGGACCCCGGCACGACCCCGACCGAGCAGCGACCCCGGACCCCGGGTGAGGAGGTGACGAGCAGTGACACCTGAGCAGGAGGAGCAGGTCCGCCGCGCGCTCGCCGCCGCCGGGCGGGCCGAGTCCGACGAGGAGCGCGGGTCCGTGCCGCCCGACGTGGCCGCCCGGCTCGACCACGTGCTCGCCGAGCTGGTGCAGGGCCGGTCCCAGAGCGGCCGGGACGCACGCCGGCACCCGCTCCGGGCAGCCCGACGAGCTCGCCGCCCGACGTCGCCGGAAGTGGCCGAACGTGCTGGTCGCCGCGGCGGCGGTCGCGGTGATCGCGGCCGCGGGCGGCGCGGTGGTCACCCGCGGCCTCGGCAGCTCCGGCGCGGACGCGGCGCCTCCTCGGCGTCCTCCGACTCCGGGGGCGGCGCCGCCCAGGACCGGGTCCGCCCCGAGTCCGGGCGTGCTCGCGCCCCGGCCCCGTCGGACGGCGACGGCTTCGTCGCCCCGCGTCCCCGTGCCGCGGCTGCGCACCGCCACCCTCGACGCCGACGTACGCCGTGCCGCCGCCGCCCTCGCGTCCCCCGCGAAGACCGCCGAGGGCGCCGGCGGCGGCTCGGCCCGGGCCGCCGCCTGCGCGACGCCGGCCGTGCCGCGGGGCGCCGACGTGGTCGACGTACGCCTGGACGGGAAGCGCGCCACGCTGGTGCTCGACCCACCCGCGGACGGGACGCGTGTGGCGCGGATCTACTCCTGTGACGACGCGTCCACGCCGGTGGCGACCCGCACCGTCCCGCAGCCCGTGACCCGTCCCGGCGCGGCGGGCGGTGAAGGTGACGGGGGAATGCCGCCCACCTAGGATCGGTTGACACGCACGGGACCGCATCCACCGCGGTCCCGTCCGCTCGAGGAAGTGAGTTCGTCCCTGATGTCCAGCACCCGCAACGTGATCATCATCGGCTCCGGCCCGGCCGGCTACACCGCCGCCGTGTACGCCGCCCGCGCGAACCTGGCGCCGCTCGTGTTCGAGGGCTCCGTCACCGCCGGCGGCGCGCTGATGAACACCACCGAGGTCGAGAACTTCCCCGGCTTCCGCGACGGCATCATGGGCCCCGCGCTGATGGACGAGATGCGCGCGCAGGCCGAGCGGTTCGGCGCCGAGCTGGTCGCCGACGACGTCACCGCGGTGGACCTGACCGGCGACGTCAAGGTCGTCACCGACGGCGCCGGCATCGAGCACCGCGCCCGCGCGGTGATCCTGGCGACCGGCTCGGGCTACCGCAAGCTCGGCGTCGAGGGCGAGGACCGGCTCTCCGGCCACGGCGTCTCCTGGTGCGCGACCTGCGACGGCTTCTTCTTCCGCGAGCAGCACATCGCCGTCGTCGGCGGCGGCGACTCCGCCGTCGAGGAGGCGACCTTCCTGTCCCGCTTCGGCTCCAAGGTGACGCTGATCCACCGTCGCGACGAGCTGCGCGCCTCCAAGATCATGCAGGAGCGCGCCTTCGCCGACCCGAAGATCGACTTCGCCTGGAACTCCGCGGTCGAGACGATCCACGGCGACGACAAGCTCACCGGCCTGACCCTGGTCGACACGGTCACCGGCGAGAAGCGCGAGCTCGACGCGACCGGCCTGTTCATCGCGGTCGGCCACGACCCCCGCTCGGAGCTGCTCGGCGGCCAGGTGGACCTCGACGAGAACGGCTACGTCCTGGTCGACCAGCCCTCCACCCGCACCAACCTCGCCGGCGTGTTCGCCTGCGGCGACCTGGTCGACCACCACTACCGGCAGGCGATCACCGCCGCCGGCACCGGCTGCGCGGCCGCGCTCGACGCCGAGCGGTTCCTCGCGGCCCTCGACCACGCCGCCTCCACCGCCGGGCACGCTCGCGGAGACCGAGAACGAGGCCGAGCTGCTCACCGAGCAGGTGCAGACGGCCGGCGCCTGAGCCACGCCGCTCCGCCGGTCCGGCTGCCCGGACCGGCCCCCGGCGGGGAAGAAATGTCCCCCGTCTCGTGTTGACTGACCAGACCGACGCCCCACCGACACCACCGACCCTGAAGGAGCACCTCGTGGCCGAGATGCAAGCAATCACCGACGCCGACTTCGACGCCTCCGTGCTGAAGTCCGACAAGCCCGTCCTCGTGGACTTCTGGGCCGAGTGGTGCGGCCCGTGCCGTCAGGTCGACCCGATCCTCAAGGAGATCGCCGCCGAGCACGGCGAGAAGATCACCTTCGTGAAGATGAACGTCGACGAGAACCCGGTCACCCCCGCGGCGTACCGCGTGACCGGCATCCCGACGCTCAACGTCTTCCACAACGGCGAGCTCGTGAAGCAGATCGTCGGCGCCAAGCCCAAGGCCGCGCTGCTCGGCGAGCTCAGCGACTTCATCGGCTGACCCGGACCGGTCCTCGACGCCCGCGCCCTCCCCGGAGGACGCGGGCGTCGCCCGTCCGGACGACGTCCGGGCGCGACCGCGGTCTTGGCGAATGGCCGCGCGGTCTGTTTGGCTAGGGCGGATCCGCGCCCCGTCCCCCACCTGTGTGCACGCGAGAGGAGTCGGCATGTCCGACCTCGAGACCGCACCCACCCCGGCCCCGACCGCCCCGCTCTTCCGGCGTGGGCGACCGCGGCCGGGCCGTCTCGGAGATCCGGTCCCGCCTCGGGCTGCTCGGCCTGACCGACCCGACGGCGGCCGGCACGCCGACCCCGACACCTTCGACGAGTCCCTCGACCGGGCGGTCCGCGCCTTCCAGCAGAAGCGCGGGCTCGCCGTCGACGGGATCGTCGGCCCGAGCACCTACCGGGTGCTCGAGGAGGCCCGCTGGCGGCTCGGCGACCGGCTGCTCACCCACGTCGCCCGGCAACCTGCTCGGCGGGCGACGACGTGCTCGCCCTCCAGCAGCGGCTGCTCGACCTCGGCTTCAAGGTCGGCAAGCTCGACGGCCGCTTCGGCCACCAGACCGAGCAGGCGGTGCGCGACTTCCAGCGCAACGTCGGCGTGCCGGCCGACGGCACCTGCGGCCCGGCCACCCTCAAGGCGCTGTCCCGGCTCGCCCCGATCGTGCGCGGCGGCAGCCCCAACGCGATGCGCGCCGAGGAGCGGATCCGCCGCGACGGGCCCCCAGCTGACCGGCAAGATCGTGGTCATCGACCCGTCCGTGGGCCGGTTCGCCGACTCGGCCATGCGGCTGCACGCCGACGCCATCACCACCGACCTGGCCCGGCGCATCGAGGGCCGGCTGGTCGCGACCGGCGTCCAGGCCTTCCTCACCAACACCGGCGGCGCCTCGGAGACCACCGAGGTCGAGCGGGCCGAGTTCGCCAACCGCGACCGACGCGCACCTGTGCATCTCGCTGCAGGTCGACGGCTCGGAGAACCCGGACGCGGCCGGCGTCTCGACGTACTTCTACGGCTCCGAGGCGCACGGCGTCGCCTCCTCGGCCGGCGAGCGGTTCGCCGGACTGGTCCAGCGGGAGATCGTGGCCCGCACCGACCTGGGCGACCTGCGCTCGCACGGCAAGACCTTCGACATCCTGCGCCGCACCCAGATGCCGGCGGTCCGGATCGACGCCGGCTACCTCACCAACCCCGGCGACGCCGCCCGGCTGGCCGACCCGAGCTTCCGCGACGTGATCGCCGAGGCGGTCGTGGTCGCCGTGCAGCGGGTCTACCTCGACGCCGAGTCCGACTCCAAGACCGGCGTGCTGCGGCTCGGCGAGCTCCGCGCCGCGCTGCGCCACCACCGGCCCTGACCGGACCGCCCGGCGCTCACGACCGCCGTCGCTCGGTGCGGTGCGACGGGTCGGCGGCCGGGTGCCGCGCCGGGCGTACGGCGCCCAGCAGCCGCTCCAGCGCGCTCTCCACCTCGTCGCGCCAGGTGACCGCCGACTTGAGCTCGAGCCGCATCCGGGGGTAGCGCGGGTGCGGCCGGTGGGTCTTGAAGCCGACCCGCAGCAGGTAGTCCGCCGGCAGCACGCAGGTGCCGTAGGTCACCGGTGCCGGGTCGCCCTTGCTCGCCCGGGGCGCCGCCCGGGTGTCGCCGAACGCCTCGACGGCCCGGATCCCGCCGCGCTTGACCAGGTCCTTCACGACGGTCTGCATCAGCACCCGGCCCAGCCCGCCGCCGGCGTACTCGGGAAGACCATCGCGGTGGCCAGCAGCACCGCGTCCTCGCTGACCGGCGCGGTCGGGAACGCGTCGGCGCCCGGGAGGTACGACCGGCGGCGCGTAGAGCACGTAGCCGGCCGGGTCGTCGTCGACGTACGCCACCCGGCCGCAGGAGCCCCACTCCAGCAGCACCCGGGAGACCCAGGCCTCCTTCTCGCCGCACGACTCGCCGGCGTCCACGCGCCCGCTGGCGGCGCACCGGGTCGAGCTCCCAGAACATGCAGGACCGGCAGCCCTGCGGCAGGTCGCCGAGGTTGTCCAGCGTCAGGCGGGCCAGCCGCCTAGACACGGTGCCTGCTCATGTCGTGACCCCTTCCGCGCCACGGAACCCCCGATGCCTCATCCTAGGAGCAACCCCGACAGGAGTCCCGATGTCCCAGCAGCTTCCCCAGAACCGGCACGAGCACCGGCACGGGGCCGACGGCAGCACCCGGCTCGACAGCTACGTCGACCGGTACGCCGCCCGCACCCAGGGGATGACCGCCTCGGAGATCCGCGCCCTGTTCTCGGTGGCCAGCCGGCCCGAGGTGGTCTCGCTGGCCGGCGGGATGCCGAACATCTCCGGGCTGCCGCTCGACGTCGTCGGCGAGGCGATCGCCGACCTGGTCGCGCACCGCGGCAGCACGGCGATGCAGTACGGCTCCGGGCAGGGCGACCCGCGGCTGCGCGAGCAGATCTGCGACGTGATGCGGCTCGAGGGCATCGAGGCGCACCCCGACGACGTGGTGGTCACGGTCGGCTCCCAGCAGGCGGTCGACCTGGTCACCCGGATCTTCTGCGACCCCGGCGACGTGGTGATCTGCGAGGCCCCGTCGTACGTCGGTGCGCTCGGCGTGTTCAGGGCCTACCAGTGCGACGTGGTGCACGTGGAGATGGACGAGCACGGCCTGGTGCCCTCGGCGCTGCGCGAGGCGATCGCGCACGTGCAGGCCGCCGGCAAGCGGATCAAGTTCGTCTACACGATCCCGAACTACCACAACCCCGCCGGCGTCACGCTGGCCGCGGAGCGCCGCCCGGAGATCCTGGAGATCTGCCGCGAGGCCGACGTGCTGGTGCTCGAGGACAACCCCTACGGCCTGCTCGGCTTCGACGAGGAGCCCTACCGCGCGCTGCGCGCCGACGAGGCCGACGGGGTGATCTACCTCGGCTCGTTCTCCAAGACGTTCGCGCCGGGGTTCCGGGTCGGCTGGGCGCTGGCCCCGCACGCCGTCCGCGAGAAGCTGGTGCTCGCCCAGGAGTCCGCGACGCTCTGCCCGCCGTCGTTCTCGCAGATGGCCGTCTCGGCCTACCTCGAGAAGCACGACTGGCTCGGCCAGATCAAGCAGTTCCGGGAGATGTACCGCGAGCGCCGCGACGCGATGGTCGGCGCGCTCGACGACATGATGCCGGCCGCCGCCCGGTGGAACGTGCCGACCGGCGGCTTCTACGTCTGGCTGACCCTGCCCGACGGCCTCGACGCCAAGGCGATGCTGCCGCGGGCGGTGACCGCGCGGGTGGCGTTCGTGCCCGGCACGGCGTTCTTCGCCGACGGCTTCGGCGCGCAGAGCATGCGGCTGTCCTACTGCTACCCCACCCCGGAGCGGATCCGGGAGGGCGTCCGCCGCCTCGTCGGCGTGATCGAGGAGGAGGTCGAGCTGCGGCACACGTTCGGCACCGGCCTCGGCGCCGCGCCCGGACGCCCGGGCTGAACCGTGGGTACGACGGCCCGACGACGGACCTGACCGATGACGCAGCTCGAGGGCTGACGCCAGCTGGACGGCTCGACCAGCGCCGGTTCGACGCACGCCGGACGGGTCGTGGTGCTCGCCGGCGGGCTGTCCCACGAGCGCGACGTGTCGCTGCGCTCGGGCCGCCGGGTCGCCGAGGCGCTGCGCGAGGCGGGCATCGAGGTCGACGTACGCGACGTGGACGCCGACCTGCTGCGGCTGCTGCGCGAGGACGCCCCCGACTGCGTGCTGCCGCTGCTGCACGGCGAGACCGGCGAGGACGGCGCGGTGCGCGAGGTGCTCGAGCTGGTCGGGGTGCCCTACGTCGGCTCCCGGCCCTCGGCCTGCCGGGCGGCGTTCGACAAGCCGGTCGCCAAGGCCGTCGTGGCCCGCGCCGGGCTGCACACCCCGGCCGGCGTCGCGCTCCCGCACGAGACGTTCCGCGAGCTCGGCGCGGCGGCCGTGATGGACGCGATCGTCGCCTCGATCGGGCTGCCGCTGATCGTGAAGCCGGCCCGCGGCGGCTCCGCGCTGGGCTGCACGGTCGTCCGCGAGGCGACCGCGCTGGCCGGCGCGATGGTCAACGCCTTCGCCTACGGCGACACCGCGCTCGTCGAGCGGTTCGTGGTCGGGCGCCGAGGTCGCCGTACCCGTCGTGGACACCGGCGACGGGCCCCCGGGCGCTGCCGGTGGTGTCGATCGTGCCGGACGGCGGGGTCTACGACTACGCCGCGCGCTACACCGCCGGCAGCACGGAGTTCCAGGTGCCCGCGAAGCTCTCCGACGAGCTGGCCGCCGAGTGCGCCCGGGTGGCGCTCACCGCCCACGAGGCGCTCGGGCTGCGCGACCTGTCCCGCTCGGACCTGATCATCGACGCCGCAGGGCACCGTCTGGTTCCTCGAGGTGAACGTCGCCCCGGGCCTGACCGAGACCTCCACCGTGCCGCTGTCGGTGGCGGCGGCGGGGCTGGACCTGGGCGACCTGATGGCCGATCTGGTACGAACAGCAGTCGAACGTCATCACGACCCGAGCTGAGCCGATCGTTAGGACCCCCGTGCGCGACCTCACCTACCCCCCGATCATCGTCACGGCCAAGCTCGGCTTCAAGGCGCTCGGGCTGCGCTTCCAGCTGCACGGCACCGAGAACGTCCCGCGCACCGGCGGCGCCCTGCTGGCGCTCAACCACATCTCCTACGTCGACTTCATCCTCGGCGGCTTCGGCGACCCAGGACTCCAAGCGGCTGGTCCGGTTCATGGCCAAGCGCGAGCTGTTCGACCACCGCTGGAGCGGCCCGCTGATGCGCTCGCTGCACCACATCTCCGTGGACCGCGGCGACGGCCTCGCAGTCGTACGCCGAGGGCGTCGACTACCTGCGCCGCGGCGAGGTCGTCGGGATCTTCCCCGAGGCGACGATCTCCCGGAGCTTCGAGCTCAAGGAGTTCAAGACCGGCGCGACCCGGATGGCCGCGGAGGCCGGGGTCCCCCTGGTGCCCGCGGTCCTGTGGGGCACCCAGCGGATGAAGACCAAGTCCCACCCGCAGGACTTCTCCCGCGGCAAGACGATCGCGATCTCGGTCGGCAAGCCGCTGCACCCCACCGGCGCGAACCCGGTCGCGGAGACCGCCGAGCTCAAGGCCGCGATGGCCCGGCTGCTCGACGAGACGATCCGCGCCTACCCGGCCGACGAGCAGCCGCCCGGTTCCTGGTGGCTCCCCGCGTCGTACGGCGGCAGCGCGCCGACCATGGAGGAGGCCGCCGTGCTCGACGCCGAGGAGAAGCGGGAGCGCGCCCAAGGCCCGGGCCGCCAAGCGCAAGGCCAAGCGAAGTAGTGCAGCGTCCGAGCCGTCCGGCGTGGGGTGGGCAGTGACACCAGGTCTCGGGCAGCACGGACCGGGATCGGGCCGGATCCCCCGGCACCGGTGAGCCGAGCACGGCCCGCAGGGTCACCGCCAGGTAGCCGGCCGCGACCGTCGTGCCGGCCGCCATCAGCGCGAAGATCACCCGGTAGTCCAGCAGGCCGACCAGCACGGCGCCCACCCCGATCGACAGCGCCTGGGGCGTGGTCACCAGCACCTCGACCGAGGTGCTGACCCGGCCCATCAGCCGGCCGGGGGTCTGCTTCTGCAGCAGCGTGTTGAACGCGACGAAGATCAGCGGGATGCCGCCGCCGAGCACCGCCACCGTGACCAGCAGCTGCCAGGTCTGCCCGGCGAGCACGATCCCGAGCAGGCCGACCGCGGTGACCAGCAGCCCGACCACGACGGCGGCGGGCTCCCCGAACCGACGGACCACCCGGCTGGCGACCAGGCCCGACCGAGACGGCGCCCACGCCCTGCACGGTCAGCAGCGGCCCGACGAACGACACCGGGTGCCCGAAGGCCTCCACCACCGCGTAGACCGCGGACTCGGCGAACCCGATGACCAGCAGGGCGAGCGCCAGCGCCATCGTGGTGTGCAGCAGCAGCGGCGTACGCCGGATGAAGGACGCGCCCTCCAGGACCTCGACGCGCCAGTGCTGCGGCTCGCGCGGCTCGTCGCGGTGCTCCTCGACGCCGCAGCCCGGCCACCGCCAGGGCCGCCAGCAGGAAGGTCGCCGCGTCGGCCATCGCCACGACGCCGCCGCCGGCCACCGAGAACGTCGCGGCGCCCACCAGCGGTCCGACCAGCCGGAGCGCCTCGCGGGTGCACCGACAGCGAGGCGTTGGCCTCGACCAGGACGTCCGCGGGGAGCAGGTCCTTGAGCAGCCCGTTGAGCGCGGCGGGTACGACGACGAAGGAGATGCCGTAGCAGAACGCCACGGCGTACACGATCCACACGTCGCCGGCGTCCCGGACCAGCAGCAGCGGCAGCATCACCAGCGCGGACAGCACGTTGGCGACCACCAGGAACGGTGCGGCGCGGCACCCGGTCCACGACGTACCCGAGCAGCGGGGCCAGCAGCGCCGGCGCCGTCATCGCCAGGAACGTCGCGCCCGCCGCGCCGTTGGACCCGGTCAGCGTCTTGACCCACATCGAGAGCACGATCAGCATCAGCGAGTCGCCGAACATGCTCGCGCCCAGGCCGGCGTACAGCCGGCCGAACCCCGGGGTCCGGAACGCCGCGCGCATCACGGTCGGGCTCCCGGCTCCGGGTCACGCTGCGGACCGGCCGGCACCAGCCAGCCCACCAGCGACACCAGCCGGGCGTCCTCGGGACGGGTCTCCGGGTGCGCGGCCCGCTCCGCGGACAGCTCGCTGCGGCGCCTGCAGCAGGTCGGCCAGCTGCCGGCGTAGCGTCCGCGGCCTCCTCGGCGGTCAGCCACAGCATCGACGACGCGAGCCCGGTGACCTCCTGCCAGGCGGCCGGCTCGGTGTCCCGGGACGCCTGCGCCGCCCGCAGCCGCTGGACCTCGCGCTCGACGAGCAGGTCGGTGAGCGCCTCGGCAGCGATCCGGTCCGTCGGCTCGGCCGAGCCCTGCGTCGTCCGGCTCCCCCCAGTCCAGTCCCTGGCTGACCGCCTGCCACGGCCGGTTGCGGCCGGTGTGCCCGCGCGCCTCCCGGACGAACCCGTGCTCGGCCAGCTTGCGCAGGTGCCAGGAGCAGTTCGACGGCGACGAGCCCACCCGGCCGGCGGCCTGGGTGGCGGTCATCGGGCCCTCGGTGACCAGGGTCTCGAGCAGGGCGAGCCGGACGGGGTGCGCGAGCGCCTTGAGGGCGTCGGAGTCCGTGACGCGGCGTCGGGTGAGCGGCATGGAGGAAGGTAGCCTTTCGAAAGGATACTTTCAATAGGCCTGTGACCTGCGGTTATCGCCGTTGCCACGGGGACCGCTGGCAGAGGTACGGCGCTCGGCGGCGGCGGGTCGGTGCCCGAGCGGTCCATGCCCTGGCGTGGGTCGGCCACCCTGGGGCTGAGGACTCCGGGGGCCTGGCCGGAGCCCGTGCCCCCGAGCTGCGGAACGATCCCGGCCTCGAGAGCCCCGCTGAGGCCCGGTTTCGTTCCACAGCTCGGGGTGGGCGGCGAGCAGGGGGCTGCCGGCCGGCCGATCTCTCCACGATCCGCACGCTCCCGCACTGGCCAGGCATGCCCGGTACGGCGGCCCGGCCTCCCTCGAGCACGGTGAGCGGGGGACGGGGCCGATCACGGGATCGGGGCTAGGACCAGGCACCCGGGGGCGGGACCGGAGCCAGGGCCGGGGCCGGGCCGGGACCGGAGCCGGGACCAAGGCGGGAACGAATCGGCAACACGAGGTCGAGCTGGGGACCGGAGGGCCGCCGACCAGCAGCCCGCGCCACCGCTCAGTCAGGCCGTGGTCACCGCGTGCCGCCCGGGCCGGAACCGGTGCCGCAGATACAGCGATTCAACCATTCACCGACTTATCGCTTTGTCGACAAATCGATAAGTCCGTCAGTCGATCAGTCTGTCTTGCCGCTCGCGGGTCGCGTGGCCCGGGTCGATCAGGCCGATGATCCGCTCCAGGTCGGGCAGCGACGCGAACTCGACGGTGATCCGGCCCTTGCGCTTGCCGAGGTCCACCTTGACCCGGGTCTCCAGACGGTCCGAGAGCCGGGAGGCCAGGTCGGTCAGGCCGGGGGCGGTCGGACGGCTGCGCCGGACGGCGGGCGGGGTGCCCGTGCCGAGGTCGCCGACCGTGACGATCTCCTCCAGGCCGCGCACCGAGATGCCCTCGGCCACCACCCGGGAGGCGAGCCGGTCCTGGACGTCGGCGTTCTCGACGCCGAGCAGGGCGCGCGCGTGACCCGCGGACAGCACGCCGGCGGCGACGCGACGCTGCACGGCCGGGGAGAGCCGGAGCAGCCGCAGGGTGTTGCTGATCTGCGGGCGGCTGCGTCCGATCCGGGTGGCCAGCTCCTCGTGGGTGCAGCCGAAGTCGTCGAGCAGCTGCTGGTAGGCGGCCGCCTCCTCGAGCGGGTTCAGCTGGGAGCGGTGCAGGTTCTCCAGGAGGGCGTCGCGGAGCAGGTCGTCGTCACCGGTCTCCCGGACGATCGCCGGGATCGTGTCGAGGCCGGCCTCCTGCGTCGCCCGCCAGCGCCGCTCACCCATGATCAGCTCGTAGCGACCCTCACCGGCCGGGCGTACGACGACCGGCTGCAGCAGCCCGATCTCCGTGATGGAGTGCACCAGCTCGGCCAGCGCCTCCTCGTCGAAGACCTGGCGCGGCTGACGCGGGTTCGGGCCGATGGCCGTGACCGGCAGCTCGGCGAAGTAGGCACCCGCGACCGGGCGCAGCGAGCCGTCGTCCTCCGGCTCGGGCTCGACGGCGGCGGGGACCTCGCCTGGTCCGGCCGTGGCGTCGCTCGCCGCCGGCGCACCGATCCAGTCGACCGCGCGCCCTGCACCGTCGCCCGCGCCGCCGGCGGGGGCGGGCACGCCGTCCACCTGGGAGCTGCCGTCCACCGTGGGGGTCCCCGAGGCGCCGTCGTCCTCGGGGCGGGGCGCGGTGGGGATCAGCGAGCCGAGACCGCGGCCGAGACCGCGTCGCTGCTGGGGCTTCTGGGTCATGCCTGGGCTCCTTCGTCGGCGCTGGTCACGGAGAGCGCCATCTCACGGGCGGCCTCGAGGTAGCTCAGTGCGCCCGCTGAGCCGGGATCGTAGGTCATCACGGTCTGGCCGTAGCTCGGCGCCTCGGAGATGCGTACCGAGCGGGGGATCGCCGTGCGCAGGACCTGGCCACCGAAGTGCGTGCGGACTTCCTCCGCCACGCCGGCGGAGAGCCGGGTGCGCGCGTCGTACATGGTGAGCACGATCGTGGAGACCGTGAGATCCGGGTTCAGGTGCGCCTTGACCATCTCGACGGTCTCCAGCAGCTGGCCGAGACCCTCCAGCGCGTAGTACTCCGCCTGGATCGGGATCAGCATCTCGTCGCCGGCCACCAGGGCGTTCAAGCGTGAGCAGCCCCAGCGAGGGCGGGCAGTCGATCAGCACGTAGTCGAAGCGGTCCTCGCCCTCCCCGAAGACCCACGGGTGCGCGTGCAGGGCCTTGCGGAGCCGTCCTTCCCGCGCGACGAGGCTGACCAGCTCGATCTCGGCGCCGGCCAGGTCGATGGTGGCGGGCACGACGAAGAGCCCGTCGATCTCCGGGCTGGGCTGGACGATGTCGACCAGCGGTACGCCGTCCACCACCGCGTCGTAGGTGGAGGCGGTGCCGCGGTGGTGGTCCACCGCCAGCGCCGTGGAGGCGTTGCCCTGCGGGTCCAGGTCGACGACGAGCACGCGCAGTCCGTGCTGCGCCAGCGCGGCGGCCATGTTCACCGTGGTGGTGGTCTTGCCGACCCCACCCTTCTGGTTGGCCACGACCATCACCCGGGTGCGCGGCGGACGGGGCAGCGGGTGCTGAGCCGGCGTCCCTCGCGGACCAGCAGCGAGTGCTCGACCGACCTCGCCAGCGGCGTGGACGCGTCGGCCGCGAGGCCGAGGGCGGCGAGGTCGCCCGCCGTCCGGTACGGCGTCCCGGGAGCCGGGATGCGGGCCGAAGCGGCTCGGGTCCACCGGCTCACGGCCGGGCTCAGCGGCGGAGAGGGCGCCGGTGCTCGACGTGGGCGAGGGGGGCTGCTGCACAGAGGTGTCCTTCGGGGCGGGTGTGGCACCCACGTCGGGGGATCCTGTTTCACGTGAAACAGGGGTGAGGTCGGGTGGGAGGCCGGGTTCGACCGGGAGGGTCGTCGACGGGGTGGCCGGTGCCCTGGGGCTGTTTCACGTGAAACCACAGGGCCCGATGCGGGCGGAAGTCAATGTTTCACGTGAAACAGGCACAGCAGCTCGGCGACTCCTCCGGAATGACCGGATCGTCTTGTGGACCGGCCTGTGGATTCTGTGCATAAACCCGGTCCCGCGGCCATCCGAGCAAGCCGGTGCGATGCGTCAGGACCGGCATCGGGCCGGTGACCGGCGGGGCGTCCGGTGTCCGGCCATCCCAGGCCGACGACCACCGGAACTGGGGTCGGAGCCGGTGGAGCAGGGCTGCTCGCCCGCTCGGTCGGGGGTTCCCGAGACCGTCACCTGCGCCGTCCCTTCCGCTTCCGCTGAGCCCGACCCGATCGGGAGGCACCACGCACTTCATCCGCAGCGTCCCAACCTAGCCGCGAAGGGCGGGTGGCTTCCACCCGGATCGCGGTCGTCGGGGGATCAACGATGCCGGCACCCAGGGTCAGCACGTCCACGGCGCCCGCGCCGTGGCGCGCCAGGTCGGCCGTGGCACCCGCCACCTCGTCCTGGGCCGACGCGCCCTTCATCGCGACGAGGGCCCCGCCCTGGCGCACCAGCGGCATCGACCAGTCGAGCAGGCGACCCGAGCGGCGCCACCGCGCGCGACGTCACCACCGAGAACTCGCGCCGGCCGTGCAGCTCCTCGGCCCGGCCGCGGATCACCTCGACGTTGTCGAGACCGAGGTCGGCCACGACCTCGTCGAGGAACGTCGTGCGGCGCAGCAGGGGCTCGACCAGGGTGACCCGGAGGTCGGGCCTGCGGATCGCCAGCACCACTCCGGGCAGGCCGGCGCCGGTGCCCAGGTCGCACACGTCCGCGTCCTCGGGGAGCGCGTCCGCCAGCACGGCGCAGTTCAGCAGGTGGCGCTCCCACAGGCGGGGCGCCTCGCGGGGCCCGATCAGCCCGCGCACCACGCCCGCGTCGGCGAGCAGGGCGGCGTACCGCTCGGCGAGGTCCAGGCGAGCAGCGAACACCCCCTGTGCCGAGGTCGGCACAGGGGGTGTTTCACGTGAAACAACGGGATCCGTTGCGTCCGACATGGGTCAGGACCTCACGACGGGGAGCACCACGACCCGACGCCGGGGCTCCTCGCCCTCGGACTCCGAGGACAGGCCGGCCGCCGCGACCGCGTCGTGGACGACCTTGCGCTCGAACGGGCTCATCGGCTCCAGCACCTTGCGCTCGCCGGAGGAGCGCACCTCGGCCACGGCCTCGTCGGCGACCTTCTCCAGCCGGGACCGCTTGTCGGCGCGGAAGCCGCCGATGTCGAGCATCAGGCGGGACCGCTCACCGGTCTCCCGGTAGACCGCCAGCCGGGTGAGCTCCTGGAGCGCCTCCAGCACCTCGCCGTTGCGCCCGATCAGCGTGCTGACGTCGCCGCCCACGATGCTGACCGAGGCCCGGTCGCCCTCGACGTCCATGTCCAGGTCGCCGTCCAGGTCCGCGATGTCGAGCAGCTCCTCGAGGTAGTCCGCGGCGATGTCGCCCTCGTTCTCCAGGCGGTCCACGTCGTCCGAGTCGCTGCCGGAGTCCTCGCCGGAGTCCTCGGAGTCGCTGTCGGAGTCCTCGTCGGGTCCTGTCGGCGTCCCCGTCAGTCGGACTGCGCGTCAGGTCGCGTCGGCGCTCGTGCTCGGCCGCGGCGTCGGAGCCGGTCTCCGGCGCGGTCTCCACGTCCGAGGGAGCGGAGGAGGAGGGGTGCTGCGCGTCGGAGGCCGTCTCGGTGACGTCGTGCTCGGTCTCGGACGTGTTCTGGTCGGTCACGTGGTGCTCCCTGTCGGTCGTGCTGGATCAGCTGATCGGGTGTGTCGCCACCGCGGCCGGACGGGCCGGGCGGACGGTCGGGACGGTCAGGCGCTGTTGCGGCCGGGCTCGTCGCCGCTCGTCTGGTCGTCCGTCCGCGCTCCGAGGCGTGGGCGGAGTCGTCGCCCGGCTTGGCGGCCGGCTTCTTGGCGGCACCGGCCGGCGGGGTCTTCTTGCGCTGGCTGCGGGTCTGCTTCTTCGGCTGCTGGCGGGCCGGCAGCCTCGGGGGTCGCCTCGGTCACGGTGGGCTCGATCGGCGTCGCCGGGTCGGGCAGGCCCTTGCGCTTGCGCTTCTCCGCGTCGCGGTCCTGCTTCGCCTTGGCGGCCGGCGTACCGGGGGCCGGGTTGTTGCGGATCACGTAGAACTGCTGGCACATCGTCCACAGGTTCGACGTCGTCCAGTAGAAGAGCACGCCGATCGGGAACGCGATACCGCCGACCGCGAAGACCACGGGGAGCACGTAGAGCAGCATCTTCTGCTGCTGGGCGTACTGACCGGTCATGGCGTCGGCCGGCATGTTCTTGCTCATCAGCTGGCGCTGGGTCAGGAACGTCGTGGCGGTCATGGCGATCACCAGCACGGCGGCGAGGATCTGCACGTGCATGTTGCCGCCGGACTTGGTGAACGAGGACGAGATCTCCGCGCCGAAGATCTTCGCGCTCTGCAGCTGGTCGACCTGCTGCTGGGTGAGCACGCCCTTGGGGGTGCCCTTGGCGGCGTTGTCGATCAGCCGGAAGAGCGCCAGGAAGATCGGCATCTGCAGCAGGATCGGCAGGCACGAGGCGAACGGGTTGGTGCCCGTCTCCTTGTACAGCGCCATGGTCTCCTGGGCGAGCCGCTCCCGGTCGTGGCCGTACTTCTTCTGCAGCTCCTTGACCTTGGGCTGCAGCAGCTGCATGTTCCGGCTGGACTTGATCTGCTTCACGAACAGCGGGATCAGCGCGGCCCGGATCACCAGGGTGAGGCCCACGATCGACAGCACCCAGGCCCAGCCGTTCGCTGGGCCGAGCACCGCGCCGAAGACCGAGTGGAACCCGGAGAGCAGGAAGGACGTGACGAAGTACAGCGGCGCCATGATGAAGCTGCCGATGTCACCGAGGGTAGAGAACACTCAGGCTCCTTGAGTCTGATGGGGGTGCGACATCTTGGGGGGTACCGGGTCATAACCACCGGCTGCCCAGGGGTGACACCGACCGACTCTCCGGACGGCGAGCCAGCTGCCCCGCAGGCTGCCGTGCACCGTCACCGCCTCGAGGGCGTACGCCGAGCAGGACGGGTGGTAGCGGCAGACCTGCCCGTAGAGCGGGCTGATCGCGAAGCGGTAGGCCTTGAGCAGGCCGATCAACAGGTACTTCATGGCGACGGCACCCGGTCGAGACGCTTCCAGGCCTTGTCCAGGTCGCCGCGCAGCTCGCCGTACGACGCCCCGGCCGACGCGGGCAGCGCGCGGACCACGAGCACGGCAGAGCCCGGAAGCGACTCGAGCCGCTCCCGGGCGAGGTGCCGCAGGCGACGCTTGACCCGGTTGCGGGCCACCGCGTTCCCGACTGCCTTGCTGACCACGAAGCCGACCCGCGGGCCGCTCGGCCCGTGCGGATCCGCACCCAGGTGCAGGACCAGGGTGCGGGTGCCGGCCCGGCGGCCCGTGCGGACCGCCGTGGCGAAGCCGGCCGACGTGGTCAGCCGGTGCGGCCGGTCAAGCAAGGCAGGACACGGGACGCATGGGTGGACGCCGTCAGACGGCGAGCTTGTTGCGACCCTTGCGGCGACGCGAGGCCAGGATCGAGCGACCCGCGCGGGTGCGCATCCGCAGGCGGAAGCCGTGCACCTTGTGACGACGACGGTTGTTCGGCTGGTACGTACGCTTGCTCACGAGGAGATCTCCGAAACTGTGCGTGTGTGACGAGGTCAGATGGTCCGAACCGGGGTGTCGGCTGGCACCGCCCATCCGCGGGGGCCATCCTGGTGCCCCGCAACAGCGATCCGGCCGGAACCAGGGCTGTCGCGGAGCCGACGGAGAGGGCCGTGGACATGCGGCACCGGTCGACACCGGTTCGACCGCCCAACGGTACGCGGTGGCGTTCTGGCGGGTCAAACCGGCCGCCTGTGGACAACCGCTTGATCCACAGGTGACCCGCTTGTTAGCGTTCGCAGGTCCCGAGTTTCCCCGCGGTTGACGTTCCCGCCCTTCTCCTCAGTCTCGGCTTGTGTCGCTTTCCGTTGAGAAACGCCTCTGACCTGGGCTTTTCCGGGCCAGGAGTGGGGTCGTCGCCCGTCCTCGGACCGCTTGACCATCCATCCGGGCAGCATGCACAACCTGTGGACAAACGTGTGGACCGACCAGCCGGCGGAAGTGCCGACGGTCACCACCGGCTCGTGGACCCCGCGCACCCCGCGGTCCACCGCCCCCAGGACGTGTGCCGGGCCGACCCACGCACGACGTTGAATTGGAGTGGGGACATCCCCCTGAGTGCCCGTGAGTGACACCCCGAACGACACCTTTCCCGACGGCTTCGGCGGCGACCCCGCCCGCGAGCAGCACCCCGACCGCTCCGGTCCGGCCCAGCTGGACCGGGTCTGGAGCGCCCTGGTCGAGGACCTGCCGCCCAACCAGCGGGCCTGGCTGGCCGGCAGCCATCCGGTGACGCTGCACGAGAGCACCGCGATCATCGCGGTCGCCGACGACTTCACCCGCAACCAGATCGAGGGCCGGCTGCGCACCCGCCTCGAGGACGCCCTCGGCGCCTCGTTCGACCGCCAGGTCCGGATCGCCGTCACGGTGGACCCCGAGCTCGGCGGGCTGGACCGCACCGACCGCCCGGCCACCGGCTACGGCGGCTCGGAGTTCCGCGGCCTCGGTGAGTACGGCGGTGCCATCGACGCGCCGACGCCCGGCCCGGACGGTGCCGAGGACGACGACGACTCCGTCCCTGAATCCATTTAGCAATTTGTCGACAAATCCGCTGGACGTGCCCACGCCCGCCCAGCCCGCGTCCTCGCGCGCCCCAGTCCGGGCGCCGGCAGCGTGATGGAGACCCGGCTCAACCCGAAGTACATCTTCGAGACCTTCGTCATCGGGTCCTCGAACCGCTTCGCGCACGCCGCCGCGGTGGCCGTCGCGGAGGCGCCCGGCAAGGCGTACAACCCGCTGCTGATCTACGGCGACTCCGGCCTGGGCAAGACCCACCTGCTGCACGCGATCGGGCACTACGTCCGCAGCCTGTTCAGCGGGGCACGGGTCCGCTACGTCAGCTCCGAGGAGTTCACCAACGAGTTCATCAACGCGATCCGCGACGACCGGCAGGACCGGTTCAAGCGGCGCTACCGCGACGTCGACGTGCTGCTGATCGACGACATCCAGTTCCTGGAAGGCAAGATCCAGACCCAGGAGGAGTTCTTCCACACGTTCAACACCCTGCACAACGCGAACAAGCAGATCGTGATCACCTCCGACCGCGCGCCCAAGCGCCTCGAGGCGCTCGAGGACCGGCTCCGCAACCGGTTCGAGTGGGGCCTGATCACCGACGTGCAGCCGCCCGACCTCGAGACCCGGATCGCGATCCTGCGCAAGAAGGCCGCCACCGAGCGGATGACGGCGCCGCCGGACGTCCTGGAGTTCATCGCCAGCAAGATCCAGACCAACATCCGCGAGCTCGAGGGTGCGCTGATCCGGGTCACCGCGTTCGCCAGCCTCAACCGGCAGCCGGTCGACCTGACGCTGGCCGAGATCGTGCTCAAGGACCTGATCCCCGAGGGCGGGGAGCCGGAGATCACCGCGGCCCTGATCATCGCCCAGACCGCCGCCTACTTCGGGCTGTCCATCGACGACCTGTGCGGCCCGAGCCGGAGCCGCGTGCTGGTCACCGGCCGGCAGATCTCGATGTACCTGTGCCGCGAGCTCACCGAGCTCTCGCTGCCCAAGATCGGCCAGCAGTTCGGCGGCCGCGACCACACCACGGTGATGCACGCCGACAAGAAGATCCGCCAGCTGCTCGCCGAGCGCCGCAGCGTCTACAACCAGGTCACCGAGCTGACCAACCGGATCAAGCAGCAGGCCCGGCAGTCGTGAACCACAGCCCGTTCCCGGCCCGTCCGGCCTGGGGACGAGGCTGTGGTTTCGTGTCATTCCTCGGTGCACCGGGTGTGGACAACCCTGTCGACGTACGACGCGGCCGGCGGCCCGTGCACAGGCCGCGCAGAGTTGACCGGGTCGTCGTACACAGGGCAACGGGACGGCCAAACCGGGTCTGACCTGCGAGGACACGAGTTATCCACAGTATCCACCGCACCTGTTAACACTACTGACCTCTACATGATCCGAATCTCCGAGAACATCACCCCACGCCCCGACCTGGGGACAACCTGCCTCGACGGCCCGCAGCGGACCTCCCCGGACGAACCACAAGTTGGTGACTCCCTCTGCCGGACCCGGACCGCGCGTGGCAGGATGCACACCCCGGAAGACCGCTGCTGCACACGCCGGTCGCAGCCATGGAGGAAACCAGTGAAGTTCACCGTCGAACGCGACGTGCTCGCCGATGCCGTTGCCTGGGCGGCGCGCAGCCTGCCGGTGCGGCCCAGCGTCCCGGTCCTGGCCGGCCTGCTGATCGAGACCGTCGAGGGCGGCGACGGCCTGCAGCTGTCCACGTTCGACTACGAGACCTCCGCCCGCGCGACGCTGCCGGCCTCGGTCCAGGACGAGGGCAAGGCGCTGGTCTCCGGCCGCCTGCTCGCCGACATCTGCCGCAGCCTGCCCAACAAGCCGGTCGAGATGACCGTCGAGGGCTCGAAGGTGTCGCTGGTCTGCGGCTCGGCCCGGTTCAGCCTCCAGACGATGCCGGTCGAGGAGTACCCCACCCTCCCGGACATGCCCCAGGCCACCGGCACCGTGCGCAGCGACCTGTTCGCCAACGCCGTCGCCCAGGCCGTCACCGCGGCCGGCCGCGACGACATGCTCCCGGTGCTCACCGGCGTCCGGATCGAGATCGAGGGCTCGGCGATCTCGCTGCTGGCCACCGACCGCTTCCGGCTCTCCCTGCGTGAGCTCGAGTGGAACCCCGGCGCCACCGACGTGTCGGCCGCCGCCCTGGTCCCGGCCAAGGTGCTCGCCGACACCGCCAAGTCGCTGACGTCCGGGACCGAGGTGACCATCGCGCTCGCGTCCTCCGGCGCCGGCGAGGGCATCATCGGCTTCGAGGGCGCGGCCGGCGGCGGCGTACGACGGACCACGACCCGGCTCCTGGACGGCGAGTTCCCCAAGGTCCGCACGCTGTTCCCCGCCGAGCACGCCACCGTCGCGCGCGTCGACCGGGCCACCCTGGTGGAGTCGGTCAAGCGGGTCTCGCTGGTCGCGGAGCGCAACACCGCCGTGCAGCTCGCGTTCTCCGCGGGCGTGCTGACGCTGGACGCCGGCAGCGGCGACGAGGCGCTGGCGACCGAGCAGATCGAGGCGGTCGTCACCGGTGAGGACATCACCACCGGGTTCAACCCGCAGTTCCTGCTCGACGGGCTGACCGCCCTCGAGGACCCGGTCGTCGAGCTCGCGTTCACCCAGGCGTCCAAGCCGGCCGTGATGTCGGGGGCGAGCAGCCTCGACGGCGACGTCGACGGCGCCTTCCGCTACCTGCTGATGCCGCGCCGCCTGCTCTCCTGAGCGCGGTCGGGCGCGAGTAGCCTGAGGCCGCGGAGCCATCCACCCCGCCCCGTCGGGGAACCACACACCTCGAAGGAGCGGCATGGACCTCGGTCTGATCGGTCTCGGCAAGATGGGCGGGAACATGCGCGAGCGCATCCGCCGCGCAGGGCACACCGTGGTCGGCTACGACCGCAACCCGGACGTCAGCGACGTCGAGAGCCTCGAGGCGCTCGTCGCGGCGCTCCCCTCCCCCAAGGTCGTCTGGGTGATGGTGCCCGCGGGCGACCCCACCCGCGAGACGGTCAAGGCGCTCAAGGAGCTGCTCGGCGAGGGCGACGTGATCGTGGACGGTGGCAACTCGCGCTGGACCGACGACAAGCTCAACGCCGAGCTGCTCTCGGACAAGGGCATCGGCTTCGTCGACTGCGGCGTGTCCGGCGGCGTCTGGGGCCTGGAGAACGGCTACGCGCTGATGGCGGGCGGTGACCCGAAGAACATCGAGGTCGTCCAGCCGATCTTCGACGCCCTCAAGCCGGAGGGCGAGTTCGGCTGGGTGCACGCCGGCAAGGTCGGCGCCGGGCACTTCTCCAAGATGGTCCACAACGGCATCGAGTACGCCATCATGCAGTCCTACGCCGAGGGCTGGGAGCTGCTCCGGGCGGTCGACGAGGTCGACAACGTCACCGAGGTGTTCCGCTCGTGGCGCGAGGGCACGGTCATCCGGTCCTGGCTGCTCGACCTCCTCGTCGCCGCGCTCGACGACGACGACGCGCTGTCCCAGATCGCCGGCTACGCCGAGGACTCCGGCGAGGGCCGCTGGACCGTCGAGGCCGGCATCGACAACGCGGTCGCCACCCCGGCCATCACCGCCGCGCTCTACGCGCGGTTCGTCTCGCGCCAGGACGACAGCCCCGCGATGAAGGCCGTCGCCGCCATGCGCAACCAGTTCGGCGGGCACGCCACGCGCACCAGCGCGCCCCCCGGCGGCGACCAGGGCTGACCGGCCGGCGGCTGTGCACGTCTCGCATCTCACCCTGCACGACTTCCGGTCCTACCCCGAGGCCGAGGTACCGCTCGGCCCCGGGGTGACCGCGTTCGTCGGCCGCAACGGTCAGGGCAAGACGAACCTGGTCGAGGCGATCGACTACATCGCCCGGCTCTCCTCGCACCGGGTGGCCGGCGACGCCCCGCTGGTGCGGTTCGGCGCCGACCACGCCGTGGTCCGCGCGGCGGTGGTGCGGGACGGGCGCGAGGCGGTGCTCGAGGTGCAGATCAACCCGGGCCGCACGAACAAGGCCCGGATCAACCGGTCACCGGTGCCCCGGGCCCGCGAGCTGCTCGGGCTGGTGCGCACCGTGCTGTTCTCCCCCGAGGACCTGGCGCTGGTGAAGGGCGACCCGTCCGAGCGGCGGCGCTTCCTCGACGACCTGCTCGTGCAGCGGGCGCCGCGGTTCGCGGGGGTCCGCTCCGACTACGACCGGGTGCTCAAGCAGCGCAACTCGCTGCTCAAGACCGCCGGCATCGCCCGCCGCCAGGGCCGCAGCGCCGACGTCGGCGCTGTCCACCCTCGGCGTGTGGGACTCGCACCTCGCCCACGACCGGGGCCGAGCTGCTCTCCGCGCGGCTGGCGCTGGTCGACGACCTGCGCCCGTACGTCGCGAGCAGCTACGAGGCGGTCGCGGAGGGCGCGACCCGCACCGACGCGACGATGACCTACAAGCCGTCCTTCGAGCTGCCGCTCGCCGAGAGCGGCGCCTACACCTACGACCGTGACGTGCTCGCCGACGCCCTGCTGGCCGAGGTCGAGCGCCGCCGCGGCGACGAGGTGGACCGCGGGATCAGCCTGGTGGGCCCGCACCGCGACGAGCTCACGCTGATGATCGGGCCGCTCCCGGTGAAGGGGTACGCCTCGCACGGCGAGTCCTGGTCGATGGCGCTCGCGCTCCGGCTGGCGTCCTACGACCTGCTGCGCTCGGTCGGGGACGACCCGATCCTGATCCTCGACGACGTCTTCGCCGAGCTGGACACCGAGCGCCGGGAGAAGCTGGCCGAGCTGGTCGCCGGTGCGGAGCAGGTGCTGGTCACCGCGGCCGTCCCGCAGGACGTGCCGGCGGCGCTGGCCGGCGCGCGGATCGACGTGGTGGACGGCAAGGTGCTGCCCGGTGTCACCTGAGCCGCGGGACCCCGCGACCCCGGAGCAGCCGGTCGAGCCCGGCGGTCCGGTGAGCCCACCGGTCCCGAGCAGCCCGAGCAGCCCGAGCAGCCCGAGCAGCCCGAGCACGACGACTCCGGCCTCGACCTGGCCCGGAGCATCGCCCGGTCCCTGGCGCGACCCGGCGCCAAGCGTCGTACGGCGTCCGGGCCGGCGTCCGGCGCCGCCTCGAAGTTCCGGCCGACCCGGCGCCGCGTCGACACCCAGGCCTCGGGGGCGCACCCCGACGAGCGCGACCCGCAGCTGCTCGACGCCACGATGGGCCGGCTGGTGCGCGACCAGGGGTGGGGCACCGACGTGCGGGTGCACGGGGTGTTCTCCCGCTGGGAGGTGATGGTCGGCCGCGAGGTGGCCCAGCACTGCACGCCCGAGTCGTTCGACCGGACCGA
>CAWERI010000006.1:0-42622 GCA_963811515.1 uncultured Actinomycetota bacterium
CCTGCACCGCGACGACAGCGTGCTGCCCGGGCTGCCCGGCGGCCGGGCGAGCTGGAACTACCGGCTCGAGGGCTGCGAGACCCTGACAGACCGCAGCAAGGTGTCCTACTGGATCAACCGGCTCCAGGGGCACCCCGAGAGGGACCCCCTGATCGTCACGCTCAACCCCGACGAGCACGACGCCCCGCGCGACACGATCGCGACGATGACCTACCTCCACCCGACGTACACCTCGGCCTCGGTCGCGGCCCAGAAGCGGCTCGCCGGCCTGAACACCGAGCGGATCGCGTTCGCCGGGGCCTACCAGGGCTGGGGCTTCCACGAGGACGGCTGCCGCTCGGGCGTCGCGGCCGCCGAGGCGCTGGGGGAGCCACCTGGTGAGCGCGACGACCACGCTCGCCCGGACGCCGGCCTACGTGCACGCCCGGGTCAGCCACCGGCGGACGCGCCCGTTCACCTACGAGTTCGCGCACCGCACCAGCATGTGGCTGGTCGACGTGCAGGACGTGGACGCGGCGTTCCCGCGCTGGCTGCGCCCGCTGGCGTCGATCCGGTCCGAGGACCACTTCGCCGCCGACGACGCCCGCCCGCTGGCCGCCAAGGTGCGCGGCTACCTCGACGCGCAGGACCTCGACTGGTCCGCCGACCGGGTGCTGATGCTGGCGAACGCACGGTCCCTCGGCTACGTGTTCGACCCGCTCACGACGTACTTCTGCTTCGCGGCCGACGGCCGGCTCGAGGGCGTGCTGGCCGAGGTGCACAACACCTACGGCGAGCGGCACTGCTACCCGCTCGCGGATCACCGAGCGTCGCCGGCGCAGGTCGACAAGGAGTTCTACGTCTCGCCGTTCTTCGCCGTCGAGGGTCGCTACGACATCCGCACCCGGCTCACCGGCGCGAGCGTCGCCGTCGCGCATCTCGCTGACCCAGGGCGAGCGAGACCGGTGTTCACCGCCTCGGTGCACGGCGACCTCGAGCCCGCCACCCGCGGCCGCGTGCTGCGCGCCGTGGCCCGCAACCCGGTCCCCTCCCAGCGCGTCTCCGCGCTCATCCGCTGGCACGGCATCCGGCTCTGGCTGCGCCGGCTGCCCGTCGTCCCTCGTCGCCCGCACCAGGCCCCGAAAGGAATGGCATGAGCACCACCATGAACCCCGCGGGTCACCGCCACCTCGGCCCTGCTGCCCGCGCCCCGGCGTACGGCGTCCGCGGCAAGTCGCCCGCAAGGTCGTCCAGCGCATCCTGCGCGGCGTCCCGGTCACCGCGCGGCTCGGCCACCGGTGAGGTGTACGGCGCCCCGCTGGCCGAGCGCCGCCCGGTGCTCGAGGTCGACCCGCCCGCAGGCGTTCTTCGCGCGGCTGGGGCAGAGCCCGATGATCGGCATCGGCGAGTCCTACATGGCCCGCGAGTGGAGCGTCGGCGAGGCACCGACCTGGCGGACGCGCTGGCGCCGTTCGCCGAGCGGCTCACCGACCTGATCAAGCCGGTGTTCTACAAGATGCGGCACACCGTGCTCCCCCGCGGCCTGAACCCCGCGAACACCAAGGACGGCGCGCGCAAGAACATCGAGGCGCACTACGACCTGTCGAACGAGATGTTCCCGCAGTTCCTCGACCCGACCATGTCCTACTCCTCGGCGCTCTTCGACGCCCTGGACACGCCGCCCGCGCTGGCCGACCTCGAGGCGGCCCAGCTGCACAAGGTCGACGCGATCCTCGACGCCGCCGGCGTCACGAGCGGGCTCCCGGGTGCTCGAGATCGGCACCGGCTGGGGCACGCTGGCGATCCGGGCCGCCGAGCGCGGCGCGACCGTGACCACGGTGACCCTGTCGGTCGAGCAGGCCGCGCTCGCCCAGCAGCGCGTCGACGCCGCCGGCGTCGGCCGACCGGGTCGAGATCGCGGTGCGCGACTACCGCGACCAGGACGGCCAGTTCGACGCCGTGGTCAGCGTCGAGATGATCGAGGCCGTCGGCGAGGAGTACTGGCCGACGTACTTCGCGAAGATCGACTCGCTGCTCGCCCCGGGCGGCAAGGTCGCGATCCAGGCGATCCTGATCGCCCACGACCGGCTGGTGGCCACGCGCGGACACCTACACCTGGATCCACAAGTACATCTTCCCGGGCGGCGATGCTGCCCTCGACCGACGCGATCAGCCAGGTCACCGCGCAAGCACACCTCGCTGCACGTCACCAACATCCGCCCGATGGGCCTGCACTACGCCCACACGCTGCGGCTGTGGCGCGAGCAGTTCGTCGCGAACTGGCAGCCGTGCAGGAGCTCGGCTTCGACGACCGTTCTGCCGGATGTGGGAGTTCTACCTCGCCTACTGCGAGGCCGGCTTCCGCACCGGCTACCTCGACGTGGCGCAGATCCGCATCGAGCGCTGACCCACTGGGGCCCGGCCGGACGTCAGCGCCGGACGGTGACCGTCCCCGCGACCAGGTCGTGCAGGCCGCGCCGGTCCCGGTTGTAGATCACCGGCGGCACGACCACGCAGATCAGCAGGGTGCGCAGCAGCGGCCACCAGCAGGCTCACCGGGCGCCGGTCGAGCCGGACGACGGCGACCCGCAGCAGCAGCTGGCCGAACGACCCGCCCACCAGCGGGGTCAGCAGGCTGCCCTCGACGAGGAACACCAGCAGCGGCATCCACGCCTCCCAGCCGTGGGAGGACAGCACGCCCTGACCGACGATCGCGCCCGCGACCAGGATCGAGGCGAACCAGTCCACGCACAGGGCGAGGATCCGCCGCCCCCAGCTCGCGACGCTGCCGCGACCGGTCTCGGGCAGGCCGAGCCGCTGGCCGGCGTACGACGCGGCGGCGGGCGTGGGAGGAAGGCTCACGCCCTCACGCTATCCGGTGGCCCGGCACCCGCGCGTGGGCTGGTCCGCCGGTCCGGGAGGCACCCGGCAACTCTGTTACATGGACGAAACAAAGGAGATACTCCGGAGAAACTGCCCGCGCATAGGTTGCGAGTCAGTGGTGCAGAGCCGCATCGCGATCTGCCTGAGCACCCTGAACACATGGCCCCCGCGGCCAAGGAGGACGAATGTTCGCAAACAGCGACGAGATGCTGAAGTTCATCGAGGACGAGGGCATCGAGATGGTCGATGTCCGGTTCTGCGACCTGCCCGGCGTCATGCAGCACTTCACCGTCCCGGTGTCCTCGTTCGACCAGTCGGTCTTCGACGACGGACTCGGCTTCGACGGGTCCTCGATCCGCGGCTTCCAGGCCATCCACGAGTCCGACATGCAGCTGTTCCCGGACCCGACGACCGCGTGGGTCGACCCGTTCCGCAAGGCCAAGACGCTGAACGTGAACTTCTTCATCCACGACCCGATCACCGGCGAGGCCTACAGCCGCGACCCGCGCAACATCGCGCGCAAGGCGCTGGCGTACCTCAAGAGCACCGGCATCGGCGACACGGCGTACTTCGCGCCGGAGGCCGAGTTCTACATCTTCGACTCGGTGAAGTTCGAGACGAAGCAGAACGTCGGCATGTACGAGATCGACTCCGTCGCCGGCGCCTGGAACACCGGGCGGGACGAGGAGGGCGGCAACAAGGGCTACAAGGTCAAGTACAAGGGCGGCTACTTCCCCGTCGCGCCGACCGACCACTTCGGCGACATCCGCGACGAGATCGCGATCGAGCTGGAGAAGGCCGGCCTGATCGTCGAGCGCGGCCACCACGAGGTGGGCACCGCCGGCCAGACCGAGATCAACTGGCGCTTCGACGAGCTGCTGGCCAGCGCGGACAGCGTGATGAAGTTCAAGTACATCGTCCGCAACGTGGCGCTGCGCAACGGCAAGACCGCGACGTTCATGCCGAAGCCGATCTTCGGCGACAACGGCTCGGGCATGCACGTGCACCAGTCCATCTGGAACAACGGCGAGCCGCTGTTCTTCGACGAGACCGGGTACGCCGGCCTCTCGGACATGGCGCGCTGGTACATCGGCGGTCTGCTCAAGCACGCGCCGTCGCTGCTGGCCTTCACGAACCCGACGGTGAACTCCTACCACCGCCTGGTCCCGGGCTTCGAGGCTCCGGTCAGCCTGGTCTACAGCCAGCGCAACCGCTCGGCGTGCGTGCGGATCCCGATCACCGGCTCGAACCCGAAGGCCAAGCGCATCGAGTTCCGCTGCCCCGACCCGTCGGCCAACCCGTACCTCGCGTTCGCGGCCCTGCTGCTCGCCGGCGTGGACGGCATCAAGAACAAGATCGAGCCGCCGGCTCCGATCGACAAGGACATCTACGAGCTGCCGCCGGACGAGAAGGCCGAGGTCGACATGGTGCCCACGTCGCTCAACGCCGTGCTCGACTCGCTCGAGGCCGACCACGAGTTCCTGCTCGAGGGTGGCGTGTTCACCTCCGACCTGATCGAGACGTGGATCGAGTACAAGCGCGAGATGGAGATCCTGCCCGTGCAGCTGCGGCCGCACCCGCACGAGTTCGAGCTGTACTACGACCTCTGAGTCCGCACCCGCCGGTCTGACCCGCGGATCATCCGCCGTCCTCGGACCGTCCGCACGAGCCGCCATCCCTGGTCGATGGCGGCTCGTGTGCGCTCCGGACACCCGTCCCTGGCCCGCTCATCCGCCCGGGGCGATGCGGGCGAGCCGGTCCGCGGCGAACCTCCCCTCATGAACAGGACCCGACACGCACTCGCCTCCACCGTCCTCCTCGGCGCGATGACGCTCGGGCTCAGCGCCTGCGGAGAGGGCACACCAGCCGTCTGCGACGACATGGACCAGCTGCAGCGGTCGCTGGCGAGCCTGAAGGACGTCCAGCTCGAACAGGGCGCGCTCTCCGAGCTCTCCACCCGGTGGGAGACCATCAAGACCGATGCCCGCCAGCTCGAGGACGACGCGTCGAAGGAGTTCGCCGACGAGGTGGACGCGGTCAAGAAGGCCGGTGACGCGCTGGGCGTCGGCATCGACCAGGCCAAGGCGGACCCGTCGGTCGCCACCCTCAGCGCGCTCCAGCCCCAGATCGCCGCGCTCGCGACGGCCCTGAGCAACCTGACGGACGCGCTGAGAAGCACCTGCTGACCGCACGGCTGTCCGCTGGTGCTCGGCCGCTCCCGACCTCGAGACCATCGGGAACGCCGGGCGAAGTCGCACGGTCTGCGAGACTGTCCGGAAATCGACGCTCCCCGTCTGACACTTTCGGCCTATGGACTCCTTCGCACGGACGAGACCACGCTCGTAGAGGAGGTCCCGGGCACGGAGGAGCAGTCGAGATGAGCAGACCAGCGTTCGTGGGTCGTCGGTCGGTCACCCGGCTCGCCGTGGTCGCCCTGGTGACGGGGCTGGCGACGGTGCTGCCCGCCGCGGCGCGGGCGGCCTCGTCGACCACGTCGACCTGGCACATGGACGAGACCAGCGGCAGCACGATGGCGGACTCGACGGGCGGCCACCCGGGGACGCTGACCAAGGTCGGTCTCGGGGTGGCCGGCGACCCGGCGTACCCCGGCACGGCCTACCACTTCAACGGGTCGACCGCCAAGGTGACGATCCCCAATGCCTCGAGCCTGAACCCGCAGGGCTCCGACCTGCACATCGCGCTGAGCATGCGGACCACGTCGGTGCCGAAGCCGCACCGGACTTCGACCTGGTCCGCAAGGGCGCCTTCCCCCAGCAGGAGTTCAAGGTCGAGCTCCAGCCGAGCGGCCAGGTCTCGTGCGAGATCGTCGGCTCCTCGGGCAGGCACCGTCGTCCTGGGCGAGACCAGACGTGCACGACGGCAACTGGCACCGCGTCCAGTGCGACAAGACCTCGTCGTCGGTGAAGATCACCGTCGACGGGACTACCATCACGAGCAGCAAGTCGGTGGGCTCGATCTCCAACCCGGAACCGACATGATCGTCGGCTCGCACGGGACGTCGGAGTTCTTCCCCGGTGACATCGACGAGCTGACCTACACCGTCGGCTCGGCGCCCTCGACGCCCGTGCCCCCGAGGGCGTCGTTCACCGCGACGCCGACCTCGGGCCACGGCACCCCTGGCAGGTGACCTTCACGGACACCTCGACGGGCGCACCCACGGCCTGGGCGTGGGACTTCGGGGACGGTTCGACGTCGACCGCGCAGAGCCCGACCCACACGTACGGCGCCGCCGGCAGCTACACGGCCACGCTCAAGGTCACCAACGCCGGCGGGTCCAGCAGCGCGACGAAGAGCATCGCGGTGTCCGCCGTCAGCGTGACGCCGCCCCCGGACACCCGCGCACCCAGCGGCACCTTCGCGCGTCACGCCGTCCGTCGGGTGGACGCGGTACACCGGCGTCGTCCTCACCCAGACCGGGCTCGCCGACGACGCCTCGGCGGTCGGCGCGATCCGCCGGTCCGTGGACTGGAAGGACGGCCACGGTCCGGTCGCCTGGCCGGCGGGCAGCACGACGAGCCACGCGTACGTCGCCCCGGCAGCTACTCGCCCACGGTGACGCTGACCGACCAGGCCGGGAACAGCGCGGTGGTCGCGACCGGGGCCGGTGACGATCCGCACCGACGTCACCGCACCCACCGCCGGGCTCGCCCGCCCGGCCCACCGCTCCTCCGCCGCCGCCTGGCGGACGCTGACCGGACGGGCCGGCGACGCGGGCACCGGAGTCTCGTTCGTCCACGTGCGGGTCGTCGAGAAGCGCGGCGGCGCGTGGTACGTCTACCGTCCCGCCAGCCACACCTGGGCAAAGGCCCCGAGCCGGGCCGCGGCCCTGCGCAGGAGCCACGCGGGCAGGGCGGTGCTGGTCGGGTCCGGCGGCCGCTGGACCTTCGCCCTGCCCGGGGTCCGCCGGGGCACCCTGGTGGTCCGGGTCGTCGCCGGCGACCACGTCCGGAACACCACGCGCGCGCTGACCTGGTCGCAGCGGCTGACCCGTCCCTGAGCGCCCGGCCGTCCACCGTTCAGGTCGACCCGTGCCCAAGGTCAGGTCGACCCGGGTCTTGGGAATGAACCCGCCTCGGAGCCCGGGCAACCGGAGGCCCGGGTCAACCACGGGAGGCCCGGGTCAACTGACGGAGGCCCGGGTCAACGGCAGGCGGGGGCGCGAGCGTGCGGTGCACGCCGTCGTGCAGGTAGACCGCCTTGCCGCAGACCTCGGCGACGCGCCGGTAGTGCGTGGCCAGCAGGAGCCGGGTGCGGTCCGTGGGCATCGATGTTCCAGGGGTCCAGGTCCCCCCAGGCGACCACCCAGGTCGGTGCGGCCGGCCCGCGCAGGACGGCCCGCAGCTGGACCAGATGCGGGTCGAGGGTGCGCATCGGCAGCGTCCAGAGGTGCTCGTAGGGTGACCGCAGCCCGGTCGCCTGCTGGACGTCGGCCTTGCCGAACAGCACGATCGCGGTGTCGCCCGACGTGCGCGGACCGCTTCACGAAGGTCCCGACGGCTGCCCCGTGTGCCGGTACGTCGCACCGCTCAGCGTGGCCGACGACGGTGGCGGTCACGGCCGAGGCGACGATGAGCGCGACCGCAGCCCGCACCCGGGAGGAGTCGGCGGCCCACAGCCCCACGGCCAGCGCGAGGGCCGGGGCCAGCTGCAGCAGGTAGTGCGGCCAGTAGCTCCCCCCAGCGGTGATGCTGACCACGTCGAGCAGCAGGGTCGCGCCCACCGCCCACGCGACCGGCGGCCCGCGGAACCGGCAGCGCACCGCCTCCAGCGCCAGCACCACCAGCAGCGGCAGCGCACCGCAGAGCACCGCCAGCACGGTCATCTCCAGGGCCCGCATCATCGGGGCGTGCAGGCTGTGGTCGGTGATCACGTCGAGGGCCGTGCCGCGGAACCCGAAGACCGTGGTCCAGGCGGTGCCCAGGCCGACCCCGGACCAGGCGACGTAGGCGAGGGCGGCCGCCACCACGCCGAGCCCGCCCAGCACCCCTCCGGCGGCGACCCGGGCCACCACGGGAGCGGGCGTGCGGCGCTGCACCAGCGAGGCCACGAGCAGCACGACCGCGAACACGACCGCGTCGGCGAAGTTCTGCTTCACCATCACCGCGGCCCCTGCCACGCCGCCGGCGAGCACCGCCAGCCCGAAGGCCCGCGCGCCCGACCGTCGTACGGCGGCCAGGGTCAGCGCGATCGCCAGCATCACCAACGGCGCGGCGAAGATCTCCCCGTCGGCCTCCTGGCTCATCACCGCGGGTGTCACGGCGAAGGCGGCCGCCACGAGGGCGGCCCAGCGCGCGCCGCGCTCCCCCACGACCTGGTGGGCCGCCCAGCCGGCGGACGCGACGAAGACCACCGCGAAGAGCGTCGCGAGCAGCCGCACGGTCGGCGGCCACCCGGTCACCACCGCGACCCGGTAGAGCGCCATCAGCAGCGGCGGCCGGTCCACGAAGTAGTGGCCGTAGAGGTTCGGGCCACCGGCGTGCCAGTCCTGCGCGACGAGGAGGTAGCCGGCCTCGTCGGAGAACAGCGGGCCGACCAGGTAGCCCAGCCGCAGCACGACGACGAGCTGCGACCACGCCGAGGACGAACCGGCGGGACGTCGTCCGTGCCAGCGGCACCGGGAGGAGGGAGGGAGCGAGGGCCACGTCACCAGTGAAGGCCTCCTACCTGAAGCCCACATGAACGGTCTCGAAAGTCGGGACCGACGGAGTACTCAGGTCGGGAGATGAGTACCCGCACCGATGTGGGCGGGGGCCCCGCGACGGGAGCCTGGTGCCATGAGCACACCCCAGACCCTGAAGACCACCAGCGCGTTCTACGCCCAGGCCGGCATCTCGTTCGCCGTCGCCGTCTGCGCGCTCGGCTTCGGCATCGCCTACCTGCCCGTCGACCCGTGGATGCGGGCGTTCCTCTCGATCGCCGCGCTGTTCCTGGTGACCTCGACCTTCACGCTGGCCAAGTGCGTGCGGGACGCGCAGGAGACCTCCGGGCTCACCAGCCGGCTCGACCAGGCCCGGATGGACCGGATCCTCGCCGAGCACGACCCCTTCCGGGAGCCGGTCTAGCCCCAGAAGACCCGCTCGACGACCTGGCGGGCGCGGCGGGTGACCCGCAGGTAGTCGTCGACCATCCGGTCGGACTCCCCCGGCGGGTAGCCGCGGATGTGGGCCACCGCGGCCCGCTCGCGGGTGTCCCGGGGCAGCGAGTCGGCGGGCTTGCCGCGGACCTGGGTGATGGCGTTGCGCAGCCCGCTGGCCGTCCGCCACGCCTCGGACAGCGCCCGGGCGTCGCTCTCGCTGAGCAGGTCGGCCTCGACGGCGGCCCGCAGCGCCTCGAGGGTCCGGGTGGTCCGCAGGGCCTCGATCCGGCCGGCGTGCCGCATCTGGAGCAGCTGGATGGTCCACTCGA
Source organism: uncultured Actinomycetota bacterium (assembly GCA_963811515.1). Lineage (GTDB taxonomy): Bacteria > Actinomycetota > Actinomycetes > Propionibacteriales > Nocardioidaceae > Nocardioides_B. The sequence goes on from CAWERI010000006.1 coordinate 9,289, forward strand.
CGTCGGCCAGACCGCCGCGGCCGAGCTTGAGGTGCGTGGCCGGGTCCGCCCCGCGCGGCAGCCGCTCGTCGTCGACGCGGGCCTTGATCCGCTGCACCTCGAGCACGTCCTCGGCGCTGATGCCCTGCGCGGGGAACCGGAGCGGGTCGATCAGCTCGGTGAACCGGCGGCACAGGTCGACGTCGCCGACGATCGCGCTGGCCCGGAGCAGGGCCTGCGCCTCCCAGACCACCGACCAGTTCGCGTAGTAGCGGGCGTAGGACTCCAGGGTCCGCACCAGCGGTCCCTGCTTGCCCTCGGGGCGCAGGTCGGCGTCGACCCTGAGCGCCGGGTCGGTGCCCGGCAGCGCGAGCAGCCGGCGGAACTCGTTGACGACGTCGCGGGCGACCCGGCCGGCGTCCTCGCCGGTGGCCCCGGGCACCGGGTCGTGCACGAACAGCACGTCGGCGTCGCTGCCGTAGCTGAGCTCGAACCCGCCGAGCCGGCCCATCGCGACGATCGCCACCCGGGTGGGCAGCGGTCCGCGTCGCTCGGCCTCGATGGCCAGGCAGGCCGCGACCAGGGCGGCCTCGAGCGTCGCGGCGGTCACGTCGGTGAGGGCGGAGCCGACCTCGGCGACGTCGACGAGGCCGAGCAGGTCGGCGACCGCGATCCGGAACAGCTCGCGGCGGCGGATCGCCCGCACCGCGGTGACCGCCTCGACCGGGTCGGCGTGCCGGTGGGCGGCGGAGGTCATCTCCTTCTGGAGGACGGCGCGGGTCAGCGGGCCGCAGCGCCTCGTCGCTCGCGAGCATCCGCACGCCCTCGGGTGCCCGCTGGAGCAGGTCCGTGGCGTAGCGGCTCGAGGCGAGCAGGGTGGCCAGCCGCTGGGCGACCTGGCCCTCGTCGCGCAGCGTCTGGAGGTACCAGTGCGACGACCCGAGCGCCTCGGAGATCTGCCGGAAGCCGAACAGCCCGGCGTCCGGGTTCGGCGCGTCGGCGAACCAGCCGAGCATCGCCGGCAGCAGCGTGCGCTGGATGTTCGCCGACCGCGACACCCCGTTGGTCAGCGCCTCGAGGTGCCGCAGCGCCGCCTTGGGGTCGGCGTACCCGAGCGCCGCGAGCTGCTGCTGGGCGGAGGCCGGGGACAGCCGCGCCTCGTCGGCCGCGGAGCTTGGCCACCGCGCCGAGCAGCGGACGGTAGAAGAGCTTCTCGTGCAGCCGGCGCACCTCGCGGCTGTGCCGGCGCCACTCCTCGTTGAGCTCCGCGACGGGCTCGCGCATGAAGCCCATCGAGCGGCCGAGCCGCCGCAGCGCCCGGTGGTCCTCGGGCAGCACGTGGGTCCGGCGCAGCTGCCACAGCTGCATCCGGTGCTCGAGCGTGCGCAGGAACCGGTAGGCGCCGTCGAGCGCGGCCCCGTCCTCCCGTCCGACGTACCCGCCCTGGGTGAGGTGGGACAGCGCGGACAGCGTGGTGGGCGCCCGCACGGACTCGTCGGCGCGACCGTGCACCAGCTGCAGCAGCTGTACGGCGAACTCGACGTCGCGCAGGCCGCCCGAGCCGAGCTTGATCTGCCGCTCGGCGTGCGCGGCGGGGATGTGCGCGACCACCCGGCGGCGCATCGCCTGCACGTCGGGGACGAAGCCGTCGCGCTCCGAGGCCGACCACACCATCGGCGCGACGCGGGCGCAGAACTCCTGGCCCAGGGGGAGGTCGCCGGCGACCGGACGGGCCTTGAGCAGCGCCTGGAACTCCCAGGTCTTCGCCCACTTCTGCGTAGTAGCCCTCGTGGCTGGCCAGGGTGCGGACCAGCGGACCGGACTTGCCCTCGGGCCGCAGCGCGGCGTCGACCGGCCAGATCGTGCCCTCCCCGGTGTGGTCCGAGCAGATCCGCATCAGGTTCGAGGCGAGCTGCGTCGCGGCGCGGATGGCCGCCGGCTCGTCGTGCCCCTCGGCGGCCTCGGCCACGAAGATCACGTCGACGTCGCTGACGTAGTTGAGCTCGTGGCCCGCCGCACTTGCCCATCGCGATCACGCCGAGCCGCGCGCCGTCGGCGGACGCCCCGACCCGGGCCCGGGCGATGGCCAGCGCCGCGTCCAGGGTGCCGGCGGCGAGGTCGGCGAGCTCGGCGGCCACGTCGTCGACGCCGACGCCGTGCGAGAGGTCGCGGGCGGCGAGCCGGAGCAGCAGCCGGCGGTAGGCGACCCGCAGCGCGTCGACGCTGACGGCGTCCTCGCCGGTCGCCACCGGCGCGGCGGCCAGCGGGTCGGCACCCACCGCCCGCAGCAGCTCGGCCGCGCACCGCGAACGCCGCGGGACGCGTGGAGCCCAGCGCCGGGTCGGTGAGGTCGTGCCAGTGCTCGGGGTGCCGCAGCAGGTGGTCGCCGAGCGCCGTGGTCGCCCCCAGCACGGCGAGCAGCCGCATGCAGGAGCCCTCGTCGTCGACGAGCGCGTCGAGCAGCCGCTGCCGGTCCTCGACCCGGTCGGCGAGGTCGGCGAGGTAGGTGACGGCCTGGTCGGGGTCGGCCGTCGTGGCGATCAGGTGCAGGAGCTCGTCGGAGGCGTCACCGAGACGGTCGAGCGCGGCGGCGGAGTGCTCGACGTCCTGGAAGCCGTGCCGGACCAGGCGCCCGGTCGAGGTGGTGAGCCGCTCGTTCCTCACCGGCGGACCACGTCCACGCCGGCGGGGTCGCGACACACCGCGGCGAAGGCGTCGGCGAGCAGCCGCCAGGTGGCGCGCAGCCGGTCGCGGGCAGCGGCCACGTCCCGGACGTAGGCGTCCACGTCGACCCCGCGTTCCACCGCGTCGTCCCGGTCGTTGTCGGCCCAGGGCCCGATGATCTCCTCGCCGGCCTCCGGGTGCCACTGGACGCCCCACACGGTGGGGGCGAACCGGGCGGCCTGGAGCTCGCCGTGCGGCGTGCGGGCCAGCGCGACGGCACCGTCGGGCAGCCGGGTCACGACGTCGTTGTTCCACTGCACGGCAGGGGCGTCGTCGCGCGCCGCGACCGGGCCGAGCAGCCGGTCGTCGTACGCCGCCTCGGTCCAGCCCACGTCGAGCACGCCGATCTGCTGGCCCCGCGACGCCGGGGCGACCTCGCCGCCGAGCGCGACGGCGACCAGCTGCAGCCCGAGGCAGATGCCGAGCACCGGGGTGCCGTCGTCGACGGCTGCCCGCGCCAGCACCTTCACGTCGGCGAGCCAGGCGTGGTCGGCGTCGTCGTAGGCGCCCATCTCGCCGCCCGAGCACGACCATCCCGGCGTGCCCGGTCAGGTCGGCGGGCAGCGCGTCACCCGCGTAGGGCCGGCGTACGTCGAGCGTCGCGCCGGCCTCGGCCAGCCACTCCCCCATCCAGCCGGGAGGGCACTGGGCCTCGTGCTCGACGACCAACAGGGGCAGGGTGCTCACCGGGCGAACCTATCGCCTCGACCTCAGAGCAGCGGCAGCATCCGGTCGCGCTCGAAGGCGGAGACCTGGATGCGGTACTCCTCCCACTCGGCGCGCTTGTTGCGCAGGAAGAAGTCGAAGACGTGCTCGCCCAGCGTCTCGGCGAGCAGCTCGGAGCTCTCCGCGACCGCGATCGCCTCGGCGAGGCTCTTCGGCAGCGGGTCGATGCCGAGCGACTTGCGCTCCCGCTCGGTCAGCGACCACACGTCGTCCTCGGCCTCGCGCGGCAGCTCGTAGCCCTCCTCGATGCCCTTCATGCCGGCCGCGAGGATCACCGCGAAGGCGAGGTAGGGGTTGGCCGCCGAGTCGATGGTGCGCAGCTCCATCCGGGTCGACTGGCCCTTGTTGGGCTTGTACATCGGCACCCGGATCATCGCGGAGCGGTTGTTGTGGCCCCAGCAGATGTACGACGGCGCCTCGCCGCCCCACATCAGCCGCTTGTAGGAGTTCACCCACTGGTTGGTGACCACCGAGATCTCGGCGGCGTGCGTGAGGATGCCGGCGATGAAGGAGCGGCCGGTCTTGGAGAGCTGGTACTCCGCACCGGCCTCGAAGAACGCGTTGGTGTCGCCCTCGAACAGCGAGACGTGCGTGTGCATGCCCGAGCCGGGGTGCGTGGTGAACGGCTTGGGCATGAACGTCGCCCAGATGCCCTGGCTCAGCGCCACCTCCCGCACCACGGTGCGGAACGTCATGATGTTGTCGGCCGTGGACAGCGCGTCGGCGTAGCGCAGGTCGATCTCCTGCTGGCCCGGGCCGCCCTCGTGGTGGGAGAACTCCACCGAGATGCCCATCGCCTCGAGCATCGTGATCGCCTCGCGGCGGAAGTCCGAGCCCATGCTCTGCGCGGTGTGGTCGAAGTAGCCGCTGCGGTCCACCGGCACCGGCTCGCCGCCCGGCGTGGGGGTGTCCTTGAACAGGTAGAACTCGATCTCGGGGTGCGTGTAGAACGTGAAGCCGTTCTCGGCCGCCTTCGACAGGGTGCGCTTGAGCACGTACCGCGGGTCGGCGTACGACGGGGAGCCGTCGGGCATCACGATGTCGCAGAACATCCGCGCCGTGCTGGGGCCCTCGCCGCGCCAGGGCAGGATCTGGAAGGTCGACGGGTCCGGCTTGGCGAGCATGTCGGCCTCGTAGACCCGCGCGAAGCCCTCGATCGCGGAGCCGTCGAAGCCGATGCCCTCGCTGAACGCGCCCTCGAGCTCGGCCGGTGCGATCGCGACCGACTTGAGGTAGCCGAGCACGTCGGTGAACCAGAGCCGCACGAAGCGCACGTCGCGCTCCTCGAGTGCGCGGAGCACGAACTCCTCCTGCTTGCCCATCGGGGCGCCTCCCTCTCTGTCGATGCTCGGTCGCGCCCGGTCGTGCCGGTCCGGTCCGGGCGGGTCAGCCCGGAGGCGGTGCCGGATCGCAGGTCAGTGTGACGCCCGCATGTTTCTGCGAGGTAAACGGGCCCGGAGCCGTCCGAGCCGGGCGCCGGGCCATGCCGCCGGACCGCGGCCTGCCGGCGGCTGACCGGCTTGAACCCGTGGCCGATCATCCGCGGCGGGTCGAGCACGGCGCGCACCTGGACCTTGTCGAAGCCCTCGAAGAACACCTCGCGGACGGCCCGCCGGCTGAACCGGTAGTAGTCGAAGCGGTAGTGCACCCGGTACGTCGCCGTGGCTGCGCCGTGGTCCTCGGGGCGCTTCGCGAAGCCCGGGACGCACACGACCAGGAGGCCGCCCGGCTTCAGCACGCGGTGCATCTCCGCGATCGACAGCCAGAACTTCTGGTCGTGCTCGTGCACCGCGCACGACATCACCAGGTCGAAGCTGTTGTCCTTGAACATGTGCATGTCGTTGGAGCTGCCGACGACGTGCTGGATGCCGGTGTCGGTCGGGCTGCTCGACGAGGTTGATGCACCACCGCTCGGCGCGCCGGATCTCCTTGGAGCGCAGCAGCGAGTTCGCCCCGACGTACCCCCGACCTCGAGGGCCCGCTGCGGGCGGATCCCGGCTCGCCGCACGATGCGGTGCATGCGTCGCTGGATCAGGGGGTTCGCCATCAGGCCTCCGGGACGTTGCGGTGCAGCTCGTCCAGCCACACCCGGGCGTTGCCGTCCGAGGGTGCCCGCCAGTCGCCGCGCGGCGACAGCGACCCGCCGGGCAGCACCTTGGGACCGTTCGGCAGGGCCGAGCGCTTGAACTGGCTGAACGCGAAGAACCGCTGCACGAAGACCTCGAGCCACTTGCGGATCGTGGCCAGGTCGTAGGCCACGCGTCGGTCGGCGTCGAAGCCCGGCGGCCAGTCGCCGGCGTCCGCGTCGGCCCAGGCGTGCTGGGCCAGGAAGGCGATCCGGCTCGGCGGGAAGCCGTGGCGCAGCACGTGGAAGAGCGTGAAGTCCTGGAGGGCGTAGGGCCCGATCGCGTCCTCGGTGCTCTGCGGGCGCTCCCCCTCGGCGACCGGCACCAGCTCGGGCGAGATCTCCTGGTCGAGGATCTCCCGCAGCACCGCGCCGACCTCGGCGTCGAACTGGCCGGTGCCGATCACCCAGCGGATCAGGTGCTGGATCAGCGTCTTGGGCACCCCGGTGTTCACCGCGTAGTGCGACATCTGGTCGCCGACGCCGTAGGTGCACCAGCCCAGCGCGAGCTCGGAGAGGTCGCCGGTGCCGAGCACGATGCCGCCGCGGTGGTTGGCGAGCCGGAACAGGTAGTCGGTGCGCAGCCCGGCCTGCACGTTCTCGAACGTGACGTCGTAGACCGGCTCGCCGTCGGAGAACGGGTGGTCGAGGTCGTCGAGCAGCTGGCGGGCCGCCGGCCGGATGTCGATCTCCTCGAAGGTGACGCCGAGCGCCTGCGCGAGCCGGGTGGCGTTGGCCTTGGTGCCGTCGCTGGTCGCGAAGCCCGGCAGCGTGAACGCGTGGATGTCGCTGCGCGGGCGGCCGAGCCGGTCCATCGCGTTGGCCGCGACGATCAGCGCGTGCGTCGAGTCGAGGCCGCCGGAGACGCCGATGACGACCTTGGGCTCGCCGATCGCGGCCAGCCGCTGCTCGAGCCCGGACACCTGGATGTTGTAGGCCTCGTAGCAGTCCAGGGCGAGCCGCTCGGCGTCGTCGGGCACGAACGGGAAGCGGTCGACCCGGCGGCGCAGGCCGATGTCGCCGGCCGGCGGGTCGAGGGTGAACTCGACGACGGTGAAGTGCGTCCTCGTCGCGTCCTGACCGCGTGCCGGTTGTCGTCGAAGGTGCCCTGCCGCAGCCGCTCCTGCCGGATCCGGGTGAGGTCGACGTCGACCGTCGTACGCCGCGGGCCGTCGGGGAAGCGCTCGGTCTCGCCGAGCAGCTCGCCGACCTCGTAGACCATCGTCTGGCCGTCCCAGGACAGGTCGGTGCTGGACTCCCCGAGCCCGGCCGCGGCGTACAGGTACGCCGCCAGGCAGCGCGTCGACGCGGAGCGCACCAGCAGCCGGCGGTCCTCGGCGCGGGCGACCGTGATCGGGGAGCCGGAGATGTTCGCGAGCACGGTCGCGCCGGCCAGGGCGGCGTTGCGCGCTCGGCGGCACCGGCACCCACATGTCCTCGCAGATCTCGACGTGCAGCACGAGGCCGCGGCACGTCGGTCGGCGCGGAACAGCAGGTCGTGGCCGAACGGGCACGTCCTCCCCGCCGAGCGCGATCGCGGCGCCGCGCTGGTCGTCCCCCGAGGCGAAGTGCCGGCGCTCGTAGAACTCGCGGTAGGTCGGCAGGTGCACCTTGGGCGCGACCCCGAGGACCTTGCCGCGGTGGATCACCACCGCGCAGTTGTAGAGCCGGTGCCCGCTGCGCAGCGGCGCCCCGACGACGAGCACCGGCGCAGGTCCGCCGACGCCGCGACGATCTCGGCGATCGCGGCCTCCACCGCGTCGAGCAGCGTCTCCTGCAGCAGCAGGTCGTCGATGGCGTAGCCGGTCAGGCAGAGCTCGGGGAAGATCGCGACCGCGGTGCCGTCGTCGTGGCACGCGCGGGCCTGCTCCAGCACCGCCTCCGCGTTGGCGTGCGGGTCGGCGATGACGGTGTGCAGCGTGCAGGCGGCCACCCGCGCGAAGCCCTGGGCGTAGGCCGAGTCGAAGTCCACGAGGGCGAGTCTGCCAGTGCCGTGCCCGTCCGGCGGGCAGTGAGCGACGACACAGGCCGGACCGACCGGGTCCCGGGACTAGCCTGGGAGGCGGTCCGGGGACTCCGCACGGGAGCCTCGAGAACACGTTCGGAGGACGGCCATGAGTGACACGGAGCGAGACGACCGCGCCGTACGGCGCCGGAGCGGCGAAGCCGGCCGCACCGGCCACCCGGCGCGTGCGCACGCACCACCTGCGGGAGATGAAGGAGCGCGGCGAGAAGTGGGCGATGCTCACCGCCTACGACATGTACACCGCCGCGACCTTCGACGAGGCCGGCATCCCGGTGCTGCTCGTCGGCGACTCCGCCTCCAACAACGTCTACGGCAACGAGACGTCGCTGCCGGTCACCGTCGACGAGCTGATCCCGCTCGCCCGCGCGGTGACCCGCTCGGCGCACCGCGCGCTGGTCGTCGCCGACCTGCCGTTCGGCTCCTACCAGGGCTCGCCCGAGCAGGCCTTCCACACCGCGGTCCGGTTCATGAAGGAGGCCAACGCGCACGCCGTGAAGCTCGAGGGCGGCGCCGAGATGGCGCCGCAGGTCGAGCTGCTGCACCCAGGCCGGGATCCCGGTGATGGCGCACATCGGCTTCACCCCGCAGTCCGAGCACAACCTCGGCGGCTACCGCGTGCAGGGCCGCGGCGAGACCGGCCGCCGGCTGCTCGCCGACGCGCAGGCGCTCGAGGCGGCCGGCGCGTTCGCGGTCGTGATGGAGATGGTGCCCGGCGACGTCGCGGCCGAGATCACCAAGACGCTGACCATCCCCACCATCGGCATCGGCGCCGGCGTCGACTGCGACGCGCAGGTGCTCGTCTGGCAGGACATGGCCGGGCTGCGCACCGGCCGGATGCCGCGTTTCGTCAAGCAGTACGCCGACCTGCACGGGGTGCTGCTCGGGGCCGCCCAGGCGTACGCCGCCGACGTGGCCGCCGGCACCTTCCCGGGCCCGAGCACACGTTCTGACCGCGGGCGCTCAGGCGCCGACGCCGAGCAGCACCGCGAACCACAGGGCGACCGCGACGACCGGGAGGGCCACGACGGCCACCGGTCGCCGCGTGAACCACCGGCAGGCGAGCACGAACAGCGCCAGCCAGGCCAGCGGCAGCACCACGCTGAACAGCAGCCCCGGCACCACGAAGGCGGTGTACCCGTAGAGGAAGGCCGCGACGGCCAGGCCGCCGACGCCGAGGAACGGGCCGGGCTTCTCGAGGTCGTGCCGCAGGCCCGGGACGGGATCAGTCCTCGGCCGAGCCGTCGTCGTTCCACTTCGGGTCGGTGTCCCAGTCCTCGTTGCGCTCCTCGACCTTGTCGAGGGCGCGGGACGCCTCGGCCGCGGTGGCGTAGGGCCCGAGCCGGTCCTGGTTGCGGCAGCCGTCGCGGCCCTCGACCGTGTGGTGGGTGAGGCAGAACCAGAACTGTTCGTCGTCGCTCATCTGCTCGCTCCTCGCTGCTCGCCTGATCGTGGCCCGATGACGTCACGGTTGCCCGCTGCGTGTGGAAACTACACTCGCCGCGTGAGTGCCGTCGCCCCTGCCGTCGTGTCCCCCCGTCGTGCCGTCCCCGCGCGCATCCCGCGCCCGGAGTACGTCGACCGGCCGGCCCCGGCGCCGTACGACGGGCCGGAGGTGAAGGACGCCGACACCATCGAGCGGATGCGGCACGCCGGCCGGATCGCCGCGCAGGCGCTGCAGCTGGTCGGCAGCCACGTCGCAGCCGGGCGTCACCACCGACGAGCTCGACCGGATCGGCCACGAGTTCCTCGTCGACCAGGGCGCCTACCCCTCGACGCTCGGCTACCGCGGCTTCCCCAAGTCGCTGTGCACCAGCGTCAACGAGGTGGTCTGCCACGGCATCCCCGACAGCCGGGTCGTCGAGGACGGCGACATCGTCAACATCGACATCACGGCGTACGTCGACGGGGTGCACGGCGACACCAACGCGACGTTCCTGTCCGGCGACGTCGACGAGGAGTCCCGGCTGCTCGTCGAGCGCACCGAGGAGGCGCTGCGCCGGGCGATCAAGGCGGTCCGGCCCGGCCGCTACGTCAACGTGCTGGGCCGCGTCATCGAGTCCTACGCGAAGCGGTTCGGCTACGGCGTCGTCCGCGACTTCACCGGGCACGGCATCGGCACCGCGTTCCACTCCGGGCTGATCGTGCCGCACTACGACGCGGCGCCGATGTACGACATCCTCATCGAGCCGGGCATGACGTTCACCATCGAGCCGATGATCAACCTCGGCACCCACGAGTGGGAGATGTGGGACGACGGCTGGACCGTGGTGACCAAGGACGGCTCACGGTCCGCGCAGTTCGAGCACACCCTGCTGGTCACCCACGACGGCGCCGAGATCCTCACCCTGCCGTAGCGCGTCGCCCGGCCGGTCCTCGGCCTCAGACGAGGTCGTCGAGCGAGCCGGACCGCTCCGCCATCCGCCGCTCGACCCGCAGCACCCCCGCCTCGTGCTCCGCGTCGCCGGACATCACCGCGGCCAGCCGCATGTGCGGCAGCGCGTCGGCGAACTTCGACTGGCGCTCCAGCACCCGGCCCAGGGCGTAGCGCGCCCACAGGTCGGTCGGGCACTCCTCCACCAGGACCGTCAGCTCGTCCTCGGCGCGGCGCAGCTGGGCGCTCTGGAAGTAGGCCCAGGCCCGCAGCGTGCGCAGACCGGTCGACTCGGGCTCGGCGTCGATGGCCGGGTCGAGCAGGGCGATCGCCCCCCGCGGGTCGCGCTCCTCGAGCAGCTGCCAGGCCCGGTGGTAGGCGTCGGCGGGGTGGGCGGTGAAGGCCGGTGGGCTGAAGTTCATGGTCACATCTCCAATCACCAGGACGAACGCGTGGCTCCTCCCCCAGATTCCCTCGCCTCCCCGGGCCCGCGGCGGCGCCTCGCCGTACGACGGGCGGCGGACCGCCGTACGCCGGGGGGCAAAGAAGTCGGCGTTCGGCCCCGCGGCGCCCCGCCCGCCCCTAGGGTCACCCTTCTGTCCACGCACCATCTCGGGGGAACCACACATGCTCGTCCGACGGCACGTCGCCGCACCTGTCCTCGTCCTCGCTCTCGTCGTCGCCGCGAGCGTGCTGCTCGGTCTCGGCGCCGGCCCGGCCGGCGCGGTCGCCGACCGGGACTGCGGGGACTTCGCCACGCAGGCCGCCGCCCAGACGTTCTTCCTCGGGCACAGCCCGGCCAGCGACCCGCACCGCCTCGACGCCGACGGGGACGGCATCGCCTGCGACTCCAACCCGTGCCCGTGCTCGACCCGCCGGACCCCGCTCGCGGGCACGGCCGCGGCACCGGTCCGGAAGGCGGTCGTGCAGCACGCCCGGGTGGCGAGCGTCGCGGACGGTGACACGGTCAACGTCTACCTCGCCGGCGGCGCCTACCGCCGGGTCCGGCTGGTCGGCATCGACACCCCGGAGGTCTACGGCGGCGTCCAGTGCGGCGGGCCCGAGGCCTCGGCGGCGATGAAGCGGATGCTGCCCGTCGGCACCCGGGTGCAGCTGGTCTCCGACCCCACGCAGGCGAGCGTCGACCGCTACGGGCGGCTGCTGCGCTACGTCAGCCGGGTCGCCGACGGCCGGCAGGTCAACCGCGCCCAGGTGTACCTCGGCAACGCCCGGGTCTACGTCTACGGCGGCGTGCCGTTCAAGCGCACCCACGAGTTCCGGGTCGCCCAGGCCGCCGCGAAGGCCGCCCCGCGCGGTCTCTGGAGGACCTGCCGCTAGGCACGCGGGGGACGGCGAGGAAGTGGAGAGGCCGACGGAGGTCATGACGGGCGGCGTCGTCGACCGGCTCGAGCCCGTGCCGGTGCGCTACGCGCGTGTCCGGTTCGAGGGCACCCGGTTCCAGGGGCTGTCGACGATGCGTTCCTGGCTCTCCTTCGAGGCGTGTGACTTCGTCGAGTGCGAGTTCCGCGACTGTGAGGTCGACGCTGCCTTCTGCGGGGCCCTCGCCTATCCGGAGTCGGCGTCGCGGTTCCTCAGGACCCGATTCGTCCGATCGCGGCTGGCCGGTGGCTATCTCGGTGGTGCTCGGTTGGAGGAGTGCGACTTCGTCGACTGCGACTTCGCCGGTGCGCTCTGGGACAGCGTCGACCTGGTGGGCTGCAGGTTCGAGGGCATCGTCGCCGGCGTGAACATCTCCGCGAGCAGCGGACCGATCTCGCGCCCGCCGCCTTTCCACAAGGAGCGGCTCCCGGCCCGCCGGAACCTCATCACCGGCAACGACTTCACCCGCGCCGACCTGCGTGGGCTGGGCCTGCGGGACGGAGTGCCCGTGGCGGAGCAGCGGTGGCCGGGCCGCCCTGAGTACGTCGTGCTCGACCGACTGTCCGAACGTGTGAGCGCAGCACTGGCCGCGCTCGGAACGCCGGAGGACGACGAGGAACGCGTGGTGGCGCTGTTGCTGGCCAACGAGGCCCGCACCGGTCAGGACTCCGACATCTACCGGGTCGACGACCCCGTCCTCGGCCAGGCTCACCATCGATGGTCCGGCTGCTCGCCGGCGTCGTGCCGGACCAGCTCGGGGATGAGCCGGCCTGTAGGCCGGGTTCTGTCTCCGCGCGCCTCGCGGCGCCACGGTCGGCGACCATCCATCTAGGGCTGCCGTTGCCGACAGCCTCGTGCGGTCTACCCGTGAGCTCGGGCGGGCCGCCCTCGAACGCTCACGCGGGAAGCGAGCTTCCCTTCTTGACCTTGCTCCAGGTGGGGTTTACCGAGCCGCTCCGGTCACCCGGAGCGCTGGTGGTCTCTTACACCACCGTTTCACCCTTACCACCGTGCAGGCACGGTGGCGGTCTGTTCTCTGTGGCACTGTCCCGCGGGTCACCCCGGGTGGGAGTTACCCACCACCTTGCCCTGTGGAGCCCGGACCTTCCTCGACGAGTCTCCTCGCCGCGGCCGCCCGGCCGGCTCATCCGAGAGCAGTCTAGGGGTCGCGGGCCGTGGTCTCGACAGGCTCGACCGGCCGGAGGCCCGGCTCGACCCGCCCGAGGCCCGGCTCGACCTGACTCAGGCCCGGCTCGACCTGACTCAGGCCCGGGTCAGACTCAGGCCCGGCTCAGAGCTCGAAGCGGACCGTGCGGGCGGCGATGTCGGCCTCGACCAGCCGGACCTCGACGTCGGTGCCCAGCGGCAGGTCGGCGGCCGAGGTCACGTGCGCCTCGATCGCGGGCTGCTGCACGACCACGTCGCCGCGCTTCGGGTCCGTCCTCGTCGACCTGCACCACGACGCCCGGGAAGGTCTGGCCGACGTGCGGGTGGAGCACGGCGGCCTCGACCAGGTCGAGCACCGCCCGCTCGTACTGGTGGGCCCGGCGGCCCGAGTCCTGGAGCGTCTTGGGCAGCCCCTCGAGCCGCTCGAGCACCCAGGAGGGCACCTCGGTCCCGGCGCACAGCGCGAGGCAGACCTCGCCGGCGTACCGGTCGCCGAGCCGCCGCAGCGGGGCGGTCACGTGGGCGTACTCCGAGGCCAGCGCGGAGTGCTCCGGCTGCTCGGGGGTCTCGCCGTTGAAGCCGACGTAGCCGGACCCGCGCAGCAGCCGGGTGCTGGCGACGATCATCGCGGCGTGGCTGGGGTTCTCGGGGTCGAGCGAGCGGATGAAGTCGGGGTAGAGCAGCTCGGCGGGCCACTCGATGTGCAGCGCCTTGGCGGTGCGGTGCATCCGCTGCACGTCGCGCGGGTCCGGCGGCGGCAGCGTGCGCAGCAGGCCGACGCGGGCGTAGACCATCAGCGACGCGGCGGCCATCCCGGTCAGCAGGGAGATCTGCGCGTTCCACTCCTCGACCGGGAGCATCCGGCGGAAGCTCAGCGACCACCGCTCGCCGTCGATGTCGATCTCCTGCTCGGGCAGCGGCAGGGACACTCCCCCGCGCGCGGCCTCCCGCTTCTTGCGGAGCTCGCCGACCTCGCCGAGCAGCACGAAGAGCTCGTCGGCGGTGCCGGCGTCGACCTCCTTCTGGATGCCGGCGTAGTCGAGCTTCGCCCGGCTGCGGACCACCGCGCGGACCACGTCGACGTCGGTGCCCTCGCCCTCGGCGTCGACCTTGATCGTCCAGAGCAGCGCCGGCCGGTCCTGGTCGGGCAGCAGGGAGGCCGCGCCCTCCGAGAGGACCTTGGGGTGCAGCGGGATCTTGGAGTCGGCGGCGTAGAGCGTCTCGCCGCGCCGGTTGGCCTCCTCGTCGACCGGGTCGCCCGGGGTCACGAAGGCAGCGACGTCGGCGATCGCGTAGTGCACGAGGTACCCGTCCCCGTCGCGCTCGATGTGCAGCGCCTGGTCGAGGTCCATCGACGTCTCGGGGTCGATCGTCACGAAGGGGATGTCGGTGCGGTCGAGGTCGGGAAGCCGCGGCGACCGGGCCGCCGCCTGCGCCGCGCGCTCGACGTCGGGCGGGAACTCCGGGTGCACGCCGAGGTCCTGCTGGATGGCGGCGATGCCGACCCGCAGCGTGTCGCCGTCGGCGTGCAGGACCCTCACGACTCGTCTCGGCACAGGTGGTCTACCCCTCGCGTGTGTAGGTGTCGGCCAGCATAGGGTGACGCGGTGCTGATCCTGCTGCCCCCGTCGGAGGGGAAGACCTCCCCGCGCCGCGGCAAGCCCCTCGACCTGGCCTCGCTGTCGTTCCCCGAGCTGGAGCCGCACCGCGCCGAGGTGCTCGACGCCCTCGTCGCCCTGTGTACGACGGACGAGCCGGCCGCCGCGGCCCGGGTGCTCGGGCTCGGCACCACCCAGACCGCCGACGTCGCCGCGAACGCGCGGCTGTCCGGCGCCCCGACGGCGCGCGCCGACGCGGTCTACAGCGGCGTGCTCTACGAGGCGCTGGGGATCGGGTCGCTGACCGGCCCGGCGCGGCGTCGGGCCACGTCCTGGCTCGCGGTGACCTCGGGCCTGTTCGGCCTGCTGCGCCCGGCGGACCGGGTCCCGGCCTACCGGCTCTCGGGCGACGTGTCGCTGCCCGGGACCGGCACGGTGTCGACGTACTGGAGCCGGCGCCTGGACGAGAGCGTGCGCGCGGTGGCGGGTCGCGGCCTGGTCGTGGACCTGCGCTCGTCGACGTACGCGTCCTTCTGGCGCCCCGCCCCGGACCTGGCCCGCAAGGTCGTGACGCTGCGCGTGCTCCACGAGGTGGACGGTGCCCGCAAGGTCGTCTCGCACTTCAACAAGGCGACGAAGGGCCGGATCGTGCGCGCGCTGCTGGAGGACGGCACGGCGCCCGGCACCCCGGCCCGGTTCGCCGACCACCTGCGGCACGCTCGGCTGGACCGTCGAGGAGGGCCCGGCCGGCCGGCACGGCACCCAGCTCGACGTGGTCGTCAGCGACCTGTGAAGGCGGCGTCCGTCGGGCGGGCGTTGAACATCCGCAGGGCGGCGTTCCCGTCGGCGAAGTAGGACAGCACGGTCACCGACGCCGGGGCCATCTCCATCCGGTAGACCGACTCCAGCGGGGCGCCCAGGGCGTGCGCGACGAGCACCTTGATCGGCGTGACGTGGCTGACCGCGAGGACGGTGCGGCCGTCGTACTCGGCCAGCAGCCGCTCGAGGCCGGCCAGCACCCGCTTCTCCACGACGCGGAACGACTCGCCCCCGCCGGGCGCGTGGTCGAGCGACCCGAGCCAGGCGTCCAGGTCGTCGGGGTGCCGCTCCTTGATCTCCGCGAACGTCATCCCGTCCCAGGTGCCGAACTCCATCTCCGCGAGGCCGGGCTCGACGACCAGCGCCTTGTCGAGCCGCTCGGCGAGGATCTCGGCGGACTCGCGGGTGCGCCGGACGGGCGAGGCCACGACGGTGTCGATCTCCCCGGCGAGCGGGGCCGAGCCAGTCGCCGGTGGCCCGGATCTGCGCCCGGCCCTCCTCGACGAGACCCGGGTTGCTGCCGCCCAGGCCGCTGGAGAAGCGCTTGTCCAGGGTGTGCCCGGTGACGCCGTGCCGGACGAGCACGAGCGTCGTGGGGGTGCCGCCCGCGGACCAGCCGCGCTGCTCGGTGGTCGCCGGCCGGACCGGTGTCTGCACCGGCGCCTGGACGGACGAGCCTGGCGCGGGCCGGCGAGGCCAGCGGCGCGGGCCGGCCGGCCGCCTGCGCGTCGAGCGCCGCGTTGAGGATCCGGTCCGCGTGCTTGTTCTGCTCGCGCGGGATCCAGGTGTACGTCGTCCCGGCCGGCGCCAGCGCGCGGGCCCGCTCGGCCAGCGCCCGCATGTCCTGGTGCTTGATCTTCCAGCGGCCCGACATCTGCTCGACGACGAGCTTGGAGTCCATCCGGACCTCGAGCCGCGCGTCCGGGCGTGTGCTCGCCGAAGAGCTCGAGCCCGGCGATCAGGCCGGAGTACTCCGCGACGTTGTTGGTCGCGACGCCGATGTACTCGGCCCGCTCGGCGATCACCTCGCGGGTGTCCGCGTCGAGCAGCACGGCGCCGTACGCCGCCGCCCCGGGGTTGCCGCGCGAACCGCCGTCGGCCTCGATCAGGACGGAGCGGGGCACCATCAGATGCCGGACTCCGCGGTGCGCACCAGGATCCGGTTGCACTCCTCGCAGCGGATCACCTCGTCGAGCGGCGCCTTCGCGATCACGCCGAGGTCGTGGGCGTTGAGCTGGAGGCTGCAGCCGGTGCACTGCCGGGCCCGCAGGATCGCGGCGCCGACGCCGCCCTTCTGGGCGCGCACCTTCTCGTAGAGCGCGAGCAGGTCGGCCGGCACGCCGGTCGCGGTGACCTTGCGCTCGGCGGTCACGGACTCGGCCTCACGGGTGATCTCGGCCGCGCCGGCGTCGCGGCTGGTGACCAGGGCGGCGGACCGGGCGTCGATCTCGGCGAGCCGGTCGGTGATCCGGGCCTGCTCGGCCTGCGCGGCCTCGAGCTGCTCCATGACCTCGAGCTCGGTGTCCTCGAGCTCGCCGATGCGGCGGGTCAGCGAGACCAGCTCCTGCTGCATGTGCGCGAGGTCCTTGGGGTTGGTGATCAGCCCCTGGTCCATCCGCTCCTGGTCGCGCTTGCGGCGGGTCTTGACCTGCTCCACGTCGGCGTCGGCCTTGCGCTGCTCGCGGGTCAGGTCGTCGACGGCGATCTTGGCGTCGCGGCCGTGGTCGACGAGCTCGGCCCGCTCGGCGGCGAGGGTGGCGATCTCCTGCGTCTCCGGGAGGCTGCGCAGCCGGTGCCCCAGCAGGTCGATCCGGGCGTCGAGCTCCTGGACGTCCAGGAGCTTCAGCTGGGAGAAAGCGTCGGCCTTCAGGGTGTTCTCCTCGTATGGAAGTGGGGTGTGCGTCCAGATGCTCTCACCGGCGGGCCGGTCGATCCACCCGGAAGGTCCACGGGTCGGTGACGATGTCGCTGACCCGGGTCTCCACCGTATCCCCCAGCGCCGCGGTGGCCGCCAGCAGTTTGCGCTCGACGACCGGCAGCCAGGTCCACTCCGCCGCCCAGTGCGCCACGTCGACCAGCGCCGGGCCGCCGTGCTCGAGGAACTCCCCGGCCCGGTGGTGCCGCAGGTCGGAGGTGAGGTAGACGTCCGCGTCCGTCCCGAGCACGGTGTCGAGCATGAAGTCGCCGGCCCCGCTGCCGACCACCACCGTCTCGACGGTCCGGTCGGGGTCGCCCGCGACGCGGACGCCGTGGGCGGTGCCCGGCAGCGCGGCGTCGACCCGGGCCGCGAAGTCCCGCAGCGTGGTCGGGGCCGCCAGCCGGCCGATCCGTCCGTGGCCGCGCGTCGAGCGGCGCTCCCCCGGTCCCGCGGCGAGCTCCAGGACGTCGTACGCCGGCTCCTCGTAGGGGTGCGCCGACCGCAGCGCGGCCACGACCGCACGGCGCAGGGAGCGCGGCAGGACCACCTCGATGCGCGACTCGGCGACCACCTCCGGCACCCCGACGCTGCCGGTCGCGGGGTCGGCGCCCTCGAGCGGGCGGAAGCGTCCCTCGCCGGTGGAGGTGAAGGTGGCCTGGTCGTAGCGGCCGATCGTGCCGGCCCCGGCCGCGGTGACGGCGGAGCGTACGGCGTCCGCGTGCTCGTGCGGGACGAACGTGACCAGCTTGTCGAGGGCCGCGTCGTCCTCGTCCACGACCACCCGGGGGTCGACGATCCCGACGGCCCGGGCCAGGGACTCGTTGACCCCGTCGGCGGGGACGTCGGCGTTGGTGTGCGCGGTGAACAGGGCGGTGCCGGAGCGGACCAGGCCGTGCAGCACCCGGCCCTTGGGGGTCGTGGCCGCGACGCCGTGCACCGGCGTGAGCAGCAGCGGGTGGTGGCACACGACGAGGTCGGCGCCCCACGCGGCGGCCTCGGCCGACCACGGCCGGGGCCGGGTCGACGGCGAGCAGCACCCGGGCGACCGGCTGGTCGGGGTCGCCGCAGACCAGGCCGACGGCGTCCCAGTCCGCCGCCCAGGCCGGGTCGTACCAGCCGTCCAGCAGGGCGGTGACGTCCGACAGGCGCAGGGTCATGGCGGCGAGCCTAGAGGAGGGCTCCCCCGGGAGGGAGCGGTGGGCGCAGCAGGGATCGAACCTGCGACCACCTCGTTGTAAGCGAGGTGCTCTACCGCTGAGCTATACGCCCCGGGACGCCGGAGACCGGCGAAGCGCGGGTCAGCCTACGCGAGCGCGCGGACCGGCCACAAAATGAAACAACGACCGCTGGCGTCTCGGGTCACCAGCGGTCGTTGCACTCACTATTCAACTACCCCGGGCCAAGCGGTGTCAGACCTTCGCCAGGCGATTTCCTTGAAATCTTTACTTAACGTCGGTCACAGGAGGTCGACTCAGGTCACTTCGGCGAGCACCCGGGCCTGCTCGTCGAGGTCGCGCGCCTCCCGCATCGCGCTGTGCACCGCCCAGCGCAGCACGCCCGTCGCGGTCGACGATGAACGTCGAGCGGTCCGAGCAGCCGCGCTCCTCGTCGAAGACGCCGTACGCCCGGGCCGTCGCGCCGTGCGGCCAGAAGTCCGAGAGCAGCGGGAAGGTCAGGCCGTCCTGCTCGGCGAAGGCCCGCAGCGCGAACATCGGGTCGCAGGAGACCGCGAGCACCTGGACGTCGTCGGACTCGAAGGTCGGCAGGCGGTCCCGCACCGCGCTCAGCTCGCCGGTGCACACCGAGCTGAAGGCGTAGGGGTAGAACATCACCACCACGGCCTTGCGGCCCCGGAACGACGACAGCGAGACGTGCTGCCCGTGCTGGTCGCGCAGCGTGAAGTCGGGGGCCTCCCGGCCGGTCTCCAGGGTCACGACGCCTCCTGCGGGCCATCGCTCGGCGAGCTCGCGCTTGAGCACCTTGCCGGTGGCGTTGCGCGGCAGCTCGTCGAGGAACACGATCTCGCGCGGCACCTTGTAGCGCGCGAGGTTCTGCTTCACGAGGTCCTTGAGCTCGTCCTGCGACACCTGCGACCCCTTCGGCGCGTACGACGAACGCGCGCAGCCGCTTGCCGTAGTCCTCGTCGTCGACGCCGAGCGCCGCGGCCTCGAGCGACCTCGTCGTGGCGGGAGAGGCAGTCCTCGACCTCCTGGGGGAAGACGTTCTCGCCGCCGGACACGATCATGTCGTCGTCGCGGCCCTCGACGATCAGCCGGCCGCCCTCGTCGAAGCGACCGACGTCGCCGGTGGCCATCAGGCCGTCGACCAGGTCCTTGCTGCCGCCGCCGGTGTAGCCCTCGAACAGGATGCTGTTGCCGACGAAGATCCGGCCGGCCTCGCCCCGGGGCAGCTCGGCGCCGTCCTCGTCGAGGATCTTCACCACCGTCGCGAACGGCGGACGGCCCGCCGTACCGGGTGCCTCGCGGAGGTCCTCCGGGGCTGGCGACCGTGGCGTAGGCGACCTCGGTGGAGCCGTAGATGTTGAACAGGTGGTCGCCGAACTGGTCCATCCAGGTGGTGCCGAGGTCGCCGGGCAGCGCCGACCCGGAGGCCGCGACGACCTTGACGCGCGACAGGTCGTAGCGGTCCAGGGTCTCCTGCGGCAGCTGCATGATCCGCTGCAGCATCACCGGGATCACCACCAGCGAGTCGCAGTCCTCCTCGACGAGCGTCCGCAGGCAGCCCTCGGGGTCGAACTTGCGGCGCAGCACGACCGTCGAGCCGAGCAGCATGGCCAGCGCGAAGTGCGCCCACCCCCAGGTGTGGAACAGCGGCGCGGCGACGTGCGAGCGCCAGCCGGACTTCAGCGGCAGCCGGGACAGCAGCGCCGCGGCGGCCTCGATGCCGGCCTCGCTGCGGGGCGCGCCCTTGGGGGTGCCGGTCGTGCCGGAGGTGAGGATGATGATCCGGCTCTGCTTCGCCGGCGCCGGGTGGTCGCCGGGCGAGCCCTGCGCGATCAGCGACTCGAGGGTGACCGCGTCGGGTCGTCGTCGGGCGCGTCGACCCAGCCGAGCACCCGGTCGCGGGTGCCGGCCTCCTCGAGCATCGCGGTGAACTCCTCGTCGTGCACGACGACCTGGGGGTTCTCGCGCTCGAGCACGTCGACGAGCTGGGGGCCGGCGAAGGCGGTGTTGAGGTAGAGGATGTCGGCGCCGAGCTTGGCGGCGGCGATGCTCGCGTCGACGAAGCCGCGGTGGTTGCGGCACATGATCGCGATCGCGTCACCGGGCCGCACGCCGCGCGAGCGCAGGGCGTCGGCGAGCCGGTTGCTGCGGTCGTGCAGCTCCCCGAAGGTCAGCTCGCCGAGCTCGTCGACGACCCCGGGCCGGTCGGTCTGCCAGGATCGCCATCGCGGCGAAGCCGCCGGCGGGGCCGGTCCCCCAGCGCAGCAGCGTCGCGCCGACCCGGGCGAGCTTGAGCGGCGGGTAGCAGCCGGATGACTCCGGCGGACGCGAGCACCCGCAGCATCGTGGGCGCCTGGCCGACCAGGCCGAGCCCCTTGGTGAGCGGCGTGACTTGCTCAACGAGTCCTCCTGAGCCGAGACGGTGTGCCCAGAATGTAACCAGGAGTTACGGCTCGGTCCGTGCGGGGTCCGACGCCCGGGCCCACGGATGTCCCCTCGGGCGTCCAGGGCGTCCGGGGCAGTGAGCCTTGGGAGCCACCAGGCGGGTCGCGGACCAGTCCTGGCTCACCGGGGCGGTCGTGGTCGTGGAGAGTCCGGCCACCGGGGCCGCCTCGGCCACGTCGGCGGGGTCCACCGTGCCGGGCCGTCCCACCTTGGGGGTCAGCAGCCAGATCTCGCCGCCGGCCACCAGGTCGGTCAGGGAGTCGACGAGTGCGTCGACGAGGTCCCCGTCGTTCTCGCGCCACCAGAGCAGCACGCAGTCCACGACGTTGCCGTAGTCACCGTCCACCATGTCGGCGTCGATGGTGTCCTCGATCGAGACACGCAGGGCGTCGTCGACGTCCTCGTCCCAGCCGAGCTCCTGGACGACCATCCCGGTCTTCAGACCCAGCCGCTCGCCGGCGTTCTGGGTGGCGGTGCCTTCGGGGCCACCCGAGGTCGCGCTCACGTCACTCCTCCACATCTCGAATCTCGTCGTCCGGCCGCTCGCGGCGGCCGGTGCTGCACTGTTGCGCGTAGTTCATCGGAAGTCGACCCGGCGCGCAAGGCACCGAGACGGGTGCCAGGCTACTGCCATGCACGCCGACCGCTCGCCGAATCCGCTGACTGCGTCCCCGCAGCCGCCCGCGGCGCCGGCCCGAGCCGGCCCAGGTGGTCGCCGTCGCCGCCAGCACCGGGCACCGGTTCAGCAAGCAGCCCCGGCCCGTGATCCGGCTCGTCGAGGGCCTCGGGGTCGAGGGCGACGCCCATCTCGGGGAGACGGTCCAGCACCGGTCCCGGGTGCGCCGCGACCCCTCGCAGCCCAACCTGCGCCAGGTGCACCTGATCCACGCCGAGCTGTTCGAGGAGGTGCACGGCGACGCCCCACGGGTGCTCCCCGGCGACCTCGGCGAGAACGTCACCACCTGCGGCCTCGACCTGCTCGCGCTGCCCACCGGCACGCTGCTGCTGCTCGGCGACACCGCCGAGGTGGTGGTCACCGGGCTCCGCAACCCCTGCGTGCAGATCGAGCGCTTCCAGCCCGGGCTGCTGGAGAAGGTGGTGGGCCGCGACGCCGACGGCCGGGTCGTGCGCAAGGCCGGGGTGATGGCCGTCGTACGACGGGGTGGCGAGGTGCGCCCGGGCGACCCGGTGACCGTCGTGCTCCCGGACGGGCCGCACCGTCCGCTCGAGGCGGTCTAGGACCGCGGCACGTCGTAGGTCAGGTCGACCATCTGCCCGTTGCGGGCGACGTCGACCAGCCGCAGGCCCTCGATGCGGCGCGGCAGCAGCGGGGCGCCGGACCCCAGCGTCACCGGCGCGACGCTGACCACGACCTGGTCGAGCAGCCCGGCGTCGTGGAACTGGCCGACCAGGTCGCCACCGCCGACCAGCCAGACGTTGCGGCCGCCGGCCGCCTCGACCATCTCCGCGTGCACCCCGGCGACGTCGCCCCGCACGAACCGGAGGTCGGCGCCGGGGATCGGCTCGAGCTCGCGGTGGCTGAACACCCAGGACGGCCGGTCGGCGTAGAACTCCTGCCAGCGTTGGGGATTCTCCAGCAGGCTGCTCGTGGTCGAGCACCCACTGGTAGGTCGTGGCACCCATCGCCATCGCAGCCGACGCCCGCGAGGAACCTCGCGAACCCGCGGCCCTCGTCCTCGCGCTCGACCGCGAAGAGCCAGTCCAGCGAGTTGTCCGCGTCGGCGAGGAAGCCGTCGAGCGTCGTGGCGGTGCAGTACTGGGTGAGCGCCATGCCCACCACCCTAGGCAGCGCAGGTCCGCTACTGATCGGTAGATTTCCTGCTCGGCGCGAGCGTGACACGATGAGCGAGGAACCATCCCGCGACCCGGGCCGGGTCCCACCACGCAGTGCACACCGAGCACGAGAGCAGAGGAATCGTGGCAACAGGTTCTGAGCAGCAGTCGTCCGAGCTGGCCGCGGAGAAGGCCGCCGAGAAGGAAGCCGAGTCGCAGCCCGGCGCCCCCTCGACGCGCGCCGTCGGCCGCCCCCAGGTCATCCACGAGGGGCTGCCCACGCAGCTCCCCGACATCGACCCCGACGAGACCAAGGAATGGCTCGAGTCGTTCGACTCGATGGTCGACGACCGGGGCCGCAGCCGCGCGCGCTACGTGATGCTGCGCCTGCTCGAGCGGGCCCGCGAGCAGAACGTCGGCGTCCCCGCGCTGCGCAGCACCGACTACATCAACACGATCCCGCCCGAGCGCGAGCCGTGGTTCCCCGGCGACGAGGACATCGAGCGCCGGATCCGCGCCTTCCTGCGCTGGAACGCCGCCGTCACCGTCTCGACCGCGAACCGCAAGGGCCTCGAGGTCGGCGGTCACATCGCGACGTACCAGTCCTCGGCCTCGCTCTACGAGGTCGGCTTCAACCACTTCTTCCGGGGCAAGAACCACGAGGGCGGTGGCGACCAGATCTACATCCAGGGCCACGCCTCCCCCGGCATCTACGCCCGGGCCTTCCTCGAGGGCCGGCTCAACGAGACCCAGCTGTCCCGGTTCCGCCAGGAGGTGCAGCACGGCGTCGGCGAGGGCCTCTCGTCGTACCCGCACCCGCGGCTGATGCCGGACTTCTGGGAGTTCCCGACCGTGTCGATGGGCCTCACCGCCCTCAACGCGATCTACCAGGCCCGGTTCAACCGCTACATGAGCAACCGCGGCATCAAGGACACCAGCCAGCAGCACGTCTGGGCGTTCCTGGGCGACGGCGAGATGGGCGAGCCCGAGTCGCTGGGCGCCATCGGCGTCGCGGCCCGCGAGGAGCTCGACAACCTCACCTTCGTCGTGAACTGCAACCTGCAGCAGCTCGACGGCCCGGTGCGCGGCAACGGCAAGATCATCCAGGAGCTCGAGTCCACCTTCCGGGGCGCGGGCTGGAACGTCATCAAGGTCGTCTGGGGCCGCGAGTGGGACGACCTCCTCGCCCGCGACGTCGACGGCGTGCTGGTCAACAAGATGAACAGCACCCCCGACGGCCAGTTCCAGACCTACTCGGTCGAGAGCGGCGACTACATCCGCAACAACTTCTTCGGCGGCGACCCGCGGCTGCGCAAGATGGTCGAGCACATGTCCGACGAGCAGATCGTGAAGCTGCCCCGCGGCGGCCACGACTACCGCAAGGTCTACTCGGCGTTCGACGCGGCGACCAAGCACGTCGGGCAGCCGACCGTGATCCTGGCGCACACCATCAAGGGCTGGACGATCGACGCCCTCGAGGGCAAGAACGCCACGCACCAGATGAAGAAGCTCACCAAGTCCGACCTCAAGAAGTTCCGCGACCGGCTCTACCTGCCGATCAGCGACAAGGAGATCGACGAGTCCGAGATCGCGCCGTTCTTCCACCCCGGCAAGGACTCCCCGGAGATCGAGTACATGCTCGAGCGCCGGCACGCCCTCGGCGGGTCGATCCCCAAGCGCGAGGTGCGCGCCAAGCTGCTCAAGCTGCCCGGCGACGAGGTCTACTCCGAGCTCAAGGCCGGCTCCGGCAAGCAGGCCATCGCCACCACGATGGCGCTGGTCCGGCTGCTGCGCGACCTGATGAGGGACAAGGAGATCGGCCAGCGGATCGTGCCGATCGCGCCCGACGAGTACCGCACCTTCGGCATGGACGGCATGTTCCCGACGGCCAAGGTCTACAACCCGATGGGCCAGCGCTACGAGTCCGTCGACCGCAACATGCTGCTGGCCTACAAGGAGTCCGCGCAGGGCCAGATGCTGCACGAGGGCATCTCCGAGGCGGGCGCGATGGCCTCCGCGACGGCGGCCGGCTCGGCGTACTCCACGCACGGCGAGCACATGATCCCGTTCTACCTCTTCTACTCGATGTTCGGGTTCCAGCGCACGGGTGACTCCATCTGGGCGATGGCCGACCAGCTCGCCAAGGGCTTCCTGATCGGCGCCACCGCGGGCCGCACGACGCTGACCGGCGAGGGCCTGCAGCACGCCGACGGCCACTCCCCGCTGCTCGCGGCGACCAACCCGGCGGTCGTGCACTACGACCCCGCGATGGCCTACGAGCTGAGCCACATCGTCCAGGACGGTCTGCGGCGGATGTACGCCGGCACCGAGCAGGACCCGGACGGCGAGAGCGTCATCTACTACCTGACGGTCTACAACGAGCCGACCGTGCAGCCCAAGGAGCCGGACGACCTCGACGTCGAGGGCCTGCTGCGCGGCATCTACCACGTGGCGACTCCCCCGCAGGTGCAGGGCGAGAGCGTCCCGCGGGTGCAGCTGCTCGCCTCCGGCGTCGGCTTCCCGTGGATCACCGAGGCGGCCAGGATGCTCGCCGAGGACTGGGGCGTCGCGGCCGACACCTGGTCGGTGACGTCGTGGAACGAGCTCAGCCGCGACGCCGTGGCGTGCGAGGAGTGGAACCTCCTGCACCCCTCGGAGCCGGCCCGGGTCCCCTACGTGACCGACAAGCTCAAGGAGGCCGAGGGGCCCGGTCGTGGCGGTGAGCGACTACATGCGCGCCGTACAGAACCAGATCGCGAAGTGGGTCCCCGGCGACTTCCACGCCCTCGGCGCGGACGGCTTCGGCTTCGCGGACACCCGTCCCGCGGCCCGCCGGTTCTTCCACATCGACGCCCAGTCGGTCGTCGTCCAGGCCCTCGCGGCCCTCGCCCAGCGCGGCGAGATCAAGCCCGAGGTCGTCCAGGAGGCGTTCGACAAGTACCGCATCGACGACCCGACCGCCGTACGCGGCGTCAAGCAGGAGGGCGGCGACGCCTGACCGCGCCGCGACTCTGGCGGCAATGCGCCGACCCGGCGACTCTGGCGGAACGAGACGGCGCGTCGACCCGGCGCCTTTGGCGGGCCAGCGAAGTCGCTGCTCGCCAGATCGCCGGGTCGGCGTCGTTCAGCCGCCAGAGGCGCCGGGTCGGCGGCGATTCGGCCGCCAGAGGCGCCGGGTCGACGTACGATCCGGCCGCCAGAGGCGCCGGGTCAGGCGATCTCGGCCTGGCGGACCGGGGTGACCGCCGTCGGCACCGGGAGCTGCCGGCCGTTCTTGAGCAGCGACCGCCAGCGGCCGCGGTGGTACGCCGCGGCCGGGTGCGTCCGGATGAACTCGTCGACCAGCTTCACGAAGCGCTGCGGGTGGTCCTTGTGCGGGAAGTGGCCGGCGTTGGCGATCACCTCGACGGTGGCGCCGGGCGCGAACTCGGCGGCGATCCCGGCGTGCCTGACCGGGATCACCGCGTCCTCGGTCCCCCAGATCACGCACATCGGCATCGCCTGGGTGAGGTAGGCCCGGTCGACCATCGTGACGATCTGGCCGCGCCAGTCCACCACCGCGGACACCACGTGCCGGATGGCCCGGCGGGCGCGGGGGTCCTTGAAGGAGTCCACGATCTCGGCGACCTCGTCGAGGTCGCGGGCCTGCGGCAGCCCGGACGCGGCGAGCGCGCGCAGCCCGGCCGTGGTCAGGTGGCGTACGCCCGGCAGGGTGACGACCCCCATCGCCTGGTGGAAGAACGGCAGCGTGATGGCCCGGATCGCCGGCGTGACCTCGGAGCCGAGGCCGCCCGGGGCGACCAGGATCATCCGCTCGGTGCGCTCGGGGAACTGGTAGGCGAACTGCATCGCGACGCCGCCGCCGAAGCTGTGCCCCACCACGGTGACCCTGTCGATGCCGAGGACGGTCAGCAGGTCGCGCATGCCGTTGGCGTAGCCGCCGACGCTGTAGTCCGCCCGCGGCTTGGCGGACTGCCCGTGACCCAGCAGGTCGGGGGCGATCACGGTGTAGCGGCGCGAGAGCGCGGCGATCACCGGGAGCCAGGTGGTGTGGTCGCAGCCGAGGCCGTGCAGCAGCAGCAGCGCGGGGCCGGTGCCCACCTTCACGTACGCACGCTTGTGCCCGTGGATGGTGAGGTACTGGACCTCGATGGGCTTGGGCATGGTGCTCCTGACGGGACGCTGCGTGCGTGACTGTAGCCAGAACGCAGGGCTAAAAGAGTATGAACCGCCGCCCAGCGCACTAAACCGACCCGTTCGGCCGGGTTGGACCGGTCTACCGCCCCCGCCGGTGAAATAGGGTCGGGGCATGAGCGGGCCGCACCGAACGCGACCGGGAGCAGATCGCCCGTCGGCTGCAGCGCTCGGTCGGCGCCCTGGCCACCTCCACGGTCACCCGCATGGAGCGGGACATGCCGTGGTTCCGCCGCATGTCCGCCGAGGACCGGTCCTGGATCGGGGTGATCGTGCAGGCCGGCATCACCTCCTTCGTGGAGTGGTACCGCGAGCCCGACGGCTCCGCCCCGGTCACCGCCGAGGTCTTCGGCGTCGCCCCCCGCGCCTTGACCGGAGTTGTGAGCCTCCACCAAACCGTCGAGATGGTCCGGCTGACCATCGAGGTGGTCGAGGAGAACGTCACCGAGGCCGTCGGGGAGGCCGACGCCGACTCCGTGCGCTACTCGATCGTCCGCTACGCGCGGGAGGTCGCGTTCGCCACCGCGGAGGTCTACGCCCGGGCCGCGGAGATGCGCGGCGCGTGGGACGCGCGGCTCGAGGCGCTGGTCGTGGACAGCGTGCTGCGCGCCGAGGCCGACGAGACCGTCCGCTCGCGGGCGAGCGCGCTGGGCTGGGAGTCCAAGGGCGCCGTGATCGTGGTGCTCGGCCGCGTCCCCGACGGCGAGTCGGCCGGCCGGGCCCGCGAGTCCATCATCGACGACGTACGACGCTCCGCCCGGCACCTCGGGCTGGACGCGCTGTGCGCCATGCAGGGCGACCGGATGGTCGTCGTCCTGGGCGGAGTGGACAACCCGGACAAGGCGGGAGCCGCGGTGGCGGACCACTTCGGGGAGGGGCCGGTGGTCGTCGGACCGGTCGTGCCCGACCTCGTGCACGCGAGCATCTCGGCCCGCGCCGCGACCGCGGGGCTGCGCGCCGCACCCGGCTGGCCGGACGCCCCGCGGCCCGTGACGAGCGACGACCTGCTGCCCGAGCGGGCCCTGTCCGGCGACGGCCACGCCCGCCGCCAGCTCGTCCAGGAGGTCTACCTCCCGCTCGCCGCGGCGGGCTCGCCGACCATCGAGACGGTGTCGGCGTTCCTGGACCACGGCGGCTCGATCGAGGGCACCGCGCGGGCGATGTTCGTGCACGCGAACACCGTCCGCTACCGGCTCCGGCGGGCCGCGGAGGTGACCGGCCTGACCACCAACGACCCCCGTCACGCCTACACCTACCGGGTCGCGCTGACCCTCGGCCGGCTGGCCCAGCCGGACTCGACGACACCGCCGACCGTGTAAACGGTCTTTGTAGGGTTCCTACAAGAACACCCCCGAAATCTTCGTGTGCGCCGAGCACGCGGTCCGGGCCCTCGGCGCGACAGAGTTGTCCTGTGCTCGCCATCGTTGCTCCCGGCCAAGGTGCCCAGACCCCCGGCTTCCTGACCCCCTGGGTCGAGAACCCGGTCTTCCGCGACCGGCTGACCTGGCTGTCCGCCGTCGCCGGCATCGACCTCGTCCACTACGGCACGGAGGCCGACGCGGAGACCATCCGCGACACCGCCGTGGCCCAGCCGCTGCTGGTCGCCTCCGGGCTGCTGGCCGCCCTCGAGCTGTTCCCGCACCCGGCCGACGCGTTCGACCAGGTCGGCGCGGTCGCCGGGCACAGCGTCGGCGAGCTCACCGCCGCGGCCGGTGCCCGCGCGATCACCGCCGAGCAGGCCATGGTGCTGGTCCGCGAGCGGGGCAACGCGATGGCGGCCGCCGCGAAGCAGACCCCGACGAGCATGACCGCCGTCCTGGGCGGCGACCGCGACGAGGTGCTCGCCAAGCTCGAGCAGCACGGCCTGACCGCCGCCAACGACAACGGCCCCGGCCAGATCGTCGCGGCCGGCACCGTCGAGCAGCTCGCGGCGTTCGCCGAGGACCCGCCGGCCAAGGCCCGCCTGGTCCCGCTGTCGGTCGCCGGCGCGTTCCACACCCAGCACATGGGGCCCGCGGTCGACGTACTCGCCGGCCTGGCCCGCTCGGTCTCGACCCACGACGCGCGGATCCCGCTGGTCTCCAACCGGGACGGCCAGATCGTGCACGACGGCCGCGAGGTGCTCAAGCGCATCGTCACCCAGATCAGCTCGCCGGTCCGCTGGGACCTCTGCATGGAGACGATGCTCGACCTCGGCGTGACCGGGATGCTCGAGATGCCGCCCGCCGGCACGCTGACCGGGATCGCCCGGCGGGCCATGAAGGGCGTCGAGACGTTCGCCCTGAAGACCCCCGACCAGCTCGACGACGCCCGCGCGTTCATCGAGAAGCACGGCGGCCGCACGCACCTGGACACCAACCCGACCTGGCGGATGCTGGTCGCGCCCGCCAAGGGCACCTTCCACCAGACCGCCGACCTGCCCGAGGGCAGCTCGATCGCGCCGGACACCAAGGTCGGCGCCGTGCAGGGCCGGCAGGACGAGACCGCGATCACCGCGCCGTACGGCGGCACGATCGTGGAGTGGCTCGTCGAGGACGGCGACCTCGTCTCCCCCGGCCAGCCGCTGATCCGCCTGCACCCGGAAGGGGTGAACGCATGACCACGCTGAACCCGTCCGTCGGCGCCGCACAGTCCCGGATCCTCGGGATCGGCACCTACCGGCCCGACGCGGATCGTGCCGAACTCCGAGCTCGTCGAGGCGATCGACTCCAGCGACGAGTGGATCCAGCAGCGCTCGGGCATCAAGGAGCGCCGCTTCGCCGGGCCCGAGGAGACCGTGCAGATGATGTCGGTCGCCGCCTCCCGCCAGGCGCTCGAGCGGGCCGGCATCGACGCCGCGCAGATCGACTGCGTCGTCGTCGCGACCGTCTCGCACATGCTGCAGACCCCGGCCATCGCCACCGCGATCGCGCACGAGCTCGGCACCGACAAGGCGCCGGCCTTCGACATCTCCGCGGCCTGCGCCGGCTTCTGCCACGGGCTCGCGCTCGGCTCGGACATGGTCCGCGCCGGCAGCGCCAAGCACGTGCTGGTGATCGGCGTCGAGCGGCTCACCGACATCACCAGCCTCAACGACCGCGGTACGGCGTTCATCTTCGCCGACGGCGCGGGCGCGGCCGTGATCGGTCCCTCCGAGGAGGTCGGCATCGGCCCGGTCGTCTGGGGCTCCGACGGCGAGCAGTACGACCTGATCCGTCAGGACGAGGACTGGCGCGACGTGCTGGTCCAGGAGAACGCCGACCATGCCGCACCTGATCATGCAGGGCGCCGCGGTGTTCCGCTGGGCGTCGTTCGCGATGGCCAAGATCGCCGAGGCCACCCTGGACAAGACCGGGATCACCGTCGACGACCTCGACGTGTTCGTGCCCCACCAGGCGAACATGCGGATCATCGACGCGATGGCCCGCTCCATGAAGCTGCCCGCGCACGTCCAGATCGCCCGCGACATCGCCGAGCAGGGCAACACCTCCGCGGCGTCCATCCCGCTGGCGCTCGGCCGGATGATCGACGAGGGCACCGCCAAGAGCGGTGACACCGCGCTGCTGATCGCCTTCGGCGCCGGCCTGGCGTACGCCGCGCAGGTCGTCGTCGTCCCGTAGCCCCCCGAGTTCCCGGCGCCCGACGCGTCCGGGTCACGAGCACCACCCGCAGCACCACCACCATCCGCAACCTGAAGGAGTTCCCCGCAATGGCAACCACTGAGGAAATCCGCTCCGACCTCGCCGAGATCGTCAACGAGGTCGCCGGCATTCCCGCCGACGACGTCCAGATGGACAAGTCGTTCGTCGACGACCTCGACGTCGACTCGCTGTCCATGGTCGAGGTCGTCGTGGCCGCCGAGGAGAAGTTCGACGTCAAGATCCCCGACGACGAGGTCAAGAACCTCAAGACCGTCGGCGACGCCGTCGCGTTCATCGAGCGCGCCCAGAACGGCTGAGCGAGCCCGTCGTACGGACGCGTCCTCCGACATCGGATGCTGTCAGTGACCCAGGGGTCACGTTTCGTCACCGATGTCGGAGGGCCGTCCACAGGCTCGACCGACGACCAGCCGCACCACCGACCGCACAGCAGCCGCGGTGCACACGCAGCCCGCACGACACCCCTGAGGTGAACACACCATGAGCGCCACACGCGTCGTCGTGACCGGACTCGGCACGACCTCCCCCGTCGGCGGGGACGTCGCCCAGCACCTGGGCCGCCCTGCTCGCCGGCCAGTCCGGCGTCAGGCCGCTCGACCTACGACTGGGCCGAGCAGATCCCGGTGAAGATCGCCGGCGCGTCGCGGTCGAGCCGACCGAGGTCCTCGAGCGGGTCAAGGCACGTCGCCTGGACCGCTCCGCCCAGTTCGCGCTCGTGGCCGCCATGGAGGCCTGGGAGGACTGCCGGCCTCGACGTCCCCCGCCCGACCCGGAGCGCTCGGCGTCGCGCTGGCCTCCGGCATCGGCGGCGTGCAGACGCTGCTGAGAACTACGACGTGCTGAAGGAGAAGGGCTACCGCCGGGTCTCCCCGCTCGCCGTCCCGATGCTGATGCCGAACGCGCCCGCCGCGAACGTCGGCCTCTACGTCGGACGCCAAGGCCGCCGTGCACACGCCCGGTCTCGGCCTGCGCCTCGGGCAACGAGGGCGTCGCGCTCGGCGTCGACCAGATCCGGCTCGGCCGCGCCGACGTGGTCGTCGTCGGCGGCACCGAGGCGGCGATCCACCCGCTGCCGATGGCCGCGTTCGGCCAGATGATGGCGCTGTCCAAGCGCGAGGGCGACCCGACCACGCGTGTCCCGCCCCTGGGACACGGCCCGCGACGGCTTCGTGCTCGGCGAGGGCGCCGGCGTCGCTGGTCCTCGAGTCCGAGGAGCACGCCCGGGCCCGCGGCGCGAGGATCTACGCCGAGGTCGCCGGCGCCGGCATCACCGACGACTCCCACGACATCGCCCAGCCCGACCCCGCGGGCCGCGGCGGCGCCCGCGCGATCGACGCGCCTGCTCGAGAGCGACATCGCGCCTCCGACATCGTGCACATCAACGCCCACGCCACGTCGACCCCGCAGGGCGACATCGCCGAGGGCCTGATGATCCACGCGACCCTCGGCACGCACGCCGACCACGTGGTGGTCACCAGCACCAAGTCGATGACCGGTCACCTGCTCGGCGGCGCCGGCGCGCTGGAGTCGATCGCGACCGTGCTCGCGCTGCACCACCGGGTCGTCCCGCCGACGATCAACCTCGACGACCGGGACCCCGAGGTGGAGCTGGACATCGCCACCAAGCCGCGCGACCTGCCCGCGGGCGACATCGCCGCGCTGAACAACTCCTTCGGCTTCGGCGGCGCCAACGTCGCCGTCGCCTTCGGCCGCCTCTGACGACGCCCCATGGCGCCGCACCGCGTCCGCCAGCAAGCCCGCCAAGCTCGCCTCGCGAGCGACCCCCGCAACCCGAACTTCCGGCTCGCGGCACTGTTCGACGAGGGCACGCTGCGAGCTGATCACCCCCGACGACGGCAGCGGCATGCTCGCCGCCGTCGGCAAGGTGGACGGCACGCACGTGGTCGCGTTCTGCTCCGACGCGACCGTGATGGGCGGCGCGATGGGCGAGGTCGGCTGCAAGGTCGTCGTGCACGCCTACGAGCGCGCGCTCGCCGACCAGGCGCCGATCATCGGGCTCTGGCACTCCGGCGGCGCCCGGCTGGCCGAGGGCGTGCTCTCGCTGCACGCGGTCGGCGAGATCTTCCACGCGATGACGCAGGCCTCCGGCAAGGTCCCGCAGATCTCCGTCGTGCTCGGCCCGGCGGCCGGCGGCGCGGCCTACGGCCCGGCGCTCGACCGACGTCGTGATCCTCGGCCCCGAGGGCCGGATCTTCGTGACCGGGCCCGACGTGGTCCGCTCGGTCACCGGCGAGGACGTCGACATGCTCCGCCTCGGCGGACCCGAGCCGCACGGCCGCCGCTCCGGCGTCGTGCACATCCTCACCGACTCCGAGCAGGAGGCCATCGACCGGGCCCGCACGGTCGCGTCGCTGCTCGGCGCGCAGGGCACGCTCGACGTCGACGCCGTCGACGACGTCGACCTCGTCGCAGCTGCTGCCGGAGTCCAAGAAGCGGGCCTACGACGTGCACCCGCTCGTCGAGGCGATCCTCGACGAGGGCACCGCGCAGGAGCTGCACGCCAAGTGGGCGCCGAACATCGTCACGGCGCTCGGCCGCTTCGGCGGCCGCACGCGTCGGCGTGATCGCGAACAACCCGCTGCGGCTCGGCGGCTGCCTGGACTCGCTCGTCGGCCGAGAAGGCTCCCGGTTCGTGCGGATGTGCGACGCGTTCGGCGTGCCGCTGATCGTCGTGGTCGACGTGCCCGGCTACCTGCCCGGCGTCGGCCAGGAGTGGGACGGCGTCGTACGCCGCGGCGCCAAGCTGCTGCACGCGTTCGGCGAGGCCGTCGTGCCGCGGGTCACGCTGGTGACCCGCAAGACCTACGGCGGCGCCTACATCGCGATGAACTCCCGCTCGCTCGGCGCCACCAAGGTGTTCGCCTGGCCGGGCGCCGAGGTGGCCGTGATGGGCGCGGTCGCCGCGATCCGGATCCTGCACCGCCGCAAGCTGCTCGAGGTCGCGCCGGACATCCGCCCGCAGGTCGAGGCCGAGCTGGCCGCCGAGCACGAGCGGATCGCCGGCGGCGTCGACAAGGCCGTCGAGATCGGCGTGGTCGACGAGGTCGTCGAGCCGGCCGCCACCCGCACCGCGCTCGCCAGGGCGATCGCCGGCGCGGGGCTCGTGCGCGCGGGGCGCACGGCAACATCCCGCTGTAGCCCCGGTCCCGCGCTCCCCCTGTAACGCGGGGTTATGGACGCATCACACGGGCGCCGCGCCCTGTAACGCGGGGTTATGGACGCATC
>CAWERI010000007.1:0-169751 GCA_963811515.1 uncultured Actinomycetota bacterium
GTGCCGACCGCGAGCTGGCTGGGCCAGGCGATCTTCTTGTCGGCGACCATCACGGGCGCGCCCTCGAGGCCGGCGAGCCGCTCCGCGGCCTGCTCCACGATCTTCAGCGACTCCCACATCTCGTCGAGACGGATGCGGAAGCGGCCGTAGGAGTCGCAGGTGTCCCAGGTAGCGACCTCGAAGTCGTAGTCCTCGTAGCCCGAGTAGGGCTGCGACTTGCGCAGGTCCCAGGGCAGGCCGGTCGAGCGGAGCACGGGGCCGGTGATGCCGAGGGCCATGCAGCCGGCGAGGTCGAGGTGCCCGACGCCGACCAGCCGTCCCTTGAAGATCGGGTTGGCGTTGCACAGCGCGGCGTACTCCGGGAGGCGCTTCTTCATCAGAGCGATGAAGTCGCGGATCTTGTCGAGCGCGCCGGGCGGCATGTCCTGGGCGACCCCGCCGGGCCGGATGAACGCGTGGTTCATCCGCAGGCCGGTGATCAGCTCGAACAGGTCGAGCACCAGCTCGCGCTCGCGGAAGCCGATCGTCATCACCGTGAGCGCGCCGATCTCCATGCCGCCGGTCGCGATCGCGACCAGGTGGCTGGAGATGCGGTTGAGCTCCATCAGGAGCACCCGCATGACCTGCGCCTTCTCCGGGATGTCGGCCTCGATGTCGAGGAGCCGCTCCACGCCGAGGGAGTAGGTGGCCTCGTTGTAGAACGGGGAGAGGTAGTCCATCCGCGTGCAGAACGTGACGCCCTGCACCCAGGAGCGGAACTCCATGTTCTTCTCGATGCCGGTGTGCAGGTAGCCGATGCCGCAGCGGGCCTCGGTGACCGTCTCGCCCTCGAGCTCGAGGATCAGCCGGAGCACGCCGTGCGTGGACGGGTGCTGCGGGCCCATGTTGACGACGACGTGGTCGTCGCCCTCCTCGCGCGAGCCCGTCGGTGATCGAGTCCCAGTCCTGGCCGGTGACGGTGAAGACCCGGCCCGCGGACGTGTCCGCGTCCGGGTGCGTAGGGGTCCTGCTCGGTGTTGCTCGTCAGTCATCAGCTGTAAGACCTCCGCGTGTCGGGCGGTGGGATGGTGGCGCCCTTGTACTCGACCGGGATGCCACCGAGGGGATAGTCCTTGCGCTGCGGGTGCCCGGGCCAGTCGTCGGGCATCTGGATGCGCGTCAGAGCGGGGTGACCGTCGAAGATGATGCCGAAGAAGTCGTAGGTCTCGCGCTCGTGCCAGTCGCTGGTCGGGTAGACCGCGACCACCGACGGGATGTGCGGGTCGGCGTCGGGGCAGGTCACCTCGAGGCGGATCCGCCGGTTGTGGGTCATCGACAGCAGGTGGTAGACCGCGTGCAGCTCGCGGCCCTGGTCCTCGGGGTAGTGCACGCCCGAGACGCCGGAGCAGAACTCGAAGCGCAGCAGCTCGTCGTCGCGGAGCAGCTGGGCCACCGCCACGAGGTCGTCGCGCCGGATGAAGAAGGTGACCTCGCCGCGGTGCACGACGACCTTCTCGATCGCCGTGGTCACGCCGGAGCGGGCCAGGCCGGTCTGCAGCGCGTCGGCGACCTCGTCGAACCAGCCGCCGAAGGGCGCGCGACGTGCCGCCGGGCATCGTGACCGGGCGGACCAGGCCGCCGTACCCGCTCGTGTCGCCGGTGCCGGTGACGCCGAACATGCCGTGCCGGACGCCGACGACCTCGGGCTCGAGCTGCTGCGGGTCGGCGGGCAGCTGGTTCTCGACCGCGCCGTCGGTCGCGTCCGCGTCCGTCCCGGGGGTCACCTCCGGGAAGTCCTTGGGCTCCTTGGGGCCTTCGCTCATCGCAGCTTGCCCACCATGTCGGAGGTGGACAGGGCGTTCAGGCCCACGGTCTCGTTCTCCTCGATCTCGGCCAGCCGGTTCGCGCCGAGCTTGGTGGCCTGGACCTGCTTGTGCAGCTTGAGGATCGCGTCGATCAGCATCTCGGGCCGCGGCGGGCAGCCGGGGAGGTACATGTCGACGGGGACGATGTGGTCGACGCCCTGCACGATCGCGTAGTTGTTGAACATGCCGCCCGAGCTGGCGCACACGCCCATCGCGAGGACGTACTTCGGCTCGGCCATCTGGTCGTAGATCTGGCGCAGCACGGGAGCCATCTTCTGGCTCACCCGGCCGGCGACGATCATCAGGTCGGCCTGGCGCGGCGAGGCGCGGAACACCTCCATGCCGAAGCGGGCCAGGTCGTAGCGCGGGCCGCCGGACGTCATCATCTCGATGGCGCAGCAGGCCAGCCCGAACGTGGCCGGCCAGAACGACGCCTTGCGCATGTAGCCGGCGACCCCCTCGACGGTGGTCAGGAGTACGCCGCTCGGCAGCTTCTCTTCGATGCCCATTGCTCTCTAGCCCCTCAGTCCCAGTCCAGGCCGCCGCGCCGCCAGACGTAGGCGTACGCGACGAAGACGGTCACGATGAACAGCACCATCTCGATGAGGCCGAACATCTTCATGGAGTCGAAGTAGACGGCCCACGGGTACAGGAACACGATCTCGATGTCGAAGACGATGAACATCATCGCGGTGATGTAGTACTTCACCGGGAACTTGCCACCGCCCAGCGCCTGCGGGGTCGGCTCGATGCCGCACTCGTAGGAGTCGAGCTTCGCGCGGTTGTAGCGCTTGGGACCGGTCAGCGAGCTGACCAGGACCGAGAAGATCGCGAAGCCCGCCGCGATGACGCCGAGCGCGAGAACGGGTGTGTAGAGCTCCACCGGTGTTCCCTCCTGTCCTGTCCGTCTGTGTCGTGCTGCTGTCGTGCGGTGCGGGTGCTGCCGGTCAGGCCGCGGGGGCGACCTTGGCCAGCGCGTTGATCACCCGGTCCGAGACGTCGCCGTCGCGGGGGTCGGTGAGGTTCGCCATCAGCTTGAGGGTGAACTTCATCAGCGCGGTGCGCGGCAGGCCGAACTTCGTGGCCTGCTTCATGAACGTCGGGTTCCCGATCATCTTCGCGAAGACCCGGCCCAGCGTGAAGTAGCCGCCGTAGGCCTGCTCGAGCGCGACGGCGTAGCCCTCGAGCACCCGCTCGCGGGCCGGGCCCTCGGGTCGGGCCAGGGCCTGCACGATCGTGTCGGCGGCCATGTGGCCGGCCTCCAGGGCGTAGTCGATGCCCTCGCCGTTGAACGGGTTGACCATGCCGCCGGAGTCGCCGACCAGGAGCACGCCACGCGTGTAGTGCGGCTTGCGGTTGAAGCCCATCGGCAGCGCGGCCGACCCGATCCGGCCGACGAGGTTCTCCTCGCGGAAGCCCCACTCGGCCGGGGTGTGCTCGAGCCAGCGCTTGAGCACGTCCTTGTAGTCGACGTGCTGGAAGGCCTTCGAGGTGTTCAGGATGCCGAGCCCGACGTTGGCGGTGCCGTCGCCGACCCCGAAGATCCAGCCGTAGCCGGGCAGCAGGTTCGACTGCGTCCTGGCTTGCCGTCCCAGAGCTCGAGCCAGGACTCCATCCACGCGTCGTCGTGGCGGGGCGTCTCGTAGTAGGCGCGGACCGCGACGCCCATGGGGCGGTTCTCGCGACGCTCGAGGCCGAGCGCGATGGCGATCCGGGCGCTGACGCCGTCGGCGGCGATCACGACCGGGGCGGTGTAGGTCTCGGTCTGGTCGGGGTCGCCGACCCGGCGGCCGCGGTCGTCGACCGGCTTCGCGGTGACGCCGACGACCCGCCCGGTGCGCTCGTCGACGACCGGGCCGGTGACCGCCGTACGCTCGATCAGCCGGGCGCCCGCCTTCTCGGCGTGCCGGGCGAGGATCTCGTCGAGGTCCGTCCGGGTGCGGACCATGCCGTAGGGCGGGAAGGACGCGAGGTCGGGCCACGGCAGCTCGAGCCGGTGGCCGGCGCCGACGATCCGCAGGCCGAGGTTCTTCTGCCAGCCCGGGGCGTCGAGGTCGAGACCCATGGCGACCAGCTGGCGGACCGCGCGCGGGGTGAGCCCGTCGCCGCAGATCTTGTCGCGGGGGAAGGCCGCCTTCTCCAGGAGCAGGACGTCGACGCCGGCGTTCGCGAGGTGGTACGCCGCACTCGCGCCCGCCGGCCCGGCGCCGACGACGATGACGTCGGCCTGCCGCGCGTCAGCGGTGGTCCGGGTCATGCGTGGCACCTCATCCATTGGCCTTCGGGGCGTGCGTTGTGCGCATGTGAATTGCTTCACTAGTCGGCACTGCCGAGGAGTCTAGAGGTCTGGGTCACATCGCGCGACCCGACCCCCGCCCGGCTCGCGGCCCCTCGAAACCGGCCCTGACCTGGGCATTTAGGTCATGTCTCCGTTGCGTATTTCCGCTGACCCGGCATAGTGGTTGCCGGATGACCGCGGCGACCGGGCGCTCCCGCGGGTCCCGCAGCGGGTCCGACGACCCGGCCCGCGGGCGGCTGGCGGTCGTGGTGCGCGCCGGACGGCTGCTGGTGATCAAACGGTACTTCGCGGGGCGGGACGCGGGCCGTCCGTGCTCGGCGGCAGCCGTCTGCTGCCCGACGAGACACGGCCGGCCGCGAGGCCGAGGTACTTTGATGCCGACGTCGAGGGCGAGCCCGAGCTCGGCGGTCCCGAGCTCGAGGCGCACGGCCCGGACAACAGCTTCGAGCTGCGGTGGGTCGCCGCGGCCGACCTCGGGCCGCTCGGGCTGCAGCCCGAGCACCTCCGCGCCGACCTGCCGAGGCTCCTCGCGCTCCGCTGAGCAACCCGGCGGCTGATCGGACGCCGAGCGTCACGGAAAGCACCGGGTCGGCGCCGTCCGCGGCGCCGATCGTGCCATCGACGGACGGAGGTCAGGCCGTGGCGCGGTGCAGGGTGACGATGCCGCCGCTCAGGTTCAGCCACTCCGGGCGCAGCCAGCCGGCCTGGCCGATCCGGTCCGCGAGCCGCTCCTGGTCGGGCCAGGCGCGGATCGACTCGGCGAGGTAGACGTAGGCGTCCGGGCTGGAGGAGACCGCGCGGGCCACCGGCGGCAGCGCCTTCATGAGGTACTCCACGTAGACCGTGCGGAAGGGCGCCCAGGTCGGGTGGCTGAACTCGCAGACCACCAGCCGGCCGCCGGGCCTGGTCACCCGCAGCATCTCGCGCAGGCCGGCGTCCGGGTCGACGATGTTGCGCAGCCCGAAGGAGATCGTGACCGCGTCGAACGTGTCGTCGGCGAACGGCAGGCGGGTGCCGTCGCCGGCGGTGAAGCCGAGGTGCGGCCTGGCCTTCTTGCCCACCCGCAGCATCCCGATCGAGAAGTCGCAGGGCACGACCGTGGCGCCGCGGTCGGCGAAGGGCTGGCTCGAGGTGCCGGTGCCGGCGGCCAGGTCGAGGACCTGCTCGCCCGGCTGGGGGTCGACCGCGTCCACGACGACCTTGCGCCAGCGGCGGTCCTGGCCGAGCGAGAGGATGTCGTTGGTGAGGTCGTAGCGACGCGCCACGTCGTCGAACATCGCGGCGACGTCCGCGGGGCGCTTGTCCAGCTGGGCTCGGGTCACGGCGTCAGCCTATGCAGTGGTCTCGACAGGCTCGACCGGCCGGTGGGGTCTCGACGGCTCGACCGGCCGGTGGGCTCGCGGCTCGACCGGCCGGTGGGCTCGACCAGCCGGTGGCCAGGCGGTGGCCGCCCGGGCGCCCGTTCGCCGTAGGCTGGGCCACCGTGACAGAGCCTTCCTCCCGCCTGGACGCGCCGGACCCGAGTCGGGAGTCGGCGCCGCTGGTCGTGCGCACCGTGCTCGTCGAGGACACCGGGTCCCTGCTGGCCCTGCTCCCCGAGGACCGGGACGTCACCGCGTGGGTGCGCCGCGGCGAGGGCCTGGTCGGCTGGGGCGCCGCGGCGGTCCGCCGTACGTCGGGACCGGGCCGCTTCGAGGACGCCCGCACCTGGTGGCTCGAGCACGCCGGCACCGCGGTGGTCCGCGACGAGGCGTCCCTGCCCGGGCTCCGGCCTGGTGTGCTTCGGCTCCTTCGCGTTCGCCGACGAGCCCGGCGACAGCCTGCTGGTCGTCCCGGAGGTGGTCGTCGGACGCCGCGGCGACACCATGTGGGTGACCACCATCGGCGCCGGGACGATCCCCGCCGGCCCCGAGCTCGCCGCCGCCGACGCGATCGACGCCCCGGTCGGGGTGACCTTCGCCGACGGCGCGCTGAGCGGCACCGAGTGGGAGACCGTGGTCGCCGACGCGGTCCGCCGGATCAACGAGGGCGCGCTGGAGAAGGTCGTCCTCGCGCGCGACCTGTACGCCACCGCCGAGCACGACATCGACGTCCGCTGGCCGCTGAACCGGCTGGCCGAGAGCTACCCGATGTGCTGGACCTTCCACGTCGACGGCCTGTTCGGTGCCACCCCGGAGATGCTCGTACGTCGCGAGCGCGGCCTGGTCACCTCCCGGGTGCTCGCCGGCACCATCCGACGTACCGGTGACGACGCCCGCGACATGGCCCTCGCCGCCACCCTCGCCCGCTCGTCGAAGGACCTCGAGGAGCACGAGTACGCCGTGCGCTCGGTGGCCGACGCCCTGGCGCCGCACTGCTCGTCGATGAACGTGCCCGAGGCGCCGTTCGTGCTGCACCTGCCCAACGTGATGCACCTGGCCACCGACGTGGCCGGCGTGATCCACGACGCCGGCGACCCGTCGGCGACCTCGCTGGACCTGGCGGCCTCGCTGCACCCGTCCGCGGCCGTCGGCGGCACCCCGACCGACGTGGCCACCGCGCTGATCCTCGAGATCGAGGGCATGGACCGCGGGCGCTACGCGGGACCGGTGGGCTGGATGGACGCGAGCGGCGACGGCGAGTGGGGCCTGGCGCTGCGCTCGGCCGAGATCGACGGGCGGCGCGTGCGGCTGTTCGCGGGCTGCGGGATCGTCGCGGACTCGGACCCGGAGTCCGAGCTGGCCGAAGGCCAGGCCAAGTTCGTTCCGGTCCGCGACTCCCTCGCCGGCACCGACTGACCCGCACCCCTGCGACGGGCCGTCGTCGCGGGTGGTGGCCCCTCGGGAAGACCACCGCCCCACGACGGCGACGTCGATGCTGGCCCACCACCCCCGTGTGGGTGGGTCGGGAGCCAGTCTGCTCGTACGGACGGGACCGCGTCTGTAGGCAATGGGCGCCATGCCCACCCGTCCGTTCGGCCAGGGCG
Organism: uncultured Actinomycetota bacterium; assembly: GCA_963811515.1. Lineage (GTDB taxonomy): Bacteria > Actinomycetota > Actinomycetes > Propionibacteriales > Nocardioidaceae > Nocardioides_B. Next base: position 7,109 of record CAWERI010000007.1, read on the forward strand.
AGCGGGGGCCGTTCGGTCAGAGCGACAGGTCGGAGCCCGGCCGCAGCCGCTCGTAGCCGGTGTCGCCGAGCAGCCGCTCGAGGTTGCGGCCGACGACGCCGAGCCCGGTGTCGTTGAGCAGCCCGTCGTGCACGGCCACCGCGCGCGGGGCGCCGACGGAGCGGCCGAAGTCGATGACCTCGGAGATCTTGCTCCACGGCGCGTGCACCGGCAGGAACAGTACGTCGACGGGGCCACCGGGAGGCGTGAGCGAGTCGCCCGGGTGGTAGACGCGCAGGCTGCCGACGTCGACGACGTACCCGGAGTTGTGGACCCGCGGCAGGTCCTCGTGGATGACCGCGTGCAGCTCGCCGACGACGGTGACCGGCAGGCCGACGTCGACCTGCTCGCCCGGGGAGACGAGCGTGACCCGGTCGGCGACGGCGCGGTCCTCCTCCGCGATCTGCGCGCGGACCGCCTCGATGGTGAACACCGGCGCGTCGGTGGCCCGCAGGTGGTCGACGTGGAGGTGGTCGGCGTGCTCGTGGGTGACGAGCACGGCGGTCGCGCCGTCGACGGCCTCGGGCTCGGTGAAGGCACCGGGGTCGATGACGACGACCTGGCCGTCGTGCTCGATGCGGACGCAGGCGTGGCCGAACTTGGTGATCCTCATGGCACCAAACTACCCAGGCCCGCTCACCCCAGGCGGTTGTCCACGAAGCACCAGCGCCAGTCCTCGCCGGGCTCCGCGGAGCGCATCACCGGGTGCCGGGTCTCCTCGAAGTGCAGCGCTCGCGTGCCGGCGGGGCGAGGAGTCGCAGCAGGCCATGTGGCCGCACCCGAGGCACTTGCGCAGGTGCACCCACTGGGTGAAGCCGTCCCGCACGCAGTCCTCGCACTCGCCCTCCACCCGCGAGGCGGCGTCGCGGGGCGCCGCCTCGAGGTGCTCGCACGTGCGCGATCGTGCCCGGGATGCCGCTGACGGTCCCGCGCCTCGCGGAGCTCCTCGCGGCGGTCGGTGCGGATGTCGAGCATGGACTCCTCCACGTCGAGCGTCGGCGAGCACGTCCTCGACCACCTCGTGCGGGATCGAGCCGGTGCTGCGGACGTGCAGCACCTTGCCCCGCTCGGCGTCGAGCATCTCCAGCCGCAGCCGGGCGTAGGACTCGCTCGGGGTCTCCTCGTCCGGGCTGGTGCCGCCGAGCCGCTCCCACGCCGCGGTGTTGCGCTGGCTGGCCCGGTCGCGCAGCGTCTGCACCGTGTTGAACGGGTCGTCGTCGTCGTGGTGCAGCTCGAGCCGACTCCAGGCCGGCGGCGGAGGCCTTCTCGAACAGCGCCGCCCGGGCCAGCGCGTCCTCGCGCGGGTCGGGGGCGGGCAGCTTGAGCCGGCGGACCAGCCACGGCAGCGTCGAGCCCTGGACGAACAGCGTCCCGGCGGCCACGAACAGCGCGGTGAGGATCAGCGTCTCGCGGTAGTCGAACTCCTCGGGGATCGCGAACGCGGCCGCCAGCGTCACCACGCCGCGCATCCCCGCCCAGCCGAGCACGGTGGTGTGCTGCCACGACGGGTGCTCGCCCGGTCTCCTTGTCCCGGCCGGGCCGGACCAGCGGAACCGGGCCGGGAACACCCACACGAGCCGGAGCACGACGACGGCGACGAAGGTGGACAGGCACAGCGTGACCACCTCGGAGAGGGGTACGCCGCTGTCCTGCACGTCCCGCAGGATCCAGCGGACCTGCAGGCCGATCAGCAGGAACACGACGTTCTCGAGCAGGAACTGGATGGTGCGCCAGTTCAGCCGCTCCGCGATGCGCGAGCCGGCGGTCTGCAGGACCGGCGACTTGTGGCCGAGCAGCAGGCCGGCGACGACCACGGCGAGCACGCCCGACCCGTGGATCTCCTCCGCCGCGACGTACGCGACGAACGGGGTGACCAGCGACAGGCTGGTGTCGATGACCGGGTCGGTCACCCGGCGCCGTACGCGGCCCACGACGAAGTAGAGCGCCAGGCCGACCAGCACGCCGCCGGCCGCCGCGAGCACGAAGTCGAGGCCCACGTCGAGGACGGTGATCTCGTCGCCGAGGGCGACGGCGGTGCCCGCGCCGCCCACCGCGATCGCGGTGCGCAGCGCGACGAGGGCGGTCGCGTCGTTCAGCAGCGACTCGCCCTCCAGGATCGTGACGATCCGCCTCGGGATGCCGATCCGGCGGGCGATCGCCGTCGCCGAGACGGCGTCCGGAGGCGCCACGACGGCGCCGAGGGCGAAGGCGGCGGGCCAGGTGACGGCCGGGATGACGGTGTAGGCGACCACGGCGACCCCCACCGTCGTGAAGGCCACGAGACCGATCGAGAGCAGCAGGATCGCGCGCCGGTTGGCGTTGAAGTCGACCAGGGAGGTCTGCAGGGCGGCGGCGTACAGCAGCGGCGGCAGCAGCCCGACGAGCACCACCTCCGAGGTCAGGTGGACCTCGGGGACGAACGGCAGGAAGGAGGCGGCCGCGCCGAGCGCGACGAGGACGAGGGGGGCGGGGAGGTCGAACCGGCGGCAGAGCGCCGCGACGGCGATGACCACGACCGCGAGGGCAGAGAGGGAGAGGGCTACGTCCACCCGCCCATTCAACCGGACGGGTGTTTCCCGGACGCTACGCCGACTGCGCCACCCAGGTCATCGGGTCACCCCAGCCGAGGTCGGGGACGCCGTGCCGGGCGAGCGCCATCACCACCAGGCAGCGGCGGTGGGCGGCGAAGGTCAGCACGTGGGCGATCATCCCGCCGTAGGTGAACACCTCCGCCGGCTCGCACAGCGCGTCGACGAAGGTGTCGTCGAGACGGCCCTGCTCGGCCACCTCCCGGACCTGGGCGAGGTACGCCGGCCCCTCGACGGCCAGCCGGGCCCGCAGCGAGTCGACGGACTCGTGCTCCTCGACCGACCAGTCGTACTCGCGGTTGGCGATCGCCGCGTTCCACATGCCCATCTGGCCGACCAGCCGGGAGGCCAGGGACCGGATGGTCTGGTGGTCGTCGTCGACGTTCACCTCGATCGGCTCGTCGAGCTGCGCGTCGCTCAGCCGGGCGGCCCGCTCGACGATCTCGCCGGTCAGCCAGACGTGGTGCTCGACCATCTTGGTGAGCAGGTCCATGGGGGTCACCTTCTTCTCGGCAGGGAGCCGCAGGCTCCCGGGTGGGTGGAAGTGCACGTCGCTGGGCGCGTCGATCCGCAGCCGCGTGGGGTGCGCGCGCCACCGGCCGGGCCCGACGCCGTACGCCTTGGTGAAGGCCCGGGTGAACGCCTCGTGCGATCCGTACCCGGCCTCGACGGCGACGTCGAGGATCGTCCGGCGGGTGGTGGCCAGCCGGTACGCCGAGCGCTCCAGCAGGATCCGGCGACGGAACCGGCTCGGTGACTCGCCGGCGACCGACGCGACGATCCGGTCGAGGTGGAACCGCGAGAGGTACAGCCGGCCGGCGAGGTCCTCGGCGGTGGCCTCGTGGTCGTCGAGCGCGTCGGCGAGGACGTCCAGGAAGCCGGTGAAGTGGTCGGCGGCTGTGCTCATGCTCCCCATCCTGGCCGAGCCGCGGCGCGGCGGCCGCTTGATCAGTCTTGCGCAGCCAGCGCCCGGATCGCGGCGTCCAGCTCGCGGCGGTCGTCCCGGCGTACGACGGCCTCCACCACCTCGATGCCGCCGGCCGGGCTGGCCAGCGCGTGCGACAGCTCGGCCACCGACGCCGACCTTCCAGTGCGGCGTGCGGGTCGCGGCGCACAGGGCGGCCACGTCGACGCCGTGCGGGGTGCCGAACAGCTTGTCGTAGGACGCCGCGTGCTGCTCGCCGCCCTGCTCCAGGGAGGCGAAGATCGAGCCGCCGTCGTCGTTGACCACCACGATCGTCAGGTCGGGGCGTTCCTCGCCGGGCCCGATCAGCAGCCCGTTGGTGTCGTGCAGGAACGTCACGTCGCCGAGCAGCGCGATCGCCCGGGTGCTGCGCGGGCGGCCGAGCGCGGCGCCGACCGCGCTCGACACCGAGCCGTCGATGCCGGCCAGGCCGCGGTTGCCGACGACCATCCGCCGGTCGCCCACGTCGTACTTCGCGACCATCAGGTCGAGGTCGCGCACCGGGTTGGAGGCCCCCACGAACAGCAGCCCGCCCGGCGGCAGCGCGGCGCTCACCGTGCCGGCCACCTGCTGCGGGGTCATCGTGCCGCGCTGCGCGAGGTGCTGGTCGAGGCGGCGGGACAGCTCGGCGTCGCGGCGGCGCCACTCCGCGAGCCACGGGTCGGGCTCGCGCGCGGGCGGCGCCACCTTCTCGCTGGTGAACCAGCTCGCGTCGACGCCCTCGAGCTCGATCCGGTCGACCACGGCGTGCACGTGGTGACCGGAGTCGGTCCAGCCGGACGGGCCCCGCACGGCGTACAGCTCGATGTCGTCGCGGGCCAGCAGCCGGCCGACCGGGCGCGACAGGGTCGGGTGGCCGAAGACCACGACCTGCTGGATGCGGCCGGCCAGGTCGGGGTCGCCGAGCAGCAGCCGGTAGGTCCGGATCGCCGCCTCGCCGGTGCGCGAGCCGCTGGTGGGCTCGGCGAGCAGCGGCCAGCCGGCGGTCTCGGCGAGCACCCGGGCCGGCGGGCCCGCGTCGTCGCCCGCGACCACGACGGTGCGCAGGTCCCGGCTGACCGGCTCGGGCGTGGCGACCGGGCGGCCGCCGGGCGTCATCCACGGGCCGCCGTCCGGTGCCCCGTCGAGCGCGCTCCCCCAGCCGTCACCGGCGTCGGGGACCAGCGGCTCCTCGAACTGCACGTTGAGGTGCACCGGGCCCGGCCTCCCGCCGAGGCGGCCGTTCGCGACGGCGGCGGTCCGCGCGGCCAGCGCCCGCCACGCGACGACCTGGCGGCGCTCGACCTCGCCGCTGCCCGGGTAGCCGGCCGGCACGTCCGCGTGCTCGCGGACGGCGGTCCCGAAGATCCCGGCCTGCTCGGTGGTCTGGTTGGCGTTGCTGCCCCGCAGCCGGGCCGGCCGGTCGGCGGTGAGCAGGATCAGCTGGACCCCGGCGTGCGACGCCTCGAGCACGGCCGGGTGCAGGTTCGCGACCGCCGTACCGCTGGTGGTGACCACCACGACGGGACGCCGGCTGGTGCGGGCGATCCCCAGGGCCAGGAAGCCCGCGGACCGCTCGTCGATCCGGGTGTGCAGCCGCAGCCGGTCCTGGTCGCGGTGGGCCGCGAACGCCAGCGCCGCGCTGCGCGAGCCGGGGGCGAGCACCACGTCGCGGACGCCGCAGCGGGCCAGCTCGTCGAGCAGCACCGTGGCCAGCGCGGTGGAGGCGTTCGCCGGGGTCATGGTCGAGAACCTATCCCCGCGAGCCGGTCGCGCCAGTGCTGCTCGCGCTCCGGTGTGGCGCGGGTGCGGGCCAGCGCTGCCTCGTCGACCTCCGGGCGTACGACGGGCAGGGCGCCGTCGACGGGCAGCAGCGGGTGCACGGCGACGTCGTCGGTGAGCAGCTGGACCGTCGCGAGGCCGCAGGCGAACGGCAGCTCGGGCAGGGCGGCGGCGAGCGCGACGCCGGCCGCGATCCCGACGCTGGTCTCCAGGGCGCTGGACACCACGACGGGCAGGCCGATGTCCTCGGCGATCCGCAGGCACGCCCGCACGCCGCCGAGCGGCTGCACCTTGAGCACCGCGACGTCGGCGGCCTCCAGGTCCCGCACCCGGTAGGGGTCCTCGGCGCGGCGGATCGACTCGTCCGCGGCGATCGGCACGTCCACCCGGCGCCGGACGACGGCCAGGTCCTCGACGTCCATGACCGGCTGCTCGACGTACTCCAGCCCGCCGGCCGCCCGGTCCAGCACGGGGATCCGGGCGACCGCCTCGTCGACGGACCACAGGCCGTTGACGTCGATGCGGATCCGGCCGTCCGGCCCGAGGGCGTCGCGGACCGCCTCGAGCCGGGCCTGCTCGTCGGCGAGGCTCTGGCCGGGCTCGCCGACCTTGACCTTCGCGGTGCGGCAGCCGTTGCTCGCCCGGACGATCGCCGCGGCCCGCTCGGCGTCCACGGCGGGGACCGTGACGTTGACCGGGACGCTGGTGCGCAGCGGCGCGGGCCAGCCGACGTCGGCGGCCTCGCGGGCGGCCCGCAGCCACGGCGCGGCGACGACGGCGTCGTACTCCAGGAACGGGCTGAACTCGCCCCAGCCGGCGTCCCCGCGCAGCAAGGTCCCCTCGCGGACCGTGATCCCCCGGAACCGGGTCGTCAGGGGGATGGAGAAGACGGTCACCCGGGCCTCCGTCACGGTCGACCCGGGCCGGGGGAAGGGTCGAGCCGGGCCTCGCGCTGGAGGGCGAGCCGGTCGGGCTTGCCGTTCGGGAGCAACGGCAGCGCGTCCAGGCGTACGACGCGGCGCGGCGCCCACGCGCGGGGCAGGGCGTCGGCCACCCAGCCCCGTGCGGCGTCCAGGGCCAGGTCCCCGACCAGCAGCGCGACGACCGCGGAGCCCCACTCGGCATCGGGCACCCCGACCACCTCGGCCTCCCGCACGTCCGGGTGCTCGCGGAGCCGGGCCGCCACCGCCGTCGTGGGCACGTTGACGCCGCCGGAGATCACCACGTCGTCGACGCGTCCGTCCACCCGGAGCAGCCCGTCGTGGTCGATCCGGCCGAGGTCCTGGGTGACGAACCAGCCGCCCTCCTTCACCTGCGCGGTGAGGTCGGGCTGCCCGTCGTACCCGGTGAAGACGACGGCGCCACCGATCCGGACCCGACCGTCGGCGCCGATCTTGACCGCGACCCCGTCGAGGGGACGCCCGTCGTACACGCAGCCGCCGCAGGTCTCGCTCATCCCGTACGTCGCCACCACCCGCACCCCGGCGCGCTCCGCCCGCGTGCGCAGGGCCGGCTCGAGCCGCGCGCCGCCGACCAGGACGGTGTCGAAGCCGCGCAGGGCGTCCTCGTCGAGCAGCCGCACGAGCTGGGTCGGGACCAGCGAGACGTAGCGCCGCGCGCCGGTCATCGCGGCCGCCGCCTCGCCGAACGGGCCGTCCTGCACGACCGGCTCGGTGCCGGCCCGCACCGAGCGGAACAGCACCTGGAGGCCGGCGACGTAGGACGGCGGGAGGTTCAGCAGCCACTGGCCCGGGCCGCCGAGCCGGGCGTGCGTCGCGTCGGCCGAGGCGCGCAGGGCGGCCCGGGAGAGCAGCACGCGCTTGGGGGCGCCGGTCGAGCCGGACGTCTCGACGGCCAGCGGGGCCGGGTCGTCGGCGGCGTCCCACTCCCGCAGCAGCGCCAGGATCTCGGCCGCCGTACCGTGCACGGGGGTCAGGCTGGGGCGGCTCACGAGCAGACACGGTATGCCTGCGAGAATCCCCGACTGTGACAACCCCAGCGCAGTGGCTCGAAGGCGCACGCCCCCGCACCCTGCCCGCGGCCGTGTCCCCCGTGCTCGCCGGCACCGGCGTCGCGGCCTACCTCGACCAGGCGGTCTGGTGGAAGGCGGCCCTCGCGCTGCTGGTCTCGCTCGCGCTCCAGGTCGGCGTGAACTACGCCAACGACTACTCCGACGGCATCCGGGGCACCGACGCCGACCGGGTCGGCCCGCTGCGGCTGGTCGGGTCGGGCGTCGCCTCGCCCGGGTCGGTGAAGGCCGCGGCGTTCGCGGCGTTCGGGGTCGCGATGGTGGCCGGCCTGGTGCTGGCCGCGACGACCGCGTGGTGGCTGGTGCTCGTCGGCGCGCTGGCCGTCGTCGCCGCGTGGTTCTACACCGGCGGCTCGCAGCCCTACGGCTACCACGCGCTCGGCGAGGTCATGGTGTTCGTGTTCTTCGGCCTGGTCGCGGTGATGGGGACGACGTACGTGCAGACCGAGTCGTTCCCGCTGCCCGCCCTGTACGCCGCGGTGGGGATCGGCGCGCTCGCCTGCGCGATCCTCGTGGCCAACAACGTGCGCGACGTCCCGACGGACCGCGAGTCGGGCAAGCGGACGCTGGCCGTCGTGCTCGGCGACGAGCGCAGCCGGTACCTGTACGCCCTGCTCGTCGGCGTGGCCGCGGTCGCCCTGGTCGCCCTCGGCCTGTCCACCACCCGGCTGGCCTGGCTGGGCTTCGTCTTCCTGCTGCCCGCGGTGCCCGCGGCGCGCGTCGTGCTGGGCGGCACCACCGGCCGCGGGCTGGTCCCGGTGCTGCAGAAGACCGGCGTCGCCGAGCTCCTGTGGTCCCTGGGCGCCTTCGTCGGCCTGCTGGCCGCCACCCTCTGAACCCGCCGGGCCGGGACTCAGTCGTCGAGCTCGCGGGTCGGCAGCGGGCCCAGGGTCTCGAACGCCGGAAGGTACGGCGCCACGTCGCCCCGCTCGGTCCACCGCCGGATCTGGGCCTCCGAACGACGGCTCATCAGCGCCCGCGCCAGGTCGAACTCGCCGGCCCGCACGACGACGTCGGCGTCGGACGCGGGCCCGGAGGAGCACCATTCCCACGACCCGCCGGACAGGGCGATCGGCGGTGCGTCGCCCAGCCTGGCCTCGAACCGGCCCAGCATCCGGTCGCGGAGGGACAGCAGGCCGGCGTTGTCGCGGGCACCGGGCCGGTCGAGGGCACCGCGCAGGTCCTGCTCGTGGATGACGAGGTCGCCGAGGGGTCGCGTCGTGAACTCCTGCATCCACGTGGTCAGCGGCCCGACGAGCGACCGCCACTCCTCGAGCAGCTCGTCGACCGGTCGCCCGGTGCGGGCGTCGACCTGCCGCTGCGTCCAGGTGCTGTTGTGGTCGTCCGGCTCGTCGCCGGCCACCACGTCCGCGTCCAGGCCGATCATGTGCGAGAGCAGGTCCCGCACCGTCCAGTCCGGGCACGCGGGCACCCGCCGGGCCGCCTCGTCCGCACCGAGCGCGCCCACCAGGTCCGTCACGCGGCCGTAGGCGGCGAGCCACTCCTCCACAGCATCCATGCCACCGAGCCCATCACAAGCCCCGGCTCGACGTGAGCCCAGGCCCGGGTCGACCTCAGGAGCGGGGGCGGAGGACCTTGTGGGTGCCGTCGCACCACGGCGCACGCTGGGTCCGCTCGCAGGCGCAGACCGCGACCACCGGCCGGGTCGTGGCGTGCACGGAGCCGTCCTCGGTCTCGACGCCGTCGGCGCCGCGGACCAGCCACGGCCCGCCGGGGCAGGCCCGCACCACGGCGTCGGTCTCCCCCGACGACAGCTGCCCGTCGCGCAGCCGCACGGTCCCGCTCATGCGGCGGACCGCGCCGCCACCGGCCCGGCGGCGGGCTCGGCCCCGACCGAGCGCAGCGAGCTCATCCCGTCGGCGAAGCAGCCCAGCACGTGCTCGGCGAGCAGCTCGTCCATCAGCAGCGACACCGCGACCCCGAAGTGCACGTCCTCGGCGAGCGCCGGCTCGCGCTCGACGGCGGCCGCGCAGATGTCCCGGGTGGCGACCTGCTCGTGCACCGCGTCGGCCTCGACGTGCTCGTCGAAGTACTCCGTCATCGCCGGCGAGAGGTCGAGCCGCCGCAGGCCCTGGACGTACTTGCGGCACGGCAGCGAGCTGGTCACCTCGATCGCCGCGAGGTGGCCGACGGCCGCGCCGCGGAGCCGGCGGTGCAGGCACAGCAGGCTCATCGCGTTGTTCAGCGCCAGGGTGGCGGCCGGCACCACGTCGACGTACGCGCCGTAGCCGTCGTCGAGCCCGCACTCGGCCATGCCCTCGGCGAACAGCCGCGCGTGCTGGCGCTCGGGCCGCCCGGCGCCGTACTCGTCGAACTGCAGCTCGACGAGCGCGACCTTCGCGGCCCCGGGCAGCCGCGGGATCACGAACGTGTGCGGGTCGGCCTCCTTGAGCTGGTAGATGCTGCGGTGCACCAGCACCTCGCGGAACTGCTCGGCGGTCGCCTCCCGCTGCAGGAACCGGCTCAGCGACGGCCCGTCCGCGGCGTTCGCCTGGGCGAAGACCCGGTCGGCGACGTCCCCGGGACCGTCGAGCGCCGCGGCCACCGGGCCGGCGGTGAGCGCGCGCAGCCGCTCCTCGAACCGGGCCTCCAGCGCGCCCCGCAGCCGCAGCACCTCGGGGTCCCACTCGCGCCCGTCGTCGACCCCGTCGAACCCGCCGTAGTGCAGCTCGTAGGCCGTCCACAGCGCGAGCTGCAGGTCCTCGTCCCGTACGACGTCCTCGACCGCCTCGACCAGGGGCAGCAGCGCCGCCACGTCGAGCGGCGTGCCGTCACGCAGGGACTCGGTCAGCGCCCGGCTGACCGGGCCGCGGTGAAGGGGGAGCTGCATCAGGGGAGGGACCTCTCGGTGGGTGCGGGATCCCTGCGGTACCCCGCACCCGCCCGCACATTCGCCCCCGGTCGCGGCACGAGCCCCGGGTCGACGTGACACCAGGCCCGGGTCGACGTGAGACTCCGGCCCGGGTCAGGGGGAAGGGAGGGCCGGCTCGACCCAGGTGCCGGTCTCGTAGAACGTCTCCAGCGTCGCGGCGTACGGCGCGATGTCGATGCCCTGGGCGGCGAGCCAGTCGTCGTCGTAGTACGTCGAGGTGTACCGCTCCCCGCCGTCGCACAGCAGCGTCACCACGCTGCCCGCCGTGCCCGGCCGTGCGCATCGACGAGACCAGCCGCAGCGCGCCCCACAGGGCGGTGCCGGTCGAGCCGCCGACCAGCCGGCCGGTGACCCGCGAGCACCAGCGCATCGCGGCGACCGAGGCCGCGTCGGGCACCGACACCATCGCGTCGACGACCGTGGGGATGAAGGACGGCTCGACCCGGGGGCGGCCGATGCCCTCGATCCGGGAGCCGCGCCCGGTCCGGAAGCCGGGGTCGCCGGAGCGCCAGCCCTCGAAGAACGCCGAGCCCTCGGGGTCCACGACGCAGACCCGGGTGTCGAAGCGGCGGTAGCGCACGAACCGGCCGATGGTCGCGGACGTGCCGCCGGTGCCGGCCCCGACGACGACCCAGGCCGGGATCGGGTGCCGCTCCTGGGCGAGCTGCTCGAAGATCGACTCGGCGATGTTGTTGTTGCCGCGCCAGTCCGTCGCCCGCTCGGCGTAGGTGAACTGGTCCATGTAGTGGCCGCCGCTCTCGTCGGCGAGCCGGCGGGCCTCGTCGTACATCGCCGACGGGTCCTCCACGAGGTGGCAGCGGCCGCCGTGGAACTCGATCAGCTCGATCTTGCCGCGCGAGGTGGTGGCCGGCATGACGGCGACGAACGGCAGGCCGAGCAGCCGGGCGAAGTACGCCTCGGACACCGCGGTGGAGCCCGAGGACGCCTCGATGACGGGGGTGCCCTCGCGGATCCAGCCGTTGCACAGCGCGTAGAGGAACAGCGAGCGGGCCAGCCGGTGCTTCAGGGAGCCGGTCGGGTGCACCGACTCGTCCTTGAGGTACAGGTCGACGTCCCAGCCCTCCGGGAGCGGGAAGACGTGCAGGTGCGTGTCGGCCGACCGGTTGCTGTCCGCCTCGACCTTGCGGATCGCCTCGTTGACCCAGGACCGGTCGTCGGACCGGTGCACCTCGCGGCAGCAGCCGTCGACCCCGGACGCGGTCACGTCAGTCCTGGTCCTCACGCGAACGGGCCTCCTCGAACCGCGCGGTGGCGGCCCGGGCGCGGGCGTCGACCCGGGCGGCGAACCGCTGCCGGGGACCCTGCAGGAGGTAGTAGGAGGCCACGGCGGAGATCACGGCGGCGGCCAGGAACGGCCACAGGATCGGCACCTGGTCGGTCCCGCGCACCAGCATGTAGACACCGGCGATCACGGCGTACGACGCGACGAACAGGCCGACCCGCGCCAGGGTGTAGACGACGAACTCCTTCACACCCTCAGGGTAGTCGCCGCGGGTGCCGCACCGGACGGCGCGTGACCCCGCCCGGGCACTCCACTCCCCTACGGCGCCGGGCATCACGGATCGGCCTCATTCGCCGGTGCCGGCACGGTCCCCCTTGATCACGTGCCTACATTGGGGACGTGGGTAAGTTCCTGCTCGTCGTCATCGTGTTCGCGGCCCTCGTGTACGCCGTCTTCTGGCTCATCGAGCGTCGCCGGGGTGGAGCGCCCTCCACCGGACGTCGTACCCCGCCGAAGCCGCCGCGCACGCTGGCGCCCGACGACGACGAGGACTTCCTGCGGGACCTCAACCGCAGGCAGCGCAAGCGCGACGACGGCCGCCCCAACAACGACCAGCCCTGACGGTCCGCTCCGGGGATCCGCGAGGCGCTCAGCCGCCGGCGTAGGAGTGCAGGCTCCCGCTGCCGAAGAAGAAGTTGATCCCGACGAAGTTGAACAGCAGGGACGCGAACCCGACCAGCGCGATGATCGAGGCGGCCTTGCCCTTCCAGCCGGCGGTCGCCCGGGCGTGCAGGTAGGCGGCGTAGATCACCCAGGTGATGAACGCCCACACCTCCTTGGGGTCCCAGTTCCAGTAGCTGCCCCAGGCGTACTCCGCCCAGATCGGCCCGGCGACCAGCGCCGCGAAGGTCCAGATCGGGAAGCCGAACGCGTTGACGCGGTAGCCGACCCGCTCCAGCGCCTCCAGCGAGGGCAGCCGGCTCAGGTAGCCGCCGGCCCGCACCGTGCCGCGCCGGGTGGCCCGGTCCTTGACCAGGAACAGGGTCAGGGCGAGCGCGCCGACCGCGAACGCGCCGGAGGCGATGACGGCGGCGAGCACGTGGATCACCAGCCAGTAGGAGTGCAGCGCGGGCACCAGCGGGCCGGCGTCCTGGTAGAGCACCAGCTGGTCGAGCATCAGCACGACGACCAGGAAGCCGGTGACGATCACGCCCATCCAGCGCAGGTGGTGGCGCTTCATCAGGGCGAGGTACATGACGCTGACGCCGAACGTGCCGGCCAGCGTGAACTCGTACATGTTGCCCCAGGGCACCCGGACCGGGTCGCTGGCCAGCCCGCGGCTGACCAGGCCGCTGAAGTGCAGGACGCAGCCGAGCACGGTCAGCGCGAGGCCGATCCGCCCGAACATCTCGACCCGCACCTCCCGTCCCTCCGAGTTGTCAGACGGTGGCGTCGCCCGGGCGGCGTCAGCGCCTGACAACTCGGCGCCGGCGCCCGCCAGGGCGGGTTGCCGGGTCTCCGCCGACCGGGAGGGCGCGGAGGGCGACCCACTCGGCCAGGTGCGCGAGGAACGCCAGCACGTAGACGATCGAGGCGAACATGATGGCGTTGTCGCTGAAGGCTGCGAACTCCGCGGTGCTCACGCGTGCTCCCTGCTGTCGGTAGCGCTGTCTGGGTCGTGGTCCGGGCGGTCGTCCGGGGCGCCGGCGCCCGGCTCACCCCGCAGGAGCCGCTCGAGGTCGTCGATCTCGGAGGCCAGGTCGCCGCCCGAGCTGCGGTCGAGACCGGCCAGCTCCACCACGGTACGTCGCCCGCCGTCGCCCCCGCGGGCGACCCGGACCCACGCCCGGCGGGGCCGGATGAACAGCGAGCCCATCAGGCCGACGATGCCGAGCAGCACGCCGGCCAGCGCGATGCCCTTGCCCGGGGAGTCGCTGACCTGGAGCTTGACCCAGCGGTCGACCCGGTCGAAGTGGATCGAGCCCCTGCCGTCGGGCAGCCGCACCGTGTCGCCGGGCGACAGCTTGATCCGGGCGTCCGGGCCGAGCCTCTTGGGGTCGGCGCTGGGGAAGGTCTTCATGCCCCGCATGTCGATCGAGTAGACCGACTGCGGCTTGCCGGTGTCGAGGCCGAGGTCGCCGTGCGACGGGGTCAGCGAGAGCACCGGGTCGAGCTTGTCGGGGAACTGCGAGAACGGCCCGGTCGCCCGCGTGTAGCCGTAGGTCGGGTAGAAGAACCCCTCGAAGCCGAGCTGCTCGGGCTGCGCGTCGAGCACCTTGATCACCCCGAAGGACGAGAACGACGCGTCCTGGGGCAGGAACACCACCGGCCCGGTGTAGGCGACCTTGCCCTCGCCGTCCCGGACGGTGACGACCGGCGCGTAGCCGTGGCCGACCAGGAACACGCTCGCGCCGTCCACGGACAGCGGGTGGTTCACCGCGAGGTCGTGGGTCTGCGGCGCGGCGTCCGGGGAGGTCCGGTAGGTGATGTTCGCGTCGAAGGACTCCGGCTGGCCCATCGCCGGGCCGCTGGTCTGGAACTTCACGTGGAAGTCGTCGACCTTGAGGCTGAGCGGCGTGAGCCGGTCCGGGGAGAACAGCTTGCCGGGCGCGAAGTCGTCGTACTGGCTCAGCGAGTTGGAGAAGCCGTTGCCGACCACCGTGACCACGCCGCCCTTGTAGCCGAACATCTGGCCGTAGGCGAAGCCGACCAGCACGACCAGCACCGAGACGTGGAACAGCAGGTTGCCGGCCTCGCGCAGGTAGCCGCGCTCGGCGGACAGCGCGCCGCCCTCCCGGTCGGCGACCCGGTAGTGCTTCTTGCGGAGCACGGCGCGGGCCCGGGCGAGGACCGCGTCGGTGTCCTCGTCGAGCTCGAAGCGGCGTGACTCCGGGAGCCGGCCGAGGTGCCGCGGGACGCGCGGCGGCTCGGCGCGGAAGCCGCGCCAGTAGATCCGCAGCCGCGGCACGATGCAGCCGACCAGGGAGATCCCCAGCAGCAGGTAGATCGCCGAGAACCACACCGAGCCGAACACGTCGAACAGGCCGAGCCTGTCGTAGATCGGCGTGAGCTGCGGGTGCTTGTCCTGCCAGTCGGAGACCTTGACCGCGTCGATGTTGCGTTGCGGTACGACGGACCCGGGGACCGCCGCGAGCGCGAGCAGGAACAGCAGCACCAGCGCCGTACGCATCGACGTGAGCTGCCGCCAGGCCCAGCGGGACAGCTCCACGGGGCTCAGCGCCGGCGGGGCGGACGGCGGCTGCGGCGGCTGCGAGGCGGACCCGCCGGCCTCGGTGCGGTCGGTCGTCACGGTCACAGCGGGGACTCCACGACGGGGAACAGGCCGCGCAGCTCGCCGACCCACTGGTCCCACAGGCCGGTCACGAGCAGCAGCCCGACGAAGATCAGCATCATCCCGCCGACCCGGGTCACCCACAGCTGGTGGCGGCGGACCCAGCGCACGGCGCCGAGCATCCGCCGGAACGCCAGCCCGGCGACCAGGAACGGCACGCCGAGGCCGAGGGAGTAGGCCAGGCTGAGCAGCGCCCCGCGGCCGGCCGTGCCCTCGTTCATCGCCAGCGCCTGTACGGCGGTCAGGGTCGGCCCGATGCACGGGGTCCAGCCGAGGCCGAACAGCACGCCGAGCAGGGGCGCCGCCGCGAGGCCGACCGCCGGGACCCGGTGGATCCGCAGGTCGCGCTGCAGGAACGGCACCAGGCCGACGAACGCCACGCCGAGCAGGATCGTCACGAAGCCGAGCACCACGCTGATCTGCCGGTTGTAGGCCAGCAGCCAGTCGCCGAGGGAGCCGAAGAACGCGCCGTAGGCGACGAAGACGAAGGAGAACCCGAGCACGAACAGGAAGCTGCCGAGCACCATCCGGCCGCGCCGGGCGTTCTCGAGGTCGACGCCGGACAGCCCGGTGGCGTAGGAGAGGTAGCCCGGCAGCAGCGGCACCACGCAGGGCGAGAAGAACGAGACCAGGCCGGCGAGCACCGCCACCGGCAGGGCGAGCACCATCGAGCCGGACAGGGCGGTGCCCTGGAACCAGGAGCCCACGTCGAGCAGCGTCACGACGCGTCCTCGACCAGGTCGTCGAGCGTGGTGCGGGTGATCGGGCCGATCACGCTGCCGGACACCCGGCCCTGCGCGTCGATGACCACGGTGCTCGGCACCGTCGTGGCGGGCAGCGTCCCGCGGAAGGCCAGCAGCGTGGAGCCCTGCTGGTCGTAGATGCTGGGGTAGGGGATCTCGAAGCGGCGCACGAACGCCTTCGCGTTGCCGGCGCTGGGGTCGCGGCTGTCGATGCCGAGGAACTCCACGCCCTTGCCGCGGAGCTCGCGCGAGGCGTCGGCGAGCATGGTGGCCTCGGCCCGGCAGGGCCCGCACCAGGACCCCCACACGTTCACCACGACGACCTTGCCGCGGTAGTCGGCCAGGGACACCCGGTCGCCGTCGAGGGTGGTGCCGGCGACCGTCCCGGGAGCCTTCCGGTCGGCGGCGGTCTTCACCGAGGTGATGATGCCCTTGCCCGCGACGAACCCCTGGTCGCCGCCCGACCCGGAGATGTCGTTCGAGCAGCCCGCGAGCAGCCCGCCGCACAGCAGGGCGGCGAGGGCGAGGACGCGGGGGCGGCGGGTCATGCGGGCGGTGCCTGCTCGGGGTCGTCGGCGCCGCCGGAGGAGAACACGTGCTTGCGGTCCTTGAGCGGGATCAGGTCGGCCGCGGGCTCGGAGTAGCGCAGCGTGACCAGGTCGTCGCCGTCGAAGACCAGGGACGTCAGGCTGCACAGCGTGCACTGCCGGTTGCGCGGGTTGTGCAGGAAGGACCGGCCCTCGACGTGCAGCCGGGTCGTCCAGATCGGCAGCTGGTGGGACACGACGACCGCCTCGTGGCCGCGGGCCGAGTCGCGGGCGTCGTACACCGCGGCCATCATCCGGGCGGCGACCGTCTTGTAGGGCTCGCCCCACGACGGCGCGAACGGGTTCCAGAGGTAGCGCCAGGCCTGCGGACGCCGGACGATGCCGCCTCCGACGCTGAACCGGCGGCCCTCGAAGATGTTCGTGGACTCGATCACCCGCGCGTCGGTGACGATGTCGACGCCCCGGGCCAGGGCCAGCGGGCGGGCCGTCTCCTGCGCGCGCTCGAGCGGCGAGGCCACCACGTGGGTGATGTCCCGGTCGCCCACGGCGTCGGCGATCCGCTGCGCCATCTTCAGGCCGAGCCCGGAGAGGTGGTAGCCGGGCAGGCGGCCGTAGAGCACGCCCTCGGGGTTGCGCACCTCGCCGTGGCGGAGCAGGTGCACGGTGGTCCGGTCGCTCATCGGGCCCCTTCGCTGACGTCGACGGCGGCCGCGGCACGGGCGGCGGCCGGGAGGGCGGACAGGATCCGGTCCAGCGCACGGTCGTCGTGGGCGGCGGAGAGGAACCACACCTCGAAGGCGCTCGGCGGGAGGTAGACGCCCTGGTCGAGCATCGCGTGGAAGAAGGCCTTGTAGCGCTCGGGGTGCTGGGCGCTCGCTGCCGCGAAGTCCGGGACCTCGGTGACACCGGGATCGGTGAAGAACACGCTGAACATGTTGCCGACGTGCTGGACGACGTGCGGGACGCCGGCCTCGACCAGGGCGGCGCCGGCCGCCTCGCGGACGACCTGCGCGGCGCGGTCGAGGTGCGCGTAGACCTCGGCGGTCGCGAGCTTGAGGGTGGCCAGGCCGGCGGTGGTCGCGACCGGGTTCCCCGAGAGCGTCCCGGCCTGGTAGACCGGCCCCTCCGGCGAGAGCATCGACATCACGTCGGCCCGCCCGCCGAACGCGGCGGCCGGGAAGCCGCCGCCCATCACCTTGCCGTACGTCGTCAGGTCGGGCGCCCAGCCCTCGACGGCGCCGTCGAGGCCCCAGTGCCCGGAGCGGGTGACCCGGAAGCCGGTCATCACCTCGTCGCTCACGAACAGCGCGCCGTGCGCCCGGCAGGTCTCGGCGAGCAGCCGGTTGAAGCCGGGCCGCGGCGGGACGACGCCCATGTTGCCGGGCGCGGCCTCGGTGATCACGCAGGCGATGTCGTCGCCGTGCTCGGCGAAGACCGCGGCGAGCGCCTCGGGGTCGTTGTAGGGCAGCACCAGCGTCGCGGCGGTGGACGCCGCGGGGACGCCGGGGGTGCCCGGGACCGAGAAGGTCGCGAGTCCCGAGCCGGCCTGGGCCAGCAGCGAGTCCACGTGCCCGTGGTAGCAGCCGGCGAACTTCACGACCAGCTCGCGGCCGGTGAACCCGCGGGCCAGCCGGATCGCGGACATCGTCGCCTCGGTGCCGGAGGACACGAACCGCACCTTCTCCACCGGGCGTGCGCGCGACGATCGCCTCGGCCAGCTCGACCTCGGGACGCGTCGGGGTGCCGTACGACGTCCCGCGACCCACGGCCGCGTGCACGGCCTCGAGGACCTGGGGGTGCGCGTGCCCGAGCAGCATCGGGCCCCAGCTGCCGACGAGGTCGACGTACTGCGTGCCGTCGACGTCGAACAGGTAGGGGCCGACGGCCCGCTCGATGAAGCGCGGGGTGCCCCCGACGGCGTTGAACGCCCGGACCGGGGAGTTGACCCCGCCCGGCGTCACGGCGTGCGCCCGTGCGAAGAGCGCGGCCGACTCCCGCGTGGACGCGACGGTCGTCGGGGAGGCGGTGTCAGGCTCGGCAGTCACCTCGGCATTCTCCCCCGCAACCGGCCCCGACCACGAACCCGGTCCCCGCCGCCGGGGTGTGAGACGCGCTACGGTCGTGTGACGCACGTCGCACGGCCGGGTGACCCGCACGTAACCCGGGGGCCCCGGATCGTTTCAGGTGTGAGTGGGGGAACCACCGGGTAACAGTCGGTCCACCGGCTGGGCGCCGGTGGCTGGGATGCAGGGAGACCACGACATGGCGTCGCACACACGGTTCAGCACGTTCCAGAAGGCCACGGCCCTGGTGCCGCTGGCGCTGCTCTCCGGGGCCTGGACGACCAGCCTGACCGTGACGAGCGCCGGCGCCGAGGGCCAGGACGGCCGGCTGCCCGACGGCACCAGCATCCCCGACCAGGCCATCAAGGCCCCCGCGAGCGTGTCGCGGCCCGGTGAGATCGCCCCCGGGCGTGCCCACCGGCTCGGCCCGCAAGGTCCTCGCCGACGCCTCCACGAACGGCATCCCCTCGGCGGCGCTGTCCGCCTACCAGCGGGCCGCGCAGGTCATCGACTCCGCGGACAAGAGCTGCAAGATCGACTGGCCGCTGATCGCCGCCATCGGCCGCGTCGAGTCCAACCACGGCCGGTACGGCGGCAACACCCTGGACTCCAACGGCGTGAGCCGCCCCGGCATCTACGGCATCGCGCTGGACGGCAGCAACGGCACCTCCAAGGTCGCCGACTCCGACGCCGGGCAGTACGACAACGACCCGCAGGCTGGACCGCGCGGTCGGCCCGATGCAGTTCATCCCGTCGACCTGGTCGGTCGTCGGCGTGGACGGCGACGGCGACGGCAAGCGCAACCCGCAGGACATCGACGACGCGGCGCTCGCGACCGCCGTCTACCTCTGCTCCGGGGACGAGGACCTCTCCTCCACCGCCGGCCAGCGGTCGGCGGTCTACCGCTACAACCACAGCCAGGACTACGTCGACCTGGTGCTGTCGATCATGGCGGCCTACGCCGAGGGCGACTACTCCTCGGTGCCGACCAGCTCCGCGGGCACCACGACCTTCACCCCCGACTACGGCGACTCGGTGATGGCCTCCGGGATCACCGGCTACCACCGGCCCCGGGCCCACCCGGTGCGCTCCGGGTCGGCCACCCGCGGCGGGTCCACCCCGTCCGCCGCAGGCACGCCCGGCACCCGGGTGACCCCCGGCTCGACCGGGTCCACCGCCGGCACGGCGGGTCCGGCGGCAGCGGCGGAGGCAGCGGCTCGCTGACCGCGCCAGGCCCCGAGCAGCCCGGCCTCCAAGCCGCCGGCCCCGGTCACCCAGACGCTCTCGGCGCTCGACAAGGCCAAGCAGACCTGCCAGAACAGCTTCACCGCCGCGCAGATCTCCGCGCTCGGCGGGCTGACGGCGTGCGGCAACGCGGTGCTCGACCAGGGGCTGTCCGCGGTCACCAGCCTGCTGAACCCGCCCGCGCCGGGCGGCGGCACGACCGTGGCGGCACGACCACCCCGCCCGCCCCGGCGGCGCTCACCCGGGCCGAGGCCACGGCGCAGTGCCTCGCCAGCGGGATCAGCCAGCTCGACGTCGCCGCGCTGAACGCGTGCGTCGACCGCCTGATGGCCGGCTGACCCCGTGGCCCGTCGAGCCGGGGCTCGCACCGGCGCGGCCGAGCGTCACGATCCGCACGTCAGGAACGCGCTGCCCGGTGCTTCCGTGACACTCCGCGGCCCGGGCCGCTCAGAGCCGCCCGGCGAACTCGGCGGCCCAGTAGGTCAGGATCACGTCGGCACCGGCGCGCCGGATCGAGGTGAGGGTCTCCAGGATCGCGGCGTCCCGGTCGATCCAGCCGTGGGCCGCGGCCGCCTCGACCATGGCGTACTCCCCGGAGATGTTGTACGCCGCGACCGGCACGTCGACGGCCTCGCGCACCGCGCGCACCACGTCGAGGTAGGCCAGCGCCGGCTTCACCATCACCAGGTCGGCGCCCTCCTCGACGTCCTGCAGCGCCTCACGGACGCCCTCGACGACGTTGCCGCCGTCCTGCTGGTAGGTCCGCCGGTCGCCCTGCAGCGAGGAGTCGACGGCCTCGCGGAACGGCCCGTAGAACGCGGAGGCGTACTTCGCGGAGTAGGCCATGATCGCCACGTCGTGGTGGCCGGCGCCCTCGAGCGCCTCCCGGACCACCCCGACCTGGCCGTCCATCATCCCGCTCGGCCCCACGACGTCGACCCCGGCCGCGGCCTGGGCGAGCGCCATCTCGGCGTACACCTCGAGGGTCGCGTCGTTGTCGACGGCGCCGGAGGCGGTGAGCACGCCGCAGTGCCCGTGGTCGGTGAACTCGTCGAGGCACAGGTCGGCCATCACCGGCAGGGCGTCGCCGACCTCGGCGACGCAGTCCGCGATGGCGGCGTTGAGGATGCCGTCGGGGTCGACCGCTCCGGAGCCGCGGGCGTCCTTGGTCTCCGGGACGCCGAACAGCATCACCCCGCCCAGCCCGAGGGCGGCCGCCTCCGCGACCGCCTTGCGCAGCGAGTCACGCGAGTGCTGCACGACCCCGGGCATGCTGCTGATCGGGGTCGGCTCGGCCGCCCCCTCCCGCACGAACACCGGCAGCACCAGCTGCCGGGCCTGCACCGAGGTCTCGGCGACCAGCCGGCGCAGCGCCGGGGTGCGGCGCAGCCGGCGGGGACGGGAGGCGGGGAAGCTCATCGACGGGCTCCGATCAGGTGGCCCTGCGACGGGCCGAGGGACGACGCTCGGACGGGCGGGTGACCGGCTGGCCGGCCTCGAGCAGGGCCGCCCGGCGCGAGGCGCCGAAGTCGGCGAGCGCGTCGACCAGCACCTCGACCGACGGCGACGGCGCCATCACGTCGACCCGCAGGCCGTGCTCCTCGGCGGTCTTGGCCGTGGCGGGCCCGATCACCGCGATGATCGTCGAGGTGTGCGGCTTGCCGGCGATGCCGACCAGGTTGCGCACCGTCGAGGACGAGGTGAACACGACCGCGTCGAACTTGCCGGTCTTGATCGCCTCCCGCGTCGGCGCCGGCGGCGGGGTGGCCCGCACGGTCCGGTAGGCGGTGACGTCGTCGACCTCCCAGCCGAGGTCCAGCAGCCCGGCGACCAGGGTCTCCGTGGCGATGTCGGCGCGCGGCAGGAACACCCGGTTGATCGGGTCCAGCAGGTCGTCGTACGGCGGCCAGTCCTCGAGCAGGCCGCGGGCGGACTGCTCGCCGGAGGGGACGAGGTCCGCGCGCAGGCCCCACGCCTCGATCGCGGCGGCGGTCTTCTCGCCGACCGCGGCGATCTTCAGGCCGGAGAAGGCGCGGGCGTCGAGGCCGTACTCGTCGAACTTCTCGCGCACCGCCTTGACCGCGTTGACCGAGGTGAACGCGATCCACTCGTAGCGGCCCTCGACCAGGCCACGGATGGCCTTGTCCATCTGCTGGGGGTTGCGGGGCGGCTCGACCGAGATGGTCGGCACCTCCTCGGGCACCGAGCCGTAGCCGCGCAGCCGGGCCGACAGCGTGCCGGCCTGCTCCTTGGTGCGCGGGACCAGCACCCGCCAGCCGAACAGCGGCTTGGTCTCGAACCAGGACAGCGCGGTGCGCAGGTCGACGACGTCACCGATCACGGTGACCGCCGGCGGCGTCATGCGGGACGAGCGGACGTCGGCGCCGACCCGGGCGAGGGTGGAGACCAGGGTCTCCTGCTCGGTGGTGGTGCCGACCCGGGTCATCGCGACCGGGGTCTCGGGGTTGCGGCCGGCCTCGACCAGCGCCGCGGCGACCTCGCCGATGGAGCTCACCGCGGACAGCAGCACCAGGGTGCGGTCGTCGGCGTACTGCGACCAGTCGACCTTCGCCTCGGAGCAGTTCACGACCGCGACCTCGCGGTGCTTCTTGTCGGTCAGCGGCACCCCGGCGTAGGCCGGGACGGCGGTCACCGAGGAGACGCCGGGGACGATCTCGAAGCCGACCCCGGCCTTGACGCAGGCCTGGGCCTCCTCGGGGCCGGACGCGTAGACGAACGGGTCACCGGCCATCAGCCGGACCACGCGCTTGCCGGAGCGGGCCTGCTTGACGATCACCTTGGCGCGGCCGGCGTGCGTCAGCGGCTGGCCGTCCAGGCCGAAGCCGCCGTCGACGACCTC
This sequence comes from uncultured Actinomycetota bacterium, assembly GCA_963811515.1. GTDB lineage: Bacteria > Actinomycetota > Actinomycetes > Propionibacteriales > Nocardioidaceae > Nocardioides_B. Next base: position 29,437 of record CAWERI010000007.1, read on the forward strand.
GACGTGCGGGCACAGCGACTCGACGAGCGCGGCGTGCTCGGGTGCCTCGGTGACGACGATCTCGGCCTGCCGCAGCAGGTCCACGGCACGCACGGTCAGCAGCTCGGGGTCACCCGGGCCGCTGCCGACGAACGACACGAAGCCGATCGGGAGCGCGGACTTGACCGGCGCCTCGACCGTCTTCGCCGCCGAGCTGCGCGCCGGTGACGTCTTCTTCGCGGCCGCCGTCACGGGCGTCGCGGTGGGGCTGCTCTTGGTTGGGGTGTTGCTCACAGTCGCCTTCTTGCTACTTGTGGTGGGCTGTGTCTCGTTCGTGCTCATGACGTCTGCTCCTCGATGAGCGTCGACGCCCCGTCTTCCAGCATCTCCTCGGCCAGGGCCCGGCCGACCTTCTCCGCGTCTCCCGGCGCCCCGCTCGCGGACCGCCGTACGGCGACCGCACCGTCCGCGGAGAGCGCCACGGCCCGGAGCCAGAGCTCGTCGCCGTCCTCACCCTCCGCGATGTCGGCCAGGGCCCCGACCGGTGCGGAGCACCCCGCCTCGAGCGTGGCCAGCACCGAACGTTCCGCGGTGACGGCCGCCCGGGTGCGGTGGTCGTCGATCGCGTCGCGCACCTGGAGCGTGAGCTCCAGGTCGGAGGCCCGGCACTCGACCGCCAACGCACCCTGCCCGGGGGCGGGGAGCATCTGCAGCGGGTCGAGCACCTCGGTCACGTCGTCCATCCGTCCGAGCCGGGCGAGCCCGGCCCGGGCCAGCACGACGGCGTCCACCTCTCCGGAGAACACCTTGCCGATCCGGGTGTCCACGTTGCCACGAATTGCCACCACGTCGAAACCGAGGCCGAGCGCGCGCAGCTGCGCGGCCCGTCGCGGCGACCCCGTGCCGATGCGCGCACCGGCCGGCAGCTCGCCCAGGGTGAGCCCGTCGCGGGCCACCACGACGTCGCGCGGATCCTCCCGCACGGGTACGGCGGCCAGGGCGATCTGCTCGTCCGGGGTGGTGGGCAGGTCCTTGAGGGAGTGCACCGCGAGGTCGACGTCGCCGCGCAGCAGCGCCTCGCGCAGCGCGCTGACGAACACGCCGGTGCCGCCCATGGAGGCCAGCGGCGCCGCGGACAGGTCGCCCTCGGTGGTCACCTCGACGAGCACGACGTCGCGGCCGAGCCGGGCGCGCAGCGCGGCGGCCACCTGCTCGGACTGGGTGCGGGCCAGCAGCGAGCGGCGGGTGCCGAGGCGGATCGGGGTCGCGGTCATATGCCCTCCGCCCGGGTGACGGCCTCGACCGCGTCGGGGTCGAGGGAGAACAGCTCGGCGAGCGCGGCCGCGTAGGACACCGCACCGGTCTCGTTGGCCAGCTCCTTGACCCGCACGGTGGGCTGGTGGAGCAGCTTGTCGGCGACCCGGCGCACGGCGTGCTCGACCTCGGCGCGGACCGTGTCGTCGAGCCCCGGCAGCCGGGACATCAGCCGCTGCATCTCGCCGTCGACGATCCCGGTGGCCATCGTGCGCAGGGCGACGACGGTCGGGGTGACGGTGGCGGAGCGGCGGGCGGCCAGGAAGGCGGCGAGCTCCTGCGCGACGATCTCGCGGACCGCGGCGACGTCGGTGGCGCTCTCGCCCTCGTTGACCTCCTCGGCCAGCCGGGCGAGCCCGTAGAGCGAGACGCCCGGCAGCTCGCCGACGGCGGGGTCGACGTCGTGCGGCAGGGCCAGGTCGATCACGGCGAGCGGCCGCTCGGCACCGACGCGGGCGGCGGCCACCACCTCCAGCGGCAGGACCACCCCGGTCGCACCGGTGCAGGACACCAGCAGGTCGACGTCGGCCATCACCTCGCGGACCGCGCTGAGCGGCACCGCGCGTCCGTCGTACTGGTCGGCGAGGCGGCGGGCGTTGGCCTCGGTGCGGCTCGCGACGACGACCTCGGCGGCGCCCAGCCGGGACACCGTCGCGACGGCCAGCCCGGCCATCGAGCCGGCCCCGACGACCAGCACCTTCTTGCCCTCGACGGGGCCCACGTGGGTGGCCGCGCGGTCCAGGGCGAGGGAGACCAGGGACGGGGCGGCCCGCGCGATGTCGGTCTCGGCGTGCACCCGCTTGCCGACCCGGAGGGCCTGCTGGAACAGCACGTTGAGCGCCGGGCCGATGGTGCCGGCCTCCTGGCCCAGGCGCAGCGCGTGCCGGGCCTGGCCGAGGATCTGGCTCTCGCCGACGACCATCGAGTCCAGCCCCGAGGCGACGCCGAACAGGTGCGAGACGGCGCCGTCGTCGTAGTGCACGTAGAGGTGCTGCACGACCTCCTCGGGCGCCTCGTCGGAGAGCTCGCAGAGCAGCCGCGAGACCCGCTCGACGCTGCCGTGGAAGCGGTCCACCTCGGCGTAGATCTCGATGCGGTTGCAGGTGGTCAGCGCCGTCGCGCCGAGCACGTGCTCGCAGCTGGCCACCGCGTGCACGAGCTTGTCGACGCCGTCGGCGTCCAGCGCGAGCCGCTCCAGGACGGAGACCGGTGCGGTCTTGTGGGAGACCCCCACCACCAGCACGCTCATGCGCCCACCACCCCGTCGAGCTCGGCGGCCAGCGTCTGGTCCGCGAGGGACTTGCGCTGCTCGTGGTAGGCGAGGATCTGCAGCTCGATGGACAGGTCCACCTTGCGTACGTCGACCCCGTCGGGCACCGACAGCACGGCCGGCGCGAAGTTCAGGATGCTGGTGACGCCGGCCGCGACGAGCCGGTCGCAGACGTCCTGCGCGGCCGGGGCCGGGGTGGCGATGACGCCGATCGCGACGCGGTGGTCCTCCACGAGGCCCTCGAGGTCGTCGAAGGCGCGGATGCCGAGGCCGCTGACGTCCTCGCCGAGCCGCTCGGGGTCGGCGTCGAGCAGCGCGACGATCCGGAAGCCGCGCGAGGAGAACCCGCTGTAGTTGGCCAGCGCGTGACCGAGGTTGCCGATCCCGACGATGACGACGGGCCAGTCCTGGGTCACCCCGATCTCGCGGGCGATCTGGTAGCGGAGGTACTCCACGTCGTACCCGACGCCGCGGGTGCCGTAGGAGCCGAGGTAGGACAGGTCCTTGCGGAGCTTGGCGCTGTTCACCCCGGCGGCGGTGGCGAGCTCCTCGCTGGAGCAGGTCGCGGTGCCGCGCTCGGAGAGGCTGATCAGCGCCCGCAGGTAGACCGGCAGCCGGGCCACGGTCGCCTCGGGGATGCCACGCTCCTGCGGCTTCGCAGACGCCGGGCGGGAGGTCCCCTCGGCGGGGGCCCCGGGCCGAGGACTACGTGGCGGGGTCACGCTTCTCCTGACGTCGAGAGCTGCGGTCTGGGCCGTCGGTTTCGCGCGGGCGGGCGGCTTCCGACGAGTGCGGGAGCGACCGTGTCGACCCGTTCCGGGCCGGCGGCGAATTCACTCTAGGAGTTTGTGAACGTGAGAACAAACTGAGCGGTAGCGGGCACTAGCACATGTGACTTGCCCCACCGCCACGGGGGGACCGTGCGGGGCCCGTCGGAGCCGGTCCGGGGCGTGGTCTAGGCGAGCGCCGCGCGGAGCCGGGCCGCGTCGACCCGCCAGAAGTCGTGCTGCCGCCCGTCGACGAAGGTGACCGGGATCTCCTCGCCGTACGCCCTCATGAGCTCGGCGGAGTCGGGGCCCGCGGTGATGTCGACCTCCTCGAAGGTCTCCCCCAGCTCGGCGCAGACCTCGCGCCACGACGGCGCGGGCGTCGTCGCACAGGTGGCAGCCCGGCTTGGAGTAGAGCCGCACGCGCGCGCTCACTCCAGCAGCCCCATCGTCCGGCGCCGGGCCCGCTCGCGCAGCCGGCCCTTGGCGACCTTGCCGGTGACCGTGTGCGGCAGCTCGTCGACCACGTGCACCTGGGTGGGCTGCTTGAACCGGGCCAGCCGGACCGCGCAGTGCTCGCGGACCAGCTCCTCGAGCTCCGCGGCGGAGTACGTCGAGGAGGGCGTCGCCTTGACGTAGGCCACCACCGCCTCGCCGGTCCGCTCGTCGGGCGTGCCGATCACCGCGGCCTCGGCGACGTCGTCGACCTCGGTGACGACGTCCTCCACCTCGCTGGGGTAGACGTTGAAGCCGGAGACGATGACCAGCTCCTTGAGCCGGTCGACGAGGAAGAGGTCCCCGTCGCGGTCGAGGAAGCCGACGTCGCCGGTGGCGTACCAGCCCTCGGCGTCCGGGCCGTCGGTGCCGTCCGGCCAGTAGCCGCTGAACAGGTTGGCGCCGCGGATCCAGATCTCGCCGGCGTCCTCCCCCTCGGGGGCCCGGCCGCCCTCGTCGACCAGCCGGATCTCGATGCCGGGCAGCGCGGCGCCGACCGAACCGGCCTTGACCGTGGCGCTGCACAGCGTCGAGGTGACCACCGGCGCCGCCTCGGTGAGGCCGTAGCCCTGCTGCACCGCCAGGCCGGTGCGCTGCTCGAAGAACGTGACCAGCTCGCGCGAGAGCGGCGCCGAGCCGGAGAGCACCAGCCGCACCCCGGAGAGCCGCTCGCGCAGGTCGTGGACGGCCTGCCAGTAGGCGAAGACCGGCGGCGCGACCGGCAGCACCGTCACCGCCTCGTCCTCGATGACCGCCAGCGACTCCTCCATGTCGAAGCCGTTGACCAGCACCAGGCGGGCCCGCTGGTGCAGCACCTGGCCGAGGACGGCGTTGAGCCCGTAGACGTGGAACAGCGGCAGCACCCCGAAGACGACGTCGTCGCCGGTGAGCATCGGCGGGTCGATCCGGGCGGCCTGCTCGACGTTCGCGAGCAGCGCCCGGTGGGTCAGCATCGCGGCCCGCGGGCGTCCCGACGTGCCGGAGGTGTAGAGCAGCACGGCCAGCCGCTCGGGGTCGGCGGTGACCGGGGCGTCGGTGCCCGCGGCGGCCAGCAGGTCGGCGTACGACCGCTCGCCGGGGACCGTGGGGGCGCCCACCACCACCAGCCGGGGTACGGCGGTCCGCCGGCGCAGCTCGTCGTCGGCCCCGACCAGGGCGTCCTCGAGCCCGGCGACCGCCTGCCGCACGGTGGTCAGGGTGGCCGCGTCGGCGACGACCACGCGGGCGCCGCAGTCGGCGACCAGGCGGACCAGCTCGCCGGTCGCGGAGCGCGGGTTGACCGGGACGGCGACCAGCCCGGCACGCAGCACGCCGAGGTAGCTGGTCACGAACTCGGTCCGGTTGCCGAGCGCGATCACGACCCGGTAGCCGGCCACCAGGCCCAGGGCGTTGAGGCCGCGGGCGACCTGGTCGACCTCCGCGTCGAGCTCGCGCCCAGGTGACCCTCCGGCCGGAGCCGGCCTCCACCAGGGCGACCCGGTCCGGGGCCTCGGCGGCCGCGCGGGACAGGAGGTCGGCGAGATGGGCGCTCACAGCGGTGAGTCTCGCACAGCGGGGGGACCCCTCCTGCCCACTAGGGTTGCGGTGTGAACGCCCCAGCACCGGCCGGGCGACGGCCCCCGCGACGCGACAAGCCGCGCCCCGACCTGCGCAGCCGCTCGGCCCTGGCCGGCGAGGCCTCGGCCGCCGCGGCCGAGGTGGAGAGCTCGCTGCAGACGCCGCCGGACCCGCAGGTGGCCGCGTTCTTCGACGTCGACAACACGATCATGCAGGGCGCCTCGATCTTCCACCTCGCCCGCGGGCTGCACCGGCGCGAGTTCTTCACGACCCGCGACATCCTCGGCGCCGCCTGGAAGCAGGCCTACTTCCGGTTCGTCGGCGTCGAGGACCCCGCGCACGTCGCCGAGGCCCGCGCCTCGGCGCTGGCGTTCATCAAGGGGCACCCGGTCAGCGAGCTCGAGGCGCTGAGCGAGGAGATCTTCGACGAGGCGATGGCGCACCGGATCTGGCCGGGCACCCGCGCGCTGGCGCAGATGCACCTCGACCAGGGCCAGCGGGTCTGGCTGGTCACCGCGGCGCCGGTGGAGATCGCCCGGATCATCGCCGGGCGGCTCGGCCTGACCGGCGCGATGGGGACCGTCTCGGAGCACGTCGACGGCGTCTACACCGGCCGGCTGGTCGGCGACCTGCTGCACGGGCCCGCCAAGGCCGAGGCGGTGCGCGCGCTCGCCGAGCGCGAGGGGCTCGACCTGTCCCGGTGCTCGGCCTACTCCGACTCCTACAACGACCTGCCGATGCTCAGCCTGGTCGGCGACCCGTGCGTGATCAACCCGGACGCCCGGCTGCTCGACCACGCGCGCGCCGAGGGCTGGCGGGTCCGCGACTACCGGACCGGGCGCAAGGCGGCCCGCGCCGGGCTGCTCACCGCGGGCCTCGCCGGCGCCGCCACCGGCGGCGTCGCGGCGGCCGTCGCCCTGCGGCGCCGGGTCCGCTGAGGCAGGTGTCCAGCACCCCCGCGGGCGTGTGACAATCGGTGTGACGTGCACCACAGCGGGTGATGTCAACTGAAGTTACTCACCGGTTCACAAACCGCATCTCCCGCCCTACTCTGGACGGACCACCTGGGGGAAGGGAGCCCGGCCGCCTCGTGCAGCCGGGGAGGGAGCTCGATGTTCACGCGCGACGACGACTTCCGTCGTGGCTTCACGGAGCTGCGGCTGGCACTGCGCCATGCGCTCGACCCCGCGACGGCGCTGGCGCCCGCACTCGCCACCGGCCTCACCGGGACCGGCGCCGCCGTCGGCACGCCCCTGGCTGCTCTCCGAGGCGGTCGGCCTGGACGCCCGGGTCCCTGCCCGCGGCTCCGGCGGCAGCCCCGCGGGCAGACGGCCCCGACGACGCCGACCTGGCGGTCTCCTCCGAGGAGGACGAGGCGGAGGCCGAGCCGGCTGATCGCCCTGGTCGAGCTCGCCCGCGGCGGCGACTGCGACGCCTTCGGCCTGCTCTACGACCACTACCACGTCGCGGTCTACCGCTTCGTCTACTACCGCGTCGGCTCGGTGGCGCTGGCCGAGGACCTGACCTCGGAGTGCTTCTTCCGGGCGCTGCGCAGCATGGGCTCGTTCCGCTGGCAGGGCAAGGACTTCGGCGCCTGGCTGATGACCATCGCCCGCAACCTCACCACCGACCACTTCAAGGCCGGGCCGCACCCGGCTGGAGTTCGCCACCGAGGACATGAGCCCGCACGACCGGTCGACCGAGGGGCCGGAGGGCTCGGTCCTGGCGTCGCTGACCAACGAGGCCCTGCTCTCGGCGCTCACCGAGCTGCCCCACGAGCAGCAGGAGTGCCTGATCATGCGGTTCCTCCAGGGGCTCTCGATCGCCGAGACCGCCCAGGTGCTCGGGCGCAGCGAGGGCGCGGTCAAGCAGCTCCAGCTGCGGGGCGTCCGCAACCTCGCGAAGCTGCTCCCCGAGGACCTCCGGTGACCGGCCTTCCCCGCCCGGCCGCACGCTCCGGTCCGGACCGGCGTCCGGCCGTAACCCCGCGGCCGTCCGGGTCGTTGTCCCCTGCGACCCACCCGACCCGTCTCCGAAGGACCCCCGCGATGACCACCCTGTTCCGTTCCCGGCGCGCCGAGGAGCTCGCCGCGCGCCTGGACGGCACGGGCACCCCGCGGGCGGCGGCCGACGCCGGCACCGAGCGGCTGGTCGGCGTCGCCGAGCTGCTGCGGGCCCGCGGCGCCGGGGACCTCGCCGCGACCCCGCGCGAGGCGTTCGCCGCCGAGCTCCGCGAGCGGCTGATGGCCGAGGCCGCGACCGTCCTGACCCCGCAGCACGCCACCCTGGCCCTCCCGACCCGCACCCGCGGCAAGCGGGAGCGCCGGCTGGTCGCCGTGGCCTCCGCGGCGGTCCTGCTGGGCGGCACGGCCGGGATGGCGACCGCCGCCCAGAACGCGATGCCCGGCGAGGCGCTCTACCCGGTCAAGCGCGGGATCGAGAAGGCCGAGGCGGGCCTGTCCCTGGGCTCGGCGGCCCGCGGCCGCGACCTGCTGCACCAGGCCACCGGCCGTCTCGGCGAGGCCGAGGGGCTGGTGGGCCGCGACCCCTCCACCGCCACGCTCCAGGTCCCGGGCACGATCTCGACGTTCACCGCCCAGGCCACCCGCGGCTCCGACCTGCTGATGGCGGCCTACGCGGACGGCGGCGACCCCGAGACGATCGCCACCGTGCGGGAGTTCGCGGCGGCCAGCCTCTCCGACGTCGAGGCGCTGACCCGCACCGCGCCCGAGGAGGCCCAGCCCGCCCTGCGGGACGCCGCGCTCGCGCTGCGCGGCATCGACGCCCGGGCCGGCCGGCTCTGCCCCGGCTGCGCGGACCTGCCGGTGCTGGACCTGCCCGCGGCGTTCCTCGCGTCGGCGGAGGTGAACCGCGCGATGCACCGGGTCGAGGTCGCCGGGCTCGACAACAGCCACCCGGTGGTCGCCGACAAGCAGGCGCTCCGCAGCGCCCTGCGGCAGGCCGCCCCGCGACGTACGACGGGGGGCGGGACGCAGTCCTCCGGCGGCGCGGGCGCCTCGGGCGCGCAGACGCCCGCGGCCTCCCCCGCGGTGCCCGGGGCCGACGACGTGCCCGCGGTGCCGTCGGCGCCCAGCACCTCGAGGCTGCCGGTCCCCCAGCTGCCCGCGCCCAGCCTGCCGACGTCCGCGCCGAGCCTGCCCGGCGCGTCGGTCACGCTCGACCCCGGCGGTCTCGCCGACGGCCTGGGCGGCGTCGTGGAGACGATCCTCCCGGACCCCACCGGGCTGCTGCCCTGAGCCGGAGGCTCAGTAGAAGACCGACCGCCGCTGCATGAGCAGGGTGTAGAGCGTCTGCTGGATGGTCTCGCGGACCTGGTCGGTCACGTTGAACACCAGCATCGGGTCCTCGGCGGCACCCTCGTCGTAGGAGTCGGTGCGGATCGGCTCGCCGAACTCGATCAGCCACTTCGACGGCAGCGGGACCAGGCCCAGCGGCCCGAGCAGCGGGAAGAACGGCGTGATCGGCAGGTAGGGGATGCCGAGCAGCCGGGCCAGCGACGGCACGTTGCCGACCAGCGGGTAGATCTCCTCCGCCCCCACCACGGAGCACGGGACGATCGGCACGCCGGTCCGGATCGCCGCGGACACGAAGCCGCCGCGGCCGAAGCGCTGGAGCTTGTAGCGGTCGGAGTAGGGCTTGCCGATGCCCTTGAAGCCCTCGGGCCAGACGCCGACGAGCTCGCCGCCGCTGAGCATCCGCTGGGCGTCCTCGTTGCAGGCCAGCGTCGCGCCGCCCTTGCGGGCCAGCTCGCCGATCAGCGGCATGCTGAACACCAGGTCGGCGCCGAGCGGGCGCAGGTTGCGCCCGATCGCGTCGTGGATCGACACCATCGTCACGAGCCCGTCCATGGGGACCGTGCCGGAGTGGTTGGACACCACCAGCGCGCCGCCCTCGGCGGGGATGTTCTCGGCGCCGCGGACCTCGACCCGGAACCACTTCTGCGCGATCGGGCGGACGGCGGCCAGCAGGAACCGCTCGGTGACCTCGGCGTCGAAGCCGTACTCGTCGACCTCGAAGTCGCCGGTCACCCGGCGGCGCAGGAACGCGAGGAACTCGGCGAGGCGGGGCTCCCACCGGTCGCCGAAGACCTCCCGGGCGGCCCCGCCGAGGGCCTCGAGCCAGTCGCCGACCGGGATGCCGCCGGCCGGGCGACGCTCGCGACCGACTCCACCCGCGGGGCCTCCGGCACCACGTGCGGCGCGGGCTGCTCGGGGATCCCTTCCTCCGCCACCGGGGCGGGCTCCGGGGCCGGGGTGGGACGCGGGGCGGCCTTCTTGCGCGCGGCCGGACCGGCGAGGTTGCGGGCGGCCGAGGAGGGCCGGCGCTGCCGGTGCCGCGACCCGGACGTCCGCGCGTGCCGAGCGGGATCACCTCGGCGTCACCCACGCGAAGCACCTCCCAGCACCGCTGCCGGCCGAGGGCAGCGCGCTCGGGGCGATGGAGCGCGCGAGGTCGGCGAACGCCTCCGCGGTGGTGTACGCCGGGCGGAACCCGAGCACGGACCGCATCCGGCTGGTGTCGAGGCCGCGGCCGAACGTCAGGAGGCCGGCCAGCTCGGCCTGCAGGCCCTTGATGCCGGCCTGCCGCGACAGGGAGCCCAGCGAGCTCAGCGCGAAGCCGGGCATCGGCACCGTCGGGCGGCCGAGCCGGCGCAGCGCCTGCGACAGCATCAGCACCCCGTCGCCGCCGACGTTGAAGGTGCCGTGCACCCCGCCGAGCGTGGCGTGCTGCAGCGCGCCGAGCAGGTCCGTCTCGTGCAGGAACTGGAGCCGGGCGTCGTACCCGAGCACGGTGGGGACGACCGGGAGCCGGAAGTAGTGGGTCAGCGGCGAGGAGACGGTGGGGCCGACGGTGTTCGCGGCGCGCAGCATCGTCACGGCGACGTCGGGGCGCCGGCGCGCGAACCCGCGGACGTAGCCCTCGACCTCGAGGACGTCCTTGGCGTAGCCGGAGCGCGGCATCCGCTTGGCGCCCATGTCCTCGGTGAACATCGCCGGGTCCCGGCTCGAGGAGCCGTAGACCGCCGAGGAGGACTTGACCACCAGCCGCTCGAGCCCCGGCGCCTTCTGGCACGCGGCGAGCAGCTGCATGGTGCCGATGACGTTGTGCTCCTTCATCGACACCCGCCCGCCGGCCTCGTGGGGCGCGGACTGGACGCTCATGTGCACGACCGTGTCGACGTCCTGCCCGGTGATCACCTTGGCGATCACCGGGTTGCGGATGTCGGCACGGACGAAGGCCACGCTGCCGAGGTCGCCCCGCGGGGGGACGACGTCGACACCGATGACCCGCTCGACGGCCGGGTCGGCGGCGATGCGGCGCGCGAACCGTCCACCGAAGTCACGAGAGACTCCGGTGACCAGGACGACGCGACCCATGAGTGCTGCCCCTGCCCCGAGCGTTCCGGGCTACTTGCCCTGACGACGACGCTGGATGCGCGTCTTCTTGAGCAGCTTGCGGTGCTTCTTCTTGGCCATCCGCTTGCGACGCTTCTTGACTACCGAACCCACAGGTGGACCTTCCGGACTTCACGACGGCCCGGGGCCGACGTACTGGCTGGCGATGCACCCGATGGTGCAACTGCTGACACGGGCCGCACCGGGTTGGTCCCCCGAGCGCGGCGCGAAGTGCTCAGCCTAACCGTCGCGCGCGGCGGGGCGAAACGCGCCCGCCCGCCCGGGTCACCGCCCGTTCGCCGGGGTAAAAATCCGGCGCATCCGTGGACCGCCCCTCAAGTGCTCCGGCGAGCGAGTCCGAGACTCTCTGTGCGAGCCGGTCCGGTCACGAACAGCGACACCCGGTTTCGCACGTGAGGCCTTGGGAGGGGCCTGACTCATGAAGCCGAGCTCTGTGCTGCGCCCCGCGCGGAAGATCCTGACCACCGCCCTCGTCACCGTCGTGACCGCCACCGGACTGGTCGCCGTCGCCCCGTCCAGCGCGAGCGCCCGGACCGTCTTCCCGGCCTACTCGGCGAACGTCTACGAGCAGCAGGTCCAGTACTACGTGAACGTGCAGCGCCGGGCCCACCACCTCGCGCCGCTCTCGATGGCCAGCTGCACCGACGCCGTCGCGGAGCGGTGGAGCGCCTACCTGGCCGCGCACGACGCGTTCTTCCACCAGTCGATGACCCGGCTGCTGGACACGTGCGACGCGTACTACGCCGGCGAGACCCTCGGCCGGGGCGCGATCACGCCGCAGACCCTGGTCAGCATGTGGATGCACTCCCCGCCGCACCGCGCGGTGCTGATGAGCAGGAGCGCCCGCCGGATCGGCATCGGCGCCACCCCGAACGCTCGCGGCGAGTGGGTCGTGGCCGCGAACTTCATGCGGTTCTGACCCGCTCCTCCCTCCGCAGCGAAGCAGCCACCCGCCTGAGGCGGGTGGCTGCTGTGGTTCGGGGCCGACGTGGTCCGGCGAGTGCCGGACCGCGCGGGTCAGCCGGTCTGGAAGAAGCTCTTGCGGAGGTACTCGTTGACCGCGTCCTCCGGAACCCGGAACGAGCGACCCACGCGGACGGCCGGAAGCTCACCGGAGTGGACCAGCCGGTAGACCGTCATCTTGGACACGCGCATGACGGTCGCGACCTCCGCGACCGTCAGGAACTTCACCTCTGAGATGTCGCCGCCCGGTGTTCCGGTGGGACCGTTGTTCGAGGCCATGATGCACCGCACTTTCGCGCACATGCGCCCCCCGGCTTCCCCGCCGGAGACCCTTCGTATGTGCTTCCGTGAGAGTAGAGCCTAGTGTGACTGTTGGGGAAGAGGTGACTCCTGCCCAACATTTTGCTTTTGTCCCCGCGTGTCGACTGGACCCGCGCCACGGGCGACCTCAGGGCTGGTGGTCCAGACCGTTCAGCGGAAACGTCGCCTCGCGGGTCGCGTGGATGGCCCGGTCCAGCCAGACCGAGGGGTCGTACCCCGCAGACCAATCACGGTACGCCGGGGTGCGACCGTCCGTCATCCGGAACGGGCCGGTCCGTCCGAGCAGCGTCCGGACGTGCTCGCGCCATCCCTCCGGGCGTCTCCGTGGCCGGGTCGAGGGGTGTGCCGCCGACGATCGCGAGCAGGTGCGTCCAGGACCGGGGGACCACGTCGACCACCGCGTAGCCGCCGCCCCCGGTGACCACCCACTTGCCCGCGCAGACCTCGTGCGCCAGGTCGTGCAGCGCGAGGTAGGTCGCCCGCTGGCCGTCGACGGTGAGCATCAGGTGCGCCAGCGGGTCCTCGATGTGCGAGTCGCAGCCGTGCTGGGTGACCAGCACGTCCGGCGCGAACTCGCGCAGCAGCGGGGGCACCACGGCGTGGAACGCGCGCAGCCAGCCGGCGTCGGAGGTCCCCGGCGGCAGCGCCACGTTGACCGCGCTGCCCTCGGCGCCCCGGCCCGCCGGTGTCGGAGGGGAAGCCCGTGCCCGGGAAGAGCATCTGGCCGGTCTCGTGCAGGCTGATCGTGAGGACCCGCGGGTCGTCGTAGAACACCTTCTCCACGCCGTCGCCGTGGTGGACGTCCACGTCGACGTACGCCACCTGCTCGGCGCCGTGGTCGAGCAGCCAGCGGATGCCGACCGCGACGTCGTTGTAGACGCAGAAGCCGCTCGCCTTGTCGGGCATCGCGTGGTGCAGGCCGCCGGAGATGTTCGCGGCGTGCAGCACCTCGCCGGTCCAGACCCGGCGGGCCGCCTCGACGGTGGCGCCGACGACGTGCGCCGAGGCCTCGTGCATGCCCTCGAACGTCGGGTTGTCCGGCGTGCCGAGGCCGCGCTCCTCGATCACCCGGTAGGGGTCCTTGCCGGCCAGGCGCACCGCGTCCATGAACGCCGGGTCGTGCACGGTGGCGACCAGCTCGTCGGTGGCCATCGGCGCGGCCACCGTGACCAGCCCCGCTCCGCCCGCCGCCGGCCGCAGCACGCCGAGCTCGCGGGCGAGCATCACCGTGAGGTCCACCCGGATCGGCGACATCGGGATGGTCCGGCCCGAAGTCGTAGTCGGTGAGCGTCGGGTCGAACACGACGCAGGCGGGGCCTGACATGCGGCCGAGAATACCCGTGGCCCGCGTCACAGGGGCGGCGGGCGGCGGTAGCATCGGCCCCATGCGTAGGGACTTCTGGTGGGCCGCCGGCTAGGCGGACCCCTCGACTGCGCACACCCAGCACACGACGGCCGCCCACGGGCGGCCGTCCTGCGTCTCCGGGACGTCTCCGTGGGCCCACACCCAGGAGCACGACATGACGCCTCCCCCCCGCAGGCTCAGCCTGCTCACCCCCAGCGGGCACCTGACGCTCGGGAACCTGCTCGGCGCGCTGCGCGGCATGGCCGCCGAGCAGGAGCGCCGGCCGCTGCTTCTACGGCGTCTCGGACCTGCACGCGCTGACGACCGCGCACGACCCGCGCGCGCTCGCCGCCGGCACCCGCGAGCTGCAGACGCTGCTGCTCGCGGCCGGGCTCGACCCCGCCCGGTCGACGCTGTTCCGGCAGAGCGACGTCCCGGCGCACACCGGCCTGGCCTACCTGCTGGAGTGCACGGCCTACGTCGGCGAGCTGTCCCGGATGATCCAGTACAAGGAGAAGGGCCGGTGGACGGGCGGCCGCCGCGACCCGGGCCTCGCTGCTCACCTACCCGGTGCTGATGGCCGCCGACATCCTGCTGCACCGGCCCACCCACGTCCCGGTCGGCGACGACCAGCGCCAGCACGTGGAGCTCACCCGCGACCTCGCGGTGCGGTTCAACCGGACGCTACGGCGCGGTCTTCACGGTGCCCGAGATCGCCACGCCGCCGGCCGGCGCGCGGGTGCGGGACCTGTCGGACCCGACCCGCAAGATGAGCAAGTCCGACCCGGTCGGCGCCGGCGTCGTGTTCCTGCTCGACCCGCCGGACGTGGTGGCCCGCAAGGTCGCGCGCGCGGTGACCGACTCCGACACCGGCCCGGACGCCGTGCGCCACGAGCCGGCGAGCAAGCCCGGGGTGAGCAACCTGCTGGAGATCCTGGGGGCGTGCACCGGGGTCGCCCCGGCGGAGGCCGCGGCCGGCGTCACGACGTACGGCCAGCTCAAGAAGGCCACCACCGAGGCGGTGCTCTCGGTGCTCGAGCCGCTGCAGGCGAGGTACGCCGACCTGGCCGCCGACCCGGCGTACGTCGACGGGGTCTACGCCGCGGGGTCGGAGCGATGCCGCGCCGAGACCGCACCGGTGCTCGCCGCGGCCCGGGAGGCGATCGGGCTCTAGCCGATGCCGGCGACCCGGGCCAGCAGCCGCTTGAGGGTGGCGACGTCCCGGGCGGAGAGCCGCTCGGCCCAGAGGTCGTCGACCCGCTGGAGCGTGGCCCGCGCCCAGTCGGGCCGCCTCGGCGCCCGACGGGGTGAGCGAGACCTGCCGGACGCGGCGGTCGGACGGGTCCGGCTCGACCGTGACGTAGCCGCGGTCGGCCAGGTCCGCGACGAACTCGCCCATCGCCTGCTTGGTCATGCCGGCGATGGTCGCGAGGTCGCTGAGCCGCCGGCCGCCCGCGAGCGGGACCATCGAGAGCACCCGGAACTGCGAGCCCCGCAAGGGGATCTCGGGGGCGTCGACGGCCTCGGGGAAGCTGCGGGTCACCTCGCGCTGGGCCAGGTCGAGCAGCTGGACCAGACCGGCGTCCCCGTCGACCTCGAACCCGTTGACCACGAACATAAGGCAACCTTACTATCTCGAACATGGTAAGGCTACCTGATCAAACCGGCGGACCTCGAGGTGCTCGGCCCCGCCGAGTCCGAGCGGCGACCTGCTCCGCGACGTCGCCCGGGCGGCGCTGCGCGACGGCTGCGCGGAGGTGCTCGGCGCGGCCGCCGTCGCGACGGGCTACCCGTTCACGAGCATCGGCACCGGCGGGCTCTTCCGGGTCTCGGGCACCGCGTCGACGACCGCCGGCGAGCGGCCCTGGTCGGCGTTCGTCAAGGTGCTGCACCACCCGCGGCACTGGCCGCTGATCGACCCGGATCCCGCCGCAGGCAGCGGCGGAGATCCTCGAGCTCTTCCCCTGGCGCGAGGGGCTCGACACGCACGGGCGGGTGCTGCCCGTGCTCCCCCGGGGCTGCGGGTCCCGGACGTCTACGCGGTCGCCGACCTGGACGACGACCGGCTGGCCTGGTGGATGGAGGACATCGACGTCGACGACGCCGCGTGGACCGACGACGGCTACGCGCGGGCCGCGCACCTGCTCGCCCGGCTGGCGGCGCGGCGCACCGCCGGCACCGCCGCGGGTGCCAGCGACCTGCCCGCCGGGGTTCGCGGTCCGCAAGGTCCTGGACAGCCGTGGCCCGCAGCTGGCCGAGGTCCTGGCCGACGACGCCCTGTGGGACCGCCCGCTGGTCGCCGGCACCGTCGACCGCGGCCTACCGCGCCGACCTCGCACGGGCGCTGACCGCGATGCCGGACCTGCTCGACGAGATGGACACCCTCCCGCTGGCCCTGCCGCACGGCGACGCGGCCCCGGTGAACCTGCTCCGCCCGCGCACCGAGCCGACGACCCTGGTGGCGGTGGACTTCGCGTTCCAGTGCCCGCTGCCGCTCGGGCACGACCTGGGCCAGCTGCTCGCCGGCGAGGTCGAGCGCGGCCGGATGGAGCCGGACCGGCTGCCGGTGCTGCTGCGGGTCACCGAGCAGGCGTACGTCGACGGGCTGGCCGCCGAGGGCCTGGACGTCCCGGCGGCCACCGTGCACCGCGGGCTGGTGTGCAGCTCGCTCGGGCCGCGGACGCTGCCGGGCGCGTTCCCGGTGGAGCACCTCGACGGCCCCGACACCGCGGAGCACCGGGCGTTCCTGCGCCGCCGCGCCGGGCTCGGCCGGTTCGCGCTGGACCTGGTGCTGGGCTCCTAGTCCATGCCCTCGGCGAGCGCGCGGGACCGGTCGCGGGCCGCCTCGATCGCCACCAGGAACGCCGCACGCACCTTGTGCTCCTCGAGCTGGCGCAGCGCCGCGGCCGTCGTACCGCCCGGGGAGGTGACCCGCTCGCGCAGCACCACCGGGTGCTCGCCGGTGTCCCGGATCAGCGTGGCCGAGCCGATCACGGTCTGCACCACGAGCTCGGTGGCCGTCGACCGGGGCAGCCCCAGGTGCACGCCCGCCTCGATCATCGCCTCGACGACGAAGAAGATGTAGCCCGGACCCGACCCGCTGATCGCGGTCACCGCGTCCTGCTGCTTCTCCGGGACCCGGATCACCTTGCCGGTCGAGGCCATCAGCGACTCGGCCTCGAGCAGGTGCGCCTCGTCGCAGTGCGAGCCGCGGGAGATCGCCGCCATGCCCTCGTCGACCAGCGCCGGGGTGTTCGGCATCACCCGGACGACCGCGGTGCCCTCGGGCAGCCGGGCCTCCAGGAACGCGGTGGTGATGCCGGCCGCCAGCGAGACCACCAGCTGCCCCGGGCGTACGACGGGCGCGAGCTCGTCGAGCACCTCGCCCATGTCCTGCGGCTTCACCACGAGCACCAGGGTGTCGGCCCGGCCGGCGGCGTCGACGTTGGAGACCACCTCGACGCCGTACCGCTCCTCGAGCTCGGCGGCCCGGTCGCGGCGCTTCTCGCCGACGAGCAGGTCGGCCGGCCGGCGGCCGGACCGGACCAGGCCGGAGAGCAGGGTCTCCCCCATCACCCCGGCGCCGATGATGGCGACCGTCACGGCGGGCTCCTACTTCTTGGAGACGAGCGAGTGGACGAAGAACGTCAGGTTGCTCGGGCGCTCGGCCAGCCGGCGCATGAGGTAGCCGTACCACTCCTGGCCGTAGGGCACGTAGACGCGCACCTTCTCGCCGGCGTCGGCCAGCCGCTTCTGCTCGTCGGGGCGGATGCCGTAGAGCATCTGGTACTCGTAGCTGCCCTGGGCGCGGCCGTTGCGGGTCGCGAGCGCGCCGGCGATGTCGACCATCCGCGGGTCGTGCGAGGCGATCATCGGGTAGCCCTCGCCGGCCATCAGCACCTTGAGGCACCGGACGTAGGACTTGTCGACGTCGTGCTTGTCCTGGAAGGCGACGGACTCGGGCTCGTTGTAGGCGCCCTTGCAGAGCCGGACCCGCGAGCCCTCGTAGGCGAGGTCGCGGCAGTCGGCCTCGGTGCGGTGCAGGTAGGCCTGCAGCACGGCGCCGGTCTCGGGGAAGTCCTTGCGCAGCTCGCGCAGGATGCCGAGCGTCGAGTCGGTGGTGGTGTGGTCCTCCATGTCGAGGGTCACCGTGGTGCCGGCGTTGCGGGCCGCGTGGCAGATCGTGCGGGCGTTCTCGATCGCCACCTTCTCGCCGACGTCGGCCAGCGACTGGCCGACGGCCGAGAGCTTGACCGAGACCTCGGCGTTGCGCGCCAGGCCCTGGTCCGACAGCGCCGCGAGCACGTCGAGGTAGGCGGCCACGGTCGCGTCGGCCTGCTCGCGGTCGAGGGTGTCCTCGCCGAGGAAGTCGAGCGTCACGTGCAGCCCCGACTCGATCAGCGCGCTGGTCGCCTCGACGGCGTCCTCGGTCGCCTCACCGGGCACGTAGCGCGACACGATGCCGCTCGACACGGGCATGGCGGTGACGAAGTTCTTGACCTTGTCGCTGCGCGAGAGCATCAGCAAGGGCTGCCGTAACACGAATCTCCTCCAGCGGGGACACCGGCTGCCTCGTGCAGCCAGCGCCCAGGCTACGCCGTGCGCGGGACCGGCCCGGCCGGGGTCAGGGGGTACGGCGCCGGAGCGTGGCCGCGCCGAGGGCCAGCCCGGCCACCGCGAACCCGACGACGACCGCGAGGTCGGACCACACCGACCCGTCGACGCCGCCGAAGCCGGTGCTGGTCGTGGTCGCGACGGCGGTCATCGCGTCGACGGCGTAGGACAGCGGGAGCACGTCGGAGATCGCCTCGAGCACCGGCGGCATCTGGTCGCGCGGGACGAACAGGCCGCACAGCAGGATCTGCGGGATCACCAGCAGCGGCATGAACTGCACCGCCTGGAACTCGGTGCGCGCGAACGCCGAGACGAACAGGCCGAGCGCCGTGCCCAGGACGGCGTCGGCGACCGCCACCACGACGAGCATCCAGGTCGGGCCGGAGACGTCCAGGCCGAGCGCGAGGACCGAGAGCAGCACGGCGAGGACCGACTGCACCGCCGCGACCAGCCCGAAGGCCAGCGCGTAGCCGCCCAGGAAGTCGCCCTTGCCGGTGGGCATCGCGAGCAGCCGCTCGAGGGTGCCCGAGGACCGCTCGCGCAGCGTGGTCACCGACGTCACCAGGAACATCACGATGAACGGGATGAGCGCCAGCAGCGGCGGCCCCAGGCTGTCGAAGCCGATGCCCGCCTGGTCCCGGAACATCCACCACAGCAGCGTCAGGACCAGGCAGGGCAGCACCAGCAGCATCGCCAGGGTCCGGTGGTCGCGGCGGAGCTGGGCGAGCACCCGGGCCGGCGACGGCGGACGTGATCCGGGCGCTCATGCCGCGGGCCCCTCGACCAGCGCCAGGAACGCCGCCTCCACGTCCGTCGTACCGGTGCGGGCGAGGAGCCCGTCCAGGGTGTCGTCGGCGAGGAGCCTCCCCTCGCGCATCAGCAGCAGCCGGTCGCACCGCTCGGCCTCGTCCATCACGTGGCTGGACACCAGGACCGCGGTGCCGGCGTCCGCGAGCCGTGGAACATCGCCCACAGGTCGCGCCGCAGCACCGGGTCCAGCCCGACGGTCGGCTCGTCGAGGACCAGCAGCTCGGGCGTGCCGAGCAGCGCGACGGCGAGCGAGACCCGGGACCGCTGGCCCCCGGAGAGCCGGCTGACCACCTGGTCCCGGGCGCGGGCGCAGGTCGACCGCGTCGATGCAGCGGTCCACCTCGCCGCCGGGGACCCCGAGGACGCGGGCGAAGAACCGGAGGTTCTCGGTGACGGTCAGGTCGTCGTAGACGCTGGAGGCCTGGGTGACGTAGCCGACCCGGTCGCGCAGCCGCCGGTCGCCGGCGGGCAGGCCGAGCACCTCGACGGTCCCGCTGGTGACCACCTGGACGCCGACGACCGCGCGCATCAGCGTGGACTTGCCGCAGCCCGAGGGGCCGAGCAGCCCGGTGACCGCACCGGGCCGGGTGGCGAAGCTGACGCCGTCCAGCGCCAGGACCCGGCCGCGCCGCACCACGAGATCGCGTACGTCGATCACCGCCGCGCCCCTGGTCATAGGTCGAAGTGTGCTCGCGCGACGGCGCCCGCGTCGAGGAGAGGAACGGGGCCGGGCGCCGGCCGGCTCAGGACGGTGCGACCGCGAAGTTCAGCCGGGTGAACGCGAGCGCCTCGAGCAGGTCGAGCTCGCGGGCCGCCCGGTCGGCCGCCTTGCGGGTGTTGATCTCGACGACCACGTGCCCGTCGAAGCCGACGCCGGCGAGGTGCTCGAGCAGCGCCGCGACCGGCTGGGTGCCGCGCCCCGGCACGAGGTGCTCGTCCTTGGCCGAGCCGGTGCCGTCGGTCATGTGGATGTGCCGCAGCCGGGTGCCCAGCCGCCGCGCCATCGCGACCGGGTCGGACTGCGAGACCGCCGAGTGCGAGAGGTCGATGGTGGCGTTGGCGTAGTCCTGCTCGGAGGGGTCCCAGCCCGGGACGTAGACCTGCATCTCCCGCCGGGAGGCCCGCCAGGGGTACATGTTCTCCACCGCGAACGCGATCCCGGTGCGCTCCTCGAGCTCGGCGATGCCCTCGACGAAGGCCCGCGCGTAGTCCCGCTGCCAGCGGAACGGCGGGTGCACGACGACCACGTCGGCGCCGACCGCGACCGCCATCTCGGCGCTCCGCTCGAGCTTGCCCCAGGGCTCGGTGCCCCAGACCCGCTGGGTGATCAGCAGGCAGGGCGCGTGCACCGCGCACACCGGCATCTCGTGGTGCTCCGAGAGGTGCCGGACCGCGTCGACCTCCTGGCTGATCGGGTCGATCCCGACCATCACCTCGACCGCGTCGTACCCCAGCCGCGAGGCCAGCTCGAAGCCGTTCGCCGTCGACTCGGGGTAGACCGAGGCGGTGGACAGGGCGATCACGCCCCGAGCCTAGCCACTCACCCGCTCCGTAGAGTCGCGGTCGGACCACTCACCACCCCGGAGGACCCCATGGCACAGCCCGACGTCGACGTCACCGACCACCCCGAGGCGCACCGCTACGAGGCGCGCGACGCCGACGGCACCGTGCTCGGCTTCTCCGCCTACCGCCGGTCCGGGGACGTCGTGGTGATCACCCACACCGAGGTCGACGACGACCAGGAGGGCCGGGGCGTCGGGTCGGTGCTGGTCCGCGGGGCGCTGGACGACATCCGCGCCGCCGGCCGGACGGTGCGACCGCTGTGCCCGTTCGTGCGGGCCTGGATCGACCGGCACCCGGAGTACGCCGACCTGGTCAGCGACTGAGCCGCACGCCGATCTGGTCCAGCCGCTCCAGGATCAGGCCCTCGCGCAGCGCCCACGGGCAGATCTCCAGCTCCGGCAGGTCGAACAGGTCGAGCACGGCCTCGGCGACCAGCGCGCCCGCGACGATCTGGTGCGCCCGGCTCCACGAGACGCCGGGGAGCTCGGCCACCTCCTCGGGCGTCATCTCCAGCAGCTGCGGCAGGACCTCGCGCAGCGCCTTGCCGTCCAGCACGCGTCGTACGCAGCGGGCCGGCGCCGGACGGGGCCGCGCCGCAGATCCGGGCCAGCGACCGGAAGGTCTTCGAGGTGGCCACCGCGTGGTCCGGCGCCATCCGCAGCACCGACCCGGCGTCGTGGGCGAGGTCGGCCCGGATCTTCTTGCGCAGCACGCGTACGGCGCCGGGGTCGACGCCCTGCGCGAAGTGCTCGCGGGTCAGCCGGCCCGCGCCGAGCGGCAGCGACTGGGCGACGTCGGGGGCCTCGTCGGACCCCACCGCCACCTCCAGCGACCCGCCGCCGATGTCGAACACGGCGAGCCGGCCCGAGGACCAGCCGAACCAGCGGCGGACCGCCAGGAAGGTCAGCCGGGCCTCGTCCTCGCCGGGCAGCACCTCGATGTCGACCCCGGTCGCGGCCCGCACGTGCTCCAGGACCGCCTCGACGTTGGTCGCGTCGCGGACCGCCGACGTCGCGAAGCCGGCCATCTCCGTGCAGCCCTTGTCCTCGGCGACCACCACCGAGGACGCGACGAAGGACGTCAGCGCCTCGATCCCGGTCTCGCTCACCGCACCCGAGCCGTCGAGGTGCTCGGCGAGGCGCAGCGGCTCCTTGTGCGAGTAGGCCGGCATCGGCGCCGCGCCGCCGCTCGCGTCGACCACGAGCAGGTGACCCGTGTTGGACCCGATGTCGAGAACGCCCAGCCGCATGGGCACAGGCTAGGCGACGTAGGGTTTCCACCGTGCCTGAGACCGATCTCGTCATCCCCCGTGCGTACGTCGAGTTCCTCGACCCCGACGACGAGGCGCAGATGTTCAAGTGCGACCTCACCTGGCTGACGTCGCAGTACATGTGCATCTTCGGCCAGGGCTGCGCGGGCATCTACGCCGAGCGCCCGGACGACGGCTGCTGCACGCACGGCGCGCACTTCGCCGACAAGGACGACGAGAAGCGGGTGCGCTCCTTCGTCAAGCAGCTCGACCCGGGGCACTGGCAGTTCCACGACGTGGGGACCTCGGCCAAGAACGCCTGGATCGAGACCGACGACGAGGGCGACCGCAAGACCGCCGTGCACGACGGCGCCTGCATCTTCCTGAACCGGCCGGGCTTCGCCGGCGGCGAGGGCTGCGCGCTGCACGGCCTCGCGCTGCGCCAGGACAAGCACCCGCTGGAGGCGAAGCCCGACGTCTGCTGGCAGCTGCCGATCCGGCGGACCTTCCGCGACGTCGAGCTGCCGGACGGCACGGCGTACACCGAGGTCACCATCGGGGAGTACGACCGGCGCGGCTGGGGCGCCGGCGGCCACGACTTCGACTGGTACTGCACCGGCAACCCGGAGGCGCACGTCTCGCCCGAGCCGCTCTACGTCACCAGCGCCCCCGAGCTCACCGAGCTGATGGGCCGGGCGGCGTACGACGAGCTGGTGGACCACTGCGAGGCGCACCTCGCCTCACGCTCCCGGCTCGCGATCCACCCCGCCGACCCGCGCTAGCCGCCCGCGCTACTCCTGGAGGGCCGACACCATCCGGCTCGCCACGTCCTCGGGCACCGGCTCGTAGCGCACGAAGGTGCGGGTGAACGACGCGGAGCCGTGCGTGAACCCGCGCAGGTCGATGGAGTAGCGGCTGATCTCCACCTGCGGCACCTCGGCGCGCACCAGGGTCCGCTCGGGACCGGCCGGCTCGCTGCCGAGCACCTTGCCGCGCCGCCCGGACAGGTCGCTCATCACCGCGCCGACCAGGTCGTCGGGCACCAGCACCAGCACCTCGTCGACCGGCTCGAGCAGCGCGGTGCGGGCCGCCGCCGCGGCCTCCCGCAGCGCGAGCGCCCCGGCGGTCTGGAACGCCATGTCGGAGGAGTCCACGCTGTGCGCCTTGCCGTCGCGCAGGGTGACCCGGATGTCCACGACCGGGTAGCCGGCCGCGACCCCCCGCTCCATCTGGGCCCGCACGCCCTTCTCGACCGAGGGGATGAACTGCCGCGGCACCGAGCCGCCGACGACCTTGTCCACGAACTCGAAGCCGCTCCCCCCGGGGAGCGGCTCGACCTCCAGCCGGCACACGGCGTACTGGCCGTGGCCGCCGGACTGCTTGACGTGCCGGCCGTTGCCGACCGCCGGGGCGGCGAACGTCTCCCGCAGCGGGACCTTCAGCGCGCACCTGGTCGACGCCGACGCCGTGCCGGTGCTCGAGCCGGTCCAGGACCACGTCGGCGTGCGCCTCCCCCATCGTCCACAGCACGATCTGGTGGGTCTCGGCGTTGTGCTCCACCCGCAGCGTCGGGTCCTCCGCGGAGAGCCGGGCCAGCCCCTGGCCGAGCTTGTCCTCGTCGGCCTTCGCCCGCGCCTCGACCGCGACCGGCAGCAGCGCCTCGGGCATCGTCCAGGGCCGCAGCACCAGCGGCTGCTCCGGGTCGGACAGCGTGTCGCCGGTCTCGGCCCGGCTGAGCCGCCCGATCGCGCAGAGGTCGCCGGCGACGACCAGGTCGGCGTGCCGCAGGGTCTTGCCGAGCGGCACCGACAGCGACCCGATCCGCTCGTCCTCGTCGTGGTCCTCGTGACCTCCCGGGCCGGCGGCCGCGTGCGCGCCGTCCCCGAACGAGTGCAGGTGCCCCGAGACGTGCACGGTCGCGTCCGGCCGCAGCGTGCCGGAGAACACCCGCACCAGGCTGACCCGTCCGACGTACGGGTCGCTGGTGGTCTTGACCACCTCCGCGACCAGCGGGCCGTCCGGGTCGCAGGTCAGCGAGGGTCCGCGGCCGCCCGTCGGCGTGAACACCTCGGGGAGCGGGTGCTCGGGCGGCGAGGGGAACCCGGCCACGACGAGGTCCAGCAGCTCGCGCGCGCCGACCCCGGTGGAGGAGTCCACGGGTACGACGGGGTGGAACGTGCCGCGCGCGACCGCCCGCTCGAGGTCCTGGACCAGCAGCGCCGCGTCGACGACCTCCCCGCCGAGGTAGCGCTCCATCAGCGTCTCGTCCTCGGACTCCTCGATGACGCCCTCGATCAGCCGGCCGCGCTGCTCGTCGTACGCCGCGGACCCCGACGACCCGGAGATCAGCCCGACGAGGCGGCCCTCCTCGCGCAGGTAGACCGGCAGCACCCGGTCGCCGAACGCCTCCCGGAGCCCGGCCAGCACCCCGTCGTAGTCGGCCCGCGCGTGGTCGAGCTTGGTGACCACCACGACCCGGGGCATGCTCCACGTCGGCGCACTCGCGCCACAGCGTCCGGGTCGGCTCGTCGACGCCCTCGTTGGCGGCGATCACGAACATCGCGCAGTCGGCGGCACGCAGCCCGGCGCGCAGCTCGCCCACGAAGTCGGCGTAGCCGGGGGTGTCGAGCAGGTTGATCTTCACGCCGTCGTGCACCAGCGGCGCGAGCGCCAGGCCGACGGACCGCTGCTGGCGCAGCTCGGCCTCGTCGAAGTCGCTGACCGTGGTGCCCTCGACGGTCGAGCCCGGCCGGTTCAGCACGCCGGCGCAGACCAGCAGGGCCTCGGTGAGCGTGGTCTTCCCCGACCCGGCGGGGCCGACGAGCACGACGTTGCGGACGGATCCGGGGCCGGAGGCCAGGGGCACGGAGCCCTTGCCGTGGGGGCTCACCGACTGCTTGCCTGACACCTCGTGCCTCCTCGTGGTCCGGCTCCTACTCGTCACCCTTCACCCGAGTGGCGAGCCGCACAAGAGCCCACCGGAGCCGACCCCGGTGTCCGGTCACACCAGCCCCATGGTGACAATGCTCCGTATGCGCCTGGACCACGTCTCGTACGCTGCCGGACCGGATGGACTCAAGGGCACTGCCGCACGCATCGGCGCCCTGCTGGGCGAGGAGTTCCGCGACGGTGGCATCCATCCGCGCTTCGGCACCCGCAACATGGTGCTGCCGCTGACCGCCGGCACCTACGTCGAGGTCGTCGAGGTGCTCGACCACCCGGCCTCCGACAAGGCGCCGTTCGGCCAGGCCGTCCGGGCCCGCTCGCAGCTCGGCGGCGGCTGGCTGGGCTGGGTCGTCGCGGTCGACGACATCGCCAAGGTCGAGGCGCGGCTGGGCCGCGAGTCCGTGCAGGGCAACCGGCACCGGCCCGACGGCTTCGAGCTGCGCTGGCGGCAGATCGGCGTGAAGGGCCTGCAGTCCGACCCGCAGCTGCCGTTCTTCATCGAGTGGGAGTCCCCGCTCGAGGAGCACCCGAGCGCCGGCGCGACCGGCGCGGTGCACCTCGGCACCCTGGAGATCGCCGGCGACCCGGCGCGGGTCAGCGACTGGCTGGGCGACTCGGTGGCCGAGCCCCTCGACGACGTCGAGGTCGAGTGGGTCGCCCCGCACGGCACGCCCGGCGTGATCGCCGCGCAGTTCGTCACCCCGAACGGTCCCGTCCGGATCTAGTCCGGCCGCGCTCGTGCGCACGCCGCTCCCGGGCGCCGTCCCGAGCCCGAACATCTGGCACCACACCGAGACCTACGAGCTCGAGAACCGCTCGGTCGACCCCGACCGCCTCGTCGAGGCCGCGATCCGGGACCTCGACGACTGGACCGGCCGCGACGTGCTGGACCTCGGCTGCGGCACCGGCTTCCACCTGCCGCGCTGGGCGGCCGACGCCCGGGCGGTGTACGGCGTCGAGCCGCACCCGGACCTCGCGGCGGTCGCGGCCCGTCGTACGGCGAGGCTGGCGAACGTCACGGTCCTGCCCGGTACGGCGCAGCGGGTCCCGCTCGCACCCGCGACCGTCGACGTCATGCAGGCCCGGTGGGCGTACTTCTTCGGTCCGGGGTGCGAGCCGGGGCTGCGCGAGCTCGACCGGGTGATGCGCCGCGGCGGCACCGCCTTCGTCGTCGACAACGACTCCTCGCGCAGCACCTTCGGCGGGCTGGTTCCGGCGCGCCTACCCGAGCGTCGACGCCGGGGAGGTGGAGCGGTTCTGGTCCGCGCACGGCTGGCAGCGCCGGCCGCTCGACCTGGTCTGGCGGTTCACCGACCGGGCGGACCTCGAGGCCTGCGTGCGCATCGAGCTCGACGAGCGGGTCGCCGCCGAGGCGCTCGCCGACCCACACCGGCCTCGAGGTGGACTACGCCGTCAACCTCTGGTGGAAGCGCTTCTAGGTGCCCGTAGGCGCCCGGCTGGCCGCCGCTAGCTGCTCTGCCGGACCACCAGCGTCGGGGTGAGCACGCAGCCGGGCTCCGGGATCGGCCGGTGCGCGAGCAGCCGGCCGAGGTAGCGCACCACCTCGACGGCCACCTGCTCGAGCGGCTGCCGCACCGAGGTCAGCGCCGGCGTGCACACCTGGGCGGCGATCGAGTCGTCGAACCCGACGAGCGCCACGTCCCGGCCGGCCCGCAGGCCGAGCCCGTCGAACGTGCGCAGCGCCCCCATCGCCACGGTGTCGCTGGCGCACACGAACGCGGTGGGCCGCTCGGCGGCCGGCACGTCGAGCAGGGCGTGCGCGGCCCGCGCGCCGAACTCCAGGGTGTCGTCGCCGCGCGCGGAGAGCCGGCTGGTGGACAGCCCGTGGGCGTGCATCTGGTCGAGCCAGCCGCTGCGCCGGTCCTCGCCGATGAAGGAGCCCTTCTGCCAGCCCAGCCAGGCGATCCGGCTGTGGCCGCGCCCGACGAGGTGGTCGACGGCCTGCACCACCCCGGCCCGGCCGTCCACGTCGACCCAGGGGTGCCGGGCGGTCGGGTCGCCCCAGGGCCGGCCGAACGCCACGAACGGCACGCCGCGCCCGGTCAGCCAGGTGGCGTGCGGGTTGACCCGGTAGGTGTCGGTGACCACGAACGCGTCGACGGCCGCGGAGCGCAGCAGCTCGTCGTAGCCGTCCACCGCGGCGTCCTCGCCCTCGGCGCTGAACAGCAGCACGTGGTAGTCCGCCTCGCGGGTGCTCTCCACCAGGGAGTGCACGAAGCGGTCCATCAGCGCGTTGGCGCTGTCCTCGACCGCCGGGTCGACGCGCAGGCCGACGAGGTGGGAGGAGCGGGTGCGCAGGTTGCGGGCCGCGCGGTTCGGGGAGTAGCCGAGCTTCTCGATCGCCGCCTGCACCCGGGCCAGGGTGTCGGGACGGAGCAGCTCGGGGCTGTTCAGCGCGTTCGAGACCGTCTGCCGGGAGACCCCCGCCTCGTCCGCCACGGTCGCGAGCGTCGGGGCGTTCGCGGCGCCCGCGGACGTGCTCGACGTGGTGCGACATCGGCTGGACACCCCCTGTGACGACCTCGTGCGACCGGTGCGACGCAAATGGAACGATCAAATGATCTCACGCATGATCACCTCCGGGCGCGCGGCCCGTCAACCGGGCGTTGTCGGTGCCCTGGCCTAGCGTCGGGGCATGAGCAACGCCAAGACCCGTGCCGCCCGCCCGAGCTACCGCTGCTCCGAGTGCGGCTGGGAGACCGGCAAGTGGGTCGGCCGCTGCGGGGAGTGCCAGGCCTGGGGCAGCGTCGCGGAGGCGGCCGCCGTCCAGGGCCGCACCGCCGCCGGCCCGGTGAGCACCCCGGCGGTGCCGATCGGCCAGGTCTCGGTGGAGGACTCCCGGGCCCGCACCAGCGGCGTGCCCGAGCTCGACCGGGTGCTCGGCGGCGGCATCGTGCCCGGCGCGGCCGTGCTGCTGGCCGGCGAGCCGGGCGTCGGCAAGTCCACGCTGCTGCTCGAGGTCGCCGCGGCCACCGCCCGCTCGGGGCTGCGTGCCCTCTACGTCACCGGCGAGGAGTCCGCCTCCCAGGTCCGGCTGCGCGCCGACCGCACCGGCGGCATCCACGACGAGCTCTACCTCGCCGCCGAGACCGACCTGGGCGCGGTGCTCAGCCACATCCAGGCGGTCCGGCCCCAGCTGCTGGTGGTCGACTCCGTGCAGACCATCGGCGCCGCCGACGTCGACGGCGTCCCGGGCGGCGTCACCCAGGTCAAGGAGGTCGCGGCCGCCCTCGTGCGGGTGGCGAAGACCCAGAACATCGCCACGGTGCTGGTCGGGCACGTCACCAAGGACGGCAGCATCGCCGGCCCGCGGGTCCTCGAGCACCTCGTCGACGTGGTGCTGCACTTCGAGGGCGAGCGGAGCTCCCGGCTGCGGATGGTCCGCGCGGTCAAGAACCGGTTCGGCCCGGTCGACGAGGTCGGCTGCTTCGACCTGTCCGGCGAGGGCATCGTCGCGGTCACCGACCCCACCGGGCTGTTCGTCGCCCGGCACCACGAGCCGGTCGCCGGCACCTGCGTCAGCGTGGTCCTCGAGGGCCGCCGGCCGATCCTGGCCGAGGTGCAGGCGCTGGTGACGCCCGGCGACCGCCGAGCGCCCCCGTCGTACGACGTCCGGGCTGGACGGCTCCCGGATCGCGATGATCGTGGCCGTGCTCCAGCAGCGCGCCCGGATCCGGCTGCACACCCACGACGTGTTCGCCTCCACCGTGGGCGGGGTCCGGATCGTCGAGCCGGCCGCCGACCTGGCCTCGGCCATCGCGGTGGCCTCCGCGTGGAAGCAGCGCGACATCCCCACCGACCTGGTGGCGATCGGCGAGATCGGCCTGGCCGGCGAGCTGCGCCGGGTCCGCGACATCCCGCAGCGGCTCGCCGAGGCCGCCCGGCTCGGCTTCCGCGGCGCGATCGTGCCGGCCGAGTCGCACCGCGACGCCGGCGTGGTCCGCACGGTCGACGGCATGAAGGTGGTCGGGGTCCCGGACCTCGACGCCGCCCTGCGGGTGCTCGACCTCGGGGTGCACGACAGCACGCCGATGTTCAAGGTGCACCGCACCGAGCCGGGACGCCCCGCGCTCGGCGTGGTCTGACCGTCGTGGCACCGTGGCCGGCCGGTTCCCCCTAGACTGAGCGCGCAGGGGGCACCGCCAGAGGGGCACCGAGCAGGGCAGCACACCGGGGAGCACGAGTGGCAGCGAACGACCGCACGGACGACGTGCTCCGGCTGCGTGCCACGCTGGCGAGCATCGCCCCCGGGACCACGCTGCGCGACGGCCTGGAGCGGATCCTGCGCGGCCGCACCGGCGCCCTCCTCGTGCTCGGCAGCGACAAGGTCGTCGACTCGATCTCGACCGGCGGCTTCTTCCTCGACGTGCCGTTCACCGCCACCGGGCTGCGCGAGCTGGCCAAGATGGACGGCGCGATGATCCTCGACCGCGACGCCGCCCGCATCCTGCACGCCGCGGTCCACCTGATGCCCGACCCGGCGATCCACTCCGAGGAGACCGGCACCCGGCACCGCACCGCCGACCGGGTCGCCCGGCAGACCGGCTACCCGGTGATCTCGGTGTCCCAGTCGATGCAGATCATCGCGGTCTACGTCGGCGAGATCCGCTACGTCCTGGAGGACTCCGGGCAGATCCTGTCCCGCGCGAACCAGGCGCTGGCCACCCTCGAGCGCTACAAGCTCCGCCTCGACGAGGTCTCCAGCACGCTGTCCGCGCTGGAGATCGAGGACCTGGTCACCACCCGCGACGTCGCGGTGGTCGCCCAGCGGCTGGAGATGGTCACCCGGATCGCCCGCGAGATCGAGGACTACGTGCTCGAGCTCGGCAGCGACGGCCGGCTGCTGTCCCTGCAGCTCGACGAGCTGGTCACCGGCGTCGACCTCGAGCGCGAGCTGGTGATCCGCGACTACCTGCCCACCAGCCGCAAGAAGCGCAGCCCCGAGGACGTGCTCACCGACCTCGAGAAGCTCAGCCCCACCGACCTCGTCGACGTGGCCGCCGTCGCCCGCGCGCTCGGCCTCGGCGCCAGCGAGCACCTCGACGGCGCGGTCACCCCGCGCGGCTACCGGCTGCTGGCCAAGGTCCCGCGGCTGCCCGGCACCGTCGTCGACCGGCTCGTCGAGCACTTCGGCAGCCTGCAGAAGCTGCTGTCGGCCAGCATCGACGACCTGCAGGCCGTCGACGGCGTCGGCGAGCTGCGGGCCCGCAGCGTCCGCGAGGGGCTGTCCCGGCTGGCCGAGTCCAGCATCCTCGAGCGCTACGTCTGAGCCCGGCCCGGGTCAGCGCCGGACTTCGCCTTCGGCGTCGGCCTTCGCGGAGGTGGCCTTCTCGACGTCGCGGGCGACGGCGAGGGCGTGGGCGTGGCGGTGATGGTCTGCGGCACCGGGGACTTCAGCTCGAACTGCACGTCGACCGGGTCGGCCCCGAAGGACGCCGCGACCACGTGGTAGAAACCGGGCTCGGCCCAGGCCGTGGACCGGGTGCAGTCGGTGTCCGAGCGCTGGCCGTTCCAGCCCACCGAGACGGTCACGGGCTGGTCGCGGCGCACGACGACCGACTGCTTCGGGACGGCGCCGCCGCACTCCTGGCTGGACCAGATCCGGTCGTCGCCCGAGGTCACCTTGACCACCATCGAGCGCGACGAGACGTCGAACGTGCAGGCCGGGGAGACCAGGGTGCCGAGCGTCATCGTGAAGACCACCGACGAGCCGGCGTAGGCCGTGCGCTTCAGCGACGGGGTCGCGACCACGTCGCTGCCCGCGCAGGGGCCGGTCGGCTCCGCGAGCGGGGTGGGGGTGGGCGTCGCCGGTCCGGTTCCTGCGGCCGGCGCCGGTCGGCGAGGCCTGCGGGTGGTGACCGCCGGTGGTCCGGGGCCGCGGAGCCGTGGTCGACGCGTCGGCGCCGACCGGCTGCGCGGACGGGCTGCCGGAGCCGCCGCGACCCGAGCAGGTGCGCGATGCCGAAGACCAGCGCGAACGCGACCACCACGAGGAGCAGTCGGCGCGTCCAGTACACCCGGGCCGGGAGCGGCCCCCGAGGGCGGGTCACGGTGGTCATGGCGCCACCGTAACTTCGCCCGGCGCCGCGGTCCGGGTGCCACACCGTCGACCCCGCGGTTCGGGTGCCTGGCTATCGTGAGCGCACCGTGACCGACCTCCGTGAACCCCTGCTCGCGTGGTACGACGAGCACGCCCGCGACCTGCCGTGGCGGGAGCCGTCGGCCTCCCCGTGGGCGGTGCTGGTCAGCGAGTTCATGCTGCAGCAGACCCCGGTCGTCCGGGTGCTCCCGGTCTACGAGCGCTGGCTGGACGAGTGGCCGCGGCCGGCCGACCTGGCCGCCGTACCCACGGGCGCGGCGGTGCGGGCCTGGGGCCGGCTGGGCTACCCGCGCCGGGCCCTGCGGCTGCACGCGGCGGCGACCGCGATCGTCGAGCGGCACGGCGGCGTGGTGCCCGAGGAGTACGCCGACCTGATCGCGCTCCCGGGCGTCGGCGACTACACGGCCGCCGCGGTCGCGTCCTTCGCCTACCGCCGCCGGCACGTGGTCCTGGACACCAACGTCCGGCGGGTGCTGGCCCGGACCGTGAGCGGCGTGGAGTTCCCCGCGACCGGCCGTCACCCGCGCCGAGCGGGACCTGGCGAGCGGCCTGCTGCCCGAGGACGGGCCGACCGCGGCCGCGTGGGCGGTGGCGACCATGGAGCTCGGGGCGACGGTCTGCGTGGCGGCGAGCCCACGGTGCGCGGCCTGCCCGGTGAGCGAGCTCTGCGCGTGGCGCCGGGCCGGCTACCCGGCGTACGACGGGCCGCCGCGGCGGGGCCAGGCGTACGACGGCACCGACCGGCAGTGCCGCGGCCGGCTGCTCGGCGTGCTCCGGGACAGCCACGAGCCGGTGCCGCACCGCCGGCTGGTCGAGGCCTGGCCCGGCGAGGAGCAGCGCGAGCGGTGCCTGCAGTGGCTGGTCGCCGACGGGCTGGTCGCCCGGGTCACCGCGGACACCTACGCGCTGCCGTAGCCCGACGCGGGGCGAGTGCCGCCTCAGGTCCGCCACCGCGCCGGCCGATGAACCAGGGGACCCGGGCGCGCCGTCGCGCCCCGGGACATTCTCGGACGGAGGACGGCACGGTGGACAGCGATCTCGGGATCGACGAGCTCGTCGTGGAGTTCGTGGTCGAGTGCCGCGAGGACCTCGACGGGTTCGAGCAGGACGTGGTGGCCCTGGAGAAGGACCCCGGCTCGCGGGCCCTCCTGGACGCCGCGTTCCGGGCGCTGCACACCGATCAAGGGCACCAGCTCCTACTTCGGCTTCGACCGGCTCGAGGCGGTCACCCACCTCGGCGAGAGCGTGCTGGTCGGCCTGCGGGACGGCCAGGTGGCCTTCGCGCCGGAGGTCGCCGCGGCCCTGCTCGGGGTCACCGACGTGGTCCGCTCCCTGCTGGTCGGCATCGAGCGCGACGGCACCGAGCCCGACCTGGACACCGCGGACCTGGAGGCCCGGCTGCGGCAGTGCCTGACCCGGCCGGCGCCCGCCGCCGCACCCCGGCAGCGCTTCGGCGAGACGCTGGTGGCCGCCGGTGCGGTCACCCCCGGCGACATCGCCTGGGCCGTCGCCCAGCAGGCCGGCGGAGACTCGCGGCCGATCGGCGCGATCCTGCTCGAGGCCGGCCTGGTGGACGAGACCCAGATCGAGTCCGTGCTGACCCTGCAGGGCCGGGGCGGGCA
Organism: uncultured Actinomycetota bacterium; assembly: GCA_963811515.1. Classification (GTDB taxonomy): domain Bacteria; phylum Actinomycetota; class Actinomycetes; order Propionibacteriales; family Nocardioidaceae; genus Nocardioides_B. Next base: position 61,811 of record CAWERI010000007.1, read on the forward strand.
GGAGGCCTCGGTGCGGGTCGACGTGGACGCGCTCGACCGGCTCGTCCAGCTGGTCGGCGCGCTGGCCCGGACCCGGGACGAGGCGGTGCCGCTGCTGCCCGGGGAGACCGCGGACCGGCTCGACGAGGTCACCCGCTCGCTGCGGGAGGCCGTGCTGCGCACCCGGGTGGAGCCCGTCGAGCGCGCCTGGTCCTCCCTGCCGCGGCTGGTCCGCGACCTGTCCGAGGCCTCCGGCAAGCGGGTCCGGCTGCTCACCGAGGGCCGGGGTACGTCGATCGACCGCACGCTGCTGGCCGCGGTCAAGGACCCGATGACGCACCTGGTGCGCAACGCCGTCGACCACGGCATCGAGACCCCGCGGGAGCGCCGCGCCGCCGGCAAGCCCGCCGAGGCCACGCTGACGGTCCGGGCCCGGAGCCGAGGAGCACGAGGTGGTCGTCGAGGTCGCCGACGACGGCCGCGGGATCGACGTGGACCGCGTCGGCGCGGACCGCCGTCGACCAGGGGCTCGTGACGCCCGAGGAGCTGGCGGCCATGGGCGACGACGAGGTCGTGGCCCTGGTGCTGCGCTCCGGGTTGTCGACCGCCCGCGAGGTCACCAGCGTCTCCGGCCGCGGCTACGGCCTCGACGTGGTGCACACCGACGTCGAGCGGGTCGGCGGCCGCGTCGAGCTGGTCAGCACCCCGGGGCTGGGCTGCCTGGTGCGGCTGCGGCTGCCGCACGCCGACGGGGGCGACCGATGAGGATCGTGGTCGCCGACGACAGCCGGGTGATGCGGCAGATCGTGATCCGCGCGATGCGGCAGGCCGGGCACACGGGCCACACCTTCCTGGAGGCAGCCGACGGCGACGCCGCCTTCGAGCTGGTCCGCGCCGAGTCCCCGGAGCTGGTGCTCTCGGACTGGAACATGCCCGGCACGAGCGGGCTCGACCTGCTGCGGCGGCTGCGCGCGTCCGGCGAGCACCGTGACCTTCGGCTTCGTCACCTCCGAGAGCTCGCTCGACATGCGCCGGCGTGCCTACGACGCCGGCGCCCAGTTCCTGATCGGCAAGCCGTTCGGCGCCGACGACTTCCGGGAGGTGCTCGGCCCGGTAGCCGTCGGCGGAGGAGGCCCCGGCCACCGTCACGTCGCTGCCGAGCGCGAGGGCCGTGCGGAACCTGCTCGAGACGCTGCTGGGCCGCGACGTCGCGGTCACCCCGGCCGCCCGGTCGAGGTCGGCCCGCTCGACCCCGCCCACGTCGCGGTCTACGTCGACGACCGGACCCGGATGGTGGCGACCGCGGTCGCCGACCTGCCGCTCGCCGTGCACTGCGGGGCCGCCCTCGGCCTCACCCCGCGCCGGTCGCCGACGAGGCCCTCCGGTCGCGGCAGCTGCCCGCGCTGCTGCGCGCGGACGTCGACGAGGTGCTCAACGTCGTCTCCACCCTGTTCAACCACGCCGGGCGCGCCGCACGTGCGGCTGCACTCGACCTTCGCCCCCGGCGAGCGGCTCCCGGCCGACGTCGACGCCGTGGTGCACACGGTGGGCCGGCGCCTGGACCTGCACGTCGACGTGGCGGCGTACGGCGCCGGGCGGCTGGGCCTGGTGCTGGCGCCCTGACCCGGCGCCCGACGGTCTAGACCTGGCAGGCGATCGCGGCGACGGCGTCGGCGAGGTCGAGCACCGCCTGCTCCAGCACCGGGTCGCCGGCGTCGAGCGGCAGGTCGAGCTGGAAGCCCATCAGGGTCGCGTCGAGCAGCGCGACCGCACGGCGGCCCCGCTCGCGCGGCGTGCCGGAGGCGACCAGGTGGTCGACGACGGCCTGGGTCCAGACCTCGTTGGCCTCCCGCACCACGCTCGCGTAGGGCTCGCGCCCGAACAGCCCGAGCGCGGCGGCCTCGACGTACATCCGCTGGCAGCGGGCCAGCCGGGGCGAGGTCACCGCGGCCCAGAGGTCGAGCACCGCGGTGCGCACGTCCGGCGACGGCGGCAACGCCCGGATCTCCGCGACGGAGCGGTCGTTGGAGACCCGCAGCACGGCGCGACCAGGTCGTCCTTGCTGGCGAAGTGGTAGAGCAGCATCCGGTCGCTGGTGCCCAGCTCGGCGGCCATCGGGCGCAGGCTCAGCCCGACCAGGCCGTGCTCGAGCACGTAGTCGGTGGCGGCCTGCGCGACCTCGTCGCGGCGGCTGGTGTCCCGCGCCATCGGCGCTCCTCTCGGGTCGACCTCGAAGTGTAGCGAGTGCTACAGTATGTCATGTAGCAACTGCTACATAAGCACGGAGGTGACGGACATGGTCGGCGCATGGATGCTGCTGCTGGGGGCGATCGGGGTCGAGGTCGCCTCGACGGCGGCGCTGCCCCGCACGCACGGGTTCCGCGAGCCGCGTGTGGACCGCGCTGGTGCTGGGCGGCTACGCCCTGTCGATCTGGCTGCTGGCCGTGGTGATCCGCGACATCCCGGTGTCGGTCACCTACGCCGTGTGGTCCGGTCTCGGCACCGCCGGCATCGCCCTGGTGGGCGTGGTGCTGCTCGGCGAGCCCTGGGACCTGCTCAAGGGGCTGGCGCTGCTGATGATCATCGGCGGCGTGCTGGTGCTCAACCTGCACGGCGCGCACTGACCGCCGCGCCCCCACCGGACGCACGCGAGGGCGCCACCCGTGCAACGGGTGGCGCCCTCGTGCTGTGCGGTGGCTACTTCTCGGACTCGCCGGTCGCGGCCGGCTCCTCGATCGGCGGCAGGTCGGGCAGCTCGGTCTTCTGCTCGCCGCGGAAGGTGAAGGTCGCCTGCGCGCCCTCGCCCTCGACGTCGACCAGGATGATCTGGCCGGGCCGCACCTCGCCGTACAGCATCTTCTCGGCCAGGCTGTCCTCGATCTCGCGCTGGACCGTGCGCCGCAGCGGACGGGCACCCAGCACCGGGTCGAAGCCCGCGCTCGGCGAGCAGGTCCTTGGCGGCCTGCGTGAGCTCGAGGCCCATGTCGCGGTCCTTGAGGCGCTTCTCCACGCCGGCGATCATGTTGTCGACCATGGAGATGATCTGCTCCTTGGTCAGCGGCGGGAAGACCACGATCTCGTCGACACGGTTGAGGAACTCGGGCCGGAAGTGCTGCTTGAGCTCCTCCGAGACCTTGGCCTTCATCCGGTCGTAGTTGCCCTGGACGTCCGTCGTCTGCTGGAAGCCGAGGCTGGCGCCCTTGGAGATGTCGCGGGTGCCGAGGTTCGTGGTCATGATGATCACGGTGTTCTTGAAGTCGACCACGCGGCCCTGCGAGTCGGTCAGGCGACCTTCCTCGAGGATCTGCAGCAGCGAGTTGAAGATGTCCGGGTGGGCCTTCTCGATCTCGTCGAACAGGACCACGGAGAACGGCTTGCGGCGCACCTTCTCGGTGAGCTGGCCGCCCTCCTCGTAGCCGACGTAGCCGGGAGGCGAGCCGAACAGCCGCGAGACGGTGTGCTTCTCGCTGAACTCGCTCATGTCGAGCTGGATCAGCGCGTCCTCGTCGCCGAACAGGAACTCCGCGAGCGTCTTGGACAGCCAGGTCTTGCCGACGCCGGACGGGCCGGCGAAGATGAACGACCCACCGGGACGCTTGGGGTCCTTGAGGCCGGCGCGGGTGCGCCGGATCGCGCGGGACAGCGCCTTGACGGCCTGGTCCTGCCCGATGACGCGCTTGTGCAGCTCGTCCTCCATCTTGAGCAGCCGGGTCGACTCCTCCTCGGAGAGCTTGACGATCGGGATGCCGGTGGCGACGGCGAGGACCTCGGCGATGAGCTCCTCGTCGACCTCCGCGACGACGTCCATGTCGCCGGCCTTCCACTGCTTCTCGCGCTCGCCCTTGGCGAGGATCAGCTTCTTCTCCTCGTCGCGCAGCGACGCGGCCAGCTCGAAGTCCTGGCTGTCGATCGCGCCCTCCTTGCGGCGGCGCACGTCGGCGATCTTGTCGTCGAACTCGCGCAGGTCCGGCGGCGCGGTCATCCGGCGGATCCGGAGCCGGGAGCCGGCCTCGTCGATCAGGTCGATCGCCTTGTCGGGCAGGAACCGGTCGGAGACGTAGCGGTCGGCCAGCGTGGCCGCCGCGACGAGCGCCTCGTCGGTGATGGTGACCCGGTGGTGCGCCTCGTAGCGGTCGCGCAGGCCCTTGAGGATCTCGATCGTGTGCGCGATCGTCGGCTCCTGCACCTGGATCGGCTGGAAGCGCCGCTCGAGGGCGGCGTCCTTCTCGAGGTGCTTGCGGTACTCGTCGAGCGTCGTCGCGCCGATGGTCTGCAGCTCGCCGCGGGCCAGCATCGGCTTGAGGATCGAGGCCGCGTCGATCGCGCCCTCGGCCGCGCCGGCGCCGACGAGCGTGTGCAGCTCGTCGATGAACAGCACGATGTCGCCGCGGGTCTTGATCTCCTTGAGCACCTTCTTCAGGCGCTCCTCGAAGTCACCGCGGTAGCGCGAGCCGGCGACCAGGGAGCCGAGGTCGAGGCTGTAGATCTGCTTGTCCTTGAGCGTCTCGGGCACGTCGCCGCGCACGATCGCCTGGGCGAGGCCCTCGACGCACGCGGTCTTGCCGACGCCGGGCTCTCCGATCAGCACCGGGTTGTTCTTGGTGCGTCGCGAGAGCACCTGCATCACGCGCTCGATCTCCTTCTCGCGCCCGATGACCGGGTCGAGCTTGCCCTCGCGAGCGGCCTGCGTGTAGTTGCGGCCGAACTGGTCGAGGACCAGGGAGGAGGAGGGCGCACCCTCCTGCGGAGCGCCGGCGGCGGCGGTCTCCTTGCCCTGGAAGCCGGAGAGCAGCTGGATGACCTGCTGGCGGACCCGGTTGAGGTCGGCGCCGAGCTTGACCAGCACCTGGGCGGCGACGCCCTCGCCCTCGCGGATCAGGCCGAGCAGGATGTGCTCGGTGCCGATGTAGTTGTGGCCGAGCTGGAGGGCCTCGCGCAGCGAGAGCTCGAGGACCTTCTTGGCGCGCGGCGTGAACGGGATGTGCCCGCTGGGGGCCTGCTGGCCCTGGCCGATGATCTCCTCGACCTGCGCGCGCACCGCCTCGAGCGAGATGCCCAGGCTCTCCAGAGCCTTGGCAGCGACACCCTCACCCTCGTGGATCAGTCCCAGGAGGATGTGCTCGGTGCCGATGTAGTTGTGGCTGAGCATCCGGGCTTCTTCCTGCGCCAGGACGACCACCCTGCGGGCTCGGTCTGTGAACCGCTCGAACATGTTTGCTCCTTGCCGTGCCTCACCGTTCCGTCCCCGGCCATGGCCGGGAGCGGTGGGCCTTCGTTCACGAACACAGTAGTCCTGCGTCGTCGCAGGAAGACTGTGCCCCAGTCCGTGAGATGTGAACCGGGTACGTGTGTCCCAACCCCTGCGAGCAGCCTACGTGTTCCCCCGCAACGTCGTTAAAGCATTCGCCGACAGCGAACAGGGCTCCCGTGCGCTGCCGGCGAAGGGGCCGGCCGGTGTCCGGCCGTGGTCGCGTCAGTTGGCGGCGGCGTACGCCTCGCGCACCTCGGCGCTGACCCGGCCCCGCTCGGGGACGTCCCAGCCGTTCTCGCGGGCCCAGGCGCGGATCTCCGCCGCCGAGGTGCCGCCGTCGTCCGCGGCGGCCGGCGTCGAGGCCCGGCGACCGCTCTTGCGGCGGCCCCCGGTGCGGCGCGCGTGGCCGATGTAGAGGCTGATCGCGTTGCGCAGCTCGCCGGCGTGCTGGTCGGACAGGTCGATCTCGTAGTCGACCCCGTCGAGGGCGAAGCTGACCGTCTCCTCGGCGTCACTTCCGTCGATGTCGTCGACGAGAACCACATTCACCCGCTGTGCCATGGATATGCCTTTCGAATCCCAGGAATCCCCGCTGTCGGAAAAGAATAGGGAGACGCATTCCTTTTGGCAAACCCGGCACAGGTCCCGGACTTTCCGACATTTCCCAGGAATTCCCCGAGGCGAGCGGGCAATTCCCGGTCAGTCGGCGCCCGGCCCGCCGGCTCCACCCGCTGAGCGTGCGAGAGCCGCTCGCGGGCGCCAGACGCGGTCGCGGAATAGGCCGGCCGAGCTTTATCCGGGACCTGCGGTCATTCCGGGCGGACGAGCGGGAAGAGGATCGTCTCCCGCACGCTCGCGCCGGTCAGCAGCATGATCAACCGGTCCACGCCCATCCCGATTCCGCCCGCGGGCGGCATGCCGTACTCCATCGCCTTGAGGAATACCTCGTCGAGCTCCATCGCCTCGGGGTCCCCGCCGGCCGCGAGGCGCGACTGCTGCCTCGAGCCGGTCCCGCTGGATCACCGGGTCGTTGAGCTCGGAGTACGCCGCGCCGAGCTCGACTCCGTTGATGATCAGGTCCCAGGCCTCGTTCAGCCCCGGCGTCGTGCGGTGCGGCTTGGCCAGCGGCTTGACGGCCTCGGGGTAGTCCATGACGAACGTGGGCTGGATCAGGGTGTCCTCGACGAGCTGCTCGAACAGCTCCACGACGATCTCGGCCGGGCCCCAGCCGGGCTGCAGCTCGATCTCGTGCTTGTCGGCGTAGCCGCGCAGGGTCTCGGCGTCGGTGCCCACGTCGACGGTGGTCCCGAGCGCCTCGGAGACCAGCTCCAGGATCGGTGCCTCGCGCCACTCGCCGAGCAGGTCGATCTCGGTGCCGTCGCGGCCCAGGACCGTCGGGCTGCCGATCGCCCGGTGCGCGTCGCGGACCAGGTTCTTGGCCAGCTCGATCATCGTGTGCTGGTCGCCGTAGGCCTCGTAGGCCTCCAGCATCGAGAACTCCGCCGCGTGCGTGGAGTCCAGGCCCTCGTTGCGGAACGTGCGGCCGATCTCGTAGACCCGGTCGACGCCGCCGATCATCGCGCGCTTGAGGTCGAGCTCGAGCGCGATGCGCAGCAGCATCTCCTGGTCGAGCGCGTTCAGGTGGGTGCGGAACGGCCGGGCCGCGGCGCCGCCGTTGGTGAGCTGGAGGATCGGCGTCTCGACCTCGATGAAGCTGCGGGCGTCGAGGGTGGCGCGCAGGCTCTTGAGCACGGCGGCCTTGGTGCGGACCATCGCGCGCGGCTCCGCGCGCACCATCATGTCGACGTAGCGCAGCCGGATCCGGGCCTCGTCGGACAGCGGCTTGTGCTCGTTGGGCAGCGGCCGCAGCGTCTTGGCGGCGACCGACCAGTCGGAGGCCTGCACCGAGAGCTCGCCGCGGCGGCTGGTGACGACCTCGCCCCGCACGGCCAGCAGGTCACCGAGGTCGACGGTGGCCTTGAACGCGGCCAGCCGCTCCTCGCCGACGTCGGCCAGCGAGAGCATCACCTGGAGCTCGGAGCCGTCGCCCTCGCGGAGCCGGACGAAGCAGAGCTTCCCGGTGTTGCGCAGGAACATCACCCGGCCGGCGACCGCGACCCGCTCGCCGGTGTGCGTGTCGGGCTCGAGCCCCTGCCCGTCGTACGTCGCGCGGATCTCGGCCAGCGTGTGGGTCCGCTCGACGGTCACCGGGTAGGGCTGGACCCCCTCGGCGACCAGCCGGTCGCGCTTGTCCCGACGCACGCGCATCTGCTCGGGGAGGTCGTCGACCTCGGCGTCAGGGGCGGCGTTCTGCGGCTGGTCACTCATGCGGCCCAGCCTATCGGCCGCCTCCGGTCAGCCCTCCAGGTAGAGCCGTTTGACCGCCCCGACGAGGCGCCGGGCGCTGAGGACGTCGAGGTGCTCGACGAACAGCCGTCGGCGGGACTCCCGCAGGGCGTCGTCGGCGGGGTCGAACATCTTCTCCAGCGCTCCGGCGAAGGTCTCGAAGTCGTGCGCCACGGCGGCGGGGAGCACCGCGTGCACGTCGTGCACCAGGTCGCCCGGCCGGTCGCTGCGCTCGTCGAAGACCACCATCGGCTTGCCGGTGGCCGCGAACTCCACGGCCCGCGCCGAGAGGTCCGTGACCAGGCCGGCGGCGACCCGGTCGACGACCTCCAGGCTCGGGAACCGGTTGCGGGTGAGGTTCAGCGCCCCCAGGGACCACAGCACCTGGGTCAGCTGCCGGGCCCGGTCGGAGGGGTGGTCGCGGAAGCCGAGGACCACGTCGTGCCGCGCGCACCAGCCCGACAGCCAGTCCAGCTCGGGCTGGTCGAAGCGCCGGTAGGCCTCGGGCCCGCCGCGGTAGGTCGGCTCCACCAGCACCAGCCGCCGGTCCGTCGACCAGGGCCTGCAGCCGCTCCTCCTGCTCGCGCAGGTCCGCGGGCAGCAGCTCGGACGGGCCGAGCAGGTGGTCGTTGCGCGGGTCGCCGGTCACCCAGACGTCCTCGCGGCTCGACGGGGCTGGAAGGCCGTCAGCGCGGTCAGCGCCGCCAGCCGGGAGGAGGTGACCACGGCGCGGTACGTCGTCCGCGGGGTGCCGTCGTCCGCGGGCGCGACGTGCTCGAGCGGGACCTCGGGCGAGGTTGACGATCCGGTGCAGCCTGGCCGGCACCAGCGGCGGGGTGTCGTCGCCGGGCGCCTCGCGGACGAAGACGTGCGCCGACCGCACCAGGAGGTGCTGGCCCGCGTGGCTGTGCAGCGGCACGACGGTCACGTTCTCGCCGTCCAGGTCCACGCGCCGGCTGCGGGTGAGCACGATCTTCTTCACCGACGGGTCGTGGCGCACCGCCTCGAAGACCGCGCGGACCGCGCCGGGCAGCAGGTGGTCGCGCGGGTCGACCGGGAACGCCCACCAGTGGTCGAACTTCGGGCGCGTAGCGGTCCTCCTCGACGAGCTCCCACCACGACCAGGGCCGCGGCGCCACCTTGCGGGCGTCGGCGTCGCTGAGCAGCGCGAAGCTGCGCTGCAGCCGGTCGTCCGGGGACACCCGGAGCAGGTTGCGCTCCATCATGTCCACCGGGGCGTCCGGGACGGCGGCGAGGACCCGTTTCTTCCAGTGCACGAGGTCCGGGACGTTGCGGCTGTTCTCGGAGAGGAAGTTGCGCTTCAGCAGCGGGAAGCCCAGCTCCAGCAGGTCGAAGTACTGCTCGGTGTAGAGCGGGTGGAAGGGGTAGAGCCCCGGGATGAACGTGTCGTAGTCGAAGCCCCGCGCACATCAGGTAGCGGCTCAGGCCGATCTCGTACTTGAAGATCACCAGCTGCTTGTCCAGCTGCGGCACCACGGCGTCCAGGCGGCGGCGGAAGCCCGGGTCGCGCACCACCGGCGCCCGGAACACCAGGAAGTAGGAGCTCAGGTGCAGGTGGTCGTGGTCGTTCATCGCGCGCTCGCCGATCATCCGGCGCTTGACCTCGGCGGCGTCGAGCGGCAGTCCGCCGTTCGAGTGCTTCTCGAAGCCGTGCTTGCTGGCCTGCAGGCCCCACCAGTCGTTCGCCCGGCCGTCCATCGTGGCGAACACGTCGTCGAGCGGGCGCAGCAGGAACGCGCTGTCGTTGGCGAAGACCAGCTCGTCGTAGGTGTCGATGACGTCCCAGCCGACCAGGTCGCGCGCCAGCATCGACAGCGACCCGAAGTCGTAGGCGCCGTGCGCGACGGCCCAGGCGCCCAGCGTGTACGGCGCCAGCTTGGCCAGCTCGTCCGGCTCGATGTAGCCGTCCGCGAGGTAGTAGACGTCGGCGTGCCGGCTCAGCTCGCGGAGGTACTCCAGCACGTAGTCGTCGATCACGCCGTCGTTGTCGTAGCCGGCGAAGAGGCACACGCGCCGGGGACGCCGACCGGCGACGTACGCCGTCGGGGTGCCCACCGGGACGCGCGGCTGGACGGGCTCGTGCCCGAGGCGCCGGCCGACGAGGAGGTAGTGCAGCAGCGGGTCGACGTCGGCGACGGTCGGGTCGAGGTACTCCGCCCAGTACCACCACACGTCGAACTCGCGGCTCGGGTTGCACAGGGTCTGCCAGCCGGTGCCGCAGAAGTGCTCGGCGGCCCCGATCTTGCCGTTGCGGACCGGCGGGTTCGTGCTCGTGTAGAGCGGCACGTCGAGCAGCTCGCTGCGGGACACGACGGCCGTCTCGCAGCGCAGCAGGTCCTCCTCCGACGGCACCGACGGACACGGCCGGCTGGCCGGGGTCAGGGGTCGTCGAGGTCCGCCACGACGGCGTCGAGGCCGCGCTCGAGCAGGTCGCGCACGTCGGCCTCGCTCGGCCCCCTGCGCCGTCCGGACACCCAGTGCCCGACCAGACGCTGCCACTGGGTGAGGAAGTCGGCGGACGTCACGCCGGCGCCGCCGGGCCGGACCGCGGTTCGGGCACGTCGCCGACCTCGAGCGCGTGCAGGAGCGCGTTCTCGCCGGACTCGCGCAGCTCGGGGTGCTCGTCGAGGTAGGCGGGCAGGTCGAAGTCGGGACCCGGGTCGCGGCCCTCGCGGTGGCCGTCGCGCAGGAAGTGCAGGGCCGGGTCGACGGCCAGCTTCGCGACGGTGAGGTTGCGGCGGAGGTACCACGCGGGCCGGAACACGCCGGACTGGCGGAGCACCTGGACCTGGCGCCACTCCTCCGGCGTCACGTCACCCTGGCCGCGCTGCCACCAGGCCGCGCGGGCCCGGCGTCGCGTCTCGCGGTAGAGCACGTCGACCAGCGCCTTGGCGAGGATCGCCGACTCGCGCTGGGCCCGGGCGCGGGCGCGGCGGAGCTTCGCCTGCTTCTCCTGGACGTCCTCGTTCTGCTTCTGGACGCGGGCGAGCTCGAGGCGGCAGAGACGCAGCTCCTCGCGCAGCAGCTCGAGCTCCGAGCCGTCTCCTGCAGGTCCCAGCACCATCGCGTCTCCTCCCTCGCCGACGGCGACCTTATCCGACAAGGGACCGCCAGACCTCGCTGATCCCGTCCGACAGCGGCCTGGTCGGCGGCTCCCCCCACTCGCGGCGGTAGCGCGAGATGTCGAGCACCGAGCGCTCCACGAACGAGGCCGGCTGGTCCCTCGTCTCGATCTCGAAGTCGGTCCCGGTGACCTCGTGGATGATCCCGAGGATCTCCTTGACCGAGACGCCCTGCCCGCTGCCGAGGTTGTAGACGTCGTGCTCCGGCGCGCTCCCGGCGATGGTGAGGATCATCGTGACCAGGTCCTGCACGTGCAGGTAGTCACGCACCATCCGGCCGTCGCCGAGCTGGCGCACGGTGCCGTTCTCCCGGATGCTGCGCAGCGCGATCGGGATCAGCCCCTGGGCGTGCCGGCCGCCCTGCCGGGGACCGTAGGGGTTCGCGATCCGCAGCGAGACGGTGTTCAGCCCGTTGGTGGCGCGGAAGTACTTCAGGTAGGACTCGATCGTCGCCTTGCCGATGCCGTACGGCGAGATGGGTCGCGTCGCGTCGTCCTCGCGGCACAGCGGACCGGCACCCGGGCCGTAGACCGTCCCGCCCGAGGACGCGAAGAAGAACGAGCCCACGCCCTCGTCGGCGCAGGTCCCGAGCAGCTCGACCGTCGGCGTCACGTTCGGTGCGCAGGTCGTAGGTCGGGTCACCGACCGACGTGGCGGGTGTCGAGGAGGACAGGAAGTGGAAGACCGTCCCGCAGCCGACGACGGCCTCCTGGAGGTCGGCGCGGTTGAAGAAGTCGCCGGCGACCTCCTCGACGGAGTCCGAGCGCGCGAAGCGGGGCGGCGAGGAGAACCGGTCGAAGGCGCGCACCCGCTGCCCGCGCGCGGCGAGCGCGTCCACGAGGTGCGAACCGAGGAACCCGTTCGCCCCGATGACCAGGAGCGGGTCAGCCCCGAAAGCCGGACCGTTCATGACGTGCTGCGCTCCCCCGATGGATGACGACTGTGTGTGGAACTGCCCCCAAGGATAGACGGCCCCGGGTCAGCAGCCGTCGCCGCTGCGCTCCCACACCGTGACGGTGCGCCCGTCGGGGAGCCCGACGCTGTCACCGGGGCGGAAGCCCACCTCCCGGGCGGCCGCGCGCAGGTTGGCGACGAGCGGCAGCGGGGTGAACTCGTTGGCGGTCCCGTCCGCGAGGAGGAGCTGGCAGACGGTCCCGGCCGGGCCGCGGGTCAGCCAGTCCCGGTAGTCGGCACGGCTGCGGCCGTACTCCGTGGGGTCGACCTGGGTGGTGAAGACCCCGTAGTGCAGCTTCTCGATCACCTTGAGCTGGACGGTGTTCACGTTCATGTACCGGTCCCGGAAGCCGAAGGCGTACTCGGGCCGCTCGGTCGAGCCGTCGAGGACCTCCCCGGCCAGCCGGACCGCCGCACGCTCCCAGTCGGCACCCCAGCGCGGGCTGTTGCGCAGCTTGTCGGGGTCGGTGGTGCGCGGTGTAGGTCCGGCCGAAGACGTACGCCGGGTCCGTGTGCAGGCCGTTGGTGACGTTGACCGAGGCTCCCAGGACGTCGACGCTGCGTTGCCGGGCCAGCCACGACGACCCGCCGAACGACGGGACCACCAGGACCAGGCAGACCAGCCCCAGGGCGGCCACCCCGGCCCGCCGCAGGCTCGGCTTCGACAGCGACCCCAGCGCCCGCGTCCAGCCGGCGGCGGCGGCGACGATGGCCGGCGCCAGCAGCGGGAGGGTGAAGCCGAAGCCGACCGTTGTCGGAGGTCATCAGCGCCGCGCTCGCGCCGAGCACCAGCCCGATGCACGGGAACACGGGGGACGCCGCGACGTCCCGGAGCACCGTGACGAACGAGCGGCCGTCGCGTCGCCACCGGCCGGGCACCACCAGCAGCAGCCAGCCGGCCGCGATGAGCAGCAGGTGCGGCGCGAAGAAGTCCTGGCCGAAGGCGGCCAGCACCCGGACCGGCGGCAGCGCCGTGCTGCCGGCGTACTCCGCGCTGTGCTTGCCGTAGCCGTACTCCGTCAGGTAGCCGAAGACCAGCCGGGCGCTGGGCCAGAGCCAGGTGGCGGCCACGACGACCGACAGCACCCCGGCCAGGACGGCGTTCAGCGCCTGCCGGCGGCGGGGCGCACGGTGGCCGAGGGCGTGCACCACGGCCACGAACAGCAGCACCGGCGCGAAGGAGATCATCATGGTCCGCGCCAGCGGCATCAGGCCGACCCCGACCCCGAAGGCCGCGGACCAGGCGGTGCTCGTCAGCCACCGCGATCGGCGCAGCGCGTAGAGCGCCAGCATCGTGACGGCGGCTGCCGGGACGGCGAAGACGAAGTTGCGGGACAGCGCCACGAAGCCAGGGGCGGAGAGCAGCATCAGGACCGCGACGACGACCGCGGTCCGGCCGCCGACGGTCGCCGCGAGGGCCGTCGTCGCGGCGATCGTCACGACGGCGAACGCGAGGACCACGCCGAAGGCGACGGCACGGTGGCTCCCAGCCGCCGAGCTGGACCAGGGACGTCGTCGCCGTGGTCAGCGGCGCCTGGATGCTCGGGTAGAAGATCGATTCCAGCCATCCCGAGGCCCCGCCTCGCTCCCAGCCGAAGGCGTAGTTCAAGGAGATGCCGAGGTACCCGGCCTCGTCGATGTTCAGGGGCTGGCCGCTCCGGTGGTGGACGAGCCACACGACGTTGCCGGTCACCCAGGCGGCCGTGGCGACGGCGACCGCGACGAGCAGGGGCAGCATCCGGCGGCGGGGGGCGTCGGCAGGCGCCATCGACGAGCTCCAGACAGGTCTCAGAGGGGTGCGAGCGGGAGCGGCCCACCGTAGTCGACCCGTCCGGCACGCCGCGAACCGTCGCCCGGCGCGGGTAGCCTGCGCGCGATGGACACCCAGGTCGACACCCGAGATCTCCGCGGCACTGCGGCGGTTCCTCGACGAGGCCCCGGTGGCCCGCGAGCCGCACGTCCCCTTCCTGCGCGAGGCGGCCGCGGTCGATGGCCCCGGCTCCCGGGTGCTCGACGTCGGCGCCGGCGACGCGCCGTACCGCGAGCTGTTCGCCGGCCTGGACTACCTGACCTGCGACTGGGTCGACAGCCAGTACGCGCCGGAGGTGCCGCCCGACATCGTCGCGTCGGGAGAGTCGATCCCGCTGCCTGGACGCCTCGCTGGACGCATGGTCAGCACCCAGGCGCTGGAGCACATGCCCGAGCCCTGGGCGGTGCTCGAGGAGTGGTTCCGGCTGATCCGCCGGGCGGCACGATCTGGCTGACCACCCCGCTGACCTGGTACCTCCACGAGGAGCCGCACGACTACTACCGCTACACCTCCCACGGCTTGCGCTACCTGCTGGACCGGGCCGGCTTCGCGACATCGAGATCCGTCCGATGAACGACTCGCTCGCGACGCTCGGCCGAGCTGCTCGACCCAGGTCAGGCTACGTCATCGGGCGCGCAGGGCGACGGGTCACGACGAGACGCGGCAGGATGTGCGGCGAGCTGCTCGCCGAAGCTCGCACCGGCTGTCGCGGTCGTACGGCCACCTCGACAGCCAGCTGGCTGCTGCCGATCAGCTTCGCCGCCCGAGCCACCCGGCCGGCTCTGACAGGTCGACGGACGATACGTTCCGTCGCATGATCCGCAGGAAGCAGGCCGAAGCCCGAGCGCGCCCGAGGAGCAAGGCGCGAAGCCCCAGGGCCACCCGGCCCTGCACGGCGACATGGACGCACCCCGCGACCAGACGGTGCTCCTGACGGGGGCCCAACCTGTCGGCGGCTGGGTGGTGCACAAGCGCCGGCGGGTGCGCGAGGTGCAGGTCCTGGTCAACGGGGTCCTGCTCGTCAGCGTGACCGACTTCCACGAGCGCCCCGACATCACCGGGCGGTTCCCCCACGCGGAGCTGCCCGGCTGGACCGCCGAGCTCGACCTCTCCGACCTGTTCTCCGACCGCGCGAAGATCATGGCCTGGGCGGTCCTCGACCCGCGGGAGCCGGGCGACCACGTCGTACGACGACGGCTCGCCACGGCGATCTGCACGGTGGAGGCCGCCGACGCGTTCACCGGCGCCGGGCGACCTGATGGCACCGCCCGGCTGCCGGAGGGCCACCAGCGCGTCTACGGGGTCGCCGACGTGCCCGGCGGCATCTCCCACATCGACATCACCCTCGACGGCGAGCCCGTGGGGCGGGCCCGGCCCGGCCTCCCCGGGCACATCCGCAACGACGCCGCCCGCCCGGAGAGCGCGATCGCGGTGTTCGAGACCGTCGTCGAGCTGGCCGGCTCGGCCGGCCTGGTCCGGCTGGGCGCGACGGCCCACCCGTTCACCGGTGCCCCCCTCGAGCTCGACGAGGTCGAGATCGAGGTCGAGCACCTCGAGCGGAAGTGGCCGAAGCAGGAGCGGCTGGACCGGGTCCGGTCCCGGTTCGACGCGCGGGTCGAGCGCACCCGGCGGACCGCGGAGCCGCTGGAGGCCGGAGCGGTCCGGGCCCTCGTCGTCACGCACGACCTGGGGCTCGGCGGCGGCAAGCTGTACCTCCAGGAGCTGCTGCGCCGGCTGCACCGCCGCGGCGTCCAGGCTGCGGTCGTGACCCTGCGGGGCGGGCGTGTTCGTCGAGGAGCTCGAGGAGCTCGGCTACCCGGTGCTGGTCACCGGAGGCACCGAGGTCGCCGACCCCGACCGCTACGAGGCGCAGGTGCAGGAGATCGCGACGTTCGCCGCCGAGCACTCCTGCAACGTGGCGCTGGGCAACACCACCCTGGCGTTCGCCGGCATCGACGCGGCCCAGCGGATCGGGCTGCCCACCATCGTGGGCGATCCACGAGAGCTTCCCGCTCGGCCAGTTCTGGATGGAGGCCTACGGCACCAGCACCATCCACCCGTACGTCGCGGAGCAGGCCGAGCGCGCACTGCGCGCGTGCGACCGGGTGGTGTTCGAGGCCGACGCCACCCGGCAGATGTACGACCCGCTGCTCGCCCCGGGGCCAGCGACGTGGTGCCGTACGGCGTCGACACCGCCGAGATCGAGGAGTACCGCCGCACCACGACCGCGCCGAGCTGCGCCGCGGCTCGGGATCGCCGACTCGACCCTGGTGTTCCTGTGCCTGGGCACCGTCGAGCCGCGCAAGGCGCAGATCGCCCTGGCGCAGGCCTTCATCGGCTCGACCGTCCTGGCCGAGCGCGACGTCGCGCTGGTCGCTGGTCGGTGCACGGAGCGGGCAACCCCTACGTCGAGGCCCTGGAGACGCTGGTGTCCGCCAGCGGGGAGCACCGGGTGCGCGTGGAGCCGGTGCAGCCCGACACCTACCAGTGGTACCACGCGGCCGACGTGTTCGTGTGCGCCTCCGACGTGGAGTCCCTGCCCCGCTCCATCCTCGAGGCGATGGCCTTCGACCGGCCGATCATCTCCACCCGGGTGTTCGGCGTGCCGGAGCTGATCGTCGACGGCGAGACCGGCTACCTGTGCCGCACCCGCGACGTCGGGGCGCTGCGCGAGATGCTCGAGCGCACCGGTACGACGGACCCCGGCAGCTGCGGGCGATGGGCCGCGCGGCGCACGAGCACGTGCTGCGCCGGCACGACCCGTCGATCTACGAGGACTACTTCGTCGCCGAGCTCACCCGGCTGGCGGGCGGACCGCGCCCGGCGTCCTAGGCGTCGGGCCGGTTGCGGCCGAAGACGATCTCCAGCCCCAGCAGCGTCAGCCAGGGCTGGTGCTCGGTGAACACCGCGCACTCCTCCACGACCAGCGGGGCGAGGCCGCCGGTGGCGATCACGGTCAGCTCCCCGTCGCTCAGGCCGAGCTCGTCGGTCATCCGGTCGACGATGCCGTCGACCAGCGACGCGAAGCCGTAGAGCACCCCCGACTGCAGCGCCTCGACGGTGTTCTTGGCGATCACCGAGCGCGGCCGGAGCAGCTCGACCCTGCGGAGCTGGGCGCCGCGACGGCCGAGCGCCTCCAGGGAGATGTCGATGCCGGGGGCGATCGCCCCGCCGACGTACTCCCCGCGGGCGCTGACCACGTCGAAGGTGGTGGCGGTGCCGAAGTCGACGACGATCGCGGGGCCGCCGAACAGGTGGGAGGCCGCGAGCGCGTTGATGATCCGGTCGGTGCCGACCTCGCGCGGGTTGTCCATCAGCACCGGGACGCCGGTCCGCACGCCCGGCTCGACGATCACCTGCGGGACGTCGCCGTGGTACATCCGCAGCATGTCGCGCCACTCGTGGAGCACCGCGGGGACCGTCGCGCAGACCGAGACGCCGCGCAGGTCGCCGTCGACCGGCGAGTCGTTGAGCAGGCCCTTGAGCAGCACGCCCCACTCGTCCGCCGTACGACGCTCGTCGGTCGCCACCCGCCAGTGGTCGACGAGGTCGCCGTCGTCGAGCAGGCCGATCGTCGTGTGGCTGTTGCCGATGTCGGCGCAGAGCAGCGGCTTCACGGCGCCGTGCACCTGGCGGCCGCAGGTCCATCGCGACGTCGAGCACCGGCGCGGAGTGCGTGATCGCGCCGACCGCGATCAGGTCGACGCCGGTCGAGGCGACCTCGCGGGCCCGCTCGAGGGTGAGCCCGCCGGAGGCCTCGAGCCGGGCCCGGCCGGCGGTGACGCCGGACCGCCTCGGCCATCTGCGCGGTGGACATGTTGTCGAGCAGGATCTCCGGGGCGCCGGCGTCGAGCAGCTCCCGGAGCTGGTCGAGCGTGGTCACCTCGACCTGCACGGGCAGGTCCGGGTAGCGCTCGCGGACCGCGCGGTAGGCCGGCACCACGCCGCCGGCGGCGAGCACGTGGTTGTCCTTGACCAGCGCCTGGTCGGACAGGGTGGCGCGGTGGTTGAGGCCGCCGCCGCAGCGCACGGCGTACTTCTCCAGGGCCCGGAAGCCCGGGGTGGTCTTGCGGGTGTCGCGGACCCGCGCCCCGGTGCCGGCCAGCGCGTCGACCCAGCGGGACGTGGCGGTCGCGACGCCGGACAGGTGGCACAGGAAGTTCAGCGCGGTCCGCTCGGCGGTGAGCAGGGCCGGCACCGGGCCGTGCACGGAGAGCAGCACGTCGCCGCGGGTGACCCGGTCCCCGTCGGCGGCCGACCGGACCACCTCGACGTCGGGACCCACGACGGTGCGGAAGACCAGCTCGGCCACGGCCAGCCCGGCCACCACGCCGTCGGCGCGCGCGACGAGGTCGGCCCACGCGGTCAGGGCGGGGTCGAGCGTGGCGGCGCTGGTCACGTCCTCGCCGGGCAGGTCCTCGGCGACGGCCGCCGCGACCGCGGCGGAGACCGCCCGCGGGTCGAGACCCGCCTCGGCGAGCTCGAGGTCCAGCGTTGTCGTCGGGTCGGTGCTGGTCACGCGAGGACTCCTGTGAGGACGGGTGAGAGGGCGAGCCGGGGCAGCCCGCCGTCGAGCACGACGTCGACGTGCCGGGCCCAGTGCGCGTCGTCGCGCTCCGGGAAGTCCTCGCGCCAGTGCGACCCGCGGGTCTCCTCGCGCGTCGCCGCGGCGTCGACCAGGGCGGTGCTGACGGTGAGCAGGTTGGTCGACTCCCAGGCGGCGACGTCGGCCACGTCCGTCGTACGCGTGGCGAGGCGGGCGAGCGCGGCGGCGCCGTCGGAGAGCCCGGCGGCGGACCGCAGCACCCCGGCCGTCTCGGTCATCACGTGCTGCAGCTCCGGCGCGCACCTCGCCGTCCACCAGTCCGGCCGGCCGCGGGTCGTCGGCCGGCTCCTGCCGCGGGGGCAGCCCGGCGGCGAGGTGCGCGGCGATCCGGCGGGAGAACACCAGCCCCTCGAGCAGCGAGTTCGAGGCCAGCCGGTTGGCGCCGTGCACCCCGGAGCAGGCCACCTCGCCGCAGGCGAACAGGCCGGTCACCGAGGACTGGCCGTGCAGGTCGGTGGCGACCCCGCCGGACGCGTAGTGGCAGGCGGGCCCGACCGGGATCAGCTCGGTGACCGGGTCCACGCCGTGCGAGCGGCAGGTGGCCAGGATCGTGGGGAACCGGCGCTCCCACTTCTCGGCGCCGAAGCCGCGGGCGTCGAGCCACACGTGCTCGGCACCGGTCTCCCGCATCCGCCGCATGATCGCCTTGGCCACCACGTCGCGGGGCGCCAGGTCGGCCAGCTCGTGCTGGCCGAGCATGAAGCGCTCGCCCGCGTCGTCGACGAGGAAGGCGCCCTCGCCGCGCACCGCCTCGGAGATCAGCGGCTGCTGGCCCGTGGAGCCCGCGCCGAGCCACATCACCGTCGGGTGGAACTGCACGAACTCGAGGTCCCGCAGCACCGCGCCGGCGCGCAGCGCGAGCGCCATGCCGTCGCCGGTGGAGACCGACGGGTTGGTGGTCGCGGAGAAGACCTGGCCGAGGCCGCCGCTGGCCAGCACCACCGCGCGGCAGAGCACCGCGCCGACGCCGTCGCGCTGGCCCTCGCCCATCACGTGCAGGGTCACCCCGGCGACCCCGCCGTCGGCCGCCGGGGACGAGGTCGAGCACCAGGGCGTGCTCGGTGACGTCGATGTCGGGGGCGGCGCGCACCGCCGCGACCAGGGCCCGCTGGATCTCCGCGCCGGTGGCGTCCCCGCCCGCGTGCGCGATCCGGTCGCGGTGGTGGCCGCCCTCCCGGGTCAGCGACAGCTCGCCGGCCTCGGTCTGGTCGAACACGGTGCCCAGGGAGATCAGCTCGCGGACGGCGTCCGGCCCCTCGGTGACCAGCACCCGCACCGCCTCCTCGTCGCAGACCCCGGCGCCGGCGACGAGCGTGTCGTGCAGGTGCTGGTCGGGGGTGTCGCCGGGGCCGAGGGCGGCGGCGATCCCGCCCTGGGCCCACTGCGTGGAGCCGGCGCTGAGCAGGTCCTTGGTGACCACCATGACCGAGCCCACCGACGGCGAGGCCCGCAGCTGGAGCGCGGCGGTCAGGCCCGCGATGCCGGAGCCGATGACCACGACGTCGGCGTAGGTCGTCCAGCCGGGAGGGGGAGCAGCGAGGCGCTGCGGCAGGCTCACACGCCCGAGGCTAACGGGCGGTCGCGTCGCCGCGGACGAGTCCCGTCCCGGGCAGCGCCTCGGCGGGGTCGTGACCGGTGCCGACCACCCGGTTGCCGGCGTCGACGAACACCACCGACGGCCGCAGCTCGCGGGCCTCGGCGGTCTCCATCTGCGCGTAGCCGATCAGGATCACCACGTCGCCGGGGTGCACCAGCCGCGCGGCCGCGCCGTTGATGCCGAGCACGCCGGAGCCCCGCTCGCCGGCGATCGTGTAGGTCTCCAGCCGGGCGCCGTTGGTGACGTCGACGATGTGCACCAGCTCGCCGGGCAGCAGGTCGGCCGCGTCGAGGAGGTCCTCGTCGACGGTCACCGAGCCGACGTAGTGCAGGTCGGCCTGGGTCACCGTGGCGCGGTGGATCTTGCTCTTCATCATCGTGCGCAGCATCAGTGGTTCCCTTCCGGAGCGCCGAGGTGGACGGCGAGGTTGTCGATCAGCCGGGTGCTGCCGACCCGGGCGGCGACCAGCAGCCGGGCCTCGCCGACCTCGGGCGGGTCACCGAGCGCCGGCGAGGTCAGCGCGAGGTAGTCCAGGTCGACCCCGTCCGCCGCGGCGAGCACGGCGCCCGCGTCGGCGAGCACCCGCGCGGCGCCCGCGGGCCCGGCCTCGGCCCCGACGCGCAGCGCACGCGACAGGGCGAGGGCCGAGCGTCGCTGGTCGGCGTCGAGGTAGGCGTTGCGCGAGGACAGGGCCAGGCCGCCGTCCTCGCGGACCGTGCGCGGCGCCGACGACGTCGACGCCCATGCAGAGGTCGTCGACCATCCGGCGGACCAGCACCAGCTGCTGGTAGTCCTTCTGCCCGAACACCGCGACGTCGGGGCGGACCAGGCCGAACAGCTTCGCCACGACGGTCAGCACCCCGCGGTAGTGGCCGGGCCGGGTCGCGCCCTCCAGCACCGCACCCGAGCGGGCCGGGCTCGACGGTCACCTGCGGGTCGCCGCCGGGGTAGACCTCGTCGACCGACGGCGCGAACACCACGGCGGCACCGTTCTCCCGGCAGACCTCGAGGTCGGCGTCGAAGGTGCGCGGGTAGCGGTCGAGGTCCTCCCCCGCCCCGAACTGCAGCGGGTTCACGAAGACCGACACCACGACGGTCCCGGCCCGTTCGGCGGCCTCCCGGACCAGCGCGGCGTGCCCGCTGTGCAGCGCGCCCATCGTCGGCACCAGGCCGACGGTCCCGCCCTGTCCGCGGTGCGGGCGGAGCGCCGTCGTCGAGCTCCGCGCGGGACCGGGCGACCGAGCGTCACGCGCCCCGTCCGCGGGTGGCGACGCGGCGGGCGGCGGGCGTCTCCGCCGGGAGCGCGTCGTTGAGGATGCTCACCAGCTTGGCGGCCCGCAGCGGCAGCAGCCGTCCGTCGACGACCGCCCGGTTCGCCGTGGCACGGGCCAGGGCGACGTACGACCCGAGCGTGCCGGGCGAGGTGCGGGCGATCTCGGCGAGGTGCGCGCGGACCGTCTCGACGTCGCCGCGGACGATCGGGCCGGTCAGCGCGGCGTCGCCGTAGGACAGCGCGTTGTCCAGCGCCGCGGTCAGCAGCGGCCGCAGGGTGGCGGCCGGGTCGGTGGCGCCGGACTCGCGGAGCAGGTCCATCGCCTGGGAGACCAGGGTGACGAGGTGGTTCGCGCCGTGCGCGAGACCCGCGTGGTAGAGCGTGCGCCGGTCCTCCTCGACCCAGACGACGCTGCCGCCGAGGTCGGCGACCAGCGAGCGGGCGAGCGCCCGGGTGCCGTCGGTCGCGGTCACCCCGAACACGCAGCCGGGCAGCCGGGCGACGTCGACGTGGGTGCCGGTGAACGTCATCGCCGGGTGCATCGCGAGGATCTCGGCGCCCACCTCGGCGGCCGGGGCGAGCACCGCGAGGCCGTGCTTGCCGGAGGTGTGCACGACCTGCTGGCCCGGGCGGATCGCGCCGGAGGCGGCCAGCATCGTGACCACGTTCGACAGCATGTCGTCGGGCACGGTGAGCAGCAGCAGGTCGCAGGACCGCGACACGGCGGTCGGCTTGTCGACCCGGACGCCCGGCAGCAGCGTCTCGATGCGGGTGCGCGACGCGGCGGACTCGCCTGCGACGGCGACGATCTCGTGCCCTGCGGCGCGGAGCGCTGCCGCGAGGACGGCGCCGACGCGGCCGGCGCCGACTACCCCGATACGGGTCATGGGACTCATCACCTTTCGTTCCAGTCCTCACGAGGAGGTACCGGACGGTCTGATGCGTGCACGCACGAGCGTACGCGCGGCCCGGCCGGGCAGATAGCCCGACCGCCGGGTGGCCTGCGTCACACGCCCCACCCGGCCCGTAGCCTGGCGCGATGACCTCGCTCGGCATGCCGGCGGTGCCCCCGCCGACCCCGCACCCGACCTGGAAGCAGGCCTGGGACGCCGCCCTGTACGGCGCCGACGGGTTCTTCCGCCGCGAGGCGCCGGCGGCCCACTTCCGGACCTCCGTGCACGCCTCGCCGCTGTTCGCGCGGGCGCTGGCCAGGATGACCCGCGAGGCCGGCCTGGACACCGTGGTCGACATCGGCGCCGGCCGCGGCGAGCTGCTCACCCAGCTGCACGCGCTCGACCCGGACCTCGACCTGCTCGGCGTCGAGGTCGCCGCGCGGCCGGCCGGCCTGGACCCCGCCATCGCCTGGACCACGGCGCTGCCCGAGGCGGTCGAGGGCCTGGTGGTCGCCAACGAGTGGCTCGACAACATCCCCTGCCACGTCGTCGAGGTCGCCCCCGACGGCCGGCTGCGGGTCGTGCACGTCGACCCGGCGACCGGCGAGGAGTCGCTCGGCCAGCCGCTCACCCACTCCACCGTCGCGCCGTCGCTGGCCGCCTGGGTGGAGCGCTGGTGGCCGCTGGACCGCCGCGAGCCGGGCACCCGCGCCGAGGTGGGCAGCACCCGGGACACGGCCTGGGCCGACGTGGTCGGCCGGGTGACCCGCGGGATCGCCGTGGCGGTGGACTACGGCCACACCCGGGACACCCGGCCGCCCCTTCGGCTCGCTGCGCTCCTACCGCGACGGCCAGGAGGTCGACGTGCTCCCGGACGGCTCGCGCGACGTCACCGCGCACGTCGCGGTCGACGCCGTCGCGGACCGGGTCGGCGGCGTCGTACGCCGCCAGCGGGACGTGCTGCACGACCTCGGCGTCTCGGGCGAGCGGCCCGACCTGGCGCTCGCGACGAGCGACCCGGCGGGCTACGTCCGGGCGCTGGCCGGCGGCGACCGAGGCGGCCGAGCTGACCGCCGTGGGCGGGCTCGGCGACTTCTGCTGGGTCGTGACGGTCAGGGACTGACCGACAGGAACAGGAACGCCGCGAACAGGATCAGGTGCACGGCGCCCTGCAGCCGGGTCGCCCGTCCGGGGATCACGGTCAGGATGCTGACCACGACGGTCAGCGCCAGCAGCACGATCTGCACCGGCCCGAGGCCGAGCAGCAGCGGGCCCGTCGAGCCAGATCGAGGCGACCGCGATCGCCGGGATGGTCAGGCCGATGCTGGCCATCGCCGAGCCGTAGGACAGGTTCAGGCTGATCTGCACCCGGTCGCGGGTGCGCCGCGCGGACCGCCGCCAGCGTCTCGGGCAGCAGCACGAGCAGCGCGATCACCACGCCGACGAACGACGGCGGGAACCCGACGGCCTTGACGCCGGCCTCGATCGACGGGCGACTCGACCTTGGCCAGCCCGACGACGGCGACGAGCGCGAGCAGCAGCAGGCCGAGGCTGGTCCAGGCGGCGCGGGCCGTCGGCGGGTCGGCGTGCACCTCGGGCGGCGCCACCTCGCCGGTCGGGCGTCACCGGCAGGAAGAAGTCGCGGTGCCGCACGGTCTGGGTGAGCACGAACAGCGCGTAGAGCACCAGCGAGGCGACCGCGGCGAACGCGAGCTGGGCCGGGGAGAACCGCGGGCCCGGCGCGCTGGAGGTGAAGGTCGGCAGCACCAGGCTCAGCGTGGCGAGCGAGACCACGGTGGCCAGCGCCGCGCCGGTGCCCTCGGGGTTGAAGTTCGAGACGCCGAACCGCCGGGCGCCGGCGAGCAGGGCGAGTCCGACGATGCCGTTGCATGGTGATCATCACCGCGGCGAACACGGTGTCGCGGGCCAGCGACTCGGCCTTCGCGCCGCCGGAGGCCATCAGCGTGACGATCAGCGCCACCTCGATGACGGTGACCGCGACCGCGAGCACCAGCGAGCCGAACGGCTCGCCGAGCCGGTGGGCGATCACCTCGGCGTGCTGGACCGCCGCGAGCACCGCGCCGGCGAGCACCAGGGCGACCAGGCCGACGGGCACGGCCCCGAGGTCGCGGCCCCAGGTCAGGGCCAGCGCCACCACGGCGAGCACGGGGACGACCGTCGGGCCAGGCGTGGGCCAGCCGGGACTGGATCGGGCTGGGCGCGGCATGCCCTCACCCTGTCAGACCGGTCCAGACACGTGCCCGGACCGCGCGAGGCGGCGCGCACGCTCGTTCGCGCGGTCGAGCAGCCGCCGCGCCTCGCCGGCGTCGCGGTGCCGCAGCCGGACCCGGACCGGCCCGGGCGGGCTGTCGACGAGCAGGTCGGCCAGCCCGAGCCGGCGCTGCCACGGGCCCTGGTGGAGCTGCAGCGACTGCACCCGGGCGTAGCGGCACCACGTGGGTACGGCGGCTCAGCACGCCCTCGCGGCTGACCACGAGGTGCTCCCCCACGCCGGAGAGCAGGAAGCGGCGGCGCACCGGGGCCACCCAGCGGGCCCGCTCCGGCGGCCGGCGTCAGCGCCACCGCGTCCGGGTCGGGCGAGCCGGCCTCCTCCAGCAGCCGCCGGGCGAGCCACAGCGCGGTCGCCCGCGGCGCCACCGGCATCACGGTGGACGCCGACGGCCTGCCGTCGCCCTCGCCGCTCGCTGTAGCCCGCGAGCGCGACGTCGAGCTTGGCCCAGCCCAGCCGGCGCCACAGCAGCGGCTCGGTGACCACCACGCCCTGGACGCGGGACACCGCGATCGTCTGCGCGTCGAGCTCGAACAGGCCCCGCCGCACCTGGAGCCCGGCGGCCGTCTCGGAGACCGTGAACCGGTAGTAGGCCGACAGCTTGCGGAACAGCGTCACCGCGAGACCGCCGAGCAGCGGCACGGCGGCGGCCAGCCCGCCGACGATCTGCCCGAGCCACGCGAACAGCCCGGCGAACACGAGCGTCGAGACCAGGAACGCCCCGAACTCCGCCGACAGCAGCAGGCTGACCACGAGCATCGCCGGGTCGAGCGAGACCAGCACCCGGTCCGGCGGCGGGACGACCTCGACCGGTCCCGTCCCGTCCCCGGCGTCCCCGGCGTCGGTCCCGGCGGCGGTCCCGGCGTCGGTGCCGCCCGCCCGGACCGCGTCGCGGCGGGCCAGCAGCGCGGAGCGCAGGTCCTGGGCCTCCGCGAGCCGCAGGAACGCCAGCGACCCCTCCCGGGCCGCCCGCCGGCGACGTCCATCTTGAGCTCCGCGAGCCCGAACAGCCGGGCGACGAACGGCTGGCTGATGTCGATGCCCTGGAGCCGGTCCACCCGGATCCGCCGCGACTGGCGGGACACCACGCCGGTGTCGACGCGCAGCTCGTCGGCCTCGATCCAGTACTTCGTGCGCAGCCACGACGCCGCGCCGTACACCGCGCCGGCGACCAGCAGGGCCAGCAGCAGCCAGGCGACCGGTCCGAGGTCGCCGCGCAGCAGGTCGTCCCAGGTGGAGGCGAACACCGCGACCACCAGCAGGAAGCTGCGGACCAGCGGGGTCAGGGGGGACAGCCGCTTGTAGGGCCGCTCCGGCTCGCTCACAGTCCCGCTGCCTGCGCCTCGCCCTGCGACGTGAGCCGGTCCCGCAGCCGGGCCGCCTCGTCCGCGGGCAGCCCCGGGATCCGCGCGCTCGTGCCCGGGCTGGCGGTGTGCAGGTGCACGCTGGCGATCTTGAACAGCTGCTCGAGCGGACCCGGCCTGTACGTCGACGTACTGCATGCGCCCGTAGGGGACGACCACCAGCGGCCCGGAAGAGCACCCCGTGCTTGACGTAGAGGTCCTCGTCGCGCTCCGCGTAGGCCCACCAGCGGGCGTTGCGGCCGATCAGCAGCCAGCCCCACGCCAGCAGCGCGAGCAGCACCACGACGAGCGGCAGCCAGACCAGCACCGGCAGCGACCACACCAGGGTCGGCGGCGACGACCAGCCCGAGCACGACGGCGCCCGACACGCCGAGCACCCACCGGCGCAGCCGGGCCAGCGCCGGGGACACCGGCCGCCAGTCGTTCCCGGGCGGCGCGAAGAGGTCGTCCACGCGGACGAGACTACGTCCGGACCGCGAGGGGGACCGGCCCGGCGCGGCGGCCACGATCTAGACTGCGGGCATGGACAACGGGGTCGTCGGCTGGTGCCACCCGTGAACCCACGGTCGTCGTCCGGCCTCGACGCCTTCCTGGACCAGGCTGCCCACGTGCTCCTCGTGCGGGACCCGGCGCTCGGACCGGGCGAGGTCTCCGCCGCTCGGCCGGTTCACCGGCCGGGCCGACCACCGGTCGCTGACCGCCCCGATGACCGACGAGCTCGGCGCCGTCCTCGAGCAGGTCGACGCGGTGGTCGTGGTGGTCCGGGACCGGGTCGCGCTGCGCCGCGCCGTCGCGGCCGCCCAGGGCCTGCCGCGCGCCGAGCGGGTCGCGCTGGTGCTGCTGGAGCTCGCCAGCCAGCCGCCCACGCTGGTGCCGTCCCCCGCGTGGCCGCGGCTCACGTCGCTGGCCGTGGACACCGCCGACGGCGGCGCGCGGGTGAGCGTCGCGTTCGCCGCACCGGTCCTCGCGGGCCAGGTGCTGGCCGAGCTCGCCCGCCGCACCTCCCCCGCGCACCTGATGGCCCCGGGCTGGCCGGTGCTCGGCGCCCGCCTCGACGAGCCGCACCACTGGCCGCCGGGCGACGCGCTCGCGATCGTGGGCAGCGACGCGGCGCTGCGCGACCCGGCTCCCGACGACACCGCCGACGTGCTGCTGCTGGACACCACCGGCGCCGACCGGCCGGACGCCGGCGGGCCCGGCCGGCGCGGCCCCGCACCCGGTCACCGGCCGGGTCCAGGTCACCCGGGTCCCCACCGGCACGCTCGCCCTCGGACCGCTCGACGACGCGGTGCTGAACCCGGTCGGCTTCACCCGCCGGCCCACGGTCCCCGCGGCCCACCTGCGACCCGTCGCGGGCGGCCCGCACCTGCTCCAGGTCCGCGCCCCGGGCGCCACCGACGTCGTCGTCGACTCGCGCGCCGGCCTCGGCGACGGCCACGTGGAGCAGCTGCGCCCCTACACCGGCGTGCACGTGGACTGGGCGGGCGGCGACGGACCGGTGTCCTACGCCCGGGTGGTCGCCGGCCTGGCGATGGCCGGCGTCCCGCTGACCGCCGACCCGGTGCCGGCCTGGGCGCGGGCCCTGCTGGTGCCGGCCCTGGTGGCCGAGCTCGACCGCGACGCCGACCTCGCCGACGACCTGGACCGGGAGGTGCGCAGCATCCGGCTGCGCCGGGCCGCGCTGGCCGGGCACGGCGCCGGCGCCTGGCGCCGCGGCGCGGCCGACGCGGTCGACGTACGCCCGGAGCCGGCGACGCGGGTCTCGGTGCTGCTCACCACCCGCCGGCCCGAGATGCTCGAGCACGCGCTGCGCCAGGTGGGCCGCCAGCGCGGCGCCGACCTCGAGCTGCAGCTGACCACCCACGGCTTCGACGCCGACCCGGCGCTCCTGGCGGCGTTCGCCGAGCGGTCCGGCGTGCCGGTCACCGCGGTCGGCGCGCCGACGGACCGGTCCTTCGGCAACGTCCTGGACGACGGCGCCCGGCGGGCCTCGGGCGACGTGCTGCTGAAGATGGACGACGACGACTGGTACGGCCCGGACTTCGTCACCGACCTGCTGCTGGCCCGCGGCTACTCCGGCGCCGACCTGGTCGGCTGCCCGCCGGAGTTCCTGTTCGTCGAGCCGCTGTGGGTGACCGTGCGCCGCAAGGACGCCACCGAGCGCTACACGTCCGTGGTGGCCGGCGGGACCATGATGGTGTCCCGGGAGGCGTACGCCGCGGTGGGCGGGTTCCGCGACACGCGCAAGTACGTCGACGCCAACTTGTTCCGTGCGCTGCGGGCCGCAGGAGGGACGATCTACCGGTCGCACGGCCTCAACTACCTACTCCGCCGACAGTCCGCCGGGCACACCTGGGAGCCTGGACTCGGATACTTCGTGAGCCGGGGCCGATCCCGGCAGCAGTGGAGGGGCTTCAGGCCGAGTCCCCTGCTGGAGCACGAACCGACCGACCGGCCTGCACGGACGCCTCACGAGGAGCCCCCTGGATGACCGAGCAACCCGCACAGCCCCGAGTCTGGGGGAACGCGTGGCGTGACCTCACGCCACCGGTGCTCGGCGCCTGGAAGCCGGAGCTCTCCGTCAGCGTGGTCATCCCGGCCCACCAGGCCGCGGAGACGCTGCCCTACTGCCTGGCCGGGCTCGCCGCCCAGACCTACCCCGCCGAGCTGCTCCAGGTCGTCGTGGTCGACGACGGCAGCACCCCCGCGGTCGAGCTCCCCGAGCTGCGCCCGGAGAACACCAGCGTGCTGCGCACCTCGGAGTCCTGGGGCCGCGCGCACGCCTGCCGCCAGGGTGCCGAGTTCGCCGACGGCGACGTCATCCACTGGCTCGACTCCGACATGCTGCTGCACCACGACGAGGTCGAGGCCCAGCTGCGCTGGCACCACCTCGTCGACTACGCCGTGGTCCTCGGGCCACAAGCTGTTCATGGACCCGACCGAGGGCATGCCGTCGGTGCAGGACGCCTTCGAGGAGGTCCGGGCCGGGCGGGCCGGCAAGCTCTTCGACGGCCGGTGGACGGCCACCCACGACTGGGTCGAGGAGTTCGTCGCCAAGCACGACGACCTGAACGCCTGCACGTTCCACGCCTACCTCGTGCACGTCGGCGCCAGCGCGTCGGTCCGGCGCGACTTCTACCTCACCACCGGCGGCCTGGACTCCACGCTCAAGCTCGGCGAGGACGTCGAGCTCGGCTACCGGCTCGCCCAGCGCGGCGCGCTGTTCGTCCCGGACCGCGAGGCGCGCTCCTGGCACCTCGGTCGCTCGACCGTGATGCGCCGGCAGAACGAGGTCAACCGCTACAACCGTCCGTTCGTGACCGACCGGATCACCGACCTCCGGCACTGGCGCAAGAAGGGCCGCAGCTACTCGGTCCCGTGGCTGCAGGCCGTCGTGGACACCCGCGGCGCGTCCTTCGAGGACGTGACCTACACCGTCGACGGGCTGCTGACCGGCAACGTCGCCGACCTCGAGGTGGTGCTGCTCGGCGACTGGACCGAGCACGGGCGACGAGCGCCGGCCGCCCCTGGAGGACGCCCAGCTCGACGCCCGCATGCTGCACGCGGAGTACGTCGGCGAGCCGCGCGTGCAGTTCGGCGCCGAGCTGGCCGCGACGGCGTACCCCGCGGCCTGGCGGCTGGTCGCCCCGGCCGGCTGGTCGCCGAGCCGCGACACGCTGCGCCGGATGACGCGGGAGGCCAACGGCCAGAACCGCGGCCTGCTGTCGGTGATGATGCCGGACGGCGCCTCGGCCCGCTTCGAGCGCACGTCGACGTTCGCCCGGGCGCTGCTGCTGCGCGCCGAGGGCGAGGACCTCGACGACGTGGCCGACGGCGTCACCGGCTCCTGGTGGTACGACGGCCCCGAGGAGGGCTTCACGCACGTCTCGTCGCGCGTGGAGACCCCGACCGGCGACCTGACCCGCGCCGTCGCCCGGCCGATGCGGCAGCCCGCGGCCACCGCCCCGCGACCGGACGGCGCCGGGCCCGACGGGGGCCGGACGACCGGCCGCAGCGTCCGGCAGACCGCCCGTCGCGCGCTCGGAGCCGTGCGCCGCCGCCTGCGGTAGTGCGAGGATGACGCGCGTGGCCGGACAGGAGCAGGTGACGGTCGGCATCGGTGCCGGTGCGGCCGGGCTGTCCGGGCACGAGCGCGGCGGCAGCGCCGCCCCGGGCGACCTGGCCACCCAGGACATGGTCCTCAACATCGGGCCCCAGCACCCCGCCACGCACGGCGTGCTCCGGCTGCGGCTCACCCTCGACGGCGAGCGGATCGTCGACTGCGAGCCGATCGTCGGCTACATGCACCGCGGCGTCGAGAAGCTCTTCGAGGTCCGCGACTACCGGCAGATCATCGTGCTGGCCAACCGGCACGACTGGCTCTCGGCGTTCTCCTCCGAGCTCGGCGTGGTGCTCGCGGTCGAGCGGATGCTCGGCATGGAGGTGCCCGAGCGGGCCACCTGGACCCGCACCCTGCTGGCCGAGCTGAACCGCGTGCTGAACCACCTGATGTTCCTCGGCTCCTACCCCATCGAGCTGGGCGCGATCACGCCGATCTTCTACGCCTTCCGCGAGCGCGAGACGATCCAGGCGGTGATGGAGGAGGTCTCCGGCGGCCGGATGCACTACATGTTCAACCGGGTGGGCGGCCTCAAGGAGGACCTGCCGGCGGGCTGGCTCGACCGGGTCGCCGACGCGGTCACGGCGGTCGGCAACCGGCTCTCCCAGATCGAGGACCTGATCTTCGGCAACGAGATCTTCCAGGCCCGCACCCGCGGCGTCGGCGTGCTCTCGCCGGCCCTGGTCGACGCGTACGGCGTCAGCGGCCCGATCGCCCGGGCGTCCGGCGTCGACTTCGACCTGCGCCGCGACGAGCCCTACCTCGCCTACGACGCGCTGCTGGCCGACGGGTCGCTGCAGGTCGCGGTCCGCGAGGACGGCGACAGCTACTCCCGGTTCGGCCTGCTGCTGGACCAGGTCAAGGTCTCCCTCGACGTGGCCGAGGCCTGCGTCGACCGGCTGCGCTCCCTGCAGCGGGGACCGGTGAACGTCCGGCTCCCCAAGATCCTCAAGGTGCCCGAGGGGGCGACGTACTGCTGGACGGAGAACCCGCTCGGCATCAACGGCTACTACCTGGTCTCGCGCGGCGAGAAGACCCCCTGGCGGATGAAGCTGCGCAGCGCGTCCTTCAACAACATCGCGGTGCTCCCCGAGGTCCTGGAGGGCTGCCTGGTCGCGGACATGGTCGCGATCCTGGGCTCGATGTTCTTCGTGGTGGGCGACATCGACAAGTGAGTCGCGACGAGCCCGACCACCGGGGACCGAGCTCGACCACCCGGGGACCGGTAGGGTCTGCCCGTGCCGTCGACTGAGCTGCCCACGGGTCGCTACCTGAGCTGCCCCATCGACCTGAGCCCGGACGCCGGCGGTCAGACCCGCGCGATGCTGATGCGCAACCGGATCTTCGTCACCGAGGGCGGCGATCAAGCCCACGGTGGCCACCTTCAACGCCCGCACCGACCTGCCCGAGCGGCGGGCGATGCTGCTGGAGCGCGGGCTGCTGCTGCCGGAGATCAGCACCCCCAACATCTACGAGCACTACCGGAACAACCCGTGGGAGGACGAGGAGTCCACCGGCGAGGAGCTGCCCGACCTCACCGCGCACACCGCGACCCAGGAGTTCTTCCCGGACGGCACGCCGTTCCGCACCGTCTACCGCTCCGACCCGTCGCAGGGCTCGGTCTTCGACTACCACCGCGCGGACGGGTCGACGTACCTGCGGGTGCCGAGCTTCGTGTTCAAGGAGCCGGAGACCTGGCCGACCGCGCTCCAGCGGGTCGGGCCGGACGGCGCGGTGCTCGGCGAGTTCAAGTCGGTCGCCCAGTGGTTCAAGCGGTTCGTGCGGCACCTCAGCGGCGACGAGCGGACCTTCCTGTTCGTCGACTCGCGGTTCAGCGTGCAGCACCTCGTGCCGATGCGCGCCAAGAACGTGCACGTGGTCTACGTCCTGCACAACATCCACGTCGCGCCCCCGCGGCTGTGGAGCTCGGAGCTCTCCGACATCTACGGCCGGCTGGTCGGCAAGGTCGACGACATCGACGCGTTCGTGACGCTGACCGCCCGTCAGCAGGACGACATCGCGCAGCGCCGGGGCCGCACGACCAACCTGTTCGTCGTGCCGAACCCGGTCGACATGCCCGACCGCGCCCCGGACCTGCCGCCCCGCGACCCGCACCGGGTCACCGTGGTGGCCCGCCTCGAGAAGCAGAAGCGCCTCGGGCACGCCATCCGGGCGTTCGCCCTGGCCGCCCAGCGGGTCCCGGAGGCCCGGCTGGACATCTACGGCTCCGGCAGCCAGCTCTCGGTGCTCGAGCAGGTCGCCGCCAAGCACGGCGTGTCCGGGTCGGTCACCCTGCACGGGCACGACCCGCGCGCCCGCGACGCGCTGTGGAACTCGAGCGCGTTCCTGATGACCAGCCTGTTCGAGGGCTACCCGCTCTCCACGCTGGAGAGCCTCAGCCACGGCTGCCCGGTGATCAGCTACGACATCAAGTACGGCCCCCGCGAGCAGATCAGCGAGGGCGTCGACGGCTTCCTGGTGCCGGCCGGCGGGGTCCGGCAGATGGCCGACCGGATCGTCACCATGCTCACCTCCCCCGAGCTCGTGGCGCGGATGAGCGAGGCGGCCCGCGAGAAGGCCCGGCACCACGGCCACGGCCGGTTCCTCGACGAGTGGCGCCAGGTCCTCGAGCAGGTCGTCGAGCTCGCCCCGCTGCGCACCCACCTCGAGGACGTCCGGCTCGACGTGACCCGGCTGGAGACCGCGGAGCCGGGCCTGCGCGGCCGGCTGTCCCGCCGGCCCCTGCCGGCGCACGCGACCCGCGACGCGGTGCTCCGGTTCGCCGGCGACCTGCACGTCACCGGCCGCAGCAAGCGGTCCTCCCTGGACGACGCCGAGGTCACGCTGACCGCGGTCCACGAGGCGAGCGGGCACAGCGTGGACCTGCCGGTGACCGCGACCCGGTCCGCGGACGGGTTCACGGTGTCCGCGGAGGTCCCGCTCAAGGACGCGTTCGGGGACCAGACGCTCGACGACGTCCGGCTCCGGCTGCGGCTCGTGTGGCAGAACAGCTCCTGGGAGACCCAGCTGTCCCGCCCGGCCGGGGACGACGACGGCGTCGAGGTGGGCTACACCGCCGACGGCGCCGTACGCCTCAGCCTCCGCTGACCCCCGGGAGCGCCCGGCGGACGATCCGGCCGGCCCGGCCGCGGACCCGCTGCAGCGTGCTGCGCTGCTCCGGCACCGCGGGCGGACGGGCCCGGAGCCGGGTCCGCAGCTCCCGGATCGTCGCGCGCTGCCGCGCCTGCGACTCCAGCAGCAGCCGGTAGAGGTCCCCGATGCGCTCGGCCCGCTCGGCGAGGCGGCCCACCTCGGCCAGCTCGGCGGCGGAGTACTCCCCCGAGGCCGCCAGCCCGGAGGGGACGACGTCGGGGTAGCCGAACTGCTCGAAGTCGGCGGCGTAGTGCTTCTGGAGCGTGTCGACCACCTCGGCGGTGAACAGCTGCTCGACCGGCGCGAGGGGGGTCTCGTTGCTGCGCCGCAGCGCGGGCATCCGCTCCAGGCCCAGCGGCCGCAGGTGCGCCTCGAGGTCGCGCATCAGCTCGCCGAACTGGGCGGTCTGGTAGACGCGGCTGTAGGGCACCCGGTCGGTCTTCAGCAGCCGGGTCTGGGAGCGGAAGTGCCGGTCGTGGAAGATCGGCGCCGCGGGGTCGGCCGCGAGGCTGCGCACGAAGGTGTGGAAGTCCTCGACCACGTCGGTCGTGGACTCCGGGAGGCGCGGCCAGGTGCCCTCCGGGTAGCGCTTGTAGAAGTACGGCTCGTGCAGCAGCAGCTTGGACTGCCAGCCCGACCAGAACCGGGCGGCCGGGTGCCGGACGACCGCGAAGACGAACCAGCCGTTCTCCGGGGTGATCTCGGCGAGCTCCTCGTCGTCGAGCTCGTGCAGCATCGGCGTGTGCTGCCACCGGGAGCGGTGGTGGATGGTCATCGTGCGGGAGGTCTCCGCGCTCGGCCGTCTCGTAGAAGTGCTCGGGGTCCTCCTCCTGGAGGTCCGCGACCAGCCACTTGAGGCTCGTGCAGGCGGCCTTGGGGACCGACACGTAGACGGTCTTCCACCGTCGCATGACGTACGTCGCGGTCTTGTTGGGGGGCAGTCCGGTGCGCTGCATCGGGTCAGCCTCTCGGTCGTCGGGCCCGGCCGGCGATCCGGCTGAGCAGCGTGGGGGCCGGCGCGGTCGCCGGCTCCGTGCGTCGGGCGAGCTGGTCGCCCAGCGTGCGGGCGCGATAGCCGCCCGCGAGGTCGACGAAGGCGTGCTCGCCCCCGGTGACCTTCTGCATCAGGAACTGCCGGTGCGGCAGGGCGTAGATGCGGGCCCCGACCGCCTCGGCGAAGTACACCGCGAACGGGAAGACCAGGGTGGGCTCGAACTTCCGGTCGTGCTGGAAGATCGTCCGGCAGAAGTCGTCCCCGGCCAGGAAGCCGCCCTCGCGGATCTTCGGGTACAGGCTGACCAGGTCCACGGTGACCCCGCGCAGGGTGTGGTCGCCGTCGACGTAGGCGAGGTCCAGGGAGCCGTCGGGGATCCGGTCGACGACCTCGAGGGTCTTGCCGCGCAGCACCACCCGGCGTCCGCGTGCGCCGCGGTCCGCTCCAGGGTCTCGGCGTGGAACCGCTCGAAGGCGGCGTCCTTGCGGTTGGCCGGCTTGTTCCAGTCGTCGAGGTGCCGCCACGGGTCGACCAGGTAGTAGCGCTCGATCCCCGGGCAGCCGTCGAGCATCCGCTGGGCGAAGGCACCCCGGTAGACACCGACCTCCGCCACGGTGCGGATCGACTGCTGCCGCACGAAGTCGACCCAGAGGTCCGGTCGCGTGGGAGCCTGGGCGAGGGCCCGCACCGCGGCCTCGTCGAGCAGCGGGCGGTCGTCGGTCATGGTCGGGAACCCTCGCTGCGGTAGGGATGGACGCCCAGCACCGCGTCGACCACGCGCGCCGACGCCTTGCCGTCGTCGTGCGGGGCGAACTCGGCGCGGAACGTCTCGCGCCGCTCGGCGAACCCGTCGGGCCCGCGGAGCGCGGCGACCACCTCGTCGGTGGTCAGGCAGACCGGTCCCGGAACCGTGTCGTGGTAGTCGAGGTAGAAGCCCCGGTTGTCGTCGCGGTACTCCGCGAGGTCGGGCGCCAGGAAGATCATCGGCTTGTCGGTCAGCACGAAGTCGAAGAACACCGACGAGTAGTCCGTGACCAGGGCGTCCGCGGCGACGTACAGGTCGGCGATGTCGGGGTAGCGGGTGACGTCGATGACCCGGCGGTCCGGGTCGACGTCCTCGGCGGCGCGCACCGAGTTGTAGTGCCCCCGGACCAGCACCACGGCGTCGTCGAGCTGCTCCACGACCTGGTGCGGGTCGAGGTAGAGCACCTTGTCGAAGACCCGGCCCACCCGCAGGTTGTCCCGCCAGGTCGGGGCGTACAGCACGACCTGCTGGTGCTCCCCGATCCCGAGGGCGGCCCGGGTGCGGCGGCGGCGCTCGGGCGCGTCGTCGGCCAGCATCACGTCGTTGCGCGGGTAGCCGAGCTCCATCACCGGACCGTCGTACCGGAACGCGCTGGACAGCGACCGGGTGCAGAACTCGCTCTGGCTGAGCAGGTAGTCCCAGCCGTCGCGCGCGATCAGCAGCTGGCGGCGGTGGTGCCAGTTGAAGAAGTCCAGGTGCGGCCGGTCGTGCGCGATCCGCTTGAGCGGGCTGCCGTGCCAGGTCTGGAAGTACAGCTGGCCCTCCCGCTTGCGGAAGAAGTACGGCAGCGAGGCGTTGACCAGCAGGTAGCGCGCGCGGCCGAGCAGCTCGAAGTACTCCCGCGAGAACCGGATCACCGGGCGGGCGCCCTCGGGCACCTCCACGGAGTAGTCCATGCACGCTGAAGACCAGCTCCAGGTCCTCGTCGCGGCCGGCCAGCTCGCGGCACAGCGCGCCGGGGTTGTCGCCCGCGGCCTTGCCGGCGAACGTCTCGAACAGCACCACGTCGAGCAGCGGCTGGGTGCGCGCCTCGGGGTAGACCTCGTCGCGCAGCCGGCGGCGCATGTACGGCGGCCGGCTGGTCCGCCACTCGGCGGGCACGACGCGCAGGGCCAGCGCGCCCTCGAGCGAGACGTGCGGCACGAAGTGCAGGTGCGAGTCCTCGACGTACAGCGGCAGCCGGCGCCACAGCGACCGCTCCGGCGCGACGTCGAGCGTCCGGCCGTCGGCGGTGCGGGCGACCACGTCGTACCGGTCGGCCGGCAGCGACGTACGGCCGACGCCCCACTCGTCGCCGAACAGGTCGAGCTCGACCTCGAAGGCCTCGCCCGTGCGGGCGGCCGGGCGCCAGGCGGTGCGCGAGCGGGGACCGACCAGGGCGATCTCGACGTCGCGGTCGGTGCTGCCCGACAGCCGCACGACGCCGCCGGAGGCGGTGACCTCGGCGACCCGGACCGGGCCGGTGGGCTCCGGCGGACGGAGGTCGGCGCGCGCGGAGCGGCCGCAGCTCGATGCTCAGGCCGTCGTGCTGGGCCACCGCGGCTCGACGGTGGTGCCGCCGACGGTGGAGGTCTCCAGCAGGCCGGCGTTCACGTTGACCGCCCGGCTGTGGAACCCGGCGGTGCGCTGGTGCTCGCCGATCCGCAGCTCGACCTGCACCTCGAGGACGACCCGGTCACGGCCGTCCGGGGTGGGCAGCGTGCTGACGTCGACGTCGCAGCTGAACGCGCCGCCGCTGTGGTCCTCGTGGGCGCGCTGCGACCACTGGTTGACGTTCGGCTCGGGGGTCGGGGTGGTCGGCACCCGCCAGGTCCGCCCCGAGGCCGGGTCCCGGAGCACGACGGTCACCTCGCTCGCGGCGTAGGAGTCGTCGAGGTACTCCAGGAACGCCGCCCCCTCGAGGTGCAGCACGTCGGCCGCCGGCCAGCGGGCCACCAGCAGCCGGGTCCGGAAGCGCAGCTCGCTGTCGGCGACGCCGGTGAGCTCGTCGGACACCTCGGCGATCGCGTCGATGAAGGGCAGCGTGAGGTGCGGGCGGCCGGCCACCATCCGGTGCGGGTAGCCGTTCTGGTTGTCGAAGGCGTACTCCAGGAAGCTCTCCGCCGCGTCCCGCTCGTCGTGCGCGCACAGCCAGGCGATGATCCGGTCCTCGGCCGGGACGGCCGGGAACGTCTCGGCGGAGACCAGGTCGAGGAGCCGGCGCAGCTCGGCGCCGAGGACCTCCCAGTAGCCGTCGTCGCGGGTGATCGCGGCCCGGACCAGGTCCGGGACGGTGGTGTGCAGCACCTCGGCGAAGTACGCCCGCTGCACCGGCTCGCTGGCCGTGGCCACCACCAGCTCGCCCGCGGTGCAGATCTGCGCGACCCGGTCGGCGACCCGGCGGCGGTCCTGGAGGCCCTGCTGCCACAGCGAGCGGTTGTCCTCGCGCCAGCCCCAGCGGTAGACCACCGAGGGCAGGATGTCGACGCGGCGGGCGCGGAGCATCGCGTCGACGATCGTGACGATGTCGGAGTGGTCGCCCTGGGTGGCGAACGCCAGCCCCTGCTCGTCCCAGAACGCGCGGCGGAACACCCGGGTGCCGGGCATCAGGTTGGCCATGATCTCGGGGTGGTCGTCGACCCGCACCCCGATCCGGCGCTGGGCGTTGGAGCGCTTGGCCCAGGTCGGCTCCTGGTGCTGGCCCTGCTGCTGGAGGGTGACCGAGCCGATGCTGATGTCCGAGCCGCTCTCCAGCAGCGCGCCGCCGAGCCGCTCGTAGCCCTGCATCAGCACGACGTCGTCCGCGTCGCAGAACGCGAGGTGCCGTCCGGTGGCCCGGGCGACCCCGGCGTTGC
The DNA here is from genome assembly GCA_963811515.1 of uncultured Actinomycetota bacterium. Lineage (GTDB taxonomy): Bacteria > Actinomycetota > Actinomycetes > Propionibacteriales > Nocardioidaceae > Nocardioides_B. Next base: position 99,223 of record CAWERI010000007.1, read on the forward strand.
GGGCCGCGCCGACCCCGCGGTGCTGCTGGGTGACCAGCCGGACCCGCCGGTCGGCCTCGACGTGCCGGCGGGCGATCTCCGCCGAGCCGTCGGTCGACCCGTCGTCGACGAGCACGATCTCGAGCTGCGGGTGGGTCTGCGCGAGGAGGCTGGCCAGGCAGGCGTCGAGGGTGCCGGCGGCGTCGTGGAAGGGCACGACCACGCTCAGCCGCGGCAGCACCGGGCCCCCGCGCCGCAGCACCACCCGTTTCACGAACTGGGCCGGACGGGTGCGTTTCAGGCGCCTGACCGACAGCTCCATCAGCGACAGTCTCCTTCGGGGGGGCCGGTCCGGCGCGCCCGGGCGCCCGGTCGTCCCCGTGTCGGCCAAGGTGGTCGGGACACTCTAACCTTCACCAAAACACTCGCGCGAAACGGCAGGTAAGCACCATCGACGTCGCACCCACGTCCGGCAAGCCGGGCGCACCCAGGCTCGCAGCCCTCGACGGCCTCCGGCTCCTGGCCGCGTTCAGCGTGCTGGCGTACCACTACACCGGGATCAACCGGGACTACTGGGGCGCCCGACCGATGGTGGAGTTCCCGTCGCTGCACCAGCTCAGCCGCTACGGCTACCTCGGCGTCGAGCTGTTCTTCATCATCAGCGGCTTCGTGATCCTGATGACCGCCTACGACCGGACCGTGCAGTCCTTCGTGGCCTCCCGGGTGGCCCGGCTCTACCCCGCCTACTGGGTGGCGATCCTGCTGACCTTCGCGCTGCAGCAGTTCTGGCACGGCGGCCGGGAGCCCACCTCGATCGAGGCGCTGGGCAACCTGACGATGGTGCAGTCGGCGTTCGGGATGACCGACGTGCAGGGTGCCTTCTGGACGCTCTGGGTCGAGCTGCGCTTCTACGTCCTGATCGGCATCTTCATGCTGATCGGGATGAACCGGCAGCGGCTGCTGGCGTTCGCGGTGATCTGGCCGGTGCTCGGCCAGGTGGCCGAGAACAACCACGCGTCGTTCGTCGCGACGGTGCTGATGTCGACGTACGCCCCGTACTTCGCGGTCGGGATCGTGCTGTTCCTGCTGTCCACCGACCTGCTGAGCCTCTCCTGCTGGCTCGGCCTCGGGTTCACCTGGGTGCTGAGCGTGCAGCAGGCGACGGCGTACGCCGAGCGTGCCACCGCGCTGACCGGGGCGCCGGTGCGTCCCGTGGTGACGGCGGTGGCCGTGACCGTGATGGTCCTGGCCGTGCTGGCGTGCTCGCACGGGCCGCTGTCCCGGATCCGGTGGAAGTGGCTGACGCTCGCCGGCGCCCTGACCTACCCGCTGTACCTGGTGCACGGCCAGGTCGGGTTCTTCCTGATCGAGACCCTCCAGACGCACCTGCAGAGCTACGTCGTGCTGGCGATCGCCACGCTCACGAGCTTCGCCCTCGCGTTCCTGATCCACCGGTTCGTGGAGCGGCCCGCCGCCCGGCCGCTGCGCCGGGCGGTGGACCGCTCGCTGGAGAGCCTGTCCGTCCGCTGACCCGCGGGCGCTACTTCCCCGCGTAGGCGCGCCAGCGCTCCTGCTCGGGCACGACCCGGCGGTCCCAGGGCTTGGTGATCCCGGTCCAGTGCACGAGCACCGAGTCGGTCACCGCGTCCTCGCTGGGGACGTGCTGCCACCGGTCGGGGATCTCGGCGTGGTCCGGCCCGGCCAGGTAGTGCAGCACCTCGGTGGCGTGCATCCGGAAGTCCGCCATCAGCGCGACCGCCTCGGCGGGGGGCTGCTGGCGCCGGGACTCCGCGAGGTCGACGACCAGCAGGTCGGTGCCGAACGCGTCGAAGTCGAAGGCGTGCCGGGCGTGCGCCGTGCGGCGCAGCTCGGAGGACAGCGCCGTCCGGTCGCGCAGCCGGGCGGCCGCGGAGTGGATCATCTGGAAGCCGCTGGACTGGTTCGAGCGCGACCGGGCGGACGCGAACGCGTGCCCGCCGAGGTCGAGCGACGGCCAGCTCCGCCACGTCGCCGTCGACGACGGTCTCCGCGGGCAGCACCACGACCCGCTGCACGCCGGGCAGCAGGTCGGGCAGCACCAGCCGGGCCACCGAGTTGGGGGTGCGGACGGGCGGGTGGAGCGCGGCGTCGAGCCCGCCGGTGCGCACCCAGCTGAAGGTCACCTCGGGGAAGGCCCGGGCCAGCGTGAGCCGGGTCTGCTCCGCCTTGGGACGGCCCAGCAGCCACAGGTGCAGCGGGCGCGAGGAGTGGGTGACCAGCGAGCGCACCAGGGGCGCGAGCCGGCGCACGTCGGACTTCGTCACGAAGACCGCGCAGTGCACCTCCTCGGCGGCGTCGCGCGGGGTGGCCGGGGCGACGTGCACGGTCTCGGCGACCGCGGTCGCGACCGCCTCGTCGAGCCGCGGCGGGGCGGTGCGGGTGCCGGCCGGCGCGTGCAGCCGGGCCTCGGCCTCGGCCACCTTGCCGGCGGTCAGCTCGCGCCAGCGGCCGTAGACCTCGTCCTCGCTCGCGCCGGACAGGATCAGCGTGAACGTCTCCTCGAGCAGCGCGATGATGCCGTCCCGCATCGAGGAGAACGCCTCGTCGGTGATCCCGGCGAGGCCGTCGAAGCGGATGTCGGACATGTTGCCCGGGCTTGAAGTCCACCGGGACGCCGAGCGAGCGCAGCGGCAGGTAGGCGTGCAGCCGGCTGGTGACCACCTTGGACAGGTCCCGGCGGTAGGTCTCGAGCCGGTCGACCGCGTCGTCGCAGTTCTCCAGGAACGAGCGGCGGCGCACCGCCCGGTCGGAGTGCTGGTACGTCGGGGCGCCGGCCGGGACCGAGCCGTCGAGCACGTCGACGTACCCCACGGGGGCGGAGGCGTCGGGCCGCGCGTCGGCCTCGGGGAACACCGTGCTGACGGTCGTCGTCATGCAGCCGGAGAAGAACGCCGGGACACCGGCCGAGAGCAGCAGGTAGACCGTGGTCCAGTCGCGGCAGCCGACCGGGCCGTAGCGCTTGAGGTAGGCGATCGCGTCGTCGGTGAGCAGCTCGCGCTTGTTGCAGTGGAAGGACACGAACAGCGGGCGCAGCGCCGAGTGCAGCGGGAAGCCGTAGCGCATCTTGAACAGCGGGTGCATGAACCACCCGAAGCAGAGCGTCCAGGTGCCCTCGGGGATCTCCTGGTACATCGACGCGTCGCGGTGGATGGTCATCACGTCGACGTCGGCGTCCACGCCGTCGAGGCGCAGGGCGGGCCGGGTGCGCTAGCCGAGCCGGTCCAGCAGGGCGACGAGGTCGTCCTCGCCGTGCAGCCGCACCGAGCGGTGCCGGACGAGGTGGCCGAGCGAGGCGATGCTCTGCACGTGGTCGCCGATGTTGGCCGAGCCGCGGTTCATGCCGGGGTGCCCGTAGTCCACGACGGCGAAGGCCGGGCGCTCGCCGCGCGGGGCGGTCCGGTCGATCCCGGCGCGCACCCAGGGCTCGAGCCAGGCGCGGTTGCGCTCGACGCGGTCGGCGTCGGCCGGCAGCCGCGCGGCGGTCGCCTCGACGACGTCGAAGAGCTCACCGGCCAGCGCCTGCTCGCCCGCGCCGAAGACGACGCCGACGATCGTCACCCAGTCCCGCAGCGTGATCGCGGACGGGGTCGTGGGCCGCGACGTCGCGCAGCTCCTCGACCGTCTGCTGACGGGCCGTCTCCAGGCCGCAGCGGGTGAACTCCTCCGGCGCGTACGTCGCCCAGGCGGCGCGCGGCAGCGAGGTGAACCGGGCCCAGGCCAGCTCCAGCAGGCCGCGCTGGAAGGCGAGCACCCCGCTCGCGAGGTCGCCGACCTCCCGGCTCTGCTCGTGGCGGCGCAGCGACTCGGTGAGGCTGACCGCCGACTCGACGTCGCCGTCGGCGACCCACTCACGCACCTGCGTGAGCACCGAGGTGGTCAGGTCCTCCCCGCGCAGCAGCCCCTCGAGGAGCGTGACCTCCTGCGGCGGCGCGGCGGGCGCCTTCGGTGCGGCGGCGGCCGGGGCCGCCGGCGCGGGGTCCGGGCTCGGACCGGACGGCCGCTTCAGCAGGCCGGCCGCACGGTTCGAGACACGCTCGCGCAGGGCACGCGGGGAAGGGGTTTGCATCGATCTCCTCGAGAACATCCGCAGGTGGTGGACAGCCGCTAAGGCTACCGTCCTGGTACAGGTTCGACCGGAACGTCCCGGTGCCAGGACTCGGTGACGTACTTCGTGGTCCAGCCCATCGAGACGTAGAGGCCGTCGGCGCCGGTCGGGGAGTCGGCGTCGACCTCCAGGCCGACCCGGTCCCGGCCGCGGGAGGCGGCGTCGGCGACCACGGTGTTCAGCAGCGACTTGGCCACGCCGCGCCCGCGGGCGTTCTGCAGGACGCCGATGTACTCCACGTAGCTGCCGTCCGGCGCGTCGCCCGAGCCCGGCGAGACGGCACCGACCAGGGCCCCGGCCGGCTCGGCGCTCGTCGTCGTCGACGAGCTCGGCGATCCACCAGTGGTCCCACCGGTGGCCGGGGTCCTCGCGCAGCCGGGCGAGAGAACTCGTCGAAGGTCTCCTCGTGGGAGTTGAAGTGGTCGGCGAAGGCGCTCTCGAGGATCTCGTGGACCGTGCGCAGGTCGTCCTCGTCGGGCATCCCGGCTGCCCTGCCGCTCCACGGGCCGGATCCGGACGCCGGGCTTGGCCTCCGCGTCGAGGTCGGCCTCGCCCGGTGCGACCGGGCGGGTCATCTGCCACCACGTGCGGACCTGGGTGAACCCGGCCCGCTCCAGCCAGCGGTGCTGCCGGTCGTCGTCGGCGAAGGCGCCGCTGTCGATCTGCTGCACGTCCAGCCCGCGCCGGCGCCCGACGACCTCGGCCACCCGGTCCGCCCACGAGAACAGCAGCGTCGCGACGCGGTCGGCGGTCTCGTCGTCGAGCCGGCGGTCCACCACGGTCACCAGCAGCATCCGGCCGGCGGCCCGGTCGTGGGCGCTGCACCAGCCGATGATCGTGCCCTCGGGACCGCGCAGGACCACGTTCTCCCGGGTGAGGTCGTCCCGCGGGGAGATCTCCACCAGCAGGTCGGCCTCCGAGGCGCCGGCCCAGCCGCGGCCGAAGTCCTCGTGACGGCGCAGCAGCCCGGTCAGCTCGGTGGCGTCGTCGGGGCCGGGGGTGTCCGCGGTCCAGCCGTCGGGGAGCTGGGCGCTGAGGTCGACGGATCGGCTGGTCCTCGTCACGGGTGGGGGTCACGCCGGCCATTGTGTCGCAGCCGGCTTCCCGGCGGGTCAGCGCCTGCGGTCCTGCTCGGCCCGCACCGCGAGCGCGGCGTCGAGCAGCACCCGGGCGCGGGTGAGGAAGGAGTGCTCCCGGTGCACGAGGGCGGCCACCCGGCGGCGCTCGTCGAGGCTGCCGAAGATCTCGTCGCGGTCGGGGCGCGCGCACCAGCGCGGCGAGCTCGCCGGCGTCGCGGGCGACCTGCACCGAGGAGCCGAACAGGTGGTTCAGACCGGTGACGTCGTCGGTGATCGACGCGGGCGCCGCTGGCCGCGGCGTCGAACAGCCGGTTGGACAGGAACCCGTCCGCCCGCATGTCGTCCCAGTGGTCGTTGAGCACGACCCCGGCCGAGGCGTACATCGCCCCGAGGTCGGTGTTCGGCACGAACTCGCCGCGCAGCACGCCCGGGGGCAGGAACTCCTCCCAGCAGGTGCCGTAGACCGACAGCGGCAGGCCGGCGGCCATCGCGTCCTCGACCATCGGCCGGCGCTTGCCGCGGGAGTTGCCGACGAACAGGACCTCGGGGCCCGAGTCGGCGGCCGCACGGTCGGGGTGGAACAGGCCCGGGTCGGTCGCCTGCATCAGCGGGTCGATGTGCATGCCCCAGCGCTCGGACATCTTCTTCGACCAGGACTCGCTGGCGGCGAGCACGCGGTCGTAGGAGGTGGCCTCCTGCCAGGACAGCATCTCCGGGTGCGAGATGACCCAGGCGAGGTTGACCTGGCCGTACGACGGCTGGAACTCGGTCCGGCCGCGGAGCGTGAGCACCACGTCGTCGAGGTAGCCGGTGCTGCGGTAGAACTCCGAGCCGCGGTCCGTGACGACGTCCTGGCCGAGCTCGCGCAGCGCGGCGGCCAGGCAGCGGGCGAAGTGCGTGTCGCCCCACGCGTCGCCCCAGGGGCCCTGCGTGGCGGGGTTCTTCAGCGCCCAGCGCAGCCGCGGCGGGTGCTGGGTGACCAGGGCCCGCGAGCGCACCAGCACCGGCTCCGGGGTGCACAGCCGGCGGTCCTCGCTGACCACGGTGCGGACCACGTGGTCGACCACGTCGAAGCCGCGGCCGACCCAGATCGCGGAGTCGTCGCGCGGGGCGGTCGTCGTCCCAGCGGTCCAGGAACAGCCGGCGGTTCATCACCACCTTGTCGAAGCGGCCCGCCGTGCGGGACTCCAGGTGGGTGACCCGCGAGGCCGGCTCGACCACGCAGCGCCCCGGGCGGAGCCGGGCCAGCCGCAGGCAGAGGTCGACGTCCTCCATGCCGTTGCGGAACAGCGGGTCGAAGCCGCGCAGGGCGACGACGTCCTGGAAGCGCATCGCCAGCGAGGCGCCGGTGAGCGCGGAGAACGACTCGTGCTCGAGCCCGGCGGCGTCCTCGACGGGGAAGCCGGCCAGGAAGGCGTAGGGCACGCCGCCGCAGTCGGGGAAGACCACGCCGGCGGACTGGATCGTGCCGGAGGGGTAGAGCAGCAGCGACTGCACGGCCTGCACGTCGGGGTCCGCGAGCTGCGTGACCAGCGGGCGAGAGCCAGCCGGGGTCGACCTTGGTGTCGTTGTTCAGGAACACCACGGTGTCGCCCCGGACCTCGCCGACGGCCAGGTTGTTGCCGACCGCGTAGCCGAAGTTGGTGGGCGCGTGCACGACCCGCACGCCGTCGTGGCGGGCCTCCAGGGAGTCCAGCATCTGCGCGGTGACCGCGTCCGAGCCGTTGTCCAGGACGATGCACTCCAGGGACATCCCCGCGGGCACGTCGGAGGCCAGCACGGTCAGCACGCTGCCGCGGGTCATCCGCCAGTCGTCGTGGGTCGGGATCACCACGGAGATCACGTCGGGGCCGGCCGGGCGCCGCTCGAGGCGCTCCCAGTCGATGGCGTAGCGGTTGAAGGCGACGTCGCTCCAGGTCGGCACCGTGGAGTGGTCGGGGACCGGCTGCTCCGGCGGGTCGAGCCGGCGCGCCTCGGCGACCACCTCGACGTCGCGCTCGACGCCCACCGAGGTGACGTGGGTGGCCTCGTGGCGGCTGAGCAGCCGGAAGGTGAAGTCCGCCTCCCAGCCCCCGCGCAGCGTCTCGTCGAAGCCGCCGAGCGCGTCGAGGACCTCGCGGGCCAGCACCAGCCGGGTCAGCTCGACGGTGGCGATCGCGACGGGCGGGGTGCCCGAGGGCAGCGTCGCCGCGGCGTACACGGGGGGCTTCTCGGGGCGGTGCACGAGCATCGAGTCGTAGGCGACGCCCCCGCCGTCCGCGACAGGCGGCGGCCAGCCGGCGCAGCCGCCCGGGCTCCCAGGACTCCCCGGCGGCGACGAACGCGACGAGGTCGCCGGTGGCCTGCTCGAGCGCGAGGTTCAGCCCGGTCGAGGCGCGCGAGCCCTCGTGGCGCACCACGACGAGCGAGACGTGGTCGGGCAGCGGCGCCAGCCGGGTGTCCAGGTCGGGGACCAGCCCGTCGGTCACCACCACGATCTCCAGGCGTACGTCGACCTGGTCGGCCACCGTGCGCAGGGTCCGGGCCAGCGTGTCGACGCCCCGCACGGACTCCACGACCACGCTCACGCGCGGCGGCGGTCCCGTCGAGGTCGCGGTCGCCGTCGGGGACGGTCCGCCGTCGTGGGAGGCGGGCAGCCGGGCGGTGCGCAGCCGGGGCACCAGCTGCTTGCGGGCGGCCCACTCGTGCCACCGGGCCGCGGACCAGTCGGTGAGACCGCGGGGCTCCTCCGGGGTCGGCGTGTACCAGGGGTTGGGGGCCAGCCCCCGGGCCGCGCCGTGCTCGACGTAGTGGCCCAGCGGGCCGCTCGGGTGCCGGCGGGACTCCGGGTGCGCCCGGACGTAGCCCTTGAGGTCGAACAGCGGGTGCGGGGAGAGCTTGAACAGCCGCTGGTCGAGGTAGGCCAGCAGCGGGTCGGCGTCGCCGACCGCCTCGGGGGCGCGGACCGCGACGTGGTGCGGCACGAAGAGCGGGTGCGGCCACAGGCCGCGGCGGGCGCCGTGCCGCAGGTAGTGCCGGGCGGCCTCGACCGGGACGGTGCTGCAGCCGGCGGTCTCGGCGTACCAGGCGGCGTCGAACAGCGGGGACGCGAGAATTCTTGACGGCGGGTCGGCCTGTTGCGGAGGAGGTAACGGGAGCCTGGTCGCTAGAGTCGTCCGCACGACGGGTCGCGTCGACCGCGCGGCGCGCCGCACCGCGGGATCTCGCGATCATCTGCTGGACGAACATCAGAGAAACTCCCCCGATCATCGGGTGCCCCCGTGGCAACCGCTCGAGCCCACGTCGCCAGGGCCGGGTAGATCCGGTCGAATCGGTCGAGCACGACGCCCCAGGGTATACGTCCGGAGGCCTCCGCCGCATCCGGAAGCGGGCACCTGGAGCCCCACCGCTACCACGCACCCCAAAGAAATCTTTGCGTTTCTCGTACCACACAGCCGTTTCACCTTTTACTCTGGCCGCATGAATCGAGCTCGTTCCTTCCTGGCCTCCGCAGCCGCCGTCGCAGTCTCGGCCGCCGGACTCAGCCTCGTCACGCCCGCCACGCCCGCCTTCGCGAGCACGTCCTTCGTGCTGAGCCCGACCGCCCCGGTGGCCGGTGAGTCCTTCGCCGCGACCGGCAAGGTGTCCACGCGCTTCAAGCGCCCGGTGGTCCTCAAGGTCTACAGCGGCGGCGCCTGGCGCACCGCGATGAAGGGCTACACCACCAGCAGCGGCACCTACCGCTTCGCCGGCATGAAGGTCGCCGCCCCGACCACGTACGCGGTGGCCGCGCCCGCCTACCGCTACAAGGGCAAGACGTACGGCGCCTCCAGCAGCACCAAGCGGGTCGCCCGCCCGGTCGGCCAGTCCGGCTTCATCTCCGTGCTCCCCCAGGTGTCCCAGCGGGGCACCGGGGCCTTCCGCGCGTCCGCCGCGCTGAACTCGGTGCTCGCCAAGTTCAGCCCGGCCCGTCCCGGCCGCACCGTCACCTTCCAGCGCTTCGTCAACGGCTCGCTGATCGGCTCCGCGACCACCACGGAGGGCTCGGACGGCACCGCGGTCTACAAGGTCACCCTCGGCGCCGGCCAGACGATCAAGGCGATCGCCGCCCCCCGGTACGGCGCCCCCGCCGTCGAGACCACGACGGCCACCAACGACTGGCGGCTGGCCTTCGACGAGGAGTTCAACGGCTCCGCGCTGAACACCGGCGTCTGGAACTACCGCAACGAGGGCAAGTACCTCCCCTCCCGCCTCAAGTCCAAGGCCGACCGGCGGATGGTCTCCGTCAGCGGCGGCACCCTGAACCTGCGCGTCAAGCCCGACCCGGCCCACGCCGGTCGTTTCCTGAACAGCCAGGTCTCCACCGAGAACAGCTACCGGTTCACCTACGGCACGGCCGCCGCCCGGATCAAGTTCCCGACCCGGCGCGGCCAGCACGGCGGGTTCTGGCTGCAGTCCCCGACCTACGCCACCTACCCGGGACGCCCGAGCGTGGCCGGCGCGGAGATCGACATCGCGGAGTTCTTCGGCAAGGGCTACACCGGCGGCGGCCTGGGCAACTACCTCTACTACCGCAACTCCTCCAAGAAGGACGTGAAGTCCGGCGGCATCTGGCCCGCCGCGCAGAAGCTGATCGCCCGCGGAGACACCTGGTGGAGCGCCTACCACGTGTTCTCGGTCAACTGGACGCCGCAGAGCTACACCTTCTACGTCGACGGCCGGCAGCTGTACCACTCCACCCGGGCGCTGTCGCACACGAACGAGTTCCTGGTGCTCAGCCTGCTGAGCTCGGACTGGGAGCTGAAGTACTTCGACAAGCGGTACCCGCCGACCATGAAGGTCGACTGGGCGCGCGTCTGGCAGCGCTAGGACGGATCAGTCACGGGCCACGGGGAACAACCGCTCGAGGAGGCGGCGGGTCGCACCGCCGTCCTCGAGCTCCCCGTAGGCCTCTCGCATCCGGTGCCGGTCCTCGGCGTGGGCATCCCCCGCCTCGAGGGCCGGCACCAGCTGTTCCGGGGTGGTGACGACCGGGCCGGGCGCGTCGGCCAGCAGGTCGACGTACAGGCCCCGGTCGCCGGCCTGGTACTCCTCGAGGTCGGGGGCCATCAGCACGACCGGCTTGTCGGTCAGCACGAAGTCGAACAGCACCGCGGAGTGGTCGCTGACCAGGACGTCGGCGGCCAGGAACAGCTCCGCCAGGTCGGGGTAGGTCGTCACGTCGACGACCCCCGGGCCGGAGACCGACGCCGAGGCGGCGGTGTTCGGGTGGCCGCGGACCAGCACCACGGCGTCGCCGAGCCGGGCGGCCAGGTCGACCGGGTCGGCCAGCAGCACCTTCTCGTGGTGCCCCCGGGCCCGGGCGTTCTCCCGCCAGGTGGGGGCGTAGAGCACCACCCGCCGGCCGTCGTGCACGCCCAGCCGCCGGCGGACCTCCGCCCGCAGGACGCCGTCGGGGTCGGCCAGCAGCCGGTCGTTGCGCGGTGAGCCGATCTCGGCGACCGGCCCGAGGAACCCCAGGGCCTTGGTGACCACCGCCGAGGTGAACGCGTTCGGCGTGACCAGCAGGTCCCACTGCCGGGCCTGCTCCTCCAGCAGCTCGTCGTCCTCGTCGAGCACGCGCAGGTCGTTGACGTCCGGGCCGAGCCGGCGCAGCGCCGTGCCCCGCCAGGTCTGCACCAGCACCTGGCCCTCGGCCTTGGTGAACCAGCGCGGGAAGGTGCCGTTGGTGACCAGCGTCCCGGCGCGGCCCACCGCCTCGAACCAGGGCGCGGTGCCCTGCACGACCGCGCGGCTGCCCGCGGGCACCGGGATCGCCGCGTCCGCGACGCTCCAGACCACCTCGCGGTCCGGGTCGCCGGCCTGCAGCGCCCGGGCCAGGGCGCCGGGGTCGCCGTCGGTGCCGGCGCCGCCGAAGCTCTCGAACACCACGGCGTCGCTGCGCGGGGCGCGCAGGGCGTCGGCGTAGGTCGTCGTGCGCAGCACCTGGCGCCCGTGCGAGCTGGACGGGTCGGGGTCGACGTCCTTGACCCGCCGGAACGCCAGGCCGCCCTGGGGCGAGACGCGCACCCGCCAGCCGTGCTGCTGGCCCGGGGGGACCATCGTCCGGGCCGCGCGGACCGGGATCTCCCGGCGGCGGTGCCGGCCTCGAGGGCGTAGAGGTCGCGCCACAGCGGCGAGGTCGCCCGGTCCCAGAAGTCGAAGGTGGTCGGCACCTCCGCGCTGAACCGGCCGTCGGTCACCGCGATCTGGCAGGTGGTGCCGTTCGCGCGGCTGCCCACGAGGCGGAGCGTGAACGTGTCGACGTCGACGGCGCGGCCGGCGACCCGCAGCGAGGCGGCACCGGGCTCGATCTCGTCGAGGACCACGTGCGGGACCCGGGGGGTCAGCAGCAGCGACGCGGTCGGCGGCGGTGCCGAGGTCCGTCCCGGTCGACGTCGTCGAGGGCCGAGCCGGTCCAGGTCGAAGGCGGCGACCAGCGGCAGCGGCCGGTCCTCCCCGCAGTCCAGGCGGAGCGGGGCCGGGAGCGGTCCGGCCAGGTCGGCCAGCGCGACCTCCAGGTCGTGCACCTGCGGGTCCGCGGGGTCGGCGGTCACCCGGGTCTCGACCGGCTGGTCCTCGCGCAGCACCCGGACCGGCGCGGCGCCGGCTCCGACGTGCACCCGCAGCCGGAGGTGCTCGTCGACGACCTCGGCCGCGAGCACGGCGGCGTGCCGCGCGTGCACGGTCACCTGCCAGCCCTGGCGGCGGTGCCAGGAGTCCACGACGAGCGCGCCCGTCGACCAGGCGGGCGTGCACGGCGCGGGACGTGCCCACGTCGTTGCGGTGCGCGAACCAGCCGCGGCCCTGCACCCCGGCGGCGTCGACGTCCACCGACACCCGCCAGGTCGTCGGCCGGCGCGGGTCCGAGGCGCGCACCAGGCGGCGTACGTCGATCGTGGCGGCGAAGCCCGAGCCGCGGTGGTCCTCGAAGACCCGCCGGGCGAACCGGTTGGCCTCGGCGCTCTCCTCCTGCACCGCGGGTACGTCGACCCGCTCGGCGTCCGACCACGGAGGGCGGCAGGACGCGCAGGGTGGTGGTCACGTCGTAGCGCGCGGGCGGCAGGTGCCGCACGAAGGCGACGCCGCGCAGGGTGACGCTAGCCGTCGTCGGACCAGGTGACGTCGTCGAGCTGGGCCGAGGAGGGCAGGTCGACCGCGGTGAGCCGGAGCATCTCGTCGGTCTCGGGCCCGGGCGGCAGGCCCAGGTCGACGTCCGCGACGAGGTGGCCGTCGCGGAGCACCGACTCGAAGTTGGAGGTGTCGAGCTGGTGCACCGCGAACAGCCGGGTGAGGGCGTCACGGTCACGGCGGGCGGCCAGCCGGGCGGCGACCCGGAAGCGCAGCTCCAGGGAGTCCCAGGTGGCGGCCGGGGCGTGCTCGACCAGCCACGCGGTCGCGGTGGTGAGCACCGTCCAGTAGGACTCGTCGGCGGTCAGCGCGGCCTTGAAGTAGGGCATCAGGTCCAGCCGGAACACCTTGGTGAACCACTGCCCGACGACCCGGTCGGAGGCGCCCTGGTCGAGGAGGTCGGCGACCTGCTGCTTGGCCGCGAGCCGGTCGCGCAGGTCGTCGGCCTGGTGCTTCTGCTGGGTGATCGACGTGCCCTCGACCCGGGTGCGCCAGAGGTAGACCGCGTCGGTGAGCACGTCGAAGCTGCTCGCCTCGAGGTAGGCGCGGGTGATCGGCACCTGGTCCTCGTAGCGCACGCCGACCGGGAACTGCAGGCCGGTGCGCAGCGAGGAAGTCGCGGCGGAACACCTTGGTGACGGCCCAGATGTTGCCGAGCATGGCGGGGGCGTCGTCGATGGTGATCGCCGGCTGGGGCTCGGCGTGCAGCTTGCGCAGCCAGTGCCGCTCGACGTACCGGCCGCGCACCTGGCGGCGGATCGACCCGACCGCGAAGTCCGAGCCGGTCTGCCGCAGGGTGCGGACCATCTTGGTCCAGCCACCGGCGGTGACCGTGTCGTCGGAGTCGACGAAGGTGACCAGGTCGCCGGTGGACTCGCGCGATGCCGCGGTTGCGGGCGGCGCCGAGGCCGGCGTTGTCCTGGCGGACCACCCGGACCCGGGGGTCGCGCGCGGCGTAGTCCCGGGCGATGTCGGCGCTGCCGTCGGTGGAGCCGTCGTCGATCAGCAGCACCTCGAGGTGCGGGTAGCGCTGCCCGAGCACCGAGTCGAGGCACTCCGCGAGGTAGCTCTCGACCTGGTAGACCGGCACGACCACGCTCAGCAGCGGCTGGTCGGGCAGCGGGCCGTCCGCCCCGTCGTCGGTGCGGTCGACGGGGCGGTCGGCGGAGCGGCCGGTGACCAGCCCCCGCAGGGCTCGTCCCAGCCGTCGTCCCCCACTACCGATCGCGACGCTCACGACGAGCCAACATACCGAGGCGCTCCGTGCTCATGACGGTCAGGCGTGCTTCTGCTCCGGGGCCGGGGAGATCGAGCCGGCCGCGACCCGCTCCTCCCAGGCGATGAGGTCGACCACGGCGTCGACGTCGACCTCGGCGTGCCAGGTGGCCAGCTCGTCGGCCTGCTCGGCCTTGCGGATCTCCAGCTCCTGGACCCGCTCGGTCAGCGTGACCAGGCGCTCCTGGGCGTCGTTGGCGCGGCGGGCCTCGCGCTGCACGCGGGCCTCGGCCTCGATCGCGCGCTTCTCCGCGGCGACGACGTCGTCCTCGAGCGCGGCCACGTCGCGGTCGCGACGGACCAGCCGGTCGGTCATCACGGTGGTGAACTCGGCGTGCTCGGTGGCCCGCTCGGAGAACATGCTGCGGTAGGCCTGGGCCTGGGCCGCGCGGTCCGCGGCGGCCTCCCGGCGGCTCTGGGCGAGCTCGTTGTAGACGATGCGGGCCGCGGCCCAGCCGCTGGCCAGCGCGACGACGGAGGCGATGCTCAGCCACAGCGGCGACTGGGTGGGCAGCGCGACCAGCACGAGGGCGGTGGCGGCACCGAGCAGGGCCACCGCGACGGTCACCCGGACGCTGCGCTGCCGGCGACGCCCGGGACGCGTGACGGAGGAGGCAGGAGAGGCGGACGGGGAAGAACTGGCCATGGGCTCAGCGTAGGGCCCTCACTCGTCCGGACCGACCCGACACGCTCGCTCGAGGAGCAGCGACCCGGCCACCAGCGCGCCGCCGGCGAGCCCGCCGACCAGGGCGTGCACCATCCGCTGGTGGGCCAGCTCGGCGTCGGTGAGCCCGAGCCAGCTCAGGGCGTAGCCGAGGTAGCCGCCGGCGACCAGCGCCCCGGCCAGCGAGCAGGACTTCGCCAGCACCAGCCGGTTGACCGCGAGGTGCGGCTGGAGCCGCTCGTGGCGCCGGTGCAGGGACCGGTGCGTCGACCAGGCCACCGAGACCATCACCAGCGCGACGAAGGCGAGGGCGAGGACCGGCAGCCAGCCCACCGTGGGCGCGGTGCCGCCGAGCCGGATGCTGACCGGCTTCAGCAGCCAGCCGAGCACCAGCCCGACCAGCGCGGTCCCGATCAGCGAGCCCGCCGTGGTGGAGCGGACCCGGCCGCCCCCCTCGCCGGGATCGTCGGGGTTCTCGCTCACCGGACGGGTCACTGGAAGCTGAGGCTCAGGTCGTCGCGCAGCGTGATCGCCTGGTCCGCGGTCGAGGCGAGCAGGTCGGCGACCGGACCCAGGTCGAGCAGCTCGGCGTCCGGCTCCACGTCGTTCCAGGGCGCCAGCACGAAGGCCCGCTCGTGCGCCTTGGGGTGCGGCAGCACCAGGTCCTCGTCGTTGGCCCGGCGGTCGCCGACCACGATCAGGTCGACGTCGAGGGTGCGCGGGGCGCCGGCCTCGTCGGTCCGCTCGCGGCCGTAGGCGTCCTCGACGGCCAGCGCGCGCTCCAGGAGCGTGCGGGCCGAGAGCGTCGTGTCGGCGAGCACGATCGCGTTCAGGAAGTCCTTGGACCCCTCGGGGGCGTCGATCGGGGCGGTCTCGTAGACCGGCGAGACGGCGGTGACCCACACCTCGGGGGTGTCGGCCAGCGTGTTCACCGCACCCTGGAGGTTGTTCAGCCGCTCGCCGAGGTTGGAGCCGATCGCGAGCACGCAGCGACGGATGGGGTGCATCTCGCCCGTGAGGGTGTCGGTGTCCACGATGTGCGGGTTCGGGGTCTCAGTCACGGGGGGCTCCGGATCTCGTTCGGGTGATCGTCAAGGTGACGTCCGAGAACGTCGCCTCGATGGGGGCGTCCGGCTTGTGCACGGTCACCTCGGTCCACCGCACCCGCTGGTCCGCGAGGGCGACGTCGGCGATGCGCTGGGCCAGCGTCTCGATCAGGTCGACAGGGTCGGTCTCGATCGCGTTCTTCACCTTCGCCACGAGGTTTCCGTAGTCGACGGTGTGCTGCAAGTCGTCGGTGCGTGCCGCGTCCCGGGTGTCGATCCCGATCACCAGGTCGACGACGAAGACCTGGCCGTCGCGGCGCTCGAAGTCGAAGACGCCGTGGTGGCCGACCGCCTCGATGCCCTGCACGGCCAGCCGGTCGGTCGGTTCGTCATGCATCGTCATGGTTATCACCGGACAGTACCGGGGAGGCGTGGTGGATCCACAACCGCCAGCCCTGGTCTGTGCGAACGAACACATTGGTGGCGACGGCCCGCGCTCCCCCGAACGCGTCCGGCCCGGTGCGGTCGTCCCCGGTCAGCACGTTCTCGGTGCAGGTCACCGACGCGACGCCGGCGAGCACGCTGACCTCGACGTCGGTCAGGAAGAACTGGATGTACGGCGTGTTCGCCATGATCAACGCCCAGGACCGGTTGATCGCGCTGGTGCCCCGCACCGGCAGCGCCCCCGGGTGCACGCAGAGCGTCTCGGGGTCCTCGAGCCACAGGTCGAGCATCGTGTCGAGGTCGGCGCTCTCGAAGGCCTGGTAGAACGCGGCGTTGACCGCCTCGACCTCGCGGTGGTCCTGCGAGCGGTCAGCCACGCCCGGCTCCGGCTCCCGCGGCCCACCGGTGCGCCACGCGCACGGCGTCCAGGGTGGCGCGGACGTCGTGCGCCCGGATGCACCACGCCCCGGCCGAGGCGGCGAGCGCCGAGGTGGCCGTCGTACCGTCCTGGCGCTGCTCGGGCGCACGCAGCTCCCCCGGTCTCGTCCGCCAGCAGCGAGCCGAGGAACCGCTTGCGGCTGGTCGCGACCAGCACCGGGTGGCCGAGGTCGTGCAGCCGCTCCAGGCCGGCGAGCACGTCCCAGTTCTGGTCGGCGGTCTTGGAGAACCCGATGCCCGGGTCCACCGCGACCCGCGCCGGGTCGACACCGGCCTCCGCGGCGGCGTCGAGCCGGGCCCGGAGCTCGGTCGCCACGTCGGCGACCACGTCGTCGTAGCCGGTGTGCCGGTGCATCTGCTCGGAGTGCGCGCGCCAGTGCATCAGCACGTAGGCGACGCCCAGGCCGCGCGACGGTCGGCAGCATCTTCTCGTCGGCGAGGCCGCCGGAGACGTCGTTGACCAGGACCGCGCCGCTCTCCACCGCCGCGGCGGCGACCTCGGCGCGCATCGTGTCGACCGAGACCAGCACGCCGTCGGCGACCAGGCCGCGGACCACCGGCAGCACCCGGTCGAGCTCCTCGGCCACCCCCGGGCGTACGGCGCCGGGGCGGGTCGACTCACCGCCCACGTCGACGAGGTCGGCGCCCTGCGCGACGAGCCGCCGGCCGTGCTCGAGGGCCAGGGCCGGGTCGAGGTAGCGGCCGCCGTCGGAGAACGAGTCGGGGGTCACGTTGAGCACGCCCATCACGAGCGCGCGTCCCGGCCGGGGCAGCCCGTCGACGTACCGCGGCGGCTCGGCGAACTCGAGTCGGCGCTGGGGACCTGGCATGCGCCGACCCTATCCCCGGGGTCAGACGCGGACGACGTGCACCTTCGCCCGGCGCTCGACGACGTAGCCGGGGCGGTCGGCGAAGTACTCGTCGACGGCCCGGCGGCAGCCGGACCACGCCCAGTAGTCGTCCAGGACGATCCGGCCGCCGGGGACCAGCGCCGGGGCGATCCGCTCCAGGCAGGTCAGCGTGGACTCGTACCAGTCGCCGTCGAGGTGGGCCAGCGCGACCGGCCCGTCGGGGTGCACGGTGTCCTGGAACAGCCCCTGGACCAGGACGACGCCGTGCTCGGCGACCGGCACGCCGAGCCGGGCGAAGGAGTCGGTGACCTCGTCGTACAGGTTGTCGCGGTAGCCGTAGTAGACCTCCGCACCGACCCCGCGCGACTCACCCGCGACGATCTTCTCGTAGCGCGCGTGCACGTCCACGCCGTCCTCGTCGGTCGGCGGCGGGATCATCCCGAAGACGTCGTAGACCTACATCGGACGCTCGGGCGACTTCGCGGCGGCCATCACGATCGCCGAGCCGCCGCGTGCCGTGCCGGCCTCGACCACCGCGCCGGGGAGCCCGCGGCGCTCGACGTCGAGGACGAGCGTGGCCAGCGTGGCCAGGTTGTCCTGGGACAGGTAGGTCAGCTTCTCCTCGGACACCCGCTTGATGACCGTCGCGCGACGCGGTCCGGCAGCACGAGGTCGTGCACCGGGCTGCGCAGCGAGGCGCGGGTGAGCTTGAGCTCGCCGCTCGAGGCGGGCGGCCTTCTCCCGGGCCTGCTTGAGCTGGGCGCGGGTGCGCCGGAGCCGGGTGCGCGCCTGGGCGAGCTCCTGCTGCAGGTGCGCGTCCGGCGCGGCCGCGGGCCGCAGCCGCGCCAGGACGCGTCGTGCCGTGTGGCTTCCCCTCACGTCGCCTCCTCGTCACCGTTGCCGGTGACGAGGATGCTAACCCGTCAGGGCAGCGTGAGCGTGGCCCGCATCATGTTGTGGTCCGACGGGATCGTGCCGCTGAGCTGCATCGAGCCCTCGTCCACCGCGGCGACGACCTCGAACTCCCGGACCGGCAGCGAGTTGGTCGCGAAGATCCAGTCGATGCCGTTGCCGGTGCGCGGCGTGGACGACGGAGCGGTCGTCGGCGTAGCCGCCGACGGCCCGGCGGAAGCCGTTGAACGAGTTCACCCACGCGTGCCGGGTGCTCTGCGCCCGCAGCGCGGTGGGGTTCGTGCGGTAGCGCTGGCCGAGCGTGTCGCCGTACCCGGCGTTCTGTCATCGCGGGCAGCATCGTGGCCGCGTACGGCGAGTACTTCGAGGTGTTGAAGTCACCGGTCACGATCACCGGGCGCGAGCCCTTGAGCTTGTTGACCTTGGCGATCATGTCGTGCCACTGCTGGATCCGCACCGGGATGCTGTACGGGTCGAGGTGCGTGGTGGTGAACAGGAACTCCTTGCCCGTCGCCCGGTCGCGCAGGACCGTCCACGCCAGGTAGCGGGCGGTCTTGCCCGGGACCTGGTGCGGGTAGCGGTAGGCGCCCTTGTAGATCAGCGCGAGCTTGTCGTGGTTGTAGAGGATCCGGTTGTCACCGGAGGCCGCACGGTTGCGGTACTTGCAGTGGTTCGAGCTCCACGCGCGCAGGCAGTTGTACGACGCGGTGCTGGTCAGCGCGTAGTGGCCGCCGGCCGCGTTGAGGCCGTTGCGCAGGTCGAGGAACTGGGTGCTGCCGCCCACCAGGCGGCTCTTGTAGAGCGTGCTCTGGTTCGCCTCCTGGATGCCGACCACGTCGAGGCCCTGGCCGAGGATCTGACCGATGATCGTCCCGCGGCGCTCCTTCCAGACGTGTCGGTCGCCACTGGCGCCGGGGTCGGCGCTCACCGTGACGATGTTGAACGTGCCGACCCGGAGGTCGGTGCTGGTACCGGCGGTGGCCGGCGCGCCGGTGCTCACCGTTGCCGCCACGATCGCGCCCAGTGCGCAGAGCGCAGCAGTAGCAGTCCGCATTCTCATTGGTTGCCCTTCGTCGCCCGAGATGTACTAGAAAGGAGTATCGGACGATACTAAGGGGCACTTGAGGGCTCTTTCGAACCAAGCGTGTGTATAAAGGGCGATTCTTCCGGAACCTCAGGCTCCGGGCGTCAGGTCGGGAAGGTCAGCGTCCGGACATGATGAGGCTCATGGCCTCGGCGCGGGTCGCCGCGCGGTGCATCGAGCCCCGGACGGCCGAGGTGACCGTCTTGGAGCCCGGCTTGCGCACGCCCCGCATGGTCATGCAGAGGTGCTCGGCCTCGATCACGACGATGGCGCCGCGGGCCTCGAGGATCTCCATCATCGCGTCCGCCACCTGGGTGGTCAGCCGCTCCTGGACCTGGGGGCGCTTGGCGTACACGTCGACGAGCCGGGCCAGCTTGGACAGCCCGGTGATCCGGCCGTTCTCGTTGGGGATGTACCCGATGTGGGCGACCCCGGTGAACGGCACCAGGTGGTGCTCGCACATCGACCACAGCTCGATGTCCTTGACCAGGATCATCTCCTCGTGGCCGGCGTCGAACGTCGTGGTCAGCACGTCCTCGGCCGCGAGCCGCATCCCGCCGAGCAGCTCCTGGTAGGCCCGGGCGACCCGGGCCGGGGTCTCCAGCAGGCCCTCGCGGTCCGGGTCCTCCCCCACCGCGATCAGCAGCTCGCGGACCGCCGCCTCGGCCCGCGCCCGGTCGAACTCCGGGATGTCCGGCCGCGGCTCCTGGCTGATGCGGTCGATCGCCATCTCAGTCGGTGCCGCGCACGTTCGGGTCGCCGTGCACGTCGCCGCCGCTGCCCGGGGGCGTCAGGATGACCGCGGCCGTGGGCCTCGTCGGCCGCCACGCCGTTCGCGGCGCTCTTCGGCACCACGACCGGCGGGATGTCCGAGGGCTCCCGGCTGGGCGACCCGGTCCACGCGGGACGGGCCGGCCGGCGACGGAGCGGGACGAAGACCTCGGCGATCTGCGCCTTGTCGAGGGTCTCCTTCTCCAGCAGCGCGGTGACCAGCGAGTCGAGCACGTCGCGGTTCTCGACCAGGATGTCGAAGGCCTCCTGGTGCGCGTTCGCGAGCAGCGTCTTGGTCTCCTGGTCGACCATCGCGGCGACGTCCTCGGAGTAGTTGCGCTGGTGCCCCATGTCGCGGCCCAGGAACGGCTCCGAGCTGTTGTCGCCGAGCTTGATGGCGCCGAGCCGCTCGGTCATGCCGTACTCCGTGACCATCGCCCGGGCCACCGAGGTGGCCTTGTCGATGTCGTTGCCGGCGCCGGTGGTGGGGTCGTGGAAGACCATCTCCTCGGCGGCCCGGCCGCCGAGCATGTAGGCCAGCTTGTCGAGCAGCTCCGAGCGGGTCTGGGAGTACTTGTCCTCGTCGGGCAGCACCATCGTGTAGCCCAGGGCCCGGCCGCGCGGCAGGATCGTGACCTTGTGCACCGGGTCGGTGCCGGGCAGCGCCGCGGCCACCAGGGCGTGGCCGCCCTCGTGGTAGGCGGTGATGAGCTTCTCCTTCTCGCTCATCAGCCGGCTGCTGCGCTGCGGGCCGGCGATCACGCGGTCGATCGCCTCGTCGAGCACCTCGTTGTCGACCACCTTGAGGTTCTTGCGGGCGGTCAGCAGGGCGGCCTCGTTGAGCACGTTGGCCAGGTCGGCGCCGGTGAAGCCCGGGCGTACGACGGGCGACGCTCTTGAGGTCCACGCCCGGGGCCATCGGCTTGCCGCGCGAGTGCACCTGGAGGATCTGGTGGCGGCCCGCGAGGTCGGGGGCGTCCACGCCGATCTGCCGGTCGAAGCGGCCCGGGCGCAGCAGCGCCGGGTCGAGGATGTCGGGACGGTTGGTCGCCGCGATCAGGATGACCCCGCCGCGCACGTCGAAGCCGTCCATCTCGACGAGCAGCTGGTTCAGGGTCTGCTCGCGCTCGTCGTGACCGCCGCCCATGCCGGCGCCGCGGTGCCGGCCGACGGCGTCGATCTCGTCGATGAAGACGATCGCCGGGGCGTTCTCCTTGGCCTGCTCGAACAGGTCGCGCACCCGGGAGGCGCCGACGCCGACGAACATCTCCACGAAGTCCGAGCCGGAGATCGAGTAGAACGGGACGCCGGCCTCACCCGCGACGGCGCGGGCGAGCAGCGTCTTGCCGGTGCCGGGCGGGCCGTAGAGCAGCACGCCCTTGGGGATCTTGGCGCCGACGGCCTGGAACTTGGCGGGCTCCTGGAGGAACTCCTTGATCTCGCCGAGCTCCTCGATGGCCTCCTGGCAGCCGGCGACGTCCGCGAACGTCGTCTTCGGCATGTCCTTGGAGATCAGCTTGGCCTTGGACTTGGCGAACTGCATGACGCGTCCGCCGCCGCCCTGGACCTGGTTCATCAGGAACAGGAACAGCACGATGATGATGACGAAGGGCAGGAAGGTGGCCAGGATCTGGCCGAGCAGGCTCGGCTTGGCGACCTTGGTCTTGTAGTCCTCGATCGACCCCTTCTTGCACGCCCGCCTCGGCGGCGTTGACCAGGTCGCGCTGCTGGCCGGCGACCCACGAGGAGGTGACCTTCTTGCCGTTGTCGAGGGTCGGCCTGGATGGTCTGGTCGCGGTCGACGAAGGTGACCGTCTTGACCGTCGCCGTCGCTGATGTAGCCGCTCATCTTGGAGGTGTCGATCTCGTCGTACCCGCCGTTGGGCGCGAGGTACTGCAGCGCGATGAGCACGCCGACCACGGCGACGACGATCCACAGCCAGGGACCGCGGAAGATTCTCTTGACGTCCATGTTTCGGGGTCTAGACCCCGACCTCCTGCCAGCTCAGACCAACGACGACATCGACGGTACACGCGGAGTACAACGAACCGGACCACGCCGTCCGTTCCACCTATTGTCCCCGCGGATGGCCTGTCGACCCGTCGGTGGCGTCCGGGTCAGGAGTAGACGTGCGGCGCGAGGGTGCCGATGGAGCGCAGGTTGCGGTAGCGCTCGGCGTAGTCGAGGCCGTAGCCGACCACGAACTCGTTGGGGATGTCGTAGCCGACCCACTTGACGTCGACCGACATCTGCAGCGCCTCGGGCTTGCGCAGCAGCGTGCAGATCTCGACCGAGGCCGGGGCCCGCGAGGTGAGGTTGGAGACCAGCCACGACAGCGTCAGGCCGGTGTCGATGATGTCCTCGACGATGATCACGTGCCGGCCGGAGATGTCGGTGTCGAGGTCCTTGAGGATCCGCACGACGCCGGAGGACTTGGTGCCCGAGCCGTACGACGAGACCGCCATCCAGTCCATCTCGAGGTGCCGGCCGAAGTGCCGGGCCAGGTCGGCCATCACCATGACCGCGCCGCGCAGGACGCCGACCAGCAGGATGTCCTTGCCGTCGTACTCCGCCTCGATCTCGGCCGCCAGCTCACCGAGCCGGGACTGGATCTGCTCCTCGGTGAAGAGGATGTTGACCAGGTCGCCCTCGATGTGCGATTCGTCCATGGCGTCAGCCTGCCACAGGCAGTTCGGCGGAACCTCAGCCAGTCCCCGTCGCGGAACGCGGTGAGGTGGCCGGGCAGCTGGACCTGCTTGCCCCGGACCGGACCGGGTGGTCCGGCGACCAGCTCGACCATCGCCAGCACGTGCACCCGGAACAGCTCGGCGGCGGGACAGCCCGCCGCGAGCGCGGCCCGGCGGAGCACCCGGAGCAGCACCGCCCGCGGGCTGCGCGCCCAGCCGGGCGGCAGTCCAGCGCGCCCTCCCGGTCCACCTCGTCCGAGCCACGCGTCGCCGGCGAGCTCGTCGAGGGCGGCGGCGTCCTCGCGGAGCTGGTCGGCGGTGCGGGCCAGGGCGGCGGCGACCCCGGGGCCGAGCTCGCGCCTCGAGCACCGGCAGCACCCGTGCCGCACCCGGGACCGGGTGAACCGCGGGTCGCTCGTTGTGCGGGTCCGTCCAGAACCCGATGCCCTCGTCGCCGGCAGGCCGCCTCGGTCTGGGCGCGGGTCACGTCGAGCAGCGGGCGGCGGTAGGCGTCGAAGCCGCGGCGCATGCCCGGCCAGCGACCGGCCCCCCGAGCCGCGGGCCAGCCCGAGCAGCACCGTCTCGGCCTGGTCGTCGAGGGTGTGCCCGAGCAGCACGACCTCCGACCCGGTCCGCTGCGCGACCTCGGCCAGCACGGCGTACCTCGCCTCGCGGGCGGCCGCCTCGGGGCCCTGGCCGGCCGCGCTGCACCTCGACCCGGACCGAGACGGTCTCGTCGACGCCGAGGGCCGCCATCTGCGCGACCACCCGGCGCGGCGTGCTCCGCCGGAGCCGTCCTGCAGGCCGTGGTCGACGGTGACCCCGACGACCTGCCAGGCGGTGCGCCGCGCCTCGAAGACGGTGGCCGCCAGCAGCGCCAGCGAGTCGGCGCCGCCGGAGCAGGCCACCAGCACGCACGCCGTCCTCGACGTCGGCCAGGCAGCGTCGTACGGCGAGCCGGACCGCGGCGACGGCGGGGTCGAGGCGTCAGCGGCTCAGCCGTGCACGCGGCGTACCCAGGCCTCCGGGTCGCCGATCTCGGCCTTGGAGGGCAGGTTCGCCGGCTCGGCCCAGACCGCGTTGAAGCCGTCCATGCCGACCTGGTCGACGACGCGCGCGGACGAAGGCGGCGCCGTCGCGGTACTGCGCCATCTTGGCGTCGAGGCCGAGGAGCCGGCGCAGCACGCCGGTCGAGGTAGCCCGGCGCCCTTGCGGCGCTGGTTGAACTTCGCGCGGATGTCGCTCGACGGTCGGGATCACCGAGGGCCCGACGCCGTCCATCACCACGTCGGCGTGGCCCTCGAGCAGCGACATCACCCCGGTCAGCCGGTCCATGACCACGCGCTGCTCGGGCGTGGAGAACAGGTCGAGCAGGCTGACCTCGTCCGTCGCCGCGGACCAGGTCGCCGATCCGCTTGACCCCGTCGCCGACCATCGCGGCGACCCTGGACGGGTCGAGGTCGACGGCGCCGACGAGGTTCTCGATCTCGCCGTGGATGTGGTCCCGCATCCAGGGCACGGCGGTGAACTGCACCCGGTGGGTCTCCTCGTGCAGGCAGACCCACAGCCGGAAGTCCGTGCGGGTCGACGCCGAGCTCGTTCTCGACGTGCACGATGTTCGGGGCGACCAGCAGCAGCCGGCCGGCCGACGGGCCGGGGTCGCCGGGCAGGCCGGGGCCGGAGTAGAACGGGTCGAACTGGCCGAGCACCTTCGAGGACATGAAGCCGAGCAGGCCGCCGACCTCGAGCCCGGTGACCTTGGAGCCGACCGCCTCGGTCACCGCGTGGGGGTCGCGCCGCGCCGGGCCTGGAGCTTCTCGACGAGCGGGCCGATCACGTCGGCGAAGCCGTCGGCGTTGGCCTGGATCCAGCCGGTCCGGTCGACGACCAGCACCGGCGCGGTGCGCTCGGTGGCGACCAGGCCGGTGAAGTCGCGCACCAGGCCGGTCGACCGGTCGGCGTCCGGCCTTGAGCTCCGCGACGACGGCGTCGGCGTCGGGCCGGGTGATCACCGGCCCGGGCCCGGCGATCCGGGAGGCGGCGGAGACCGCGAGGTCCCAGTCGATCATGGTGCGTCCTGACATGCGTCCGACCCTACGGGGTGGCTGCGCAGGTGCAGCCGGCCAGCGCGGCGGAGATCTCGTCGAGCAGCGAGCGTGCGGGCAGGGTGTTCGGCAGCCGCACCCGGTCGGCGATGGCCACGAAGCTCATCACCGCGCCGTCCTTCGAGGTCACGGTGCCGGTCAGGCCGTGCACCGCCGGTCAGCGTGCCGGTCTTGGCGCGGACCGTGCCGAGGCCGGCCGCGGTCGCCGGTCTGGAAGCGGTAGGCCAGCGAGCCGGTGAACCCGGCCACCGGCAGGTCGGCCACGACGCTGCGCAGCCGCGGGTGCTCGGGCGTCGGAGGCCGCCGCGATCACCGACAGCAGCGTCGCCGGGCGTGAGCAGGTCCTGGCGGGACAGGCCGCTGCCGTCGTAGATCCGGTCGCCCGGTCAGGTCGACGCCGAGCCGGGTGAGCACCGCCCGGACGGCGCGGGCACCGCCCGCGAACGACGCCGGCTGGCCCTCGGCGAGCGCCACCTGGCGGGCCAGCACCTCGGCGCCCTCGTTGTCGCTGACCTCGAGCGACGTGCTGGACGACCTGCGCGAGCGGGGCGCCCTGCACCGAGGCGATGTCCTGCGCGTCCGGCGGTCGGCCGGCCCCGCGGACGGCTTCCCGACCACGGTGATCCCGCGCCGGCGCAGCGCGTCGGCGAACACCTGGGCCGCCGCGGCGGCCGGGTCGGCGCTGCGGTCGGCGAGCCCCGTGCGCTCCCGGCCCTCGTCGACCCACAGCGGCGAGATCGGGCTGACCACGTCGTCGGGGACGTAGGACGGCTCCCAGCGCGGGTTCACCGCCGGACCGGTGAACAGCGAGGTGTCGTAGCCGAGCCGCACCCGGGTCCGGCCGATCGCCGCAGCGCCCGGGCGGTGGCGCGGGCCAGGGTGTCCAGGTCGGCGCGGGCCGGGTAGGTGCCGTCCGGGTCGGCGGCGGTCCGGCCGAGCAGCGGGTCGCCGCCGCCGACGAGCACGATCCGCGGCGACGACGGCGTCGCGACCACGCGGGTGGTGAACCGGTGGTCCGGGCCGAGGGCCTCGAGCGCCGCGGTGGCGGTGAGCATCTTCAGCGTCGAGGCCGGGGTGACCCGCCGGGCGCCGTGCCGGTAGACCACCGTGCCGTCGGACAGCTGGGCGACGTCGACCGCGACGTGCCGGCCGAGCCGGCGGTCCGCCGACCAGCGCGGCCACCGCCCGTCGTACGGCGGCGGGGTCGGCGGCCACGGCCGCGGAGGGCGGCGCCACCGCGGCGGCCGGCCGGGCGGCGGGCAGCTCGAGGCCGGGAGGCGGGAGGACCTGCGCCGGCTCGGTCACCGGGGAGGGGTAGTCGAAGCCGAACCAGCGGGTGCCGAGGTCGAAGCGGAAGGTCAGCCCGGCCGCGACCAGGACCAGGACGACCAGGCCCGCGGTGCCCCGCCGGAACCACCGGAAGCGGGTCGCGGGCGTGTCGCTGCGTCACCTTCCGACACCTCTGACACCCTCCCGACTCCACGTTCCCGACCTTCGTGCGGGAGACTAACCGAAGCAGACCGCGGCAGTCATGGAGGAAGTGCAGTGGAGTTCGACGTCCTGGTAGAGATCCCCAAGGGCCAGCGCAACAAGTACGAGGTCGACCACGAGTCGGGCCGGATCCGCCTCGACCGGACGCTGTTCACCTCCACGCAGTACCCCGCTGACTACGGCTACATCGAGGACACCCTCGGCCTGGACGGCGACCCCCTCGACGCGCTCGTGCTGCTGCAGGAGCCGACCTTCCCGGGCTGCCTGATCAAGTGCCGCGCGATCGGGATGTTCCGGATGACCGACGAGGCCGGCGGCGACGACAAGGTCCTCTGCGTCCCCGCGACGGACCCGCGCCTGGAGCACCTGCGCGACATCAGCCACGTCTCCAAGTTCGACCGCCTGGAGATCCAGCACTTCTTCGAGGTCTACAAGGACCTCGAGCCCGGCAAGTCCGTCGAGGGCGCCAACTGGGTGGGTCGCACCGAGGCCGAGGCCGAGGTCGTGGCGTCCTTCCAGCGGGTCAAGGAGCTGGGCCACGCGATGCCCACCACGCGCGCCCAGGGCGCTCCGAACCCGCACTGACCCCGGACCGACCTCAGCTGCCGGAGAACTCCAGCAGCTCGGCGCGGAGCATCTCGCGCGGGACCCCGAAGGCGTCGACGAGCTGCTGGGCGAGCGGGCGCAGCCGGCGGCCCAGCTCGTTGACCTGGGCCGTGACGGCCTTGGCGCGTGCGTTGGAGAGCCGGCCGTGCTCGAGGAACCACCCGCGGTCGGACTCCACGCAGCTGAGCGCGTAGAGGTCGCACAGCAGCGTGAGCGCGTCCTGGTTCGGGCCCGCGTCGAGGGTCGCGAGCTTGTCGAGGAACGCCTCGAGCACGATCCGCTCGACGTGCGCGTGGGCGGCGCCGATGACGTGGTCCTGGCAGCGGCTGAACACCTCGGCCGGGTCGGTGCCCGCGTCGATGCCGCTCTTGAGCCGACGGGCCAGCGAGGCCAGCAGGTGCTCCTCGCGCCAGGTCAGCAGCTCGAGCTGGTAGCGGCCGTCGAGCAGGTCCGGGTCCTCCTCGGCGCCCCGGCCGCCCACCGGCACGACGTCGCGCAGCCGCTCCAGGATCGAGCGGGCGTTGGTGCGCTCCAGCACCGTCTCCACCGCCGTGGAGGCCACGAACCGCACCAGCCCGATCTGGTCGAGGTCCTCGAAGGAGTCCTTGTAGTCGGTGAGCAGGCCCTTGGCGACCAGCTGCATCAGGATCGTGTTGTCGCCCTCGAACGTGGTGAACACGTCGGTGTCGGCGCGCAGCGCGTCGAACCGGTTCACCGACAGGTAGCCGGCGCCGCCGCACGCCTCGCGGCACTCCTGGATGGTCCGCGACGCGTGCCACGTGCCCAGCGCCTTGGTGCCGGCCGCCCGTGACTCCAGCGCCCGGCGGGCCAGCTCGGCGGCGCCCTCCTCCTCGATGTCGGAGAACGCGGCGTGCAGGTCGGCGGCCACCCGCTCCTGGGCGAAGTGCAGCGCGTAGGTGCGGGCCAGCAGCGGGAACAGCCGGCGCTGGTGCATGCCGTAGTCGAGGAGCACCTCCTCGGTGCCCGAGCCCGGGTTGCCGAACTGCCGGCGCCGGTGGGCGTACTCCACGGCGATCGCCAGCGCCACCTTGGAGGCGTTGACCGCCGCGCCGCCGACGCACACCCGGCCCTGCACCAGGGTGCCGAGCATGGTGAAGAAGCGCCGGTTGGCGTTCTCGATGTCGGAGAAGTAGCGGCCGTCCTCGGTGACCACCGCGTAGCGGTCCAGCAGGTCGGTGCGGGCGACCCGCACCGAGTCGAACCAGAGGCGGCCGTTGTCCACGCCGTTGAGGCCGATCTTCGGACCGCAGTCCTCGATGCGCACGCCGGGCATCGCCTCGCCCGCGCTCGTCGCGGATCCGGACGACGAAGGCGTGCACGCCGTGCGACTCCTCGCCCACGACGAGCTGGGCGAACACCACCGCGTGGCTGGCGTGCCGGGCGGCGTTGCCGATGTAGTCCTTGCGGGCCCGGTCGTCCGGGGTGTCGATGACGAACTCGCCGGCTCCCGGCGTCGTACGTCGCGGTCGTGCCGAGGGCCTGCACGTTGGAGCCGTGGCCGGACTCGGTCATCGCGAAGCAGCCGAGCAGCCGGCCGTGGATCAGGTCGTCGAGGTAGGCGTCGTGGTGCGGCTTCGTGCCGAGCTGCAGGATCGCGCCGCCGAACAGGCCGAACTGCACGCCGACCTTGACCACCACGGACAGGTCACCGAACGCGAGCGTCTCGAAGGCCGCCACGGAGGCGCCGACGTCGTCGCCGCCGCCGTACTCCGCGGGGAAGCCGAACCCGGTCTGCCCGGTGGCGGCCATCAGCCTGCACGACCTCGAGCACCCGCTCGCGGAACTCGTCGCGGGGCATCGTCAGCTGGTCGTCGAGGATGCCGGCGTGCTCGGCGAGGTTGCTCCGCACGAGGGCCCGCACCTCGGCGTAGTTCCCGTCGAGGGTCGCGGTCAGCGCAGGGACATCGAGGACGTCGTGGTCGGCCATGCCCTCATGTTTCCACCCCGGCGGGACTCAATCCATGCACCTGTCACACGCGGGTTACAGGCGCACCGCGAAGTCCGGGTACCACGCGTAGATCGAGTTGTAGCGGACGTTCGCGCCGGTGTGCGGGGCCTCGAGGAAGCTCCCGCCGCCGAGGGCGAGCGCGACGTGGTGGATGCCGCTGGGCCGGCCGTTCGAGCTCCAGAACAGCAGGTCGCCCGCCCGGGCGTCGGCCGACCGGGATCGGGGTGCCGGCGTCGTACTGGGCGACGGAGTAGTGCGGCAGCGACCGGCCCGGCGGCGGCCCAGGCCCGCATGGTCAGGCCGGAGCAGTCCCACGAGTCGGGGCCGGTGGCGCCCCACCGGTAGGGCTCGCCGAGCTGCGCCTTGGCGTAGGCGAGCACGCCGTCGATGCCGCCGCTCGGCGCCGGCGGGGCCGGCGGCGTGGGGGTGCCGGGGGCGTCGGCGGCGTCGGCGGCGTCGGCGGCGTCGGCGGCGTCGGGCGGCGTCGGCGGGTCGGGCGTGGGGTCCGGCTTCGGGGTCGGCGTCTGGGTCTGGTCCTGGTCCTGGGCCTGCTGGGCGGCCTTCTTCTTCGCCGCCGCCTCGTCCGCCGCCTGCTGGGCCGCGGCGGCCTCCTCGGCGGCCTTCTTCTTCGCGGCCGCCTCGTCGGCGGCCTGCTGCCGGCGCGGCCTCCGCTGCGGCCGCCTTCGCCGCGGCCGCGGCCTCGGCACGGGCCCGCGCCTCGGCCCGCTTGCGGGCGATCTCCTCCAGGGCCGACTGGCGCTCGCGGGCCAGGTCCACCGAGATGTGCTGCGCCTGGGCGAGCGCCCGGATCAGCCGGTCCTTCTCGGCCGCGATGTCGGGCCGCCTCGGACTGGGCGGCGTCCGCGCTCGCGGTCGCGGCCGCCTTGGCCTGCTCGGCCTTCGCGGCCAGGGCGACCTGCTCGGCCTTGGCGTGCCGGGCCTTGCTCTCGAAGACCTGCGCGAGCGACTCGGTGGCGGCGAACCGCTGGTAGTCGGCCTGCAGCGCCGTGGAGGCGCCCTGGAAGGCGGCGTACTGGTCGAGGACCCCCTCGGGGCCGTCGGCGCTCATCATCGCGTTCAGCGCGGTGAGGTCGCCGCCGTTCTGGTAGGACTGCGCGACCAGGCCGCCGATCCGGTCCCGCTGGGCGGCGACCGTACGACGGGCGTGGGCGGCGTCCGCCCGGGCCTGCCGGTAGGCGTCCCGGGCCTGCTCGAGGTGCCACATCGCGCCGTTGTAGGCCTCGGACGCCTGCTCGGCGCGCAGGTTCGCCTCGTCGAGCCGCTGGTTGGCCAGCAGCAGCCGGCCCTTGATGGCGCCGACGTCGTGCGCGGTGCGCTCGGCACGGGCCTTGGCCCGGTCGACCTGGTCCTGGCTCGGGTAGGCCCGCCCGCGCCGTTCCGCTCCCGCGCCGCCGCCCGGGTCACCGGAGGCGATCGGGACCGCGGCCACCCCGAGGCCCACCGTGAGGGCGAGGGCCAGGGTCACGGTGGCCAGCGGGGGTGGCCAGGCGCAGTCGTCGCACAGGTCGAACCTTTCGTCCGCCCCTCGAGCCGCTTCCCTTCGGTTCGCGGGGCTGTGTCGGCGGTGCCGTCGACCCGGGGTCCCGTTCTCCCAGGTCCGGGGCACCGGATGCGTCCACCCGAGCGGGGACTGCCGAAGGAACGCTAGTGCTCATCAGTCACAAAGGGAACAGTTTCCCCAAGAAAAACTCTGGCCCCACGGCGTGTCGCCTTGACAAACTACAAGGATGTAATTCACAGGAACCGCCCCGGGCACGCCTCAGCAGCCGCGTCGGACCGAGGGGCCGGACGACGGCTGGGAGAGGCCCGGGACCGGGCATGAAAAAAGGCCCCGTCCCCTTGGGAGGCGGGGACGGGGCCTTTCTCGGATCCTGCCCCCTTGGGAGGTCGGGACAGGAACCGACGTGCAGGAGATGGTGTGGTCCCCCCGGACCTCCGCTCCGTGCAGCACAAGACTACGACACCAGGGGGTCACAACCCAGGTGCGACAAGGACTAATCCGGGATGACCCGGACGGACTACTCGGCGGTAGGCGCCGCGAGGTGCTGGTGACCGGCCCGGCCGGGTCCGGGGCCGTGCCGGCGGTGCGTCCCGGTCGTCGTCCTCGTCCTCGTCCAGCACCGGGACGCTGGAGGTGGAGGTGGTCGGGTGCGAGCCGCGGCCGTGCCGCTCGAACTTCTGCCCGGTCGCCAGACCGCCCAGCCAGACCGAGACGATCGCGATGACCGCGCCGGCGATGTCGTCGGCGATGTAGTGCCAGCCGAAGTAGAGCGTCGAGACCACGGTCAGCCCGAAGAACGTCCACATCCTCCAGCGGATCAGCGCGTGCCGGACCGTGTAGTGGGTGACCAGGGCCAGGGTCAGGATGATCCCGACGTGCAGGGACGCGAAGCCCGCCACGCTCTGGATCGAGTCGGTGGTCAGCGGCGCGTTGAGCACGTCCTGGCGCCCCCACCACAGCGAGTCCTGGAGCGACTTCACCCCGGTCACGTCGAGGTCGGTGTAGAGGAAGGGGAACGCGAAGTTGGGCCCGAGGGTGGGCAGCACGTAGTAGCTGACCGTGCCCAGCGCCCACGCGAGGCACTGCGAGGTGGCGTACCAGTAGCCGTAGCTGATGTTGCGCGACCAGACGAGGAAGACGATCAGGGACGCCGGCGAGATCGGCAGGAACAGCAGGTAGACCGTCGCCAGCACGTGCGCGGCGAAGTTCTCGCCGAGCAGCTGGTGCAGCACGATCGCCGGCTCCTGGCCGAACATGATCGCCTTGTCGAAGCTGTGCAGCAGCAGGTCGTGGGTCTTGGAGTCGTTGACCAGCGGCAGGAAGTTCTTGAGGTTCCGGTAGCTCACGTAGGTGACGTAGAAGCTGACCAGCCCGACGACGACCAGGCCGATGCGCTGCCGGGTCCAGTGCTCGTCGATGATGCTTCTCGCGTGGGTGCCGAACGACCGACATCCTGCGCCGGGAGCGCCACAGCGACCGGGGCACCACGTCGACGACGAAGGCGCCGAGGACCATCATCGGCAGCCGGAACCACGACGGGCCCAGCGATCCGTCCGGGTCCTTGAGGCCCTCACCCAGCGTCAGGCTCGCGACGACGGCGACAGCACCCATCATGAGTGCCACTCCCACCAGGAGGCCGTACGCTCGCCGTTTCACAACGACATATCCTAGGTGCTGACGGCCGCCGGGTCAGATCGGCCGAGCGGCGCGGTTCGCGTGAGATCGACCACCAGCCGCACGTCCTGGCCGACGCCGGGCCCCGGGCCGCCCGCGTGCGGGAGGTCCGCGACCGCCGGCAGGTCCCCGGCCCCCTCGACGTGCACCGTCAGCCGGACCAGCTCCGGGGTCATCCGCGCCGCGGTGACCCGGCCGAGCAGCGGACCGTCCGGCGCCTGCCGCAGCGCCGACCTGCGCAGCGCGACCGGGGCGCCGGACCCGGTCACCGTGCGGGCCGCGTCGCCCTCGAGGACGGTGGCGTAGCCCAGGAACCGGGCCGCCTCGGCGTCCACCGGCCGGCGCCAGACCTCCTCGACGGTGCCGGCCTGGACCAGCCGGCCGGCCCGCATCAGCGCCATCCGGTCGGCCACCGCGAACGCCTCCTCCTGGTCGTGCGTCACCAGCAGGGCCGTCGTACCGGCGGCGACGAGGATGTCGCGCAGGTCGTGGGCGAGCCGCTCGCGCAGCCCCCGGTCGAGCGCGGAGAGCGGCTCGTCGAGGAGCAGCAGGCGCGGCTCGACCGCGAGCGCGCGGGCCAGGGCGACCCGCTGCCGCTCGCCGCCGGACAGGTGGGTGATGCTGCGGTCGCCGAGCCCGGGCAGGCCGACCAGGTCGAGCAGCTCCGCCACCCGCCGGCCGGCCTGGTCCTTCGGGGTGCGGCGCAGGCGCAGCGGGTAGCCGACGTTGCCGGCGACGGTCTGGTGCGGGAACAGCTGGCCGTCCTGGAACATCAGCGCGAAGCCCCGCCGGTGCGTGGGTACGGCGGCCAGGTCCTGCCCGGCGTAGGAGACGCTGCCGGCGTCGAGCGCCTCCAGGCCGGCGACCGCCCGCAGCAGCGTGGACTTCCCGCAGCCGGACGGCCCGAGCACCGCCAGCACCTCGCCGGCGGGCAGGTCGAGGCTGACGTCGTCGACCGCGGGCGGGCCGGCGTCGAAGCGCACGGTGAGGTCGCGGACGGTGAGCACGTCAGAACGCTCCCACGGACCCGAGCCGGAGCCGCTCGACGGCCGCCATCACCGCGACGGTGACCAGCCCGAGCACCACCGACGCGGCCAGCGCCATGCCGAAGTTCTGGTCCCCCGGACGCGAGACGAGCTGGTAGATCACCACCGGCAGCGTCGGGGTTCTCCGGGCGGGCCAGGAAGCTGGTGGCCCCGAACTCGCCGAGCGACACCGCGAACGCGAACCCGGTCGCGGCGAGCAGCGGCCGCCAGAGCACCGGCAGGTCGACGGAGAGCGCCACCCGCAACGGCGAGGCCCCCAGCGACGCGGCGGCCTGGCGCTGCCGGGGCTCGAGCGAGCCGCAGCACCGGGACCAGCGTCCGGACCACCAGCGGCAGCGCGACCATCGCCTGGGCGATCGGCACCAGCACCGCCGAGCTGCGCAGGTCCAGGGGCGGCCGGTCGAGGGTGACCAGGAACCCGAAGCCCAGGGTCACCGCCGAGACCCCGAGCGGCAGCATGAAGACCGAGTCGAGCAGCGCCACCGCCCGGCGCCCGGAGCGGGCCCGGGGGCGGCGCGAGACGGCCAGCGAGACCAGCACCCCGAGCAGCATCGCGAGCAGGGTGGCGTCGACCGCGACCCGCCAGGAGTTCGCCAGCGCGGTGGACACCGGCACCAGCAGCGCGCTGCCCTCGACCGGTGCCCGTGACGAGGTCGCGGTAGTGCGCCAGCCCCCAGGTGTCGCCGACCCGCAGCGAGCGGAGCAGCAGGGTGAGCAGCGGGGCCGCGACGAAGGCCAGGACGAGCGTCGGTGACCGCGAGCACCGGCAGGTCCCGGCGGCGGGGCCGGCGGGTGGCGTCGCGTTCGGCGGTGCGGTCCAGGGCGTGCTCGCGGCGCGGCCCGGGTCCGCTGGGCGCCGTACAGCAGCACGCTGACCACGACGAGCTGGAGCACCGACAGCGCGGCCGCGCCCTGCAGGTCGAGGAGCTGGGTGGTGAGCAGGTAGATCTCGGTCTCGACGGTCGCGTAGCGCAGCCCGCCCAGCGTGAGCACGACGCCGAACGCCGTCGCGCAGAACAGGAACACCACGCTGGCCGCCGAGACGATGCCGGGCAGCAGGGCGGGCAGGGTGACCGTGCGCAGCACCTGCAGGGGCGAGGCGCCCAGGGCGGCCGCGGCCTCCTCGCGGCGCCGGTCGAGCCCGGCCCAGAGCGAGCCGACGGTGCGGACCACGACGGCCAGGTTGAAGAACACCATCGCGGCGATGATCGCCGACCGGGGTGCCGTCGAGCCGCGAGGCCCCCGAGCGGGCCCGAGGACGCGAGCAGGGTCCGGAACGCGACCCCGACCACCACGGTCGGCATCACGAACGGCATCAGCACGAACGCCCGCAGCAGGCCGCGGCCGGCGAACCGCAGCCGGTAGAGCACGAACGCGACCGGCACGCCCGAGCAGCACCGTGACGACGGTCGCCAGCGCGGCCGACCAGACCGTGAACCAGAGCACCCGGTGCACCCGCGGCCGGCCGAGCACCTCGAGGACCCCGCCGACGTCGAGGTGCCCGTCCGGCGCGAAGCCGCGACCGACGATGCCGGCGACCGGGAGCACGAAGAACACCGCGAGGAACGCCAGCGGCAGGGCCGCCAGCGCGACGACCCCTGCCCCTGCCCGCCTGCTCATCGTCGGCTCTCATCGGGTGGTGACGTCGCTCCACTCCCGCAGCCAGGCGTCGCGGTTCTTCGCGACCTCCGCGGGAGCGACGGTGTACGGCTTCGGGGCGACCTTGGCGTACCTCGCCCAGTCGGCGGGCAGCGTCGCCTGCGCGGTCGACGGGGAAGACGTACATGTTCGTCGGGCAGCGCCTCCTGGAAGGACTTCTGCTCCATGAAGTCGATGAACGCCTCGGCGCCCTTCGGGTTGCGCGCGCCGCTGAGCACGCCGGCGTACTCCACCTGCCGGAAGCAGGTGTCCAGCAGCGCGCTGGTGGTCGGCTTCGAGCGCCGCCCTTCGGGATCGTGAACGGCGGCGAGGAGGCGTAGGACAGCACGATCGGCCGGTCGCCGCCGCCGCCGCCCGCGGTGAAGTCGACCTCGTAGGCGTCCGACCAGCCCGAGGTGATCTTGGTGCCGTTGGCCATCAGCTTCTTCCAGTACGACGGCCAGCGCGTCGCCGTACTTCGCGACGGTGGCGAGCAGGAACGCCAGCCCCGGCGAGGAGCTCGACGCGCCCGGGGTCACGAACAGGTCCCGGTACGCCGGCCTGGTCGAGGTCGTCGAGGGACGCGCGGCGGGGTGAGGTCGTGCTTGGCGAACCACGTGTCGTCGACGTTGACGCAGACGTCGCCGTAGTCGACCGGGGTCAGCTGCGGCGGCCTCCTGCGGGTCGTCGAGCGCGTAGTCGCGACGGAGGCGGGCAGGTGCTTCGGGGTGTAGTCGGCCAGGACGCCCTCGTCGACGGCCCGGGAGGCGAAGGTGTTGTCGATGCCGTAGGTCATGTCGGCGATCGGGGAGCCCTTGGTGAGCACCAGCTTGTTGGTGAGCTGGCCGGCGTCGCCGTTCGGCTCGACCTTGACGCGTGTAGCCGGTCTTGCGCGGTGAACTCCTCGAGCACGTTCTTCGGACATCGCCCAGGAGTCGTGGGTGGCGACGACGACCGTCTTGCCCGGGCCGGGCCGGCCGACTCGTCCGTCGTACCCCCGCCGACGGAGCAGGCGGTCGCGGCAGGCCGAGCGCGAGCGCCAGCCGCCGCCGTGGTCAGTGCGCGCAGAGCGTGCATGTGTGTCGTCTCCCGTTCGTTCTGGGAGGGAACCGCGCATGCGCGGTCGAGACTCGACTTCCTTCGCCGGTGCTAACCGAATCAGGTTCGAGGGTCTGCGGGCGATCCCGCACTCTCAGCGCCCGGTGGCGCTCCCCTGTCGTTCGCCGACCGACACTACACGCGCGGGCCTCGGTAGCCTCCGGCGCGTGCCCAGTCCCCAGCACCAGCTCCTGACCCGCGTGATCCCGGTGATCCGCCGCGCGCAGCGAGGTGCACGACCCCGAGCAGGTCCGCCGCGACGTGCTCGCCCGCCAGGCGCAGGCCGACCCGTCCCCGCCGCGGCGCGTGGCCCGGGCGTTCGACGTGCGCCGGACCGAGCGGTCCGGGCTGCCGGTCTTCGAGCTCGCACCGCGCGGCACCGACGCCGGTCCGCACCGTGCTCTACCTGCACGGCGGCGGGTTCGTCAGCGGGCTGGACCGCTTCCACTGGCGGTACGCCGCCCGGCTGGCCCGCGGCCTCGGGGTGCGGGTCGTGCTGCCGGCCTACCCGCTGACGCCGACGCACACCTGGCGCGACGCGCTCCCCCGGCTGGTCGACCTGTTCGAGCAGCTCGCCGTCGAGTCGCCGCAGGGCGTCGTGGTGATGGGCGACTCCGCCGGCGGCGGGCTCGCGGTCGGCCTCGCCCAGCTGGTCGCGCGCCGCTCCGGGCCGCAGCCGACCCACCTGGTCGCGTTCGCGCCGTGGGTCGACCTGACCGGCGAGACCCCGGGCACCGAGGAGGCCGCGGCGGACGACCCGTGGCTGACGCTGAGCAAGCTGCGGCTGTACGGCGACCTGGTGGGGCGCGCGGCGACCCGCCGGCGCCGCGAGGCCAGCCCGCTGACCGGCGACCTCGTCGGGGCTGCCCCCGACGCTGCTGCTGTGCGGCACCCGGGACCTGCTGGTGCCGCAGGTCGCGCGCGCTGGTGCAGGGCGCCGCAGCAGGCCGGCAGCCCGGTGACGTACGTCGAGG
This sequence comes from uncultured Actinomycetota bacterium, assembly GCA_963811515.1. GTDB lineage: Bacteria > Actinomycetota > Actinomycetes > Propionibacteriales > Nocardioidaceae > Nocardioides_B. The sequence goes on from CAWERI010000007.1 coordinate 135,870, forward strand.
AGCCGGGCCTGCTGCACGTCTACCCGCTGCTGCCGATCCCCGAGGCGCGGCGCGCGTGGCGCCAGGTGCGGGCGTTCCTCTGATGTGGCGCCGGCTCTGGGCGACCCTGCGGACCCCGTTCTGGGTGGCCCGGATCGTCGGCCTGGTCGGCGCGGTGACCGTGGTCAGCGCGGTGCTCCCCGGCTTCCGGGACCGCACCCGGATCATCTACGAGCTGGTGCCGGACGCGTTCCCGGCCGCGGCCACGACCGGCGCGGCCGCGGTCGGCCTGGTGCTGGTCGTGCTGTCCCGGGCCCTGCGCCGCGGCAAGGCCCGGGCCTGGCTGCTGGCCACCGTGCTCGCCGCCGTCGCCGCGCTGCTGCACCTGCTCAAGGGCCTCGACGTCGAGGAGGCCGCGCTCTCGCTCGCGCTGGTCGTGCTGCTGCTCGCCGCCCGCCGCAACTTCACCGCCAAGCCCGACCCGCGCTCGCTGAGCAGGACCGTGGCGGTGCTGGTGGTCGGACCGCTGGTCGCGACCGTGCTCGGGCTGGCTGTGGCTGGCCATCGACGCGGACGGCCAGGCCCCGGGGACCAGCACCCCGGCCCGCTTCGCGCACGCGTTCCTCGGCCTGTTCGGGATCACCGGCCCGGTCACGTTCGTCGACCAGCGCGACGGCGACCGGGCCGCCGATCGCGCTGGTCGTGCTCGGTGCGGCGGTGCTGCTGGTGGCGTTCCTGGTCGCCCTCGCCCCCGCCGGCGGTCCGCACGGCCTCGACCCCGAGGAGGACCGGCGGCTGCGCGCCCTGCTCGAGCGGTGGGGCGCCATCGACTCGCTGTCCTACTTCGCGCTGCGCGACGACCGGTCGGTGATCTTCTCGCCGTCCGGCAAGGCCGCGATCACCTACCGCGTGGTGGGCACCGTCTCGCTGGCGGCGGGTGACCCGCTCGGCGACCCCGAGGCCTGGCCCGGCGCCGATCGCCGCGTGGCTGGACGAGGCCCGCTCGTTCGGCTGGGTGCCGGCGGTGCTGGCCGCCAGCGAGCGCGGCGCCGAGGCGTTCCACCGGGCCGGGATGGACGCCCTCGAGCTCGGCGACGAGGCGATCCTGCACGTCGAGGACTTCTCGCTCGAGGGCCGCTCGCATGCGCGGGGTCCGGCAGGCGGTCTCGCGCTGCGAGCGGGCCGGGCTGCGGCGTGACCTGCCACCGGGTGGCCGACCTCGACGACGCGACCCTGGAGAGCGTCCGGACCCACGCCGACCGGTGGCGCGACGGCGAGGTGGAGCGCGGGTTCTCGATGGCGCTCGGCCGGTTCGGCGAGCGCGCCGACGGCCAGTCGGTGGTGGCGCTGTGCCGCGACGGGGCGGGGGCGCTGCGCGGGCTGCTGCACTTCGTGCCGTGGGGCGCCGACGGGCTCTCCCTGGACCTGATGCGCCGCGACCGGGACTGCCGAGAACGGCATCGTCGAGCAGATGGTCGCCGGCCTGATGGCCGAGACGGCCACCCTCGGCGTACGTCGCGTGTCGCTGAACTTCGCGGTGTTCCGCAGCGTGTTCGCGCGCGGCGAGCGGCTCGGCGCCGGGCCGGTGCTGCGGGTGTGGCGGGCCGTGCTGCTGTGGGCGTCGCGGTTCTGGCAGATCGAGTCGCTCTACCGGGCGAACGCGAAGTACCAGCCCGAGTGGGTGCCGCGGTTCGTGTGCTTCCGCTCGTCGGCCGACCTGCCGCGGGTCAGCGTCGCGGCCCTGCGCGCCGAGGCGTTCCTGGTCGCACCGGCCTGGGTGCAGCGGTTCGTGCGGTCCTGACGGCTACGCCGGCGGGGCGACGGTCGCGTCGGGCCAGGCCTCCAGGCCCTGCTCGCGGAACACGTCGACGCCCTCGGCCCCGCGGACCACGGTCGCGTGCCGCAGCGTCCGGGTCAGGAACAGGTCGTACGCCGAGCCCTGCTTGACCCCGACGCGCACGCCGGGACGGTCGACGTCGTCCGGGGTGGTGAGGTCCGCGCCGGCCGGGACGACGTACACGCCCTCGATCACGACGTACGGCGCGGTGAACGCGACCGCGTCGGCCCGGGCGGGGTCGACGGCGAGGAAGCAGAGGTCGGCCCGGCCGTCGGTCATCGCCTCGAGCGAGCTGCGGGCGGCGTCGAAGCAGACCAGCTCCAGCGGGACGTCCAGCCGCACGGGGTTCCCGATGGTGTAACTCTGAGTTACAGTTTCTTCACCATCGACCACCACCGAGAGGGGAGCCCGGATGTCACGGCTCGACTGGCAGCGCGTCCGTGACGTCGCGAGCCGGCTGACCACGCCGCTGCACCCCGACGACTACCTGTCGATGATCAACCCGCTCTGGTCGACCCGCGAGCTGCGCGGCCGCGTCGAGGAGGTCGTGCCGGAGACCGACGACGCCGCGACCCTGACGATCCGTCCCGGCTGGGGCTGGTCGTTCGACCACCAGGCCGGGCAGTACATCGGCATCGGCGTGGAGATCGACGGCCGGTTCCACTGGCGGTCCTACTCGCTGAGCTCGGTCCCGCGCCGCGACCGGGGCACGATCACGATCACCGTCCGGGCGATGCCCGAGGGCTTCCTGTCCGACCACCTCGTGCGCGGCCTCGCGCCGGGCACCATCGTGCGGCTGGCCGCCCCGGCCGGCGAGTTCACGCTGCCCGACCCGCCGCCCGCCCGGACGCTGTTCCTGGTCGGCGGCAGCGGCATCACCCCGGTGATGTCGATGCTGCGCACGCTCGACCGCCGCGACACCATGCCGGACGCGCTGCTGGTCTACTCCTCGCCCACCGAGGACCGGATGATCTTCCGCGAGGAGCTGCGCCGGCTGCACGAGAAGCACCCGACCCTGCGGGTGGTCGAGCGGTTCACCGACACCGAGGGCCTGTTCGCGCTCGACGAGCTGGACACGGTCTGCCCGGACTGGCGCGAGCGGAGCACCTGGGCCTGCGGCCCGGCGCCGATGCTGGACGCCGCCGAGGCGCACTGGGAGCAGGCCGGCGTCGAGGAGCTGCTGCACCTGGAGCGGTTCTCCCTCGAGCTCGGCGGCGGTGACGCCGAGGGCGGCACGGTCACCTTCGCCAACTCCGGCAAGCAGGTCGTCGTCGACGGCGCGACCACGCTGCTCGAGGCCGGCGAGCAGGCCGGCGTCGGGATGCCCTACGGCTGCCGGATCGGCATCTGCCACACCTGCACGCTCACCCTCGCCTCCGGCCGGATCAAGGACCTGCGCAACGGCGAGGAGCACTTCGAGCCGAACGAGTCCGTCCAGACCTGCGTCACCGCCGCGTGCGGCGACGTCACCCTGAACATCTAGCACACGAGGAGACAGCCACATGGCGATCTCGGACGTCAAGGAGTACACCCACCTGTCCGCCGAGCAGGTCGAGGAGCTCGGCCGCGAGCTCGACGAGATCCGCGCGGAGATCGAGGCGTCGCGCGGCGCCGCCGACGCGGCGTACATCAACCGGATGATCACCATGCAGCGCCGCCTCGCCGCCGCGGGCCGGGTCACGCTGTTCGCGAGCAGGTACAAGCCGGCCTTCGTCGCCGGCACCGCCATGCTCGGGGTCGCCAAGATCCTGGAGAACATGGAGATCGGCCACAACGTCATGCACGGCCAGTGGGACTGGATGAACGACCCGGAGATCCACTCCAGCAACTGGGAGTGGGACACCGCGCAGCCCGCCGAGCAGTGGAAGCACTCGCACAACTACGTGCACCACCAGTTCACCAACGTGCTCGGCCACGACAACGACATCGGGTACGGCGTGCTGCGGATGGCGCGCGAGCAGCGCTGGCACCCGGTCAACCTCGGCCAGCCGGTCTACAACGCCCTGCTCGCGCTGCTGTTCCAGTGGGGCGTCGCGCTGCACGACCTCGACCTCGAGGCGATCCGCAAGCGGCGCAAGGACCCGCAGGAGATGAAGCGGCAGCTCAAGCAGATCGGCCGGAAGGTCCGCCGGCAGTTCGCCAAGGACTACGTCGTCTACCCGCTGCTGTCCGGCCCGAACGCGCTGACCACGATGAAGGCCAACGCGACCGCCAACCTGATGCGCAACGTGTGGTCCTACCTGATCATCTTCTGCGGGCACTTCCCCGACGGGGCGATGCACTTCACCGAGGAGGAGATCGAGGACGAGACCCGCGCCGAGTGGTACCTCCGGCAGATGCTCGGCTCCGCGAACTTCCAGGGCGGCCGGCTGCTGCACGTCCTGTCCGGCAACCTCGGGTTCCAGATCGAGCACCACCTGTTCCCCGACCTGCCGAGCAACCGGTACGCCGAGATCTCGGTCAAGGTGCAGGACCTGTGCCGCCGCTACGGCATCCCGTACACGACCGGGCCGCTGCACCACCAGTACGCCCAGGTGCTGCGCACGATCCACAAGCTCGCGCTGCCCAACGGGATGACCACCGACGACACGCCGACCCCGCCGCCCAGCCCGATCGAGCGCGGTCGCCGGCTGACCGACGCCGAGCGGCCGACCCGTCGCCTGGAGACCGGCGGCTGGTCGACCCGCCGGTCGGCATGACGGTGCTGCCCGCTCCCCACGACCTCGCCGAGCGGCCCCGGGACGCGACGTACGACGTCCCGGTGCCGTTCGCGTGCGGCGACGAAGCGCTCGGCGCACCCGCTGAAGAAGCGGGTGCTGCAGTGCGCGCTCAGCCGGATCTGCGGGCTGTGCGGCCGGTCGCTGTCGTGGGGCGTGACGTTCGTGGGCTCCCCCGCCGAGGGCGAGGCCGGCGCGTTCCACTTCCCGCCGTCGCACCGGGCGTGCGCCGAGGCGGCGCTGCTGCTCTACCCGCGGCTCGGCGTGCCGGTGCTCGGCCAGGACGCCCCGCTCGACGGAGTGGGCGCTGGTGGTGACCGGCGGCTTCGAGCTGGTCCGCCCGGCCTCGCGGCAGGAGGACATGCGGGTGCGGTTCACCGCGAACTCGGTCAGCGAGCGGCGGACCGTCGCGGTCTAGGCTCGCCGGCGTGACGATTGCGCAGCCCCCTGGTCCCCGACCGGCTGATCGAGGCGGCGCCGCGACCGAGGTCCGGGTGGCCGTCCTTCGACGAGCTCGACGCGCGCACGGCGTACCTGCTGTGGCAGCTGCGCGAGTCGGTGTTCGTGGTGGAGCAGGAGTGCGCCTACGCCGAGCTGGACGGGCGGGACCTCGAGCCCGGCACCCGGCACGTCTGGGCCGCCGACGAGAGCGGGCCGGTCGGCTACCTGCGGGTGCTGGACGACGGCGACCACGCCCGGATCGGCCGGGTGCTCGTCACGCGGGCCCGCCGCGGCCAGGGCCTGTCGTCGGAGCTGATGCGGGCCGCCCTGGACCTGATCGGCGACCGGCCCTCCGTGCTGGACGCGCAGTCGCCGCTGGCCGGTTGGTACGCGACGTTCGGCTACCGCCAGGACGGCGAGGAGTTCGTCGAGGACGGCATCCCGCACGTCCCGATGCGGCGCGGCTGAGCCGGTCACGCGGCCAGCACCAGCGCGGCGAAGGCCTGCTCGCACCGGGACGCTCCCTCGTCGAGAAGCGTCCGGTCGACGATCCCGAGGTCGCGCCCCAGCGAGTGCGTGCCGCGGTGGTCGACGCGGGCCCAGTGACCGTGCGGCGTGCGCCAGTAGTGCACGCCCGGCACCGGCTGCCGGTGCACCCACCCGCGACCGTGCGTCTTGACCCGGTGGTGGCCGCGCGCCAGCGGGGCGACGTTGACGGTGCTGGTCCGGCCGGGCGGCCGGCCGGCCCGGTAGGGCACGACGTGGTCACCGTCGGCGCGGCGCGCGACGAGCGTGCCGTGCGGGAAGACCTCGACCGGCGAGCGCAGGTCGACGTGCTCGCGCAGCCGCGGCGGGGTCTGGTAGCCGTCCACGGACCAGGTCTCGTGCAGGTCGATCACCGGCGTGAGCCGCACCCGCCGGTGGTGCAGCAGGTCGACCGCGTTCTCCACCGTCACCGGGCCGAGGCCCTCGACGCGGGCCGCGCCGCGCACCTGGCCGAGGACCTGCTCCAGGGACATGTGCACGTAGAGCGTCGAGCCCGGCAGGAAGCGGTCCAGGTCGACGCCGGGCTCGATCACCAGGCTGCCGGGCGCAGCGGGCGACGGGTGGTCGCGCACCCGCGAGCAGGGCGGCCGCGCGCAGCGGGGTGCCGAGCCAGCCCACGGCCCGGGCGCGCAGCACGTCCATGGACTGCTCGTCGCCCTGGGCGCGCAGCAACCGGGCGATCCGGTCGCAGGTCGCGACGAAGACGTCGGCGTCCCCGGCGTCGACCTGCGCGTAGACGGTCCGGAGCCCGTGCTCGGCGGACCGGCTGGTGCGGACGTAGCGCTCGTGGGCCTTCTCCAGGCGACGGCGCTCGGCCTCCTCGGGGTCGGCCTCGATGACGGCGGCCTCCACCAGGGAGAGCATCCGGCCCCACGGCACGCTCCCGAGGTGCGGCGCCGTGCGGGCGTCGACGTGCCTGGTGCCCTCGCGGTCCAGCCCTGCGGCGTGCGCGACGCGCGCGACCTGCCTGGCCTGCCAGAACCGGGCCCGCCGGTCGAGGACGGCCGACCAGAGCATCGGGTGCCGGTGTCGTAGGTCGAGCACGTCGCGCATCAACGAGCGGGCGGCGTGCGTGGTCGTGCCGATCAGCACGCCGAGCTCGGTGGCGGCGAACTCCCGCACCAGGGGGGTGCCGTCGGCGCCGAGCCGCACGTCGCGCTCCAGGCCGGCGAGCACCGTCGACGCGTCGCGCCCGGCACTCGCGTGCAGGTCGGCCCAGTGCGCGACCAGCTCGACCTGGGCCAGCTCCGCCGCGACGACGGCCTCCTGCGCACGGGCCAGCGCGTCCGCCGTACGGGTGCCGTCGAGGTCGGGCGCGCTCGCGGTCGTCACCCAGGACACCCGCGCGCACCGCCGCGACCACGTCGCTCCCGGGTGCCCTGCGGATGTCCGTCATGCCTGCGACCCTGCCAGTCAGCACCGACAGTCCGAGCATGCCGTCTAGACCATAACCGAACACCTGTTCGCCACTCTCCGGTGAGCAGGAATCGAGAAGCGCGACGGCGGACGACGGGCCTAGCCTTTCCGGAGCGGCCGGCACGACGCCGGCCCCCGGATCACGAGAGGACCCCGAGCATGTCGACGAAGAGTGCAGAGACCGCGTCCGACGGGTTCAGCGCGGAAGAACGCGCAGCGATGAAGCAGCGCGCCGCCGAGCTGCGCGCCGAGGGCAAGAAGGGCGCCAAGAAGGCCGACGGGGAGGAGGCGGCTCTCGAGAGCATCGCGCGGATGGCGCCGGACGACCGTGCCCTCGCCGAGCGCGTGCACGTGGCGATCACGGCGACGGCCCCCGGGCTGACTCCGAAGACCTGGTACGGGATGCCGGCCTACGCGAACGAGGACGGCAAGGTCGTCGTCTTCTTCCAGGACTCGGGCAAGTTCAACTACCGGTACTCCACGCTCGGCTTCCAGGACCAGGCGCACCTCGACGACGGCGACCTGTGGCCGGTGTCCTACGCCCTCCTCCGGTGGAGCCCGGCGGTGGAGGAGAAGGTCGTCGAGCTGGTGAGGGCCGCGACCGCCACCGACTAGCGGAGGATCCGCACCTTGCGGGCCGCGGAGACCGCCGCCGAGGCGACCAGGGTCGGAGAGGTCGTCCCGGCGGTGATGGTGCGGAACTTCCACACCCCGAGCCGCCCGGTCGGCACCTTGATCTTGTAGGTGCTCGTGGTCAGCGGGCTGGTGGCCGAGACGGTGTGCCAGGTCCCGTTGCGGTACAGCCGCTGGATCTTCACGACCCGCCCGGCGTAGTCCTGGCTCATGGTGCCGGTCATGTACACCGGCCGGAGGCGGTGGACACGGGTCCTGGTCACGTGGCTGGTCAGGTAGGTGTTGTGCAGGACCGGGGCCGGCGTCTCGGGAACCGGCGGGGACGACCGGGGGCAGGCCCGCGGTGATCAGCGCGTCGTAGAAGCCGACGTACTGGTTGTAGGAGTCCAGGTCGTCGCCGACCTCGACCGCGGTGTCCTCGTTGCGGAACGACTGGTTGGTCCAGTTGTCCGACCCGGTCCAGATGCGGACGTGCGGGCCGGTCGCGTCCAGGTAGGAGGCGAGCATCAGCTTGGTGTGGATGCGCTTCTTGTTCGTGAAGACGCCGGGGTACATCGGGATCCCGGCCCGCGTCAGGATGTTCTTCACCCCGGGGCCGACGGACTCGCCGACCACGGCGCTCACGGTCGCTCCGGCGGCCTTCTTCGCGGCGAGCGCGTTGGCGATCCAGATGCCCCGCGTGTCGTACCAGGCGAACTGGGCGACCCGGATGTTGGTGTTCGCGTCCGAGGGCAGCGCGTTGATCCGGGCGACGACCGGGTCGGTCTCGGCGGTGGCGGTCGGGTACGGGAAGAAGTAGCCGAAGCCGTTCGTCCAGGCCCTGGTCACGTAGGGGTCCGGGAGCGCGACGTCGTACTTCTGGCGGCTCTGGACCGAGGCGAAGGCGTCGTACACGTCCTTGCGGTTCGTGTAGGTGAACATGTCGGAGTACTGGACCTCCGTGCCGTACCCGGTCAGGTTCGTGGACCCGACCATGGTCACGTAGGGGGTCTGTCCGACCTTGGAGAACGACCAGGACTTCTGGTGGGTGACGCCGCGGGTGCCCCGCGCCGACCCCTTGGTCAGCACCAGGTAGTCACGGCGGGTCGGGTCGGACCCGAGCGCGGCGTCGAGCCGTTTCGACGGCGACCAGGCCCGCGAGTGGCCGTCCAGGACGATCTGGAGGTGGACCCCGCGCTTCTTGGCGGCGAGCAGGGCGTCGGCGACCCTGCCCAGGGAGAACGAGTAGCCGACGATCCGGATGGTGCCGTTCCGGGGCGTGTGCTTGATGTTGTTCAGCAGCCGGGACAGGATCTGGTTCGACTCGGCGGTGGGATCTCCGAAGACGGGTCCGGGGACCGGGACGAACGTGTCGGCGGCAGCCGCGGCGGGGGCCTGCAGACCCGTCAGCGCGGTCGCGCTCAGGGCCAGGGCGGTGAGCGACGGCGGCGAAGCGTGCGAAGGGGCGAGAACGGCATCAGCAAGAGGTCCCTGTCCGAGAGGGGGCACGAGCGAAGTCAACGTACTCGCTCTCGGACCGCTGGGTCCCCGTTTTCGGCCAGAAGGTCGGACTCGCGGCCAGGACGGGCGTCAGGACGGCGCGTAGACGTTGATCCCACCGTCGTCGACGCTCGTGATCGAGCCCACGCGCGGCCAGCAGCTCGAGGTGCGCCATCGTCTCCATCGAGGCGAGCGCGGAGTTGAACACGTCGAGCTCGTCGAGGCGCCGCTCGTGCCGCGTCCAGGGCAGGTCACCCGCGACGGCGTACGCCGTGGTCCGGCCGGCGAGCACGGAGGCGAGGCAGAGCGCGAGCCGCTCGTCGTGGTGGGCGACCAGCGCGTCGATCCGCGTGTGCGTGGACGGCGTCACGTCGCCGTGCGCGGGGAGCAGCCGCAGGTCCGGCATCGCGCGGACCTTGGCGAGCGAGCCGAGGAAGTCGCCGAGCGGCTGGTCGGCGTACGCCGGCTCGAACCCGATCGACGGCGTGATGGTCGGCAGCACGTGGTCGCCGGCGAACAGCAGGCCCGCCTCGAGGTCGGCGAAGACGAAGTGCCCCTGGGTGTGGCCGGGCGTCGAGACCGCGTCGATCGTGCGGGTGCCGACGATAGCTGCTGGTCGCCGTCGAGCCAGGTGTCGGGGTACTCCCACATCGACGGGTCGGGCACCTGGCCGTCCATCGCCTCCTGCCAGCCGGCCGCGACGGCGTCGGCACCGGTGCGGCGGATCTGCGGGATCGTCGGGTCGGAGCCGTACCCGCCGCGGACGACGTCCAGGTTGCCCCGGTCACCGAGGCCGAGGCTCACGTGCGACCCGACCTCGCGGCGGATCGTCACCGCCTGCGTGTAGTGGTCGCGGTGCGCGTGGGTGACCAGGAACCGGGTGATGTCGGAGACCGTCCGGCCGATCGAGGCGAGCGACTCGTCGAGCTGCTTGCGGGACGCGTCGAGCGCCCAGCCGCCGTCGACGAGGGTGAGCCCCTCCTCGGTCTCGATCGCGTAGACGTTCACCGCCCGCAGCCCGTCCATCGGCAGCGGCAGCGGGATCCGGTGGATGCCGTCGTCGACCGGATGGGCGCCGGGCTCGGTCCAGTGCGGTGCGTCGGTCACCCCGGGAGTCTCTCAGGGCGCACGGGACCTAGGTCCCCCGCATCGGGGCGCTAAGACCGCTGCCCTCGCGGGGCCGGGACGGAAACGCTGGAGGAGCGGTGGGCCCGGACCGGCCGTCGCCGCCGCGACCTGCTGGCTTCCCGAGGAGGACGACATGTTGGCACTCGTGTACGACGGACCCGGTACGCGCGTCTGGAAGGACGTGCCCGACCCGGTGATCCAGGACCCGGGCGACGCCGTGGTGCGGGTGGACGCCACCACGATCTGCGGCACGGACCTGCACATCCTCAAGGGCGACGTACCCACCGTCGACCCGGGCCGCGTGCTCGGGCACGAGGCCGTCGGCACCGTGGTCGCGACCGGCGCGGGCGTGCGCGGGGTGGCCGAGGGCGACCGGGTGCTGGTCTCCTGCATCACCTCGTGCGCGCGCTGCCGCTACTGCCGCGAGGGCCGCTACGGGCAGTGCCTGAGCGGCGGCGGCTGGATCCTGGGCCACCGCGTCGACGGGACGCAGGCGGAGCAGGTCCGGATCCCCTACGCCGACACCTCCCTGCACGCGCTCCCGGACCAGGTCAGCGACGAGGCGGCGGTGCTGCTCTGCCGACATCCTGCCCACCTCCTACGAGGTCGGCGTGCTCGCCGGCACCGTGCAGCCCGCGGACACCGTGGTGATCGTCGGCGCCGGCCCGATCGGCCTGGCCGCGGTGCTCACCGCCCGGCTCTTCAGCCCCACCCACGTCGTCGTCGTGGACCCGGTCGCGGCGCGGCGGGACGCCGCGAAGCGGATGGGCGCCGACCTCGCCGTCAGCCCGGCCGACGACGTGCTCGGCGCGGTCCAGGACCTGACCGCCGGCCTGGGTGCGGACGTGGTCGTCGAGGCCGTCGGGGTGCCGGAGACCTTCGAGCTGTGCACCCGGCTGGTGCGGCCCGGCGGTCACGTCGCGAACGTCGGCGTGCACGGCGCGCCCGCGACGCTGCACCTCGAGGACCTGTGGATCAAGGACGTCACCATCACCACCGGCCTCGTCGACACCCGGACCACCCCGCAGCTGCTGGGCATGCTCGCGGCCGGCCAGCTCGACGTCTCCGGACTGGTGACCCACCGGTTCGGCCTCGCCGAGATGCAGGACGCCTACGACGTGTTCTCGCGGGCCGGGGAGACCGGTGCGCTCAAGGTCGCGCTGTTCGGGGACCACGCCCGGATGCCCTGACCCGGCGCCGGGCGACGAGCGAGAATGAGCGGGTGCTGACTGACGAGCAGATCGCGGCGCTGACGCCCGACCAACGACACGAGCTGATCCGACGGCTGGCCCGTCCGGTCGACGACCTCGTGCCGTCGCACCGGTGGCTGCGACGTACCCGGGAGCTGCGGATCCTGCTCCTGGTGGCCAGCTCGGTCGCGCTGGTGCCGTGGATCGTCTACCTCGCGGTGTCCCTGCCACCCCGGTACGTCGCGCACAACTGGGACGTCACCTGGGTCGGGTTCGACGTGCTGCTGCTGGTGATGATGGTCGCCACCGCGGTGCTGGGCTACCTGCGCCGCCAGATGCTGGTGCTGACCGCGTTCGCGACCGGGGTCCTGCTGATCTGCGACGCGTGGTTCGACGTGCTGACCGCGCACGGCGACGACCAGGTCTGGTCGGTGGTGACCGCGCTCGTCGTCGAGCTGCCGCTGGCCGCGGTGCTGATCGCCGGGTCCATGCAGATCCTCCGGCTGGTGGCCGCCCGGCTGTGGGCGCTGGACCCCGGCGCGCACACCTGGCAGGTGCGGATCCCGCTGCCCAGCGACGCCGACACAGCGGTACGTCGCCCGGCCCGCGGCAGAGGGGGCGTTCGTGCTCGCCACGAGTGACGTGATCGCCTTCGCGCCCACCACCGACCTGGCGAGGGCACGATCCTTCTACGAAGCCGCGCTTGGACTCTCCGTCGTCGACGAGAACGCCTATGCGGTCGTGTTCGACGCTCACGGCACGATGCTGCGCGTCACCGCCGTCGCCGAGGTGGCCCACCCCGGCTACACCGTGCTCGGCTGGCGGGTGACCGACATGGGCGAGGCCGTCAGCGCGCTCGAGTCCCGCGGCGTCACGTTCGCCCGGTACGCAGGCATGGAGCAGGACGCCCACGGCGTGTGGACGACTCCGGGCGGCGACCGCATCGCGTGGTTCACCGATCCCGACGGGAACGTCCTGTCCCTCACGGAGTTCGGATAGACGACCGGCACCTGGCGCCGGCGCTGCGCCGGATGTCGCGTCTGTCCCGCTCCCTCGGATCAGCCGTGCTGGTCGACCTGCCGCCGCCACGGCTCGTGCTCGTGCGAGAGCCAGACCTCCTCGGGGTCGAGCGCGCGGACCAGCCGCTGGCCCTCGGTGCGCGGCTCGTCCAGCTCGGCGAAGAAGACCGCCATGTCGCCGCCGACGACGACGGGACGCCCGCCCGTCTCGACGACGACCACCTGCGAGCCACGTGTGTGGCCCGGCGCCGGGACGAGCCGGAGCCCCGGCAGCAGCTCGAGCGCGCCGTCGACGGGTACGTACTGCAGGCCGGGCGCCTCGACCCACTCGCGGATCGTGTAGTCGTCCTCGGTGCGCGCGTCGTCGAGCTCCCGGCGCTGGACGTAGATCGGCCTGCCGGCGAAGAGGTGGTTGCCACCGCAGTGGTCGAAGTGCAGGTGGGTGTTGATGACGAGGTCGATGCCGGCCAGGTCGAAGCCGGCCTGCGCGCTCAGTGGGACCAGACGTGGATCCATGTCGGCCACGGCCGGGTGCAGCTGCGTCATACCCGTGTCGACGAGGACGCGCGCGTCGGGATGGTCGATGACGTGCACGTAGACCGGCATCCGCTCGCCCTCGGCGAGCAGCCCGGCCACGAGAACCGGGGTGACGGTCGGCGGCGAGGCCGTCACTGAACGTACCCATGCTGCTCGTCTCCCTTCATGTCGATGCGCCGCAGGGCGCGGCTCCTAGCACTACGACTTCGTCCCTGAGCAGAAGTCATCGGTCGAAGAGGGCCCGGTCGTCAGACCGGTGCCGGGAGGCTCACTGGCCGGTGCGGCCGTCGATGCACTCGCGCAGCAGGTCAGCGTGACCGCAGTGGCGGGCGTACTCCTCGATCATGTGCACGATGACTCCTCGCGCCTGCCACGGCTCACCCGGGACGAAGGTGTCGCTGAGGTCGGCGTAGCGGGCAGAGACCTCGCGTGCGTGCGCCACCTCCCGTCGCCACGACTCCCACGCGTCCGTCACGCATCCGTCCGTCCCGACCGCACCGTCGAAGTCGCGGTCGGGATCCTCCTCGGCGAAGTAGAGGACCGCGAGGTCCGTCTGCCCCGCCAACGTGCGCCGGAACCAGTGGTGCTCGATCTTGGCCAGGTGCCGGAGCAGTCCCAGCAGGCTCATCGTGCTCGGCGGCACCGATCGTGTGGCCATCTGCTCCGGGTCGAGGCCGTCGCACTTCATCTCGAAGGTCATCCGGTAGTGGTCGAGGTACCGACGCAGCGTCGTCGTCTCGTCCACCGGTGGTTCGTCCGTGGTGCGCGGGTCGTCCTGGGGATCGACCCAGAAAGCACGGCGTGCGGGGGCAGGTTGCTCGGTCATGCGCGCAGCCCATCAGGTGCCGATCACCGTGGCAACCGCGAGCTCATGAGCCCGTTCCCGTCTCTACCCGCCTGGGACGGAGCCTCGTCCTCGGGTTTTCCCACCGTGCGCCGACGTCCCTCGTACGCTGCGGGCGTGTCCAACCCGGCTCCGACGGCGAAACCCTTCCTCGTTGCGCATGGTTGGAGGAAACGCGCCGGCGACTTCTACACCCGTCCGCTCGCGCCGGGTGTCCAGGGAGTCCTGGCGTTGGCACCGAACCGCGGGCTGCCGCACCAGTGGAGGCTGCGCCCGTACGTCGGGGTGGTGCACGAACCGGTCAACGCGCTGGCGCGGGCCCTCAGCGGGTCTGCGGGGACGAGCCCCTACCCCCAGGCCACCATCCAGCACCGGCTCGTCACGCTGCTCGACGGACCGGAGGCTCAGGAACGCGACCGTTGGCTGATCGCCGCGGCGGCGCCCGACGGCAACGAGCGCGTGTTCCGCGAGGTCGCCGACGCTGCGCGTGACCGTGGACTTCCGTGGATGCAGGAGCGGACCAGCCTCGAGGCTGTCATCTACGAGCTCCGTGACGGCAACGGGCCCTGGCGACGTACGCCGTACCTGACCGCCGCGCTGTGGTTGAAGGGCGAGGTGGCGGCCGCGGAGGCGTGGTTGGCCCAGATCGCCTCACAGTTCGGAGCACCCTCTCCAGAGATCCCGGAGCGCCTGCGCGACGTGCGCGTGACCAGGGTCGGTTCGTCCGCACCCCCCGAGGGCTGGCCGCGCCACGAGTTCGATGCGTTCGCGACGAGGTTGCGGGAGGGCATGGCGCAGTACCCCGAAGGTCCGCCCGCTGCCTGGCGTCCTCAGCCGGACTGACGGTCCCGGACCCCGTTCGGCTGCCGCGGTCTGACCTAGTCTGGGCGACCGAGGTGCAGCCGAACGCCCAGAACAGGTGAGCCCGATGCCCCACCCGCCGGACAGCCACGTGCACAGCGAGTGGTCCTGGGATGCACCCAACGGATCCATGGAGCGTTCGTGCGCGCGGGCGAGCACGATCGGGCTGCCGTCCATTGCCTTCACCGAACACGTCGACCACACCGTGTGGACCGCGAACCCGGACGGGATCGCGGGGCTGCCGAAGGACCACCCCGTAGCGGTCCTGAGCGACTCCCGCGGACGAGTGAGCCCACCCCCGTTCGACGCTGCTGGGTACTTCCAGTCGATAGAGCGCTGCCGAGGACTCTTCCCCGACCTCCGCATCGTGACCGGGTTGGAGCTGGGCGAGCCTCACTGGCACGCGCAAGCCACCAACGAGGTCCTGGCATCCGGCGCCTTCGACCGCGTCATCGGGTCCTTGCACTGCCTGCCGGACGAGGACAGGTTCCAAGAACCCCATGACCTCTACGCCCATCGAGACCCTGACGAGGTGCTCAGGACGTACCTCGTGGAGGTCGCCACCCTGGTGAGTCGGAGCGACGCCTTCTCCGTGCTCGGTCACATCGACTACGCCGTGCGTTCCTGGCCGGCGTACCTCGGCCCCTTCGACTCGGCACCGTTCGAGGGAGAGTTCCGGCATGCGCTGCGCGCCACCGCGCAATCGGGACGGGCACTGGAGATCAATACGGTCGTACCTCTGCAGGCGAGCATCGTTCGATGGTGGCGCGAGGAGGGAGGGGCGGCAGTCACGTTCGGGAGCGACGCCCACGATCCTTCGAAGGTGGCTGCCGGCTTCACGGACGCGGCAGCCATGGCGGAGGCCAACGGGTTCCGGCCCGGACGCGATCCACTCGCCCCGTGGCCACGCCGATGAAGGCGACGAGACGCATCTGACTCCCTCGGGGCCAAGGGGCAGGACCCTCGGACACTGTCACCGACGGAACAGCCGGCTCACCTCCGGAGTTGCCGCGTGCGCGCCGGCGGCGAGGAAGGACGCCTGCACGATCTGAGCGACCTGGGTGTTGCTCATGAAGTCGTTGCCCATCAGCTGCTGCTCCGCGGCCCCGGGTTGGAAGACGACCACGGACGTGCCCTGGGCACGGAGTGCCCTGACCTCCCTCCTGAGAAGGCGTGCCGCGTGCCAGCGGGTGGTGCCGTAGGGGTCTTTCGGGAGACCGCTGGGACCGGACATGGGCGACACGACGATGACCAGCTCCAGCGACCGCTTCCACAGGGTTGCCGCGTTGGTGGGTGAGTGCGCGCCTCCGTCGACGTAGCCGTGACCTCCGATCGGGACGGGAGCGAAGTAGCCGGGTACGGCGCACGACGCCGCTACCGCCCGGCTCAGCGGCACGCGTGGGGTTCCGGGCCGTCCGAACACCACGCGCCGGCCGTCACGGCGACGCACCGCGCAGACCCACAGGTCTCGGTCCGGCCAGCCCTCGCCCTCGACCTGGCGCAGGGGCCGCAGGTGTTCGGTCACGTCGGCCCGGCCCGGTGCGAGCAGGGCCAGCGCCGCAGTCATCGGACGGAACGACCATGGCCGCATGAGCGCGTGCTGGACCATGTGGCGTCCGGGCAGGGACGGCGGTCGGCGGATCAGGTCCCTGGGTCGGAACGGCTCGAAGCGTGGCGTCTCGGTCCCGAACAGGTCCTCGAGCATCTGCCCCTCGGTGGACAGCGGCGCCCGCACGGTCCAGGCGGCCAGCTCCGCCGCGGGGACACCGCTGCGCAGCAGGGACGCGGTGATCGAGCCGGATGAGGTGCCGACGATGACCTCGGAGTCGCGGGGGTCCCAACGAAGGTCATTCTCCAGGGCCGCAAGTACGCCTGCGTGATAGGCCTGGCCCACCACACCGCCTGCGCCCAGAACGAGTCCGATGCGCTGCACCGGTCCAGCCTAGGTGTGGTGTCCAGGACCCGCGCGCCAGCAGGCTCGACCACCGGACTGGACACCGTCAGGTGAGGGGGCCACCGGCGCTGGTGGGGTCCGCCCCGTGCGAGCTGTGGCGATCGGCTCCGTGCCCACCGTGCCAGTCGAGGCACAAGATGGTGGCGTCGTCCTTCAGGTCGCGACCGGTGGCGTCCAGGGCGCGGTCGGCCAGCGCGCGGACCGTCTCGCGCGGGTGCAGCGCGCGCGTGTCCCGGATCGCCGCGGGCAGGTCGACGTGCGCGGCGTTCCGTTCCAGCATGCCGTCCGTGACCAGGACGACGCGGTCACCGGGTTCCAGGGGCGTGCTGCTGCTGCGGTAGGCGGCATCGGGGAACAGGCCCAGGGGAAGGTCAGCCGGCAGGTCGAGGGCGACGACGTCCGCCCCTCTGGCGAGGTACGGCGCCACGTGCCCGGCATTGACCATCTGCAGCGACCCTGAACGCAGGTCGATGCGGCCGATCAGTCCGGTGACGAAGTCCTCCAGGCCGGCGTTCACGGCGTGCTCCACCAGCGCCTGGTTGGTCAGGGTGACCTGCCCGAGCAGCGACGCCCCCTCGTTTCGCGCGTTGCGCAGACTCCCCACGCACAGGGTGGCGTTCAGCGCCGCGGCCACGCCATGACCCATCGCATCGGTGATGGACAGGTGCAGCAGGTCCCGCGCCAGGCTGAAGTCGAAGGTGTCACCCGCGATCCCGGCGGCCGGCTCCAGCCACCCCGCCAGCGTGAACGCCCCACCCTCACAGGTCTGCGGTCCGGGCAGCAGCCGGTGCTGGATCTCCGCCGACAGGCTGAGCGGGCGCGTGCGCTGCCCCCACTCGTAGAGGTCGGTGTGCCTGCGGTTCGCGATGACCACGAACGCCAGCATGTGCGCCAGGCTCCTGATCTCACGCACCGTTTCGGCCGAAGGCCGCTCCGGGAGCAGGAGCTCCAGCAGACCGATGACCTCACCGCGCTCCGTGACCGGCGCCAGGACCCACCACAGCGCCACACCCTCGAACCCGACCGGAGACCAGTCGGACGCCCGCACCATCACCTGCTGGGTCCGGACCGCCTGCTCCATCGGCCCCCCGTCGAAGGGCATCAGCCGTAGCCGACTCCGCTGCCGCCCGACGCTCCCCGCGCGCGAGCCTCGCCTCGTCGTCGTTCGCTCCGTCGGCGGTCGGCACCTCGACGTGCGCGAGCCGGACGAGGGACCGCCCCGACAGGTCAGCGATGAGGAACGACACGGTCGCGGCACCGAGAGCCTCGCGCAGCTCACGGGTGACCGCCTCCACGGCCTCGACCGGAGGGGAGTCCTCTGCGGCCTTCAGCAGCCGTGCGACAGCCGCTGCACGCCGGCCGCGCTCGCTGACCTCCACCCGCCCCTGCTCTCTGCCTGGCCGCTAGCGACGGCCTGCGGCGAAGTAGGCGATCGGCCCGATCGGTTGGACGACGAAGGCAAGCACCCAGACTGCCTTCGGCCCGCGAACCTCGTCACCGCGGCGGCTCGCGAGATCACGCAAGGCCGCCAGCGTCATCACCGCCTCGAGGGCGCCACCCACGACGATGGCACGCTTCTGAAGCGTCGTGAGGTCGGACCACTTCTGCTTCGCCACGCTCTCAGGTTAGCCGCCCGGCGCAGGCGTCGGTGACGGTCGTGGCCCACACATCGGGGTGGGTGAACCAGAAGTCATGCGGTACGCCAGGCACGGTCGAGAACTCGCCTCGTGGAACGAGCGCGGCAAGTTGTGCCAGTGGCCAGGACGGGCGGATGTCGTCGCCGGCGGCGATGAAGTGCATCGGCACCTCGCAGCCGGCCAGTCCGCGCCATAGATCGGGTCGATGGATCCAGTCGGTGAACGAGTCGCCGAGCGACGCATGCACTTCGGGCACCCAGTCGATGTCGACGACAGGCTCCGCGGCCTTACCGGCTTCGTAGGCCTCGGACCAGGTGCGATCGCGCTGGGGGCCCCTACCGGCGATGCCGACCACCGCCGTCACCGCCTGCGGATGTTCGACCGCGTAGCGGACAGCCAGATCACAACCCCACGAGTGGCCCACCACGGTCCAGCTGTCGACACCGACCGCCTCACGGATGCCTTCAAGATCAGCGATCGCCCGTTCCATGACGTGCGGGCCGCCGCCCGAGCGCCCGACGCCGCGCGGTTCGGGGTACCAGGCACGGTGGTCGGACGGTGAGATCTCGTCCTGTTCCAGGTACTGCACGCAACCAGGTCCGCCGGTCAGGACGACCACGTCGGGCCCCTGGCCAGTCACGCCAACGTGCAACGCGACGCCGTCGACCTGGATCATCCGCGACTCCATGTCCGCGGACGCTAGCAACAACGGCCGGTGCGTTGCCCTCACCAGTGGCGCGACTCATGCCTGGCATGATCCCGCTCCATGATCATCGGACTGATCGGCGACCTCGAGGGAGACCGCGACTGGGCGGTCAGCCGCCTCCGAGCGCTCGGAGAGCGCGGCGACGTGGAGGTGGCCTGTCAGCTGGGCGACCTCCGGTTCGGCATGGGTCCACACCCTCAGGAGTACCTCGACGCCATCGAGTCCGTCTGCGCCGAGTTCGGGCTCCAGCTCCTCTGCATCAACGGGAATCATGAGAACTGGTCTCGCCTCGACCAGTTGTGGGCCGACCCGCACTGGCAGGACGTGGACGGCAGCCTGAAGCCGATCGAGGTCTCGCAGCATGTTGCGCTGCTGCCGCGAGGACATCGCTGGGACCTGGGTGGGCGCTCGTTCGTCGCGCTCGGAGGTGCCCCGTCCATCAACCGGCACCTGCTCACCGAAGGGATCGACTGGTGGCCGTCGGAGGTGATCCGAGAGGAGCACGTCGAGTCGACGATCGCCGGAGGTCACGCGGAGATCATGCTCACCCACGACAGTCCGGCACGCCCGTACTGCACCGAACCCGTCGCAGAGGGTTTGACATCGTCGACCGCCTCACCGCCGAGACCGGGCTCGTCACCAGCAGTGGTTGCCGCCTTCCGAGCGACCGCCCCCGAGCTCGAATACGGCGGACTGCGGCTCGCGCGGCGGCCGTCCTCACCGCCGACGCGGGACGTCAAGACCCCGGCGGACCGCAACCCCGACGCCAGGACCGCCAGTGCGACCGCCATGAGCCCCGCCGCAAACCCCAGGCCGGCGGTAGGCGACACCGCCGTCCACAGCGTCCGGCGACGGCGCTGGCGGCGAGGTTGCCGAGGCTCTGCACGGCGGCCAGCAGGCCGAAGGCGGAGCCGCGGATCGCTCGGGGCGAGCGTGGCGACGGCGGCGTGCTCGGCGGTCTCGACGCAGCCGATGCCGATTCCCGCGAGCGACGAACACCGCGAGCAGCGGCGACGCTCGCGCCGGTCGCGGCGAAGCCGATGTAGGCGAGCGCGAAAGCGCGGACACCGACGGCGAGCACGAGCCGCATGCCGCGGCGGTCGCCGAGCCGCCCGGCGGGGACGCTGGTGAGCGGTCGGCGGCGACGTTGTAGACGACGTAGAGAGCGAGCGCGATCTGCGGCGCGCGTCGTGTGCCGTGCCCGGCGTCGAACAGGTCGGTGGCGCGCAGGATCAGCAGCGTGGCGGCGACGTTGCCGAGCTCGAAGGCGCCGATGCCGACCAACAGCCGCCCGAGTCGGCCGCTGCAGTACGGGCGGACGCTGGAGGCGGATCGGCTGACGCTCGCGGTGCTCGAGCGCGGGGTGTGGCGGATGGCGTAGACGATCGCCGCGCGGCGAGCAGGCCGGAATGACCGAGAGCAGGATCGCGGTGCGGACGCCGACGAGCGCGACGAGCGCCGAGCGCGAGCAGCGGGCCGCCGATCGCGCCGAGGTTGTCCATCGCCCGCTCGAACCCGTAGGCGCGGCCGTAGGCGTCAGGCGGGACGACGTCGGCCAGCAGGGCGTTGCGGGCCGGGACCGCGGCCCGCGGGCCGCCCAGGCGCCGGCGCGAAGGATCGCGACCTGCCAGACCGCGGTCGCGACGCCGATCAGCGCCGACAGCACCGCCGTGGCGGGTAGCCACCGACGGCGACGGGCGGCGGCGCTGCGGGTCGTCGGCGAGCGCGCCGCCGGCGAATCGGGCGGCGCCGGCGAGGCCGTCCGAGATGCCCTCGATCATGCCCAGCGCCGCGGCCGGGGCGCCCAGCGTCGAGGTCGAGAAAGCTCGGCAGCAACGCGGTCGGGACCTCGTGGCCGAGGTCGGCGAGCAGGCTGGCCGCGCCGATGCCGCTGACGCCCGGCGTCAGCCAGCGCGCGTGGCCAGCTGGCCGGCCGCCTCGGTTTCGCTGGACATCGGGTTGCACGCTCAGGCCTGCTTGGGCGCAGGTCGTGCGTTATGCCAGCGCGACCGCTGCCGCCCGCGTAGGCAAGGCGGTCGCCGAGCTGCTCTTCGATGCGGAGCAGCCGGTTGTACTTGGCGACGCGCTCGCAGCGGGCGGGGGCGCCGGACTTGATCTGGCCGCAGCCGGTGGCGACGGCGAGGTCGGCGATGAAGGTGTCCTCGGTCTCGCCGGAGCGGTGCGAGATCGACCGCGCCGTAGCCGGCGTCGCGGGCACAGCGCGATCGCTGTCGAGCGTCTCGGTGACCGTGCCGATCTGGTTGAGCTTGATCAGGATCGCGTTGGCGATCCCCGCGCTCGATGGCCTCGCGTGATGATCGCCGGGTTGGTGACGAAGATGTCGTCGCCGACGAGCTGGACGTGGTCGCCGAGCCGCTCGGTGAGCCGCGCCCAGCCGTCCCAGTCGTCTTCGCCGAGGCCGTCCTCGAGCGACACGATCGGGTAGCGCGTCGACCAGCTCGGCCCAGTGGTCGACCATCTCGGCGAGGTGAGCGAGCGGCCCTCGCCGGCGCGAGGTCGTAGCGGCCGTCGCCGAAGAACTCGCTGGCCGCGGGGTCGAGGGCGATGGCGACGTCCTCGCCCGGGCGGTAGCCGGCGTCTCGATGGCGGCGACGAGGAGGTCGAGCGGCGCCTCGTTGGAGGCGAGCTCGGGCGCGAAGCCGCCCTCGTCGCCGACGCCGTCCGCCAGGCCCGCGCTCTTGCAGCGTGCCCTTGCAGCGCGTGGTAGACCTCGGCGCCCGATCCGCAGCGCTTCGGCGAAGGTCGGCGCCGACCGGGGGCAGACCATGAACTCCTGGAAGTCGAGCGGGTTGTCGGCGTGCGCGCCGCCGTTGAGGACGTTGACATCGGCACGGGCAGCACGCGGGCGTCGGCGCCGCCGAGGTACCGGTACAGCGGCTGGCCCGCGCTCGGCGGCCGCGGCGCGGGCGGCGGCCATCGACACGCCGAGGATGGCGTTGGCGCCGAGGCGCGCCTTGTTCGTCGGTGCCGTCGAGGTCGATGAGCAGCCGGTCGAGCGCCGCCTGGTCGGCGGCGTCCGACCGCGCGACGCGGCCTCGGCGATCTCGCCGTTGACGTTGCCGACCGCCTTGGTGACGCCCTTGCCGCCGAAGCGGGCTCGTCGCCGTCGCGCAGCTCGAGCGCCTCGTGCGTGCCGGTGGAGGCGCCCGGAGGGCACGGCGGCGCGCCCGACCGCGCCCCGGACCCAGCCGGGCGTCGACCTCGACGGTCGGGTTGCCGCGGCGAGTCGAGGATCTCCCGGGCGTGGACGTGCCGGTGCTCACGAGGGGTCCTTTCGCTGCTCGAGGTGCTCGGCGAGCACTACCGGAACAATGACGGCAGCGGGCATCCGGGGCATTCGTGGCACGCCGCCGGCCAGCACGTCGGTTCAATCGCGGCCTGAGACCTGGTGTTCGGCCAACCAGTTCTGTGAAGCTGAAGGTGTCGGCCTTGGCGTCACCGGAGCGCCCTGGTCGATGACGCCGGCGGTGCGGAGCTTGTGCTGCGCGCTCGCTGATCCGGCCGCGACCAGCTTCTGGGAACTTCCCCGGGGCCGCCCGGCCTGCGGACACGTGCTTGCGGGCGACCGCCTCGCCGTCATAGCTGACTTGGTCGATGGTCACGTCGACCCGGTCGCCGGCGGCGAGATCGGCAAACCTCGCCGTGCGTCGCGACGTCGGGCTTGCCCGCGGAGCCGCAGTCTGGGCGCACGTCGTGCGGACGCAGTAGCCCGCCTGAGGCTGACCCGAGCTTGACGCTCCCTCGTATGCTGAACCCGTGGGCTCCGATCAGCGGGGATAACATTGCGCGCGAATGGCTGGCCCACACTCTTGAAGTTAAACACCCAGTCGGGTGAGGCCTACATCTGTCTGGCCGCCGCGGAGTGCGCTGACCTGGTGGATACTTCGGTTGCTCTGTGGCCCGTCGACGATCAGCCCGACGCTCTTCGCTGGCTGGTTCTGGATTTCGACGCCGACGGTCGACTCGTCGGGATCAGAGTTCGTGAGGCCGGCCGGGTGCTTCGCAGCGAGGCTCTTGGCGAGAGAGGCGATGGGAAGCCGGACCGGGGCCGTGACCGCGTCGTCGTCGATCCCCTGTCCGTCGCCCGCCCCGGTGCTTCGGCGACAGAAAGCGAGGGGGGAGCTGTTTGCTCGCCCGGCGGGCGGGGTCGCGACAGGCGCCGCGGCTGGCTTCCGCGGGCTCAAAGTGAGGATGTCCGGGCCGCGGTGGGTGTTGAATGTCTGGCGTGACGTCGCCGTTGGAGCAGCTGCTCGAGCTGTTTGATCGTCCTGCCGCGGTGACGTTCGTCCGCGAACAGGTCGGCGCGTTGGCGGAGTTCGATCGCGAGAACGGCTCGCGTGTCTCGTGGAGCTTGACGAGGCGCTAGATGAGTTCTCGCTTGCGCCGGAGGCAGGGTCGGCGCGGCTTGAGTCGGCGCCGGCGCGACGAGCGCTGGAGCTTGTCCAGGCTGACGTCAGCGATTCCCGATCAGCGGTTGGCTCTGCATCTCGCGCTCAAGCTTCACGTTCTGGCTATCGGAGGACGCGTCGGGTCAGCGGCGCGGAGCGGGATGAGGGGCTGGAGACACAAGCAGATAGCGACGTTCGCGGCAGCCGTCGCGGTCGGGGTGCTCCTGGTCGTCGGCAGAGTTGGTCCTTATGGGCGTGGGGAGCGAGCTGGTCGTGGCGGTGGGGGTCACCTTGTGGGTCGTGGGTTCGCTGCTGGATCGGCCGGTTGTTGGCCTTCGTGGTCGGGATTAGCCGATCGCGACGCTTCGTTTGTGCCGCACAGGAAGCGCGCTGATTGGAGCTGAGCTGTTGCAGCGTCAACCCGGCTGGTCGTCCCCGAGTACCTGATCCTCGCTCGGATCGCGCAGCGGCTCGTGTCCCGCCACCGGGTTGCCGAGCTGTTCTGTGTCTGGCCCGTGGTGGTGCGGCGGCGGTGTTGTGACGCCGTGACCGCCTGAGACCCGGTAGGACCCGCCGCCGTGCCGGCGGCGCCGTGCCGGCGGCGCCGTGCAGCCCGGCCCGGCCGCCGCAGCGGACGCGCACGCGGACGTTGCGGAGGATGGTCAGGACCGACGGCGCCGCTGCCTCGGCATGTGCGCGCGCCCCGCCAAGCACTTGAACCCCCAGCGGGGCGGACGCGATCCGTCTGCGGTGCTGGGGAAGTCGAGTGAGCCGCGTACGGTCACCCTGTCGTTCCACCGCGGTGAGGCTGGCGCAGCCTCGCTCGTCCCGATCGATGAGCTCCAGCATCCCGCAGGCGCGTCAGGGAGCGGGAAGTCCGCAGACGCCACCGGCTCATCGCTTCGTCGCTGATCGCCGGACCGATTGCCCTCGCAGCCATCCTCCTGATCGGCTCTGGGCACGGTCCGCACCGGAGCCGGTGACGACGTGGTGGCCGCCGGGTCATTCGCCGTGACGGAGCGTCGGCATGGCGCCGCAGACCCGGCCCGTCAAGCGACCGGATCGGGCTCGACCGACCGACGCCGCCGGAGCGAGCCTCCGCGCCGGCGGAGCCAGCGACGTGCGAACCAACGAAAGCGGCGCGCCTCCCACAAGCCTCCGACGCGAACGGTCAGGCTCGCAGCCGCTGCGTCTCCTCCCGGTGGCGCACGCGTCCGCTGCCGCAACTCCAGCACCGCGGCCCGTCGTGGCCGCTCCACCACAGACGGGTGGTGCGACGGCATCATGTAGAGTTCGAGCCCTCGTGCGGGGGGACGCCGTGAGCGGCCACGCGTCCGTGACGACCGGAGTCACTGCTCGGTGTGCTCGCCCTGCCCGCGCTGGCGCTCGCGTTGATGGGAGCCGCGGGCGATCGGGGACGCGGGCCCAGTCGAGTGGCACCGAGCGGGGGAACAGGCGACGGCGGACATCCCGGCCGAGTACCTGCAGCTCTACGCGGCCGCCGCGGACGCATTACGGGCTCGGCGGCCGACGGTTGGAGCTATCTCGGCCGGCGTCGGCAAGGTGGAGTGCGACCACGGCCGCTCTCGCGGCTATCGGCTGTCATCGCGGGGAGGCGAACTTCGCCGGCGCTCGGGGGCCGGCGCAGTTCCTCCCGGCACGTGGGCGGCCTACGGCGTCGACGCCGATGGCGACGGCGTTCGTGACGTCTACGCGCCGGCGGATGCCATGTTCGGGATGGCCAACTACCTGCGCGCCTCAGGCGCGCCGGGCGACTGGCGCGCGCGCGCTGTTCGCGTACAACCACTCGACCGCGTACGTCGAGACGTCGTCGCCGATGGGCCGACGCGTATCGGCCACGCGGCGCCGGCGCCGGCAGCCGGCTCCGGTCGCGCCGGCCGGCCGGCAGCGTGGCTGGCGCCGGTGCCGGGCTCGCCGGAGATCAAGTGTGACGCGCCGCATCGTCGCCGACGTCGTCGCCCTGGTGCGCGGCCTACGGCCTGAGCGTCACGGCTTGCTTCGGCGGCGCGCCACACGACGCTCGACGGTGAGCATCCGCTCGGGCTCGCCACCGACTCGTTCCGGTCGGACGGCAACTGGAACCGCACGCTGCGGCTGGCGTCCGACTTCGGCTGGTCGGCGGCGCTGTGCCGCAGCGGGGTGTGGCGGCCGCGGGCCGTTCCGGGTGGTCCTCTACAACGGCTATCCGGGCCACGGCGACCCGGCGCACTCGAGCAGCCCGCACCTGCACCTGTCGTGGCAGCACGCGCCCGCGGCGCCGTTCACGCGCGCCGCGTGGGTTCGGACGCTGCTGCCGCAGACCGTGCGTCCGCGGCCGCTTGCGGTCGCGGGCCCGAGTGACGACACGCGCCGACCCGGCGCAGGAGGTGGTTGCGGTGCATGACGCCGCGGTGGCGGGCCTGATCGTCGCGGTCCGCAACGTCAAGCTGAACCCGGATCCGAACGGCTTGCCGGGCAGCGACGTGCTTCAGGGCCTGGTCAACGGGCTCGGCGTTCTGGGGGCTGCTCGCGGCGTTGGCCGGCGTGATGGTCGGCTGCATCGTCTGGGCGGCCGGCGCGCACGGCAACAACCACCACATGGCCGGCCGGGGCCGCTTGGGCACGCTGGCCTGCGGGGTCACCGCGCTGCTGATCGGCGCGGCGCCCGCGCTGGTGAACTTCTTCGCCGAAGCCGGGGAGCGGGTGAAGTGACGTCGCAGCCACCCGGCGAGCCGTGCGCCGCGGTCGCAGTCCTTTCGCTGGCGTCGTTGCGCGGCGTGGGCGGTAGCGTGTCGGCACAAGCGAGGGCACGCCGGCCGACGCCGCAGCGGTCACGGCCGCGACGGACGATCTCGGGCCGACGCCGCACACCCGCGCGCGCGGCTCTGGCCGTCGCCGAGCGATGGCTGGCGGCCACCGACTCGCGGGCGGAGCTGGTCGACGCGCCGCATCGCCGGGCCGCGGTCGCCACGCTCGTTGCCGCCGGAAGCCCGTGCGAGCTCGGTCGGCAAGCTCGATGCGGCCGCGGCGGCCATGGCCGACCCGGCCAACGGCGTCGACGGTCGCCCGGTCGTCGCGACTCGGCTACCGCTGCTCGCCTTCACCGCAGATCGGGCCGTCGTCTCGGCTTGGGAGATCGTCGGCCCGAAGCTCGCGCGCCTCGGGCCGACCGCCCTCTGGGCGCGCAGCCGACTGACGCTCATGTGGGAGGGCGGCTGGCGCGTGGCGAGCACCCGAGTCGAGGCCGCACCGCCTGGTGGCATGGCCGGCTGCTCGGATCGCGACATGGATCGCCGCCTACCGGTCGATCGGCAATGCGCGGTAGGCGGCTACGATCGCTGCTGCTGCTGGTTGTCGTCGCCGCGCTCATCGCGCCGGGCGACGCCCGCGCTCGGGCGGCGCTCCGGCTGACCCGGGCGCCGGCATCCAGGTGCAGCGGGTCGCCGATCCGGATCCGGACACTCCGTGCGATCCCGGTCGTCGCGATCGCGTGCGGCGTGCTCGGCGGCGCGGCGGACATCGTCGGCGGCGTCGCCGGCGACGTCGTCGGCGGCATCGGCAACAGCGTGCTCGACGGGGTGGCGACCTGGGTGGGGCAGGGATCCGCGTGGCTGATCAACCGCATCGCGAAGCTGGTCGAGCGCTCGACACGGCCGGAACTCGGGAGCGCACGTGGTTCACGCGCGCAGTACCGCGGCATGCTCTCCTTGGCGCTGTTGCTCGCGCTCGCATTCCTGCTCGCGGCGATGATCACCGCCGCGCTGCGGCAGGACCCGGCGATGGCGGTGCGAGCGGCGTTCGTGAGCCTGCCATTGGCCATCTGCGCGTGCTTTGCCGCCGTGACGCTGGTGGAGATGGCGCTCGCAGCCACGGACGGAGCGACGCGCATGCTGACGAGCCAGGCCGGCGGAGACAGCCAGCACTTCTTCGGCGAGCTGGCGAAGATCGTGTCGCCGGGGCGGGCGAGGCGATCCCGATGCCCGGCTTCCTCGCCCTGCTCGGGGGCTGCTCGCCGCGCTGCTTGTGCGTGGTGGTGTGGATCGAGCTGATCCTGCGCGAGGCGGCGATCTATCTGGCGGTCGCGTTCCTGCCGCTGTCGCTCGCCGCGATGGTGTGGCAGCGCACCGCGCACCTGGCGCGCCGGCTCGTCGAGGGGCTGGCGGCGATCATCTCGTCGAAGCTCACGATCGCGGCGTCGGTGGCGTTCGCGGCGTCGGCGATGACGCGCGGCGGCTCCGGCGCCGGTGGCATCGACCACGATGCTCGCCGGGTGCGCGGTGCTGTTCCTCGGCGGCGCTGTCGCCGTGGGCGCTGCTGCGGCTGGTGCCGCTGGCGGGCGATGAGGTCGGGCTGCATCGGGCGCGGTCACGCCAGGCGTCGCGTACGGCCCCGGGGCGCGCGCGCCGCGACGACCGTCATCCGGCCGGCATGGTCGCCGCCTTCGCTCCCGCCGCCGCGTCCGCCGCGCAGCCGGAGCGACTCGGGCCGCCGCAGCGGTGCGCGCGCAGGCGCGATGCCGTGGCGCCCACCGACCTCGCCGATGGCGCGACGCCGCCGAACGCTTCCGGTCGACCCAGAGGCCCGAACCGCAGACGGAGGCGACCGTGCCGCGTGAGGGCGGCGTACTCGCGCCGCTACCAGTTCGGCCCGATCGAGCGACGCGGCGTCGCCGGCGGGATGCGCGCCGGCCAACTGCTGCCTCGCTCGGCGTGGCGGCGATCGCCGCGCTGATCTGCGTTCCGGCGCGCCCCGCAGGGCGCGGGCCTCGCTGCCGGTCTGCTCGCTGTCGGGCTCTGCGCGCACTCGTCGCATTCGTGCCGATCCGTGGCCGCACGCTCGAGGAGTGGCTGCCGATGACGTGCGCGATTCGCGACACGACGGTTGACGGAGCGGCCGCGTATCGGTCGAGCGCAGCCGCAAGCGGGCGTCCGAGCGACGCTCGACGGCGGCACGTCGAGATCGCCGGCGCCGTCGCCGGACACGCTGCGCGGCTGCGATGGTCGTCGCGGTCCCGGTGGCCGGGGACCGGCACGTCGGCGTCTTCGCCGATCGCGGAGCGCGTCGCTGACGGCGGTGATGGCGGTGCGCGTACGTGCGTTCGGCCTGCTGTCGGAGGCGGAGCAGGAGCGGCGGCTCGAGCGGTGGGGCCAGGTGCTGGCGGCCTCGCGCGAGCGGGCGGCATCGTCCGGCGGTTCAGATCCTCGAGCGCACGGTGCCGGCCGACGGCGACGTGCTCCAGCGCTACCTCGCCGAGGCGCGCGACCGCGAGCTGCCGGCGGACGCTCGGCCGCGCCGCTCGTACGAGGCGCTGCTCGAGCGCGGCCGGGCTGATCACGCAGGACCACGAGCTGTTCATCGCGCTGCAGGTCGACGAGCGCCGCGCCGGCCGCGCGTCTCGGTCGGCTCGGCCGCGCGCGGCACGACGACGTGCGCGGCGCGGCGTGCGGCGCGCTGATGCGCGAGATCGAGCACGTTCGCCGGCGCGGTTCGATCCGACCGACGTCGTGGTCGAGGGCGTGCTGTCCCCGCCGATGCTCGCCCGCGCGATCCGCCTCGCCTTCGACCCGTACGGCCGCGAACGGCTGAACCGCCTCGCGGTCGCCCGGGGCTCGGCCGGTGGCGGATCCCGCGGCGTTCGGGCCGACCGCCGCCGACGAGCGGTGGGACCGCTACCGGACCGACGGCGCCATGCACCGGACCTACTGGGTCGCCCAATGGCCGCGGCTGCCCGTCGGGCCGCTGTTCCTGACGCCGCTGCTGCTCGGCGACCGAGGCCGTCCGATCGCGTCTCGGTGCGTCGTCGAGCCGGTCGCCGCCGAGCGCGTCGCGCCGCGCCGTCGAGGCGGCGATCACGAGCGACGAGGCGGACGAGGAGCTCCGCGCGCGACGCGGGCTTCCGGACGACCGCGCGCAGCGCCGCAAGCAGCAGCGACGCCGCGCTGCGGCGCGAGGAGGAGCTCGCCGCCGGCCACGAGGAGATCCGCTTCGCCGGCTACGTCACCGTGAGCGGCCGCGACGACGGTCGAGCTCGACGCGCGTGCGAGCGGGTCGAGCAGGCCGCGCAGCAGGCGTACCTCGAGCTGCAGCCGCTGTGGGGCGAGCAGGACGCCGGCTTCGTCCACGGCGCGCTGCCCGTCGCGCGCGGGCTCAGCGCCGCCCGACCGCTCGGAGGCGCTGCTGTGAGGCGGCGGCTCGCCGAGCGCGACGGGCACCGCGCGACGACCGCGAACGCCCAGGCGATCTATCCGTTCGTCGCCGAGGGCGGCCTCGGCGGGCGCGGCGTCTACATCGGCACGCGACCTCTACGGCGGCTCGTTCTGCTACGACCCGTTGGAGCTCTACGAGCGGCGCGAGCTCACCAACCCGAACATGCTCGTCGTCGGCGAGGTCGGCGCGGCCAAGTCGTCGCTGGTCAAGACGCTACCTCTTCCGCCAGGCGCGTCTTCGGCCGCAGGCCGTGGATCGTCGACCCCAAGGGCGAGTACGCGCCGCTCGCGCGCGCGCTCGGCGTCGAGCCGATCCGGCTCGTCCCGGCGGCGCGCGTGCGGCTCAACCCGCTCGCCGCGCGGCGCCGGCTGGGAGCGCCAGCTGAGCCTGCTGCGCGCGGTCGCCGCCGCCGCGCTCGAGCGCCCGCTGGCGCCCGAGGAGGAGGCGCGCTGCGCGAGGCGCTGCGCGTGCTCGACGCGACGCAGCCGGCCGAGCCGACGCTGCCCGGACGTCGTCGCGCTGCTGCTCCGCCCGACCGGCGAGATGGCGGACGCGCTCGTCACCACGCCGCGGCGAGCTCGCCGAGGCGCGCGCGCGAGCGGCGCTCGGCGCTCGCAGCGGCTGTGCGAGGGCGACCTGCGCGGGATGTTCGACGGCCCGACGACGCCGGGCCTCGACCTCGACGCGCCGCGTCGTCGTGCTCGACCTCTCGGCGTTCTACACTCCGCGACGCGCTCGGGCATCCTCATGACCTGCGCCGCGGCCTGGCAGCGCGGCGCGATCGCTCGACCGCACGCCGAGGCCGACGCGACGGCGTCCGCGCGCCGAAGGTGATCGTCGTCGTCGACGAGGCGTGGCGCGTGCTCTCCGTCTCGGCGTCGGCGAGTGGCTGCAGGCAGCGTTCAAGCTCTCGCGCGCGCACGGCGTCGCAGAACGTCGTCGTCATGCACCGGCTCTCCGACCTCGCGCCGCCGGCGCCGCCGGCAGCCGCGAGCGCGCGCTCGCCGAAGGGCTGCTGCACGACGCCGAGACGCGCGTCGTCTACCGCCAGGCCGCGGACGAGCGTCCCGCGCACGCGCGAGCTGCTCGGCCTCACCGTCACCGAGGCCGAGCTGCTGCCCGAGCTCGGCCGCGGCGTGGCGCTGTGGAAGGTCGGGCGGCGCTCGTTCCTCGTCCAGCACCGGCTCGTCCGACGCGAGCGCCGACTCGTCGACACCGACGCCGCATGCTCGACCGCGCGAGGCGCGGCGATGAGCACCGGCCCGCACGCACGCGCCTGGACCGGCTCGCTCGAGTGCCGCTCGGCGGCCTCGGCGCTCCTGGCGTCGCGTCGGCGCTGGCGTGCTCGTGGCTCGTCGGCGCGGCCTCGCCGGGCTGCTGTTCGGCGACGGCTGGCCCGACCGACGCTCGAGCTGACGATGCCGCGCGTCGTCGCCCGCGCTGCCCGACCACCTCGGCGATCCCGCGCGCCGCCTGGCCGCCCGGCGCGACGCAGCTCCCCGGGCCCGTCGGCTTCTACGCGTCGCTCGCGCTCGCTCGCCTGCGTGCTCGGCGCGTCGCCGGCGTGCTCGTCGGCTGCATGCGCCGCTGCGCGCGGCCGGCGCCGGGCCGCGGCCGCGCGCTGGGCGCGCGCGCGCGACCTCCGCGGCCTGCGTCGTGCGCGCGGCCTCACGGGCGCCTCACGCTCGGCCGCGCTCGGCGGTCACCTGGTCGCCGCCGAGCCGCGCCAGTCGGTGATCGTCGTCGCCCCGACGCAGTCCGGGCAAGACGACCGGCCTCGCCGTCCCGGCGATCCTCGAGTGGGACGGCCCGGTCCTCGCGACGCTCGGTCAAGACCGATCTCGCTCCGCGACACGCTCGCCCGCCGCGCGCAGCGTCGGCGAGGTCTGCGTCTTCGACCCGACCGCGTCACCGGCCTCGCGCGCGCCGGCTGGACGCCGCTGGCCGGCTGCACACCTGGCAGGCGCGCGCGCGAGACCGCCGCGCGCCTGTGTCGCGGTCCGCCCACGCCGGCGCGCGGCATCGAGCGACGGCGACTTCTGGTACGCCGCGGCGGCGAGCTACCTCGCCCCGCTGCTCTTCGCCGCCGCCAGCGCCGGCCGCACGATGGCCGACGTCGTGCGCTGGGTCGACACCGAGACCAGGACAGCTCAGCAGGCGCTCGGCGGCCTGCGTTCAGCCTCGAGCAGCCCCGACGGCTCGCGACGCACGAGCCGCGCTCGACGCCTTCGAGGCGATCTGGCGCAGCGACGACCGACTGCGCTCCTCGCTCGTACACGACCGCCGCCGTCGCGCTCGACGCCTACGCCGACCCCGCCGTCGCACGATGCTCGCGCGCGGCCGACATCGACGCGCCGACTGGCTGCTCGACGGCGGCCAACACCGCCTACCTGTGCGCGCACGGCGACGACCAGCGACGCCTGCGGCCGCTGTTCGTCGACGCTCATCGACGAGATCGTCGCGCAGCGTCTACGACCGCGCCGGCCGCGACCGGCGAGCCGCTCGACCCGCCGCTGCTCGTCGTCCTCGACGAGGCCGCCAACATCGCCCCGCTCCCCGACCTCGACCAGCTCGCCTCCACCGGCGCCGGCCAGGGCATCCAGCTCGTCACGGTCGTCCAGGACCTCGCGCAGCTCGACGCACGCTGGGCCCGCGGGCCGACACGATCCTCAACAACCACCGCGCCAAGCTCTTCGGCGCCGGCATCTCGTGCGAGAAGACCCTCACCTACCTCGCCCGCGTGCTCGGCGACGAAGCCGATCGCCCAGGCTCGACGACCCGCTCCGAGCACGGCCGCCGCTCGCGCACCGAGGGCACGCACTACCGGCGCGCTCGCGCCCGCCGACGGCTGCGCCAAGAGCCGCCCGGCTACGGCCGTCCTGCTCTACGGCCACCTGCCGCCCGCCCGCATCCAGCTGCGGCCCTGGTACGCCGACCGGGACCTGCGCCGACTGGCACGGACCGGAGGTGCGCGGTGACCGAGCTGACCGACGGCCGGCGCCGCTCCACTGCAAGGCGACGAGGCCGACCTCTTCGAGCGCTACGACGAGCGACTGCGGAAGGTCACGGCCCGCATCGTCAACACGGAGCCCGCCAACATCGACGACGCTTGCGCGTTCGCCTGGGCCAAGCTCATCACCAACCAGCCGCGACGAGAGACGGTGTTCGGGTGGCTCAACACCGTGGCCCGCAACGAGGCCGTGCAGCTCGACCGCCGCGGCCGCGAGTTGCTTGCCATGTCCGTCGAAGACATCGGGGACGACTGCCGCCGACCCGCGCGATGTGATCGCCGCACGAGAGGAGGTCGTCGACGCCACGACCAAGCTCGCGGTCCTCACGCCGCGCGACCGCGCTGCCAGTGCTCCTGCGTGGCCTCGGCTGGACCTACGAGGAAGCCGCACAGCGGCTTGGCATCAGCGGCAGCGCCGCAATCGGCCAGGCGCTCAGACGGGCGTCACTCGCGTTCGGGGCGGACGCACGGACACGAGCCTTCGAGGACCGTCCGGAGTCGCCTCGTGCCCAGCTGTTGGCCGAGCTCGAGCGCCGGCCGCCCATCTTCCTGCGGACTGCAATCGGCCGTCCACCGCCCATCTCCGTGAAGAACGGCGGCGTGGCGCTCCAGCGGGAATGGAGCCGCCTCGCCCTTGCCATCATCGACTACCGCCTCATGCACAGCATCGACGACCCATCACGCGCACTGGGACCGGAGGCTGTCACGCGCCAGCCCGATCACGAGCGCCTAACGGGACAGATCAACGACTACAACGCCGCGTTGGCCGCCCGTCGTGATCACC
This sequence comes from uncultured Actinomycetota bacterium, assembly GCA_963811515.1. Taxonomy (GTDB): domain Bacteria; phylum Actinomycetota; class Actinomycetes; order Propionibacteriales; family Nocardioidaceae; genus Nocardioides_B. The sequence continues at coordinate 169,204 of CAWERI010000007.1, forward strand.
ATCGAGGTCTCGGGCGATGACGATCCTCGTGAGCTACGAAGGGCAGCCCGTCGCGACGGTCGGCGCCCGTCGCGTCCATCTGTCCCCCACATCACGGCGCTTCCTCGACGGTGACCCCCTCCTGCGCTTCGTGACGATCATGTGCGCGTACGCCCTGGACGTCGCGCAGGCGGCCGTCGTCGGCCCGTACAGCGACGATGACGCGCGCGCGTTCGCGCGTGCCGCACTGATCAGCGACGAAGACCTTGCTCGCGTCGCCACGCGTGACGACGCTGACGCCGCCGCCGAACGTCTGGCGGTACCGCGCGCCGAAGTCACCGCCCTGCCGGCGGCGGCACACTCGCGATGACGCACCCGATGACTACCGGGCACGCACGCGTGACTCGGTGGCGGCGGCACCCCGAACAACCGCCCGCGGCAGCGGGGAAGTCGGACGGACCGAAAGGCACGACGGATCCGCGCTTCCCAGAACCACGAGGCTGCAGCCGACTGGGCGCCCGGCCGTCGGCGGCTTGGGCGCATTGTCGGGCAATCGCGGCTCAGTTCCG
>CAWERI010000008.1:0-222425 GCA_963811515.1 uncultured Actinomycetota bacterium
CCGGTCCGTGCGGCTGTCCTTCCTCCCCGGCTGAGGCCCGCACCCCGCCGATCAGTCGAACAGGTGTTCGAACCTCGGGGTATGCTCGGGGACATGGACCAGCTCGTCGCCCCGCCCGGATGGCCCCGCGCCGTACGCCCGCCCGGAGCTCCCGGGTGGGAGCAGTCCGCGGTCTCGTGGCTGCTCGACATCTGCCCGCCGGAGTTCCGCGGCTACCCGGTGCTGCGCCGTCACGACGTGGTGCTGGCCCGGTTCGCGGTGCTGCACGTCGAGGCCTGCCAGGCGGCGGTACGACGCGGGCTCAGCGAGGCGCGCGGGGTGCTGCGCGACGTGACCGACCAGGACACCATCGAGGCGGCGATCGAGACCTGGCACACCGAGTCGGCCCGGCTGCTCGGCGAGCGGCGGGCCGTCGGCCTGGTCGAGGAGGCGCTGCGCGGGAAGCGGTTCGTGGCGCGGCTCTGACCGCCCGATCTCGCTATTGTCCCGGGCCGCGCCGGGGAGCAGCGTGGCACGCGACGGTGGCGCCGTCCGGGTGCTGCCCCGGACGGAGGGCTCCTCGTGCACGCAGAAACCACCGCCCTGCCGGACCCCGTCAGGCCGCGGCGTCGACGTTTGACCGGGGCGCGCTCGTGCTCGGATGTGCCGTGCTGCTGGTGGGCGCCGGTGTCACCTCCACCACGACCGGGTCCGCTGCCGGGGAGGCGGCGAGCGGGGCCTTCCCGCCGACGCGTGGCATCTCCTGGAAGCCCTGCCCGGGCAACCACCAGGTCCGGTGCGGCAGGCTGAAGGTCCCGCTCGACTGGGCCGCGCCCCGGGGCGACACGATCGGCCTCGCGGTGGCGCAGACGGCCGGCCGACAAGCCGCGCCTCCGGGTGGGGACGTTGTTCTTCAACCCGGGCGGCCCCGGCGACGGCGGCGTCCAGTACGTCGTACGAGGCGGCGCAGGTCTTCTCACCGGCGCTGCTCGCCCGGTTCGACCTCGTCGCCATGGACCCACGCGGGGTGGGCGCCAGCACGCCGATCCGGTGCGGCCTTCCCGTCTTTCCCGCCCACCTCACGCTCTTCCCGCGCACCGCACGGGAGTTCGAGCGGCTCCACGACTACGGGGCGCGGCTGGGCAGGAGCTGCCTGCGACGGTCCGGCCCGCTGCTGGGGCACGTGGACACGATCAGCGTCGCCCGCGACCACGAGGCACTGCGGCGGGCACTCGGCGTGAAGCGGGTGAGCTGGCTGGGGATCTCCTACGGCACGCAGGTGGCCACCAACTACGCCGCGCTGTTCCCGCACCGCACCCGGGCGATGGTGCTCGACGCCGCGCTCGAGCACAGCGGGTCCGAGGTCGGCATGCTGGCCACCGAGGTCCTCACCGCCGAGGACTCCTTCGACCGCTTCGCCGCCTGGTGCGCCACCGCAGACACCTGTGCGCTGAAGGGCCAGGACGTGGGAGCGGTGTACGACGCCCTGGTGGCCGGCGCGGACCGGCACCCCATACCCGTGCGGGGAGCGCTGCGCGCCGTCACGGGCGAGGACATCAGGATGCAGACTCCCGGCGGCCTGCTGTTCAAGGAGCCGACGCGTGTTCGGGCCGGACCGGTCCTGGGCGGGACTGTCGCGGGGGATCAAGGCCGCCGTCGAGGGCGACGCGTCGATGTTCGCGCTGCCGCCACCGAGGCACGCCGCTGCCCTGGCCGAGCGCCTCGCGGTCGGCTGCATGGACTACGTCTCGGAGATCCACACCTGGGCGCAGATGCAGCAACGTCTGCAGCTGGGCCGACGGCTCGCGCCGCACCTGCAGGGCGCCTCGGAGCAGTGGGACGTGCTGCGGTGCATCGGCTGGCCGGTCCCGGCCGCCAACCCCTTCCGCCGCCTCGACGTCCGCGGGGTCCCCACGCTGATCGTCAACGCCACCCACGACCCGTCGACGGCGTACAGCTGGGCGCTCGGGCTGGCCGGCCAGATCCGGGGGAGCGACCTGCTCACGCGCGAGGGCGACGGGCACACGTCGTACTTCACCTCCGCCTGCGCGCGGACCGCGATGGAGGCCTACCTGGTCCGGCCGCGCGGCCCGGCCGACCGGGTCTGCACGTGACCTGAGCACCAACCGGAGGGAGATCGCGATGTACGGCTACACCATGCACATCCCCGCGCCGCCCGAGACCTACCTGGCCCTGCACCGGGCGATCGCGGAGGTGATGAACGAGGAGGGCGGGGGCGAAGGACTGATCCTGCACCTCGCGCACGAGAAGGACCTCGGGGTCGACCTCACCGAGGTGTGGGAGTCCAAGGAGCAGCTGGACGAGTTCAACCGGACCGTGTTCCCCCAGGCGATGGAACGGGCCGGGATCACCATGGAGGGGCCACCGCCGGGGACCGTGGAGCTGGACCCGCTCGTGGTGGTGACCCCGCGGCCCTTCGCCTCCGACGCGAGGGTCTGAGCGCGCGCCCCGCCCGTCTGAGAGGGTGGCGGGCATGATCGGACTCGCGGTGGTGATCCTCGTCGACCCGCAGGGCCGGCTGCTGCTCCAGGAGCGCGACGAGCGCGCGCCCATCGCCCCCGACCAGTGGGGCATGGTCGGCGGGCACGTCGAGGAGGGCGAGGACTTCGAGCCGGCCGCCTACCGCGAGCTCGAGGAGGAGACCGGGGTCCGGCTCGAGCCCGGGACGCTGGCGCTGTGGCGCGACGAGGTGCACCGGTGGGAGGGCGGGCAGGAGCCGCGCCGCTACACCGTCTGGGTCGCGCCGACCCGGCTCACGGACGCCGACATCGTGGTCGGCGAGGGCCGGCAGATCGTGTTCGTCGCCCCGGACGACGTGCCCGCGCTGGACCTGGCCACGTCGAGCCGGCAGCTTCCTGCCGCGGCTGCTGGCCTCGGACGAGTACGCCGCCCTGCTCGCCTCGCACGCCGGTTAGCCTCGCCGTCATGACCAGCTGCCCCTCACCGTCATCCCCGTCCCCGGCCCCGGCGCCGAGGACGTCGTCGTGGACGCCGAGGGCTGGGTCCTCACCGGCACCGCCGACGGCGCGGTCTTCCGGGTGCGGCCCGACGGGCGGCGCATCGACCGGGTCGGGCGACACCGGTGGCCGCCCGCTCGGCCTCGAGCTGCTGCCCGACGGCCGGCTGCTGGTGTGCGACGCGCGGCGCGGGCTGCTCGCCCTCGACCCGCGCGACGGCGCCGTGGAGGAGCTGACCACGCTCGTCGACGGGCGGCCGCATGGAGTTCTGCAACAACGCGGCGGTGCACTCCGGCGGCGACGTCTGGTTCTCCGACTCCTCGCGGCGCTACGGCATCGACCGGTGGAAGGCGGACCTGGTGGAGAACACCTCGTCGGGCCGGCTGCTGCGGCGCGTCACCGGACGGCGCGGTCGAGGTGGTGCTCGACGGGCTGCGGTTCGCCAACGGCGTCGCGCTGGCCGCGGACGAGTCCTACGTCGCCGTCGCCGAGACCGCCGGCCGGACCGTCGTACGCCACTGGCTGACCGGCCCCCGGCAGGGGAGACCGACCACCTCGCCACCGACCTGCCGGGCTACCCCGACAACATCAGCCGGGGCAGCGACGGGCTCGTCTGGGTGACCATCGCCTCGCCCACGGACCCGGTCGTCGAGCGGCTGATGACCGCGCCGATGCCGGTGCGCCGGCTGGCCTGGCGGGTGCCGGCGCGGCTGCAGCCCCGGCCCGGAGCGGACCGTGCGGGTGATGGCCTTCGACGACACCGGCGCGGTGGTCCACGACCTGACCGCGGACGCGTCCGGCTTCCACCTGGCGACCGGCGTGCGCGAGCACCACGGCCGGGTCTGGCTCGGCAGCCTGGAGGAGCCCGCGATCGCCGTCCTCGACGTGCCGCGATGAGCGACCTGGACGAGGTCCGGGCCGGGCTGGTCCCCGGCCGGATGCTGCCGGCCCTGGCCTACACCTCCGAGGAGGTGCTGGCCTGGGAGCTCCGCCACCTGTACGCCGGGACGTGGACCTGTCTCGGCCGCCTCGAGGAGCTGCTGCCCGCGGGGTGACCCAGCGGGCCGTCCGGGTCGGTGACGTCGGCGTGCTGCTGGTCGCCGGCGAGCCGGTGCGGATGTTCGCGAACACCTGCCGGCACCGCGGGCACGAGCTGCTGGCCGAGGGGGAGTCCACGTCCCGGCAGAGCGTCGTCTGCCCCTACCACGCCTGGACCTACGACCTGGCCGGCGCCGTCCGGGCCGCGCCCGGGCTTCCGGGACCTCGAGCGGCTTCGACCCCGGCGACCACGGGCTGGTGGAGCTGCCGGTCCGGGTGTGGGCCGGCTGGGTGTTCGGGCACGCCGCCTCGACGCGGCCCGCGGTGCCGTTCGAGGACCACCTCGGCGACCTGGCCGGGATCGTGGCGGCGTACGCCCCGGAGCGGCTGCGGCTCGCCGACCGGCACACCTACGAGGTCGCGGCCAACTGGAAGGTGCTCGCGGAGAACTACCACGAGTGCTACCACTGCCCGCTGATCCACCCCGAGCTGTGCCGGGTCACCCCGCCGACGTCGGGGGACAACTACGACCTGCCCGGCGCCTGGGTCGGCGGCTCGATGGTGCTGCGCGACGGGATGGCGACGATGTCGCTGACCGGCCGGTCCGGCGGCCGGCCGCTGCCGGGCGTCGACCCGACCCGGGTGGAGTACGTCCACCTGCTGCCGAACCTGCTCGTCTCGGCGCACCCCGACTACGTGATGACCCACCGGCTGGTGCCGCTCGCCGCGGGACGCACCTGGGTCGAGTGCTCGTGGTTCCTGCGGCCGGGGACGACGGCACGGTGCCCGACGCGACGTACGCCGTGGAGTTCTGGGACCTCACCAACCGCCAGGACTGGGCGGCCTGCGAGTCGGTGCAGCGCGGCCTGTCCAGCCCGCACTTCCGGCCGGGTCCGTTCGCGCCGGACGAGGACGCGGTGGCCCGGTTCGTCCGTCTGGTGACCGAGGGCTACACCGGCGCATAGTCCGAACGGACTGCGGGAACGAACCGTTGAGGACGACCAGCCGGGGGCGCCGTCGTCCGTTGACTGGGGGTGAGCGAAGGAGGGGCATGGACGACGCACTGGACGTGCAGCTGACGACCAGGTGCTGGTCGACGAGATCCACCTGGTGACCGAGCTGATCGTCGTGGCGACGATGGCGCCGGGCGACCTGGAGCAGGACGTGATCGACGAGGTGCTCGGCGTCCACCCGGTCCGCACCTTCTTCCCGCAGCAGCGCCTCGGCTAGCGGCCCGGCCTGTCGCGGGCGGCGGTCCGCGGCCACCTAGACTGGCCGCTGACCCGTACCGCGGACCGAGGAGGACCACCCATGGGAGTGCTGGACCGGATCACCGGCCCGCGTGACCTGCGCGACCTCACCGACGCCGAGCTCGACGAGCTGGCCGCCGAGATCCGCGACTTCCTGGTCCGCAAGGTCTCCCGCACCGGCGGCCACCTCGGCCCCAACCTCGGCGTCGTCGAGCTGACCCTGGCGCTGCACCGGGTCTTCGACTCCCCGCAGGACCGGATCGTCTTCGACACCGGGCACCAGTCCTACGTGCACAAGATCGTCACCGGCCGCGCCGCGGGCTTCGACCAGCTGCGCCAGGAGGGCGGCCTGTCCGGCTACCCGAGCCAGGCCGAGTCGGTCCACGACATCGTCGAGAACTCCCACGCCTCCACCTCGCTGTCCTACGCCGACGGCCTGGCCAAGGCGTACGCCGTGCGCGGCGAGGACCGGCACGTCGCCGCGGTGATCGGGGACGGCGCGCTGACCGGCGGGATGGCCTGGGAGGCGCTGAACAACATCGCCGCCGACGGGGCCACCAGCGACCGCCGGCTGGTGATCGTCGTCAACGACAACGGCCGCTCCTACACCCCGACCGTCGGCGGGCTCGCCAACCACCTCGACGACGCTGCGCACCAGCCCCCGCTACGAGCAGGTCCTCGACCTGGTCAAGAAGCGGCTCAACGGCGTCCGCGGCGTCGGCCCGGCCGTCTACGACGCGCTGCACGCGATGAAGAAGGGCATGAAGGACGCCCTCGCCCCGCAGGGCCTCTTCGAGGACCTCGGCCTGAAGTACGTCGGCCCCATCGACGGCCACGACCGGACGGCGGTCGAGCAGGCGCTCACCCAGGCGAAGAAGTTCAACGGCCCGGTGATCGTGCACGTGATGACCCGCAAGGGCTTCGGCTACGACCCCGCCGAGCAGCACGAGGCCGACCAGTTCCACGGCCCGGGCCCGTTCAACATCGAGACCGGCGAGGAGAACCCGAAGGGCCAGATCTGGACCGACGTGTTCGCCGACGAGATCGTCACGCTCGGCGCCGAGCGCCAGGACCTGGTCGCGATCACCGCCGCGATGATGCACCCGGTCGGGCTGCACCTGTTCGCCGCCCGGTTCCCCGAGCGCACCTTCGACGTCGGGATCGCCGAGCAGCACGCGACGACGTCCGCCGCCGGCCTGGCGATGGGCGGGCTGCACCCGGTCGTCGCGGTCTACGCCACGTTCCTCAACCGCGCCTTCGACCAGGTCCTGATGGACGTCGCGCTGCACCGCTGCGGCGTGACGTTCGTGCTGGACCGGTCCGGCGTCACCGGCGACGACGGCGCCTCGCACAACGGCATGTGGGACATGTCGATCCTGCAGGTCGTGCCCGGGCTGCGGCTGGCCGCCCCGCGCGACGGCGCCCGGCTGCGCGAGCTGCTGCGCGAGGCCGTGCAGGTCGACGACGCCCCGACCGTCGTACGGTTCCCCAAGGGTCCGCCCAGCGCGGACGTCGAGGCCGTCGGCACGGCCGGCGGCTGCGACGTGCTGGTCCGCAACGGCGCCCGGGACGTGCTGATCGTCGGGCGTCGGCTCGATGGCCGTCACGGCGGTCGAGGTCGCCGAGCGGCTGGTCGCCCAGGGCATCGGCGTCACCGTCGTCGACCCGCGCTGGGTCAAGCCGGTCGACCCCGCCCTGCTCGACCTGGCCCGCGAGCACCGGCTGGTCGTCAGCGTCGAGGACAACGGCATCGTCGGCGGGTGCGGCTCGGTGCTGCTGCAGACCCTCAACGCCGCCCGCATCGAGACGCCCGTGCGGCTGCACGGCATCCCGCAGGAGTTCCTCGACCACGCCAAGCGCGGCGTGATCCTGGAGCGCATCGGGCTGACCGCGCAGACCCTCGCGCGCAGCATCGTCGAGGACGTCACCGCCCTCGACGCCGGGGAGTCGTTGCTCCGCGTGGAGTAGCCCCCTGTTCAATGGGCGGCATGGACTACGACGTCGAGCGCGTGCGCGCCAGCTTCCCGGCCCTGACCGACGGGACCGCCTACTTCGACGGCCCGGGCGGGTCGCAGGTGCCCCGCCAGGTCGCCGAGGCGATCGCGTCCACGATGACCGCGGGGCTCTCGAACCGGGGTGCGGTGACCGCCGCCGAGCGGCGGGCCGAGGACGTGGTCGTCGGGGCGCGGGCCGCGGTGGCCGACCTGCTCGGCTGCGACGCCGGCGGCGTGGTGTTCGGCCGGTCGATGACCCAGCTGACCTTCGACCTGGCCCGGGCGCTCGCGAAGACCTGGGAGCCCGGCGACGAGATCGTGGTGACCCGGCTCGACCACGACGCGAACGTCCGGCCGTGGCTGCGGGCCACCGCGCCGCTGGGCGTGAACGTCCGCTGGGTCGACTTCGACACCGAGACCGGCGAGCTGCAGTTCGACGCGGGTGTGCTGTCCGAGCGGACCCGGCTGGTCGCGGTCACCGGCGCCTCCAACCTGCTCGGCACCCGTCCCGACATCGCCGGGATCGCCGCCGCGGTGCACGCGGCCGGCGCCCTGCTGTTCGTCGACGGCGTGCACCTCACCCCGCACGCCCCGGTCGGGGTCCGCGACCTCGGCGCGGACTTCTACGCCTGCTCGCCCTACAAGTTCTTCGGCCCGCACCTCGGCGCGCTCGTCGCCGACCCGGCCCTGCTCGAGCTCGTGTCGCCGGACAAGCTGCTGCCCTCGACGGACGCGGTGCCCGAGCGGTTCGAGCTCGGCACCCTGCCCTACGAGATGCTCGCCGGCGTGACCGCCGCCGTCGACTTCATCGCCGACCTGGCCCCCGGTGACGCGGACAGCCGCCGCGGCCGGGTGCTGGAGTCGATGCAGCGCGTGGAGACCCACGAGGAGGTGCTCTTCGAGCGGCTGCTGTCCGGCCTCGACGCGATCGACGGGGTCCGCCGCTACGGCCGCCCCGCCCGTCGTACGCCGACGGTGCTGTTCGACGTGGACGGCCGCACCGGCCGCGAGGTGCACGAGGGCCTGGCGGCGCGGGGCGTGAACGCCCCGGCGAGCAGCTTCTACGCGATCGAGGCGTCCCGCTGGATGGGCCTCGGCGACACCGGTGCCGTGCGGGCCGGCCTCGCGCCGTACACCTCCGAGGACGACGTCGACCGGCTGCTCGCCGGGGTGGCGGAGCTCGCCCGATGAGCCGGGCGGTGCTGGTCACCGGGGCGTCGCGCGGCATCGGCGCGGCGGTCGCGCGGGCGTTCGCGGACCAGGGCGACCGGGTGGCCGTGCACTACGGACGGTCCCGCGAGGCGCGCCGAGCAGGTGCTCGCCGGGCTCCCCGGGGACGGTCACGTCCTGGTGCAGGCCGACCTGGCCGACCCGGACGCCGTACGACGCGGGGTGGACGAGGCCGCCGAGCGGCTCGGCGGGCTGGACGTGCTGGTCAACAACGCCGGGGTGTTCCTGGCGCACCCGCCGCTGACCACGTCCTACGACGACTGGCAGCGGCTGTGGTCGCAGACGATCGCCACCAACCTGGCCGGGGCGGCGAACGCGACGTTCTGCGCGCTGCCGCACCTTGTCGCCGCGGCGGCGGGGCGGTCGTCAACGTCTCCAGCCGGGGCGCGTTCCGCGGGGAGCCGGAGTGCCCGGCCTACGGCGCGTCGAAGGCCGGGCTCAACGCGTTCGGCCAGTCGATGGCGCAGGCCCTCGCGCCGCACGGCATCGCCGTCGGCACCGTGGCGCCGGGCTTCGTGGAGACCGAGATGGCCGCGCGAGGTGCTCGAGGGTCCGCGCGGCGACGAGGTCCGCGGCCAGTCGCCGACCGGCCGCGTCGCGCGTCCCGAGGAGGTCGCGGCCGCGGTGCTGTGGCTCGCCTCGCCGGGGGCACGGTTCTCGACCGGCACGATCATCGACGTGAACGGCGCGTCCTACCTGCGATGAGGGGGCACGGGAGGCGCGCGTGCGGCGGCCGTCGGCGCGCTGGTGACGCTGGCACTGCTCGCGGGCTGCACCGGGACGCAGACCCGTGCCCGGCCGCCGGCGGCCACGCCGACGGCGTCCGGCACGCACGTCAACAGCCAGCTCGCGGACGTCGAGCTGCAGGCGATGGCCCAGGGCATCGTGCACCGGCGGGAGCGGGCGGTCCGCCGGCACGACCTGCGGGCCTGGCTGGCCGACCTCGACCCCGCGAACCACGCGCTGCTGGCCCGCGAGCGCCGCCGGTTCGCCAACCTGGTGCAGCTGCCGCTGGAGACCTACCAGCTCGACGCGGTCGCGACCACCTGGCCGAGCGGGTTCGCGGCGCGACGCTTCCGGGGCACCGCCTACATCCCGTACGTCGAGGAGGCGCTGCAGCTGCGCGGCTTCGACGCGGCCCCGGTCGTCACCACGACCGGGGTCACGTTCGCCCGGGTCGGCGGCCGCTGGCGCATCGTGTCCGACGACGACGTCGCCGACCGGGAGCCCGACGGCTCGCGGAACAAGCCGTGGGACCTGACCCGGATCGTCGTACGCCGCTCCCCGCACGCGCTGGGCATCTTCGACGCGGCCTCGGCGGCCTCCGCGGACCGGCTGATGGCCTGGACCGAGCAGAGCGCCGGCACCGTACGACGGGCGGTGCCGCTGACCTGGCCGGGCCGGGTGGTGTTCTACGCGCTGTCCAGCCCGCGGCTGCTGCGGGGGATGGGCACCCGGTTCCTGGACCGCGCCGCGATCGCGTTCCCGGTCTACGACGACCCGCGCCGGCCGACCCGGCGGGTGGCGACCCGGGTGGTGATCAACCCGCGCTACCTGCCGCGCACCGAGCGGCAGGGCACCTACCTGCTCAGCCACGAGCTGACCCACGTCGCCCTGGCCCGCACCAACGGCGGCACGCCGGCGTGGGTGCAGGAGGGCCTCGCCGACTTCGTCGCGACCCGCGGCGCGTCGCCGGACTGGTGGCTGCCCTCGGCGGCCTCGGTGGCCCGGGCGCGCCGGGGGGCCGACGCGATGCCCGGCAGCACGTTCTTCGGCGACGACGACCCGGCGTTCGAGTACGACCTCTCGCTCGCCGCCTGCGCGGTGCTCGCCGACCGGTTCGGCACCGACCGGCTGTGGGGGTTCCTGGACCGGCTGTCCGCGGCCGGCTTCGCGGACGGGGACGCCGAGGCGCACACCGACGCGGTCCTCGGCGCGATGTTCGGCCTGGACACGCACCGGCTGGCCCGGGACGCGGCCCGGCTGGTCGTCACCCGCGGTTCCTGACGGCCACGCGACGTACGCGAATCGTTACCTGGGGGGTCGTGCGCTTCTCACCGTTATGGGTTTCAATGACCAGGTTTTCGTGCGCCGAGCGACTCTCGGTGACCTCATCGCTCACGAGGAGACCCCTCATGTCCCACATCCCACCTCGCCGCCGGCTGATCGCCACTCTCGGCGTGGCCGCTGCCACCACCCTCGCGCTGGTCGCCTCGACCGGCGCCGCTCCCGCCCTCGCCCAGGGGCACGCCGCGGTCGCGAAGCCGCACGAAGAAGCCCGTCAAGCCGAACGTCAAGCTCCAGATCCTGGCGATCAACGACTTCCACGGCCAGCTCGAGCCCAGCACCTCCTCCTCGTCGGGCACCATCAACGGCACCCCCGCGGGCGGCGCGGAGTACCTCGCGACGCACCTGGCCAAGGTCCGCGCGCTGGCGAAGTCCAACGGCCGGCACACGCGTGACCGTCGCCGCGGGTGACCTGATCGGCGCGACGCCGCTGCTGTCGGCGGCCTTCCACGACGAGCCCACGATCAAGGCGATGAACAAGATGGGGCTGCAGATCGCGAGCGTCGGCAACCACGAGTTCGACGAGGGCTGGCGCGAGCTGCGCCGGATGCAGACCGGCGGCTGCCTGCCCGACGGCGACGGCAAGGACAACCAGAACTCCTGCCCCGACGGGCACGCTTCCACGGCGCGAACTTCCAGTACCTCGCGGCCAACGTCACCCGCACCGACACCGGCAGACGGTGTTCCCGCGCGGTCAAGGTCAAGAAGTACGACGGGGTCAAGGTCGGCTTCATCGGCATGACCCTGGAGAACACCCCGAACATCGTCACCAAGTCCGGGGTCGAGGGCCTGAAGTTCTCCGACGAGGTGGAGACCGCCAACCGGCTCGCCAAGCGGATGGACAGCAACGGCGTGAAGTCGATCGTCGTGCTGGTGCACGAGGGCGGCTTCCCGAGCGACCCGACGGCGTACAACTCCTGCCCGGGCATCTCCGGCCCGATCGTCGACATCAACAAGGGCCTGAGCCCGCGCATCGACGCGGTGATCACCGGCCACACGCACCAGGCCTACAACTGCAAGCTGCTGGACCCGAACGACGACCCGCGGCTGGTCACCAGCGGCTCGAGCCTCGGCCGCCTGGTCACCAACATCAAGATGAGGATCGAGCAAGCAAGACCGGTGACGTCGATCCGCACCTCGGAGACCGCCGACAACCGGATCGATCACCCGCGACGTCACCCAAGGCCGCCTCGATCACCACGCCTGATCGACCGGTTCAAGGCGCTGGTCGCCCCGATCGCGAACAAGGTCATCGGTCACCTCGCCGGGGGCACCACGCTCGGTGAGCCGGACCAACGACGACAGCGGCGAGTCCCCGCTGGGCAACCTGATCGCGGACGCCCAGAAGAGCCGACACGTCGGCCGTGACCGGCGGCAAGACGCCCGGAGATCGCGTTCATGAACCCGGGCGGCATCCGCGCGGACCTGCAGTCGACCGGCGGCTCGGTCACCTACGGCCAGGCGTTCTCGGTGCAGCCGTTCAACAACTACGACGTGTCGATGGACATGACCGGGTCGCAGATCCTGACGCTGCTCGACCAGCAGTGGTCCGGCACGAACGCCGCGAGCCCCAAGATCCTGCAGGTCTCGGGGATCACCTACTCCTACACCAAGTCCGGCACGACCTACACGCTCAAGCCGGCGTCGGTGCAGGTCAACGGGCGGCCCTCGACACGGCCCGCACCTACCGCGTGGTCGCGAACTCGTTCCTGTCCGACGGCGGCGACGGCTTCGCCGCCTTCACCGGCGGCGCGAACAAGTACTTCGGCGGCCTCGACATCGACGCGTTCGTCGCGTACCTCGCCGCGCACGACCCGTACACCCCGGTCGCCACCGACCGGATCACCGTCGCCCCCTGACCCCAGGGAGCAGCACGACGAGGGGCACCCCGCAGACCGCGGGGTGCCCCTCGTCCGTCGTACGGGGTGGTCAGGAGTCGATGCTGGACATGTCGCCGTAGCGGGCGCCGGCCACCGCGCCGCGCGGGACGGCCTGCTCGAGCGCGGCGAGGTCCTCGGCGTCCAGCGTGAGGGCCGCGGCGCCGACGTTCTCCTCGAGGTACTTCACGCGCTTCGTGCCCGGGATCGGCACCACGTCGTCGCCCTGCGCGAGCACCCACGCCAGCGCCAGCTGGCCGGGCGTCGCGCCCTTGCCCTCCGCGATCTCGCGGACCCGCGCGACCAGCGCCAGGTTGGCGTCGAGCGCGTCGCCGGAGAACCGCGGGAAGTACGGCGACCGGCGCGAGTCGTTCTCCGCGAGGTCGTCGGTCTTGGTGATGGCACCGGTCAGGATGCCCCGGCCGAGCGGGGAGTAGGGCACCAGCCCGATGCCGAGCTCGCGCAGGACCGGCAGGATCTCGTCCTCGAGGTCGCGGGTGAACAGCGAGTACTCCGTCTGGAGCGCGGTGATCGGGTGCACCGCGTGCGCCCGGCGGATGGTCTCGGCGGACGCCTCGGACAGGCCGAGGTGGCGTGACCTTGCCGGCCTCCACCAGCTCCTTCATCGCGCCGACGGTCTCCTCGATCGGGACCGTCTTGTCGACGCGGTGCTGGTAGTACAGGTCGATGTGGTCGACGCCGAGCCGCTGCAGCGAGGCGTCGCAGGCGGAGCGGACGTACTCCGGGCTGCCGTTGATGCCGACCCGGGTGCCGTCCTCCTTGCGCTCGTTGCCGAACTTCGTCGCCAGCTGTACGGCGTCCCGGCGACCGGCGATCGCCTTGCCGACCAGCCGCTCGTTGGTGAACGGGCCGTACATGTCGGCGGTGTCCAGGAAGCTGACGCCGAGGTCGAGGGCGCGGTGGATCGTGTCGATGCCCTGCTGCTCGTCGCCGGTGCCGTAGAACTCCGACATCCCCATGCAGCCGAGGCCCAGGGTGCTCACGGTCAGGGCAGAGGTGGTGCCCAGGGTGCGGGTGCCCAGGGCGTGGTTCGTCTCGTTGGTCATGCCAGCCAGTCTTGCGCCGTGCTCCAAGCCCGGACGCACGTCGGCCCCTCCCGGGCTCGGGAGGGGCCGACGTGGACGGGTCAGTGGAAGCGCTTCCCGGTGACCTTCTCCGAGATGCCCTCCCGGTCGAGCAGCTGGGTCAGCCCGCCGTTCCAGAACGAGAAGCCGGCCCCGGTGATCATCGCCAGGTCCAGGTCCTCCGGGGCCGCGACGACGCCCTCGTCGAGCATCCGGCGGGCCTCGTCGGCCAGCGCCTCGAGGGTGCGGGCGCGGACGTCGGCCGGGGCCAGCTCGGTCCCGTCGGCGGGCACCTCGAAGATCTCGGCCACCTCCGGGTCGACCGAGAAGTCCGGCGCGTAGACGCTCGTCCTTCCCGGACGCCACGAGCTTCTCGAGGCTGGGGGAGACGTGGAACCGGTCCGGGAACGCGCCCGTGCAGCGTCTGGCTGTTGTGCAGCGCGATCGCCGGACCGACCAGGGACAGCAGGAAGAACGGCGGCATCGGGGCCACGCCGGCGAACGCGCCGTCGGCGACGGTGAGCGGCGTGCCCTCGTCGACGATCCTGCCCACCTCGCCCATGAACCGGCCGAGCAGCCGGTTGACGATGAACGACGGGCTGTCCTGTGACCAGGATGCTGGTCTTCTTCAGCGCCTTGCCGGTCGCGAACGCGGTGGCCAGGGTCGCGTCGTCGGTGGCCGTCGCCGCGGACGATCTCGAGCAGCGGCATCACCGCGACCGGGTTGAAGAAGTGGAAGCCCGACCACCCGCTCGGGGTGCGCGAGGTCGGCGGCCATCTCGGTGATCGACAGCGACGAGGTGTTGGTGGCCAGCACGCACGTCGGCGACACCACCGCCTCGACGTCGGCGAAGACCCGCTTCTTGACCTTCATCTCCTCGAAGACCGCCTCGATCACGAAGTCGGCGTCGGCGAAGGACGTGGCCTTGTCGACGGTGCCGGACACCAGCGCCTTGAGCCGGTTGGCCTTGTCGGGGGAGACCCGGCCCTTGCCGAGCAGCTTGTCGACCTCGGCGTGCACGTAGCCCACGCCCTTGTCGACGCGCGCCTGGTCGAGGTCGGTCAGCACGACCGGCACCCCCAGCCGGCGCACGAACAGCAGGGCGAGCTGGCTGGCCATCAGGCCGGCGCCGACGATGCCGACCTTGGTGACCGGCCGGGCCAGCGCCTTGTCGGGCGCACCGGCGGGACGCTTGGCGCGCTTCTGCACCAGGTCGAAGGAGTACAGGCTGGCGGCCAGCTCCGGGCTCGATCATCAGGTCGGCGAGCGCCTCGTCCTCGGCGGCGAAGCCCTCGTCGCGCGAGGCGGTCCGCGCGCCGGCGATCAGGTCCAGCGCGCGGTAGGCCGCGGGGGAGGCGCCGCCGGTCTTGGAGTCCGCGATGCCGCGGCCCTTCGCGACGCGCCGCGTCCCAGGCCTCGCCCCGGTCGACCTCGGGCCGCTCGACCACGACGTCGCCGGTCAGCACCCGGGCCGCCCAGAGCAGCGACTGCTCCAGGAAGTCGGCGCCCTGGAACTCCGCGTCGGCCAGCCCGGCCTCGAAGGCGGCGTGCCCGCCGAGCGTGCGGCCCTGGTTGAGCGGGTTCTCCAGGATCAGCTTGACGGCGGTGGCGGCGCCGACGAGGTTCGGCACCAGGTAGGCACCGCCCCAGCCGGGGACCAGGCCGAGCATCACCTCGGGGAGGCCGAGGGCCGGTGCGGAGTCCTGCACGGTGCGGTAGGTGCAGTGCAGCGCGACCTCGAGGCCGCCGCCGAGCGCGAGCCCGTTGACGAAGGCGAACGTCGGCTTGCCGCCCTCGCCGAGCTTGCGGAACACGGCGTGCCCGAGCCGGGCGATGAGCAGCGCGTCGTCGCGGCCGCGCAGGCCGGTCAGCCCGGTCAGGTCGGCGCCGGCCGCGAGGATGAACGGCTTGCCGGTGACCCCGATCGCCGCGACGTCGTCGCGGGCGAGCGCCGCGTCGATCGCGGTGTTCAGCGACGCCAGCGACCTCGGTCCGAACGTGTTGGGCCGGGTGTGGTCCAGCCCGTTGTCGAGGGTGATCAGCGCCATCGTGCCGGCGCCGTACGGCAGGGCCACGTCGCGCGACTTGGCCTCGGTGACGACCTCGTCGGGGGCCAGCGCGGCGCCCCGGTCGAGCAGGTCCTGCAGGTCAGCGGTGGTCGTCATCAGGCGGCCTCTCCGTGTCGTAGTGCGGGTTCTCCCAGATCACGGTGCCGCCCATGCCGATGCCGATGCACATGGTGGTGAGGCCGTAGCGGACGTGCGGCTCGCTCCTCGAAGGCGCGGGCGAGCTGGTTCATCAGGCGTACGCCGGAGGAGGCCAGCGGGTGCCCCATCGCGATGGCGCCGCCGTAGGGGTTCACCCGCTCGTCGTCGTCGGCGATGCCGAAGTGCTCGAGGAAGGCCAGCACCTGCACGGCGAACGCCTCGTTGACCTCGAACGCGCCGATGTCGTCGATGGTCAGGCCGGCCTGCCGCAGCGCCTTCTCGGTCGCCGGGATCGGACCGGCGCCCATCACCTCGGGCTCGACGCCCATGAAGGAGTAGGCCACCAGCCGCATCTTGACCGGCAGGCCCAGCTCGCGGGCGGTCTCCTCGTCGGCGAGCAGCGCCGCGGTGGCGCCGTCGTTGATGCCGGCGGCGTTGCCGGCGGTGACCCGGCCGTGCGGGCGGAACGGCGTCTTCAGGCCGGCGAGGTCCTCCAGCGTGGTCTGCGGGCGCGGCGGCTCGTCGACGGTGGCCAGGCCCCAGCCCGCCTCGGCGGTGCGGATCGCGACCGGGACGAGGTCGGGCTGGATCTTGTCGTCGGCGTAGGCCTGCGCGGTCTTCTCCTGCGAGCGCAGGGCGTAGGCGTCGGCGCGGTCCTTGGTGATCGAGGGGTAGCGGTCGTGCAGGTTCTCGGCGGTGTTGCCCATCGAGAGCGCCTCGGGGTCGACGACCTTCTCCGACATGATCCGCGGGTTGGGGTCGACGCCCTCGCCCATCGGGTGCCGGCCCATGTGCTCGACGCCGCCGGCGATCACCACGTCGTAGGAGCCGAACGCGATGCCGCCGGCGGTGGTGGTGACCGCGGTCATCGCCCCGGCGCACATCCGGTCGATGGCGTAGCCCGGGCACGCTCTGCGGCAGCCCGGCCAGCAGCGCCGCGGTCCGGCCGATGGTCAGGCCCTGGTCGCCGATCTGCGTGGTGGCCGCGATCGCCACCTCGTCGACCCGCTCGGGCGGGAGGCTCGGGTTGCGGCGCAGGAGCTCGCGGATGCACTTGATGACCAGGTCGTCGGCACGCGTCTCGGCGTACTGGCCCTTGGCCTTGCCGAACGGCGTTCGCACGCCGTCGACGAAGACGACCTCTCGCAGCTGTCGGGGCACGCAGGTACTCCTCGGGGTGAGTCGGTGGGAGCCCTCATGCTACTGGCTGGTAACAACGCCCGGAAGCACCTGCGGTGTGGGCGTCGTCACGCCGGCCGGCCCGACGACGGCCGACCGGGGGCTAGCCGACCGCCGCGCTCATCGCGGCGACGTGCTCGGGCGTGGAGCCGCAGCAGCCACCGATCAGGTCGATGCCCAGCCCGTGCAGGGCCCGCGCGTGCTCGGCCATGTCCGCCGGCGTCGCGTCGTACTCGAAGTGGTCGCCGACGACCTGCGGCAGCCCGGCGTTGGACTGGGCGACCAGCAGCAGGCCCTCGGGGCGGGCCTCGGCCAGCTGCGCCGCGATCGTCGCCATCTCCGAGGGGCCGCGCCCGCAGTTCGCGCCGACCGCGTCGACGCCGGCCTCGGCGAGCGTGGTGACGGCGTCGCCCGGCCGGACGCCCATCATCGTGCGGAGGTTCGTGTCGAACGACAGCGTCGCGACCACCGGCAGGTCCGGTACGACGGACCGGGCGGCCGCCACGGCGGCGAGGGTCTCGCCGAGGTCGCTCATCGTCTCGATCAGCACCACGTCGATGCCGCCGGCGGCCAGCCCGCGCAGCTGCTCCTCGAAGAGCTCCTGGGCCTCCTCGGCGGTCATCGTGCCGAGCGGGGCGAGCAGCTCACCGGTCGGGCCGAGGTCCCCGGCGACCAGCACGCCGTGGGCGTCGGCCACCTCGCGGGCGATCGACGCGGCGGCCGCGTTGAGCTCGTGGACCCGGTCCTCGAGGCCGTGCATCTGCAGCCGGGGACGCGTGCCGCCGAAGGTGTTCGTGGTCAGCAGCCGGGCACCCGCGGACGCGTAGGCCTCGTGGCAGGCGCGGACCACGTCCGGACGGTCGACGTTCCAGAGCTCGCCCGGCGCCGCCGTCGTCGAGACCGTTGTCCTGGAGCAGCGTGCCCATCCCGCCGTCGAGGACGACGGGCGTGGTGCCGCCCAGCAGGGCGCCTGAGCCGGTTCACGACCCGGCCTGCGCGGGCCCGAGGGAGTCGAGGTACTCCTGGAGCCGCGACGGCCGGCCAGGCCTCCTCGAGCTCGGCGACCACCCGGTCGGCCACCTCGGCGGGGCTGCCCTCGGCCGGGGTCCACGCACCGCGGGTCCAGCCGGCCAGGTAGTCGTCGCTGCCGGTGTCCCCGAGCCGCATCGCGGCCTCGTCGATCGCCTCCTGGAAGCGCGGCGACAACGGCGACTTGGTCACGTGCTCACCCTCGCGGGCCACGACGAGCGAGGGCAGGTCGCGCCACGAGGTCAGCTGGTAGTCCGTCACCCCGCGAGCCTAGCGGCGTCGCGCACGCACAGGACCGCCCACGGCAGCGCCTCGAGACGGCCCTCGCCGATCGGCTCGCCGCACGCGTCACAGGTCCCGTAGCTGCCCTCCGCGAGCTTGGCCGTCGCGCGCTCGACGTCGGCGCGGGTGACCTGCAGCTTGTCGTGCACGGCGACCTGGGAGAGCCGGTCGACCGCCATCGACGTACCTTCGCCGACCCGCTTGCCGAACGAGATCGAGCCCTGGTCGTCGGGTCGCTCCTCGAGCTGTCCCATCTGTTCGTCGATCTCGGCCAGCTTGTCGCGCAGCACCTCGGCGATGTCCATCACCCCACTGTGCCCCAGGGGACCTCACAGGTGCTTGACGCGCCTCGCCGCCGCGACAGGCCGGAGAGCCGCAGCCTCGTGCTCCGCGCGAGCGGGGTCGGCCTCGTCGGCGAGGCGTTGCCGCACCAGGCGCACGAGGTCGTCGACCGGATCGGGCATAGTGAGGACCGCGAGCGGGGTTGTGGTTCGACAGGCTCGACCACCCGGGCACAGGCTCGACCACCGGGCATAGAGGACCACGCGGGCGACGAGGCCCGACCAGCCGAGGAGAGGAACCGATGACAGAGCCGGCGAGGTACGTGCACATCGTCGACGACGTGCCCGAGCTCGACGACCTCGAGCAGGGCCCGGTGCTGATCCACTCGCTCGACGGCTTCCTGGACGCGGGCAACGCCGCCGCGATCGCGACGAAGGCGCTGCTGTCGCAGTCGTCGGGTCGCGTGGTCGCCAGCTTCGAGATCGACGCGTTCTACGACTACCGCGCCCGCCGTCCTCCGATGACGTTCTCGGAGAGCCGCTACGAGGACTACGAGCCGCCCCGCCTGGTCGTGCGGCTCAACCACGACAGCCTCGGGACGCCGTACCTCCTGCTGCACGGTCCGGAGCCCGACACCCACTGGGAGGCCTTCGCGCTCGCGGTCCGTGCGGTCGTGGAGAAGTTCCGGGTGCGGCTGACCGTCTCGATGGGGGCGGTGCCGATGGCGGTCCCGCACACCCGTCCGGTGATGCTGACCAACCACGCGACCGTGCCCGACCTGCTGCTGACCGAGAACATCTGGAAGGGCCAGATCCGGGTGCCGGCCAGCGCGCAGGCGCTGGTCGAGCTGCGGCTCGGCGGCTGGGGCCACCCCGCGATGGGCTTCGTCGCGCACATCCCGCACTACGTCGCGCAGTTCGACTACCCGTCGCGCGGCGGCGACGATGCTGGAGTCGGTCGAGGTGGTGACCGGGCTCGAGTGGGACCTCGCCGAGGTGGAGGCGGCGGGCGCCGCCAAGATGGTGGAGATCGCCGCGCAGATCGAGGACTCCGCGGAGGTCCGGGACGTCGTCTCGGGCCTCGAGCAGCAGTACGACGCGTTCCACCGCTCCGAGGAGGACGGCGACTCGCTGCCCCTCGCGGAGGAGCAGGACCTGCCGACGGGGGAGGAGCTCGGCGCCGAGTTCGAGCGCTTCCTCGCCGGGCTCGACCGGCCCAACGACGGACAAGAGTAGGAACCCCGCCCGTGCCCCGTTCCGCCGACGAGCTCGTGGAGCTCCTCGACCTCGAGACCATCGACGTCAACCTGTTCCGCGGCATCCAGCCGGACACCATGCTGCAGCGGGTGTTCGGCGGTCAGGTCGCGGCGCAGTCGCTGGTCGCCGGCGCCCGCACCGTCGACCCGCCGCTGAGCGTGCACTCGCTGCACTCCTACTTCCTGCGCCCGGGCGACCCCGCCGTGCCGATCGTGTACGACGTCGAGCGGATGCGCGACGGACGCTCGTTCTCGACGCGCCGGATCGTGGCCCGCCAGCACGGCCGGCCGATCTACTTCATGACCGCGAGCTTCCAGGTGCCCGAGGAGGGCTTCGAGCACCAGGACGTGATGCCCGCGGTGCCCTCGCCGGAGGACTCCACGGACGTCGCGGAGCTGTTCCGCCAGGAGTCGCCCAAGCGCGCCGAGGAGTGGCTGACGCGAGTGGGCGGTCCTCGAGATGCGCGCGGTGGGCGACTCCCGGCCAGGGCGGCCAGCTGCCCAACGACGAGCACCCGGCGCACTCCCGGCTGTGGATGCGGATCAGCGGCAAGCTCGACGACGACGAGCTGACCCACCGGGCGGCCTTCACCTACGCCAGCGACATGACGCTGCTCGGCTCCGCGCTGGTGCCGCACGGCGTCCCATCTCCAGCCCGAAGGTGCAGTCGGCGTCGCTGGACCACACGATCTGGTTCCACCGGCCGTTCCGCGCCGACGAGTGGTGGCTCTACGACCAGGTCTCGCCGTCGGCGTCCGGCGCGCGCGGACTGGGCATCGGGCGGGTGTTCGCCCAGGACGGCCGGCTGGTCGCCACCGTCGCCCAGGAGGGCCTGATCCGGCCGCGCGGCTGACCGCGAATTACACGCGCTGGCATTAGCACACGCATTCCTGACATTCCGTGACAGACACGCCGACGACTGGTTAAGGTTGGGTGTTTCTGGGGTTCGCGGGGTTGTTGTGACCTGTGTGGTCTGAGCCGGGTTCCCCCCATCGCAACGCCTGTGGGAGGGGACCGGATGCGCCTGCGACGACTGCTCGCGGCTGCCGTGCTGACCGGAGGCCTCGTGCTCGCCGGGATGCCCGGGGCGGCGTACGCCACGAGCACCGACGGGCCCGACTTCGAGATGCCGTTCGTCGTGCGGGGACACCTGGACCGGCTCGAGCCGCTCCAGCCACAGCCCGAGCTACTACTCGATCGACTGGAACAAGACCGACGACCTGGGCGCGCTGATGACCGCCGCGGCGCCCGGCGTGGTGACCAGCGTCGTGGACCTCGGCAGCCGCAGCTACGGCCGCTACGTGATCGTCGACCACGGCAGCGGCTGGAGCACGCTCTACGCCCACCTGCTCTCGCAGTGGGTGACGGTCGGGCAGAGCGTCGACCAGGGCCAGATCATCGGCCAGGTCGGCAGCACCGGCGGCAGCACCGGCCCGCACCTGCACTTCGAGGAGCGGATGAACCGCCGCGACCTCCCGTCGTACTTCCACCGCGTGACGTTCAGGATGGGCAGCACCCAGGCCTCCACGAACTGCGGCGACACCGTCGTCCCGGGCGGCGACTGGAACCGCGACGGCACCGAGGAGCCGGCGCTGTTCCGGCGCGGCAAGGCGGCCAAGTTCATCCTGCGGCGCACCGGCACCACCCCGCTCCGGCGTGCGCTACGGGCTCAGCACCGACCAGCCGGTCAGCGGCGACTGGAACGGCGACGGCCTCGGGGACGTCGGCGTCCGGCGGCCCGGCTGGAAGGCGTTCCTGCTCGCGCAACGCGGACGGCACGACGACCCAGGTCACGTTCGGCAAGGTCACCGACGTCGGCGTGACCGGCGACTGGGACGGCAACGGCAGCACGGAGGTCGGCGTCTGGAGCCCCGCCACCCGGGTCTTCACGCTCCGCAACGCCGACGGCACCGCGCGGACCGTCACGCTCGGGGCGCTCGGCGACCGGCCGGTGACCGGGGACTGGAACGGCGACCGGATCACCGACCTCGGGGTCTGGACCCCGTCGACCGGCACCTTCACGATGCGCACCCAGACCCGGGACGGTGCCGTCACGACGGCGACGGCCCAGCTCGGCAGCTCCGCGGACCAGCCGGTCTCCGGCGACTGGGACGGCAACGGCACCAACGACCTCGGGGTCTGGTCGCCGTCGACCGCGACCTACCAGCTGCGGGCGACGACCGGGGTCACCTCGACCCGGATGGGCCTGCGCCGCAACTAGTTGGTGGCCCCTGGCTGCAGGGGTGCCTGGTTGTGGCCGCCGGCTGCACGAAGTCGGGCCGAGGAGCTGCAGGCATCGGCCACTCACCACGCCGGGTCAGAGGACGTCGGGGTCCAGGTCGAGCGTGGTGGTGTCCAGCGACTCCAGCAGGGCGAGCTGGGGCCCGGTCCTCGGCAGCTCGAAGGCGTAGAAGTAGCGGACCGCCGCCCGCTTGCCGTCGTAGAACCCGCCGCTCCTCGCCGCCGACCGCGAGCAGCTGCTCGAGCCAGAGCCACGCGACCACGACGTGGCCCAGGGCCTCGAGGTAGAGGGTGGCGTTGGCCAGCGCCAGGGCCGGGTCGCCCTTCGCCCACAGCGCGCCGGTCACCCGCAGCACGTCGTCCCAGGCCCGGTCGAGCTGCGCGGCGTACGACGCGGCGTCACCCCCGGCCGCGGTCGGCGGCCCGGGTCGTCGCGCGGAGCCGGTCGCCCAGCACGCCGCAGCGCGGCACCGTCGCCCTCGACGACCTTGCGGCCGAGCAGGTCGAGCGCCTGGATGCCGTGCGTGCCCTCGTGGATCGGGTTGAGCCGGTTGTCCCGGTAGAACTGCTCGACGGGGTAGTCGCGGGTGTAGCCGTAGCCGCCGTGCACCTGGATCGCGAGGTCGTTGGCGGCCAGGCACCACTGGGAGGGCCAGGACTTGGCGATCGGGGTCAGCAGGCCCAGCAGCCGCTCGGCCTCCCGCGCGACGTCTCGGGTCCGGCGCGGTCCGGGACTCGTCGACCAGGCGGGCGCAGAACAGGACCAGCGCCAGGCCGCCCTCGACGTAGGACTTCTGGGCCAGCAGCATGCGGCGTACGTCGGGGTGCTCGGTGAGCGCGACCGGTGGCGCCGCGGGGTCCTTGTCCTGCAGGGGCCGGCCCTGCGTGCGGACCCGCGCGTAGTCCAGGGCGTGCAGGTAGCCGGTGTACCCCAGGGCGACGGCGCCGGCGCCGACGCTGACCCGCGCCTCGTTCATCATGTGGAACATGTAGGTCAGGCCGCGGCCCTCCTCGCCCACGAGGTGGCCGACGGCCCCGGCGACGCCGCCCGGCGTGGTGCAGGCCCTCGCCGAGGTTGAGCAGGGTGTTCGTGGTCGCGCGGTAGCCCATCTTGTGGTTCAGCCCGACCAGCGCGACGTCGTTGCGCTCGCCGAGCGACCCGTCGTCGCGCGACCAGGTGCTTGGGCACGATGAACAGCGAGATGCCCTTGACGCCGGGTGCGGCCCCCGGCGTCCGGGCCAGCACGAGGTGCACGATGTTCTCGCCCAGCTCGTGGTCGCCGCCGGAGATCCACATCTTGGTGCCGGTCAGCCGGTAGCTGCCGTCGTCCTGGCGGACCGCGCGGGTGGTGATGTCGCCCAGGGACGAGCCGGCCTGCGGCTCGGAGAGCGCCATCGTGCCGTACCACCGGCCCTCGATCACCGGCGCGGCGTACAGCCGGACCTGCTCGGGCGTGCCGTGCGCGACGAGCAGGTTGGCGTTGCCCTCCGCGAGGAACGGGTAGGCGAAGGCGCCGACGCGGCCGCCTGGAAGAACGCCGACCCGGCCTGGTGCACCACGAACGGCAGCTGCAGCCCGCCGAGCTCGGTGTCGAAGACGCTGGCCGGCAGCCCCGAGTCGGTGTACGCCGCCAGGGCCCGGGCCACCTCGGGCGGCAGCACCACCCGGCCGTCGTCGCCGACGTACGGCTCGGCGGCGTCGGTGCTCTGGTTCAGCGGCGCGAAGAAGTCTCCTGCGATCTGCTCGCTGAGGTCGAGGACCGCGTCGAAGGTGTCCCGGTCGTGCTCGGCGTAGCGCGGCCGCCGGGTCAGCGCCTCGGCGTCGAGCCACTCGTAGAGCAGGAACTCCAGGTCCCGCCGGGACATGATCCGCGAGGTCGCCATGGTCAGATCGTCGCAGGGCCGAACCGGCCGAGCAGGTGCGGCCTGCCGTCCCGGGGCCGGGACAGCGCGAACGCGTAGCCGTCGTCGTGGCGGGCGGAGGCGAACAGCACCCGGCCGGGCAGCAGCACCGGCTTCTTGAACGCGACGTCGACGGTGACCGCCTCGGGCAGCCGGCCGTCCAGCGCGGCCAGGCAGCGGGCCTTGCTCCACATGCCGTGCGCGATCTGCCGCGGGAAGCCGAACGCCTTCGCGGTCAGGCCGTAGAGATGGATCGGGTTGTGGTCGCCGGAGACCGCGGCGTACCGGCGGCCGAGGTCGCCCCCGAGCTGCCAGGAGATCCCGGCGGACTCCGGCTGCTCGAAGGTCCTCCTCCGGCTCGGCGGCGTCCCCGCCGGTCGGGACCACTCCCGACCCGCAGGAACGTGCTGGTCTCCTGCCACACCAGCTCACCGGCGGAGTGCACGTGGGTCACCAGGTCGAAGACCCGGCCCTTGGCGTGCGGGCGCAGGTTCGCCGGTCGCGCGGTGACCTGCAGCTTCTCGGTCGCCGCGATCGGGCGCAGCGCGGTGAGCGAGTTCTCCAGGTGCACGGTGCCGATCGCCGGGAACGGGAACGAGGGGTCGGTCATGATCCGCAGGTGCAGCCCGAACGCCAGCAGGTGCGGGTAGGTGACCGGCAGGGTCTCCTTGAGCGGGAACCCGCAGACCTCGGCGTACGCCGCGAGGTGCGCCCGGTCCACCGGCACGTCGTGCCGGGTCAGCGTCAGGTCCGGCAGCGCGTCGCCGGTCCTGCGGAGCCCGGGCACGAGGCTCGCGCCCGGCAGCGCGGGCAGCGCGGCCCGGAGCATCATCGGCAGCGTCGAGGGGGAGCCCTCGACCACCCGCGGCTCGGCGGTCATCAGGCGCCCAGCATCATCTGGCCGCAGACCCGGACCACGTTGCCGTTCACGGCGGTCGAGGCCGGGGTCGGCGAACCACGCGATCGTCTCGGCGACGTCGACGGGCAGGCCGCCCTGGGAGAGCGCGTTGAGCCGGCGGCCCACCTCGCGGGTGGCGAACGGGCACGGCCGCGGTCATCTTCGTCTCGATGAAGCCGGGCGCGACCGCGTTGACCGTGATGCCGTCCTCGAGCTCGTCGGCGAGGCTGTCGACCAGGCCGATCACGCCGGCCTTGGAGGCGGCGTAGTTGGTCTGCCCGAGGTTGCCGGCGATGCCGGCGATCGAGGCGACCCCGATGATCCGGCCGTTCGCGTTGACCAGCTTCTGCTCCAGCAGCTCGGCGGTGATCCGCTCCGGCGCGGTGAGGTTGACCGCGATGGCCGAGGCGAAGGTGTCCCGCTTCATGTTCATCAGCCGCTTGTCGCGGGTGATGCCCGCGTTGTGCACGACGACGTCGACGCCGCCGAACTTCTCCTTGACGTGCCGGGCGATCCGCTGCGGCGCGTCCTTGCTGGTGATGTCGAGCGTGAGGTGGTCGCCGTCGATCTCGGCCGTCACGGCCATCAGCTCGCTGGCCGCCTGGGGTACGTCGATCCCGAGGACCGTCGCGCCGTCGCGGTGCAGGACCCGGGCGATCTGCTCGCCGATGCCGCGGCTGGCGCCGGTGACGATCGCGACCTTGCCGGCCAGCGGGACGGTCCAGTCCTGGACCTCCTCGGCGACGGCCGTCGCCCCGTGCGACCCGATCCGGACGACCTGGCCCGAGACGTAGGCCGACTTGGGCGAGAGCAGGAACGCCAGCGTCGAGGCGAGCGCGCCGTCGGCGGCCGGGGCGACGTACACGAGCTGCACGGTGCCGCCGCGGCCGATCTCCTTGCCGAGCGAGCGGGTGAACCCCTCGAGGGCCCGCTGCGCGACCCGCTCCTCGGCCGGTTCGTGGACTCCGGGGGAGTGCCGAGCACGACGACGCGGGGGCAGGTGCCCAGGCGGCGCAGCAGCGGGGTGAAGAACTCCTGCAGCTCGGCGAGCCGGTCCGAGGAGGTGATGCCGGTGGCGTCGAACACCAGGCCCTTGTAGGTCTGGTCGGCCGGGTCGCCGACGCCGGCGCCCTGCACGGCGGCGATGCCGAGCTCGTCCAGCGTGGCGACGACGGTCGTCGGCGAGCCGGCCCGCGCCGCCGACGGCGACCGTGCCGTCCACGAGCGGGTCGCCCGGCTGGTAGCGCTCGAGCCGGACCGGGGTGGGCAGGCCGAGGTTCTTGGCCAGCAGCTGCCCGACGGGGGTGTGGACCAGGGACTGGTAGCGGTCGCTCATCGGGGTGGCTCCTCGGGGGTCGGCTGCGTCGCTGCTCGGGTGGACCGGGACTGTAACTCGGTGTCCGGGTTTCGTGAGATGGCGCCTCGGTGGGTGTGCTCCGGGCCCCGGCCGGGCCAGTATGTACCCAGCAGTAACCTGCTGTAACCAGGCATCGACCCGAGGAGCTCCTCCATGCAGGCCCAGACCCGTCGCGTCGCCGTCATCGGCGGCAACCGCATCCCCTTCGCGCGCTCGAACACGGTCTACGCCACCGCGTCCAACCAGGACATGCTGACCGCCGCGATCGACGGACTGGTCGCCCGCTACGGCCTGCAGGGCGAGCGGCTCGGCGAGGTGGTGGCCGGCGCCGTGCTCAAGCACTCCCGGGACTTCAACCTCACCCGCGAGGCGGTGCTCGGCTCCCGGCTGGCGCCCGAGACGCCGGCCTACGACCTCCAGCAGGCCTGCGACACCGGCATCCAGGCGACCATCGCGGTGGCCAACAAGATCGCCCTCGGCCAGATCGAGGTCGGCATCGCCGGCGGCACGGACACCACGTCCGACGCACCGATCGCGGTGAACGAGAAGCTCCGCAAGATCCTGCTCGAGGCGAACCGCGCCAAGACCCTCCAGGGCCGGCTGGCCGCGCTGGCCAAGGTCCGCCCGCAGCACCTCGCGCCGTCGATCCCGCAGAACAGCGAGCCCCGCACCCGGCTCTCGATGGGGGAGTCCGCGGCGCTCACCGCGCTCGAGTGGCAGATCGGCCGCGAGGAGCAGGACGAGCTCGCCGTCGCCTCGCACCAGCACCTCGCCGCGGCGTACGACCGGGGCTTCCTCGACGACCTGGTCACCCCCTTCCAGGGCCTCGAGCGCGACCAGAACCTGCGCGCCGACACCACGGTGGAGAAGCTCGCGGGTCTCAAGCCGGTCTTCGGCCGGGGCGAGGCCGCCACGATGACCGCCGCGAACTCGACGCCGCTGACCGACGGCGCCTCGGCGGTGCTGCTCTGCTCCGAGGAGTACGCCGCCGAGCGCGGCTGGGAGGTGCTCGCCTTCTTCACGGCCTACGAGACGGCCGCCGTGGACTACGTGCACGGCGGCGAGGGCCTGCTGATGGCTCCGGCGTACGCCATGCCGCGGATGCTCGCGCGCGAGGGGCGCAGCCTGCAGGACTTCGACTTCTACGAGATCCACGAGGCGTTCGCCTCGCAGGTGCTCGCCACGCTGAAGGCGTGGGAGGACCCGATCTTCTGCAAGGAGCGGCTCGGGCTCGACGCGCCGCTGGGGCCCGTCGACCGCGCGAAGCTCAACGTCGCCGGCTCGTCGCTGGCCGCGGGGCACCCGTTCGCGGCGACCGGCGGCCGGATCGTGGCCACGCTGGCCAAGCTGCTCGCCGAGAAGGGCTCCGGCTCCGGCGTCATCTCGATCTGCGCGGCCGGCGGCCAGGGCGTGACGGCGATCCTGGAGCGCTGAGCCTCACTCCGCGCCGAAGCGGTCCCGGTGCTCGAGGGGGATCAGCGGCTTCTCGGCACGGACCCGGAGCTGCTGGACCGCCCAGGTGTTGCCGTCCGGGTCGCTGAACCCGAAGAACGTGCCGCCGTCGCGCTCGTCGAAGACGGTGATCTCGCCGGCCTCGACGCCGCGGCCCACCAGCTCCTCGCGGGCCGCGGCGGCGTCGGCCACCACGAGCTGGAGCCCGCGGACCGAGCCCGGCGCCATCTCGTTCTGGGCCGGCAGGTCGCCCACGACGATCGAGCAGCCGGAGCCCGGTGGGGTCAGCTGGGCGACGTGCATGTGCTCGTTGCGGGTGTCGTGGTCGAGGTGGAAGCCGACCTGGTCGCGGTAGAACGCGATCGACCGGTCGAGGTCGCTCACCGGGAGGACGACCACCTCCAGGGTCCAGTCCATGTCCGTCTCCTTCGTCAGTCGGTGCTCTCGTGCCGGCAGAAGAACGTCCGGGCCTCGTGCCAGGACGCGTAGGGGTGCGCATGCTCCGGGTTGCGGCACCACTCGGTGCGCACCGCCTCGGCCTCGTCGAACGTCCGCTCCAGGACGTAGGCGCCGCGACCACCCGGGATGCGTACGACGCGCGGGAGCTCGTCCTCGCGAGGGGTCCAGTCCCGTCGGGGAAGCGCGATCAGCCGGGAGACGACGAGGCCCGCGACCATCGGTCCGTAGATCGGCACCAAGGCGACCAGCAGCACGTCGCGCCTGCGGTAGGACACCCTGCGCAGGAACGGCATCAGCAGCAGCCCTACCCAGAAGGGGGCGCTCTCCGGTGCCAGCTCGAGCGTGAAGCTCCTGAACGTGAGCTGCCTGCCCTCCGGAGGGAGCACGTAGGGAAGCGCGAACACGCCGGCGAAGACGAGCACCCCGACCGCGAACCTCACCGGCGGCCGGCGCCACCAGGTCGCGCGCAGGGATCCGGCGTCCCGCGTCGGTGCGAGGGCGGCCCCCGTCAGTGCCATGGCGTCACTCTGGCAGGTCTGCGTGTGTCGCGGGGAACGGCTCGGTCAGATATCTGGCTGCAGGCGCGCACCAGGCGGACAATGACGGTCATGGCCCTCGTTCTGCTTCTCACCGTCCCGGCCCTGGCCGTGCTGGTGCTCGGTGTCCTCACCGGGCTGGGCAGTCGCCATCGCCGCGCGCGTTGGTCTCTCGCGGTGATCAGCGGGCTCTTCTTCCCGGTCACGTGGGTCGCCTGGTACGTCCGCGACCAGCGGCTGTTCTCGCATCGTCGGATGGGCAGGACGACGGCTCAGTAGGACTGAGGCCCACTGGTGGTGCGACCCGCCGGAGCAAGCGCCGGTCAGGAGCAGGGTGCGCGTCCCTACCGACATCCCTGACGATGGCGTCACTCACCTAACGGTGAGCAGATATCGCAGGCGTTGGCAGCGGCCCGATCTCCGACACGGCGAGGTACGTGCCCGCCTTCAGCGGGTCACCGCGCTTGGCGTGGGCTGGGAAGGACCTCCCGCGCGCCGCTCGTTATGCGAATGCCTGTGGCAGCGAACGCGTGTTCGATAATGGTCTAGACGGGTAGGAGATTCTGTCGGTGGTGGCTGGAATCGTGCCTCTCATGACCGACACCGTGGACCTCGCCGAGCTGGAGAGCCTGCCTGGCCTCCCGCTGTGCGGGGCGACGGGGCTGGGTGACGCAGGCGCGCCGGTGTGGTCGTTGGAGGCGATGGCCGACGTGCTGGCGGGGCTGACCGGGACGAGCTGGGTCTCGGCGCCGGCGGAGGTGCTGCTCGCCACGGTCCGTGCGGCGGAGCGGTTGCGGTCGGTGCTGGACGCGGTGGAGCTGGCGGCGGTCGCGGCGATCGACGCCACGGAAGCGGCGAAGGTGGACGGCTGGGCCTCGACCAAGGACTTCGTCACCGCCGCGACCGGTGGCCCGAAAGGGTCGGGTCGGCGGCTGGTGGCGCTCGCCCACGCCCTGGCGGGGGACCGGTGCGCGACCGGGGACGACCTGGCCGCGGGGGCGGTGTCGCGGTCGCAGGCAGAGGTGGTGGTCGCGGCCGTCGACCGGTTGCCGGTGAACCCCGGCCTGCGGGCTGCAGCAGAAGAGCTGTTGCTGGAGCAGGCGCGGGACCACGACGCCACGGACCTGGCGCGGCTGGGTCGACGCGTGGTGGAGCGGCTGGACCCGGACGGGGTGGATCGGCGCGACGAGCGTGCCTTGGAGCGGGAGGAACGCGCTGCGCACCACGGCCGGTTCCTGACCCTGAAGGAGGACGGCATCGGCGGGGTCCGGCTGACCGGCCGCGGGACGGTGGAGGACGCGGCCTGGTTGAAGACCGTGCTGATGCCGTTGGCCGCACCTCGACCGACCACAGAGCCCGGAGCGTGCGGCGGGGTGCCGGAGACGGGCCGCTCGGCACAGTCAGGGGACAGCTGCGGAGTCACCGACTGCGCCCATGACGGACGCGACCCGCGGGAGGCCGGTGCCCGGATGTGGGACGCGCTGGTCGACGCGATGCACCGGCTGGCTACCACCGAGCTCCTTCCCGAGTCCCACGGCGCGACACCCCGTGTGACGGTGACGGTCGACTACGACACCCTCGTCGCCGGCGTCGGTGAGGCGGGACTGGTGGACCTCGACACCGCCCTGTCGGCGGCCGCCGTCCGGCGGCTGGCCTGTGACGCGGAGATCCTGCCGCTGGTGCTCGGGTCCCGGTCCCAGGTCCTCGACGTCGGTCGCAGCAGCCGGTTGGTGACGCCCGGGATCTGGCTGGCGCTGGTCGCCCGGGACCGGCACTGCGCGTTCCCCGGCTGCACCCGGATGCCGATCGCCTGCGACGCGCACCACGTGCAGCACTGGGCCGACGGCGGCCGCACGTCGCTCGACAACCTCGTGCTGCTCTGCCGCACCCACCACACCGTCCTGCACAGCACCCCCTGGCGGGTCGAGCATCGACCCCGACGACGGCCGGCCCGTCTTCCACCCGCCACCTGGGAGACACCGCAGGCCCGAGGACCACGAGCTCCGTGGACGAAGGCCGCTGCGGGAGTGAGTCAGTGCCCGGCGCCGATGGCCATCGCCACGCTGGACGCGATGAGGTGCTCCTTGACCTGCTGCGCGGACAGCGCGGCGACCGTCGGGACACCCGGGGCCGCCTCCTTGACGACCATCCCGACCCGCGCGAGCTGCAGGCCGCCGAGCCCGCTGGCGTAGAGCGTGTTCGCCAGCAGGTGCACGTCCTCGGTGTGGAACACCCCGGTGTCGACGCCGGCCTGGATCGCGGCGGCGACCGGGGCCAGGCAGGTGGAGATGCCCCGGCCGAGGCGGTAGACCGCGCCCTCGCTGATCTCGTCGAGCAGCTCCGGGCCCGGACGGCGCATCAGGGTCAGCGCGCAGTCCACGAACGCCGGGAACTCCAGCCCGTAGTCCACGAACGCGGCGGTGATCGCGCGCAGCCGGTCCTCGGGCGAGGCGTCCTCGCGGTCGGCCTCCCGCAGGCGGCCGGACAGCTGCTCGAGGTAGCCGACGAGGGTCAGCGCGAACAGCTCCTCCTTGCCGGAGAAGTGCCGGTAGATGATCGCCCGGTTGATGCCGACCGCGTTCGCGATGTCCTCGATCTGCGCGTCCCGGACCCCGCGGGCGTCGAACAGGGCGCGGGTGGCGTCGAGGATCTCCGTCTCCCGCCGGCGGCGCCGGGCGGCGGCGGCCGTGCGCCGCCCGTCCGGCTTCGGCGCGAGGCCGGAGGGCGAGGTCATGACCTCATGCTACGTGCGTGCAACTCGGTGTCACACGGACGTCCTGCGTCAGCCTCGGTCGGCCCCGCGACGGCCGGCGGCCGCCGCGTCGGCCTCGCGCGAGTAGTTCGGGTCGGTGGCCAGCCGGCTGTGCCGCGCGCCGTAGGTGAAGTACACGACGAACCCGACCAGCATCCAGACCAGGAAGCGCACCCAGGTGGTGCCCGGCAGGTTGAGCATCAGGTAGACCGCGGCGAGGATCGCGAGCACCGGGACGACCGGGACGCCGGGGCAGCGGAACGCCCGCTCGCAGGTCGGGACGGGTGCGGCGCAGCACGAGGACGCCGACGGCGACCAGCACGAAGGCGAACAGCGTGCCGATGTTCACCAGCTCGGCGAGCTCGGTCAACGGGACGAAGGTCGAGAGCAGCGCCACCACGGCGCCGGTCAGCACCGTCGTGCGGACCGGCGTGCCGAAGCGGGGGCTGACCTTGGCGAAGACCGGCGGCAGCAGCCGGTCGCGGCTCATCGCGAAGAAGACCCGGCTCTGCCCCATCAGCAGGATCATCATCACGGTCGTCAGTCCGACCAGCGCCCCCACGGAGATCACCGTCGCGAAGCCGGGATGGCCCACCGACCGGAACGCCGCGGCCAGGGGCGCGTCGATCTTGATCTCGGTGTACTTCACCATCCCGGTCACGACCAGGGAGACCGCGACGTACAGCACCGTGCAGATCGCGAGCGAGGACAGGATGCCGATCGGCATGTCGCGCTGCGGGTTCTTGGTCTCCTCGGCGGCGGTCGCGACGATGTCGAAGCCGATGTAGGCGAAGAAGACGAGCGCGGCGCCGGTGAAGATGCCGCTGATGCCGAAGGCGCCGGGTGCGAGGCCGAGGTCCTGGAGGAGCGACGGGGTGGGCGCCGCACCGGCCGCCGCCGGGGAGCCGGACGGCGGGATGAACGGCGAGTAGTTGGCGAAGTCGATGAAGAAGACACCGGCGACGATCACGAGCAGCACGATGCTGACCTTGATGACCACCATCACGAAGTTGACGTGCGCAGAGATCCTGATGCCGAGGCAGATCACGCCGGTCAGGAGGAGCACGACGACGGCCGCGACCAGGTTGTGCCCCTCGCCGTACGCCCAGTCGGGGATGGTGATGCCCGCCTGCTGCATCACGTCCGCGAAGTACGTCGACCAGCCGACCGCCACGGTGCTCGCGCCCAGCGCCAGCTCGAGGATCAGGTCCCAGCCGATGATCCAGGCGACGAGCTCACCGAGGCTCGCGTAGGAGAACGTGTACGCCGAGCCGGCCACCGGGACCGTGCTGGCGAACTCGGCGTAGCAGAGCGCGGCCAGGGCGCACGCGATGCCGGCGAACACGAACGAGAGCGCGACGGCCGGTCCGGCCTTGACGCCCGCGGCCTCCCCGGTCAGCACGAAGATGCCGGTGCCGATCACGACTCCGACCCCGAAGACGGTGAGCTGCACGGCGCCGAGCTGCTTGCGCAGCTGGTGCTCGCCCTCCTCCGTGTCGGCGATGGACTGCTCGATGGTCTTGGTCCGGAACAGGTTCATGGCTCTCCCCGTGCGTGCGTGCGATGTCCCTACGTCGCAGCATGCCCCTTGCCGCCGCCCGGGTGAAGCCCCCGGACCATCTCGACCGTGTCCGCCTCGTCGGCGGACTTGTCGTCGCGGTAGCGCAGCACCCGGGCGAAGCGCAGCGCCATCCCGGCGGGGTAGCGGGTGGAGGTCTGGATGCCGTCGAAGGCGATCTCCACGACCTGCTCGGGCCGCACCGTGACGACGTGCGCCGACCGGGACTCCTCGAGCGCCAGGAACCGCTCGGTCTGCCAGGCGAGCATCTCGTCGGTCATGCCCTTGAACGTCTTGCCGAGCATCACGAAGCCCCCGGTCTCCGGGTCGCGCGCGCCGAGGTGGATGTTCGACAGCCAGCCCTGCCGGCGGCCGCTGCCCCACTCGACGGCCAGCACCACGAGGTCCAGGGTGTGCCGGGGCTTGACCTTGACCCACCCGGCGCCCCGCCGGCCCGCGTCGTACGGCGCGTCGAGGGACTTCACCACGACGCCCTCGTGGCCGGCCGCGACGACGTCGGCGAACAGCCGGCGCACCTCGGCCGGGTCGGCGGTGACGGTGCGCGGGACGACCAGCGCCGGCGGCAGCACGGCGGCGAGCCGGTCGAAGCGCTCGTGCCCGGGGGAGTCGACGAGGTCCTCGCCGTCGACGTGCAGCAGGTCGAAGAAGTAGGAGGTGAGCGGGACCTGCGCGCGCAGGGTGGCGACGTCGACGCGCGAGGCCGTGCGGGCGCCGGTCTCCTGGAACGGGCGGGCCCGGCCCTCGGCGGTCAGCGCGATCGCCTCGCCGTCGAGCACCAGGGTGTGCGCCGGCAGGGCGGCCACCGCCTCGACGACCTCGGGCACCCGGTCGGTGATCTCCTCCAGGCTGCGGGTGAACACCCGGACCCGGCCGTCGTGCTTGTGCACCTGGACGCGGATGCCGTCGAGCTTCGCGTCGACGGCCACCGGGCCGTCGCCGATCCTGGCCAGCGCCTCCTCCACGTCCGCCGCGCTGGAGGCGAGCATCGGCCGGACCGGGCGGCCGGGCTCGCAGCCCGAACTCCGCGAGCGCCTCGACGCCCCCGGTCAGCGCGGCGGCCGCGACGGGGAGCGTGGAGCCGGCGAACATCGACGCCCGGCGTACGGCGGCCGCGGGCACGTCCGCGGCCACGGCGACCGCCTCGAGCATCAGCCCGTCGAGGGCGCCCTGCCGCAGCTCACCGGTGACCAGCCCGCGCAGGTAGGCCTGCTCGTCGGCGGTGGCCCGCGCGAACAGCGCCTCGACCAGCGCGGTGCGACGGGCCTGCGACCCGGCGCCGGAGACGCCGGCGATCTCCTCGAAGGCCTCGTGCACCTCGCCCACCGTCAGGCTGCCGGTCGCCGCCGGGGCCGGCAGCGAGGTCAGGCCCCGCCAGCCGAGCCCGGTGCGGCGCTGGCGCAGCACCCCGGACAGGTAGGACGTGGCGGTCGGCACCTCCTCGGGGCGCGCCTCGCGCAGCGCGGCGGCCAGGGCGGCGATCTTGGCCGTGCGGGAGCGGGTGGCGCCGACGGCGGAGGAGGCGGCGACGAGGTCAGCGAGGAGCACGCCGCCATTGTGTCCGAGGGCTCCGACATAGTCTGTCGCCGTGACGGAGTCGGAGCGCGTGTGGCGGCCCTCCTGGCCGTGCGACGTGCGGATGACCCTCTCGATCCTGCGCAAGGGCAGCGCGGACCCGACGTTCAAGGTCGACGACGACGGCACCGTGTGGCGCGGCATCCGGACCCCGGAGGGCACCGCGACCGTCCGGCTCCGCTCGCGGCCCGCCGACGGCGAGGTGCACGTGACCGGCTGGGGCGACGGCGCCGCGTGGGCGCTGGACAGCGTGCCGTCGATGCTCGGCGCCGACGACGACGTCACCGGCTTCGCCCCGACCCACCCGGTGCTGGCCGACGCCCACCGCCGCAAGCCGCACTGGCGGGTCTGCCGCACCGGTCTGGTGATGGAGGCACTGGTGCCCGCGATCATCGAGCAGAAGGTGACCGGCCAGGAGGCGCTCGGCGGCTTCCGGCAGCTCGTCCACCGCTTCGGCGAGCGGGCCCCCGGCGCCGGGACGGACCGCGGGCTCTGGGTGCAGCCCTCGGCCGGGACCGTCCGGATGGTGCCGTCGTGGGAGTGGCTGCGGATGCACATCGACCCGGCCCGCTCCCGCGCCGTGGTCCGGGCGGCGCAGGTGGCGCCCGCGATCGAGCGCACCGCCTCGGTGCCGGCGGAGGAGGCCGACCGGCGGCTCCGGTCGCTGCCCGGCATCGGCGTGTGGACCAGTGCCGAGGTGCGCTTCCGGGCGCACGGCGACGCCGACGCGGTCAGCTTCGGCGACTACCACATCGCCAAGAACGTGGGCTGGGCGCTGACCGGTCAGGAGGTCGACGACGACGGCCTGGCCGAGCTGCTGGAGCCCTACCGGCCGCACCGCTACCGGGTCCAGCGGCTCGTCGAGCTCGCCGGGCTCAGCCGGCCGCGGCACGGCCCTCGGATGGCGCCGCGCCGGCACCTGCCCGCGTCCCGCGGCTAGTCCTCCGGGCGGATCCGCACCAGCACGCGGTCGCGGCTGCCCTTGGCGACGATCCGCTCGACGAGCATGAAGATGCGGTACTCCAGGCCGTACTTCGCCCGGAACACCGCCGGCCGGTCCGGCTCGCCGAGGGTGGCGACGGCCTCCACCGGGCGGGCGTCGGGGGCGACCTTGCCGCTGCGGCTGCACGGCACCAGCTCGACCCGGGAGGTGTGCCGCAGCCGCTTGACCTTGCCGCTGCCCGCGGGAGTGGTCACCAGCAGGTCGGCACCGTCGCGGGCCACCCACACCGGCGTGGAGACCGGCACGCCGGTCCGGCGGTACGTCGTCAGCGAGACGAAGCGCTCGTCCCCGAGGTCGTCGAAGGCGCTCATGCGGTCTGTCCGGTGCGGGTCATGGGTACGTCCTACCAGTGCGCACCCAACGGCCCGCACGGCAGCCCGTGCTCGGCCCAGTCGCCGAGCAGCAGCTCGGACGCGGTCAGCGTGGCCCGCCAGGACCCGGGCGCCGACGTCCGGTCGCTGTCGTGCAGCAGCACCGTGCCCCCGGGACGCAGGCCGGCACCGACCCGGTGGGCGACGGACTCGCCCGTCGCGCCCCGGGCCCAGTCGCGGCCCCAGGCCGTCCACAGCACGGTGCGCAGGCCCGCCGAGCGGGCCGCGGCCAGCCCCTCCAGGGTGAGCACCCCGTACGGCGGCCGGTACCACTCCGGGCGCCGGCCGGTGGTCTGCGTGAGCAGGTCGACGCTGCGCCGCAGGTCGTCGCGCAGGACCCCGGGCCGCTTCACCGCCAGGCAGCGGTGGTCCCAGCCGTGCACGGCGATCTCGTGCCCCCGGTCCGCCATCTCGCGCACCAGCCCGCGGTGCGCCCGGACGTGCGCGCCCAGCAGGAAGAACGTCGCGGTGGCGTCGTACCGCTCCAGCAGCGCGAGGAACGCCGGGGTCGAGGCGGAGTCCGGTCCGTCGTCGTAGGTGAGCGCGACGTGGTGGCGCTCGCTGCGACCGGCCAGCCCGGGCAGCCAGCGGTTCCGCACCGGGGCGACGGAGGTCAGCGCCGGGCCGAGCTGGGCGGCCGCGGCGAGCCCGGCGAGCCGGACGACGCGGCTCATGCCGGCACCCGGGCCCGGTCCGGCAGCAGCAGGTCGACGAGGTCGGACGCCGGCACGGCGCTCCGGCTCGTCGGCCGGGGCCGGGTGAGCGCCCGGTCGAGGGCCGCCCGCAGCCCTGCCGGGTCGCGCACCCAGTGCGCCAGCCCGGCCTGCTCGAGGGCCGCGGCGTTCGTCTCGCCGTGACCGGGCAGGCAGCGGTAGCTCAGCAGCGGGACACCTGCCGCGATCGCCTGCTGGGACGTGAACCCACCCGCGTTCTGGACCACGACGTCCACGGCGCCGGAGCACGGCCGGCAGGTCGTCGCGCCAGCCCAGGCGTCGTGACCCCGGCCACCCCGTCGAGACGGAGCCGCAGGGCAGCGTTGCGCCCGCAGAGCACGACCGGGTGGGCCAGGCCGGTGGCCGCGACGTCGCACGCGGCCCGCTCCAGCTGGCCGATGCCCAGGGCGCCGCCGGTCACCAGCGCGAGCGGGACCCCGGGGGCAGCCCGAGCTCACGACGGCTGCGGGGCGGGGCCTGGCCTCCGGCGCACGCCAGCGGCA
This sequence comes from uncultured Actinomycetota bacterium, assembly GCA_963811515.1. GTDB lineage: Bacteria > Actinomycetota > Actinomycetes > Propionibacteriales > Nocardioidaceae > Nocardioides_B. The sequence continues at coordinate 37,072 of CAWERI010000008.1, forward strand.
CGACCACCGCGGTCCGGCCGCCCAGGGCCCGGGCCTGCGCGGCGGGGACCGGGTGCCACGCCAGGTGCAGGTCGACGGCGGGGTGCACCCAGAGCCGGTGCACGGACATGTCGGTGAGGAAGGTGGCGACCGGTACGTCGATCCGCCCGGTCGCCCGGAGCGCGCCGAGGGCCTGGCTCGCGAAGGGGTGCGTCGAGACGATCACGTCCGGACGGTCCGCGGCGATGCGCAGCAGGCCGGGAGCCGTGGTGCCCAACGCCCGGGAGGCGAGCCCGCTGAGCCCGCCGGGGCGCTCGAGGCGGCGCAGCACCGCGCCCCAGCTGCCCGGTGCCCGGCGGAGCTGCTGCACGTACGTCGCCCGGAGCAGCCGTCCGAGCCCCAGGGGGAACAGGTCGACGACGTCCCAGGTGCGGACGGTGTGGCCGCGGGCCTCGAACCGGTCGGCGATCTCCCGCGCCGCGGCGTCGTGGCCGGCGCCGAAGCTCCCGGAGACGACGTCGACGAGCGCGCGGTCGCGGTGACCCGTGCCCTGCATGCATGCCTTCCTGGCCCACGGCACGGTGCCGGGCGCTGCTGCCAGTGAAGCCTGCGAGGATGACGGCAACCTGAACGTCGGCAGCCCGCCCCGGACGGTCAGGGGCGGATCGACCGGGGGAGCGGGCCGGTCTCGACGATCCTCTCGCGCAGCGGCTTGACCAGCTCGTGCAGCCGGGCGGTCCGCTCGACGCCGACGTGCGACCAGCCCTCGAGCGCGAGCCGGTCGGTCTCGTCCTCGATCCGCCGTCGCTCGTCGCGGCCGAGGTCGGTGAACGCGCCGTCCGCGTCGAGCCAGCCGCGCGCCAGCAGCCGCCCGGTGGCCGCGTCGTACTCCTCGTCGGTCCAGCCGCGGGTCTTGCGCAGGAAGCCGGTCGTGCCGGAGAACAGACCGCCGAGGACGGTGGCCTCGACCGGGTCGACGCCGGACGTCTGGAGCACCGAGACGTGCCCGTCGCCGCGGTGCTCGCGGATCAGCGTGGCGGCGTGCCAGAGCGCGAGCAGGTCGTCCTCGGGCCAGTCCAGGCCGGCGTGCGCGGCGTACAGCGGGCGGCCCTGCGGGGTCAGCCCCTCGCAGACCTCGCGGGCGATCGCCAGGGCCTCGGCGACGTCGGGCTCGCCGAGCAGGCCGCGCAGCGCGGTCGCCATCCCGCGGCGGCGGGCCTCGACCAGGGCGGCCGGCGTGGTGGTCCGCCACGCGGCCGGCAGCGCGGCCTCGACCAGCCACGGCGCGAAGACGTAGAACGTCGCCACCGTGAGCCCCGGTCCGGCCTCGCCGAACGCGGCGGCCCGGGCCGGGAAGTAGGACAGGCTCTTGTGCAGCCCCAGGTCGACGTACTCCTGGGACACCTCGGGGGCGAAGTAGCCGACGACGTGCAGCACCTCGAGGTCGCCCCAGGCCTTGCGGGACAGGGGCAGCAGGGCGTCATCCATGGCTCGACCTTAGGTGAATCCTGGACGGCCCTTGGACGCGGACGGCAGGATGCGGGCAGGTGGTCGACGACCCACGTCCAGGAAGGCTCGCCCATGCGCAGCACGATGCAGGAGTTCCCGCTGACGATCGGTGCGATCCTGCGCCACGGCACCGAGGTGCACGGCGACGGGCAGGTGATCACCGCGACCGCGGACTCGCTCCGCTCCCGGACGTACGGCGACCTCGGCCGGCGCGCGGCCCGGCTCGCCAACGCCCTGCGCGGGCTGGGCGTCTCCGGCGACCAGCGGGTCGGCACGTTCCAGTGGAACAACGCCGAGCACCTCGAGGCCTACCTCGCGGTGCCGTCGATGGGCGCCGTGCTGCACACGCTCAACATCCGGCTGTTCCCCGAGCAGCTCACCTACATCGCGAACCACGCCGAGGACACGGTCGTCATCGTCGACGACTCCCTGGTCGACCTGCTCGCCAAGCAGCTGCCCACCTTCGAGACGGTCGAGCACGTGCTGGTCGCCGGACCGCACGCGGCGAGCGCCGACCTCGACGCGCTGCGGGCCTCCGGCAAGCAGGTGCACCTGTACGACGAGCTGCTGGACGCCGCGGACGACACGTTCGCGTGGCCCGATCTCGACGAGCGCGACGCCGCCGCCATGTGCTACACCTCCGGCACGACGGGCAACCCGAAGGGCGTGGTCTACAGCCACCGCTCGTCGTACCTGCACTCGATGGCCGTCGGCCTGGGCATCGTCGGCGGGCTGACCTGGACCGACCGGGTGCTGCCGATCGTGCCGATGTTCCACGCGAACTCCTGGGGCCTGGCCTACGCCGCGGTGATGACCGGCGCCTCGCTGGTGATGCCGGACCGCTGGCTGCAGGCCGAGCCGCTGTGCCGGTTCATGCGCGAGGCCCGGCCGACCGTGTCCGGGGCGGTGCCGACGGTCTGGAACGACGTGCTGTCCTACCTCGACCAGCACGAGGACGTCGACCTGTCCGAGCACCTGCGGCTGGTGCTGTGCGGCGGCTCGGCGGTGCCGGTGTCGCTGCAGAAGGCGCTCAAGGACCGGCACGGCATCACCATGGTCCAGGCCTGGGGGATGACCGAGACCTCCCCGGTGGCCTCGGTCGCCCGGCCCCCGGTCGGCGTCGAGGGCGAGGCCGAGTGGCGCTACCGCGGCGGGCAGGGCCGGCTGCTGCCCGGCATCGAGGGCCGCATCGTCGGGGACGCCGGCGACGTCCTGGCCCGCGACGGCGAGGCGGTCGGCGAGCTCGAGGTGCGCGGCGCCTGGGTCACCGGCGCCTACTACAAGGACGACGACCACGGAGAAGTTCCGGGACGGCTGGCTGCGCACCGGCGACGTCGGCAACCTCGACGAGCTCGGCTACATCCGGCTCACCGACCGGTCCAAGGACGTGATCAAGTCCGGCGGCGAGTGGATCTCCTCGGTCGACCTGGAGAACGCGCTGATGGCGCACCCCGACGTGCTCGAGGCCGCCGTCGTCGGCATCCCCGACGAGAAGTGGCAGGAGCGGCCGCTCGCGTCGGTCGTGCTCCGCGAGGGGGCCACGGTGCAGCCGGCCGAGCTGCGCGAGTTCCTGGCGCAGTCGGTGGCCCGGTGGCAGCTGCCGGACGCCTGGACCTTCATCGAGGCGGTGCCGCGCACCTCGGTGGGCAAGTTCGACAAGAAGGTCATCCGCCGGTGGTACGCCGACGGCGAGCTCGACGTGTCGAGCGCCCGCGACTAGGTGGACCGCCCCTCGTCCAGCTGGTCGAGGTCGACGTCGAGCCGGTGCAGGAGCCCGGCGTCGCGCTGCGTGTCGACCTGGCGGGGCAGCGAGCACTCGGCCTGCTGCGCCCGGTCGTGGTCACCCTGTCTGCGGAGCGCCGCCGCTACGGCGCCCTTGTCGAGCCTCACGAGATGTCCTCCAGGTGCCGGTGCTGATCGGGTGGATCGTCACCTTCAGGTACCCCGCTCCGTGTGACGCATGCCACGTGCCGGGTGCCGTCTCAGAGCAGCGGGCGCAGCGGCGCGAGGACCAGCTCGGTGAACTTCTTGTGGATCCCGCGCGCGGCCCAGGTGTCGGCGGTCAGCTCGACGCAGTTGGTCAGGTCGGTCTCGTAGATCCGCTCCATCTGGGCGGCCATCGACGGCGTCCACGAACTCCACGTTCACCTCGTAGTTGCCGGTCATCGACAGCCGGTCGATGTTGGCCGTGCCGACCGTCGACCAGCGGCCGTCGATGGTCGAGGTCTTCGCGTGCACCATCGCGCCCTGGAACCGGAAGATCCGCACGCCGGCGGCGAGCATCTCGCCGTAGTAGCCGCGGGAGAGCCAGTCCGCGACGACGTGGTTGGAGACCGCCGGCAGCAGCAGCCGGACGTCGACGCCGCGCCGCGCGGCGGACTTGATCGCCTCCACGAAGTCGGAGTCGGGGATGAAGTAGGCGTGCGTCATCCAGACGTGGTGCGAGGCCCGGTTGATCGCCTCGAGGTACATCGAGCGGATCGGGAACATCCAGAGCCGGGGCACGTTGCGGTGCACCCGGATCCGCGGCTCCCAGTCGGAGGCGGTCTCCAGCAGCAGCGGTGCGACGCCGTGCCGGTTGCGGCGGTTGAGGTTGTAGAAGTCCGCGAAGGTGCGGGCCAGGTCCCAGACGCCCGGCCCGGTGATCCGGACGTGCGTGTCGCGCCACTCGGTGGCGTAGGCCGAGCCGATGTTGTAGCCGCCGACGAACCCGAGCCGGTCGTCGACGACCAGGATCTTGCGGTGGTCGCGGCCGTAGCGGCGCAGGTCGAAGAACCGCCAGCCGGCGTTGTAGACGGGGTACTCCAGCACCTTCAGCCGCGGGCCGAACCGCTTGAACAGCGGCGAGACCACGAGGTTCGCGAACCCGTCGTACACGAGCGTAGACCTCGACGCCGCGGCCGGCCGCCCGGCTCAGCGCCTTCTTGAACAGCTCGCCGGTGGCGTCGCCCTTCCAGATGTAGGACTCGAACAGGATCCGGTGCCGGGCGCCGTCGATGGCGGCCAGCATGTCGTCGTAGAGGTCCTGCCCGAACGTGTACGTCGTGACGGTGCCCTCGCCGATCGTCACCTCGGCGGGCGGCGTCGTGGGGAACGGCTTCGGCTTCCGCCCGCGACGGCGCCGGGAGTCGACCAGGGTCAGGATGACGGCCAGCACGACCTGGAGGCCGAGCAGCCCCAGCAGGGTCGCGCTTGGCCATCGCGGTCAGCGAACCGCGTGCGGGACCCGACCAGGGCGCTCTGCGTCGGGTGCTCACGGCACGAATCTATCCTGTCGGTGCCGGGTCGTAGGCTGCTGGTCATGAGGCCAGTGACCGATCTGCAGCGCCGGGTCGCCCCGTTCGAGGTGGTGTCCGACTACGTCCCGTCCGGTGACCAGCCGACCGCGATCGCGGACATCGAGCGACGCATCCGCGGTGGCGAGAAGGACGTCGTGCTGCTCGGTGCCACCGGCACCGGCAAGACGGCCAGCATCGCCTGGGCCGTCGAGAAGCTCCAGCGGCCGACGCTGGTGATGCAGCCGAACAAGACCCTGGCCGCCCAGTTCGCCAACGAGCTGCGCCAGCTGCTGCCCAACAACGCGGTCGAGTACTTCGTCTCCTACTACGACTACTACCAGCCCGAGGCCTACGTCCCCCAGACGGACACCTACATCGAGAAGGACTCCTCGATCAACGAGGAGGTGGAGCGGCTGCGGCACTCGGCGACGAACTCGCTGCTCACCCGCCGCGACGTGATCGTGGTCTCCACGGTGTCCTGCATCTACGGCCTGGGCACCCCCCAGGAGTACGTCGACCGGATGCTCCGGCTCAAGGTGGGCGAGGAGCACGACCGCGACTCGATGCTGCGCCGGCTCGTCGAGATCCAGTACACCCGCAACGACATGGCGTTCACCCGCGGCACGTTCCGGGTCCGCGGGGACACCCTCGAGGTCTTCCCGGTCTACGAGGAGCTCGCGATCCGCATCGAGTTCTTCGGCGACGAGATCGAGCGGCTGATGACCCTGCACCCGCTCACCGGCGAGGTGGTCACCGAGGACACCGAGCTGCACGTCTTCCCGGCCACCCACTACGTCGCCGGTCCCGAGCGGATGGAGCGCGCGATCACCGGGATCGAGCTCGAGCTCGAGGACCAGCTCGCGACGTTCGAGAAGCAGGGCAAGCTCCTCGAGGCGCAGCGGCTGCGGATGCGGACGACCTACGACGTCGAGATGATGCGCCAGGTCGGGTCGTGCTCGGGCATCGAGAACTACTCGATGCACATCGACGGCCGGCAGCGCGGCTCGGCCCCGAACTGCCTGATCGACTACTTCCCCGAGGACTTCCTGCTCGTCGTCGACGAGTCGCACGTCGCGATCCCGCAGATCGGCGGGATGTACGAGGGCGACATGTCCCGCAAGCGCAACCTGGTCGACCACGGCTTCCGGCTGCCCTCCGCGATGGACAACCGGCCGCTGCGCTGGGAGGAGTTCCTCGAGCGGATCGGCCAGACCATCTACCTGTCGGCGACCCCGGGCGACTACGAGCTCTCCAAGGTCGGGGGAGACGTGGTCGAGCAGATCATCCGGCCGACCGGCCTGATCGACCCCGAGGTGATCGTCAAGCCGACCAAGGGCCAGATCGACGACCTGATCCACGAGATCCGCGAGCGCACCGAGAAGAACGAGCGCGTCCTGGTCACCACGCTGACCAAGAAGATGTCCGAGGACCTCACCGACTACCTCCTCGAGGCGGGCGTCCGGACCCGCTACCTGCACAGCGAGGTGGACACCCTGCGGCGCATCGAGCTGCTCCGCGAGCTGCGCCTGGGCCAGTACGACGTCCTGGTCGGCATCAACCTGCTGCGCGAGGGGCTCGACCTCCCGGAGGTGTCGCTGGTCGCGATCCTCGACGCGGACAAGGAAGGGTTCCTGCGCTCGGACAAGTCGCTGATCCAGACGATCGGCCGGGCCGCCCGCAACGTGTCCGGCCAGGTGGTGATGTACGCCGACAAGGTCACCCCCTCGATGGAGCGGGCGATCGACGAGACCAACCGGCGCCGCGAGAAGCAGGTCGCCTACAACACCTTCCACGGCGTCGACCCGCAGCCGCTGCGCAAGAAGATCGCGGACATCACCGAGATGCTCCAGCGCGAGGACGAGGACACCGCCGAGCTGCTCGGTGGCGGCGGACGCCAGCAGTCCCGGGGCAAGGCGCCCGTGCCCGGCCTGTCGTCGAAGGACGTCGGCCGGCACGCCGCCCACCTGGCGGGGATGCCGTCCTCCGACCTGGCCGACCTGGTGCAGGGCCTCACCGACCAGATGCACACGGCGGCCGCGGAGCTCCAGTTCGAGCTGGCCGCCCGGCTGCGCGACGAGATCCAGGAGCTGAAGAAGGAGCTCCGCCAGATGGTCGAGGCCGGGGCCCGCTGAGATGACCCCGGGGGAGCTGCAGCGGCACTGCCTGGCCAAGCCCGGCGCGTGGCCGGACAACCCGTGGGACCACGAGCACCCCGTCATCAAGGTGGGCGAGGCGCCCGCGGCCGGCAAGATCTTCGCGTTCCTGGGCGACGGCTCGGTCGGGGTGAAGGCCGGCACCGACCGCGAGCAGGCCGACGAGTGGCTGGCGCGCTACCCCGACGACGCGGCCGTGATGGCCTACATCGGCCGTTCCGGGTGGAACACCCTGACGGTGGGCGGCGCGATCCCGGACGACGAGATCCTCGCCGCCGTCGACGACTCCTACGCGCTGGTGGTGTCCAAGCTGGCCCGCAAGCACCGTCCCCCGGGGTGGGAGGACGCGTGAGTCAGCCGCCCAGCTCCTTGCGCCTGCGCTTCTCCAGCCGCCGGCGCTCCTCGAGCACGATCTCCTCCTCTGTGCGTGAGCACCCGGACCAGGCGCAGCCCGGTCCACAGCGTCACGAACGCCGGCCACGCGAAGCCCGGCTCGAAGCCCTCGCCCTGGCTCCAGCCGTTGGCCAGCCAGATCGCCCAGCAGACCAGCGACGGCACGAGCATCCAGGTCAGGGCGTGCTGCCGGGCCGCCTCCCAGCGCTGCACGGCCCGCAGCCTGCAGGTCCTCCTCGGGCGGCCGCACCGTCAGCGGCACGAGGTCGAGGATCAGCGGCGGCAGCTGGCCGAGCGTCTTCGCCGCCGAGGCCGCGCCGGCCCGCTCGTCGTACTCCTGCTGGGTGAGCCGGCCGTCGGCGTACCCCTCGGTGAGCACCCCCAGCACCACGTCGCGGTCCCGGTCCGAGGCGCGCAGCCGCGCGGTGTCCGGGCGGCGCGGGTCCTCGGTGAAGTCTCCCCAGGGGTTCGCAGCAGTCACGTCAACGAGTCTAGGAGCGACAGATGGCACGTGAGGTGCAGGTCACGTTCGACGGTGCCGACCCCGCCGCTCTGGCGGCGTTCTGGGCGGAGGTGCTGGGCTACGTCCTGGACCAGCCGCCGCCGGGGTTCGCGACCTGGGACGAGGCGCTCGAGGCCTGGGGCGTCCCGCCGGAGCGCCGCAACAGCGCCAGCGCGGTGCACGACCCGGACGGCCGCGGGCCCGCGGCTGTTCTTCCAGCAGGTCCCCGAGGGCAAGACGGCCAAGAACCGCGTGCACCTCGACGTGCGGGCCGCACCGGGGCTCGAGGGCGAGGCCCGGATGGCGGCGCTCGAGGCCGAGGCCGCGCGGCTGGCCGGCCTGGGGGCGGTGCGCGTCGAGCGGTTCGAGCCCGGCGGGATCAACGCGGGTCACCTCGTCATGCACGATCCCGAGGGGAACGAGTTCTGCCTCGACTGAGCCACCGGGCCAGCAGCGGCGCCACCAGCAGCATCGCGAACACCCGGATCACCTGGACGGCGAGCACGTAGGTCACGTCCGACCCGCTGTCGGCCGCGGTGGCCAGCACCGCGAAGAGCCCGCCGGGGGTGGTGGCGAGGTACGCCGTGAGCCGGTCCACCCCGGTGACGTCGGACAGCAGCAGGCCGAGCAGCGCGCAGGCGACGATCACCAGCACGATCAGCGCGGTCGCCAGCGGCAGCAGCCGGGCGATGCTGCGCAGGCTGGCCCGGGTGAACCGCAGCCCCACCCGCACGCCGATCAGGGCGTAGCCGAGCTGCTCCAGCGCGGTCGGGACCGAGACGCTGCCGAGCACCCCGCTCGCGGAGACGGCCACCGCGACCAGCATCGGCCCGAGCAGGGCCGTCGCCGGGGCCCGCACGAACCGCTGGAGACCGAGGCCGGCGGCCACCGCCACGGTGACGAACACGAGGTCCGGGCCCCAGCGCGTCGGGTCCGGTGCTCAGCGAGCCGACGCCGGCGGCCGGGTCGAAGAACACCGTGGTGACCAGTGGCATCGCCATCAGCACCAGCAGCACCCGGAGGTACTGCACGATCGTCACCACCCGGTCGTCGGCACCCAGCTCGCGGGCCAGGGCCACGATCCCGGAGGCGCCGCCCGCGATCAGCGCGAAGGACCCGGTGGCCGTGCGAGACGTCCCGGCGCAGCGCCAGCAGCCGGCCCGCGACCAGGCTGATCGCGAGGGTGCCGACGGTCACCAGCAGCACCGAGGGCCAGTCGTCGGCGAGCCGCGCCAGCGTGGACAGCTGCACCAGCGCGCCGATCACGGCGCCGACCAGGGCCTGGCCCAGCCGGAAGGCCAGGGGCGGCATCTCCAGCTCGGTGCGCGACCCGAGGGCGTGGACCATGCCGCCGACCAGCGAGCCGAACAGCACCGGGGAGGGCAGCCGCAGCAGCCCGAAGAGCGCGCTGGCGGCGACGGTCACCACGATCACCACGAGCCACGCGCGGACGGAGACGGGGGACCGGGCGCATCGACGCCACTCTAGGGGTGTCCCGCATCGCGGCCCGATTCGTCTCCACCGGCGGATTCTGGGAGCATGGGTCAGCGTTGGAGGGGAGTATTCCTTCGCAACGGTGTCGTCATCACGGACCCCGGCCCTCGTGCCGGCCCCGGTGCCGTTGGTCCGCGCAGAGCGGGCGGGAGAGACCTCCGGAACTGCTCAGTCGGTGCGCGTCCGCGCGCCGTTCAGCTCTCCGGAAAGGTCAGTCTGTGGACGTTCCCACCTGGGTCTGGTGGACCACCATCATCGTCACGGTGTCGGTCCTGCTCTTCGACGTCATCATCATCGGACGCCGCCCGCACGAGCCCTCCACCAAGGAGGTCTCGATCTCGCTGGGCGTGTACGTCGGCCTGGCCGTGCTCTTCGGCATCGGCGTGTGGTTCTTCGCCGGGCACCAGTACGGCACGGAGTTCTTCGCCGGCTGGCTGACGGAGTACTCGTTGTCCGTCGACAACCTGTTCATCTTCATCATCATCATGGCCAAGTTCGGCGTCCCGCGGCAGTACCAGCAGGAGGCGCTGATGGTCGGCATCGTGCTGGCCCTGGTGATGCGCGCGATCTTCATCGCCGTCGGCGCCGCCGCGATCAACGAGTTCAGCTGGATCTTCTACATCTTCGGCATCTTCCTCGTCTACACCGCGTTCAAGCTCGCCTCCGAGGGGTCGAACGACGACGACGAGTACGAGGAGAACCGGCTGATCAAGTGGGTCGAGACGCACCTGCCGGCGCACCGACAAGTGGCACGGCGTGAAGGTGCTCGCCCGGGAGAACGGCAAGCGCGTCATCACGCCGATGTTCATCGTGGTCCTGGCGCTGGGCACCACGGACCTGCTGTTCGCGCTGGACTCCATCCCGGCGATCTACGGCCTCACCAAGGAGCCGTACCTCGTCCTGACCGCGAACATCTTCGCGCTGATGGGCCTGCGCCAGCTCTACTTCCTGATCGGCGGCCTGCTCCAGCGCCTGGTCTACCTCTCCTACGGCCTCGCGGTGCTGCTCGGCTTCATCGGCCTCAAGCTGATCCTGCACGCGATGCACGAGAACGAGCTGCCGTTCGTCAACGGCGGCCAGCCGATCGAGTGGGCGCCGGACATCCCGATCCTGGTCTCCCTCGGCACCATCCTCGGCATCCTCGCGATCACCACGATCGCCAGCCTGATCGCCTCGAAGAACGGCGTGGAGAACAAGAGCCAGCTCGCCGAGGCGCTCAGCGACGACGGCCAGCAGGCCGAGGACGTCGAGCCCGCCGGGGACGCGAAGAAGTGACCGACGCGTCCGACCCGCTCGCCGAGGACTGACTCAGACGTGCACCCGGCCGGCCGAGACGAGCGTCTCGAGCCGGTGCGGGGCCAGCGGCACGTCCTCGATCAGCTCCCCGCCCTCCGGGGCGTGCAGCATCCAGCGGGTGCCGTCGGCCGCGACCGGGCTGGTCACGAACCCGACGTGGTAGATGCGCTCACCCGGCCGGGCGAAGAAGTACAGGTCGCCCGGCCGTACGGCGTCCAGCGGCACCGGCTCGACGCGCGGGGAGGCCGCCTGGTCGTGGGCGTCGCGGGGGAGCAGCACCCCCTGGCTGCGCCAGCACAGGTGCACCAGCCCGGAGCAGTCCACTCCCCAGGCGCTGGTGCCGCCCCACAGGTAGCGCACGCCGAGGAACCCGCGCGCCGCCTCGACCACCGGGCCGGGGTCGTCGGAGGGCAGCTCGCCCTTGTCGGAGAGCCGGACCGCGGACGGCTCCAGCGGTGCCGGTCCGCCCGCCGGGCAGGTCCACCGTGACGGACCCCGCGGTGACCTCGCGCAGCCACAGCACCGTGCCGAACGACAGCACGACCGGATCGCCGTCCACGAGGCAGGTGGCGGTGCGCGCGGTGACGTACGCGGTGGGCCCGTCGACCCGGTCGACCGGCGTGTCCAGGTGGGCGGAGCGCACCCAGCCGGGGTACCCGCGGGCGTCGCCCGAGGAGCGCTGCCACGGCGCCACGACCCGCGACCAGTCGCCGGCGGACTCGAGGACCTCGACCGGGTCGCCCATCAGCAGCTGGGTCTCGGTGCGGCCGTGCAGGCCCAGCCGGACCTGCTGGTCCATCGAGTCCGCCCAGGCCGGCGGCGTCGGGCCGGTCGCGCACGGCGGCCTCGTCGAGGTCGCGTGGCGCGTCGGGGGACGTCCAGACGGTGGCGACCGGCACGGCCACCTCGAGCGTCTCGTTCATGCCAGGTCCTCGATCCCGAGTCCGGGGGCGTCCGGCAGCACGACCGTCGCCCCGTCGTAGGTCATCCCGCCGACGACGGGTGACGCGGTCGCCCACCAGGCGGCGTCCAGGTCGGAGACGGCCGAGGTGCCGTGCGCGGCGACCAGGCTCGCGGCCGCGGCCACCCCGATGTGCGTCTCCATCATCGAGCCGACGATCGTGCCCATGCCCTGGGCCCGGGCCAGCTCCAGCAGCGTGCCCGCGACGCGGAGGCCGCCGCACTTCGCGAGCTTGACGTTCACCAGGTCGGCCGAGCGCCGCCGGATCACCTCGACGAGGTCGCGGACGCCGTACACCGACTCGTCGGCCATCACCGGGGTCCCGACCCGGTCGGTGACCCAGGCCATGCCCGTCCAGGTCGGCGGCGGGGACGGGCTGCTCGACGAGCTCGACGTCGAGGCCGGCGTCCTCGAGCGCGCTGATCACCCGCACCGCGTCGCGCGGCGTCCAGCCCTGGTTGGCGTCCAGCCGGATCCGGGTGTCCGGGCCGACGGCCGCCCGCACGGCGCGCACCCGGCCGACGTCCGTCGCGGCGTCGGTGCCGACCTTCATCTTGAGCACCGGGAAGCCGTCGGCGACCCGGGCCCGGGCGGTCCCCGCGAGGGCGTCGGCGTCCCCGGCGGCGAGCGTCACGTCGGTGGGCACCCGCAGCGTCGTGCCGCCCAGCAGCACCGGCAGGCTGACCCCGCGGCGCCGGGCGACCAGGTCGTGCAGGGCGACGTCGACCGCCGCCTTGGCGCCGTGGTTGGCGGCGACCGCACCGGCGACCGAGCGGCACAGGCCGGCCAGGTCGTCGGGGTCGCGACCCACGACGACCGCGGCGAGCGGGCCGTCGACGCAGGCCTGGGCGCCGGCGAGCGACTCTCCGGTGACCTGCCAGACCTGCGGGGCCTCGCCCCAGCCGGTGACGCCGTCGCTGTCGACGACCCGGACCACGACGGTGTCGGTGGTGGTCGTCCGCCGCAGGGCGGTCACGAACGGCGTGTGCAGCGGCGTGGTCAGCCGCGTCGTGGTGACGGTCTCGATCCGGCTCATGCGGTCCACCTCTCCCAGACGGCGGCGCTGACGGCGGCGTTGCGCGCGTAGAGCGTCTCCTCCGGCGCCTCGTCGGTGCTGCACACGGCCAGCACGAACGGCGGCAGGCCGTCGGGCCGCACCAGGGCCACGTCGTGGGCGAGGCCGGGGACCCAGCCGGTCTTGTGCGCGACGTACGTGCCGCCCGGCAGCCCGGCCGGCACCTGGTTGCGGTGCTCCTGCCCGGACAGCACGATCTCGACGTCCGCGCAGGTGGCCGGCTCCGCCAGCGTCCCGGTCGCGACGCCGGAGAGGACCCGGGCCAGGTCGGCGGCCGTCACCAGGTTGTCCAGGCCGGCCTCGCGGGCCGCGGCGTCCTCGATGCCGCGCGGCAGCACGGTCGCGGGGGAGCAGCCGGCGTCCCGCAGCACCGCGGCCACCTCACCGAGCCCGACGTGCTCGAGGAGCAGGTCGGTGGCGAGGTTGCCGGACTTCACGGTGGCGTGCCGGGCCAGGGTGCGCAGGCTGACCGTCGTGCCGATCGCGTCCCAGGTCTCGTCGTCCTGGTCGTCGGAGCGGTCCAGCGAGAACACCGAGCCGTCGTACGCCGACCGGAGCTCGTTGTGCACCGGCACCACGGTGTCCAGGTCGATCTCGCCCCGCTCGTGGCGCCGGTAGGCCGCGACCAGCAGCGGCAGCTTCATCGTGCTGGCGGCGTAGTGCACCCGGTCGGACGCGTGCTCGTACGTCGCCGGGCGGCCCGGCTCCCCGAGCCACACCGAGACCGACGCGGGAACGGGCAGGTCGGTGAACGCACGGGGGTCGGGTGGCACGCGGCCAGGCTAGTGGGCGCGCTCAGCGCAGCAGCAGCCGGACGGCCACGTCGAGCGAGGTGGCGACGTCGGCGGCCGACGCACGCCCGGTGACCCACTGGACCAGGCTGGCGAACCACACGTCCCCGATCACCTTGGTGATCGCGCGCTCCTCCTCGGTCGGCTCCCACGCCGTCGACGCCTCGGCCGGGTCGCGCATCGCGGCCAGCAGCATCCGGCTGACGTGCAGGCCGACGACGTGGATCTCGTGGGCCACCGACGCGTCGGCGAACACGAACGCGCGGGTGAGCGCCTCGGTCAGGTTGGGCTCGCGCTGGAGCATCCGGGTGGTGCGGCCCAGCACGAGCATCACCCGGTCGGCCGCGGTGTCCCCGGGGACCGGCTTGCGGGCGACGGACTCGGCGGCCTGCTCGAACTGCAGGCCGAGCACCGAGACGAGCAGGTGGATCTTGGAGGGGAAGTAGCGGTACAGCGTGCCCAGGGCGACGTCGGCGCGCACGGCGACGGCACGCATCTGCACCTGCTCGAACCCGCCCTTGGCGGCCAGCGCGGTCGCGGCGTCCAGGATCCGCCGGCGCCGCTCCCGCTGGGCGACGGAGCCCAGGTCCTCGAAGGCGAGCGAGTCGGTGCGCGTCACGATGGCCCTCCCATGGCCGACGACCTCACCCCGTAGGCTAGCACCGCGTTCGCGCATAATGAGAACACGTTCTACTCGACCCGGAGGCCTGGTTGCGCATCGCCCTGCTGTCCTACCGCAGCAAGCCGCACTGCGGCGGCCAGGGCGTCTACGTGCGCCACCTCAGCCGCGAGCTGGTCGCGCTGGGGCACGACGTCGAGGTGCTCTCCGGCCAGCCCTACCCGGTGCTCGACCCGGGCGTGCGGCTGACCGAGGTGCCCAGCCTGGACCTCTACCGCGAGCCCGACCCGTTCCGCACCCCGCGGCCCGGCGAGATCCGTGACCTCACCGACGTGCTGGAGGTCGCGACGATGTGGACCGCGGGCTTCCCCGAGCCGCGCACCTTCGGCCGCCGCGTGGCCCGGCTGCTGCGGTCCCGCCTCGACGACTTCGACGTGGTGCACGACAACCAGACCCTGGCCGACGGGATGCTGGAGGTGCAGCGCGCCGGGCTCCCGCTGGTGGCGACCATCCACCACCCGATCACCTTCGACCGGCGCACCGACCTGGCGGCGGCGACCTCCTGGCGGCAGCGGCTGACCCTGCGCCGCTGGTACGGGTTCCTGCGGATGCAGGGCCGCGTCGCCCGGCGGATGCAGACCGTGCTGGTGCCCTCGGAGAGCTCCGCGCGCGACGTGGTCACCGACTTCGGCGTCGACCGGTCCCGGATCACGGTGATCCCGCTCGGCGTCGACGACGTGTTCCGTCCGCCGAGCCGAGCCCCGGGTGGCCGGCCGGATCGTGGCGATGGCCAGCGCGGACACCCCGATGAAGGGGATCGCGACGCTGCTGGAGGCGTTCGCCAAGCTGCGCACCGAGCGCGACCTGGAGCTGCTGCTGATCTCGCGGCCCAAGCCCGGCGGCCAGACCGAGCAGATCGTCGACCGGCTGGGCATCGGCGGGTCCGTGCGGTTCGTGCACGACATCACCGACGAGGAGCTCGCCGCCACGGTGGGCTCCGCCGAGATCGCCTGCGTGCCCTCGCTCTACGAGGGGTTCTCGCTGCCGACCGCCGAGGCGATGGCCTGCGCGACCCCGCTGGTGGTCAGCCGGGCCGGCGCGATCCCGGAGGTCGTCGGACCCGACGGGCTCTGCGCGGACCTGGTCACCCCCGGCGACGTCGGCGAGCTCGCGCACGCGCTGGCGGCGCTGCTCGACGACCCGGAGCGGCGTGCCCGGATGGGCGCCGCGGGCCGGGAGCGCGCGCTGGCCGAGTTCAGCTGGCGTGCGGTGGCCGAGGCGACCGTGCTGGCCTACCAGCAGGCGATCGACGTACGACGAGGAGAGAGCACGTGCTGACCGTTGACTTCGACCGGCTGGAGCTGCGCCCCGGGGACCGCGTCCTCGACATGGGCTGCGGCGCCGGGCGGCACGCGTTCGAGATGTACCGACGCGGCGGGGACGTGGTCGCGTTCGACCAGGACGGCGACGAGCTCGCCGGGGTCCTCGACCTGTTCGGCGCGATGCGCGACGCGGGCGAGGTGCCCGACGGCGCCGAGGCGGACATCAAGCAGGGCGACGCGCTGTCGCTGCCGTTCGCGGACGGCGAGTTCGACCGGGTCGTGGCCTCGGAGGTGCTCGAGCACATCCCCGCCGACACCGACGCGATCGCCGAGCTGGCCCGGGTCCTGCGCCCCGGCGGCACGATGGCCGTCACCGTGCCCCGGTGGCTGCCCGAGAAGGTCTGCTGGGCGCTGTCGGACGCCTACCACGAGGTGGAGGGCGGTCACGTCCGGATCTACACCGGTGACGAGCTGGTCGCGAAGCTCGTCGGCGCCGGCCTGGTCTACGAGGGCCGCGACCACGCCCACGGGCTGCACTCGCCCTACTGGTGGATCAAGTGCGCCGTCGGCGTCGACCGCGACCAGCACCCGCTGGTGAAGGCCTACCACCGGGTCCTGGTGTGGGACATCATGAAGAAGCCGCTGGCCACCCGGCTGGCGGAGCGGGCGCTGAACCCGCTGATCGGCAAGAGCCTGGTGCTCTACCTCCGCAAGCCCGAGGCCGCGTGAGCACCGAGGTCCCCGCGCTCCCGGGCCTGCTCAGCGGCCACGAGGTGGCCGCCACGGCCGCGTCCATCGCCCGCGCGCAGGAGCCGGACGGGGCGGTGCCCGTGGACGCCCGGCGCGCACACCGACACGTGGAACCACGTCGAGGCGGCGATGGCGCTGCTGGTCGGCGGCGAGGTCGACGCCGCGCACCGCGCCTACGACTGGTGCCTGGCCACCCAGCGGGCCGACGGGTCGTGGCCGATGAAGGTGGTGGCGGGCGTGGTCGACGACGCGAGCGGCGAGACGAACATGTCGGCCTACCTCGCGGTGGGCGTGTGGCACCACTGGCTGGTGCGGCGCGACGAGCCGTTCGTGCGACGCACCTGGGACGCCGTACGCCGCGGGCTGGACTTCGCGGTCTCCCTGCAGCTGCCGTTCGGCGGGATCGCCTGGTCGCAGGACCCGGCGGGAGTCGTCAACGACGAGGCCCTGGTGGCCGGCAGCTCGAGCATCTTCCACGCCCTGCGCGCGGGTCTCGCGCTGGCCGAGCTGATGGGCGCGGCGCAGCCGGAGTGGGAGCTCGCCCTCGGCCGGCTCGGCCACGCGCTGCGGCACCACCGCGGCGAGTTCCTCGACAAGTCCACGTTCTCGATGGACTGGTACTACCCGGTGCTGGGCGGCGCGGTCCGCGACGACGAGGCCCGTGCGCTGCTGGCGAGCCGCTGGGACGACTTCGTGGTGCCCGGTCTCGGCATCCGCTGCGTCGACACCAACCCCTGGGTGACCGGCGCCGAGACCTGCGAGCTGGCCCTCGCCCTGGACGTGGTCGGGGACCGGGAGCGGGCCCTCGGCCTGCTCGCGGACATGCAGCACCTGCGTGGCGAGGACGGCGGCTACTGGACCGGCTACGTCTTCGCCGACGAGGCGATCTGGCCGGCCGAGCACACGACGTACACGTCGGCCGCGGTGATCCTCGCCGTCGACGCCCTGTCGACGACCACGCCGGGCTCGGACGTCTTCCGCGGCAGCTCGCTGCGGCACGACTTCCCGGAGATCGGGCTCGAGTGCGGCTGCGCCGAGCGCTCTCGTCAGGACGTAAGCCACTAGCCGCTGCCGGGTCCCGCGTCGCAGGGTGGAGGCGCGGGCGAGGGGAGGTGCGGACGATGGCGCAGGGGCGTCGCGCGGGCTACGTGGTGGCCGCCGTGGTCGACGCAGCGATGCTCTACGCCGTGAACCGGTGGCCGGGCTGGGACGACGCTGGGCTTCCTCACCGACCGGACGCCCGAGGTGCTCGGCCTCGTGAACGCCTCGATGCTCGTCTCGCTGGTCGCGCAACCTGCACCTACGTCGCGCACGACGGGCCGCGCTGGCGCGCCACCGGCGACCTGGTGGTGACGGCGGTCGGTGCCGCGGCCCTGCTCCGGATCTGGCGGGTGTTCCCGTTCGACTTCGGGGACAGCAGCGTCGACTGGGCCCTGGTCGTGCGCGTCCTGCTCGCGGTCGGGATCGTCGGCAGCGGGATCGCGCTCGTCGTCGCGTTCGCCCGGCTGGTGCGGGGGACGCCGGTCAGCGGACCGGGTCGCCGGCGTCCCCGCCGACCCGGGTCAGCACCCGCATCGAGCCGAGCACCGCGGTCTCGGTGAACCCGCTCCCCAGCGCCCGCAGGTAGATCCGGTACGGCGCCTGGCCGCCGTCCGCGGGGTCCGGGAACACGTCGTGCACCACGAGCGTGCCGCCGCGCGCGACCCAGCGGCCCCAGCCGGTGTAGTCGTGACCGGCGTGCTCGTCGGTGTGCCCGCCGTCGACGAACAGCAGGGCCAGGGGAGTGCGCCACAGCGCGGAGACCGTCGTCGAGCGGCCGACGACCGCGACCACCTCGTCCTCGAGACCGGCGTCCTTGATCGTGTGCCGGAACACCGGGAGCGTGTCGAGGCGCCCGAACTCCGGGTCGGCCAGCGAGGGGTCGTGGTACTCCCAGCCGGCCTGGTTCTCCTCCGAGCCGCGGTGGTGGTCGACGGTGAACACGGTGCTGCCCGCCGCGCGGGCGGCGGCGCCGAGGTAGATGGCCGACTTGCCGCAGTAGGTGCCGACCTCGAGACCGGGACCGCCGGCGAGCGCACGGACCGCGACGTCGTAGAGCAGGTCGCCCTCGTCCTCGAGGCATGAAGCCCTTCGCGGCCAGGGCTTTGGAGCGCAGCGGCTCGGGGAGGCCGCTCATGGCGTGGTCCGGGCGGCGACCCACGCGTCGTAGCTGAACCGCAGGAACCGGTCGACGCCGCGGACCACGGCGGCCGAGCGGATCGAGGGGAAGACGTCGAAGGCGTGCTGCGTGCCGGGCAGCTCGGCGTAGGCGACCGGCTGGTGCGACACCTTCCGCAGCGCGGCGACGAAGGTCCGGGCCTGGTCGACGTCGACCAGGGAGTCGCTGCGGCCGTGCACCACGAAGAACGGCGGGGCGTCGGGGTTCACCCGCAGCAGCGGCGAGGCCCGCTCGAAGTCCGCGAGGTCGCTGACCGGGTCCTTGAACAGCACCTTCGGCCCGAGGAACCGGTCCCGCATCAGCTGGGCGGGACGAGCACCGCTGGCGCCGGCGAGGTCGTAGACGCCGTAGTGCGGGGCGGCCGCCTGCACGCTGGTGTCGGCGTCCTCGAAGCCCGGCTGGTACTCCGGGTCGTTCGGGGTGAGCGCCGCCAGCGCCGCGAGGTGCCCGCCGGCCGACCCGCCGGTCACGGCCAGGAAGGACGGGTCGGCGCCGTACGCCGGGCCGTGCTCCCGGACCCACGCGATCGCCCGCTTCACGTCGACGATGTGCGCGGGGAACGGGTCGCGGGGGCTGAGCCGGTAGTTGATCGTGACGCACACCCAGCCGCGGGCCGCCATGTGCAGCATCAGCGGGATGCCCTGGTGCTCCTTGTCGCCGATCGACCAGGCCCCGCCGTGCACGTGCAGCAGCACGGGCGCGTTCGTGAGGTCCGCGTCGCGCTGCCGGTAGACGTCGAGCAGCCCGCGCTTGCCGTGCTCGGTGTCGTAGGGCACGTCCTTGGTGACCTCCACCTCGTCGTCGCGCACCCGGAACGGCATCGCCAGCTGGCCCAGCGGCGTGGAGAGGTCGAGATCGGTGTAGGTGGCGCCCAGCCGGTCGCGGTAGTCCGGGCCGAGCGCCTCGACGAGGGCGTCGTCGACGTGCCCCTGGGCGCGGGCGGACTGGGCGACGACCGCCGCCAGCGCCAGCGAGGAGCCGGCGGCCAGGGCGAGGGCACGCCGGTCGCGCCGGGACCGGACCAGCTCCCGGACGGTGTCGGCCAGGGTCAGCGCGAGCAGGTGCGGCGCGAGCTCGCTGGTCAGCCAGCCGGCCGCCATCGAGGGCACCGCGGCCTGGTAGCCCGGGACCGGCCGCACGGCGTTCGCGGTGAGCGCAGCGGTGGCGAGCTGGCGCAGCAGGAATCCCGGCATGGGGCGCAGCCTACCGACGGCTAGAACGTGTTGCAGGGTGTGCCCGGTCACACCCGGCGCGTAGCCTCGGCCCCAGGGCCCTGCGCCGTGTGGCGCCCAACTGAAGGAGGCCCTTCGATGGATCAGCTCACGCTCGGTGTCATGTCGCAGTCGGCGAAGGAGAACGAGCACCGCCGGCCGATCCACCCCCAGCACCTGGACCGGATCGACCCCGGCCTGCGGTCGCGGATCTTCCTCGAGCAGGGGTACGGCGAGCGGTTCGGCGTCACCGACGACCAGCTCGCCGCGTCGGTCGGCGGGATGCGCACCCGCGACGAGCTGTTCGCGCAGTGCGACGTGATCCTGCTGCCCAAGCCGCAGCACGCCGACCTGGCCGACATGCGCGACGGGCAGACGCTGTGGGGCTGGCCGCACTGCGTGCAGGACGAGAAGCTGACCCAGCTCGCCATCGACCGCCGGCTGACGCTGATCGCCTTCGAGGCGATGAACCACCGGCACGCCGACGGCACGTTCGCGCTGCACGTGTTCCACAAGAACAACGAGCTCGCCGGGTACTCCTCGGTGCTCCACGCCCTCCAGCTCGTCGGGCTGACCGGTGACTACGGCCGACGGCTCCGGGCCGCCGTGATCGGGTTCGGCGCCACCGCCCGCGGTGCGGTCACCGCCCTGAAGGCGCACGGCATCCACGACGTCGACGTGCTGACCAACCGCGAGGTCGCCGCCGTCGGCTCGCCGATCCACTCCGCGCGGATCATGCACTTCCACCACGACGACGAGAACCCCCGCCGCAGCCAGGTGATGACCGAGGACCGGCCTCGCCCCGCTGTCGGTGTTCCTCGCCGAGCACGACCTGATCGTCAACTGCGTGCTGCAGGACACCGACGCCCCGCTGACCTTCCTCGTCGACGAGGACCTCCCGACCCTGGCCCCGGGCACCCTGATCGTCGACGTCTCCTGCGACCTGGGCATGGGCTTCAGCTGGGCCCGGCCGACGTCCTTCGAGGAGCCGATGTTCACCGTCGGCGACAACGTGCACTACTACGGCGTCGACCACACCCCGTCGTACCTCTGGGACTCGGCGACCTGGGAGAACAGCGAGGCGCTGCTGCCCTACCTGCCCGTCGTGATGGCCGGCGGCGACGGCTGGGACGCCGACGAGACGATCCGGCGGGCGATCGAGATCCGCGAGGGCGTGGTGCAGAACCCGGACATCCTGTCCTTCCAGCACCGCGTCCGCCGAGTTCCCGCACGTGCACGCCTGAGCACCCGCCGCGTGCCACGATGACGCGGTGAGCACCGCGAGACCGCACGGGATCCTGCAGAACGGCTTCGACCTGGTCGACGACGACGAGCGGGTGCTGGCCACGTTCGACGGCTCGGTGTGGGGCGAGCGGGGCACCGTCACGCGCCGGCGACCGGGAGTGGGAGCTCACCAGGGGCGGCGGCCAGCTGCTGCTCACCGAGGCCGGCCTCCCGGTCGCCTACGCGCGCCGGCGCACGCTGTTCTCGCCCACCTGGGAGATCGGGTACGACGGGCGCGTGCACACGCTCACGAAGCGCGGCGCTCTGGTTCCCGCGCTACGAGCTGCGCGACGAGCTCCGGCACCCCGCTGGGCGCACGTCGCGCAGGGGCCGTGGGCCCGTCGCGCGCTCGACGTACGCCTGCCGGAGCGCGCTGCGGCCGGAGACCCAGGCGTTCGTCGCCGCGGTCGCGATGACCCTGGTGCGCCGCGCGCGGCGGCCGGCGCGTAGGGTCCAGGACAAGGAGCCTCCGCGCTCCACCAGGGAGCAACGCCATGGCAGACAAGTCCCCCCGACAGAACATGTCGAAGAAAGACGGCAAGTCCCTGAAGGAGAAGCGCGCCGACAAGCACGCCAAGGCCGACGCCAAGCACACCTCCGCCACCGCCGAGATCGTCACCAAGGGCAAGAAGCGCTGAGCCGGGCCGCACCGCTCCGGTAAATCGCTCGCGCCCGGGCCCCCGGCGCGTCAGCCTGGACCCATGTCCGACCTCGAGATCCACCGGTTCACGCCCGCCGACGCCGACGACGTACGCGCCTCGTTCGAGATCAGCAACGCGGTGGCCGCCGCCGACTCGCCGTGGGAGCACCCGTGGCTGCCCGACCGGTTCCGCCTGTTCCTCGAGCGGGGCTGGGACGGCGAGCCGCCGGCGTGCTACCTCGCGAGCGTCGACGGCACCCCGGTGGGCGACGCGTTCGTCTTCACCTCCGAGCGGGACAACACCCACCTCGCCTGGCTGTGGCTGGCGATCCTGCCCGAGCACCGTCGTCGCGGCTACGGCACCGCGCTGTTCGAGCGGCTGGTCGAGGAGGTCCGGGCGCTCGGGCGCACCAGCGTCGGCACCGACGGGTGGGAGTCCGAGCGGGCACTGGGCTTCGCGGCCCGGCACGGGCTCGAGAAGAAGTCGCAGGCGATCATGCGGCGCCAGCACCTGGCCGAGCTCGAGCCCGGGCGGGTGCAGCGGCTGTACGACGAGGCCGCCACCGCCGCGGCCGACTACGAGCTGGTCCGGATCACCGGACGGACGCCGCCCGAGCTGGTCGACGCGATGGTCGAGCTGGTGTCGGCGATCAACGACGCCCCCACCGACGACCTGGACATCGAGGACGAGGTGTTCTCCCCGGAGCGGCTGGCCGCCTACGAGGACGCGGCCCTGGCCCGGGGGAACCGGCTCTACCGGCTGGTGGCCCGGCACCGGGTGACCGGCGAGCTCGGCGGCCACACCGTGGTGGTGGTCGAGGTGCAGCGGCCGGAGATCGCCGACCAGCACGACACGGCCGTGGCGAAGGCGCACCGGGGGCACCGCCTCGGCCTGCTGCTCAAGGCCGGGATGCTGCTCTGGCTGGCCGAGGACGAGCCCCAGGTGGCGACCGTCGACACGTGGAACGCCGAGTCGAACGACCACATGATCGGCGGTCAACGAGGCGCTCGGCTACCGGGTGATGGGCCGCGAGCTGCAGTTCCAGAGGTCGCTGGTCACCGAGCGGTGAGCACCAGCGGGCCGTCCTCGGTGATCGCGATGGTGTGCTCCATGTGGGCGCCGCGGGAGCCGTCGCCGCTGCGCAGGGTCCAGCCGTCCGGGTCGGTCCACAGCACGTCGGTGGTCTGCAGGAACCACGGCTCGATGGCGATCACCAGGCCCGGCTTCAACGGGTACCCGCGGCCGGGGCGGCCGTCGTTGGGCACGTGCGGGTCGCCGTGCATGGTGCGACCGACGCCGTGCCCGCCGAAGTCGGTGTTCACCGAGAGACCGTCGGCGTGCGCCACCGCGGAGATCGCGGCCGAGATGTCCCCGATCCGGGAGCCGGCCTGCGCGGCGGCGATGCCGGCGTCCAGGGCCCGGCTGGCGGTGTCGATCAGGGCGAGGTCCTGCCTGCGCGGGGGTGCCCACCACGAGGCTGAGCGCGGAGTCGGACACCCAGCCGTCGACGGAGGCGGCGAAGTCGACGCTGAGCAGGTCCCCGTCGGCGAGCACGTAGTCGTGGGGGAGCCCGTGCAGCACCGCGTCGTTGACCGAGGTGCACAGCACCTTGCCGAACGGCATCGCGCCGAAGGAGGGGTGGTAGTCGATGTAGCAGGACTCGGCTCCGCGGTCCCGGATCATCCGGTGCGCCAGCGCGTCGAGCTCCAGGAGGTTGACGCCGACGTCGGCGGCCTTCTGCAGGCTGGTCAGCACATCGGCGACGAAACGCCCGGCGGGCTTCATCTGCTCGATCTCGGCGGGGGTTCGGAGCTCGATCACCCGGAGAGCCTACGTGGTGTCATCGACACCCAGACCCGGGAGGACCCCATGGACGAGAACGCCGCACGGACCCCGTCGCTGCACCTGAGCACCCACGTCGACCGGCCCGCGGACGAGGTCTACGCCTACGTCGTGGACCCGCCCACCTGCCCGAGTGGGCGGCCGGCCTGACGCCCGAGGTCGAGGTGCGCTTCGCCCCGGCCAACCCGTACGGCGTCGCCGACCACGACGTCACGCTCCCGGACGGGACCGTGCTCAGCGTCCCGATGCGCGTGCTCGCCGACGGCGACGGCAGCGAGGTGGTGTTCACCCTGCGGCGTGCCCCGGGCACCGACGACGAGGCGTTCGAGGCCGACGCGGCCGCCGTACGCGCCGACCTCGCGACGCTCCGGGAGCGCCTGGAGGCCCGGTGAGCGTCGGGACCTGGACCAGCCCCGCGTTCGCCGAGGAGGCCCGGGCGTGGGTCGCGGAGCGGCTCGCCCCGCTCGACGTCGCGCTGACGGGCGACGGCGTCCAGCCGCACGCCCGGCCGTGGTCCAGCGCGATCCGCTTCGAGACCACCGCGGGCCGGGTGTGGTTCAAGGTGAACGGCACCGGCACCCGGCACGAGGCGACCCTGGTCCGGGAGCTCGACCGGCTCGTCCCGGGCCTGGTGCCCGAGGTCCTCGCGGTCGACGCGGCGCGCGGCTGGTCGCTGGCCCGGGACGCCGGACCGGTGCTGCGCGAGGTGGCGTCCCCGGGCGAGCTGTGGGACGCGTGGGAGCGGCTGCTGCCGCGCTACGCCGAGGCGCAGGTCGCGCTGTCCGGGCACCGCGACGAGCTGCTCGCCACGGGGATCACCGAGGTCTCGCCGGCGACCGTCCCCGGGCTGGCCCGGCAGCTGCTCGACGAGCTCGCCGCCGCCCCCGAGGACGAGGGCGGGCTGACCCGCGAGCAGGCCGCCGCCCTGGAGCGGGCGCTGCCGCTGGTGGCCGACCTGTGCGCCGAGCTCGCCGCCTCCGGGGTGCCGGACTCGGTGCAGCACGACGACCTGCACTCCGCCAACGTCTGCTGGCCCGGGACCGCGGCCGACGCCCGGGTGATCGACTGGGGCGACACGACGTGGGGCCACCCGCTCGGCACGATGCTGGCCACGCTGAACTCGATCGCCTTCCACGCCGGGACGTACGTCGACGGGCGACCGCGCCGGACCCCGGAGCTGCTGCGGGTGCGCGACGCCTACCTCGAGCCGTTCACCCGGTACGCCGCGCACGCCGACCTGGTGCGCTGCGTCGGCCTGGCCCGTCGTACGGGATGCGTCGGGAAGGCGCTGTCCTACCGCGCGGCGCTCGCCGAGGAGCCGCTGGCGACGCACGCCGGGATGGAGTTCCCGGTGCGGGACTGGTTCCTGGGGCTGCTGGAGGACTGAGCGGCTACCTGACGACGCAGACGTTCTTCTTGGTCAGCTTGAGCTTCTGGCCGGCGGTGATGGTCACGTCGGTGATGACCTGGACCGACTGGCCCGAGCACCCGGTCGAGCCGAGGTCGACGGACTTCGCCTGGACCTTGGCGGTCTTGCCCGCCTTGCCGGCCTTCCCGGCCTTGCCGTCCTTGCCGTCCTGGCCGTCGAGCCCGTCGGTGCCGTCCTGCCCGGCGGGACCGCCGGCCCGGGGGCGCCGGTGAGCCCGGTCTGCGCCCTGCTCGCCCTGCAGCGACCCCTGGAACGTCGCCACGGCGCCGAACGCGCCCACGAAACCGAACACCAGCGCCAGGACGCAGGTCACCGCCATCTTTCCCATGGGGCCAAGGTAAAGGTGTCCGGTCTGTCCCGTCCGGGGTTCGCCGGAAGTGCAGCCGTTCGGGCGACCGAGGTCAACGGGACGCCGGCGTCACCAGCCGCGCTGCGCGCCACTCCGCGAGGTGCGGGCGCTGCTCGCCGAGCGTCGAGTCGTCGCCGTGGCCCGGGGTAGAACCAGGTCTCGTCCGGCAGCCGGTCGAAGACCTTGCGTCGACACGTCGGCGACCAGCGACGCGAAGTCCTCGGGGGACCGGGTCCCGCCGACGCCGCCGGGGAACAGGCAGTCACCGGTCCACAGGTGCGGGGCGCCCTCGGGGTCGTCGTAGAGCAGCGCGATGGAGCCGGGGGTGTGGCCGACGAGGTGGATCACCTCGAGCCGGCAGTCGCCGACCTCGACGAGGTCACCGTCGGAGACCCGGCGGTCCACGGCGACCGGCAGCGCGTCCGCGTCCTCGGCGCCCGCGACCGTCTCGGCGCCGGTGGCCCGGACGACCTCGGCGAGCGCGCGGTGGTGGTCCCAGTGCTGGTGGGTGGTGACCACGCGCCGCAGGCCGCCGTCGCCGACGACCTGCAGGATCCGCGCGGCGTCGTCCGCGGCGTCGACGAGCACCTGCTCGTCGGTCGCGCGGCAGTGCAGCAGGTAGACGTTGTTGTCCATCTCGCTGACCGAGAACTTCGTGATGGTCAGCGCCGGGAGCTCCCGGACGTCCGGTGCGCTGCCGGGACTGACCTTGCCGTGATAGCTCATCTCCACCTCCCCAGGGTAGGCAGGGCGCCTGACGAGCAGGTGAGCCCGCGGCCGTCCCCGCGCCCGACGAGCCACCACGCCAGGTCGCCGGCGGTGCCGCTGATCTCCGGCCCCTGGCCGGCGCCGAGCTTCCAGAGCCCGTCGACGTCGGTGCCGACCAGGACCATCGAGGGCCCGCCGCCGGGCAGCGCGGCCAGCTCGTCCTGCCGCTGCCTGACCATCGCGCGGGAGAAGTCCGGGGGCCAGGTCGACGGCTCGTAGCCGAGGTCGAGGTCGGCGTGGTGGATCTCCACCTCGGCCCGGCGGCGTGGCCCCAGGGTGTCCAGCGCGAACGTGGCGTCCCCGTCGGCGGTCCGGGCGTACGGCGTGGCCGGGTCGGCGGTGCAGGCCCAGAAGGCCTCGGTGAGCCGGGCCACGGACGCGGTCGCGTCCTCCACCAGGCCGGCGAGGTCGTGGGAGCGCACGGTCGCCTCGATCTCGGCGTCGCGCGCCTCGGACGAGGGGTACATCGACGCCGGCTCGCCGGCCGCCGCCTGCGCCAGCACCCGGGTGAACGCGTCGGCGTTGCGGGACAGGTGCGCCACGACGTGTGCACGGGTCCAGCCGGGCAGCACCGAGGGCCGCCGTACGGACTCGTCGTCGAGGACTGTCAGTGCCTGCAGATAGCGTGTCGTGGCAAGCAGCGTCTCGTCGATCTGCGGAAGGGCCGAGGACGTGGTCATCACCCCATCCAAGCCTGCCGGCGCCGCTTGTTCCACCCGCTATCATGGCGAACGTTTGTTCGAACGCGACTTGATGAGGATGTGCCGTGGCTGACCAGCTCGTGATCCGGGGTGCCCGCGAGCACAACCTGAAGGACGTCTCGCTCGAGCTGCCGCGGGACGCGCTCATCGTCTTCACCGGGCTCTCGGGCTCCGGCAAGTCGAGCCTGGCGTTCGACACGATCTTCGCCGAGGGCCAGCGCCGGTACGTCGAGTCGCTGTCCGCCTACGCGCGCCAGTTCCTCGGGCAGATGGACAAGCCCGACGTCGACTTCATCGAGGGCCTCTCGCCGGCCGTCTCGATCGACCAGAAGTCCACCTCGAAGAACCCCCGCTCCACGGTCGGCACGATCACCGAGGTCTACGACTACCTGCGGCTGCTCTACGCGCGTGCGGGCCGCCCGCACTGCCCGACCTGCGGCGCGCCGATCTCCCGGCAGACCCCGCAGCAGATCGTCGACCGGATCCTCACCCTCGAGGACGGCGCCCGGTTCCAGGTGCTCGCGCCGGTGATCCGCGGCCGCAAGGGCGAGTACGTCGACCTGTTCCGCCAGCTCCAGACCCAGGGCTTCTCCCGGGCGCGGGTGAACGGCGAGACCTACTCCCTCGACGAGCCGCCCAAGCTCGACAAGCAGAAGAAGCACACGATCGAGGTGGTCGTCGACCGGCTCGCGGTCAAGGCGACCTCCAAGCGCCGGCTCACCGACTCGGTGGAGACCGCCCTCGGCCTGGCCGGCGGACTGGTGGTGTTCGACTTCGTCGACCTGCCGGCCAAGGACCCGGCCCGGGAGCTGAAGTTCTCCGAGAAGATGGCCTGCCCCAACGAGCACCCGATCGACACCGACGACCTCGAGCCGCGGTCCTTCTCGTTCAACTCGCCGTTCGGCGCCTGCCCCGAGTGCCACGGCCTGGGCACCCGGATGGAGGTCGACGCGGAGCTGGTGATCCAGGACCCGAGCGCCACGCTCGGCGAGGGCGTCATCGGCCCCTGGTCCGGCGCGCACGTCGCGGACTTCTTCACCCGGCTGCTCAGCGCGCTCGGCGACGAGCTCGGGTTCGACCTGAACACCCCCTGGGAGCAGCTGTCCGCCCGCGCCCGCAAGGCGATCCTGGACGGGCACGCCACCAAGGTGCACGTGCGGCACACCAACCGCTACGGCCGCCAGCGCTCCTACTACACGAACTTCGAGGGCGTCCGGCCCTACATCGAGCGCCGGCACCGGGAGTCGGAGTCCGACACCAGCCGGGAGCGCTACGAGGGCTTCATGCGCGAGGTCCCGTGCCCGGTCTGCGAGGGCAGCCGGCTCAAGCCGGTCTCGATGGCGGTCACCCTGGGCGGCAAGAGCATCGCCGCGGTGTGCCGGATGCCGATCAACGAGTCGGCGGAGTTCCTGCGCACCCTGGAGCTGTCCTACCGCGAGAAGCAGATCGCCGAGCGGGTGCTCAAGGAGATCCAGGAGCGGCTCGCCTTCCTGCTCGACGTCGGCCTCGACTACCTCTCCCTGGACCGGCCCTCCGGCTCGCTGTCCGGCGGCGAGGCGCAGCGGATCCGGCTGGCCACCCAGATCGGCGCCGGCCTGGTCGGCGTCCTCTACGTCCTCGACGAGCCCTCCATCGGCCTGCACCAGCGGGACAACCACCGGCTGATCGAGACGCTGGTCCGGCTCAAGGACCTGGGCAACACCCTGATCGTCGTCGAGCACGACGAGGACACCATCCGGGTCGCCGACTGGGTCGTCGACATCGGCCCGGGCGCGGGGGAGCACGGCGGCCAGGTCGTCGTGTCCGGCACCGTGCAGGAGCTGCTGGACCACCCGGACTCCTCGACCGGCATGTACCTCTCCGGTCGCAAGGCGATCCCGGTGCCCGAGGTCCGCCGGCCCCGCACGCCGGGCAACGAGCTGGTCGTGCGCGGCGCCCGGGAGCACAACCTGCAGGACATCGACGTGAAGTTCCCGCTCGGCCTGTTCGTCGCGGTCACCGGCGTCTCCGGCTCGGGCAAGTCGACGCTGGTCAACGACATCCTCTACACCTCGCTGGCCAAGCAGATCTACAACGCCCGCACCGTCCCCGGCCGGCACCGCCGCATCGAGGGCCTGGACAACGTCGACAAGGTGATCCACGTCGACCAGTCCCCGATCGGGCGTACGCCGCGCAGCAACCCGGCGACGTACACCGGCGTCTTCGACCACGTGCGCAAGCTGTTCGCGTCCACGCAGGAGGCCAAGGTCCGGGGCTACCAGCAGGGCCGGTTCTCGTTCAACGTCAAGGGCGGCCGCTGCGAGGCCTGCTCCGGCGACGGCACCATCAAGATCGAGATGAACTTCCTCCCGGACGTCTACGTCCCCTGCGAGGTGTGCCACGGTGCGCGCTACAACCGCGAGACGCTCGAGGTGCACTACAAGGGCAAGACCATCGCCGAGGTGCTGGACATGCCGATCGAGGAGGCCGTCGAGTTCTTCGCGGCGATCCCGGCGATCGCCCGGCACATGCGGACCCTGGTCGACGTGGGCCTCGGCTACGTCCGGCTCGGCCAGCCCGCTCCGACGCTGTCCGGCGGCGAGGCGCAGCGGGTCAAGCTGTCCGCCGAGCTGCAGAAGCGCTCCACCGGCCGCACGGTCTACGTCCTCGACGAGCCGACCACCGGCCTGCACTTCGAGGACATCCGCAAGCTGCTGCTGGTCCTCGGCCGGCTCGTCGACCAGGGCAACACGGTGCTGGTCATCGAGCACAACCTCGACGTGATCAAGACCGCCGACTGGCTGATCGACATGGGCCCCGAGGGAGGCAACCGGGGTGGCTACGTCGTCGCCGAGGGCACGCCCGAGGAGGTCGCGGCCCACCCGGACAGCTACACCGGGCACTTCCTGGCGCCGCTGCTGGCCGACAGCCCCGCCCGGCAGCCGGTGACCAAGCGGGCGCCGCGGAAGACCGCGGCCGCCAAGAGCGCCGGGACGACGACCCAGACCACGAAGAAGACCACGAGGAAGACCACGAAGAAGGCGACGAAGAAGGTCGCCAAGAAGGCCGCGAAGTAGCCGGACCGTCACCCGATCCTCAGTGACCTCTCAGGTGCTCGGCCCCGTGCCCTTCTAGTGTGACGTTCAACCGACCCCTCACCTCCCGGGAGCTGCGATGCGCGACCAGAGCACCGACCTGAGCCGCCGGACGATGCTGCGCGGGGCCGCCGTCGGCGGGGCCGCCCTGCCCCTGCTGGCCGCCTGCGGCAGCGGGAGCGACAGCGGTGGCGCGCCCTCGGGGTCGGGCACGGCGGGCGGCCGCGCGACCGTGGCGGCCGCGGACGTCCCGGTGGGCGGCGGCACCATCCTCACCGACCAGCAGGTCGTCGTCACCCAGCCCGAGAAGGGCACCTACAAGGCGTTCACCGCGATCTGCACGCACCAGGGCTGCACGGTCAACAAGGTGCTCGGCGGCAAGATCGTCTGCCCGTGCCACGGCAGCACGTTCTCGATCACCGACGGCTCGCCGCAGGGCGGCCCGGCTCAGTCGGCGCTGGCGGAGAAGAAGGTCTCCGTGGAGGGAGACCAGATCTCGGTCAGCTGAGCCTGCGCCTGGAACCACTCGTCGCGCCGGCAGCGGCGCCGGTCCAGCCTCCGGTCGATGAGGGCGAGCGCCTCGGCGTAGCGACCGGCCTTCACCAGCGCGACGATCCGGGTCTCCTCGACCACCTCGCGCTGGGCGTCGCTGCCGCCCACGCGTCCCAGCTGCGGCGCGAGCGCGGCGATCGCGTCCGCCGCTCCGGACGGGTCGCCCAGGACCAGCCGGCGCAGCGCGCGGGCCAGGGGAGCGGTGACCTCGACGTGCGTCGGGTCGGTCCGCGCCGCGCAGGACCGGGCCAGCGTCGCCAGCCCCTCCGCGTCCTCGGCGGCGCACAGCGCGACGGCGGCGTGCATCGCCATGAACGGCGACTGCGGCGAGGAGAGCAGCCCCGCGTCGACGACCGCGAGCACCTCCTCGATGCCCGGCACCGCGGTGCTGCCCGGCGTCAGCGCCCAGCGCCACAGCAACGAGCCGCTGTCCACCAGGTTGCGGCACCCCATCCCGGGCTGCGGCCGCAGCTGCGCGTCGTACCGCACGCGTACGGCGTCCAGGTCGCCCATCGACAGCTCGTGCATGGCCGCGTGCCACGAGAAGTGGCACAGGCTGTCCACCTGCGCGCCTGCACCGCTGATCCAGCCGTCCATCCAGGCGAGGCCGCCGGTGTGGTCGCCGGTCTCGTAGTGCGCGTGGGCCCGGGCGTGCGCCGAGTGGCCGGCGCCGGGCTCGACGTCCAGGGACAGGCAGGACAGCTCCATCGCCTCGTCGAAGCGACCCTGCTCCTGCCGCATGAACGCGAGGAGCCCGGTGAACCACCAGTCGTCGCCGTACGCCGGCGCGCACCGCTCGACGATCTCCCAGGCGTCCTGGGGGACGGTGGTCACCCCGGCGAAGGCGATCGTGGGGACCGCGACCGAGAGCAGCAGGGCGTCCGTGGGGTGCGCGCGCAGGTGCCGCACCAGCGGACCGGAGTCACCGGCGACGTGCCGGGCGACCGCCTCGACGTGGCTGCGCTCCCGCTCGGTGCTGCGGCGGGCGTGCAGCCGGGCGTCCCGGACCCGGGCCTCGGTGTCGACGGGGGCGCAGAGCTCGTGGCCGAGCAGCGCGAGCGCGGCGTGCCCGAGCGCGAAGGTCGGGTCCAGGGCGACGGAGGCCGCCACGGCGTGCAGCGCGCCCTCCTCCAGGCGGAGCAGGTTGCCCACCCCGCGGTTGTAGGCGGCGACCGCCTCCACCCCGCCGGTGAGCGCCAGGCCGTACCGGTCCACACATCCCATGTAAGCACACTAAACAACTAGAGTTAGAACTCCAAGTCTGCCGCACCGCACGATTCGTCTCAATTGTTGAGACGTCCAGACCGGTTGAGCCCAACTTTTTTCGGTGTTTCCCGTTTGTTACCACCGCGGCCGTCTGCGCGTCACCGCTGGTTCTCACGCCTGACGCGCCGGAGATTCGGGTGGATCCTCCGACCCCGGCGGTTGCGGCGGTCCGGACGGATTCGACCCGCTCGGCGGCATTCGGGGCGAACTTCCCCGCACCGGCTAGACAGTTTTGACTATGGCGGGCTCCGTGAGGCCGATCCCAAGGATGGTTGCTCAGCACCGGGATCCGTCCCGGTGACAAGCAAAGCGGCCCGGGGAGCAGACGCCGTTTTTGGGGGAGGCCCGGGGGGGCATCCATCAGAGTCAGCGCCGGGTACGTGCGGGGAACTCGACTCCGCGCACGCACCCGACCACGTCGTTCCAACTCCTCCACGGTGTTTCCCTGCGGTCGCGCTCTTCCCGGAGGCGAACATGGAAACACAGCGGCAAGAAGTGGAACCCGCGGACATCATCATTCCGCAAGACCTCGCTTCCGGCGCAGCCCACCGGCCACAGGGTGGTCCCGGGCATCAGCGGGCTGGACCGGGCCGCGAACGTGGCCACGACACCGTCGCCGCTGCACACCGTCCCGGCCGACAAGCCGGGTCGGCCTGCGCGTCAGCGTGGTGATCCCGACCCTCAACGAGGTCGGCAACATCGCGGCGGTGCTGGAGCAGATGCGCCGGTTCGACGACATCATCATCGTCGACGGGTTCTCCCAGGACGGCACCGTCGAGAAGGCCCGCTCGGTGCGGCCGGACGTCCGCGTCGTCGAACGGCCGCCGCGCGGCAAGGGCGACGCGCTGCGGGCCGGCTTCGAGGCCGCGACCGGCGACGTCATCGTGATGATGGACGCCGACGGGAGCATGGACCCCGGCGAGGCCGACGTCTTCGTCGCGATGCTCAACGTCGGGTTCGACCTGGTCAAGGGCTCCCGGCTCGCCTGCGGCGGCGGGTCCCACGACCTGACCGCCGTGCGGTGGCTGGGCAACCGGGCGCTGTGCGGGCTGGCGAACGCGCTGTTCCACACGCAGTGGACCGACCTCTGCTACGGCTACGTCGCCTTCCGCCGCTCGGCCCTGCCGCGCCTCGCGCTGACGGCGAACGGGTTCGAGATCGAGTCCCAGATCCTCAGCCACGCCGCGCTGGCCGGCCTGCGGATCGCGGAGATCCCGAGCGTGGAGTTCCCGCGGATCACCGGTGACTCGCACCTCAACGCCCGCAAGGACGGCACCCGCGTCCTCAAGGAGATGCTCTCCGCGCGGTTCTCGCCCCGGGCCCGGCGCTCCGCCGTCGCCCTCCGTCCGATGATCCCCGTCGAGTAGACGGGAGCTGGGGGATGCTCGACATGCATCACACACACGTCCTGCGCCGCGGCGTCGCGGCCCTGACCGCGTTGCTGCTCGCCGCGACCGGGCTGAGCCTGGTGACCACCCCGGCCTCGGCGGCCGGCGACGTCGGGTTCGTCGGTCCGTCGTACGTCGGGACCACGCAGCCGAACGCACCGACGGCGGAGAAGCCGCAGAGCAAGCTGTGGTTCGCCCAGGGCAAGTGGTGGGGGGCGCTGTGGGACACCACCTCGAACGACTACCACGTGTTCGGCTACGACTGGGCCACCAACGCCTGGACCGACACCGGCACGGTGCTCGAGACCCGCACCCGGGTGGACATGGACACCCTGTGGGACGGCACCCACCTGTACGTCCTGTCCACGCCCAAGGGCGGCGCGTCGATCCCGACCGACACCACCACCCTGCTGCGCCGGTACTCCTTCGTCGACGGGACGTGGACGGCCGACGGCCCGACGGCGGTCACGATCGCCACCGGCCTGATCTACTCGCCGGTCATCGACAAGGACAGCACGGGCATGCTCTGGGTGACCTACACGGCCGGCGACCCGGGCGTCGACCCCGGACTGGTCGACCCCCTGCACGCCGCGCAGGGTCATGATCACCCACTCGACGGTCCGGCGACGACCGGACCTGGGTGACGCCCTACCAGCTGCCGACGCCGAACGGCAACGACGACTCGACGGTCACCTTCGACCCGGTCAAGGACGCCGGCGGCCAGCCGTCGAGCGACATCGCCGCGGTGGTCTCCTTCGACGGCAACAAGATCGGCGTGCTCTGGAGCAACCAGCGCACCGAGAAGGTGCACTGGGCCACCCACGTCGACGGCACGGACGACCAGGCCTGGGCCGCGAGCGTCGCCTACAACCAGCCCAAGGGGGCCGACGACCACCTCAACATCAAGTCGGTCGCCGGCGGCAACGCCGGACGCGTCTTCGCGGTGGCCAAGACCTCGCACACCGCTGCGGGGGACGCGCTGATCAACCTGCTCTACCTCGACACCGCCGGAGTCTGGACCTCGCGGGTGTTCGCGACCGTCGCCGACAACGTGACCCGCGCGAGCGTGGTCATCGACGCCGAGCACCACGACCTCTACGTGTTCGCGGCCGGACCCTGCTGCGCCGGCGGCACGATCTACTACAAGAAGACGACGTTGGCCAACCCCCAGTTCGGCCGCGGCCAAGGCACCCCGTTCATCTCCAGTGCGGCGCACCCGGAGGCGAACAACGTGACGTCGACCAAGCAGACGGTCAGCTCCGCGACGGGCCTGCTGGCGCTGGCCGGGGACGACCAGACCCGCACCTACCTCTACAACCGGATCGACCTGGGCACGGACACCACGATCACCAGCCAGCCGGACGCCGCGATGACGACGGCGGACGCCAGCTTCGGGTTCACGGCCAGCATGCCGGGCGGCACGTTCCTGTGCTCGCTGGACGGCGCGGCCGAGACGGCGTGCACCTCGCCCCAGAGCTACACGGGGCTCGCGAACGGGGACCACACGTTCTCCGTGCGCAGCGTCGAGGCGGGCGGCGCCCAGGACCCCAGCCCGGCGACGTACTCCTGGAGCGTGGCCGTGCCGCCCCCGCCCCGGGCGACACGGTCCCGCCGGGCACGGCGATCACGCTGAGGCCGAAGGCCGTGAGCACCGCGCGCGCCGCGACGTTCACGCTGGCTGCCGACGAGGCGGGCTCGACGTTCCGCTGCTCGCTGGACGGCCAGCCGGCCGTGGTCTGCGGGTCGTCGGTCGTCTACCGCGGTCTCGCGGACGGCGATCACACGTTCTCGGCGACCGCCGTGGACGCGGCCGGCAACGCCGACGCCACGCCCGACGTGTACTCCTGGAAGATCACGCCGTGGTTCTTCGACGGCTTCTCGTCGAAGAACTTCCGCCACGGCGGCTGGCTGGCGCGGCACTCCCGCACGGGTAGCGCGGCCGTCGTCAAGAACGCGGTGTACCCCGGTGACATGGGGCGCCCGGATCCGCAGCGTGGCACGCCGCGGCTCGACGGCATCGATCAGCAAGCGGCTCCCCGGCGTCGAGCAACACCCTGGGCTTCTCCTGGGTGGGCCGCACCGGCACGGCCGCGGCCTGCGCGGCCAGATCCGTCGACGTGGCGAGCCTGCGCAACGCCGCAGGGAAGCTGGTGCTCAGCGTCGAGCGCGTCTCGTCGTCCGGGCAAGCTGCGGGTCCGGGTCCCGGGCGGGGTCACCCAGGCGGTGAAGGGGCCGGCGGTGGCCAAGCGCGCCCGGTTCATGCTGGACGTGACCGTCAATCCACGGGGCAAGGACGCCTGGTCGTTGTCGGTGGACGATCGCACCGTGCTGAGGCGGAGCGCGGCGAACCTCGGCAGCTCCGGACTGCGCAGCCTGCGGTTCGGCAGCGTCGCCGGGGGCCGGAGCCTCGACTACCGCGTCGACAGCGTGAAGGTGTGGCAATGAGCCGGATCTCCACCAGCGTGGTGGTCTGCGCCTGGACGGTGGACCGCTGGTCCCAGATGGTCGCCGCGCTGGCGTCCGCGCTGGACCAGCGTCCCCGCCCGGACCAGGTGGTGCTCGTGGTCGACCACTGTGACGACCTGCTGCGCCGGTCGGCCGCATCGCTCGACCCGCGGGTCCAGGTGATCGCCAGCACCGGCTCCCGGGGCCTGTCGGGAGCCAGGAACACCGGCGTGGCCGCCGCCACCGGGGAGGTGGTGCTGTTCCTCGACGACGACGCCGCCGCGCACCCCGGCTGGCTGGCCGGCCACGTCCGGCACTACGAGGACCCCGACGTCCTCGGCGTCGGAGGGCTGGTCGTCCCCGCGTGGGCCGACCGGCGCCCCGACTGGTTCCCGCCCGAGTTCGGCTGGGTGGTGGGCTGCTCGTACGTCGGGCAGCCCACCACCACCGCCGTGATCCGCAACCCGATCGGGGCGAACATGTCGTTCCGCCGGGACGCGGTGCGCACCGTCGGCGGCTTCTCGGAGTCGATGGGCCGGATCGGGGCCGGCGGGCAGGGCTGCGAGGAGACCGAGATCAGCCTCCGGCTCGCCCAGGCCTTCCCGCAGGGCCGGATCCTGTTCGAGCCCGAGGCCGGCGCGCACCACCACGTCGCCGCGGAGCGCGGCACCTGGACCTACTTCCGCCGGCGCTGCTTCGCCGAGGGCCGCAGCAAGGCCACCATGCGCCGCCTGGAGGGGTCGCGGGCCGCGCTGGGCGCCGAGCGCGACTACGTGCGCAAGACCCTTCCGCGGGGGATGCGGAGCACCCCCGCCCGGGCGCTCGCCATCGCCGCGGGTCTCGCCCTCACGAGTGCCGGGTTCGTCGTGGAGACGGGCCGGCGGCACCCCATCAGCCTCGACCAGGAACAGGGGACACCCATGAGCCACGAGACCGCACCGGCCGACCGGTGGCTGCACTTCGACCTGCACGGGATGCTCGGCATCCGCGTGGAGCGGGACGCCCCCGCAGCCGGCCAGCTGCGGACCATGCTGGCCTGCTTCGCCAGCCCGGGCGAGGTGCCGGCCGACATCGTCGTGTCCCGCGACTTCGAGGACGTCGGGGTCACCACCCAGCTCGAGGACGAGCTGAACTACTCCCCGCACAGCGTGGAGTTCGTCCAGGACAAGGTCCAGGTCGTGCGGGACGGCGACCAGGTCCGCATCCACGGCGACGGCGAGCTGCTGACCACGCTCGTGCCGCTGCTGGACCGGGCGATGGTCGAGCGCGGCGCCGGCATGATCCACGCCGCCACCGTCGCCTACCGCGGCTACGCGATCGCGCTGCCCGCGGGCGGCGGCACCGGCAAGACCAGCAGCATCGCCAAGCTGGTGCGCCGGGAGGGCTACTCCTTCATGGGCGACGACTGGGCCTTCCTGGGCGACGACCGGACGCTGCTCGGCTACGCCAAGCCGATGTTCATCAGGCCGCACCACCGGACGATCTACCCGCACCTGTTCCAGGGCGTCCGCAAGCCGATGGTCCCGACGGCCCTGTCCCGTCCGGTCGGCCGGATGGCGACCGTCGTGCACCCGCACATCATCAGGTACCCGCAGCTCGCCGACCTCGCGCGGCGGTGGTCGCCGGAGCACCGGATGGTCGACCCCGCCCGCGCGCTGCCCGGGGTCCCGGTGACCCGGCACGCACCGCTGCTGGTCTCGGTCTACGTCGAGCGGCACGCCGGAGCGGAGGTGGAGCTGACCGAGGTGCCCGCGGGACTGGATGGTCGACCGGGTGATGGGCAACTTCCACCTGGAGATGCCCGGCTTCTCCCAGCGCCTGGTGACCGCGATGGCCGCGACGTCGATGACGTCCTGGCGCGACCTGGTCACCGCCAAGAGCGACGTGCTCGCCAAGGGTCTCGACGGGCTGCCGTGCTACCTGCTGCAGGTCCCGAGCCGGCTGTCGGCCGACCAGGCCTCCGACGAGGTCGTCACCGTCCTGGACGAGCTCGTGCCGTCCTTGCTGGACGCCGAGGCGAGCGTGGCCTCATGAGCCCGGCCGTCCCCACCCCCGACCTGCCTGACCGCCGTCGTGCCGGTGCGCAACGCCGAGCCCCTGGTGGGCCCCTGCCTGGAGTCGCTGCGCCGCAACGGCGTGACCCGCGTGGTGGTCGTCGACGGGCTGTCCACCGACCGCTCGCGGGAGGTGGCCCGGGCGCACGGTGCCACCGTGCTCAGCGACGAGGGCGGCGGGCTGCCGCTGGCCCGCACGCTCGGCGCGCAGGCCGCCGACACCCGGTGGGTGCTGATGGTCGACACCGACGTCGTGATGCCCGACGGCGTGCTGGCCCGGCTGCTCGAGGAGTACCACGACGGCGGGTACGCCGCGCTCCAGGCGGGCCTCGAGAGCGTCTCGGGGCCGGGCTACTGGGGGCAGGCGCTGGCCTACCACCACCTGCACGGACGCAGCCGCTGGTGGTTCGGCCTGGTCGCCACCGTCATCGAGCGCGACCTGCTGCTGCGCACCGGCTTCGACCCCCGCTTCGAGTCCGGCGAGGACATCGAGCTGCGCTGGCGGCTGGAGTCGCAGGGGCTCAAGGTCGGCGTCTCCCGGAGCGCGCTGGTCGCGCACCACTTCGCCGGGGACGACTTCGCGTTCGCCAAGGACCAGTTCCTGATGGACGGGACCGGCCTGGGCCTGATGGTGCGCAAGCACGGCTGGCGGGGGAGCCGGCTGTTCGCGCTCCCGGTGGCGGCGGCCGCGCGGGGCATGGCGCTGAGCGTCCGGGACCGGCAGCCGCAGTGGGCGCGGTACTTCGCGGCGTACTGCTGGTTCAACTACGTCGGCATGCGACGGGGGCTGGCCCGGTGAACGCGGGGACCGCCGACACGCTCACCGCCGGAGGTGCCCGGCTCTCGCTGCCGGCCCGCTCGGTCTGGCTCGTCTGCGCCAAGGGCGTGCAGATGGGCGGCGGCTTCCTGTTCTGGATCGTCGCGGCGCGCAGCGCGTCGGTGCCGGACGTGGGCCTCGCGGTCGCCACCGTCTCCGCGGTGATGCTCTGCACCCAGCTGGGCATCCTCGGCGTCGGCTCGGCCGCGATCATCGCCCTGGGCGGCGGCCGCCCGGTCCGGCAGGTGCTGGACAGCTCGTTCACCGTCGTCGTGGCGGCGAGCCTGCTGTGCGGCGCCGGCTACCTCGTGTTCTCGCGCGTCGGCGACTCGCCCGCGGCGGCGACGGGCGTGCTGTTCGTGCTGCTGTTCCTGGTGGCGGCGAGCCGCCGGGACCTGCGTGATCTGCCTGGACCAGGTCTCCATCGCGCTGCACCACACCGAGGGCGCCGCGCTGCGCTACGCGCTGGGCAGCATCGTCGCGCTGTGCGCCGTCGGCGCGCTGGCCCTCGCGCCCGGCCGCGCCGACCCCTTCGAGCTCGTCGCCGCGTGGACGCTGGGCTCGGTCGTGGCCGTGGCCGTCGGCGTCGTCCAGCTGCGGCGCTGGGTCGGCTACCGGTTCCGCCCCAGCCTGAGCCGTCGCCCCGCCTGGATGCTGGTCCGCACCGGCGTGCCCAACCAGATGCTCACCCTGACCGAGCGGCTCTCCCCGGTGCTGGTGCCGCTGATCCTGGCGCACGTGGTGTCGCCGACCCAGGCGGCGTACTGGTACCCCGCCTGGATGATGGTCTGGGCGGCCTTCACCGCCCCGATCAGCGTCGGCATGGTCCAGTTCGCCGACATCGTGCGCCACCCGCAGGACGCCGGAAGGATCGTCCTGGTCGGGCTGAAGTGGTCGCTGCTGCTCGGTGGCGGCCTGTGCCTGGTCCTGGTCGTCGCGGCCGGCCCGCTGCTCGGCCTGCTCGGCGGCGCGTACGCCGACGCGTCGACCGGCGCGCTGCGGGTGCTGACGCTCGGCCTGGCCCCGTTCGTCGTCCTGCAGGCCTACAACGCCTACTGCCGGGCCACCGCCCGGACCCGCGAGGCGACGGTGCTCGGGCTGCTGCTCCTCGTCGTGGTGTCCGTGGGCACCGCGGCCGTGGGGTCGCACGGCCCGCTCGCCGTCGCCGTGGTCTGGGTCTCCGCGACCGCGCTCGCGTCGGTGTTCGCCGGCACCCGCCTGCTGTCCGTGCTCCACCGATCCGAGGAAGCCGTCCATGGCTGACACGATGCTCACCCGTCCGACCACCGTCGTCGAGCAGATCCTGCCGACGCCCCTGCGTGGGCGGGTCCCTGTCGTCCTGCTCGCGGTCGCGGGAGCCGCTCTCGCGGCCTGGGGGGCGTCGACGGTGGACGCCCCGATCGCCAGCGACTACGGCCTCGTCGCCGTCCTGCCGGCGACGTTCTGGGTCGGTCTGGCGGTGCTGAACGTCGCCATCGGGCTCCAGCTCGCCCGGCCCGTCGTACGACGCCTCGACATGGCCCTCACCCTCGGGCTCCTCGTCGTGGTGCTCTACGGCGCCGCCGCGTTCGCCACGGGCACGCCCCGCACGGAGGTCGCCTGGCGCCACCTCGGCATCATGAGGGCGCTGCTCGGGACCGGCACCGTGGACCCCCTCATCGACGGCTACTTCAACTGGCCCGGCTTCTTCGCCGGTCTCGGGGCGCTGCTGCAGGTGACCCACGTGCCACCGGTGACGCTCGCCCTGCTGGCGCCGGTCGCTGAACGGGCTGCTGTGGATCCTGGGCGTCTGCCTCGTGGTCCGGTCGCTGACCCCGCGGCCGCACCACATCTGGCTCGCGGCCTGGCTGTTCACGCTGTTCAACTGGATCGACCAGGACTACCTCTCGCCGCAGGCCTTCGCCTACTTCACCTACCTCGTGGTCGCCGGGCTGCTGCTGCACACGCTCGCCGCCCGGCCCGGCGTGACCCTGCGCCGTGCCGTCTCCGAGCACGGCGCCCGGGCGGGCTGGTCGACCTGGTGGACCTCGCGCACCCCGGTCGAGCGCGACCCGCGGCGCCGGGTCGCGGGTCTGTGGGTCGTCGTGCTGCTCTCGGTCGTCATCCTGGTCAGCCACCAGCTCACCCCGTTCTTCCTGCTCGGGGCGGTGGCGCTGCTCACCGTCACCGGCCGGTGCTGGACCCCGCGGCTGCTCCCGGTGCTGGGCGCGCTGATCGTGATCTGGCTGACCACCGGCGCCTCCGCCTACCTCGGCGGCCACCCCGTGCTGTTCGTGCAGAGCGCCCACGAGGTGACCTCCGCGACGGTGCAGGACCGGCTCCAGGGAACCGCCGGTCACCTGCACGTGATCGACGTGCGCTTCGCCATGACGCTGGGCGTGCTGGTGCTCGCCGGGCTCGGCATGCTGCGCCTGTGGCGGGCCGGGCCACCGGGACTTCCGCCCGGCCATGCTGATGACCTTCCCGTTCCTGCTGGTCCCCTTCCAGTCCTACGGCGGCGAGATGCTGATGCGGGCGACGCTGTTCGCCCTGCCGTTCGCCGCGTACTACGCCGCGGCACCGTTCCTGCGCACCAGCCGCCGGGCGAAGGGCAAGGCCCCCGGGCAGCGGGTCTCCGCGGCGGTCCTCGTGGTGGCGGCCCTCGCCTGCGTCGGCGTGGTCACGGCGCGCTACGGCAACGCCGGCTTCGACACCTTCACCGACGACGAGGTGGCCGGCGCCAAGGCGCTCTACCGGCTCGCCACACCGGGGGCCGCCCTGGTCACGCCGGCCCACCCGACGCCGTGGAAGTACCGCGACTACCTGGACCACGACTACCTCGTGCTCACCGAGCAGTGCGGCCCGCCACCAACTCCGACGAGTGCTACCAGATGGTCGTGGACCACGCGAACGAGAGCCCCGGGGGAGCGCTGCTGATGTTCAGCCGCGCGACCAGCGAGGCGATGCGGATCCAGGGCGAGCAGCGGGACTGGTCGATCGACGGCCTGCACCGCGCGGTCGCGCACGACCCGCTGGCGCGCCTGGTCTACGAGAACCACGACGTGCAGATCTACCGCGTGCCGTCGACCGACGAGACGGGGGAATGATGACGACCTCGACCACCCCACCGCCCGGCCCCGGGCTGCAGGAGGGACCCCCGACCCGCGTGAGCACGACCCGACCCGTCGCCGGACCGCGGCGTGCTGGTCGCGGCGGTCCTCGCCGTGGCGTCCCGGTGCTGGGCACGATCGACGTGCTCGGTCCGGTGGCGGCGGCGCTCGGCGTCCTGCTGCTGCTGGCCGGGCCCGGCTACTGCGTGGTGGTGGCGGCGGGGTTCCGCAACGTGGGCCTCCGGCTCGCCGTGACCCTCGCGGTCAGCCTCGGGACGATCGTGCTGCTGGCCACCATGCCTGCTCTACCTCGGGCTGTGGAGCATCACCGCCTTCTCGTTCGCGCTTCGGGATCGTCACGCTGCTGCTCGCCGCGGCCGCCGTTCCCGCGCCGCGCCCGGCGCGCGGACCGTCCGCCGGTTCGTGCTGCTCGCGGCCGTGCCCGTCGTCCTCGGCCTGCTGGTCGGCCTGCTGGTCCCCGGCGCCCGGGAGGAGCCGGGTCCCGCCGCGACGAGCCGGCCGGACGACCAGGGATCGCCGCGACGCCGCAGACGACCACGGCCCGGCTCTGGTCCGTCGGCCGCCAGTGGTGGGCGCTCGTCTGGGACGAGGCGTCCGGCAGCTACACGTTCCAGCGCCGTACGACGGACGGGGGGCGCTGGCAGTACGCCGGCCTCACCGTCGAGGCCGCCCGCGGGGACGCGATCGACGTGCTGTGGAACGGCACCCGCCTCGTGGTCGTCGTGGCCGGCTCGGCCTCCGACGGCCGCGCCCGCCGCGCTGCGGGCGCTCGCGTTCGTGCCGAGCGCCGACGGGTCGAGCTGGGTGAAGGACACCGCGCAGCCGGTCCCGGTCGTCGCGGGCGAGACCACCTCGCCCAGCCTGGAGAAGGACGGCGCCGGCCGTGTCTGGGCGTCCTACGTCCGGGACGGCCGGGTCTGGGTCACCCACACCGGCACCGAGGGCCTCGCCGAGCTGGACCGACCCCGTGCCGGTCTCCGCCGGCTCCACGGACCGGGTGAACGACGGGGACTCCACCGCGCTGGTCCGGCTCGGCCAGGGGCGGCTGGGACTGCTGTGGAGCGACGGCGCGTCGCGGCGGCTGTTCTGGGCCACCGGGCTCGGGGCGACCGACGAGCAGGCGGCACCCGCAGGTCTCCGTGGTGCCCGTGCCCGACGTCAACGCCGGCCTGCTCGCCCTCGAGGGAGTCACCGCCGACGGCTGCGGGCCACGTCTACCTGGTCGCGCAGGGCTGGACGCGCGCGACCGCGGGCGGTGCGGCCCGGCCCGTGCGGGTGCTGCTCAGCCGGGACGAGCAGAACCGAGTGGCAGCCCAGCCGGCTCACCCTCTCCGACACGGTCACCGGCACCGCGCTCGCGACGGACACCGGCACGCGCACCCTGTACCTCTTCGTCGCGAACGCCTGCTGCCCCCGCGTCGCGACCTCCTACCTCACCACCAGCATGGACGACCCCGTCCTGGCCACCGCCTCGGCGAAGGGCGCCCCGGTGTCGACCGGTGGGACCGGCCTGACCCGCGACCTGGTCCGGCTGACCGGGGGAGACCCCGGCGCCGCGCGGATGCTCCGCGACGACGC
Source organism: uncultured Actinomycetota bacterium (assembly GCA_963811515.1). Taxonomy (GTDB): domain Bacteria; phylum Actinomycetota; class Actinomycetes; order Propionibacteriales; family Nocardioidaceae; genus Nocardioides_B. The sequence goes on from CAWERI010000008.1 coordinate 79,921, forward strand.
TGCTCAGCCCCGCGCCCGCATCCCCGGTCCCCGTCGCCCGTCTGCGTCGCGTCCGGGACAGGCCGCCGCCCCGACCGGCTACTCCTTCCGGGCGCGTGACCTGGCCGTCGGGCTCGCGGTGCTGGCCACCATCGCGCTGATGGTGATCCTGCTCCGGGCCGAGACCGTCGCGGTCCGCCGGTCGACCGTGCGGCGCCGCCGGCGAACCGTCGGGCGGGCGGCTGCGGCCGCCGCGCTGGGTCGGGCTGACCCTCGTCGGTGGTGGCCTGCGGCGTGCTGCTGCCCCGGCTGTGGGGACTGCTGACATGACCTCCGCGTGGTACGTCCTCAGCGACCTGCACCTCGACGACCGTCCGGGACCGGGGGACGCCGCGGCGCACGCGCTGCCGGGCTTCCTGGACTCGCTGACCGGCGGCGACGAGCCGGCGCACCTCGTGCTGCTCGGCGACACCTTCGAGCTGGCTGCGGGTCCCCGGGGACCCGGTGCCGCGGCTCGACCGGATCGCCCGGCGGCACCCGGCCGTCGTGCTCGCCCTGCGGCGCTGCCTGGCCGCGGGCGTCCAGGTGCACGTCGTCGTCGGCAACCACGACCTCGAGCTGGTCCGTGCGCACCGAGCGGATCCGCCTGGCCCGGCTGCTCGGCGCCGACCAGGCTGCACGTGCACCCCTGGTGCCTCTACGTCCCCGGGCTCTTCTACGCCGAGCACGGCCACCAGCACCACGACCTCAACCGATCCCCCCGGATGGTGGCGGCCGGCAGCTCCCGCCGACCCCTCTCGCAGCGTGGGCCGGCGGCGCACACGGACCGCTCCCGGTCCTGCGTGCGCTCTCGGCCGCCACGTCCGAGGAACGCCGCGCGCGGCGGCCGGACCACGTCAGGCACTGCACGAGGTGGCCGCCCGGGCAGGCCTGCCGGCCGGCTGCCGCGCCGGCCCTGCACGAGGTCTCCCGCCTGCGGCCGGGACGGACACCGGCCCGGCTGGCCCGGCGGGCAGCGGCCCGGGCCCGCGGCCGCGAGGACCACGACGACTACCTGCGGCGGGCGGCGGTCCGGATCGACGAGGTGCTCGGCCGCTACGGCGCCGTCCCGCCGTACTACGTCTTCGGGCACACGCACGCCCCCGTCGTACGCGGGCTGCCGCACACCCAGTCGCTCTACGCCAACTCCGGCACGTGGACCACGGTGACCGAGGGCGCCGGGTTCCCCTACCTGCTCCTCACCCAGGACGAGCAGGGAGCCGTCCTCCGGCTGCTGCTCCACCCGCGCCGGCAGCCGACGTCGAGACCCCAGGACCCGCGCGACGACCGCTCCGGCCGCCGTCGCGCCGCGGAGGTGCACTGACCGGTCGGTCCCTCCGCCCGTGGGGGCGGGCAGCGCGCCGAGTCGCGGCCCCCGGCGACTCCGTCGAGTGCGCTGCCCCGTCCGCCCCCTCCTCGCCCGGCCGGGCTCAGCGGGAGTCGTGCCGCCCGTAGTCGTCCGCGAGGCGGACGATGTCGTCCTCGCCGAGGTAGGTCCCGGTCTGCACCTCCACGAGGTGCAGCAGCTCCGGACCGGGGTTGCCGAGCCGGTGCGGGCAGCCCGACGGGTACGTCGACCGACATCGTCTCGGTCAGCACCAGCGTCTCGTCGCCGCGGACCACGTCGGCGACCCCGCTGATCACCACCCAGTGCTCGGACGCGCTGCTCGTGGGTCTGCAGGGACAGCGTGTGCCCGGCCTTCACGGTGATGTGCTTGACCTGGTAGCCCGGGCCGGAGTCGACCGACTCGTAGCTGCCCCACGGCCGGTAGACGACCCGGTGGCTGGACGCCTCGCTGCGGCCGCGGTCCTTGAGCTTCTGCACGACCTCCCGGACCTGCTGGTCGTGGGACCGGTCTGGCGACCAGCACCACGTCGGAGGTGGCCACCACGATGGTGTCCTCGAGGCCCAGGGTGGCCAGCAGCACCCCGTCGGCGCGCAGGTAGCAGCCGCTGCTGCCGTCGGTCATCACGTCGCCGAGCACGACGTTGCCGGACTGGTCCCGGTCGCCCATCTGCCACAGGCCCGACCAGCTGCCCACGTCGTTCCAGCCGAAGTCGGCGTTCACGACCGCGGCGCCGACCGGTGTGCTCCATCACCGCGTGGTCCACCGAGACCGTCGGGGACCGGGTGAACTCCCGCTCGTCGAGGCGCACGAAGTCCAGGTCCACCCGGGCGGTGCGCAGCGCGCCGGTGACCGCCTCGAGGACGTCGCGGCCGCAGCCGCTCGAGCTCCTCCAGGAACAGCCGGGGCGGGAACACGAACATCCCGCTGTTCCAGCTCCAGTCGCCGGCGGCCACCAGGTCGCGCGCGAAGGCCCGGGACGGGCTTCTCGACGAAGTCCTTGACCTCGAAGGCGGTGTCGTGGCCGGCCAGCCCCACCCCGGAGCGGATGTAGCCGAACCCGGTCTCGGGACGGGTCGCGGGCAACGCCGAACGCGACGAGGTGTCCCTCGACCGCCACCGCCGCCGCGGCCCGCACGGCCCGCACGAAGCCGGCCGGGTCGCCGACGGCGTGGTCGGAGGGCAGCACCAGCATCACGGCGTCCGGGTCGTCGGCGGCGACCAGCCGGGCGGCCGCGGCGATCGGGGGAGCGGTGTCCCGGCCGACGGGTTCGAGCACGATCGCCCGCGGCTCGATGCCGAGGTCGCGCATCTGCTGCGGCGACCGCGAAGCGGTGCTCCTCCCCGCACATCAGCAGCGGCGCGGAGAACTCGTGCCCCTGGACCCGCCACGCGGTCTGCTGCAGCAGGCTGACCTCGGCGAGCAGCGGGAGCAGCTGCTTGGGGAACAGCTCCCGGGACATCGGCCACAGCCCGGTGCCGGTCCCCCCGGACAGGATGACGGGCACGACGCGGACGTCGGAGTTCATGGCTCCCCCTGAGCAGTCGCGAGACGATCGGGTCCACCGTAGACCCGGCCGGAGGGTCGGGCCCATCCCCACAGATGACCAGGTTTGCCTGCCCGGCCGGGCGTCGGGCCTCCCCCGTAGGGTTGGTGCGTGGCCGACCCGTCGACGTACCGCCCGGCACCCGGGTCCATCCCCACCTCACCGGGTGTCTACCGGTTCCGCGACGAGAACCGCCGCGTGGTCTACGTCGGCAAGGCGAAGAACCTGCGGTCCCGGCTCACGTCGTACTTCCAGGACATCGTCAACCTGCACCCGCGCACGGCGACGATGGTGACCAGCGCGGCCAGCGTCGAGTGGACGGTCGTCAACACCGAGGTCGAGGCGCTCCAGCTGGAGTACTCCTGGATCAAGGAGTACGACCCGCGCTTCAACGTGAAGTACCGCGACGACAAGTCCTACCCCTGGCTCGGCGGTGACCCTCAACGAGGAGTTCCCGCGCGTGATGGTCGGCCGCGGCGCCAAGAAGCGCGGCGTCCGCTACTTCGGCCCCTACTCCCACGCCTGGGCGATCCGCGAGACCGTCGACCTGCTGCTGCGGGTGTTCCCGATGCGCTCGTGCAGCAACGGCGTCTTCAAGCGGTCCGAGCAGATCGGCCGGCCCTGCCTGCTCGGCTACATCGGCAAGTGCTCGGCGCCCTGCGTCGGCCGGGTCGAGCGCCGAGGAGCACCGCGCCATCGTCGACGACTTCTGCGACTTCATGGGCGGCCAGACCACCGGCTTCGTCAAGCGCCTGGAGAAGGAGATGTACGCCGCCTCCGACCGCCCAGGACTACGAGCGGGCGGCCCGGCTGCGCGACGACATCGGCGCCCTCAACCGCGCGATGGAGAAGCAGCAGGTGGTGCTCGGCGACGGCACGGACGCCGACGTGGTCGCGCTGTCCGAGGACCCGCTCGAGGTCGCGGTGCAGATCTTCTACGTGCGCGGCGGCCGGATCCGCGGCCAGCGCGGCTGGGTGGCCGACAAGGTCGACGACGCCGACACCGCCGGCCTGGTCGAGCGCTTCCTCCTCCAGCTGTACGACGGGGAGCTCGGCGACTCGATCCCGCGCGAGGTGCTGGTCCCCGCGCTGCCCGAGGACACCCCGGCCCTCGAGGACTGGCTCAGCGACCTGCGCGGCGGGGCGCGGGTGTCGATCAAGGTGCCGCAGCGCGGCGACAAGAAGGCCCTGCAGGAGACCGTCGGCCGCAACGCGCTCCAGGCGCTCGGCCTGCACAAGACCAAGCGGGCCAGCGACCTGACCACCCGCAACCGGGCCCTGGAGGAGATCCAGGTCGCCCTGCGAGCTGCCGACGGCGCCGCTGCGCGTGGAGTGCTACGACATCTCGAACCTCCAGGGCACCGAGGTGGTCGCCTCGATGGTGGTGTTCGAGGACGGCCTGGCCCGCAAGAGCGAGTACCGCCGCTTCGTGATCAAGGGCGTCGAGGGGCAGAACGACGTCGCCTCGATGCACGAGGTGATCACCCGGCGGTTCCGCCGGCTGCTCGACGAGCGGGTGGAGAGCGGCGAGTTCGCCGACATCCCCGGACGACACCCAGGACGGGCCGCTGCTGATCGACCCCGACACCGGCCGGCCGAAGAAGTTCGCCTACGTCCCGGGCCTCGTCGTCGTGGACGGCGGACCGCCGCAGGTGGCCGCCGCCCAGCGGGCGCTCGACGAGCTCGGCATCGACGACGTGCCGGTGTGCGGCCTCGCGAAGCGGCTCGAGGAGGTCTGGCTGCCCAGCCAGGAGGACCCGGTGATCCTGCCGCGGACCAGCGAGGGGCTCTACCTCCTCCAGCGGATCCGCGACGAGGCGCACCGCTTCGCGATCACCCACCACCGCTCGCGGCGGTCCAAGAGCATGGTCGAGAGCCTGCTCGACGACGTGCCGGGCCTGGGGGAGGTGCGCCGCAAGAGCCTGCTCAAGCGGTTCGGCTCGCTGAAGAAGCTGCGGGCTGCCACAGTGGAGGAGATCGCCGAGGTGCCGGGCATCGGGGCCCGGACCGCCGAGGCGATCGTCGCCGCGCTGGCCGAGACGAAGGGCCGCACGGCCGTGAGCGTGAACACCGCGACCGGAGAGATCGAGGAGTCCTGATGGCAGACGTCGACGCGTCCGGGAGGCTGGTCGAGGACCCCGACCACCGGGGCGAGGTGGTGGTGGTCACCGGGATGACCGGCGCCGGCCGCAGCACCGCCGCCAAGGAGCTCGAGGACCTCGGCTTCTTCGTGGTCGACAACCTCCCGCCGCAGCTGGTCGCCGACGTGGTCCGCCTCGTCGACGAGACCCGCGGCCCGCTGCAGCCGATGGCCGTCGTGGTCGACGTACGCTCCGGCTCGTTCTTCGCCGGGCTGCAGGAGGTCATCGCGCGCGGCTCCACCGGCCGCCGTACGACGCTGCTGTTCCTCGAGGCCACCGACGACGTGCTGGTGCGCCGCCAGGAGGCCGCGCGCCGGCCGCACCCGCTCCAGGAGGGCGGCCGGCTGCTCGACGGCCTGCGCCGCGAGCGCACCGCGCTCGACGACCTGCGCGCCGACGCCGACCTGGTGATCGACACCACCGGCCTCAACGTGCACCAGCTCACCGACAAGGTGGCCCGCGCCTTCGGCACCGAGCAGACCACCTCGCTGAAGGCGACGATCGTCAGCTTCGGGTTCAAGTACGGCATCCCGGTCGACGCCGACCTGGTCGCCGACATGCGCTTCCTGCCCAACCCGCACTGGGTGCCCGAGCTGCGCCCGCTCTCCGGGCGCGACGCCTCGGTCGCGGCCTACGTCCTGGAGCGGAAGGGCGCCCAGGAGTTCCTGGACCAGTACGTCCCGCTGCTGCAGACGGTCGCCGAGGGCTACCTCGTCGAGGGCAAGCGCTTCATGACGGTCGCGGTCGGCTGCACCGGCGGCAAGCACCGCAGCGTCGCGATGACCGAGGAGATCGCCGCCCGGCTGTCGGCCGCGGGCATGGACGCGCGGGCGATGCACCGCGACCTGGGGCGGGAGTGACGATGTCCCACGCCGCGCACGGCGACGCCCTCGACCTCCGGGTGGTCGCCCTCGGGGGCGGGCACGGCCTGTCCGCGTCCCTGGCCGCGCTGCGGCACGTCGTCAAGGACCTGACGGCGGTCGTCACGGTCGCCGACAACGGCGGGTCGTCGGGCCGGCTGCGCCGCGAGTTCGGCGTGCTGCCGCCCGGTGACCTGCGGCAGGCGCTCTCGGCGCTCTGCGGCGACGACGACTGGGGCCGCACCTGGGCCCGGGTGCTCCAGCACCGGTTCGCCAGCGAGGGCGAGATGGACAACCACGCGGTCGGCAACCTGCTGATCGTGACGCTGTGGCAGCTGCTCGGCGACCACGTCGGCGCGCTGGACTGGGTCGGCCGGCTGCTCGGCGCCCAGGGCCGGGTGCTGCCGATGGCGGTGACCCCGCTCGACATCGTCGCCGCAGGTCCGCGGCGCCGACCCGGCCGACCGCGACGCGCTCACCACGGTGCGCGGGCAGGTGCAGGTCGCCTCCACCGACGGCCAGGTCACCGAGGTGCACCTCGAGCCCGCGGACCCGCCGGCCTGCGTCGAGGCGATCGCGGCGATCCACGACGCCGACTGGGTGGTGCTCGGTCCGGGCTCCTGGTTCACCAGCGTGATCCCGCACCTGCTGGTGCCCGAGCTGCGCCGGGCCCTGGTGGGCTCGACGGCCCGCAAGGTGGTGACGCTCAACCTGGAGCCGCAGGCGGGGGAGACCGACGGGTTCTCGCCGGAGACGCACCTCGAGGTGCTCGCCGAGCACGCCCCGGACCTGCGGCTCGACGTGGTGCTCGCCGACCAGGGCTCGGTCGTCGACCACGACCAGCTCGAGGCGGTCGCCCGGCTCGCTGGGCGCCCGTCTCGTGGTCGCCGACCTCGCCGTCGGCGACGGCACCCCGCGTCACGATCCTGTCAAGCTGGCCGATGCCTATGCGGGCTTTCTCGCAGCAGGCATAGGGTGGCCGCGGTCCTGGCCGCACAGCCGGTGTGAGGCGGACTTCGGGGAAGGTCGACGACGTGGCAGGATCGGACGCATGGCGATGACGGCACAGGTGAAGGCGGAGCTGGCCAGCACGCAGGTGACGAAGGCCTGTTGCCGCAAGTCGGAGGTCTCCTCGATGCTGCGGTTCGCCGGCGGCCTGCACATCGTGAGCGGCCGGATCGTCGTCGAGGCCGAGCTGGACACCGGTGCCGCCGCGCGTCGGCTGCGCCGCGACATCGCCGAGATCTACGGCCACCCCTCCGACGTCGTGATGGTGTCGGGCAACGGCATCCGCAAGGGCAGCCGGTACGTCGTCCGGGTCGTCCGGGACGGCGAGGCGCTGGCCCGTCAGACCGGGCTGCTCGACGGACGCGGCCGTCCCGTGCGCGGACTGCCGCCCCAGGTCGTCTCCGGGGCCGGCTGCGACGCCGTCGCCGCGTGGCGCGGGGCGTTCCTGGCGCACGGCTCGCTCACCGAGCCCGGCCGCTCCTCCGCGCTGGAGGTGACCTGCCCCGGTCCCGAGGCCGCCCTCGCCCTGGTCGGCGCCGCCCGCCGCCTCGGCATCCAGGCCAAGGCCCGTGAGGTCCGCGGGGTCGACCGCGTCGTGATCCGCGACGGCGACGCGATCGGCGCGCTGCTCACCCGGCTGGGGGCGCACGAGTCCCTGATGGCCTGGGAGGAGCGCCGGATGCGCCGCGAGGTGCGCGCCACCGCCAACCGGCTCGCGAACTTCGACGACGCCAACCTGCGCCGCTCGGCCCGTGCGGCCGTCGCCGCCGGTGCCCGCGTGGAGCGGGCCCTGGAGATCCTCGCCGAGGAGGTCCCGGACCACCTGAAGATGGCCGGCGACCTGCGCCTGGAGCACAAGCAGGCCTCGCTCGAGGAGCTCGGCGCGCTGCACGTGCCGCCGCTCACCAAGGACGCGATCGCGGGCCGGATCCGCCGGCTGCTGGCGATGGCCGACAAGCGCGCCTCCGACCTCGGCATCCCCGACACCGAGGCCAGCCTGACCCCCGACATGCTGGCCGACGTCGAAGAGGCGTAGTTACCCGCACGTACCTCGGACGGACCGTGCAGCCGGTCCCTCGGCACCCGGTAGGGTCGGCGTGACGTCTTTCACCCAGGCGTCACGACCCCTGACTGCAAACGAGGAGACCATCCCGTGACCGTTCGCGTGGGCATCAACGGATTCGGCCGCATCGGCCGCAACTTCTTCCGCGCCGTGGAGGCTTCCGGCGCCGACATCGAGATCGTCGCGGCCAACGACCTCGGCGACCTCAAGACCATGGCGCACCTGCTGAAGTACGACTCGATCCTGGGCCGCTTCCCGGCCGAGGTGTCCGTGGTCGACGGCGGCATCCAGGTCGGCGACAAGACCCTGAAGATCCTGGCCGAGAAGGACCCGGCCGACCTGCCGTGGAAGGACCTCGGCGTCGACGTCGTCGTGGAGTCCACCGGCTTCTTCACCGACGCCACCAAGGCCAAGGCGCACATCGACGGCGGCGCCAAGAAGGTCATCATCTCCGCGCCGGCCTCCAACGAGGACGTCACGATCGTGATGGGCGTGAACCACACGTCGTACGACGCGGGCTCGCACCACATCATCTCCAACGCCTCGTGCACCACGAACTGCCTCGGCCCGATGGCCAAGGTGCTGCACGACGAGTTCGGGATCACCAAGGGCCTGATGACCACGATCCACGCCTACACGCAGGACCAGAACCTCCAGGACGCCCCGCACAAGGACCTGCGTCGCGCCCGGGCCGCCGCGCTGAACATCGTGCCGACCTCGACCGGTGCCGCCAAGGCGATCGGCCTGGTCATGCCGGAGCTGAAGGGCAAGCTCGACGGCTACGCCCTGCGCGTGCCGATCCCGACCGGCTCCGCCACCGACCTGACCTTCGAGGCCGGCCGCGAGGTCACCGCCGAGGAGGTCAACGCCGCGGTCAAGGCCGCCGCCGAGGGCGACCTCAAGGGCATCCTGAAGTACACCGAGGACCCGATCGTGTCCTCCGACATCGTCACCGACCCGCACTCGTGCATCTTCGACGCGGGCCTGACCAAGGTGCTCGGCAACCAGGTCAAGGTCGTCGGCTGGTACGACAACGAGTGGGGCTACTCCAACCGCCTCGCTGACCTGATCGTGTACGTCGGCGCGAGCCTCTGAGGATGAGCGGGATCGACGCCCTGGGGGACCTCCGCGGCAAGCGCGTCCTCGTCCGCTCCGACCTGAACGTCCCGCTCGAGGACGGCCGGATCACCGACGACGGCCGCATCCGGGCCAGCGTCCCCACGATCCGCGACGCTCGCCGACGCGGGCGCGCGGGTCGTGGTGACCGCGCACCTCGGCCGCCCCAAGGGCGCCCCGGACCCGCAGTACTCCCTGCGTCCGGTGGCGGCCCGGCTCGGCGAGCTGCTCGGGACCGAGGTGGCGTTCGCCGAGGACACCGTCGGCGAGTCCGCCCGCGTCCACCGTCGACGCGCTGCCGGACGGCCGGGTCGCGGTGCTGGAGAACGTCCGCTTCAACGAGGGCGAGACCAGCAAGGACGACGCCGTGCGCGGCGCGTTCGCCGACCAGCTCGCCGCGCTGGCCGACGTCTTCGTCAGCGACGGCTTCGGTGTCGTGCACCGCAAGCAGGCCTCCGTGTACGACGTCGCGCAGCGCCTCCCGCACGCCATGGGCGGGCTCGTCGCGACCGAGATCGAGGTGCTCCGCCGGCTCACCGAGACCCCGGAGCGGCCCTACGTCGTGGTGCTCGGCGGCTCGAAGGTGTCCGACAAGCTCGGCGTCATCGACAACCTGCTCGGCAAGGCCGACCGGCTGCTGATCGGCGGCGGCATGGTCTTCACCTTCCTCAAGGCCCAGGGCCACGAGGTCGGCAAGAGCCTGCTCGAGGAGGACCAGCTCGACACCTGCCGCAGCTACCTGCAGCGGGCCGAGGAGTCCGGGGTGCAGATCCTGCTGCCCACCGACATCGTGGTGGCGCCGGAGTTCAGCGCCGACGCCACCGGCCACGGTCGTCGCGGCCGACGCGATCCCGGCCGACCAGCTCGGGCCTCGACATCGGGCCGGACTCGGGCCGGGCGTTCGCCGCGGCGCTGGCCGACGCGAAGACGGTGTTCTGGAACGGCCCGATGGGCGTGTTCGAGTTCGACGCGTTCGCCGCGGGCACCCGTGCGGTGGCCGAGGCGCTCACGCAGGTCGACGGCCTCTCGGTCGTCGGCGGCGGCGACTCGGCCGCGGCGGTGCGCCGGCTCGGCTTCGACGAGGCCGCCTTCGGGCACATCTCGACGGGTGGTGGAGCCAGCCTGGAGTACCTCGAGGGCAAGCAGCTGCCCGGCATCGACGTACTCTCCGACTGACCTCGACCGAAGGACCTGCATGCCCAAGCACAACCGCGTCCCGCTGATGGCGGGCAACTGGAAGATGAACCTCAACCACCAGGAGGCCGTCGTCCTGGTCCAGAAGCTCGCGTGGACGCTCTCGGACAAGAAGCACGACTACCGCAAGGTGGAGGTCGTCGTCGTGCCGCCGTTCACCGACCTGCGCAGCGTGCAGACGCTCGTCGACGGCGACCGCCTGGAGATCCGGTACGGCGCCCAGGACGTCTCCACCCAGGACAGCGGCGCCTACACGGGGGAGATCTCCGCGGGGATGCTCGCCAAGCTCGGCTGCTCCTACGTCGTGGTCGGCCACTCGGAGCGGCGCGAGCACCACGCCGAGTCCGACGAGACCGTGAACGCCAAGGCCAGGAAGGCGATCGCCGCCGGCATCACGCCGATCGTGTGCGTCGGCGAGGGCCTCGAGGTCCGCCAGGAGGGCCGGCACGTCGAGCACACGCTGGCCCAGCTCGACGGCTCGCTGGCCGGTCTGAGCGCCGAGCAGGTGGGCGCCCTGGTGGTGGCCTACGAGCCGGTCTGGGCGATCGGCACCGGCGAGGTCGCCACCCCCGACGACGCGCAGGAGGTCTGCGCCGCGATCCGCGGCCGGGTCGCCGAGGCCTGGTCCGAGGACGCCGCGCGCGGCCGTCCGCATCCTGTACGGCGGCTCGGTCAAGGCCGCGAACGTCGCCGGGATCATGGAGAAGACCGACGTCGACGGCGCGCTCGTCGGCGGCGCGAGCCTGCAGCCCGACGAGTTCGGCGGCATCTGCCGGTTTTACGACATGCCCGTCATCTGACCGTCCCCCTGTGAGTTAGGCTTTCCCACCGTGGTTATCACCTTCACCGTGCTGCTCATCGCGACCAGCCTCCTGCTGATCCTGCTCGTCCTCCTGCACAAGGGCAGGGGCGGCGGGCTCTCCGACATGTTCGGCGGCGGCGTGTCCAGCGGGCTCGGGGGATCCTCGGTGGCCGAGCGCAACCTCGACCGCATCACGATCGGTGCCGGCGTGATCTGGTTCGCGTGCATCATCGCGCTCGGGCTGCTGCTCAAGACCCAGGGCTGACCGACCGGATTCACCCGACGCATTTCCGGAGCAGGAGCACGCAAGCGTGGCAGCAGGTGGTGGAAACGCGATCCGGGGAAGCCGGGTCGGCGCCGGGCCGATGGGCGAGGCCGAGCGCGGCGAGGCGGCCCCGCGGCAGCGCGTCGTCTACTTCTGCTCGCACGAGCACGAGTCCGTGATCACCTTCGCCGTCGAGGCGCAGATCCCCGACTCGTGGGACTGCCCGCGCTGCGGGCTGCCGGCGAGCCTGGACTCGGAGAACCCGCCGCCGGCGCCGAAGATCGAGCCCTACAAGACGCACCTCGCCTACGTGAAGGAGCGCCGCTCCGACAAGGAGGCCGAGGACATCCTCGACGAGGCGATCCAGACGCTGCGGGCCCGCCGCAAGCGCGGCGAGATCATCTTCTGAGCCGAGCTCGCGAGGCGGCTTCCTCGTCGAGGAACCACACCGTCGTGTCCTTGCCGTGCACCCCGGCGGCCGGGATGTCGTGCACGTCCGCCGCGTCGTCACCGGTCGCCAGCGCCCGCGCGACGGCGTCGGCCTTGCCGGCGCCGGCCACCACGAACCACACCTCGCTGGTGCGGTTCAGCGCGCCGAAGGTCAGGCTGACCCGCTCCGGCGGCGGCTTGGGGGAGTCGGTGACCGCGACGGCGATCGCGTCGTCGACGTCGAGCTCGCGCGGAGCCCGGGAACAGCGACGCCACGTGGCCGTCCGGCCCGACGCCGAGCATCACCACGTCGAACTGGCCGGTGCCCCGCGAGCGGACCAGGTCGCCGTACGCCTCCGCGGCCTCCTGGACGGTCGTCGTGCGGGCCGTCGGAGGCGGGCATCTCGTGCACCCGGCCGGGGCTGACGTCGAGGTGCGAGAGCATCGCGTCCCAGGCCTGCTTGGCGTTGCGCTCGTCGTCGTCCGCGGGGACGTAGCGCTCGTCGCCCCACCAGATGTCGACCTTGCGACCAGTCGACGTCCTCGTGGCCCTCGGTGGCGGTCACCACCGCCTCGTGGATCTTGACCGCGACGGTGCCGCCGGTGAGCGCGATCGGCGGGGTGCGGCCGGCGGCCTGGATGGCCGCCAGGCGCACCACCAGCCGGCCGGCGACCGCGGCCGCCAGCGCGTCGGGGGACGGGAAGGTCTCGATCTCCGGGTCGCTCATGTCAGCCCTTCTTCGCGGTGCGGATCGGCGCGGCTCGGGAGCCGGTCCTGGCCATCCGCTTCACGGTCGCGGCGTACACGTCGTCGGGGTCGAGGCGGCGCAGCTCCTCCGACAGCAGCTCGTCGAGGTCGCGGCGCTTGAGGGCGACCGGACGGTCGGGTGCGTTGGGGGAGGAGAGCGTCGCCAGCCGGCCGTCGGAGCGGGTGACCGAGATGTCGCCCGAGCTTGCTGCGCAGCACCACGGCGGTGATGCCGGGGCCCTGCGAGTTCTCGCGGGTGACGTCGCACTTGAGCCGGTCACCCGAGCCACGCGGACAGCAGGTCCGCGCTGGGGCTGATCCGCTCCGCCGTCACCGAGGCCGACGTCACCTTGCCCGGGTTCTGGTCCAGGGCCGCGGCGAGCAGCGCGCGCCAGCCGGTGATCCGGGTCCAGGCCAGGTCGGTGTTGCCCGGTGCGTAGTTGTGGCACTGGGTGAGCATCGCCTGCGCCTTGCGGTCGGCACCGAGGCGGCGTCGGTGATCCGCCGGGTGCCGAGCCGGCCCAGCGGGTCGGCCGCCGGGTCCTCGGGGGCCCGGCCCGGGCCACCAGACGACGACGGGGGAGTCGGGCAGCAGCAGCGGGAGGACGACGGACTCGGCGTGCCGGGTCACCTCGCCGGAGAGCCGCAGCACGGCCCGCTCGCCGGAGACGCCGGAGCCGATGCCCACCTGGGCGTCGACCTGTCCGGCGCCGCGCTTGTCGCCGAAGACGACGACCAGGATGCGGGCCGGGTGCTCGCGCGAGGCCGACCGGGCCGCGGACGAGCGCCTCGTCGGCGTCGGCCTTGTCGGCGACGATCACCAGGGTCATGATCATGCCCATCGCCGGGCTGCCCGAGCGGCGCCGGGACCGGACGAACTCGCGCGGCGATCGCGCTCGAGTTGGTGTCGATCGAGCTCGATCATGGCCGCCTCCAGGTGCGTCCGTCGCGGGCGAGCATCTTGTCCGCGGACGCGCGGGCCCCAGGTGCCGGAGTCGTAGGTGTCGGGCTGCCCCGTGCTTGGCCCAGTACTCCACGATCGGGTCGAGGATCTTCCAGGACAGCTCGACCTCCTCGTGCTGCGGGAACAGCGGCGGGTCGCCGAGCAGCACGTCGAGGATCAGCCGCTCGTAGGCCTCCGGGGACGACTCGGTGAACGAGCCGCCGTAGGCGAAGTCCATGTTGACGTCGCGGATCTCCATCGCGCTGCCGGGCACCTTGGAGCCGAACCGGATGGTGATGCCCTCGTCGGGCTGCACCCGGATGACCAGCGCGTTCTGGGTGAGCTCCTCGGTGGCGGTCTCGGTGAACGGCAGGTGCGGCGCCCGCTTGAACACCACGGCCACCTCGGTGACGCGGCGGCCCAGCCGCTTGCCGTGCCGCAGGTAGAACGGCACGCCCGGCCCAGCGCCGGTTCTCGATGCCGAGCTTGATCGCCGCGAAGGTCTCGGTGGTGGAGCTTGCCGGGATGTCCTGCTCCTGCTTGTAGCCGAGCACCTTCTCGCCGCCGGCCCAGCCCTCGGTGTACTGGCCGCGGGCGGTGTGCAGGTCCAGCCGCCGCGGGAGCACGACGGACGACAGCACCTTCTGCTTCTCGAGCCGCAGGCTCTCGGCGTCGAACGAGGGCGGCTCCTCCATGGCGATCAGCGCCATCAGCTGGAGCAGGTGGTTCTGGATCACGTCGCGGGCGGCGCCGATGCCGTCGTAGTAGCCGGCGCGGCCGCCGATGCCGATGTCCTCGGCCATCGTGATCTGGACGTGGTCGACGTAGTTGGCGTTCCAGATCGGCTCGAACATCGCGTTGGCGAACCGCATCGCCAGGATGTTCTGGACCGTCTCCTTGCCGAGGTAGTGGTCGATGCGGAACACCGACTCCGGCGGGAACACCTCGTGGATGGTCGCGTTGAGCGCCTGGGCGCTCTTCAGGTCGGAGCCGAACGGCTTCTCGACGACGACCCGGCGCCAGCTGTCGAGGCCGGGGTCGGCGAGGCCGTGCTCCTTGAGCTGGCCGATCACGTCGGGGAAGAACTTCGGCGGGATGGACAGGTAGAACGCGTGGTTGCCCTGGGTGCCGCGCACCCGGTCGAGGTCGAGGATGGTCTGCCGCAGGGTGTCGAAGGCGACGTCGTCGCTGAAGTCGCCCTGCACGAAGCGGAAGCCCTCGGCGAGCTGGTCCCAGACCTCCTCGCGGAACTCGGTGCGGGCGTGCTCCTTGACCGAGTCGTGCACGACCTGGGCGAAGTCCTCGTCGGCCCAGTCGCGCCGGGCGTAGCCGACCAGGGAGAACCCCGGCGGCAGCAGCCCGCGGCTGGCCAGGTCGTAGATCGCCGGCATCACCTTCTTGCGCGACAGGTCTCCGGTGACGCCGAACAGCACCATCCCGCAGGGACCGGCGATCCGCGGGAGGCGGCGGTCCTGCGTGTCCCGCAGCGGGTTCACCGCGGGTCACGCCAGGGCCGCCCGCACGGCCGCGACGCCGGCCTCGAGGTCCGTGAGGTGCAGCCGGAGCACCGGCCGGCCGTGGTCGGCGAGCACGCTGGCGTCACCGGCGGACTGCGACGGCGATCAGCCGGCCGAAGGTGTAGTCCTTGCCGGGCACGGCGAGGTCCTCGGCGGGCTCGGCGGTGATCTGGACGTAGACGCCCTCGGCCGGTCCGCCCTTGTGGAACTGTCCGGTCGAGTGCAGGAAGCGCGGGCCCCAGCCGAACGTCACCGGGCGGCGTACGCGGTGGGCGAGCGTGTTGCGGACCTCGGCGAGGTCGGCCTGGTCGAGCCGGTCGAGGTAGGCCATCACCGCGACGTACCCCTGCTGGGCGTCGACCTGTCCGAGCAGGGCGGCGACGGCGTCCGCGCAGGCTGGCGGCGTCGCCGAGCCAGTCGCCCCCGAGCGCGCGGACCTCGACGGGTCCGTCGGTGAACGCTGGGCGGCGTGCTGTCGGGGCTGCCCTCGAGCATCGAGCGGGCGGCGATCTTGGCGCTCTCCACGTCGGGCTGGTCGAACGGGTTGATGCCCGAGGATCCGGCCGGCCGCGGCCGTCGCGACCTCCCACAGCAGCATCTGCGCGCCGAGCGGGCCGGTGACGGAGACGTCGGAGCCGGTCGCCGTCGTGGTCGGCGGCCGTCTGGTCGCTCGGTCGCGTCGTCGCCGACGAGCCGGCGCCACGGTCACGTCGTGCGGGCGGCAGGGCGACCTCGGGCGCGGAGTCGTCGGGGACGACGACCGGGAGCACGCCGGTGCCCTGCTTGCCGGTGCTCTCCGCGATCGAGCTGCTCGGCCCAGTCGGCGAAGCCGGTGAGCCCGGAGCCCTGGTCGACCAGCACGAGCTTGTTGCGCAGCGGGCTCGGTGCCGGCCATCGCGGCGCCGAGCCGCAGGCCGGGGTTGGCGTCGTCGTCGTCGGCGAGCAGGTCGGAGACCGCCTCGGCCTCGTCGAGGAGCGCGGCCGATGTCCGCGCCGGCGAGACCGCTGGGCACGAGGCCGAACGCGGTCAGGGCCGAGTAGCGGCCGCCGACGTCGGGGTCGGCGTTGACGACGCGGTAGCCGGCCTCGCGGGACTGCTGGTCGAGCGGGCTGCCCGGGTCGGTGACGATCACGATCCGGCGCGGCCGGGTCGATGCCGGCGTCGGTGAACGCCTGCTCGTAGGCCCGCCGCTGCGAGTCGGTCTCCACGGTGGAGCCCGGACTTGCTGGAGACGACGACGACGGTGCGGTCGAGCCGGTCGGCGAGCGCCTCGCGGACCTGGTCGGGGTCGCTGGAGTCGAGCACGGTCAGCTCGACGCCGTACGCCGCGCAGATGACCTCGGGGGCCAGCGAGGAGCCGCCCATGCCGCAGAGCACGACGTGGTCGACGCCGGCGTCCTGCAGCTCGCTGCGCAGCGCGGACGACCTCGCCGACCAGCGGCCGCGAGCGTGCGGGGCAGGCCGACCCAGGACGAGCCGCTTGGCGGACTCCTCCTCGGCGTCGGGGCCCCACAGCGTCGCGTCCTGGGCGAACAGCTTGCCGGCGAACCCGTCCTCGACGAGCGCCGGGACGTGCGCGCGGATCGCGTCGGCTGCCGCGCCGGTGGCGGTCACCTCCAGGGTCTCGCTCACTGCTGCGACTCCGCGAGCCGATCCAGCTGACCCTTGACGGTCTCGACGAGCTCGTCCCACGAGGCCACGAACTTGTCGACGCCCTCGCGCTCGAGGGTGGTCGATCACGTCGTCGTAGTCGATGCCGACCTTGGCCAGGTCGTCCATGACCTGCTGCGCCTCGGCGTACTTCGTGGTGACCTGGTCGCCCTCGACCTCGCCGTGGTCGGCGAAGGCC
The DNA here is from genome assembly GCA_963811515.1 of uncultured Actinomycetota bacterium. Lineage (GTDB taxonomy): Bacteria > Actinomycetota > Actinomycetes > Propionibacteriales > Nocardioidaceae > Nocardioides_B. The sequence goes on from CAWERI010000008.1 coordinate 96,768, forward strand.
TGCATGGTCTTCTCGGGCATCGTGTTGACGGTGTTGCGCGACCACGAGGTCGGTGACGTACATCGTGTCGCGGTAGTCCGGGTTCTTCACGCCGGTCGACGCCCACAGCGGGCGCTGGGTGTTGGCGCCGTCGGCCTTGAGGGCCGCGAAGCGCTCGCCGGCGAACTTCTTCTCGTAGGCCTGGTAGGCCAGCCGGGCGTTGGCGATGCCCGCGAGGCCCATCAGGTTGCCGGCCTGCGGGTCGCCGGACGGCCTCGAGCCGCTTGTCGATCTCGGTGTCCACGCGGGAGACGAAGAAGGACGCGACCGAGTGGATCTTGGACAGGTCGTGGCCGTTGGCCTTGGCCTTCTCGAGACCCTCGAGGTAGGCGTCCATCACCGCGTCGTAGCGGTCGAGGCCGAAGATCAGCGTGACGTTGACGCTGATGCCCTCGCCGAGCACGTCGGTGATCGCCGGCGCGCCCTCGGTGGTCGCCGGGATCTTGATGAACAGGTTCTCCCGGTCGACCTCGGCCCACAGCTCCTTGGCCGAGGCGATGGTGGCCGCCTCGTCGTGGGCGAGGCCGGGGGACGACCTCGATCGACACGCGGCCGTCGACGCCGCCGGTGGCGTCGAAGGTCGTCCTTGAGCACGTCGCAGGCGTCGCGCACGTCGGTCGTGGTGATCGCGAAGATCGCCTCGTCCGCGTCCTTGCCGGCCTGCCGCGAGCTCGCGGACCTGGGCGTCGTACCGCTCGCCGTCGGAGAGCGCGCTGGCGAAGATCGTCGGGTTCGTGGTGACGCCGACGACCGAGCTGTTCTTCACCAGGTCGGCGAGGTTCCCGGTCTCGATGCGCTCGCGGGACAGGTCGTCGAGCCAGATGGATACCCCTGCGTCGGCAAGAGCCTTGAGTCGTTCGGACATCGGATTCCTCCCGGTGGTTCGGATGGTGGGTGGTGGGGCTGGTCAGCCCTGCGAGTCGGTGATGCTGCCCTCCGCAGCCAACGCCACGGCCTCGGCGGTGATTCCGAACTCGCGGTAGATCGTCTCGAAGTCGGCCGAGGCGCCGTAGTGCTCGAGCGAGACGCAGCGGCCGGTGGAGCCGACCAGGTCGCGCCAGCTCATCGCGATGCCGGCCTCGACGCTCGACGCGGGCCTTGACGATGGGCGGCAGCACGGTGTCGCGGTAGGACTGGTCCTGGCGGTCGAACCACTCCCGGCACGGCATCGACACGACGCGGGCGCGGACGCCCTTCTCGGCGAGCATCGCGCGGGCCTGGACGGCGAGCTGCACCTCGGAGCCGGTGCCGATCAGGATCACGTCGGGCGCGCCGCCCTCGGCGTCGAGCAGCACGTAGCCGCCGCGGGCGACACCTCGTCGGTGGTGGCGAACCCGTCGGTGCCGCGCGGGTAGGTCGGGACGTTCTGCCGGGTCAGGACCAGGCCGGCCGGGTTGCCGGTGTTCTCCAGGATCGCCTTCCAGGCCGCGACGGTCTCGTTGGCGTCCGCCGGGCGTACGACGTCCAGGCCCGGGATCGCCCGCAGGGCGGTGAGGTGCTCGACCGGCTGGTGGGTCGGGCCGTCCTCGCCGAGGCCGATCGAGTCGTGGGTCCAGACGTAGGTGACCGGCAGCTGCATCAGCGCGGCGAGCCGGACCGCGCCGCGCATGTAGTCGGAGAACGTCAGGAACGTGCCGCCGTACACGCGGGTGCCGCCGTGCAGCGCGATGCCGTTCATGATCGAGCCCATGCCGTGCTCGCGGATGCCGAAGTGCAGCACCCGGCCGTACTGGTCGCCGGTGAAGTCCTTGGTGGACAGCTCGGCGGGGATGAACGACGGCTGGCCCTTGGGGGTCGTGTTGTTCGACTCGGCCAGGTCGGCCGAGCCGCCCCACAGCTCGGGGAGCTCGGGAGCGATCGCGGAGAGCACCTCGCCGGACGCCTTGCGGGTCGCGACGCCCTTCTCGTCGGCGGGGAACGAGGGCAGCGCCTTCTCCCAGCCGGCCGGGCAGGGTGCGGGTGCGCATCCGGTCGAAGAGCTCCTTGCGCTGGCGGTAGCGCTGACGCCCAGGCGTCGAACGACTCCTGCCACTCGGCCTCGGCCTGCTTGCCGCGCTCGAGGGCGCCGCGGGTGTGCGCGATGACGTCGTCGGGGACCTCGAAGGTCTGCTCGGGGTCGAAGCCCAGGATCTTCTTGGTGGCCGCGACCTCGTCCTCGCCGAGCGCGGAGCCGTGCGACTTGCCGGTGCCCTGGGCGTTCGGGGCCGGCCAGGCGATGACGGTCTTGAGGGCGATGAAGCTGGGCTTGTCGGTGACCCGGCGGGACTTCTCGAGCGCGTCCCACAGCTCCTGGACGTTCTCCTCGTAGCGGGTGCCGCCGTTGGTCCAGTCGATGCGGTGCACGTCCCAGCCGTAGGCGGCGTAGCGCGCGGCGACGTCCTCGGTGAAGGCGATGTCGGTGTCGCCCTCGATGGAGATGTCGTTGTCGTCGTAGATCAGCGTCAGGTTGCCGAGCTGCTGGGTGCCGGCGATCGAGGAGGCCTCGCCGGAGACGCCCTCCTCCAGGTCGCCGTCGCTGCAGATCGCGTAGATGTGGTGGTCGAAGGGGCTCTCGCCCGGGGCGGCCTCGGGGTCGAGCAGGCCGCGCTCGCGGCGGGCGGCCATCGCCATGCCGACCGCGTTGCCGACGCCCTGGCCCAGCGGGCCGGTGGTGGTCTCGACGCCGGCGGTGTGGCCGTGCTCGGGGTGGCCCGGGGTCTTGCTGCCCCAGGTGCGCAGCGCCTTGAGGTCGTCGAGCTCGAGGCCGAAGCCGGCGAGGTAGAGCTCGGTGTACAGCGTGATGCTGCTGTGGCCGGCCGACAGCACGAACCGGTCGCGGCCGGCCCAGTCGGGGTTGGCGGGGTTGTGCCGCATCGCCTTCTGGAACAGCGTGTAGGCCACGGGGGCCAGGCTCATCGCCGTGCCGGGGTGGCCGTTGCCGACCTTCTGCACCGCGTCCATCGCGAGCACGCGGGCGGTGTCGACCGCGCGCTGGTCCAGGTCGGTCCAATCGAGCTTGGTCACGAGCGGGTCCTCTCAGAACACGGGGTGGTCCAACCGGACCCGAGCCTACTCAGCCCGGGTGAGCAGTGGCACACCGTCCCACGCGTCGCCCGATGCCGGTCCGGAGGCGTGCGGCGCACTAGACTCCGGGTGCCCGTCGGGCGTTGCCGTAAACGCGTGCCGACGGAGCCGTTGCCAGAGTCTCCGACCAGCAGAGGTTCCTCTGTGACCGCCGTCGACCCCCAGGTGTCCGTGCCCGCCGCGGACCGACGGACCGACCTCTGCGCGCGACGTGCTCGGTGGCCTACGTCGGGCTGATGAAGCCGCGGATCATCGAGCTGCTGCTGCTCACCACCGTGCCGGTGATGTTCCTGGCCCAGCGGGGCGTCCCGCCCCTGGGCCTGGTGGTCGCCACCGTGCTCGGCGGCACCCTGTCCGCCGGCAGCGCCAACGCGCTGAACTGCGTGTACGACGCCGACATCGACGAGCGGATGCGCCGGACCCGGCGCCGGGCGCTGCCCCGGCACATGGTCAGCACCCGCGCCGCCCTGGTCTTCGGCCTGGCGCTCGGCGTGGTCTCGACGCTGTGGCTCGGGCTGCTCGTCAACTGGCTCTCGGCCGGCCTGGCGCTGGCCGCCAACGTCTTCTACGTCGTCGGCTACACGATGATCCTCAAGCGGCGCACCACCCAGAACATCGTCTGGGGCGGGGCCGCCGGCTGCTTCCCGGCCCTGATCGGCTGGACCGCGGTGACCGGCGAGCTGGCCTGGGCGCCGGTCGTGCTGTTCATGGTGGTGTTCTTCTGGACCCCGCCGCACTTCTGGGCGCTGGCGATCCGCTACCGCGAGGACTACGCCGCGGCCGACGTGCCGATGCTGCCGGTCAAGGCGGGCGCCAAGGTCGTCGCGAAGCAGATCGTGGCCTACTCCTACGTCATGGTCGCGACCTCGCTGCTGCTGTGGCCGGTCGCCGGCACCGGCTGGTTCTACCCGGTCGTCGCCGCCGTCCTCGGGCGCCGCCTTCCTGGTCGAGTCGCACCTGCTGCTGCTGCCGCGCGCGCGGACACCGACGACGTCGTGGCCCTCAAGCCGATGCGGCTGTTCCACTGGTCGAACATGTACCTCTCCCTGCTGTTCGTCGCGGTCGCGCTCGACCCGCTGCTGCTGCGCTGACACCCCCGCTTCCGGACCGAACATGGGCATTTCTAGCCATGTCACGACCAGTGCCCCGGTGTGACGATGGGTCTCTCTTCCCGGAGTAGCTCGTAGTTGGTCGCAGGGGGTTCCATGCAACCAGGTCAGCCAGGTCGTGCCCGCAGACGCCTCGTGGTCGTCGGCACGGCGGTCGCCTGCGCATCCGTCATCGTCGGCACCGCAGCCGCCTGGCCGGACTCCGGCCAGGACCCCGGTCCGTCGCCGCGCGCGACCGCGGCCGGCTGCACCGCGACCGTGCTGCCCACGCTGGGCGGCCGCGGCGGCAGCGTCGTGGCCACCAGCGCCAACGGCCTCTCGGTCGGGATCGTCCAGGACCGCACCGGCCAGGCCAGGCCGGTGCTCTGGCGGCAGGACCGTCCGGTCCGGCTGGGCGTCGGCCTCGACGCGGCGATGCCCACCGGGGTGAACCAGAGCGGTGTCGTGGTCGGGACCGGCTTCGACCCGGCCCGCCAGCAGCTGGTCGGCTGGTGGTGGTCCGCCGGGAAGGTGCACCTGCTGCCCGTACGCCCCGGCGACGTGGCGATGCCCGAGGCCATCGACGACCGCGGACGGGTGGTCGGTGCGCTCGTCGCCGACGAGGACCACGCCGACGGTCCCGGAGCCGACGAGGACGAGCGGGCGGCGTACTGGCCAGGAGTGACCTCGCTCCCACGGGAGCTCCCGCCCCTGCCGGGTGACAGCGCCGCGCACGCCGCCACGATCGCCGGCGACGGCACCGTGGGCGGAGTCTCCGTCGGCAACGGCGGACGGCCCGTCCTGTGGAAGGCGGGGCAGGCGACCGACCTGCCGGGGCTGCGTGGCTCCTTGGGCCAGGTGCGCGGCTTCGACGGGGCGGGCCATCCCGTGGGCGACGCCCAGGGCCCCGCCGGGATGCACGCCGTGGTCTGGGCCGGGGCCAGCAACCCCCGCGACCTCGGCACCCTGGCGGGCGGCCGGCACAGCATGGCGATGTCCGGCGCCTCCGGCGAGGTGGTGGGCTCCAGTGCCGACCCGGCTCCCGGCGGCGGCACCTACGACGCCCCGGTGCTGTTCCGGGACGGGCGCGTCCAGGGCCTCCCGCTGCCAGGCACCGGAGGCTCCCGCGCGGTGGCCGGCACCGCCATCGACGCGGTCACCGTCGGCAGCACCCTGCGGGCCGTGGGGTACTCCGCCGACGCCGTGGGCACCCGACGCCCGACCGTCTGGAGGTGCGCACGATGACGGCGCGGCGCCGGCGGCTCGAGGCGATCCTGATCGTCCTCGCACTCGCCCTGCTGCTCGCGGCCGCCGGTGCGCTGCTGCGGACCACCGACACGGCGTCCGGGGCGACGGCCCCGGTGACCTTGGGCTTCGCGGGTGACACCGGCGGCAACAGCACCACCACCAAGGTCGTCGACGCGGCCCGCAACGCCGGGGTCGGCACGTTCGTGAACCTCGGGGACATGTCCTACTCCCAGGTGACGCCCGAGTCCGGCTGGTGCAACCTGATCAGCGCGCACACCGGGGCGATGCGCTACCAGCTCACCGTGGGCAACCACGAGGACCAGGACGGCCCCGACGGGATCTGGTCGAACTTCGCCTCCTGCCTGCCCGACCGGTCCGCCTCGACCGGGTCCTACCCCCGGCAGTACTACTCCGACTTCCCGCAGAGCCAGCCGCTGGTCCGCACGATCGTGGTCTCGCCGAAGCTGAACTTCAGCGAGGGCAGCACCTACTGGTCCTACAAGCCCGGCACCCAGGGCTACACCTTCGTGTCGTCGGCCATCGACAGCGCGCGTGCCGCAGGCATCCCGTTCGTCGTCGTGGCGATGCACATGTACTGCCTGTCCCTGGTGGACTACCCCTGCGCCTCCAGCCCGGACCTGATGAACCTGCTGTTCCAGAAGAAGGTCGACGTCTACCTCCAGGCCCACGACCACGGCTACGCCCGGACCAAGCAGCTCGCGCTGAACGGCTCCTGCACCTCCATCAAGGTCGGCGCGTTCAACCCCGCCTGCGTCGCGGACGCGAGCCCCACGTCGACGTACGCCGGCGGCGCGGGAACCGTGCTCGCCACCGTCGGGTCCGGCGGCCGCTCGCTGAACAAGGAGAACCCCAACAAGATCGAGGGGCCCTACTTCCAGAGCTACATGGGCACCAACAACAACCCGACCTACGGGTTCCTCAAGCTGGACGTCTCGAGCACCGCGCTCACCGGCACCTTCGTGCGCGCCTCGGGCGGCAGCTACACCGACCAGTTCACGATCACCCGGTCCGGAGCGACCGCGACCGCCACGGCCACCGCCACCGCGACCGCCACGGCGACCGCCACACCAGCACGGCGACCAGCACGGCGACCAGCACCGCGACCAGCACCGCGACCAGCACCGCCACGAGCACGACCACCCCGACCGGCGGGCCGACCCAGACCCTGCTCCCGGCGGCCGACTCGTGGACCGGCAGCGACCTGCCGACCACGGGGCACGGCACCGAGACCGCGCTGTACGTCGACGGGTCACCGGTCAAGACGACGTACCTGAAGTACGACCTGTCCGCGCTGGCCGGGAGGACCGTCGTGGGGGCGGCGCTGAGCTTCACCACCACGACCGGCACGTCCAGCGGCTCCCCGGACACCACGTCCGTCCGCTCGGTCGCGGACTCGTCGTGGACGGAGAGCGGGTTGAACTTCAACAACCGGCCCGCCGTCGGCGCGGCGCTCGGGTCGGTCTCCGGGACGGCCTCCAACACGACCTACACCGTGCAGCTGGCGCCGAGCAGCGTCCAGGGCTCGCTGGGCCAGCAGCTGTCGCTGGCGCTCGACAGCCCCGGCGGGGACGCGTTCTACATCAACTCACGGGAGTCGACCGGCGCACCGGCGAAGCTGGTCCTGACGCTGCAGTGACCCGCTCGCGGACGCTGACCAGCAGCCAGGTCATCGCCGCCGACAGCAGCGAGGCGCCGAGCAGGTGCACGGCCACGAGCACGACCGGCAGGTCGGTGAAGTACTGCACGAAGCCGACCAGGCCCTGGGCCAGCTCGACGGCGAGGAGCACGGCCGCGGCCCGGCGGACGGTCGTGGGGGCGCCGGCGGTCCGCAGCACCAGCACCGCGGCGACGGTCAGCCCGACGAGCAGGAACACCAGGTCGGTGTGCAGCTGGGTCAGCGAGCGCGGGTCGAGGCCGTTGCGCGGGGCGTCGACGTCCCCGGCGTGCGGGCCGCTGCCGGTGACCACCGTCCCGACGTACAGCACCGCCCAGCCGGCCGCGAAGACCGCCCGGGTCAGCCACACCACGCCGCCGGGCACCAGCGGGACCGCCGGGCCGTCGCCCTCGTCGAGCCGTCGGATCAGGGTCACCGAGAGCCCCACCATCGCCAGGGACACCAGCAGGTGGAAGGACACGATCCAGGGGTTCAGGTCGGTCAGCACGGTGATCCCGCCGATGACGGCCTGCGCCGGCACGCCGAGCGCGAGCAGGAAGGCCAGCCGGCGGACCGCGCGGCGGCCGTAGCGCCAGGCGATCACCAGCGTCGCGATCGCCACGGCGGCCACCACGAAGGTGAGCATCCGGTTGCCGAACTCGATCGCGCTGTGGATGCCGAGCGCCCGGTGCGGCACGAACGACTGGTCCGTGCAGCGCGGCCAGGTGGGGCAGCCGAGGCCGGAGCCGGTCAGCCGCACGACGCCGCCGGTCACGACGATCAGCACGTTCACCACCAGCGACGCCACGGCCGCGGGTCGCATCCAACGGGTCACGGTCACTCCCACGTGAAGGTCCTCGCGGTCAGGGCGGTGCCGACGGCGGTCCAGCCGGCCAGCACGAGCAGGGGTACGACGGGGAAGGCGGCGTCGAGGAACGCGGTCCGCATGCCGTCGCCGAGCGCTCCGGACGGCAGCAGCGAGAGCACGCCCGCGGCGGGGCCGTAGGACGTCGCGGGGAACACGACGGCGCCACCGGCCATCAGCAGCAGGTAGACGAGGTTCGCCGCGGCCAGCGTGGCCTCGGCCCGCAGCGCGCCGGCGACGAGCAGGCCGAGGGAGGCGAACGCCGCGGTGCCGAGCAGCGCGCAGGCCAGCGCGCCCGAGCAGCCCGGCGACCGACAGGTCGGGCGACCAGCCGAGCAGCGCGGCGGCCCCGCCGATGACCACGAACTGGAGCACCTCGACGACGAGCAGGGCGCCGACCTTGCCGGCGAGCAGGCCGGACCGGGGGAGCGGCGAGGAGCCGAGCCGCTTGAGCACGCCGTAGCGACGCTCGAAGCCGGTGGCGATGGCCAGCGAGGTGAAGCTCGTCGACATCACCGCCAGCGCCAGGATGCCGGGCGTCAGGGTGTCCACCGGGCTGTGGGAGAAGGTCAGGTCGAAGTGCTTGCGCGGCGGTGATCCCGCCGACCAGCACGATCAGCGGGATGACCACGGCGAGCAGCAGCTGCTCGCCGTTGCGCAGGATCAGCCGGGTCTCCATCCGGGCCTGCGCGAGCACCATCCGCGGCAGCGGGGCGGCGCCCGGCATGGGGGCGAAGGTCATACGGCCAGCTCTCGTCCGGTGATCTGCAGGAAGACGTCCTCGAGGGTGCGCTGGCCGAGCGTCATCGACTCCGGGCAGCACGCCGTGCTCCTCGCACCACGCGGACACCTTGGCCAGCGTGCTCGCGTCGGCGGGCCCGGTGATCAGCAGGCTGTGCGCGGTGATCGCCTGGACGTCGGTGCCCGGCCCGAGCGTGGCCTGCAGCGAGGCCGGCGCGGTGGGCGGGAAGGGCTCGGTGACCACCAGCCGGATGGTGCTGGTGCCCGCGCGGGTCAGCTCGCCGGGGCTGCCCGACGCGATCAGCCGGCCGCGGTCGATGACGTGCACCTGGTCGGCGAGCCGCTCGGCCTCGTCCATGTAGTGGGTGGTCAGCACGATCGTCACGCCGTCGGCGCGCAGCTCGGCCAGCAGGTCCCAGGTGTCGCGGCGGGCCTGCGGGTCCATGCCGGCGGTGGGCTCGTCGACGAAGACCAGCTCGGGACGGCCGACGACCGCCATCGCGAGCGCGAGCCGCTGCTGCTGGCCCCCGGAGAGCCGCCGGTACGCCGTGCGTCCGCACGACCCCAGGCCGAGCCGGTCGACCAGCATCGGCACCGGGAGCGGGTGCGCGTGCAGGCTGGCGATGTGCTGGAGCATCTCCACGGCCCGCACGCCGGACCAGGCGCCGCCGTTCTGCAGCATCACGCCGATGCGGGGGAGCAGCTCGCGACGCTGCGCCTGCGGGTCGAGCCCGAGCACCCGGACCCGGCCGTGCTGCGGCTTGCGGTAGCCCTCGCAGGTCTCCAGCGTGGTGGTCTTGCCGGCCCCGTTGGGCCCCAGGACGGCGGTGATGCTGCCGCGGGCCACGCTGAGGCTGAGCCCGTCGACGGCCGTCTTGGCGCCGTACGCCATCCGCAGGTCCTCGACGACCACCGCGGACTCGAGGCGGGGCTCGACGGCGGAGCGGGGGACGGTCACGCCCTCAGTCTAGGAACCCCGGTCGGGTGGCCCGGCGAGCGGCCCGGGGGAGGTAAGGGCAGCCTTATTTGAAACACCCGCACCAATAACGACACAATGATGTTGTGGAAATCCACGAGGCAGTCGACTCACCCACCCGCGAGCGGGTGGCCCGGACGTTGCTCGAGCTCGGCCCCAGCACGGCGGCCGTCCTCGCGGAGCGTCTGGAGCTGACCCCTGCCGCCGTCCGTCGCCACCTCGACCAGATGCTGGCCGAGGGTGCGATCGAGGCCCGCGAGCCGCGGGTCTACGGCACCCGGGGCCGCGGCCGGCCGGCCAAGGTCTTCGCGATCACCGACGCGGGCCGCGACCGGTTCGACCAGCAGTACGACGACCTCGCCGTCCAGGCGCTGCGGTTCCTGGAGGAGACCGGCGGGGACGCCGCCGTGCTGGAGTTCGCCCGCCGCCGGGTCGCCGGCATCGAGACGCACTACGACGCCATCGTCGCGGGGGAGCCCGGACATCGAGCCCGTCCCAGGCCCTGGCCCGGGCGCTCACCCAGGGTGGCTACGCTGCTTCGGTCCGTCAGGGACCGGTCGGCGAGCAGCTCTGCCAGCAGCACTGCCCCGTCTCCCACGTGGCCCACGAGTTCCCCCAGCTCTGCGAGGCCGAGACCGAGGTCATCTCCAAGGTCCTCGGCCGGCACGTCCAGCGGCTGGCCACGATCGCCCACGGCGACGGGGTGTGCACCACCTGCATCCCGGCCGCCAGACACACGTCACCGTCGCACCAGTCACCGTCACAGGCACAGGAGAGGTTGACTTCATGACCACCATCGACCAGCGCAACCCCGAGCTCGAGGGCATCGGACGCTACGAGTTCGGTTGGTCCGACTCCGACACCGCCGGCGCCACCGCCCAGCGCGGCCTCAGCGAGGACGTGGTGCGCAACATCTCGACCCTCAAGAGCGAGCCGCAGTGGATGCTCGACATGCGCCTGAAGGGCCTCAAGCTCTTCCACCGCAAGCCGATGCCCACCTGGGGCGGCGAGCTCGAGACGATCGACTTCGACAACATCAAGTACTTCGTCCGCTCGACCGAGAAGCAGGCGGCGACCTGGGACGACCTCCCCGCGGACATCAAGAACACCTACGACAAGCTCGGCATCCCCGAGGCGGAGAAGCAGCGCCTCGTCTCCGGCGTCGCCGCGCAGTACGAGTCCGAGGTCGTCTACCACCAGATCCGCGAGGACCTGGAGGAGCAGGGCGTGATCTTCGTCGACACCGACACCGCGCTGCGCGAGCACGAGGAGATCTTCAAGGAGTACTTCGGCACCGTCATCCCGACCGGTGACAACAAGTTCTCCGCGCTGAACACCTCGGTCTGGTCCGGCGGCTCGTTCATCTACGTCCCCAAGGGCGTGCACGTCGACATCCCGCTGCAGGCCTACTTCCGGATCAACACCGAGAACATGGGCCAGTTCGAGCGGACGCTGATCATCGTCGACGAGGACGCCTACGTGCACTACGTCGAGGGCTGCACCGCGCCGATCTACAGCTCGGACTCGCTGCACTCCGCGGTCGTCGAGATCATCGTGAAGAAGGGCGGCCGCTGCCGCTACACGACCATCCAGAACTGGTCGAACAACGTCTACAACCTGGTGACCAAGCGCGCGACCTGCGAGGCCGGCGCCACCATGGAGTGGGTCGACGGCAACATCGGCTCCAAGCTGACGATGAAGTACCCCGCCGTCTACCTGATGGGCGAGCACGCCCGCGGCGAGACGCTGTCCATCGCCTTCGCCGGCGAGGGCCAGCACCAGGACGCCGGCGCCAAGATGGTGCACGCCGCCCCGCACACCTCGAGCTCGATCATCTCCAAGTCGGTGGCGCGCGGCGGTGGCCGTACGTCGTACCGCGGGCTCGTCCAGGTCAACGAGGGCGCCCACCACTCCGCGAGCATCGTGAAGTGCGACGCGCTGCTGGTCGACCAGATCAGCCGCTCGGACACCTACCCCTACGTCGACGTCCGCGAGGACGACGTGTCGATGGCCCACGAGGCGACCGTCTCGAAGGTCTCCGACGACCAGCTCTTCTACCTGATGAGCCGGGGCATGGAGGAGGACGAGGCGATGGCGATGATCGTCCGCGGCTTCGTGGAGCCGATCGCCAAGGAGCTCCCGATGGAGTACGCCCTCGAGCTCAACCGGCTCATCGAGCTGCAGATGGAGGGCGCGGTCGGCTGACCCGCCGCACCCCGTCCGACCTCCCCGAACCCGAAAGCGAAGTAGTGACTGTTACCGAGAGCCCTGCCGTCGCAGGCGCCGTGGAGACGACCACCAAGCTGGCGTCCCACCTGCACCCCGCGGCGTCCTTCGACCTCGACGACCACCCGATGCCCACCGGCCGCGAGGAGGTCTGGCGCTTCACGCCGCTCAAGCGGCTGCGGGGCGCGCTGGACGACGTCGCGAGCGACGGCGACGCCGCGACCTACGACGTCACCGGCGCCGAGGGCGCTGCACGTCGGCACGCTGGCGCCGGGGGAGGCCCCCCGGGGCACCGCCCTGGTGCCGGGTGACCGCGCGGCGGCCGTCGCCTCGAAGAACACCGAGAAGGCGCTGCACGTCAAGGTGCCGGCCGACACGGTGGTCGACGAGCCCGTCCACGTGGTGGTCACCGGTGCCGCGGACCTGCGCAGCAACGCGCACCACGTCCTCGAGGTCGGCACGCACGCCAACGTGACGTTCGTCCTGGAGCACCGCGGGTCCGGCATCCACGCCGGCAACCTCGAGGTGATCGTCGGCGACGGCGCCAACGTCTCGGTCATCAGCATCCAGGACTGGGACGACGACGCCGTGCACGTCGGGCAGCACGAGGCCCGCGTCGGCCGGGCCGCGACGTACCGGCACGTGTGCATCTCCTTCGGCGGCGACATCGTCCGGCTGAACTCCACCGTCCGGTACGACGGACCGGGCGGCGAGGCCGAGATGCTCGGCCTGTACTTCGCCGACGCCGGCCAGCACCTCGAGCACCGGCTGTTCGTCGACCACAACGCGCCCAAGACGCGCAGCAACGTCGACTACAAGGGCGCGCTGCAGGGCCAGGGCGCGCACGCCGTGTGGATCGGCGACGTGCTGATCCGCAAGGTCGCCGAGGGCATCGAGACCTACGAGTCCAACCGCAACCTGGTGCTCACCGACGGCTGCCGCGCCGACTCGGTCCCGAACCTGGAGATCGAGACCGGCGAGATCGAGGGCGCGGGCCACGCGTCCACGACCGGCCGCTTCGACGACGCGCAGCTGTTCTACCTGCAGTCGCGCGGCATCCCCGAGGAGGAGGCCCGCCGGCTGGTCGTGCACGGCTTCTTCGCCGACATCATCCGCAAGATCGGCGTCCCGAACATCGAGGAGAAGCTGCTCGCGACCGTCGAGGCCGAGCTGGAGAAGAACGTCACCAAGCAGGTGAGCGGGTCGGTGTCATGACCTTCACCCGCGCCTGCGGCGTCTCCGACGTGGCTCCCGGGTCGGCCCTCGCGGTCGACGTCGACGGCACCGACGTGGCCGTCGTGCACGACGGCGACGACTGGTACGCCATCGCCGACGAGTGCTCGCACGCCGCGATCCCGCTCTCCGAGGGCGACGTCGAGGGCTGCGAGATCGAGTGCTGGCTGCACGGCTCGCGCTTCGACCTGCGCACCGGCAAGCCGAGCGGCCCGCCCGCCACCGAGCCCGGTCGCCGTGTACGCCGTGCAGGTCGACGGCGACGACGTCCTGGTCGACGTCACCACCCCGATCAACCACTGACTTCGAAGCAAGGAACTGAGGAAGAGAACTGATGGCAACGCTGGAGATCCGCGACCTGCACGTCACCGTCGAGACCGAGGACGGCCCCAAGGAGATCCTCAAGGGGGTCGACCTCGTGATCCGCGAGGGCGAGACCCACGCGATCATGGGCCCCAACGGCTCGGGCAAGTCGACCCTGGCCTACTCGATCGCCGGCCACCCGAAGTACACCGTCACCGGTGGCTCGGTCACCCTCGACGGCGTGGACGTCCTCGCCATGAAGGTCGACGAGCGGGCGCGCGCCGGGATGTTCCTGGCCATGCAGTACCCCGTCGAGGTCCCCGGCGTCTCGGTGTCGAACTTCCTGCGCACCGCGAAGACCGCCATCGACGGCGAGGCCCCCAAGCTCCGCACCTGGGTCAAGGACGTCAACGCCGCCATGGGCGCGATGAAGATGGACCCGGCCTTCGCGACCCGCTCGGTCAACGAGGGCTTCTCCGGCGGCGAGAAGAAGCGCCACGAGATCCTCCAGCTCGAGCTGCTCGACCCGCACGTCGCGGTGCTCGACGAGACCGACTCCGGCCTCGACATCGACGCGCTGAAGATCGTCTCCGAGGGCGTGAACCGCTTCAAGGCCAAGGGCGACAAGGGCGTCCTGCTGATCACGCACTACACGCGGATCCTGCGCTACATCAAGCCCGACTTCGTGCACGTGTTCGTCGACGGCAAGATCGCCGAGGAGGGCGGCTCCGAGCTGGCCGACCGTCTCGAGGCCGAGGGCTACGACCGCTTCACGACGACGAACGCCTGAGCCTGTTCCTCTGACGGAAGGACGCCGACCATGACGGTCGACACCGCGCACCTGCCCGGTCTGCTGGACGGGCTCGACCTGATCCGGGCCGACTTCCCGATCCTGTCGCGCACGATGGCCGACGGGCACCCGCTCGTCTACCTGGACAGCGCGAACACCTCGCAGAAGCCGCAGGTGGTCATCGACGCCATGGTCGACCACCTCGAGCGGCACAACGCGAACGTCGCGCGCGCCATGCACCAGCTCGGCGCCGAGTCGACCGCGGGGTTCGAGGGCGGCCGGGACAAGGTCGCCGCCTTCCTCAACGCCCCCTCGCGCGACGAGGTGATCTTCACCAAGAACGCCTCCGAGGCGGTCAACCTGGTGGCGAACACGCTCGCCTGGGCCCAGGGCCCGCTGGCGATCGGTCCCGGGGACGAGGTGCTGATCACCGAGATGGAGCACCACTCCAACATCGTGCCGTGGCAGCTGCTCACCGAGCGCAAGGGCGCGACGCTGCGCTGGTTCGGGCTGACCGACGACGGCCGGCTGGACCTCTCGAACATCGACGAGCTGATCAACGAGCGCACCAAGGTCGTCTCGCTGACCTGGGTCTCGAACATGCTCGGCACCGTCAACCCGGTCGCCGAGATCACCCGCCGTGCGCACGAGGTCGGCGCCGTGGTGCTGGTCGACGCGGCGCAGGCCGTGCCGCAGATGCCCGTCGACGTGCAGGCCGTGGACGTGGACTTCCTGGTCTTCACCGGCCACAAGGTCACCGGCCCGACCGGCATCGGCGTGCTGTGGGGACGCCGGTCCGTGCTCGAGCAGCTGCCCCCGTTCCTCGGCGGCGGCGAGATGATCGCGACCGTGGCGATGGAGCGGTCGACGTACGCCGGGATCCCGCACCGCTTCGAGGCCGGCACCCCGCCGATCGTCGAGGCCGTCGGCCTCGGGGCGGCGGTCGACTACCTCGCCGCGATCGGGATGGACAACGTCCGGGCCCACGAGGAGGCGATCACCCGCTACGCCCTCGAGGGCCTGGCGACGGTCTCCGGGCTGACCGTGCTCGGGCCGCAGGACGCCTCGCTGCGCGGGCGGCGCGATCTCCTTCGAGATCGACGGCGTGCACCCGCACGACGTGAGCCAGGTGCTCGACAGCCGCGGGATCGCCGTCCGCGCCGGGCACCACTGCGCCAAGCCGGCGCACAAGCGGTACGGCGTCCAGAGCTCGACCCGGATGTCGTCGTACCTGTACACGACGCCGGCCGAAATAGACGCGCTCGTCGAGGGGTTGGAGTACACCAAGAAGTACTTCAAGGTGGGCTGACATGGATCTCGACGCGCTCTACCAGGAGATCATCCTGGACCACTACAAGAACCCCCACCACCGCGGCCTCCGCGACCCCTACGAGGCCGAGGTGCACCACGTGAACCCGACCTGCGGTGACGAGATCACCCTGCGCGTGCACCTGTCCGGCACCGGCGACGACACGGTCATCGAGGACGTGTCCTACGACGCGGAGGGCTGCTCGATCAGCCAGGCCGCGACCTCGGTGATGACCGACCTCGTGATCGGCAAGCCGCTGGACCAGGCGCTGTCGGTGCACGAGAGCTTCCTGACCCTGATGCAGGGCCGCGGCGGGGTCGAGCCCGACGAGGAGGTGCTGGAGGACGCGATCGCGTTCGCCGGCGTCGCCAAGTTCCCGGCCCGGATCAAGTGCGCCCTGCTGTCCTGGATGGCCTGGAAGGACGCGACGTCCCAGATCGTCGCAGGCACCCAGACCGAATCGAAGGAGATGTCATGACCGACACCGCCCACACGCCCGACCACAGCGACCTGCCCGAGGTGGACACCTCCGGGACGACCATGACGGTCAGCAAGGACGACGTCGTCGAGGCGATGAAGGACGTCGTCGACCCCGAGCTCGGGATCAACGTCGTCGACCTCGGCCTCGTCTACGACGTGCACCTCGACGAGGGCACCAACGTCGTCCTCGACATGACGCTGACGTCCGCGGCCTGCCCGCTGACCGACGTCATCCAGGACCAGACCAACCAGGCCCTCGAGGGTCTGGTCAACGACGTGACGATCAACTGGGTCTGGATGCCGCCGTGGGGCCCGGACAAGATCACCGACGACGGCCGCGAGATGCTGCGCGCCCTCGGCTTCAACGTCTGAGCCCCGCTGAGCCGGACCGTGCTCGTCCCGGCCGGCGCGCGTCGTCCGCTGGTTCGAGAACTTCGGCACCCGGCACGGCGCCACCTCCGCGGTGGTGTCGTCCGGGTGCCTCTCGGTCTCCGCCGCCGACGGGGCCACCGCGCTGGCCGCGCTGCCCTTCGCCGCCCGGTACGACGGCCCGCCCGACGCCTCCGCCTTCGCGCACGCCGTCGACGCCCCGGCCCGGTGGGGCGTGCTGCTGGTGCGCAAGGGCGGCTTCGCCGTCGCGACCGTCTCCGGTCTGGCCGTCGCCGAGTCGAAGGTCGGGCAGCGGCACGTCCAGGGCCGCACCAAGGCCGGGGGACAGAGCCAGCAGCGGTTCGCCCGGCGGCGCGACAACCAGGCGCGGCAGGCCTACGAGGCCGCCGCCGAGCACGCGGCCCGGATCCTCACCGGCCGGCTGACCGCTCTGGTGTGCGGGGGCGACCGGTCCGCCGTCGACGCCGTCCTCTCCGACCCGCGGCTGGTGCACCTGGTCGACGTACGGGTGGAGCCGTGGCTCGCCGTGCCGGACCCGCGCCGGTCCGTGCTCGACCAGGCCGTCCTCGACGGCGCCTCCGTCTCCATCGAGGTCGCGTGACCGGCTCCCCGGACGACCCGCTGGTGGCGGCCTGGCCGCTGTTCGGCCTGCGGCTGCGCTGCGGCGACGTCACCCTGCGACCCGTCCGCGAGCGGGACCTCGCCTCACCTCGCCGCCCTCCAGCCCGACGACCACGAGCACGACCCGCGGCGCCGAGGTGCTTCCCCTGGATGGACGTGCGCCGGCACCGGAGCCGCCTGGTGCACCAGGAGTACTGGCGCTCGATGGGCACCTGGTCGCCGGCCTCGTGGTGCCTGGGCTTCGCGGTCGAGCACGACGGTGCCGTCGTCGGTGTCCAGTCGATCGAGGCCGACGACTTCCTCTCGCTGCGCACCGTCGACTCCGGCTCCTGGCTGGTCCAGGAGGTCCGCGGCCGCGGGCTCGGCGTGGCGATGCGGACGGCCGTCCTCGGCCTCGCGTTCGACCACCTCGGTGCCCGTGCGGCGATCACCTCCGCCCGTCGCGACAACCACGCGTCCCTGGGTGTCTCCCGGCACCTGGGGTACCGGGACAACGGCGTCAGCCTCACCGCGTCGGGGAGCGGCGTCGTCGAGCTCGCACACCTGCGGCTGACCGCGGAGGAGTGGCGCGCCTCCGGTCGCGGGGCGCAGGTGGACGTCGACGGTCTCGAGCCGTGCCTGCGGTGGTTCGGCCCGGCGCCGGCCGATGGGTGAGAAGGTAGCTCGGTGACCGGTCACCAGAAACGCATCCCGGGTGAGAAGAACCCCGTTGGTCCTGACTACGAGGCGAACCAGATCGCCAACGCGGCGATGTCCAGCCAGATGCAGGGCCTGAGCACGGGCAACGGTGTCGCCGGCGGATTGCTAGGACTGTTCGCGGCCCGTCGTACGCGCAAGGCCAAGAAGAGGGCCATCGCCGCATGGGAGGCCCAGCGCCGCGACCGGTAGCGTCGCGGCACTCCTACCGGATGTGCCGCGATCCAGCCCAACAGTCGGCCACCGCGCGCAGCACGCGCAGATCCCGTTCAAGCCACGGGGTGACTGCTGAGGACGGCGCCGCACTCTGGTTCAGGGTGATCGCGTCCCGGGGCGCGACCCACACCGGAGCCAGCCCGAGATCCTGCTCGTAGGCATCCAGCCGTTGCGGCACCGTCGAGGCCCCGTTGACGGTCGCGCACCAGTAGTAGTGGGAGGTCATCTCGAAGACGTGACCCGCCTCCTGCGCGCGTGAACGTTCCACGGCCGTCATGAAGAGACTGCCCACACGGAGGTCTGCCACCCCGCACTCTTCTCGCAGCTCGCGTGCCAACGCCGCAAGCGGCTCCTCCCCGGGCTCCACCCCGCCGCCCGGGAACTTGTGGAGGCCGTGGCGGGTACGAAGCAGGAGCAGGGTCGAGTCGCGAGGCACCACCGCGCGCACCGCGGTTCTCGTGATGACCGGTGCCTGTGGATCGAGGTCAGCGTCGTGCAGGATCGTCAGACGGGGAGCCACGGGTAGATCCTGCCACCGGGTCCGGACCGGCGGTGGCCTGATCGGCGATCGACTGGCGAAACGATCGCGGCGCCGATCCGAGGATGTCGAACACCGTAGACGTGACGTACGCCGGCCGTCCGATCGTTGCGCCCCAGGCGGCGAGCAGCATGTCCACGACCGGAGGCGGCCAGCTCCCCTGCGTCTCGCGCCGGAACTCGTCCGGCGACAGCTCCTCGAACGTGACCCGACGCCCCAGGACGTCACCGATGATGCTGACCTGCTCCGCCTGGCTCAGCGACTCGGGGCCCGTGAGGACGTAGTCGCCTCCGGCATGCCCGTCCTGGTACAGGGCCCGCGCCGCGACGGCTGCCACGTCGCGGTCATCGACCGGTGCCGTCTCGGCAGCGCCGTAGGGCCACCGGACGACACCGTCGTCGCGGATCGCGCTCGCCCACCACATCAACGCGTTCGACGCGAACATCCCCGGCCGGATGATCGTCGACTCGAGCCCGGTGGCCGCGATGAGCCGCTCGATATCGGCGTGCAGCGCCGCCATCGGATTCGGTTGCTGGAAGAAGGGGGGTGGGGTCTGGTGCGGTGACGAGAGAAAGACGACCCGCCGCGCGTGCGTCGCGAGACGCTCGACAACAGCCGGAGCAGTCGCCGGCGCGGCGGTCCAGACGAGGAAGACGGCACTCACATCTCGCAGTCCCGCGTCGAGCGATTCGGGCACGGTGAGGTCGCCGGTGACGACTTCGACGTGCCGGCAGCGTCGCCGCCGACTCGGAGCGATGCGTGAGGGCGCGGACCGGCACGCCCGCGTCTACCAGAGGTCGATGACGACGCGACCTACCCGGCCGGTCGCTCCAGTGACCAGCACCGGAGACTGGGTGTCCGCGTCATGCGGGCCTCGACGTCGTTCGTGGTAGGCGCACGGAGTGAATCATGGCATCTACACGACCAGGGCACGGCACTGCGAGACTGAGTCGCATGAGCATCATCGTGTCCAGCTTCGCGGCCGCGGCTCGCGCGGTGCGCGACACCATCTCCCAGATTCCCGGCGATGCGTGGGACGGTCCGGGCCTCGGCGAGTGGACCGTGCGTGACCTCGTGGGGCACACGAGCCGCTCGCTGGTCACGGTCATCGACTACCTCGCCCGTCCGGTCGTCGAGGAGGTCGTCCCCTCGGCATCGGCGTACTTCACGGCCATCTCGGCGGGCACCTTCGACGCGGCCGCGGTCACCGAGCGTGGTCGTCAGGCCGGCCGCGACCTCGGTGACGATCCCGCGGCCGGCTTCCACGCCCTCGTGGAGGAGGCCGTCCGGGTGGCCGAGGCGACCGACCCCGACCTGGTCGTGCACACCATCGCGGGCGGCATGCGGGTCGCGGCGTACCTGCCGACTCGCACGTTCGAGCTGTGCGTCCACGGGCTCGACATCGCGGCCGCGACCGGCGCCCCCGTCGACCTGCCCCCGCGAGCCGTCGAGGAGGCCTCCGCGCTCGCGGCGGTCTCCGCGGCGCAGCGCGGCCTCGGACCCGACCTGCTGCTGGCGATGACGGGCCGGCGCGGCCTGCCCCCGGGCTTCAGCGTCGTCTGACCGACGGCGACTCAGGCCTGGCTGCTGCCCATCACGTCCCTACCGTCGGAGAGCACCGGCGAGATGAGCCCGAACACGTTGCCGTCGGGGTCGAGGAGGTAGCCCACGCGGCCGATGCCCTCCATGTCCGCGAGGGGGAGCGCCTCGGTGCCGCCGAGGCCCAGACCCTTCTGGAACAGCTCGTCGACACTGCCGTCGACGCCGACGACGAAGTCACAGCCGTTCACCGGGGCTCCCGGCTCCGGGGCCGGGCCTTGGCGCTGCGTGAGCCCACCGTTGATGCCGCGGCCGGGGGCGTCCATTCCGACGGCACCTTCACCGGTGTCGATGGACCAGTACGGCATGTCGCCGAACTGCGTGAACTTCCAACCGAGCAGCTCGGCGTAGAAGTCGATGAGCCGCTGCGGCTCGGACGCATGTATCTCGAAGTGCACGACGAGGTTCGCCATGTTGCCTCCCTTGGCCGGTCCGGCTCACGCTACGCCGGCACCGCGATCTCATCCAGACGTCGGCGGCTAGCGCGGTTCCGGACCAGAGCGGTCGCCCCGAGCACCGGCTAGCCTGCGGCCGTGACCGTCGCCCGCAAGATGCAGATACCGCCCGCATCGACCGTCGTCGTCCTGGGCTTGCCGGCCGGCGTCGACCTCGAGATCCCGGGCGATTGTCTCGTCGTGAGCGACCCCTCGGACGCGGCGGCGGCATACGCGGTCGTCAGCTTCGTCGTACGGGGCGACGATCTCGATGACGTCGCGGGTCCCGCGATCGCCGCTGCGCGGGAGGACCGCCTTGCCTGGATCGCCTACCCGAAGGCGCGGCAGCTCGGCACCGACCTGAACCGCGACGTCCTGGCGGGGCTGGTCGAGGCCCGGGGCGCTCAGCCGGTTCGGTCCGTCTCGATCGACAGTGTCTGGTCGGCGCTGCGGTTCCGCCCGCTCTGAACGGACGGTTTCTGTCGGTGGTGCCTGGGAGAGTTTCCTCATGCAGGCAACGGCGATCACCACTGAGCGAGTCATCGACACGCTCGAGGAGGTGTCCCGCCTGCACGCCGTTCGGAGGGACGCGGACGCGGCCCTGTTCGAGCTCGCGGCAACGTTCGCCGACCAGCACGCCGGCGACGCACTGGTCCCCGCGACCAGCTCCCTGCCCGGTGGCGAGCGGTCGGTCCAGGTCGGTGGCGCGGGCACACCTCGCGTCGCCGAGTTCGCCTACGCGGAGCTCGGTGCCCGGATGCAGATGAGTCCGGTCTCCGCTCGCCGGTTGGTGGCCGATGCCCTGGACGTGCGGCACCGGTTGCCCCTGATCTGGTCGCGAGTGATCGCCCGCGAGGCCCGGGTCAGCAACGCCAGGCTCGTCGCCACCAGGACCCGCCACCTGTCCACCGAGGCCGCGGCGTACGTCGACCGGGCGATGGCCGACCACGTGGACGGGTCACTGCCGTGGGGGAGGTTCGAGACCCGGCTCGCGGGCAAGGTCGTGGCCGCCGATCCGGAGGTGGCGGCGGAGCGGGAGGCCGCGCGGGTGGCGGAGCAGTTCGCGAAGCGGACCAGGTCGTCGGAGGAGGGCACCGCGGGTTTCTACGTGCGGTCGACCGTCGGGGTGATCGCCCGGCTGGACGCGACGATCACGTTCCTGGCCGACGCGTTGAAGGCGTTCGGGGACAGCGACGTCGAGGACCTGCGCAGGGTCAAGGCGGTCGCCGTGCTGGCGAACCCGGTCCGGGCGGTGGAGCTGCTGGCGGCGTTCGCGGCGCTGCGGGCGGACTCGGCCTCTGCGGGCGGCTTGGGGAGTGGTCTCGACAAGCTCGACCAGCCGGAGGCTGCGACGCTCGACGAGCTCGTCAGCCGACGGACTGCTCGACCAGCCGGAGGACTGCTCGACCAGCCGAGGGCCGCTCGACCAGCCGGACGGCGCGCTGGCGCGGATGGACGCGTTCGCCCGGCGGGTGGGGTTCACGCCGAGACGACTGCCGGACTGGCTCACGGCCAGGGCTCCGGACGAGCATCGCGACCCACCCGATCACAGACCGGCGTTCGAGTTCGACTGGTCGAGGCTGCTGCCCTCGCTGACGATGTACCTGCACTTCTCGGCCGACGACCTGGCCAGGGGAGAGGGCGGGGTCGTGCGGTGGGAGGGCGAGGGACCGGTGACGCACGCGTTCGTGCACGACCACCTCCGCCCGCTGCACCGCTACGTCATCAAGCCCGTGATCGACCTGGCCCGCCAGGCACCGGTCGACGCCTACGAGGTGCCCGACCGGCTGCGGGAGGCGGTGCACCTGGTGGCGCCGTCGGACGTGTTCCCGTTCGCGGGCGCTCCGAGCCGCGGGCTCGACGCGGACCACACCGTCGCCTACGACCCGTCGCTCGCCGCCCGGCCACCGAAGCTGTGGTCGACGCGGCTCGGGAACCTCGGGCCGCTGGGACGCTTCCACCACCGGATCAAGACCCACGGGAAGTGGGTGCTGCGCCAGCCGTTCACGGGGATCTACCTGTGGCGCGACCCGCACGGCGTCGTCTACCTGGAGGACCACACCGGCACCCGCGAGATCGCCCGCGGAGGCACTCCCGCCAGCGTCAGCGGCTGTGACCCCGAGGTCGAGGTCTACCCGGCCGGCACGGTGATCGAGGCGGACTTCGAGGCCGAGGGTCCGGTGGGGCACCAGTGTCTATGCACACTCACGGTCCGACGGTGGGCGGCGTAGGTTGTGGTTGGGAACGCCGTTTAGAGGACGTGTGCGGGCAGTGCGCGCGCACCGTTCACCCCTAGAGGGCGTTCCTGCACGTGAGGGGCAGACGCGGACGTCCTCGCTAGGTGTGCTCACCGCCGCCGGCGCCGTCAAGAGGTGGTCGATGGCCGTCTCGCTCAAGGCCGCCGCGGACTCCGACCCGGCGACCATGAGGTCGGCCACGAGAAGGATCTCGGCGGTGAGCACAGGATCGTCCAGTTCGACATCCAGTTCGTCTGTCATGGGAACCTCTCCGGTTCGAGCATCAACGAACCGACTCGACGTGGGTCGGCGTCGCCTCAGTGAGAGGAGGACAGTTGACCCACCCGGAACACCGTACGGGAAGCAGCTGGTGAGGGTCAGTCGTCGAGGCCGCGCGCGGACAGCGCCTCACCGAGGGCGTCGGCGTGCCGCAGCGACCGGACGATCAGGGGGACCGCGAACGCCCGGGGGCTGGCGGTCAGCCCGCGGGCGCGCTGGGCGTCCCGGACGCCCTCGGCCAGGTTGACGACCACCGGGACGCAGCGGATGCCCAGCGCGATCATCAGGCCGATCCGCTCGGGGTCCACGCGCAGCACCCGCAGCGGCCCGCACGCGAACACCACCGCGTCCACCAGCTCGGTGGTGCGGGTCGTGAGGGTGACCAGGGCGGCGAGCAGCACCAGCACGGCCAGCACCCCGACGACCACGACGGCCCGCTCCCAGCCGTTGACCACGACGTGGAACCCGGCGGTGACCAGGCCGATCCACAGCAGCGGCCGGAGCTGGCTGCCCACGGTGCGCAGCGACAGCCCGGCGACGGCGTACGCCGCGAGCACGACCGCGAGCGCGACGGGGACCTGCCAGGCGTGGTGCAGGAACACCGACCCGACGCCGGCGGCGATCATCACGAGCAGCTTGAGCCCGGCCCGCGCCCGGTGCAGCGGGCGAGGTCCCGGGGACGTAGAGGCCGAGCGGGCTCACGCCATCAGCTTCCGGTAGAACGCGACCGCGGACGCGGGGGAGTCGTCGCAGACCACCCGTCCGCCGTCGAAGACCAGCACCCGGTCGAAGCCGTCGAGCAGGTCGAGGTGGTGCGTCACCAGCAGCACCTGCTGCGGCAGCTCGGCGACCACGCGGCTGATCATCGTGGCGTTGCGCAGGTCGAGCAGCGTGGTCGGCTCGTCCATCACCAGCACGTCCGGCTCGGTGACCAGCACCGACGCCAGCGCCAGCAGCTGCTTCTGGCCGCCGGAGAGCAGGTGGGCGGGGTGGTCGGCGTGCCCGGCCAGCCCGTACGACGCCAGCGCGGCGTCCACGCGCGCCCGGATCTCGGGCTTGGACAGCCCCCGGCGGCGCAGCCCGAACGCGACGTCCTCGGCCACCGTCGGCATCACGATCTGCGCGTCCGGGTCGGTGAAGCAGAACCCGACCCGGCGGCGCACCTCGCGGCCCTGCGTGCGGGTGTCGAGCCCGTCGACGCTGACCGTGCCCGCGCTCGGCAGCACCAGCCCGTTGACCATCCGGGCGAACGTCGACTTGCCGGAGCCGTTGGCCCCCACCACGCCGACGCGCGGCTCGGAGATCCGCAGGTCGACGTCGGCCAGCACCGTGCGGGCGCCGGCGTGCTCGCCGTACCGGTGGGTGACGCCGCGCGCCTCGATCACCGGCATCGCTCGACCACCATCGCCACGCCCTGGCCGCCACCGACCGCGATCGCCGCGAGCCCGTAGCGTCCGCGGGAGGCCCGGACCAGCTGGGAGAAGAGCCGGACGACGAGCACCGCCCCGGACGCACCCCACGGGTGCCCGAGCGCGAGCGCCCCGCCCTCGACGCAGACCCGCGACGGGGTCGAGGGACAGCGCGTCGCAGCAGGCCAGCACCTGTCCGGCGAACGCCTCGTTGAGCTCGACCACGTCGAGGTCGCCGACCCGGAGGCCGGCGAGGTCCAGCGCCTGCTCGGCGGCGGGGACCAGGCCGAGGCCCGGGAGGTTCGGGTCGACGCCGGCGGTCGCGGTGGCCAGCACCCGCAGCCCGGGCACACCGAGCCGGCGGTGCGTGTCGGCGTCGACGACCGTGACCGCGGCCGCACCGTCGTTGACGCCGCACGAGCTGCCCGCGGTGACCGTGCCGCCCTCGGCCGCGGGGCGGAACGCGGGCCGCAGCCGGGCCAGCCGCTCGACGGTCAGGCCGGTCCGCGGCCGCTCGTCGCGCCGTACGTCGCCGACGGGCACCACCTCGGCGTCGAAGCCGCCGGCGTCCCGGGTGGCGGCGGCCAGGGCGTGCGAGCGGGCGGCGTACGCGTCCTGGCGCTCCCGCGACACCCCGGACTTCTCCGCGAGGACGTCCGCGGCGAACCCCATGTCCGGGTCGCCCAGCGGGGCGGGCGCGAACGCCGCGCGCTCCGGGCCGGGTCGAGGTGGAGGCGGACTCCACCCCGCCGGCCAGCACGACCCCGCCGCGAGGACCGCACCAGCGCGCAGGCCACGTCGACGGCCGCGAGGCCGGAGCCGCACTGCCGGTCCACCGTCAGCCCCGGTACGTCGACCGGGAGACCGGCGGCCAGCGAGGCGAACCGCGCGAGGTCCCCGCCGGGGCCCGTGCAGTTGCCGAGCACCACGTCGCGGACCGGCTCGTCGACGACCGGCGGCCAGCGCCCGGAGCACCGGTGCCGCGAGGTCGGCCGCCGGCACGGAGGCGAACGCACCGCCGGCCGTGCCGATCGGGGTGCGCAGCGCCGCGACGATGACAGGGATCACGCGCTGAACGCTAGACCAGCCGGGTCGAGCGGTCGTCGGCGCCGGACACCAGTGAGACCAGGGCCTCCCGGTCGACCTTGCCGGCCGCGGTGAGGGGCAGGTCCGCGACGTGGAACCAGACCCGCGGCCGGTGCGCGCCCGTCGAGCGACCCGCCGGGCCTCGGCGAGCAGCGGGCCGTGGTCGGCGGGCGAGGTCAGGACGACCGCGAGGACGGCCCCGAGCTCCTCGTGCGGCAGCCCGACCACGACCACCTCGCCGGTCGCCGCGGCCCGCAGCACCGGCTCCACCGCGGACAGCGGCACCGTCGCGCCGCCGGTGGTCACCGTCGCCGGGCCGGCCCAGCACGACCAGGCGGCCGTCGACCAGCAGCCCGCGGTCCCCGACCGTGGCGAACCCGTCGGCGTCCCGGCGCAGCGGCCCGGGGGAGCCGGCGTACCCGTCGCAGACGAAGCGGCGACCGGACCCAGATCTCCCCGTCGCGGACCACGACCTCCACGCCGGGGAACGGCCGCAGGTCCTCGGCGTGCGCGCCCCAGGCGACGAAGGACAGCTCGGCGGCGCCGTAGTAGTGGTGCACGGTCGCGCCGGCGGCCACGGCCCGGTCGTGCAGCGCCGGGGGAGAGCCGGTCGCCGGCGACCACGACGGTCACGCCGGGCAGCGACGGTCCGGCGACGCCGGGCCAGGTCGCCGGGGGTGAGGTGGGCGTGCGTCGCGTCCGCGAGGTCGTCGACGAGCCGCGCCCCGGCGACCGTCGCGTGCACGGCCGCGAACAGGTTCATCGTCGCGGCGAGCGGCCCCGGCACCCAGACGCGGGAGTCCGCGGTCAGCCCGGTCAGCCGGGAGACGGCGTCGAACGAGGAGACCCAGGAGTCCGTCGTACGCACCACGGAGCGGGCCGAGCCGGAGGTCCCGGACGTGCCCAGGCAGACGGGTTCCCCCGCCGCGTGGGCGGCCAGGAAGTCCGCGACCTCAGACAGGCGTGCGCTCCGCGTGCCGGCGGCGGGGAGCGCCGAGCAGGCCCGGGTAGGCCGCGTGCACGCCGCGCGCGACGAGGGCCGCGACCACGACCTTGACCAGGTCGCCGGGGAGGAAGATCCAGGTGGAGACGGCCGCGGCCTGCACCGAGATGCCGGCGACCAGGGCGATCCCGGCGATGCCCAGCGCGTAGAGCACGACGACGCCGCCGAGCAGGTTGGCGACGATCCCCCAGGGCAGCCGGTACGTCGACCCGCCGCGCTCGGTCAGCCAGCCCACGACGTACGCCGCCACCGGCCAGCCCACGAGGAACCCCACCGACGGCGTCGCGAACACGCCTAGACCACCGCGGCCGCCGGCGAGCAGCGGCAGCCCGACCGCGACCAGCACCAGCAGCAGGACCAGCGACGAGGAAGCCGCGCCGCGCGCCGAGCACCGCGCCGGCCAGGATCACGCCGAGCGACTGCGCCGTGATCGGCACGGTGAAGCCCGGCGGGGTGAGCGCGGGGACGAGACCCAGGGCGGCGACGACGCCGGCGAAGGTCGCGACCAGCGCGAGGTCACGGGAGGTCGAGCGGGGAGCGGCCACGGGCCGGAGTCTACTCAGAGCGTGCGGGCCGAGAACGTGTCGCAGGCCTCGAGGGTGCCCTTGCTCAGGCCGGTGCTGAACCAGCGCATCCGGGACTCCGCCGAGCCGTGCGTCCAGGAGTCGGGGTCGACCCGGCCGGACGTCTTGCGCTGGATCCGGTCGTCACCGACCGCGGCCGCCGCGTCGAGCGCCCGGTTGATGTCGTCCTGGGTCAGGTCGAGGATGTACGGCTCGCCGCCGGCGTCGTCCGCGCTCGTGGCGTGCTTCGTCCAGATGCCGGCGTAGCAGTCGGCCTGCAGCTCGAGCCGCACCGCGTCGCTGTTGCGGCCCTGCTGGGTGCGGACCTTGCTCATCGTGCCGAGCAGGTCCTGGACGTGGTGGCCGTACTCGTGCGCGAGGACGTAGGCCTGGGAGAACGGGCCGCCCTTCGCACCGAGCTGGCCCTCGAGCATGTCCTTGAAGAACGTCGTGTCGAGGTAGACGTGCTTGTCGGTCGGGCAGTAGAACGGCCCCACGTCGGCGGTCGCGTTGCCGCAGCCGGTGCCGATGCCGCCGCTGAAGATCGTCGTCGTCGCGTCGGTGTAGCGCGGGCCGCCCTGCTGCGGCAGCGCGTCGGCCCAGAACGCCTGGATCGAGTTCACGTCCGCGACCAGCGCGCAGTCCGGGTCCTGGTTGGCGTCCGTGCCGGTCCGGCACTGGTCGAGCGACGTGCTGCCGGTCGCGCCCTGGTCCGTGGACCCGGTCGAGCCCGAGCCGCCGCCGAGCTGGCTCTGGACCAGGAAGATGATGACCAGGACCACCAGGCCGCCGATCCCTCCGCCGACCTTGAGGCCGCCGCCGCCGCCGCCCATCGGGAAGCCGCCGCCCCCGCCGCCGCCGCTGCTGCCGCGGCGGTTGTCCACCTGGCTCCGGTCGAGCCGGGCCTTGGGGTTGTAGCGCATGCCACGTGCCTTCCGTTCGGTGGCGGCACTGTACCCGCGTAGACTGGACTCATGAGGTGCGCCACCGACTGAGTCCGGACGTCGCTCCATGTCCGTGTCCTGATCTACAGCTCGTCGAGGTTCGCTTCCCATGATCACCGCTCATCATCTCGAGGTCCGCGCGGGCGCACGCCTGCTCATGGACGACGTCTCCTTCCGGGTCGCCGCCGGCGACAAGGTCGGTCTGGTCGGCCGCAACGGCGCCGGCAAGACCACCCTGACCAAGATCCTGGCCGGCGACGCCCTGCCCGCGTCCGGCACGGTGACCCGCGCCGGCAGCGTCGGCTACCTGCCCCAGGACCCGCGCACCGGCGACCCCGAGGTGCTCGCGCTGCACCGCATCCTGGCCGCGCGCGGCCTCGACGACGTCGTACGACGCCTGCGCGAGTCCGAGGTGGAGATGGCCTCCGACGACCCGGAGGTCCGGGACCGCGGGATGCGCCGCTACGAGAAGGCCGACGCCGCGCTGCACGCCGGCGGCGGCTACTCCGCCGAGGCCGAGGCCCGGCAGATCTGCTCGAGCCTCAACATCGAGGACCGGATCCTCGAGCAGCCGCTGCGCACCCTGTCCGGCGGCCAGCGCCGCCGCGTCGAGCTGGCCCGGATCCTGTTCTCCGGGGCCGAGACGCTGCTGCTCGACGAGCCCACCAACCACCTCGACGCCGACTCCATCGGCTGGCTGCGCGACTTCCTCAAGGCCTTCAAGGGCGGGCTGATCGTGATCAGCCACGACGTGGAGCTGCTCGACGCGTGCGTCAACAAGGTCCTGCACCTCGACGCGAACCGCGCCGAGATCGACCTCTACAACATGGGCTGGTCGACGTACCTCGCCCAGCGCGAGACCGACGAGAAGCGCCGCAAGCGCGAGCGGATGAACGCCGAGAACAAGGCGAACACGCTGACCGACCAGGCGAACAAGATGCGTGCCAAGGCCACCAAGGCCAAGGCCGCCCAGTCGATGCTCAAGCGCGCCGAGAAGATGATGGAGGGCCTCGAGGGCGAGCGTCGCGCGGACCGCGTGGCCAAGATCAAGTTCCCGGCCCCCGCTCCCTGCGGCAAGACCCCGCTCACCGCGGCCGAGCTGTCCAAGTCCTACGGGTCCCTGGAGGTCTTCACCGACGTCGACCTGGCGATCGACAAGGGCAGCCGCGTGGTCATCCTCGGCCTCAACGGCGCGGGCAAGACGACGCTGCTGCGGATCCTGGGCGGCGTCGACCGGCCGGACACCGGCGAGGTCAAGCCCGGCCACGGTCTCAAGCTCGGCTACTACGCCCAGGAGCACGAGACCCTGGACACCGGCCTGACCGTGCTGGAGAACATGCGGCACGCCGCCCCGCAGCTGACCGACACCGAGTCGCGCAGCGTGCTCGGCTCGTTCCTGTTCAGCGGCGACGACGCGACCAAGCCGGCCGGCGTGCTGTCCGGCGGGGAGAAGACCCGGCTCGCCCTGGCGATCCTGGTGGTCTCCAGCGCCAACGTGCTGCTGCTCGACGAGCCCACCAACAACCTGGACCCGGCCTCCCGCGAGGAGGTGCTGGGCGCGATCCGCAGCTACCAGGGCGCGATCATCCTGGTGACCCACGACGAGGGCGCCGTCGCGGCGCTCGAGCCCGACCGGGTGCTGATCCTGCCCGACGGGGTCGAGGACCACTGGAACGCCGACTACGCGGACCTGATCTCGCTCGCCTAGAGTGCGCCGCATGGAGAGCAGCGGGTTCGACCCTGAGGTCCTGGAGCGCGGCGGTCTGACGTTCGAGGAGAACGGCCTGGTCGCCACGATCACGCTGAACCGGCCGGCGACGAAGAACTCCCAGACGCCCGCCACCTGGCACGCGCTGCGGATCATCGGCTCGTCGCTCTCGCCCGGCGTCCGGGTGGTCGTCGTGCAGGGCGCGGGCGACTCGTTCTCCTCGGGCCTGGACCGCCGGATGCTCAGCCCCGACGGGCTGGACGGCGAGACCTCGGTGCTGCAGATGCTGGACATGCCCGACGGCGAGATGGCCGAGAGCATCGCCACCTGGCAGGAGGGCTTCACCTGGCTGCGCCGGCCCGACATCATCAGCATCGCCGCCGTCCGGGGCTCGGCGGTCGGCGCCGGCTTCCAGCTGGCGCTGGCCTGCGACCTGCGGGTGGTCACCGAGGACGCCCGGTTCTCGATGCGCGAGCCGATCCTCGGCCTGGTCCCGGACCTGACGGGAACAAAACCCCTCGTCGACCTTGTTGGCTACTCGCGAGCCCTGGAGATCTGTGCCACCACCCGGTGGGTCACCGCGGACGAGGCGCGCGACATCGGGCTGGCGACGGCCGTCGTGCCCTCCGAGGAGCTCGACGGTGCGGTCGGCCGACCTGGCCGCCGCTTTGACTGCCCCGATCTACGGAGCGGTCACGGAGACCAAGGCTCTGCTGCAGAGCGCGTCGCGCCTCGACCTCGAGGAGCAACGGCTGGCCGAGCGCGAAGCACAGGTACGCCGCTTCCGCGAGCTCGCGTCGCTGATGGGCGAATGAACCGACCGCACGAGCGGACGGAGAGGGAGGTGGGCAGATGTCGATGGGATCCGGCATGGGACCGGTGTGGCGGCACATGCGCACCGACCGCAGCATCGCCGAGCAGAAGCTCGGGCGCGACACGGTGCGACGGGTGTTCGGCTTCGCCAGGCCGCACCGGAGCACGATCGGCGTTCTTCCTGGTCCTCACGGTCGTCGACGCCGCCCTCGTGGTCGTCACGCCGCTGCTGGTCAAGGGGATCGTCGACGACGGCATCCTGAAGCAGGACAGCCGTCTGGTGGTCCTGCTCGCGCTCGCCGCGGCCGGCGTCGCGGTGGTCGACGCCGGGCTCGCGCTGGCGATGGGCTGGCTGTCCTCCCGGATCGGGGAGGGGCTGATCTACGACCTCCGCACCTCGGTGTTCGCGCACGTCCAGCGGATGTCGCTGGCGTTCTTCACCCGCACCCAGACCGGTGCGCTGGTGTCCCGGCTCAACAACGACGTGATCGGCGCGCAGCGCGCGTTCACCTCGACGCTGTCGAGCACGGTCTCCAACCTGATCAGCGTGGTCGTGGTCGCCGTCATCATGCTCGCGCTGTCCTGGCAGGTCACGCTGCTGTGCCTGGCGACGTTCCCGATCCTGCTGCTCGCCTCGCGGTGGGTCGGTCGCCGGCTCGCCGGCCTGACCCGCGAGCAGATGCAGGGCAACGCCGACCTCGGCAACTCGATGACCGAGCGGTTCAACGTGGGCGGCGCGATGCTGCTCAAGCTCTTCGGCCGCCGCGACGAGGAGGACGCCGCCTTCGCGGTGAAGGCCGGGCTGGTCCGTGACCTCGGCATCCGGATCACGGTGATCACCCGGGTGTTCGGGGCGGCGCTGATGCTGATCCCGGCGCTGGCCACCGCCCTGGTGTACGGCGTCGGGGGCGTGCTGGTGATCCAGCAGACGCTGACCGTCGGCACGCTGCTCGCCCTGGCCACCCTGCTGCTGCGGCTGCTCGGCCCGCTGCAGGGGCTCTCCAACGTCCGCATCGACGTGATGACCGCGCTGGTCAGCTTCGAGCGCGTCTTCGAGGTGCTCGACCTGCCCTCGATGATCGACGAGCACCCCGAGGCCGTCGAGCTCACCCGCGTCGCCGGCCGGGTCGAGTTCGAGCACGTCGCGTTCCGCTACCCGCGCGCCGACGAGGTGTCCCTGGCCAGCCTCGAGACCGTCGCCCGGCCCGAGTCCCGCGACACCGGCCTGGTCCTCAAGGACGTCACCTTCACCGCGGAGCCGGGCCAGATGGTCGCCCTGGTCGGCCCCTCGGGCGCCGGCAAGACGACGATGACGCACCTCGTCGCGCGGCTCTACGACGTGACCTCGGGCGCCGTACGCGTGGACGGGCACGACGTCCGCGAGGTGACCCTGCAGTCGCTGGAGGACGCCGTCGGCTACGTCACCCAGGACGCGCACATGTTCCACGACACGATCCGCGCCAACCTGCAGTACGCCCGTCCCGGCGCCACCGACGAGCAGATCTGGGAGACCCTCGACGCCGCCCAGATCGGCACGCTGGTCCGCACCCTGCCCGACGGCCTCGACACCGTCGTGGGGGACCGCGGCTACCGGCTCTCCGGCGGCGAGCGCCAGCGGCTCGCGATCGCGCGGCTGCTGCTCAAGGCGCCGTCGATCGTGGTCCTCGACGAGGCCACCGCGCACCTCGACTCCGAGTCCGAGGTCGCCGTGCAGCGGGCGCTGGACCGGGCGCTGGTGGGCCGGACGTCGCTGGTCATCGCGCACCGGCTCTCCACGGTCCGCAACGCCGACCTGATCCTCGTCGTGGACGACGGCCGGGTCGTGCAGTCCGGCACGCACGCCAGCCTGCTCGCGGACGGCGGCCTGTACGCCGCCCTCTACGAGACCCAGTTCGCGGTGCGCTCGGCCTGACCGTTCCTGGCTAGGGTGTCGGCATGGATCTCGGTCTGCAGGGACAGGTGTACGTCGTCACGGGCGGGTCGGGCGGCCTCGGCCTGGCCACCGCCACGGCGCTGGTGGCCGACGGCGCGCGGGTGGTGCTCTCGGGACGGCACGCCGAGAGCGTCGAGCGGGCGGTCGACGAGCTCGGCGCGACGCACGCGACCGGGCTGGTGGCCGACAACGCCGACCCCGGCACGCCCCGGGCGCTGGTGGAGGCGGCCCGGTCGACGTACGGGCGGCTCGACGGGGCCCTGGTCTCCGTCGGCGGTCCCGCGGCCGGGACGATCATGGACACCCCCGACGAGGACTGGGCCGCGGCGATCGAGTCGGTGTTCCTCGGCGGGCTGCGGCTGGGCCGCGAGATCGGCCGCGAGCTCGGAGCCGGGCGGCTCGATCGCCTACGTGCTGTCCTCCTCGGTGAAGTCGCCGATCGCCGGGCTGGCCATCTCCAACGGCCTCCGCCCCGGCCTGGCGATGATCGCCAAGACCCTCGCCGACGAGCTCGGGCCCGCGCGGGATCCGGGTGAACGGCCTGCTGCCGGGGCGCGTCGAGACCGACCGGGTGCGCTGGCTCGACGAGCAGAGCGGGGACGCGGACGGCCGCCAAGGAGCAGGCGTCCCAGGGCATCGCGCTGCGCCGCTACGGCCGCCCCGAGGAGTTCGGCCGGGCCGCGGCGTTCCTGCTCTCGCCGGCCGCGGGCTTCGTCACCGGCGTGATGCTGCCGGTCGACGGCGGCATGCTGCGCGCCTCTAGGACCCGCTCGAGACCTTCTCGCGCTCGCGCGCCGGCGGCGGGTTCCGCAGCTTCTTGCGCTCGTCGTAGGCGAGGTAGAAGAAGCCGAACACCGCGAGCACCCCGAAGAACCACCACTGCAGCCCGTAGAAGAAGTGCGGGCCGTTGCCCAGGTCGGGCAGCTCCGCGTGCACCAGCGGCTCGGCGGGCTTCGGCGACTCGGTCTCGACGTCCACGAAGCCGCCGTACACCGGCACGTCGAGCTCCGGCGCGATCTCCGCGCTCGAGATCGGCCCGGGCGGACATGTCCGTCCACGCGTCGCCGCGCTCCCGGTCGCGTCGGCGCGGACGTAGCCCACGACCGTGACGGTGCCGGCCGGCGGCGCCGGGGGAGTGACGGCTCTCGGCGCCCGAGTTGCCGGTCTGCATCCAGCCGCGGTCGACCAGCAGGGCGGTGCCGTCGGCGGTGACCAGCGGCGTCACCACGTCGACGCCGGAGGCGCCGTCGCGGGTCTGGTAGCGCACGATCACCGAGGACTTCGGGTCGTAGGTGCCGGTCGCGGTGACCCGGCGCCACTCGTCGCGGGCCGCGGACGGCCGGCCCGACCCGCAGCACGTCGCCGACGGGCGCCGGCTCGGCCTTGAGGTTGGCCCGGGTCTGGGTGTTGGTGACCTCGCGGTCGTGCAGCCGGTGGAACTGCCACTGGCCCAGCAGGTAGCAGCCGTAGGCCAGCACCACGACCACGACGGCGAACAGCGCCCAGCGCCGGCTGACCATGAACCTCACGGGTCCGACAGTAGCCCGGCAGCTGCCGGCGCACGGGGCCACGGATGTGACCTGGGGCACGCAGGCGCGCCCGACCGTCACCTCGTAGACTGGGCGCATGACTTCTGCAGCGCTTGCCGACGGCTTCGGCCGGGTCGCGACCGACCTGCGGGTGTCGCTCACCGACCGCTGCAACCTGCGGTGCTCCTACTGCATGCCGGCCGAGGGCCTGGACTGGCTGCCCAACGACGACGTGCTCACCGACGACGAGGTCGTCCGGCTGATCACGATCGCGGTGGAGCGGCTCGGCGTGCGCGAGGTGCGGTTCACCGGCGGCGAGCCGCTGCTGCGTCGCGGCCTGCCCGACATCGTCCGTCGTACGGCGGCGCTGCGCCCGCGTCCGGAGACCTCGATCACCACCAACGCGCTGGGCCTGACCCGCACCGCCCAGGCGCTCGCGGAGGCCGGCCTCGACCGGGTCAACGTCAGCCTGGACACGGTCCGCGCGGAGGACTTCAAGACCATCACCCGCCGCGACCGCTTCGCCGACGTCGTCGCGGGGCTGGCCGCGGCCGCCGAGGCCGGGCTGGGACCGGTCAAGGTCAACGCGGTGCTGCTGCGCGGCATCAACGACGACCAGGCCCCCGAGCTGCTGCAGTGGTGCATGGACCGCGGACTACGAGCTGCGCTTCATCGAGCAGATGCCGCTCGACGCCCAGCACGGCTGGAGCCGCGAGGCGATGGTCACCGCCGACGAGATCTTCGCCTCGCTGGGCACCGCGTTCGTGCCTGGAGCCCGCCGAGGAGCCGCGGGGGAGCGCGCCCGCCGAGCTGTTCACCGTCGACGGCGGCCCGCACACCGTCGGGGTGATCGCGTCGGTGACCCGGCCGTTCTGCGGCGACTGCGACCGGGTGCGGCTGACCGCCGACGGCCAGGTCCGCAACTGCCTGTTCGCCCGCGAGGAGAGCGACCTGCGCGGCGCGCTGCGCGGCGGTGCCGACGACGCGGAGATCGCCCGCCGCTGGCAGGCCGCCATGCTGACCAAGCGACCCGGCCACGGCATCGACGACGTCACGTTCCTGCAGCCCAGCCGCCCGATGTCGGCCATCGGCGGCTGAGCGCCGGCGTGCCGGTGTTCACACGGCCCGGCACGCGACCGGATCAGAATGACCCCATGCGACTGTTTGCTGCGATCGTGCCGCCGCGCCCCGTCCTCGACGAGGTCCGGGCCGTGGTCGACTCGGTCCGTCCGACGGCCGCGGAGCCGGCCCCGAAGCGGGGCCTGTTCTCCCGGCTCGGCGGTCGCGGGGCGCGTCGTCGAGGAGCAGACCAACGACGAGCTGACGCAGCCGCCGGTCGACCTGATGTACCTCCCGCTGACCGGCTTCGGCAACGTCACCCTGGGCGACTCGGTCCACCTGGCCAAGGCGCTGCGCACCGAGGCCCTCACCTGGGCCCCGCCCACCCTGCACATCGCCGGCGGCACCGCGCTGGAGTTCAAGGGCGACGAGTCGGTGTGGGCGAAGCTCGACGGCGACATCGACGCGCTGAACACCATCGGCCGCGGGGTCCCGCAGATCGTGCAGCGGCTCGGCTTCTTCGTGGACCGCCGCCAGTTCCGCCCGTGGCTCGAGGTCGGCACGATCACCGACGCCACCACGGCGCCGTACCTGCAGGCCGTCGTGGACGCGCTGGAGGCCTTCCACGGCCGGTCCTGGAGATCGAGCGATCTCGCTGATGAAGCGCCTGCCCGACGCAGGGGCCGGACGCCTTCGAGGAGATGGAGCGGATGCCGCTCGCTCCCGCCGCTAGACCGACGGGGCGACGCCGGGCCGGGTCGCGCTGGGGGTCGGCCGGCAGCGCGCGGTTCTCCGCGATCACCTTGACCAGCTGGTCGAGCGGCATCGGCCGGTGCATCAGGTAGCCCTGGGCGAACGGCGCGTGCACGTGGTCGCGCAGGTGGTCGAGCTGGCTGGCCCGCTCGATGCCCTCGACGACCACGTCGAGGCCCAGCGCCTGGCCCATCATCGTGATCGAGCACAGCAGCGCGCACGAGCGCTCGTCGCGGTCGATGCTCTCCGAGAACGACAGGTCGGTCTTGATGATCTGCACCGGCATGTCCTGCAGGTAGCCGATCGAGGAGAAGCCGACCCCGAAGTCGTCGATGGCGAACGGCACGCCGCGGTCGGCCAGCGTGGTCATCGCGCTCATCGAGGCCGGGTCGTTCCCGATGCCGTCGCGCTCGGTGATCTCCAGGACCAGGTCGGCGCCGTCCATCTTGGCCATCGCGCGCTCGACCTTGGCGACGAAGTCCGGCTCGCGCAGCTGCTTGGCGGAGATGTTCACGCTCACGTTGAAGTCGCCGCCGGCGGCCTGCAGCGATCACCGCGGCGTCGCGGGCGGCCTGCTCGAGCACGACGTCGCCGAGCGCGACCACCAGGCCGGTCTCCTCCGCGACCCGGATGAACACGTCCGGGGGTACGTCGACGCCGTTGGACTTCCAGCGCGCCAGCGCCTCGACGCCGGTGATGTAGCCGGTGGAGGCGCGGACGACGGGCTGGTAGACGAGGGTGAGGTCGCCGGCCGCCACGGAGGCGCGCAGCGACTCCACGAGCTCGAGGCGCTGGAGGCGCGAGCGGCCGATCGCGCGTTCGTACTCGACCCACTGGTTCTTGCCGCGCGACTTGGCCTCGTACATCGCCAGGTCGGCGTTGCGCAGCATGCTCTCGGCGGTCTCGCTGCTGTCGCCGAACGCCACGCCGATGCTGGCGGAGAGCGCGAGCTGGTGGCCGGCGACGTGCGCGCCGCGGGAGAGCGCGGCGAGGATCCGGTCGCAGGCGGTGCTGACCTCGGGCGGGTGCACGTCCTCGAGCAGCAGCGCGAACTCGTCGCCGCCGAGCCGGGCCACGGTGTCGCTCTGCCGCACGCAGCTCGGTGAGCCGCTGGGCCACGTCGATGAGCACCGCGTCGCCGGCGGCGTGGCCGAAGCGGTCGTTGACCGGCTTGAAGCCGTCGAGGTCGACGAAGAGCAGCGCGATCCGGTTGCCGCGCCGCCGCGACATCTGCAGCGCGTGCTCGACCCGGTCGAGCAGCAGGCCGCGGTTGGGCAGGTTGGTGAGCAGGTCGTGGCGGGCGAGGTGGGTCATGTCCTCGGTCAGCCGGAGCCGGGCGAAGGCGTCGGAGGAGACCGCGACCATCGCCTCGAGGGCCTGCTGGTCGGCGGTGGTCGTCGACCGGGCCCGGTGCTGGCCGGGCGCCACGATCCAGCGGTCCCGCTGGCCGTCGCGCAGCTGGGCGCCGACCTCGTGGGCGCCGGGCGGCGTGGACCGGACCTCCACCTGCTTGATCCGCAGCAGCCGGCGGGCGTCGTCGATGAGCGCGTCGACGACCTGGCGGGTGTCGGAGAGCGTCTGGGCCCGGACGGCCGCGTCGAAGAGCACGCTGAGCCGGCGGGCGTTCTCGCTGCCGCGGTTGACCGCGCGGGTGGCGACGAGCAGGGTCGCCAGCGGGACGGCGAGCAGCAGGAGGGTGTACCACTCCAGGCTCGCGAGCGACCACGGCGCCGAGGTAGCCCAGGGAGTCGAAGGGCACGAAGCAGGCGATCGCGAAGAGCGTGCCGCGCTGCACCAGGTGACCCGCGGACCGGGGTGTCGGTCTCGATGGCGACCGAGACCGCGGAGAGCAGGAAGTCGGTGGCGAAGTAGCAGCGCCGCCGCCAGGGCCACGGCGAGCAGCTCGCGGAAGCGTGCCCTCGCCGTCGGGCCGCGGACCTGGGCGACGACCGCCGCGGCGACCGCCGCCGCCGAGGATCCCGACGCCGATGTTGAACAGCTTGACGGCCGGCCGCTTGTCGGTGGTGATCTGGGTGACCAGCACGCCCAGCGACCAGATCAGCAGGGCCTCGTAGGGGCTGTCCAGCGTGCAGAGCAGGAACATCAGGATGCTGGAGTCGAAGCCGACCTCGATGCCGCCCTCGCCGCTGTCCAGGACCATCGGGAACTTCGCGATGATCACGATCAGCGGGACGCAGACAGGGCCAGCCCGTCCATCTGGACGCCGTCCTGCGAACAGCCGGACCGTCGACCAGACGACCACGCAGCAGCCCCGACGAGCGAAGACGCCGAGGTCGAACCAGCGGCTGCGCGACGAGATCAGCGCAGCGAGCGGTCGAGCCATGAGTCCTCCGGTTCCTGGTGGGCGAGCACCAGTATCCGGCAAGGACGCGACCCGTTTGGTGGTTTTCGGTCAGCCCGGCGTCGACGGGTCCCGGAGCGGGTCCAGCGGCTCGACGTCGCGGAGGAACCCGCGGGCGCCGAGGAAGTCGCCGAGCGTGGCCCGGTGCTCGTCGCAGGCGAGCCAGGACTTGCGGCGGTCGGGGGTGTGCAGCTTGGGGTTGTTCCAGAGCAGCGACCAGACCGCGGGCGCCTGGCACCCCTTGGCGGAGCAGGTGGGCGGACATGGGCCCCACGCTAGCGGGCACCGACGGCCGGCCACCCGGACATGAGGCGACGCCGGACGACCACGGGGGAAGTCGTCCGGCGCCACGTAGAGCAGCGAACTCAGACGGGGGAGACTGAGCTCGCTGCGAGCAGAATTCTTGCACGCACCACACGGCAAATCCAACAAGGTGTCAGATACGCGCCGGTCGCGTTTCTACGTGTCTGGACCACTCTCGAGGGCGCGGCGGTCCGGGTCCGGGTCGAAGTACTCGGGGCCGCCCGGGTCCGGGACGACGCCCGGCGTTCGCGAGCATCACCGCGACGTACGGGAGCAGGAACGAGCCGGCGATGAAGACCCACATGAACCAGTGGCCGATGCTCACCACCGCCAGCACGAAGCACAGCCGTGCGGATCCCCATCGAGATGAGGTAGCGGCGCTGCCGGATCGCGATGTCGTCGTGGTGACTGCGGGTCGCAGTGGTGATCCGGACGGGCTCCGGCTCCTTGCGGGCCATGTCCCCACCGTACGTCGGCCCCGGGCACCGGCCCACGGCGTGCGCGTCTACGATCGGGCCAGCAGGCCCCGTCGCGGCGCCGTCCCGACCCCAGGAGGACCCATGTCCAACCGTGTCTACCGCGTCACCGAGATCGTCGGCACCTCGCCCGACGGCATCGACCAGGCCATCCGCAACGGCATCGAGCGGGCGTCCCAGACGCTGCGTCACCTCGACTGGTTCGAGGTCACCCAGGTCCGCGGCCAGGTCAAGGACAACACCGTCGAGCACTTCCAGGTCGGCCTCAAGCTCGGGTTCCGCCTCGAGGACGACTGAGCGGCTCGATTCCGCGCTACCCCCCGGTAGCCGATAGCGTCTCGACGCATGAGCAGATCGGTACTCGTCACCGG
Source organism: uncultured Actinomycetota bacterium (assembly GCA_963811515.1). Taxonomy (GTDB): domain Bacteria; phylum Actinomycetota; class Actinomycetes; order Propionibacteriales; family Nocardioidaceae; genus Nocardioides_B. Next base: position 136,126 of record CAWERI010000008.1, read on the forward strand.
AGGCAACCGGGGCATCGGCCGGCCGATCGCAGAGGCGTTCGTCGCCAACGGGGACCAGGTGGCCATCACCTACCGCAGCGGCGAGCCGCCCGAGGGCGTGCTGGCGGTCAGGTGCGACGTCACCGACGCCGACGTCCGTCGAGGCGGCGTTCACCGAGATCGAGGCCGCGCACGGCCCGGTCGAGGTCCTCGTCGCCAACGCCGGCATCACCGCGGACACCCTGGTGCTGCGGATGAGCGAGGACGACTGGTCGCGGGTCATCGACACGAACCTCACCGGCTCCTTCCGGGTCGCCAAGCGGGCCGCCAAGGGCATGCTCCGGCTGCGCCGCGGCCGGCTGATCTTCATCTCCTCGGTCGTCGGCCTGCTCGGCTCCGCCGGGCAGGTCAACTACGCGGCCAGCAAGGCCGGCCTCGTCGGCATGGCCCGCTCGCTGGCCCGCGAGCTGGGCAGCCGCTCGATCACCGCCAACGTGGTGGCGCCCGGGTTCGTCGAGACCGAGATGACCGCCGTGCTGCCCGAGGAGACCCAGGCGAAGTACAAGGAGCAGATCCCGCTCGGCCGCTACGCCTCGCACCGAGGAGGTCGCCTCGGTGGTGCAGTGGCTCGGCCTCCGACGGCGCGGCCTACGTCACCGGGGCGGTCATCCCGGTCGACGGCGGCCTCGGCATGGGGCACTGAGCCGGACCCGCACGGCACGATCCTGCACGCGACCAGCACCGAACACACGAAGGAGCACGACGGCATGGGCATTCTCGAGGGCAAGCGGATCCTGGTCGCGGGCGTCACGATGGACAGCTCGATCGGCTTCGCGGTCGCACGCGTCGCGCAGGAGCAGGGCGCGACCGTCGTGGTGTCGAACTTCGGCCGCGCGCTCGGCATCACCAAGCGCATCGTCAACCGGCTGCCCGCAGCCGGCACCGGTCATCGAGCTCGACGTCACCGACCCCGAGCACCTGGAGCGGCTGCCGGACCTGCGTGCGCGAGCACGTCGACGGGCTCGACGGCGTCGTGCACTCGGTGGCCTACGGCAACCCCGAGACGCTGCTCGGCGGCAAGTTCCTCAGGGCCCCTGGGAGGACGTCGCCCAGGCCGTGCAGGTCTCGGCGTACTCCCTGATGTCGCTGTCGCACCGCCTGCCTGCCGCTGATGTGCGACGGGCGGCTCGGTGGTCGGGATGACCTTCGACGCGACGGTCGCCTGGCCGGCGTACGACTGGATGGGCGTGGCCAAGGCCGGCCTGGAGTCCTGCTCGCGCTACCTGGCCCGCGACCTCGGCCCGCAGGGCGTCCGGGTCAACCTGGTGTCCGCCGGACCGCTGAAGACGCTGGCCGCGAAGGCGATCCCGGGCTTCGAGGAGCTCGAGTCGATGTGGAGCGACCGGTCGCCGCTGGGCTGGGACGAGAAGGACACCGAGCCGACCGCGCGAGGCGGTCGTCGCGCTGCTCAGCGACTTCTTCCCGGCCACCACCGGCGAGATCGTGCACGTCGACGGCGGCTACCACGCGATGGGGGCGTGAGCCGAGCGCACCGGCTCCGGTAGCGTCCGTGCGGTGACTTCCGCACTCGTCGAGCTCCGGGTCCTCGAAGGACCGAACCTCTACTTCCCGCGCGCCGCGATCAAGCTGACCCTGGACCTGACCCAGCTGATCGACGCGCAGGAGTGGGTGGCGCATGCGGTTCGCCTCCCGGATCGGCCTGCGCAAGGCCCGTCCCGGCGAGCCGGGCAGCGGGTTCCGGCAGCGGTTCGCGGCCCGGGCCATCGAGCGGCTGGTGCGCCAGATCGCGGCGGAGGCCGGCACCACCCGGCTCGCGCGTCCGGGTCCGGCCGACCAACGACGTGCACCAGATCGTGGTGGCGTACCCCTGGCGCAACCGGACCCGCGCCCAGGCGCTCGGCCGGGCCGTCGCCGAGGTGCTCGACTCGCTGCTCAGCCCGGACCTCGAGGAGCTGGTCAGCCACGCCGCCGAGTCGGTGCGCGCCTCCGAGCGCCGGCCCCGGGCCCACCACGCTGCGCCCGCGGGTGCCGATCGTCGCGGTCACCGGCACCAACGGCAAGACCACGACGTCGCGGATGGTCGCGCACATCGCCCGCACGCACGGCCTGCACGTCGGCTGGTCGAGCACCGACGGCATCTACGTCGACGGCGAGCTGGTCGAGCCCGGCGACTACTCCGGCCCCTCGGGCGCCGGCCGGGTGCTGGCCCACAAGCAGGTGCAGCTCGCGGTCACCGAGACCGCCCGCGGCGGCATCCTGCTCAAGGGCATCGGGCTGACCCACAACGACGTGTCGGTGTTCACCAACGTCTCCGCGGACCACCTCGGGCTGCACGGCATCGACACCCTCGACCAGCTCGCCGAGGTCAAGGGCGTCGTGCCCCGGATCACCAAGGCCCGACGGCTGGGCGGTGCTGAACGCCGACGACCCGCGGGTCTACGCGACGCGGACGTCGATCAAGGCGAAGCCGTGGGTGTTCTCCCGCGACCCCGACTCCCCGGCGATCCGGGAGACGCTGTCGCGACGGCGGCCGCGCGACCACCGTCATCGACGGCTGGCTCTCGGTGCTCTACCCCGACAGCGACGCCGACCCGCTGGTCGAGGTCGTCGACATCCCGATGACGCTGGCCGGGCTGTCCCGCTTCAACGTCGAGAACGCGCTCGGTGCCGCGTCGGCGGCGCTGGCGGTCGGGCTGCCCCGCGAGGCCGTGGTCGAGGGGCTGACGTCGTTCCGCCCCGACCCGGCGCACAACCCGGGCCGGATGAACTTCTTCTCCCGCGACGACGTCAGCGTGGTGATCGACCTCGCGCACAACGAGGCCGGCCTCGAGGCGCTGCTGGAGATCATGAACGGCGTACGTCGCCCGGCGCCCGGCTGCTGCTCGGCCTCGGCGCGGTGGGGGACCGGCAGGACGACCTCGTCGACCGGCTCGGGGAGATGGGCGCCCGCGACGCCGACGTCGTGGTGGTCGCGCACAAGGAGAAGTACCTGCGCGGCCGCACGACCGAGGAGCTCGACGCGCTGTTCCGGTCCGGTGCCGCGCGGGTCGGGCGTCGAGGACGTCCCGTCGTACCCCACGGAGGTCGAGGGCTGGCCGCGCTGGTCGAGCAGGCCGGGCCCGGGGACGTCGTCGCGCTGATGTGCCACGAGGACCGCCAGGGCGTCTACGACTGGCTGGCGGACCACGGGCTTCACGATCGACGCCCCCGAGACGCTGCGCGACAAGGTGCGCGCGGCGTCGGCTCAGGCCTGAGGCCGGCCGACCAGCTCCGGGTAGTACTCGCGGGGACGGCCGTCCCGGTCGCGCAGCATCCGGAGCTTGCTGGTCGGCTGCTCGATGAGCCGGAAGCTGACCCAGCCGACGGCGACCGAGCCGAGCAGCACGATGGTCACCGTGAGCGGCAGCGCCTGGTCGGCGCGGCCGATCAGGCCCCAGTGCTGGAACAGCATCATCAGCGGCTCGTGCCACATGTAGGTGCTGTAGCTGATCAGGCCGAGCCAGGTGATCCCGGGCCAGGACAGCATCCGGGACCACAGCTGCCCGGGGGCGCCGAGCACGGTGCTGGCCATCAGCAGGAACCAGCCGACGGCGGCGAAGTCGTGGAACACGACCTGGCCCCAGGTGCCCGGGTCCGACAGCAGCGCTCCGCCGAGCACGACGCCCACGCCGAGCCAGCGCGACCAGGGCCGGGGCGGCGCCGGGGAACAGCGGCCGGCCCTGGCGGGCGGCGGCGACCACGGCGAGCAGCATGCCGGCGCCGAAGGCACCGAAGCGGGCCTGCGGGCCGAAGTACGCCGGCCAGTTGTCGAACGGGATGTCGAGGACCAGGAAGGCCACGGAGTTCCAGACGAACGGCGCGACGGTCAGCACGGCGGCCCCGGTCGGCGAGCAGCTGCACGCGGCGGCGGCGCGAGCCGATGCCGCGCGCAGGCGCGCACCGCGAGCGGGCCGAGCAGCACCAGGACGCCGTAGAAGATCACCTCGAGGCTCATCGACCAGGTCGGGCCCACGGTGTAGAAGATCCGCTCCCGGTCGAAGACCTGCAGGAACAGCAGGTGCTCGACCAGGTCGAGCCAGTCGCCGGGGAGCGCGGGGTTGCGGATCGCCCACACGACGGTGACGCCGATCCAGTAGAGCGGCAGGATCCGGACCGCCCGTCGGAACAGGAACTGTCCGGCGGGGCGCGCCGGCGTGCGGTCCAGCGCCGCGCGGGCGTAGGACAGGGTCAGCAGGTACGACGACATCAGGAACAGGATGTCGACGGTCTCGAAGCGGGCGAGGGCGCCCAGCACCGGGTTGAGCGTGCGGCCGCTCTGGGCGGCGTACTGGAAGACGTGGAAGACGACGATGGTCAGGCCCACGAGCCCGCGGTAGCCCTCGAGCTCACGGGCGCGCCCGCGGCTCGGTGCGCCCTCGGGGGACCGGAGCGGGCCGGAGCCGGATGCGGAGTCGGTGGGGGTGACGTCGGCGGGACGGTCGGTGCTCAGCGTGGTCATGCGCTCACCTCCTGGTGGTCGCGTGCGGTGTCGGTGGTGCGGTCGGTCGTGCCGGCGGAGCGCGGGGTCACGTTCCACTGGGCCTCCCCGACCAGCTCCTTGACCTGGGCGATCCGGCCGATGATGTTCTTCCACTCGGTGTAGACCAGCGAGGACACCAGCAGGTGGCTCCAGAACCAGGAGGAGCGCTCCCGGATCTCGGGCACGGCCAGCCGCCAGGCGAACAGCGTCTGCGCCGGGCCCACGGCCAGCGTGAACAGCGTGGTCAGCAGCAGCGCGGGGGCCAGCCAGTTCAGCTGGGTGATCCCGCCGTCGCGGTAGGCCGTGTAGGCGAGCACCGGGAACATCTGCAGCGACAGCCAGGGGTAGATCTCGCGCCAGCCCAGCAGGAACGCCAGCCCGCCCTTCTGGCGGACGCTCAGGTGCGGCGAGGCGATGGTCAGCCGCAGGTGCTTGCGGGAGACCTGGAACCAGCCCTGGGCCCAGCGGGCGCGCTGCTTCCACAGCGACGTCACGTTGGTCGGGGCGAGCTCGTAGGAGATCAGGGCCGGGTCGGAGGCGATCTTCGCGCCGGCGGCGAGCACCCGCAGGGTGGAGTCGATGTCCTCGGTCAGCATCGAGCCGTGCATCCGGGTCTCGGCCAGCAGGCTGGTGCGCCAGTAGCCGTTGGAGCCGCCGAAGAGGCCGAAGCCGTGCAGCGCCGCGCGGCCGGGGTGGCTGACGGCGTAGATCGACTCGAACTCGACCGCGACCGTGCGGGCCACCAGGGACGCGTCCCCGTTGCGGATCACGCAGTGGCCCTGCACGACGTCGTACCCGTTGGACAGCCAGCGCCACGCGCGCTTGAAGGCGCCCGGCTCGGGGTGGTGGTCGGCGTCGAACATGCCGACGAACTCACCGGTGACGTGGCTCATCGCCGCGTTCACGTTCTGCGCCTTCGAGGTGCTGTTCTCGACCTTGAGCGGCAGGATCCGCGGGTCGCGGCGGGCCATCTCCCGCAGCTCGTCCTCGACGGCCATCGGGTGCGGCGTGTTGTAGGCGACCAGGATCTGGAACGGGCCGGGGTAGTCGACCCGCTGGAAGGCCTCGACGGTGTCGACGATCGTGGCGGCCTCGTTGGGGAGGTACGCCGCGATCACCGCCGTCGCGCCGGGGTGCGGGGCTCCGGGCTCGTCCGGCGGCCGCTGCGGGTCGAGGGCGTAGAACCCCTCGAGCCAGATCGCGCCGGCGGTGACCAGCAGCGCGGCCATCACCACCCAGTAGGCGATCCCGGAGACGTCCCAGCCGATCGCGCCGAGGGCGAAGTAGCCAGGAACGGCAGGCCCACGCCCAGGACCAGCGTGAGCAGGAACTGGGCGGGCAGCCGCAGCCGGTTGCCCACGGTGGCGGCGGACCGGCGGATGCGGCCCGGCCCGCGACGGTCGAGGTCGGTGGCCGGCTCGAGGGCCGGGGTCCACTCGACGGGCAGCAGGTCGAGGTGGTCGCCGGCCACGCGGACGGCCGTCAGGGCGCGGTCGCGCAGCTGCTCGCCGCTGGAGGCGGCGGCGAAGGGGGACCACCCGGTCACCGGGGTCACCCGGACGACGTCCTCGTTGCCGAGGGCGAACCGGGTCGCGGCGATCCGGCGGGCCAGGGCGCCGAGCCGCCGCTCGACCTCCTGGGGGCCGGACTCCGGCAGCAGCACGAGCAGCCGGCCGTCGCGGTCGAGGCCGGCCCGCTCCAGCGCCTCGGGGGAGTCGGCGATCAGCTCGGTGACCTGGGTCGCGATCTGGGTCGCGGCGCCGCCACCGAAGCGGTCGAGCAGCCGCGGCATCTCCTGGAACTCGACGATCGCCGAGCCCGCCGTTGCGGCGGGCGCGGTGGCCGCGCTCGAGCTCGCGGCCGGCCTCGTCGACGAAGGTGGTCTCGGCGAGCAGGCCGGTGCGCAGGTCACGGCTGACGAGGGAGGCGGGCACCGGGGGGCGCGCGGTCTTGGAGCGCACCCGGGCGGCGAGCTCGACGCCGGAGACGGTCGGGCGGCAGGCAGTCGTCGGCGCCCAGCTCCAGCCCGGTCAGCACCTCGTGCTCGTCGCCGCTGGTGAGCAGCAGCACCGGGACGGTGCGGCCGGGACGCGCCTCGCGCAGCCGCCGCAGCAGGTCGAGCCCGTCGGGGCCGTCGCCGCCCACGGAGGCGACGACGACGTCGGGGCGCAGCCGCGAGAAGGCCGCGATCGGGTGCTCGTCGGGACGCGGGCCCCGACGACGAAGCCGGCGGCCCGGAGGGCCGCCCGGGCCTCGTCGGCGAAGGGGCTGTCGTCGACCAGCAGCACGGTCGAGGTGGTCGTCGGTCGGGGGTCTCGTCCGGAGTGGCGAGGGGTGGTGCGGTCAAGGCTGTCACTCGGTCTCCTCTGGCAGGGTGGTCACGATGGACGTTCGGGAAGGTGGTCGCGGCGCGGCCCGCAGCGGGCTCGGTCGTACGGCGCTGGCCGTGGCGGTCGTCTGGTGCTGTCTCGTGGCCGCGTGCACGTCGACCACCCGGGAGGGCGTCCCGCTCCGCACCTGAGGTGCGGGCCTGGGTCACCACGGCGTCCGGCAGCCAGAAGCTGTCCGACCGTGGTCCGGTCCCGTCCTTCGCCGGAGGATCCGGCGAACCCGACATCGTCGTCGAGAACGGACGACGCTACCAGCAGTTCTTCGGGGTCGGCGCATCGATCACGGGGTCCTCGGCCGTGTTGCTCGACACGTTGCCGGACGACGTGCGCTCACGTGTGATGCGCGACATCTTCCAACCAGGGCAGGGGATCGGGCTCTCCGTGCTGCGCCAGCCGCTGGGCGGCAACGACTTCTCGACCAGCGACTTCTCCTTCACCCCGGGTCGTGACGAGGACCACGTGCTGCCGCTGCTGACGGAGGCCGCCCGGCTCGACCCGTCACTGGCGGTGGTGCTCAGCCCGTGGAGCGCGCCGGCCTCGATGAAGACCAGCGGGTCGCTGGTCGGCGGGTCGCTGCGCCCCGAGGACGCCGGTGCCTACGCCGACTACCTGGTCGGGGCGGCGCGCGCCTACCTCGACGCCGGCGTCCCCGTGCGCGGGCTGACCGTGCAGAACGAGCCGAGCTACTCGCCGCCGTCGTACGCCGGGATGACGCTGGACACCGAGCAGCAGCGCACCCTGCTGCGCGACCACGTCGCGCCGGCGCTGCAGCGGGCCGGCCTGCGGCTGCACCTGTGGGCGCTCGACGACAACTTCGACCGCTGGCCGGACGCCGACGCGCTGCTCTCCGACCCGGCCACCCGGCGGGCGGTGTACGGCGTCGCGTTCCACTGCTACCGCGGGGACGTGTCGGCGCTCCGCGAGCTGCGGGACCGGCACCCGGGACTCGCGGTCGTCGGTCAGCGAGTGCAGCGGGGGAGCCTGGTCGCAGGGCTTCGCGCGCGAGCTGCGCTACGAGGCGCACACGATGCTCGTCGGCGCGGTCCGCAACGGTGCGGCCTGGCTGGTGAAGTGGAACCTCGCCCTCGACCCGCAGGGCGGGCCGACCAACGGCGGCTGCCAGGACTGCCGCGGCCTGGTCACGGTGGACCCGGCCACCGGCACGGTCACGCCCGGCCCGACGTACTACGCGTTCGGGCACCTGGGGCGGTTCGTGACCCCGGGTGCGCGGGTGATCGGCGCCACGGCCCGGACCGGGTCGCGGCTGGACACCGTCGCGTTCCGGAACCCGGACGGCTCCCACGTGCTGGTCGTCTTCAACGACGGCAGCACGCGGGACGTCCGGGTCGACACCGGCGACCGGAGCTTCGGCTACCGGCTGCCGGCGGGGGCGCTGGCGACGTTCACGTGGTGAAGTCGGGGTCGCCGACCGGGCCGTCGGCGCTCGTCCCGGAGCCGGCCTGGGCCTGGTTGGACCAGTTCTCCAGCTCGGCCATCACCGTGGGGTGCTTGTCGACGCAGACCACCACGAGGTCGCCGGGGTTGGCGCGCGACATCGCGTGCCGGACCGCCTCGATCTCGTCGAGGATGATCTCCAGCTGCTTGCAGCGCGCGCCCGCCTCCCGGCTGGACCGGACGCCCTCGGCGACCAGCGCCGCGGTCTCGCCACGCTTGCGGCCGCGCAGCGACACGTCCTCGCGGACCACCACGACGTCGAAGTGCTGGGCGGCGATGGCGCCGAGCTCGCGCATGTCGTCGTCGCGCCGGTCGCCGGCGGTGGCGATCACGCCGATCCGGGACGGACGGCCCAGCTCGCTGGTGGTCGCCATGCTCTCCCCGACCCGGTCCACGAAGTCGCCGAGCGCCTTCATGCCCGGGGCGTTGTGGCAGTAGTCGACGATGACCTGCACGCCGTTGACCTCGACCTCGTTGAGCCGGCCGGGGGAGAGGTAGTAGCTCGTGGAGAAGGTCCGCAGGCCCTGCCGGATGTCGTGCAGCGGTGCACCGGCGGCGAACGCCGCGGCAGCCGCGGCCAGGGCGTTCTGCACGTTCATCCGGGCCTTGCCGCCGAACGTCGCGGGCAGCAGGTGGGTCCAGGCGAGCTGCATCTCGCGGCGACCGTGCTTGACCACGATCATCTCGCCGCGGTCGCTGGGCTCGAGGACCAGCGCCTTGCCGCCGCGGCGGCAGTGCGCGTCGATCATGTCGCGCTCCTCCGAGCCGGGCTCGGACATCGAGAACCAGACGACCTGCCCGGAGCACTTGCGGCGCATCGCGCGGACCAGCGGGTCGTCGGCGTTCAGCACGGCGTGGCCGTCGCGCGGGACCGCCTCGACGATCACCGCCTTGACGTCGGCGAGCTGCTCGACGGTGTCGATGCCGCGCAGGCCGAGGTGGTCGGGCTGCACGTTGAGGACCACCGCGACGTCGTTGCGCTCGTAGCCGAGGCCCTCGCGCAGGATGCCGCCGCGGGCGACCTCGAAGACCCCGAAGTCCACGCGCGGGTTCTGCAGCACCATCCGGGCGGACTTCGGCCCGGACGCGTCGGAGCGGATCACCAGGCGCTCGTCGATGACGACGCCGTCGGTCGAGGTCATGCCGACCTTGCGGCCCATGCCCTTGAAGATGTGCGAGATCATCCGCGAGGTCGTCGTCTTGCCGTTGGTGCCGGTGACGGCCACGATCGGGATCCGGCTCGGGGCACCGGGCGGGAACAGCATGTCCACGACGGGCTTGGAGATGAACTGCGGCTCGCCGATGGTCGGGTGCGTGTGCATCCGGAAGCCCGGGGCGGCGTTCACCTCGCAGATCGCGCCGCCGGTCTCGCGGACCGGCTCGGTGATGTCGGGGCAGATGAAGTCGATGCCGGCGATGTCGAGGCCGACCATCCGGGCGGCCTCCTCGGCGATCTCGACGTTCTCGGGGTGCGCCTCGAAGGTGCGGTCGATCGAGATGCCGCCGGTCGACATGTTGCCGGTCAGGGTGAGCTTGACCGTCTCGCCCGCGGGCGGCACGTCGCCGAGCTTGTAGCCCTGGTCGGCGAGCAGCGCGACCGCGGCGTCGTCGACCTTGATCCGGGTGAGCACCTTCTCGTGGCCGACGCCGCGGCGCGGGTCCGCGTTGGTCAGCTCGACGAGGTCCTCGATGCTGGTCTGGCCGTCGCCGATCACGTGCGCGGGCACCCGCTCGGCGACCGCGGCGAGCCGGCCGTCGATGATCAGGCAGCGGTAGTCGCGGCCGGTGATGTAGGACTCCACGATCACGATGCCGCGACGGGACTGGTCCTTGGCGATCGGGAACGCCTCGCGGACGTCGTCGGCGTCCTTGAGGTCCAGGCAGACGCCCCGGCCGTGGTTGCCGTCGAGCGGCTTGACGACGACCGGGAAGCCGATCCGCTCCGCGACGGTGGCGGCCTGGTCGGCGGTGCGCACGGACTCCTGCTTGGGCACCGGGAGGCCGGCGGCACCGAGCAGCCGGGTGGTGAGGTCCTTGTCGGAGGCCACGTCGACGGCGATGGCGCTGGTGGCCGACGTCATCGTCGCGCGGATCCGCTTCTGGTGGACGCCCTGGCCGAGCTGCACCAGCGAGTGCTGGTTGAGCCGGATCCAGGGGATGTCGCGGGAGACGGCCTCGTCGATGATCGCCTGCGTCGAGGGGCCGAACGACGTGCGCTCGGCGCGCAGGATGAAGGCCTCGCGCTCCTTGTCCCAGTCGAACTCCGGGTCGGCCTGGACGAGGTGGTTCACCAGGCGTACGGCGAGCCGGGCCGCCGCGATGCCGACCTGCTCGTCGACGTACCCGTAGACGATGTTGTAGCGGCCCTTCTGGCCCTTGACCGAGCGGGTCTTGCCGCGCCGGATGTCGTGGCCGACCTCCTGCTGCAGCGCCAGGGCGGCGTGCTCGGCGACGTGGCCGAGCCAGGTGCCCTCGTTGAGCCGCTCCACGAAGCCGCCGCGCCGGCCGCGCGAGCAGGAGTGCTCCCGCAGGCCGGGCAGCAGCTGCAGCAGGTTGTCGGTGAACCCGCGCCAGCGTGTTGGTCGGGAACTCCTCGAGCGACCCGAGGTCCACGACGAGGTGGATCGCCTTGTCGTAGGACCAGACGTTCGCCCCGCGGTAGACGCGGGTCTCGAGGATCGACAGGTCGGGGGACGGGGTGCTCATGTGTGATCTCCTTCGGCCGACTGGCGGGCACGGCGGCGCCGCAGCACGGTGGGTGAGATGTCGCCCGCGGCGATGTCCCGAGCCAACCGTTTCAGGTCGCGTCCCGCAACCGCGAGCTCCTCGGCCTCGCCGGGGTCGACGACCGGCGCCTGGCGCACCAGCGTCTTCTCGGTCAGGTTGAACACCGAGCCGGCCGGCAGCACGTGCAGGACGACGCCGGAGGCGAGCAGGGGAGCGGTACGACGGGCCTCGTGCGCGTTCGACACCACGTTGCGGCCGTCGAACACGGTCACCACGCCGCGGCCCACGACGCGCATGATCTCCGCGCCGTCCTCCTCGGTGATCACGGCGCCGGTGTCCTCGTCGACGCCGATGCCGAGCAGGCCCGGGCTCTGGGCGACGAGCATCAGCAGCCGGCCGTAGCGGTTGCGCTGCCCGAAGTGCTGGTCGATGACCACGTCGCGGATCAGCCCGAGGCCGGCCGCGAGCTGGGTCATCCGCTGCTTGGGGGTCGAGCCGCCGGTGCCGAAGGCGACCATGTGCGAGGACTGGATGCTGGCGCCGGCGCTGGTGCCGCCGACGACGACCCCGCGGGCGTGGGCGGCCTTGATGGCCTCGCCGAACGCGGTGCCGTTGACGATCGCGGACAGCTTGAGCTGGTTGCCGCCGGTCATGAAGATGCCGGTGACGTCGTCGAGCAGGCCGACGACGTCGGGGTCCTCGGCCTCCTCGCGGCTCTCCGGCCGTGCGGCGACGACGTCGGCCGCGCCGAGCTTGCGGAACAGGGCGTCGTACACCTCGACGACCTCGGGTCCCAGCGAGCTCGCGGTCGGGATGACGGCGATCTTGGCGTCGGCGCCGCCGGCGAGGGAGACGAAGGTCTTGAGCACCGTCCGGCGGCCGAGCTTGTCCTCGGCACCGCCGATGGCGATGAGTGGTCCGGGTCCTGAGGGGGAGTCCTGTCTGTCGATGTCGGCTTCGCGGGCATCTGGACCGTTCGGCATGCAGCGCAGCCTACGGGGTGCCAGAGTTGGCCCGTGACTGACCGGCGGCGCTTGATCGTGATGCGGCACGCGAAGGCCGAGCCCTTCGCGTCGAGCGACCACGCCCGCCCCCTGACCGACCGCGGACTGGCCGGGGCGCAGGGCCGCGGGCGACGCACCTGCGCGAGCTCGGGGTCGCTCCCGACTACGCCGTGGTCTCCTCCGCGCTGCGCACCCGGCAGACGTGGGACGCCGTCGTCGAGGTCGGCCGGCTTCACGGACGTCGAGGTCTCCTTCGACGACGCGGTCTTCACCGGCAGCCCCGACGTGGTCCTCGAGGCGCTGCGGGCCGCACCGGCGGACGCCGGGACGGTGATGTTCGTGGGCCACAACCCCACCGCCGCGTTCCTGTGCCACTTCCTCGACGACGGCGAGGGCGACCCCGCTGCCGTCTCCGAGCTGCTGCACGGCTTCCCGCCCGGGGCGGTCGCCGCTGCTCGAGGTGCGGCGTCCCGTGGGCCGACCTCGGCGCCGAGACCGCCCGCGTCGTCGGCTTCCACGATCGGCCAGGGCCCTGAGCCCGCGCGGCCGACTCGGGTTCAGCGGGGCGAGCGGAGGCTCGGGGTGGTGAGGCCGTCGAGGGCGTCGGCGGCCTCGACCTCCTCGCGGCTGATGCCGAGCAGGTACATGATCGCGTCGAGGTAGGGCACGTTCACCGCCGTGTCCGCGGCCCGCTGCACGACCGGCTTGGCGTTGAACGCGATGCCCAGCCCGGCGGCGGACAGCATGTCCAGGTCGTTGGCGCCGTCGCCGATCGCGACCGTCGCGCCCTCGGCCACGCCGGCCTCCGCGGCGAACCGGCGCAGCGCCTCGGCCTTGCCGGCCCGGTCCACGACCGGCCCGACGATGCCCCCGGTCAGCCGCCCGTCGACGACCTCGAGCTCGTTGGCGGCCGCGAAGTCGATCCCGAGGTCCGCGGCGATCCGGTCGGTGACCTGGGTGAAGCCGCCGGACACGATCGCGAACCGGTAGCCCAGCCGCTTGAGGGTGCGCACCAGCGTCCGGGCGCCCGGCGCGAGCTCGAGGTCGTCGTACACCCGGTCGAGGGCGGAGGCGTCCAGACCGGCGAGCAGCTTGACCCGGGCGCGCAGCGACTCCTCGAAGTCCAGGTCGCCGCGCATCGCCCGGTCGGTGACCGCCGTGACCTCGTCGAGGCAGCCGGCGTGCGCGGCCAGCATCTCGATGACCTCGCCCTGGACCAGCGTCGAGTCGACGTCCATCACGACCAGCCGCATCCCGTGCCGCAGCAGGGTGGCCGGCTGGACGGCGACGTCGACCGACTGCGCGGGCGGCCTCCTCGGCGAGCGTCACGCGCAGCCGGTCGCGGGTCGGCGCCGGAGACGTGCAGCTCGATCGCGGTGACCGGGTAGCGCGCCATCCGCTCGATCCGGTCGATGTTCGCGCCCGGTGTCGGCGATCCGGCCGGCGATCGCGGCGACGGCCGCGGGCTTGAGCGGCATGCCGAGCACGGTGACGTGGCTGCGGCCCTCGGGACGGCTGCGGTTGTCGCCGGTGCCGCGGTCGACGTCGACCTGCATGCCGAGGTCGTCGGCGACCCGCTCCAGCGCGCTGCGCAGCGCCTTCCAGTCGCGCGGCACGGTGACCAGGGCGCCGAGCACCAGCCGGCGGCGCAGCAGGATCTGCTCGATGTCGAGGACGTCGACGCCGAACGCGGCCAGCGTCGAGAAGACCGTCGAGGTGACGCCCGGCCGGTCCTTGCCGGTCAGCGTGATGAGCAGGGTCTTCGGGTCGTCGTCCATGTCGCGCGCCGAGGCTAACGGTCCCAGGGGAACGAGCAGGCGGCCACCAGGCCCCGTCTCGCAGCGTGGTCCAGCGGCGCGAGGGCCTGCCGGCGGGCGTCCGCCTCGGCCGCGGTGATGCTGCCGCCGTCGTCCTCGAGCGCGAGGTCGACGATCGTGCGGCAGCGGGTGGCGAGCGCGGCCAGGCGTACGGCGCGGGGCGCCATGCCGTGCGGGAACACGAAGTCGGCGGCCTGCCGCAGGGCCATCAGCTCGTCGGCGACCTCGGGACGCCAGCGGGCCACGTCGAGGTCGGCGAGCACGTCCGTCGTCCGCACGAGGGTCTGGCGCAGCGACTGGTCGGCCTCGGACGGGTCGGGGACCTGGCGGCGCGACACGGCGGGGTGGCAGCTCCACACGACGCCGGCACCGGCCCGGTGCGGCACCAGGCCGAGGTCCGCACCGTCGAGCACGACCCCCTCGCCGACCTCGACGACCTCGAGGTTGAAGGCGCTCGGGCCGGCCAGGCCGAGCGGGTCGCCGGGGACGGGGAGCGCGATCCCGGCACCCGTCGCCCCGTGGCTGCGCAGCCGGCCGAGCGCGACGATCAGCGGCTGGGGCCCGTCCGACCCGGGGAGCCCCACCACGTCGTGGGCCGCGTCGTCGCCGACGATCGCGTCGCGGGTGTCGTCCAGGCTGGTCGCGCCGGCGGCCCACGCCGAGAACCACAGCGCGAACCGCGCCGAGTCAGGGAAGGGGTGGAGAGCTCACGCGACGAGGTTACGCAGCCGGCTGACGGCCGGTCGCCGCGCCCTGGGCGGTGGTGTTCCGTATAGGTTGGGCCCGGCACGAAGCCGTCGACGCACGAGGGAGACCCCGCACCACATGGACGCCGTTCTCGAGCTGGCCGACGTCACCGTGCGTCGCGGGCAGGCCACGTTGATCGAAGGGATCGACTGGACCGTCGAGGAGGACGAGCGCTGGGTGGTGCTCGGACCCAACGGCGCCGGCAAGACCACGCTGCTCCAGGTCGCCTCCGCGCAGATCCACCCGACCTCCGGCGTCGCCGGGATCCTGGGCGAGGTGCTCGGCACCGTCGACGTGTTCGAGCTGCGGCCGCGGATCGGGCTGACCAGCGCCGCGCTCGCCGAGCGGATCCCCCGCGAGGAGCGCGTGCACGACGTGGTGGTCTCCGCCTCGTACGGCGTGCTCGGGCGCTGGCGCGAGCACTACGACGACCTCGACCACGCCCGCGCCGAGGAGCTGCTCACCGAGGTCGGCGCCGGCCGGCTGACCGACCGCACGTTCGGGACCCTGTCCGAGGGCGAGCGCAAGCGCGTGCAGATCGCCCGGGCGCTGATGACCGACCCCGAGCTGCTGCTGCTCGACGAGCCGGCGGCCGGACTCGACCTGGGCGGCCGCGAGGACCTGGTCTCCACCCTGTCGGTGCTCGCGATGGACCTGATGTCGCCGGCGACGGTGCTGGTGTCCCACCACGTCGAGGAGATCCCGCCCGGGCTTCACGCACGCGCTGCTGCTGCGCGAGGGCAAGGTCGTCGCGGCCGGTCCGCTGGAGCACGTGCTGACCGAGGAGATCGTCTCGACGACGTTCGGGATGCCGATGACGTTGCGCCACGAGGACGGCCGCTGGGCGGCGCGTCGACGTGCCCGGCACCTGAACCCCTGACGGCTAGGCTGGACAGCATGAACCTCCCGGACGGGTTCGACGCGTGGGCGGCCTGGCTCGGCCTGGCCGTCGCCCTCGGCGTGCTCGAGCTGTTCAGCCTCGACCTGATCCTGCTGATGCTCGCCGCCGGCGCGATCGTCGGCATGGTGGTGTCGCTGACCGGGGTCGACCTGTGGGTGCAGGTGGTCGGCCGCGGTGGTCGCCTCCGTCGCCGTCCTCGGCGTGGTGCGCCCCAGCGTGGTCAAGCGGCTGCACACCGGCCCGACCCTCGTCCTCGGGCACGACGCGCTGGTCGGCAGGCAGGGCCTCGTGGTCGAGGAGATCTCCAGCCAGGCCGGCCAGATCCGGGTCGGCGGCGAGATCTGGACGGCCCGCCCGTACGACGAGGACCAGGTCATCCCGGTCGGCGCGCAAGGTCGACATCTTCCAGATCAAGGGCGCCACCGCGCTCGTGCACCACGTCCCCGAGCTCGGCTAGGCCGACCGGGACCACCGTCCACGCTGGACCACCGAAGAACAGAGAGGGGGCACCGATGTACCTACTGGTGCTGTTCGTGCTGATCGTGGCGTTCGCCGTCGCGGTCCTGGCCAAGACCATCCGCATCGTCCCGCAGGCCCGCGCCGGGATCGTCGAGCGGTTCGGCAAGTACAAGGCGAGCCTGCCGGCCGGGCTGAACATCGTCGTGCCGTTCGTCGACAAGGTGCGCTACATGATCGACCTGCGCGAGCAGGTGGTCTCGTTCCCGCCGCAGCCGGTGATCACCGAGGACAACCTGGTGGTCTCCATCGACACCGTCATCTACTTCCAGGTCACCGACCCGGTCGCCGCGACGTACGAGATCGCCAACTACATCCAGGCCGTCGAGCAGCTGACGATGACCACGCTGCGCAACATCGTCGGCGGCATGGACCTCGAGCAGGCGCTGACCAGCCGCGACGAGATCAACAACCGGCTGCGCGGCGTGCTCGACGAGGCCACCGGCAAGTGGGGCATCCGGGTCAACCGGGTGGAGCTCAAGGGCATCGACCCGCCGCCGTCGATCAAGGACTCGATGGAGAAGCAGATGCGCGCCGACCGCGACAAGCGCGCGGCGATCCTCACCGCCGAGGGCCAGCGGCAGTCCGCGATCCTCACCGCCGAGGGTGGCAAGCAGGCCGCGATCCTGAACGCCGAGGGTGACCGCGAGTCGCTGATCCTGCGCGCGCAGGCCGACCGGGAGTCGCGGATCCTCAAGGCGCAGGGTGAGGGGCAGGCCATCCAGACGGTCTTCCAGGCGATCCACGACGGGCGCCCGGACCAGTCCCTGCTGGCCTACCAGTACCTCCAGATGATGCCGAAGATCGCCGAGGGCAGCGCCAACAAGGTGTGGATCGTGCCCAGCGAGATCGGCAAGGCGCTCGAGGGTCTCGGCTCCACGATGAACTCGCTGTCCGGCATCCCCGACAAGGTCGACGGTCCGGTGCACCCGCGTGGACATGGGCCCGGCCGAGCCCGACGTGCCGATGGACGCCGCCCTGGAGACCACCCACGCGGAGGTGGCCGCCGCCATCGCCGCCGCCGAGGCGTCGAGCAACCTGCGCACGCCCATGCCCCCGGCCACGCCCACGGCCGAGCCGGACCCCGGGGAGCCCACCGCCCAGTGAGCCCCCTGGAGATGACGGCGATCTTCTTCGCGGGGATGGCCGCCGGCACCATCAACACCGTGGTGGGGTCGGGAACGTTGATCACGTTCCCGACCCTTCTCGCGATCGGGATCCCCCCGGTGACCGCCAACGTGTCCAACACCCTCGGCCTGGTGCCGGGCTCGCTGTCCGGGGCGATCGGCTACCGCCGCGAGCTGGCCGGCCAGCGCCAGCGGCTGGTCCGGCTCGGCTCCGCGTCCGTGCTCGGCGGCGTCACCGGGGCCGTGCTGCTGCTGGTGCTGCCCGGCCGACGCCTTCCAGGCGATCGTGCCGGTGCTGATCGCGCTCGGCTGCGTGCTGGTGGTGCTCCAGCCGATGATCAGCCGGCGGGTGGCCGCCCGGGCCGCCTCGCGCGGCGTCGAGCGGCCCGAGCACGGCGCGCTCTGGGTGTGGCTGCTGGTGTACGGCGCCGGGGTGTACGGCGGCTACTTCGGCGCCGCGCAGGGCGTGCTGCTGATGGCGATCCTCGGCGTCGGCCTCACCGAGACGATGCAGCGCAACAACGCCACCAAGAACGTGCTCGCCCTGCTGGTCAACCTGGTGGCCGCGATCCTGTTCATCTTCGTGGCCGACATGAACTGGACCGTCGCGGGCCTGATCGCCGTGGGCTCGGTGATCGGCGGCCAGATCGGCGCGACCGTCGGGCGGCGGCTGCCGGCGTGGGCGCTGCGCGGCGTTCATCGTGGTGGTCGGGCGTCGTGGCCCTGACCCAGTTCCTGATCGCCAGCTGACCCGCCGCGGCCGGGTCAGTCGGTGAAGCAGAGCGCCCGGAAGCGGGCGAGCAGGTCGTCGGGGACGGCGGACGTGTCGAGCTCGACCCGGCCGTAGAGCCAGAGCAGCAGGTCCGCGGCGCGGCGCCTCGACGACCGGCACGCCGGCGCGTGCCGCCGCGGTCGACGTGCGCCGTGCCGGGCCGGGACCCGTCGGACAGCGTCCAGGCGTCGCCCGGTGTCCGTGGCGCGGAGGGTGAACGCGCCGTCCAGCGCGGGCTCCGGCGGGTCGTCGGGGTCGTCCTCGGACGCGACCGAGAAGGCCAGGAACTCGTCGACGGAGTCGGCGGCGACCGCCGGGTCGATGACCAGCGCGTCACCGGCGGCGTGCACGGCGTCCCAGTGGTGCACCGCCGCCTCCTGGACCTGGTGGCGGGTCACGAAGGCGACGTCCTGCTGCCAGCCGGCCCAGGTCCAGCAGAAGGCGGCCTGGTCGGCCTCGCGGAGCACCTCGACGAGGCGGGCGGCCCCGGTCACGAAGGCGTCGACCAGCTCGTCGTCGGCGCACCGGCGCCGGGCGCCGGGACTCGCGCCGGCGGCGCGTCGAGCCGCTCCTCCACGATCGTGCCCCAGAACCAGTGCACCTCGGTGAGGTGCCAGACCAGGTCGGCCACCGACCAGCCGGGACAGTGCTCGACCCGGGCGTCGAGGTGGTCGCGGGTGGCGTCGGCGAACCCGGCGCTGTGCACGGTGATCGCGGCGATCGCAGTCGAAGGTCGAGAGCGTCATGCCGGCAACCTAGCCGCCGACCTCCGACACTCCGGCACCGCGGGTTTCTCAGGCCGACGTAGGCGTCCATCCAGCGGGTGATCTCCTCGAACACCCGGGTCCGGACCGGCTCCGCGGACAGCGTGACGTCGTGCAGCGCGCCCTCCACGCGGACCAGCGTCACGTGGTCGGCGAGCTTGTGGGCCCACTTCCGGATCAGCTCGACGTCGAGCACGATGTCGGTGCGCGAGCACGACTCGTCGTACTCCTTGGGGTGCCCGCTGCTCGCGGACGTGAGCACCAGCACCGGCGCCGTGACGTCGAGCCCCCGGTGCGCCCGCGCGTGCCCCCGGCGTACGGCGCGCAGCCAGCCGGCGTACACCGGCCAGGACTCGAGCGGCTTCCAGGCCAGGTCGAAGTCCCACTCGCCGTCGTGCGTCGTGGTGCAGGCTGCGGGCGTAGAAGCCGGACACGTCGCGGGGGATCGTCGAGGTAGGGCCGGCGCGCGCCGATCTGGTCGATCGCCTTGGTGCCGGCGGTGCGCAGCAGCAGGCTGCCCTGCAGGTCGAGCCAGGGGGAGTTGAGCACCAGCGCCGCCACGTCCGGCGCGCGGTCGTGCACCCACAGCGGGGTGACCAGGCCGCCGGTCGAGTGCGCGGTGACGACGACGTGGTCGTGGCCGTCGCGCTCGGTGATCAGCCGGTAGGCCTCGTCGAGCTCCTCGTAGTAGGCGCTCAGGTCGGTCACGAAGTTCGGCGTCTGGTGCTCGCGCAGCGAGCGGCCGTACTTGCGCAGGTCGAGGGCGTAGAAGTCGTAGCCGCGGGCCACCCAGTAGTCGGCGGCCGGGGTCTGGAAGAAGTAGTCGGCGAAGCCGTGCACGTGCAGGACCGCCTTGCCGCGCGGCCCGCGCGAGGGCCGGTGCACGAGGGTCGCGACGACCGCACCCTCGTCGTCGTCGGCCAGCTCGAGGGTCTCGGCGCGGTAGGGCTGGCCCAGGACGTCGACGGTGCGCTCGTGACTCACGTCGACATCCTGCCGTACGGGTCCAGCGGGACGCCGACGGCCCGGCCCCCGCGCGGGGAGCCGGGCCGTCGTCACGCGATGCGTGGGTCAGATGACGCCTTCGCGGTCGGTCGGGCCGGGGGCCGGCGCCTTCTCGTCGTTGCCCGGCGAGCACGGCCTCCTCGATGCGCTTGCCGGTGTCCGCGTCCACGTTCTTCCAGTACTCGAAGACGCGGGGCAGGGTCTCGGGCTTCACGCCGCCGAGGATGTGACCGGCGACGTTGCCGACGAAGCGCTCGCGCTGGGCGTCGTCCCAGACCTCGCGGACCAGGGTCCCGGCCTGGCCGAAGTCGTCGTCGTCGGCGCGCAGGGCGTAGGCCTCGCGCACCATCTCGCCGTCGGCCTCCCAGCTGTCCTCGACCCCACCGGTGAGGTCGGAGTAGCCGCGGCCGTAGGAGTTCGGCGCGTAGACCGGCTCGTCGCCCGAGTGCTCGTAGGCCATCGGGCCGTCGAACGTGTAGGTGTTCGCGTCCTTCACCCGGTTCCGGTTGACCGGCAGCTGGTGGTAGTTCGGGCCGATGCGGTAGCGGTGCGTGTCGGCGTAGGCGAACACCCGGCCGAGCAGCATCTTGTCGGGGCTGAACCCGATGCCCGGGACGATCGCGCTCGGCTCGAAGGCGGCCTGCTCGATCTGGGCGAAGAAGTTGTCCGGGTTCTTGTCCAGCGTCATCGTGCCGACCTTGATCAGCGGGTAGTCGCCGTGCGGCCACACCTTGGTCAGGTCGAACGGGTTGAACCGGTAGGTCTTCGCGTCCTCGTAGGGCATCACCTGCACCTGCAGGGTCCAGGACGGGAAGTCGCCGTTCTCGATGGCCTCGTGCAGGTCGCGGCGGTGGAAGTCGGAGTCCTCGCCGGCGATCTTGTTCGCGGCCTCCTGGGTCAGGTTGTGCACGCCCTGGTCGGACTTGAAGTGGAACTTCACCCAGGACTTCTCGCCGGCGGCGTTGATCCACATGTAGGTGTGCGAGCCGTAGCCGTTCATCTCCCGCCACGAGGCCGGGATGCCGCGGTCACCCATCAGGTAGGTGACCTGGTGGGCCGACTCGGGGTTGTGGGTCCAGAAGTCCCACTGCATGTCGTTGTCGCGCAGGCCGGTGCCGCCGCGGCGCTTCTGCGAGCGGATGAAGTGCGGGAACTTCATCGTGTCGCGGACGAAGAACACCGGGGTGTTGTTGCCGACGAGGTCCCAGTTGCCCTCGGTCGTGTAGAACTTCAGCGCGAAGCCGCGGGGGTCGCGCCACGTGTCGGGGCTGCCCTGCTCGCCGGCCACCGTGGAGAACCGGGCCAGCATGTCGGTCTTCACGCCGGGCTGGAACAGCGCCGCCTTGGTGTACTGCGACACGTCCCGGTGGTCTCGAAGGTGCCGAAGGCGCCGGAGCCCTTGGCGTGCACGTTGCGCTCCGGGACGCGCTCCCGGTTGAAGTGCGCCATCTGGTTGATGAAGTGGTGGTCGTGCAGCAGGATCGGGCCGGTGTCGCCCAGCGTCAGCGAGTTGCGGTCGCTGGGTGCCGGTGCGCCGGACTCGGTGGTCGATCCACCGTTGGGTCGGGCCTCGATGTCGGTCATGGTCTCCTCCAGGTTGTGCTGCTGGTCGCGTCGTGCGACGGTCGTGCGGCGGCCTCAGGTGCCCGTCGACCGGGTGGAGCATGTGTCGCAGAGTCCCCAGAACGTCACCTCGGCCTCGTCGACCACGAAGCCCGGCGCGTGCCGGTCGAGGTCGGCGGGGTCCAGGCAGGGAGCCGACCCGGTCGCGCAGTCGACGTCCACGACGGCGCCGCAGCCGCGGCAGACCAGGTGGTGGTGGTTGTCGCCGACGCGGAGCTCGTAGCGGGCCGACGAGCCGGCCGGCTGGATGCGCCGGACGATGCCGCGGCCGGTGAGCGTGTTGAGCACGTCGTAGACGGCCTGCGTCGACACCTGGCCGACGTCGGCACGGACCGCTCCGATGACCGCGTCGGCACCGGAGTGCGGCGCGGCCGCCAGCGCGGACATCACCGAGACCCGCTGCTTGGTCACCCGCAGGCCGTGCTCGCGCAGGGACTGGGCGGGGTCGGTGGCCGGGTCTGTGTGCATCCGTCCGACTCAACCACCGTTTCTGGAGTGAGTCAAGAAAACTCGGGTCAGGCCGCGCTGGTAGATCTGCCGGATGACCGCCTCGATGTCCGGCTCCTGGATGGACAGGTCGGCCACGTCGTAGGCCGCCGCCACCGCCGCCACCACCGGCGCCGCGCTCGCCCCCGCCGGGAAGCACAGCCACTGCCGCGGGCCCTCGACCTTGACCACCGACCGCCCCCGGTACGTCGATCGCGGGAGCCTCGTCCACGAGGTCGACGACCAGCGTGCGGGTCGAGGCGCCCTGCTCGTGCAGGCCGGCCAGCGTCCCGTCGTACACCAGCGAGCCGTGGTCGATCACCATCACCCGCCGGCAGAGCTGCTCGATGTCCTGGAGGTCGTGCGTGGTCAGCAGCAGGGTCACCTGCCGCTCGGCGTTGACCCGGCGCAGGAACTCCCGCAGCCGGCCCTTGCTGACCACGTCGAGGCCGATCGTGGGCTCGTCGAGGTACAGGATCTCCGGGTCGTGCAGCAGCGCCGCCGCGATGTCGCCGCGCATCCGCTGCCCGAGCGACAGCTGGCGCACGGGGGTGTCGAGCAGGTCGCCGAGGTCGAGCAGCTCGGTGAACTCCGCGAGGTTGCGGCGGTGCCGGGCCGGGTCGACGCGGTAGATCCGGCGCAGCAGGTCGAAGGAGTCGCGCAGCGGCAGGTCCCACCACAGCGTCGTGCGCTGGCCGAAGACCACCCCGATCCGGCGGGTCAGCTCGACCCGGTTGCGCGACGGGTCGATGCCCGCGACGCTGAGCCGCCCGGAGGTGGGCACGAGGATGCCGGTGAGCATCTTGATGGTCGTGGACTTCCCGGCGCCGTTCGGCCCGATGTAGCCGACCATCTCGCCGCGCTCCGACGGTGAACGACAGGTCGCGCACGGCCTGCACCACCTCCGTCGTACGACGCAGGCGGCCGACCCGGCGGCGCACGGTGAAGTCCCGGCTCAGGTCCTCGACCTCGATCAGCACATCAGCTCCCGGTGGATCGGTAGTGGCGCACGCCGGTCCGCCACGCGAGGGCGGCCAGGGTGCACAGGACGAGGGCGGCCACCGGCGCGGCGAAGCGCAGCCGGTCCGGCAGCCCGAACGGGTCGGGGACGTCGAGGATGAACAGCGCGGGGTACCAGTTCACGAACGCCACCGGCACCAGGAAGGTCAGCGCCTTGACCACCTCGGTCGGGTAGATCGTGAGCGGGTACTGGGTCATCGTGTTGCCGCCGTAGGTGAACGCGTTGGCGACCTCCGAGGCGTCGCCGCTGACGAACTGGAACGTCGCGCCGAGCACGAACAGGCCCAGGAAGATCGCCGCGCCGCACACCAGCATCGACACCAGCATCGCCAGCCGCGCCGGGCTCCAGTCGACGTCGCACGACGCTCAGCGACCAGGCCAGCACCGCGCGCCCTGGGCGATCCGGCCGAGCCGGCGGAACGCGAACTCGTCGGCGCACATCTGCGCGAACACGCCGACCGGCCGGACCATCATCGCGTCGAAGGTGCCGAGCCGGACCCGCCGGCCCAGCCGCTCGACGTTGCCGACCGCCAGGTCCGCGAGCCCGAGGCAGACCGCGGTGGCGCCGTACAGGAAGCCGATCTGGCCCAGCCCGAAGCCGCCGAGCGCGTCGACGTTGGCGAACATGATCACGATCGCGACGAAGTCGACGCCGGTGATCACGCAGGCTGGAGACGGTGAGCACCACGAACGACGTGCGGTAGCTCCACCCGACGCGGACCCACATCGCCGGCCAGGATCGTGAACGCCCGCAGCGTCCCACGCGATCCGCGCCACCCGGTCAGCCACCCTGGACCACCACCCGGCGCTCGGCGAGCCGGAGCAGGCCGGCGCACGCCGAGCAGCAGCACCGCACCCCAGCCGGCCTGGAACGCGAGGCCGCCGAGCACGCCGGCGCCCTGCCGCTGCCCGAGCCAGATGTCGATCGGGACCTGGACGAACGCCGACCAGGGCAGGGCCAGGACCACGCTGCGGAACGGCTCGGGGAACAGCACCAGCGGGACCACGAGGCCGGAGAAGAACATCGCGAAGACCGACGAGAGCGTCAGCAGCCCGGTCTGGTCGAGCAGCCAGAACGCACTGGACGCGACCAGCATCCGGATCGCGAAGCTCACCACGACGCCCAGCGTCACCGAGACCAGGAAGGCGAGGTAGGTCAGCGGCGAGGTGGGGAAGTGCAGGTCGAACAGGAGCGCGCCGACGACCGTCGGGGCCACCCCCCGGGTGAGCAGGTGGTACGCCGCCCGGCCGAGGTCACCGGCCAGGAACCAGCCGAGGAAGCTCACCGGCCGGTAGAGGTCGATCGCCACGTCGCCGGTGCGGATCCGCTCCGCCACGTCGTCGGTCGTGCCGCCGCCCCAGATCGCGATCGTCATGATCATCGCCTGGGCCAGCCAGCAGTAGGTGAGCGCGTCGGTGACGTCGTACCCGCCGGCGCGCGGGTTCTCCTTCCACACCGCGATGTAGGAGAAGGAGATGATCACGCCGAACACCGAGTTGGTGAAGATGCCGGCCAGGGTCGCCGCGGTGTAGGTCGAGTAGCGCCGGAACGAGCTCAGCGCGACGGCGACGTACAGCACGGCTTCCCCCTGGTCGTCCGCGCGAGGCGGGTCGCTCACTGTACGCGAGGGATGCGGCGGCTCAGTGCTGGTAGGTCCCCTTCAGGAGGGCGCGCCCGGCGGTCTTGAACGCCAGGTTGAACGACACGACGGCGGGGGAGGCGTCGGCGTCCACGCCGAGGGTCTCCTCGGTCACCGCGTGCACGACGAAGTAGTAGCGGTGCACCTGGTCGCCGGCGGGCGGGGCGGCCCCCATGAAGGCGTTGCTGCCGCCGTCGTTGCGGCACATGAACGCCCCGCCGGGCAGGTCGGCGCCCTCGGCACCGGCGCCGGCGTCGAGGCTGGTGACGTCCGCGGGCAGGTCCACGAGCACCCAGTGCCAGAAGCCCGACGGGGTCGGGGCGTCCGGGTCGAAGCAGGTGACGGTGAAGCTCTTGGTGCCCTCCGGGGCGCCGGACCAGCTCAGCTGCGGCGAGGTGTTGCCGGCATCGGCGACCTGGTCGTCCTTGAGGGGTCGGCCGTCGGCGACGTCGTCGCTGGTGACCGTGAACGACGGCACGGACGGGAGCAGCTCGTAGGGGTCGGGGCTGACGGGACGGTCGAGGCTCATCGGTTCTCCTTCACGCGGGCACGGTCGGGACATCGCCGAACATAGCGCGGGGTCCCGCCCAGCGGGCCCGTCCGGGGAGTGGCGGCCGGCACGGGGAGAATGGCCGGCATGACCGACCCCCGCCTGTCCGAGGTGCTGTCCGCGATCGAGCCGCTCGACGAGGAGGCGATGACCGATGCCCGCGACCGCCAGGCGCAGCTGACCAAGCCGGCCGGGTCGCTCGGCGCCCTCGAGGAGGCGTCGGTCCGGCTCTGCGGGATCCAGCGCACCTGTCCGCCGGCGGCGCTGGCCCGCCCGGTGGTGGCGGTCTTCGCCGGCGACCACGGCGTGCACGCGCAGGGCGTGACGCCGTGGCCGCAGGAGGTCACCGCCTCCATGATCGCGAACTTCCGCGCCGGGGGTGCCGCGGTCAACGTGCTGGCGCGGCAGGTCGGCGCGGACGTGTTCGTCGTGGACATGGGGGTCGCCGCCGACCTGGCACCCGGCCCGGACCTGTTCGACCACAAGGTCCGCCGGGGTACGTCGGACCTGGCGACCGGCCCGGCGATGAGCCGCGACGAGGCCGTGCAGGCGCTGCTGGCCGGCGCCGAGGTCGCCCACCGGCTGGTCGCGGAGGGCTACGACTGCCTGCTCACCGGCGACATGGGCATCGCGAACACCACGCCGTCCGCCGCGCTGGTCGCGGCCTTCACCGGGTCCGACCCGGCCCTGGTGACCGGTCGGGGCACCGGCGTCGACGACCCGACCCTGGGCCGCAAGGTGGAGGTGGTCTCCTCGGCGCTGCTCGAGCGACCGGTCACCGGCGACCCGGTCGAGACGCTCGCCTCGCTCGGCGGCTTCGAGCACGCCGGGATCGCGGGCTTCGTGCTCGGCGCCGCCGCACTGCGGGTCCCGGTGATCCTCGACGGCGTGATCGCCGGGGCCGCCGCGCTGGTCGCGCAGGCGCTGGCGCCCGGCGGCCGTCGGGCACTGCTTCGCCGGCCACCGCAGCGTCGAGCCCGGCCACGCGGTCGCCCTGGAGCACCTCGGCCTGCGCCCGCTGGTGGACCTCGACCTGCGGCTGGGCGAGGGCACCGGGGCGGTGCTGTCCTTCCCGATCGTGGAGTCCGCCGGCGCGCTGCTGCGCGAGATGGCGACGTTCGACTCCGCCGGGGTGGCCCGCAAGGACGCGGGGGAGGAGCCCGCGTGAACGACGACTTCCCGCCGTACCCCTCGGGGCTGCGGCTGCGGGGCCGCCGGGTGCTGGTGGTCGGCGGCGGCCACGTCGCCCAGCGCCGGATCCCGCGGCTGATCGCCTCCGGCGCCGACGTCGTCGTGGTCTCCCCGGTCACCACGCCCGCGGTCGAGGGCCTGGCCGGGGCCGGGGAGATCACCTGGCACGAGCGCGGCTTCACCGACGGCGACACCGCCGAGGCGTGGTACGTCATCGCCGCCACCGACGACGAGGCCGTCAACGAGCGGGTCAGCGCGGAGTGCGAGGCCCAGCGGATCTTCTGCGTGCGCGCCGACGACGCCACCCGGGCCACCGCCTGGACCCCGGCCGTCGGCCGGCACGCCGGGGTCACCGTGGCCGTGCTCGGCGAACCGGGAGCCCCGCAAGTCCGCCGCGATCCGCGACGGCATCGTGGCCGCGCTGCGCGACGGCAAGATCGCCGCGCCGCACGACGACGACCGCACCCCCGGGGTGGTGCTCGTCGGCGGCGGGCCCGGCGACCCCGAGCTGGTGACGGTCGCGGCCCGCCGCGCGCTGAGCGAGGCCGACGTGGTGGTCACCGACCGGCTCGCGCCCCGCGAGCTGCTCGACGAGCTGTCGCCCGACGTCGAGCTCATCGACGTCACCAAGCTGCCCCGCGGCCGGTCGGCGGCCCAGGAGGAGATCAACCGGGTGATCGTCGACCGGGCGCTCGCCGGCAAGCGCGTGGTGCGCTTCAAGGGCGGTGACTCGTTCGTCTACGGCCGGGGCTACGAGGAGGCGCTCGCCTGCCAGGAGGCCGGCGTCCCGTGGACCGTGATCCCCGGGCTCACCAGCGCCATCTCGGTGCCCGCGGTGGCCGGCATCCCGGTCACGCACCGCGGCGTCGCCCACGAGTTCACGGTGATCTCCGGGACACCTGCCGCCCGACCACGCCGACTCGCTGGTCGAGTGGGACGCCGTCGCCCGGTTGCGCGGCACGGTCGTGCTGCTGATGGCGGTGCAGAACCTCCCGGTGATCGCGGCCCGGCTGGTCGCCGGCGGCCGCGAGCGCCCGCACCCCGCTGGCGATCGTCTCCGAGGGCACGATGCCCGGCGAGCGTACTCTGCTGAGCACGCTGGGATCGGTCACCGAGGACATGGCCCGCGAGCAGGTCCGCCCGCCCGCGATCGTGGTGATCGGCGACGTCGTCGCGGTGGCCAACCCGGAGCGATACCCAGCCGAACGGGAGACGACGTGACGGACCGAAGGCCGACCCCACCTCCCCGCCTGGTTGACCGGCGTCGCGCCCCTGCCGGGCATCCTGCTGCTGTACTTCGCGATCCCGGTGCGGCCCGCGGGGGCGAACGTGCACCTCGCGGTCTCCGTCCTGCTGACCCTCGATCGGTGTCTCGATGGTCGCGGCGGTGATCATCCGCGAGGCCAAGCGGCTGTCGTCGGGCGACGACCAGCACATCACCGTCGTGCACCTGGTGGCGCTGGTCGAGGTGGCGATGGTCACCTTCGCGCTCGCCTACTACACGATGGCGATCCACAGCCCGAAGCAGATGGACGGGATCCACACCCGGCTGGACGCGCTGTACTTCTCGGCGACCACCACGACCACGGTCGGGTACGGCGACATCCACTCGGTCGGGCAGCTGGCCCGCGCCCTGACCACCGTCCAGGTCAGCTTCGACGTGGTGTTCGTCGCCGCGCTCGCGGGCCTCATCGGGCGGACCCTGCGCGGACGGTAGGTTGCGCGGGTGGCCGTGCTGATCGACATCGACGACGCCGAGGACCCGCGGCTCTCCGACTACCGCGACCTGCGCGACGTGCAGCTCCGCAAGAACCTCGAGGCCGAGCACGGGCTGTTCCTCGCCGAGGGCGAGAAGGTGGTGCGCCGCGCGGTCGAGACCGGCTTCCCCGCCCGGTCGTTCCTGATGGCACCGCGCTGGCTCGACGGGCTGTCCGACGTGCTCGCCGCCAGCGACGCGCCCTGCTACGTGATGTCCGAGGCGCTCGCCGAGCAGGTCACCGGCTTCCACGTGCACCGCGGCGCGCTCGCCTCGCTGGAGCGCCGGCCGCTGCCGAGCGTGGAGCAGGTGCTGGCCGGGCGCCCGCACCGTGGTGGTGCTCGAGGACATCGTCGACCACACCAACGTCGGCGCGATCTTCCGCTCGGCGGCGGCCCTGGGCATCGACGCGGTGCTGCTCGCGCCGCGCTGCGCCGACCCGCTCTACCGCCGCTCGGTCAAGGTCGCGATGGGCGCGGTGTTCAGCGTGCCCTACGCCCGCCTCGAGGACTGGTACGGCGCCCTGCCGCAGGTCTCGGCCGCGGGCTTCACCACCGTCGCGCTGACGCTGGCCGACGACGCCACCGAGATCGAGCAGGCGGTCGCCGGGCTGGACCGGGTCGCGCTGGTGCTCGGCAGCGAGGGGCACGGGCTGTCCCCGCGCTGGGAGCAGTCGGCCGACCGCCGCGCGGTGATCCCGATGCGCGAGGGCATCGACTCCCTCAACGTCGCCGCGGCCACCGCCGTGGCGTGCTACCTGACGATCCGGCGCTGACCGACCGGCTGGTCGAGCTCGTCGGGACCACTCACCGCCAGTACCCGTAGCGCCTCTCGCACCCCGCGCGACTGGGTGTTCGTGCCGGTCTCGTTCTCCCGCGGGGTGCGCTGGAACCGGTCCGGCAGGGGAGTGCGGCAGGCCGCGCCGGAGCAGTCCTTGTAGGCCCGCCAGACCGCGTCCAGCCGGTCGCGGACCTGGGCGTACGCCGGGTCGGAGATCCGGTTCTGCAGCTCGTTCGGGTCGGCGTCGAGGTCGTAGAGCTCGCCGTCCCCGTCGGAGTAGCGGACGTACTTCCAGCGTCCGGTGCGCACCCCGATCGTGTTGCGCGGGTCGTGGAACCCGGCGCGCCTTGAGGAACGGGTCCTGCGGGAACACGCCGCCGGACTCCAGGCCCTCGGTGACGACCGGGACCGACCAGCCGTGGTCCCGGCGAGCGAGGACGCCACCGAGACGCCGTCCTCGGGGTAGGGCATCAGCGAGGTCGCGCCGGCCAGATCGGCGATCGTGGCGGTGACGCCGGGGGTGGTCACCGGGTCGAAGCGCTCGCCGTGCGGGATGCCGGGGCCGGCCATCACGAAGGGCACCCGCAGCGACGGCTCGTGCGGCTTGATCTTGCCCTGGCGCTGGCGGTGCTCGCCGAGGAAGTAGCCGTTGTCGGAGGTGAACATGAACACCGTGTTGGCGTACTCCCCGGTGGCCTTCAGCCGTCGCGACGAGGCGGGCGACCTCCTGGTCGAGGACGAACAGCGCCTCCGCCCGCTGCCGGGTCAGCGCGCGGACGCCGTACCACTCGGCGGTGCTGAGCTCGGGCGCCTTGTCCATCGGCCGCGGCTTGTCGGAGATGTCGGCCTCGCTCGGGCCGCCGCCGACGGGACGGCCGGACGCGCGGGTGATCTGCCGGTCGAACTTGCCGCGCACCCAAGCGGCCGGGCCGGGGTGGCCAGCCGGCTGAACCCGCCGTCGAGCCGGGGCACGTGGGCCGGGTCGCCCTTCTCGCGCGGGCCGCCGAAGTGGGGTGCGACCGCCGAGAGGTAGAGGAAGAACGGCCGCGGGGAGCGGTGGTACTTCGTCACCAGGCCGCGGGCGAAGCGGCCCAGGACGTTGGTCTGGTACTGGCCCTGGTGGGTGTCGTCGATGCGGCCGTTCACGTTGAAGAGCGTGTGCAGGTAGTTGTACGTGCCGCCCGAGGGGTAGCCGCTGCCGGCGGGGCGCTCCACGGCGCCGTACCAGTCGGTCCAGCCGGCCGGGACGTAGCGGAACGACGGGCCGCCGGTGACCAGGGAGGGCTGGGCGCCGTACCCGTTGAGGTACTTCCCGACGAAGCCGGTCTGGTAGCCGGCCTGGTGCAGCGCGGTCGCGATCGTGGCGTGGTCGTCGAAGGACTGGAAGCCGTAGGGGTCCTCGTGGGAGAAGACGTGGTGGTTGTGCGCGTAGCGGCCGGTCAGGAACGACGCGCGGGCCGGGCAGCACAGCGGGTAGGGGCTGAACGAGTTGCGGAAGCTCAGCCCGCGGCCGACGAGCAGCCGGCGCACCGACGGCATGAAGCGCAGGTCGTCGGTGCGCATGTCGTCGGCCATCACCATCACCACGTTGGGCTTGGTGGAGGCCGCGGCGGCCGAGACGACCGGCGGGCCGCTCGGCGCGGGGCGTCGGGACGGGTGCCGAGCAGGGTGAGCAGCAGCGCGAGGGCGAGGGTCGCCGAGAAGGAGGGTCTTGCGCATCAGTCGGCGCCGGCCGGCCAGCCCGCCGGGAAGTCCTCGGCGACGCTGTCGGCCTCCTTGAACAGCCGCTTGCGGGAGCGCTTGTTCAGCCGGTCGCCGAAGACCGTGCCGTGGCAGTGGTCGGACTCGTGCTGGAGGCAGCGGGCGAGGAGGCCGTCGCCGGCGAACCGGACCGGCCGGCCGTCGAGGTCCTGCCCCTCGACCTGGGCGTACGACGGGCGCGCGCACGCCACGAACGCGCCGGGCAGCGAGAGGCAGCCCTCCTCGCCGTCGTCGAGGCGCCGGTCGCGTCCCTCGGGCAGGAACAGCTCGGGGTTGCAGACCACGCCGACGTGCCGGACGCCCTGGTCGTCGGGGCAGTCGAAGACGAACACCGAGCGGTCGACGCCGATCTGGCAGGCCGCGAGGCCGACGCCGTCGGCGGCGTACATCGTCGCGACCATGTCCGCGACCAGGGCGCGCAGCTCCTCGTCGAAGGCGGTGATCGGCTCCTGGGTGCGGTGCATCACCGGCTCGCCCCACCGGGTGATCGGGCGGACGGTGCCGCCCTCGGGCAGGACCGAAGAGGGGGTCGACGGGGCGTCGGACTGCTCGGACATGGCACAGAACCTAGCCGACGGACCCGCGTGACCCGCGCCACGCCGGGGTCCGTGGCGATTGGTGTAACTCGCAGTTACAGTAAGGCGCATGCCCGCCCCCCAGACGCCCCGCGGCCGCACCGGCCGCCACGGGCTGACCTCCGGTGAGAAGCAGGACCCGATCGGCCTCGCCGTCGCGGTCCTGAACCGGCTGGCCCAGACCTCCGCGCTCGACCGGTTCGGGCTGCGCAGGCCCACCGAGCGGGTGGTGTTCGAGGCGACCCGCACCGGCTTCCGGACGCTCGGCGCCGCCAGCCGCCAGTTCGCCCGGGCCGGCACGCAAGCGCGGCGCCCCCACCCGGGTGCCCGCCGCCGAGCGGCGCCGGCCTCTTCGACCTGACCCCGACCGAGGACGAGCAGATGCTCGTCGACGTGGTCCGGGAGTACGCCGCCGAGGTGGTCCGGCCCGCCGCCGCGGAGGCCGACGACCTCGCCGCGGCACCCGAGGCGGTCCTCAAGGCCGGCCTGGACATCGGGCTGCCGATCCTCGGGGTGCCCGAGGACCTCGGCGGGATCTCCTCCGAGCGGTCCGCGATGGCCGGCACGCTGGTCGCCGAGGCGCTCGCCCACGGCGACATGGGCCTGGCCGTCGCGACGCTGGCGCCCGGTGCGGTGAGCACCGCGCTGTCGCTGTGGGGCAGCGAGGAGCAGCAGGCGACGTACCTCCCGGCGTTCACCGGCGACGCGGTCCCGGCCGCCGCGCTCGCGCTGACCGAGCCGCGCCCGCTGTTCGACCCGCTCGCCCCGCGGACCACCGCGGTCGCGGACGGCGACGGGTACGTCCTGGACGGGGTGAAGTCGATGGTCCCGCGCGGCGCGGACGCCGAGCTGTTCGTCGTCGGCGCCGAGCTCGACGGCGAGCCGCGGCTGTTCCTGGTCGAGTCCGACACCCCGGGCCTGGTGGTCGAGGCCGAGCCGTCGATGGGGCTGCGCGCCGCCTCGCTGTCGCGGCTGGTGCTGACCGGCGTGCGGGTCGGCGACCTCGCGCCGCTGGGCAGCACCGAGGACTACCTCGAGTGCGTGCGCCTCTCGCGGCTGGCCTGGTGCGCCCTCTCGCTGGGCACCGCGCAGGCGGTCCTGGACTACGTGATCCCCTACGTCAACGAGCGCGAGGCGTTCGGTGAGCCGATCAGCCACCGGCAGAGCGTCGCGTTCATGGTGGCCGACATCGGCATCGAGCTGAACGGCATGCGGCTGGTGACCTACCGCGCCGCGTCCCGCGCCGCGCAGGGCAAGAGCTTCGCCCGCGAGGTCGCCCTGGCCCGCCGGCTGTGCGCCGAGAAGGGCATGCAGATCGGCAACGACGGCGTGCAGCTGCTCGGCGGTCACGGCTTCGTCAAGGAGCACCCGGTCGAGCGGTGGTACCGCGACCTCCGAGCGATCGGCCTCATGGAAGGAGGGGTGCTGGTCTGATGATCAACCTCGAGACCCCCAGGAAGTTCCGCCCCCTGATCGGCAACGCCCACCAGGTCGCGATGAACATGCTGCGGCCCAACTCCCGCACCTACGACACCCTCGAGCACGAGTACCCCCAGGAGCTCGACATGCTCGCCGCGATGGTCGACGGGCTCTCCGCGTCCGGTGCGGCCAGCGGCGCCGGCGCGTCCGGCGTACGCCGCGGCGAGGACGCCCCGGCCACGGCGGCGAAGGACGCCGCCACCCGGAACGGCTCCAACCTCGCGTCCGTGCTCTCGATCATGGAGATGTGCTGGGGCGACGTCGGCCTGCTGCTGTCGATGCCGCGGCAGGGGCTCGGCAACTCGGCGATCGCCTCGGTCGCCAACGACGAGCAGGCCGAGCGGTTCAAGGGCGTCTGGGCCGGCGATGGCGATCACCGAGCCCGGCGTCGGGTCGGACTCGGCGAACATCCGGACCACCGCGACCCTCGACGGCGACGACTACGTCATCAACGGCGAGAAGATCTACGTCACCGCGGGGGAGCGCTGCGACCACGTCGTGGTGTGGGCGACGCTCGACCCCGCCCTGGGCCGGGCCGCGATCAAGTCCTTCGTGGTGCCCAAGGGCACGCCCGGCATGACCCTGGAGCGGCTCGAGCACAAGCTCGGGATCCGCTCGTCGGACACCGCGGCGTTCCGGTTCGTGGACTGCCGGGTGCCCCGGGAGAACCTGCTCGGCGACCCCGACGTGGACACCAAGCAGGGCTTCGCCGGCGCGATGGCCACCTTCGACAACACCCGTCCGCTGGTCGCCGCGATGGCGGTCGGCTGCGCCCGGGCCTCCCTGGAGCTGACCCGGGAGCTGCTGGAGGAGGCCGGCGTCGTCATCGACTACGACCGCCCCGCGCTGAGCCAGTCGGCGGCGGCCGCGACGTTCCTGCAGCTCGAGTCCGACTGCGAGGCGGCCTACCTGCTCACCCTCAGGGCCGCCTGGATGGCCGACAACGGGCAGCCCAACTCGCTGGAGGCCTCGATGGCCAAGGCGAAGGCCGGCCGCATCGGCAGCGACATCACGCTGCGCTGCGTCGAGCTCGCCGGCAGCGTCGGCTACAGCGAGCACGACCTGCTCGAGAAGTGGGCCCGGGACTCCAAGATCCTGGACATCTTCGAGGGCACCCAGCAGATCCAGCAGCTGATCGTGGCCCGCCGGCTGCTGGGGAAGTCCAGCACCCAGCTGAAGTAGCCCCGTCACGCCGCTCACCGTCGCCTGCGGTAGCGGACCTCGCCGGTGGGGAGCCGCCGCAGGTCGAAGGACTCGTCGTGGGCCCGGGGGTGGTGGAAGCCGCAGAGCGGCAGGGCGTTGTCGAGGTCGGTGGGGCCGCCCTCGCCCCACGGCATGGGGATGGTGGACGTCGCACCAGGCGAACGGGCGCTCGCAGCCCTCGGCGGCGCAGGTGTCGTGGTTGACCGAGAGCGCGCGGCGCTGCGCCGTGTGTGCAGCCGGCGGTCGTGGCCGAGGTCGAGGACCTGCGAGGCGCCGCCGAGGACGGTCGGGATGATGCCGGCGTTGCAGGCCAGGCGGCGCGCGGTGCCGGCGGACAGGTGGACGCCGGTGTCGAGGCGGGCGGAGGCGAGGCCGTCGAGCAGGTGCTGGTGGTCGACGTGGACCAGCAGGGTCAGCGCGCTGCGGGTGAAGCCGCCGGCGGCCTCGGTGGGCAGGTGCTCGATCAGCTCGGTGAGCCCGAGCCCCATGCGCTCGGTCCAGGACAGCCCGCTGTCCTCGACCCCCTGGACGGAGTGGTCGTGGACGGTGTCGCCGGCCCGGTTGCGGGTGAGCTGCCGCGGGGACGTGAGGTGCTCCAGCGGGCTGCGCGCAGGATCTGGCCGTGCAGCTCGGGGATGGTGAACCGCCCGGACCAGGTGCCGTTGCCGTTGTCACCGAGGGTCAGCCAGGTCTCGACCTCGGCGCGGGCCTCCTCCTCGGCGAGCAGGGTCGCCTCGTGCTGGTCGGCCATCCGCCTGAGCCGGTCGGCCTCCTCCCGCGCCACCTCCACCGCCACGGCGTCGAGCATCCGGCGCGCGGCCTGGCGGAGCCGTCGGGCGTCCATGCCGTTGACCGCCTTGACCACGAGACCCGCCTCCGCGGCCGTGCGGGTGCTCGTCGTCGACGCCGGCCGGCAGGCGCTCGGCGGCCCGGACGACCACCCGGGCCTGGGCCTCGTTGATCGCCGCCGTCCGCCAGGGCGTCGCGGGTGGCGACGTACTTCTCGCTGAGCAACCGGGCCAGCCAGAGCCCTCCGGCCACGGCCGCCCGCGTGGTGCCGGTCAGGGACGCGGCCCAGGCGTCCGTCCCGGTCGCACCCAGCCGCTGGGCCACCCGGCGGCGGTCGGCCTCGGCGAGCAGGGACAACCGCACCGCGACCAGCTGGGACTCCAGCACCGCGACGCCGGCGAGCGCGTCGGTCAGCTCGTCCACGTCCAGCGCGGACGCGGGCACGCCGGCCGCAGCCCGCACCGCCGAGCGGGCGGTCGACACGGCGTCGACGACCCGTCCACGAGGGTGCAGCTGCTGGATCGACATACCCCGAGCCAACCAGTGACCACCGACAGGAACGGGGCTTCCATCTCGAATCGCGGGACACTATTCGAAACTTTCTTCCGGCATCGCATCTCGTTGAACGAACCACTGCGCAGCTGGATCGGCATTCCTAATGCCGACGCCATGACGCCCCGCGTCCCTGACCGTTTGACGACGAGACGAGCGACACCCCTGACGTCTGAGTACCTGCGTGCGGCCCGGGCCGCGGGAGCCGAAGGCTCATGCCGTGGCCGTAGAACCTCGGCACTGCGAATGAGTGGATGGCCGGTCATCCGGCGCTGGCGTCGACCGGTTCCAACTCGCTGACCGCTGATGATCATCCAGAACCGCTCTCATCTCCTCCAGCGTCACGGCGCTCGTCTCCGCTTCTCCTCCAGTCGCATCGTGCGCACGTGAATGCCCTGGTTATAAGGCATGACGCCTTTGATGGTGGGAGGCTTTGCTTCGACGAACTGGACACGTCCGCACCGTTGGCAAGTGCGTTGAGGCCCTGTCACATGTCCCTCGACGGGACTCCAACGATGCCGCAGCAAGATGCAGGCAGCAGTCGACCGGAGGCTCACCCGTCCCACATTCCTCTGGGAGCGGCGGGTGCGCAACGGTCCACGTGAGCGTCGTCAGGTTGACCCCCGAGCTCACGCTGGCTTCCCGCGTGTCAACCGTTGCTTGCGCCCGTTGACACGACACCACGCCGCACACCGGGATCGCAGGCGCGATGGGGAGCGCAGCCGCCCCCTACCGCGGCAGCCCCGGTTCGCCAGAGTGCGCGCTCCCGGGCGGCTGCATGTCCGACGCCACGCGTGGGGCGGCTGGCACACCGGTGAGCAGGGTCGTTGGACACGTTGAAGTCCTTTCGTTCGTTCGCGGTCGGCGTCCGGACCGGGACCAAGGGCCCACGAGAAGAGGCCGACCTGCGCTGGAACCGCATCCCGTCGGCGATCACGCTGGGCTTGGCAGGTGCTTCACCCCAGGAGGTTGGGCGATGTCGACCACCAGCGGCAAGCCGGTAGACCGGACGAGGCGCGCGATCCGGAGGAAGGCTCCGCCGCACGGCGCGCGAGGAGTCCTCCTCGTCTGTGGCCCCGCCGCCGCCGTGCTGTACGGCGCCATGATCTGGGGGATCCGGTACCAGGGGTACAGCCCGTTCTCGCACACCGTGAGCGAGCTGTCTGCGTGGGGCGTTGCCACCCGGCCCGCTTGGCTGGTGCTCGGCTTCCTGTACGACGCGCTGATCATCGGCTTCGGGCTGGGCGTGCTGGCCGCGGCCGGCCGACAGCGCTCCTTGCGGATTGCGGGTGGCCTGTTGATCGCCCACGGCCTGGTCTGCCTCGCCTGGCCGTTCGCCTCGATGCACCGACGTGAGGTGCTGGCTGCAGGAGGAGCCACGGCTGCCGACGACTGGCACCTCGTCATCGCGATGGTGACCGTCGCGTTGATGTTGGCCGCCATGGCATGCGGCGCGGTCGCCTTCGGGGTGTGGTTCCGGCTCTACTCGATCGCGACCATCGTCGTACTCCTGACCTTCGGCGCGTTGACGAGCGCGGACGGCCTCGAGTCCGAGAAGGACCTGCCCACGCCCTGGGTCGGACTCTGGGAGCGCCTCAACATCACGGTGTTCCTGCTGTGGATCGTCGTGTTCGCGATCCGGCTCTTCCTGCCCGAGCGAGCACCGGCCGCCGCCGCGGAGGGCGACGGCCTCAGCGTGTCGGCCGGACCGGTGCCACGGACAGGTAACCGGACGTGTTCATCCGGGCGCCGACTGGCACGTCTTCCGGTACGGCTCGTCGTCGAAGGCGCTTGCCCACTCGTCGCGGGTCAGGTTCCGGCCGGCAAGCCGACACGCGAACTCCACCGCATGGCGTACACGCGTGTCCCAGCGGTAGACCGCTCGGTCGTACGTCGCGATCAGCACGTCTTTGCCATCGGGGAGGAACTCCGCGGAGGCGGGAATCCGGGACGGCGCCACGACGCGTCCGAGCAGCGCACCGGTCCGGCCGTCCCAGAGAACCACTGTGCCGTCCCAGGCGGCGGAGACGAGGCGTGACCCGTCCTTGGAGAAGACCACCAGGTTCGTCACGTCGTCGTGCGCCGTCACGGGCGGTCGGGCCGCTGTGCCGGAGGCGAGGTCGAGAAGCAGGACCTCGCCGTTGCCCCCGGCGACCGCGGCGTGCGCTCCGTCCGGGGAGGTCGACACCCAGTTCCCGCCGATGCCCAGACGCCCGCGGTCCAGCACCCGGCCGGAGACGAGGTCCATGGTCGCCCACCGGTCGCTGAACTCGGAGAACTCGTCGGACTGGCTGGATGATCCTCCGATGAGGGCGATCACTGTGCGGTTGTCCGGGCCCGCCGAGACGCAGCAGATGTAGGTGCCGAGGTCCACCGGCTTGCCGACCGGTCGCAGGCT
Organism: uncultured Actinomycetota bacterium; assembly: GCA_963811515.1. Classification (GTDB taxonomy): domain Bacteria; phylum Actinomycetota; class Actinomycetes; order Propionibacteriales; family Nocardioidaceae; genus Nocardioides_B. The sequence goes on from CAWERI010000008.1 coordinate 173,673, forward strand.
GTCCGCGTCCAGCAGGGTTACGCGGCCGGAGACCTCGCCGACCACGAGTCGTGAGCCGTCGGTGCTGTAGTCGATCTCGGACACGGGACCGGCGAACGGTTGGCTGGTCCGGACCAGGCGTCCGCTGTGCGGGTCCCAGACGCGGACCTGGCTACCGGTCGCGGTCGCGAAGCGGTCGGCGTGGGGGGTCCAGGAGCCACCGGCGTGGGCGTAGCCCGGTCCGAGGTCGACCGGGTTGGTGGACGTCTTTGCGGCCACGTCCAGGAACCTGAGTCCCGCCGAGGTCTGGTAGGCGATGGAGCCGCCGCCCGGAGCCGGGTTGACGAAGCCGAAGTCGAAGCTGCTCGCGTCGATCACCGTCGCCAGGAACCGCTGGCGTCCGGTCAGGTCCCAGCTGCGCAGTGCCTGGTCGAGGCCACCGGTGTAAAGCCGTTGCGCCGTCGGGGGAGAAGGCGACCTGGGAGGCGGGCTCGTCGAGTCGGAGGCGTTGGGAGGGCGTCCCGCTCGCCAGGTCCCACAGCACCGCGCTGCGGTCGTCGGACGTCGAGGCCAGGGCGGAGCCGTCGGGGGAGAACCTCAGCGCGTACACCTGTTCGGTGTGTCCGTTCAGGCGCTGGAGCGTCGCTCCGGTCCGGGCGTCGACGACCAGGATCTCGGTGCCCGCCGCATGGTTGTCCTGTGCCACGTCGGCGATGGCCAGACGTCGCCCGTCGGGACTCAGCTCCAGCAGGTACGACACGTGCGTCGGCTGGGTGAAGATCCGCTCGCCGGTCGCGACGTCGTACGCGGCCAGCGGCATGCTCGTATAGAGGCGGCTACCGTCTGCGCTCAACGCGACGCTTCCGTACTGCGGCGGTGCGGTGATGTCGATGCGGCGGACCGGGTGGCGGGGTGACTGGAGGTCCCAGACGGACACCGAGGCTGCGGCGAACTGGGCGTACTCAGGGGTTCCACGCAGATGCCGGAAGCTCGCGGCGACGTACCGGCCATCGGCGCTGAAGGCGACGTCGATGGTCCGGGTCGGCCGGGTCGGCTGCCCGCCGAGCCGGAGGTTGGAATCCGTCAGGGTTCCGGCATCGAGCAGACGGATGGAATCCTTCTGAAAGGACGGTAGGCCGACCGCGACGACCTTGCCGGACGGGCTGAACGCCACCGCGGTCGAGCCGCTGAGGAAGAGGCACGGGCCCGTCGCCTGGGTCGTACCGTGCACGGACGGCGCCGGTCCGGGAGTCCACGATCAGAAGCCGGCCCAGCAGGTCATAGACGGCGACGTCGCCCGACGGGCTGACGTCCAGACCCGTGATTTGTGCCGCCGCGACCTGGTTCGAGCCGATCAGCTGCGGTCGCTCAGCCAGTACCGAGAAGAGATTCGCGTGTGTCTCGGCCGAGTCGTCGATCCGGACACCTTCGACGGCAAGCAGCAACGACTCGGCGACGTTCTCGCTCGCCAACGCCCGCGCACCCACCCGTCGCGCGTCCGCGGTGTTCGCCGACTCCTTCGCTCGATCCGTCTGGCGCACGGCCGCCAGACCCGCGACGACCGTGGACAGCAGCAGCACCGCCGCGCCCACCAGAAGGAGTCGGAGCCGTCGGTTCACCCGCGCCTGCTCGCGTGCCCTGTCCTCGGCGGCCCGGAGGTCGGCCTGGGACGCGCGCCCGGCCGTGTCCAGGAAGGACTGCTCGGTCTCGCTCAGGTCCGGGGTCGTGCGCATCCGCCAGTCCAGGGCTTGGGCGAGGCGGACGCCGCGGTACAGCTCGCTGGCCGGCCGCCCCAAGGACTCCCAGGAGTCGGCGGCCATGGCGAGGTGATGCAGGATCCGCTGGCCCTCGACGTCCTCCTCCAGCCACGTGCGCAGGCGTGGCCACGCCCGGGCGAGAGCCTCGTGGGCGACCTCCACGATCCCGTCGTCGCTCGTGACCAACCGGGAGCCGACCAGCAGGTCGACCAGCTCGTCGTGGGCGGGGTCCGTGACCACCACGCGTCGCGGCAGACGGCTGCGGACCGGCTCGCCTTCCGGTCCCGAAGTGACCAGACGCAGCATCAAGCTGCGCAGCATCGTCCTTCGGTTGCCCTCGACGCGGGAGTAGACCTCCTCGGCTGACCGCGACACCGCCTCCTGAATCCCCCCGGAGGCCTGGTAGCCGGCGACCGTCAAGGTCCTTGCCTCGCGACGTTCCCAGGTCTCCCGCAGTGCATGGGACATCAACGGCAGCGCTCCGGGGCTGTCGGACACCTCCTGCACGAGAATCTGGACCAACGCCGGCTCGACCGAGAGGCCGGCGAGTCGAGCGGGTTCTACGATCGCTGCTCGAAGCTCGTCCTCGCGCATTCCCGCCATCAGGTGCAGTCCCCGCTCGACGATGCCGGCGAAGTCTCGGTGCGCGGCGAGGTCGGCGAGGTGGTCCGCGCGAAGGACGACGACGAGTGAGCCGGTGGCCGCGTGCCGCACCAGCGCGTCGAGGAACCGGGTTCGTTCCGCGGGGTCTTGGCACAGCGAGAAGACCTCCTCGCACTGGTCGAGAACGAGGGTTGAGGTGGCTTTCCGGTGTGGGAGTGCGGCCAGTGCCTCGGACGGGTGGGGGCCCGGGGTCATCACGAGTACGTCGCGTCCGTCGCGGCGCAGGGAGGCGACCACGCCGGCACGGACCATCGAGGACTTTCCGGTTCCGGACGGTCCCACCACGGCGAGAACCCGGGTGGCGCCGAGACGCCGGAGACAGGCGGTGACGTCGGTGTCGCGGCCGAAGAAGCTGTCCGCGTCGTCGGTGTCATAGGGCAGCAAGCCGCGGTACGGACACACCGCGCTCGGCTCCGGGAGCGCCATGTGCTCGACCAGGGACGGGTCCTGCTGCAGCACCGCCCGCTCGAGATCCTCGAGCTCGGAACCGGGGTCGAGGCCGAGCTCGTGAGTCAGCACCAGCGGACCCGGCGCAGGGTGCGGAGCGCATCGCTCTGCCGCCCGCCCTGATACTGCGCCAGCGCCAGCAGCGCCCACCGGCGCTCCCGCAGCGGCTGCTCCTCGACCATGGCCTCGGCCCGGGCGAGGACTCGGTCCCAATGGCCGGCGCGCAGGGTCGCCTCGACGTACAGCTCCTCCGCCTCCAGCCGCAGCTCGCCGAGGCGCCCCGCCTCGATCCGGCCGGCATCCCAGCCGTCCAGATCACTCAACGCCTCACCACGCCACAACGACAACGCGTCAGCCAGCACGAAGGCGGCCCGGTCTGCCTCCTGCGACGTGTCCAGGAGCGTCCGAGCACGCTCGATGGCGCGCTCGAAACGCTGCGCGTCGATCTGCTCGAGCGGGATCGCTAGGCGGTATCCGGACGCGCTGGTCTCGATCGACTCGGACCGAGAACCTTGCGCAGCCGCACCACGCAGCCCTGGACGACCTTGGCCCAGGAGGGCGGCCGGTGGTCCGCCCACAGCACGTCCGCCAGCCGTTCCGCACTGAGCACATGGCCAGGACGGACGGTCAGAGCTGTGAGGACCACTCGGTCACGACGCCCGAGAACTTCGGAGACACCGTCGATGCTGAGTGGGCCGAGGACCGCGATACCCACGAGTCGAACTGTCGACTCCTGGACAGGACGCGTCAAGGAACGCGTTACCGCCGTGATACCGACCGGCGGCTCGTCGATACCGCCCAGTGTGACAACGGTGCTCCGAACAGATGTGGACCGGAAGGGACCATCGACATGAACACCACCACCATCAACGCCCGCAAGCCCGTCGCGATCGCGCTCACCCTCGCGGCCCTCGCGGCCCTCGTCACCGGCACCGCAGACAAGGCACAGGCCAGGCCCGCCTGCGGACCCGGCGAATGCGTCACTGTCGGGGCCACCGGGCACCACAGCCCCTACGACGAACCCCTGTCAGCCCTGGGAGGAAGGACCCTGGCGCAGTACCTGGCCGACCACCAGTCCCGACGTCTCGGGCATCTCCGGGTGTAGGGCGACGACGTCGTGGCCGGGTCGCGCAGGGGAGGACCAGTAGGCCACGCGACAAGAGGCGCCCGGGCATCACGCGTGCCGGGCGCGGTTCCGGGACCGGAAGCAGCCGCGGTGCTTCACTTGATCCGTGACGCGCTCTGTCGAAGCCGAATACCTCGTCGTGGGGGCTGGCGCCATGGGGATGGCGTTCACGGACGCGCTGATCGACCATGCCGACGTGCGGGTGGCCCTGGTCGACCGTCGCCACAGTGTCGGCGGGCACTGGCTCGAGGCATATCCCTTCGTCCGCCTGCACCAGGCCTCTGCCTTCTACGGCGTCGCGTCGACGCTGCTGGGCGGCGGCCGCGTGCAGCAGCACGGACCTGAGGCAGGGCTCCAGGAGCGAGCCACCCAACCGGAGATCTGCGCCTACTACGGCCGCATGCTGGCCGACCGGATGCAGGAGTCGGGCAAGGTCGAGTTCTACGCCAACTGCGACTACGTCGGGGATCGCACGTTCGTCTCGCGCATCTCGGGCGAGCGGTTCGAGGTGCCGGAGCGGTGCCGGGTCGTCGACGCCCGCTACCTCGCACCCGACATCCCGGCGGACACGCCGCCGCCGTTCGCCGTCGACGGCGCCCGGGTGATCCCGGTCAACGAGCTCGCGCGACTGGCCGAGCCCCCGAGGCAGTACGTGATCGTGGGATCGGGCAAGACCGCAACCGACGCGTGCATCTGGCTTCTGGCGCGGGGCGTGGCCCCCGATGCGATCTGCTGGGTGAGGCCACGCGACCCCTGGATGCTCAACCGGGCCGTGGTCCAGCCGGATCCCGCAGTCTTCCTCGGCATGGTCGCCGACACGATGCAGGCGGCGGAGGCGGCCGCATCACAGGAGGACTTGTTCCTCCGGCTGGAGGACGCCGGCATCATGCTGCGCATCGACCGTTCGGTCACGCCGTCGATGGCCAAGACGCCGACCCTGGCCGGGTGGGAGCTCGAGCAGCTGCGGACCGTCGAGCACGTCGTGCGCTTGGGACACATCCAGCAGGTGGAGCCAGGGAGGATCGCCCTCACGAACGGGTCGGTCGCGATCGAGCGGGACGCGCTCGTTGTGCACTGCGCGGCGTCCGGCTTGAAGTACCCGCCGCTGGTACCCATCTGGCGGCCCGAGGCGATCACGCTGCAGCCGATCAGAGCCGGCTTCCCGTGCTTTGCGGCGGCACTCGCCGGATACGTCGAAGCGACTCGCGTGGAAGACGACGAGAAGAACCGGCTGTGCCCGCCGTCGCCGTTACCCAACTCGATGGCCGAGTGGGCAAAGATGAACGTGCTGGGTGCCCGGGCCGCAATGTCGTTCGGATCCGAGCCCGACATCAAAGCCTGGGCCGACCAGGTCGCGCTCAACCCGGCGCGCATCCCGCCCGAGCACCCCGAGTCCGCAGCGCTGGACGACGCCCTCGACCGCCTGCAGATCTACCTGCGTCCTGGACTCGCCAGGCTTGCTGAGCTGAGCTGAGCTATCCGCGCCGGGGGCGCCGCGCCGCCTTCTGAGACTTAGTGCCCTAACGCGGTTGGGACGAAGCAATCGTGACGCGCGGATCGCGGCTGCGGAAGTCGATGCCTTGCGTGTCAGTGCGTCAGGAATGCCAGCGCTCCCGGTCCTCGTCGACGAATCCCAAGAGCGGGTCCATTCCGATGACGCTGGTGTTGTCGGGATGGTGGAAGTCCGGAGCCAACGCACCCCGCACGACCGGGCGAATGCGACTCCTTGAAGCTTCATTGCCACCGAGATGCCTTGCCCCCGGTGGCTGCGAAGGAAGCCGACATCTCGCTGAACGCGTGTGTCCTCGTCACGGTGGAGTGACGTCGTGGCCATGCCAACCCACGGGGCCGCGTCGACGGCGAGGACGACGCCGTCCGGAAGGCTCGTCCGTATCCTCATCGCCACCTCCGACCGTCGGGTCTCTCAGGGCCTGCAGACACGAGTCGCACGGCATCGGTCCTGTTCCGTCGTCACCAACGGTCTTGGAGCGGGCCGACACCGCAGACACCGCGGAGGGCGCACCTGCATCCGGATCGCCGCTGGCGAGCAGCTCATGCGATCCGGTCTCCACCGGTGCCGACGGGTCGGGCGTCCGCGCGCGTGAACGCGTCGTCGTTGCGTCTGCTCGGCAATTGGCGCTGGCACGTGCGAGGCCGTCGAAACCGTGATGGCCGCGCGACCCTGACGTCTCCTCGCGACGTCACCATCGTGATGTAGGCGATGGGGGCCGGCCACGGCTTGCCGGTGCCGAGGTTCCTGGCACCGCGAGCGTGGGGCGGCCACGGACCCTGCTGAGCAGGCTCGGGGTGGCGGCGCACAGCGATGGGTTGCCGTCCTTGTCGAGGTCCGTCGACGGTCGCTCCTAGGCGGCCAGGCCAGCCAGCTGAGGGCTTCGTCGCTGACAGATGCTGGCGGGGTCACGGGGCCGTGTGCTTCCGGGCCCACGCGGCCGCCTCTCCGCGGTTGGCTGCGCCCATCTTGGCGAGCAGGTTCGTCACATGCACGCTCACGGTCTTCTCGCTGATGAAGAGTCTTTGCGCGATCGCCCGGTTGGTGGCGCCGGTGGCGAGCACCTCGAGCACCTCCAGCTCTCGCGGTGTGAGTGCCGCGAGTCGCGACGGCGGCTGCTTCTCGGGGATCGGGATCCTGTTGCTCCGGGCCAGGTGTGCCGCCTGGTCCTGGAACCATCGGGCGCCGAGGGTGCGCGCGGAGTTCCAGATGTCGAGGACCAGGACCCGGGCCTCGTCCCGCTGGTGCGCCTTGAGCAACGCTCGCGCCAGCCCTACACGGGGGCCGAGCACGTGGTAGGCCCCGAACGGAGCGGCGGCGGCTTCGGCGGCTCGCCATTCGGGTACGGCCGTTTCTCCTGCGAGGTTGCGCGCGATCGCGACGGCGTGGAGGGCGGCGGCCGCGTGGACGGTGTGGCTCCACTGGTCCGACCAGTGTTCGAGTGCGCGTTGCAGGGCGTCGGAGGCTCGCTGTGGCATCCCCTCGGGAGGGGGGACGCCAGCGGTGCGGGCTGCGGCCAGCGCCGAGTACGCGGCGCGTGCAGCGACGGAGAGCTGCAGCGGTGAGCAGGAGCGTGCCAACAGGGACAGCAGCCGGTCCGCGGTGTTCGCCGCCTCCTCCACCTGCCCCACGCTGCTGAAGAGGTCGACTTCACGGGCGATCGTGAACGGGTCCCACAGGGAGTCGGACTCGTTGAGCCACCACTGCATCCGACGCTCGATCTGCACGGCGGCGTTCAGTTCGCCCCTGGCCATCAGCTGTGCGGCACGCTCGGACAGCCACTCGAACTCGAACATGCCCATCGGGCGAAGCTCCTCCAGCAGCTCGTCGGCCCGGTCGAACTGGCCGTTCCGGCGCAGCGCCACCACCATCGCGGTTCCGTTGAACGTCGCCACGACGGGGAGTCCAGCGGCGACCGCCCGCCGTCGGCCGGTCTCGGCCATGCGCATGCCGGCCTCGACCTCGCCCGTCGCGATCAGGAAATGGGCGAGGTCGGCCTGTGCCCCGAGGGCCGGCCCGAGGAGCCCGGCGCCCTCGGCGACCTCCATGGTCCGCCGGAGCTGTGCGATGCCCTCGGCGCAGCGCCCCAGCATCATCAACGAGTCACCGAGGCCGATGCCTGCCTCCACTTGGTCGCTGGGGCTGCCCGCCGCGGTGGCGACGTCGACCGCCCGGCCGAAGCAGTCCGCAGCCTTGTCCACCGCGAAGCGGTGCCAGTGCCACCAACCGGTGGACCACAACGCCTTCGCCAGTGCTTCGGACGATGACCCTTCGGCGTAGTCCACGGCCCGTCTCAGCGCCTCTTGATGGCTCAAGTCGTCGAACTCGACGGGGATCGCTCCGTAGCTGGAGTACACCCGACTGGCCACAAGCCTGTCCGCTCCGGCGTCAACCTCACTCAGCGCAGCACGCAGGGAGCGCAGCGCAAGCTCCCACTCGCCATGCCCCCAGGCGATCTCCCCGAGCGTCCGCAGGAGCTCGGCCTTGTCGATCCCGCCCAGCTCGGCCGGCTGTGGCACGCGGTTCCAGAGGTCGACGGCCAGCTCCAGGTGAGCGATAGCCTCCGGAGCGCCGTACACCTGCGCGGCCAGCCCGGCCCGGACCGAGGCCGCGAACGCCTTCGGGAGGTCCTGCGCGGCATGCCAGTGAAACGCGAGCCGACCGAGGGCCGCGGTGTCCGTCGCGCGCTCCACGTCGACGCTTGCCTGGATCGCGGTCGCCACCTCCGCGTGCGCCCGGGTTCGTTCGCCGGGGAGGAGATCGGCGTACACAGCCTCGCGCAGGAGGCCGTGGCGAAAGTCGAGATGGCCGTTGCTGCTGGTCAAGACGTTGGCGTCCAGGCCCTCTCGCAGGCAGGTCTCGAACTCGGCGACGTCGAGGTGCGCTGCGTCGCGGAGCACGTCCGGGTCGATCCGGCTGCCGTCGACTGAGGCCACTCGCAACAGCCCCCGGGTCGGGGGACTCAGCGCGTCGATGCGGGCCAGCAGCAAGTCGTTGAGATGTTCGGGTACGCCGTCCCCACCAGCGGCGAGCAGCTCCTCGACGAAGAGCGGGTTTCCCTCGGACCGGGTGAGGACGGAGCCCGCGAGTTCCGGGTCCTCGCCGCCCGTCCTGGTCCGGACGAGGGCGGTCACGGCGTCACGGTCGAGTGGCCCGAGATCGATTCTCACGCTCCCGGAAGTGCGCCCGATCTCGCGCAGAGCCCGCCGGAACGGATGTCGGCGATGCAGATCGTCGGTGCGGAACGTCAGTGCCAACAACAGAGGTCCGCGTGCCGCCGCTGCGACCGCCACCGCGAACTCCTGCGTGGACCGGCCCGCCCAGTGCATGTCTTCCAGCGTGAGCAGGACCGGGCCCTGCCCGGCCAGCTCGGTGAGCACCAGACGGAGGTCCTCCAGCAGGCTCGGCCCTGCCTCGACACCAGGACCCGTCTGGGCACGCAACAGCGGCGCGAGCCGGCGAGTGACCGGCGGGAGCGCCTCGTCATCACGCTCCGAGAGGTAGGTCTGCAGCGCATCACGGACCGCTCCGAACGGCCGGCGTGTGCCGATGTCGAGGCAGTGCCCGGTCAGGACGGTGAAGCCCAGTGCCTGGCCCCGTCCCGCCAGCTCGGTCACCAGGCTCGTCTTGCCGATGCCGGCGTCACCGCCGACCAGCAGCACCTGCGACGTGCCTGCAGCCGACCTGGCCAAAGCCAGGTCGATCTCGGCAAGTTCGCGGTCCCGACCGAACAGGACGCTCCGGGCCTGCTGCATGGTGCCGCCTAGCTCTGCATGTCCGGGTGCATCCAGACCCGTCCAATCTACGCCGCTCCAGCTTCCTGCTTGTCGGACAAAGCCGCTGACCCGTCGCAGTCGATCAGGCGTCGCGTGTGCGTACTGATGCGATCCAGGCGTTCTCTCCCCACATCTGCGCTCATGACGACCCAGGTGTACCGGTACGGCACCCAGCCCTACGACGTCCACTGAGCACAGCTCACCCTCGAGCAGGTCTCGGCCTGGCAACGCCGCGGTGGCGTCGCTGCGCGCGCCCCGACTCGTCACACCGGTGACGGCGCGGACATGAGGAAGACCGGGGCCCGCGTGTACTGGGACGGGGGAATGGGCGGCTGGTACAGCCGTCGAACCGACGCGTCGATGTCGTCGGCCTCCACGTCGACCGGCTCCATGTACAAACGCGCCTCGGCGATCAAGCCGTCACGGACGACGACGATCGTCACCCCGCGCATCGCGAAGCGTGAGCCGTCCGCGTGCCGCCCGTGCCAATCCCACTCGCCCCACTCGGTCTCCCCGTCCGAGGAGGCTGCCACCAGTTCGGCGGTGAAGTCCGGGACGCCCGCGAAGACCGACGTCCAGTTCGCCAGCACCTGTGCCCGTCCGCGGAAACCGCGGCCCGGGTGAAGCGGTTGGTGGCTCTGGTACTCCTCCGCGAACAGCAACGCCATCTGTCGGGCGTCGTGGGAGTTCGAGGCATCACTCAGGCGTTCCAGCATGCTGGTCATGCCACCCGAAAGTAGTCCTCCGTGAGGCGCGGCATGAACCTAGACGGGTGCGTTTCTTCAACGTGCGCAGGCGCGTGCGCGTGCGCACGCGCTCCTGGACTAGTCCCTCGATGCGGAGGTTGGGCCGATCCGGCAGCGCGCGTGTCGCCGGGCGCCCGTGCTGCGCGGCCCGGCCGCGCTCCTAGTCCTGCGTCCGGGCCGGGGACTGTTGGGGGCCTGCCTTGGCCGACTACCTCTTCAGCGGGTTCTTTGACGTGTTCCGGCCGGTGATGGTGGACGCGGCGACAACCAGGACGGCCGCGACCAGGATGGCCACGATCCACTGGGTCCAGTTGACGCCGGGACTTCCGTTGCCGCCGAACGCGGTGTAGATGAACCAGCCGATGATGACGCCGCCGATGCCGCACAGGACGGTCAGCCAAATCGGGATGTTGTCCTTGTCGCCCGGTGCGACGAACTTGCCGAGCAGTCCGATGATGATGCCCGCGATGATGACGCCGATGATCTCCATGACGTGCCCCTCCTTGGGGGACCGGGCCGCCCCGTAGCGAACCCTGTCTCAGGATGTACCCGCCCCGGTGGACTCTCAAGCATTACGTAAGGTCGCGCGGCCGAGCCCGTGGCTCGGCTTCCGGCGGGGGCTGTACGGTCGCCGGCTACCCGGGGAGCTGGGTCTCGGGGGCGCCACTGCTGTCGCTGTCGGCAGTAGCGCTGGAGCAGAAGGCCCCGTATGGACTCAGCGGTCCCGGACGCCTAGCAGAACCGCGTTAGGAGGCGTCGGGTCGACGAGTGAAGTCGCATTCGTCGTAATGCGCTTCACACCGCGAGTGAAACGGGTCTGCCGTCCATTGATGAGGCGCGTGCCGTGGCACGGAGTGAGCATGAAGTCCATTGCGGCAGCGGAGGAGGGCCGGAGGTCATGTCGAGTGTTCCTTCGAGGCATAAGCCTCCTGACAAGACTTTCCGGCCGCCCGCTCAGTGGGCGGGTCGGGGCGACGAGGTGCTGCAACGACGGCGCCGGCACGCCGTTCAGCGTTCCTTTGGAATCTCTAAAGCGCCGGCGTTCACGGTGGGCGGCACCAGTCGACGAGCGCCAGGGAGACCCAGATGATCCGCTTCGTGCATCGCATTCTTGATTTCGCGGCCGCCACCGGAAGCGTGGCGGTCACAGCCCATCCGGCCGCCGCGTTGGCTCATCTCGGACATCCCCGGCCACCCCGTCCGACGCGGGCGCGGCGGCGGAGCACCCCACAACCCGGGCCGAGGCGCCACGCACCAGAGCGCCTCACGTGGTTGGAATGGGCTGGAGGCGCCGGAAGCCGACGGGTGAGCGCAATCGACGTGACAGTGGAAGCGTTCTCGGGTCTGGACCCTTCCACCGGTCCGTCGAGCCGGGAACGGCATGCCGCACGGGAGAGCGACCGGGGCACCGCGTCGGGCGGAGGCGTGGAGGCGGCCGGCGCGGTGCCCTGATCTCTCACCGAACCCCTGGGTGGTCACCCCACCCGGAATCGCTATTGATCGGTTCGGAGCAGCGGTGGCAACGTGACGAACTACGGCTTGCAACTCGGAAACGAGGGCCGACATGAATCGCAAGAGCTGCACTCTTGTCGCGGCAGCTATCTCCTCACTCATCCCGCTCGGTGCGTGCGGCTCGCTGAGCGGAGACTCGTCGGAGAACACCCCCAGTACTACGGCGGCGTCTCCGACGGTCGCTGGCACGTCGGCGACAAGAGCGACGCCGAGCGGCGGTTCCACCATGTCGATGGAGCACACGCCCATACCGGCGAACACAGACCCTCTGAGTCCCGCGGAGATCTACCAGAAGAGTCGCAAAGCTGTCTTCTTGGTCTACGGCAGACTGCCCGACGGGTCGTACACGTGGGGTACGGCGTTCATCCACGACCTCGACGGAGAGGTGGCCATCACCAACGCGCACGTGGTCGACGGCATCCAGGGTCCCAACGCCGTGTTCTTCGACGGGACGGAGCAGCCTGTCGTCGTCGTGGGTTCTGACCCCTGTGCCGATCTGGCGGTCATCCGCGTCAGTGGTGACCTACCAGAGGGCTCGGTCCGGCTGCCGCTAGGTGACTCCGACACGTTGGCGCCGGGGGACGAGCTGACGGCGATCGGGTACCCGGTTGGCGGGCAAGCCGAGTTGGGTGGTGCCCGCGCCGTACCCTCGACCGGCCTCGTGCAGGACCTGGGGGTGAGGGCCGATATCGACCCGTCGCTGCCCGAGTATGTCGGCGCCATCCAGCACGGCGCCACTCTTCGGCCGGGTAGCTCCGGCGGTCCGCTCCTCGACAACAAGGGGAACGTCGTCGGTGTCAACTCCATGGCTGGCCCCGCGGACCCGCGAGGTCACAGCTACTCGATTCCGATCAATGCGGCCCACCACGAGACCGACAAGCTGATGACCGGCAAGACAGTGAACAGCCTCGGCTGGACACTTGCCCCGCACGGGGCGAACCGCCCGCGCGCCGACGTGGAAGGCGCGCTTCAGGAGGCGGGGTACGGGGGCGGGCTGTTCGTCGAGTCCATCCAGCCCGGTGGTCCGGTCGACGGGCGGTTGCAGGTCGGTGACCTCGTGTCGAAGCTGAACAACACGCCGGTGAACACCCAGCAGGACGTCTGCGACGTCGTCGAGTCCACGTCGCCGGGCCGCGTGATGACCGCTGACGGGATTCACGTGTTCTCCAAGCCGGCCTACCGGCGTTTCCACGTCCAGTGGCGGGTGCTCTGAACCCGCGAGAGCTCGGCACGCACCTTCGTGAGCAGACGGGCCCAAGCGGAGTCCTGCGGGGACCAGGTCCTGGTGCTGGGCGCCGGCGCATTGTGCCTGCATACGCCTGCTGCGACGATCGCGAGATGCCGAGGTTGAACCATCTGGTCGAAGGCTCCGGCCCGACAGCCGTGCTGCTGCACGCGGGAGTGGCCGATCTCCGCATGTGGGACGGACAGGTGGCTGAGCTGCTCCGCCGCGGGTTCACGGCAGTTCGTTGCGACCTACGGGGGTTCGGAGGTTCGACGCTTGCGCCTGGGGCGTCGTACTCCGACGCCGAGGACGTCCTGGAACTCCTGGACGAGCTCGAGGTCGAGACGTTCGCCCTGGTGGCGGCGTCGTACGGCGGTCGGGTCGCGCTGCAGGTAGCGACGGCCGCCCCGGACCGGGTCGACCGGCTCGTGCTCATCGCACCGGCGGCCGACGGCGTCGACCCCGACGAGTCATTGCGGGCGATCTGGGGAGAGGAGGGACGTCTCGTCGAGGCGGGCGATCTCGACCAGGCCACGGAGCTGAACGTGCGGACCTGGCTCGGTCCCGACGCCGACCTCGCCGCCCAGGAACTGGTGCGCCAGATGCAGAGGCGGGCTCTCGAACTGCAGGTCGCGGCCGGCGAGGTCGACTCTCGAGAGCTGAAGGTGACGCTCGACCGGCTCACCATGCCGACCAGGATCTTCGTCGGTGCCCACGACCAGTCCTTCTTCCGGGCTACGGCACGCGCGCTCGTCGAGCAACTGCCGGCGGCGGATCTGGTCGAGCTCCCATGGGCCGGACACCTGCCCACGCTGGAGCGGCCGCACGAGATGAACCTGCTGGTGGTCGACGCCTTGGCCGGCATCTGAGGCGTCGGAGCGACGAAGTCGGGCGGGCCGCGCATGGCCGGTCCCCGAGCCGTGGGCGACCTACCCGCTGCTGGGCCTGGTGCGGTAGCCGATCAGCTGGTCGCCGACGCGGAACGTGTCGCCATCGCTGAGCAGATGCTGGAGGACCGGCTGCTCGTCGACCCAGGTGCCGTTCGACGAGGCCAGGTCCAGCAGCATGTGCCGACCGCTGACGAGCCGGACCTCCGCATGGCGACGGCTGACCTGCGCGTCCTGCAGCACGACGTCGCAGTCGGGGTGCCGGCCCAGCACGACACGTTCTGGCAGGGGGACGACGGTCCCGTCGGCGAGGACCAGGTCGGCGTCCCTGCGTTGGGTCCGCTGCACAGTTGCGCCGGCGGTCTCGCCGCGTCGACGCGGGTCCTGAGGGGATCACCAGGGCGCTCGTTGGTCGGACCGCGGGTACCAGCACCCGGTCGTGGTTCAGGATCTGCCGCTCGAGCATCTGCAGGCTGGGCATCGGTTCGACCCCGAGCTCGTCGAGCAGCAGCTCCCGGCACGCCCGGTAGCGGGCCAGCGCATCGGCTTGGCGCCCGGACCGGTACAGGGCCAGGATGACCGTCTCCCACACCGACTCTCGCAGCGGATGAGTCGTCAGCAGGCTCTCGCCGATCTCGATGGCCTCCCGGTCACGCCTCAGCTCGAGCAGCAGTCGGAGACGATCCTCGGTGACGCCGAGACGGCGCTCGTCGAGAAAGCTGCGTGCGGACGCGACGAACGGTCCGTCGGGGAGGTTCTCCAAGGGCGGCCCGCGCCACAGTGCGAGCGCTTCACCCAGTGCCTGGGCCGCCTGTGCGTGCTCGCCCGCGTCGAGCAGCTCGTTGCCCCTGCGTGCCAGCTGCTCGAACATCAGCAGGTCCAGCTGGCCGGGGCTGGTGCGCAGGAGATAGCCGGGAGGCTGCGTCAGGATGGTGTCGGTGCCCGCGGCCAGCGCACGGCGCAGCTGGGAGACGTGGACCTGCAGACGTGTTGACCGAGCCCTCCGGCGGGTCGTCGCCCCACACCCCGTCGATGAGCCGGTCCACCGAGACCGGCCGGCCCGCGTTCATGAGCAGCATCGCCAAGATGAGCCGTTGCCGACTGCGCACCGGCACGGTCTGCTCTCCTCGCTCGACCAGCAGCGGGCCTAGCACCCCGAAGCGCAGCGGGTCCTCCATCACCTGGGCGCCCCTTTTCCGATCATTGCGGCACGTCCCTCGCCTTTGCCGCAGAGGTCGTCCCGCCGAGCGCGTCGAGGGCCGCAGCCTGAGAAAACTCCTGCAGAATATGAGACTCCCGGAGCCGCGGCATCCCCTAGCAAGCGCTGCATGTTGCGTGCAATATGGCAGTGCAGGGACAACCCTTCTGAGGTCCGGCTGCATCTTCCTGGGTCTTGGGAGACAACCGGGGGATCGGTTGGAGCGTGGATCCATGCCGACGATGCCGCTCGTAGGGGACGAGTTCGCCGGGTACCGGCTCATGGGTGTTGTGGGTCGAGGCGGGATGAGCGTCGTCTACCGCGCCGAGAATCCACGGCTGGGGAGCACGGTCGCTCTCAAGGTGCTCGCGCCCGACATCGCCACCAATGACCTGTTCCGTACCCGGTTCCTCCAAGAGTCCAGGATCGCCGCGTCCCTGTCCCATCCGAACGTCATTCCCATCTACGACATGGGCTCGCACGGGGACCTGCTCTACATCGCGATGCGTTACGTCAACGGGCACGACATGCGCGATCTCCTGAGGGCGAAGCGACCGCTCCCTCCGACCGAGGCGCTCTACCTGGTCGGCCAGTGCGGCCGCGCCCTGGACTACGCGCACCGCCACTCGCTGGTCCACCGGGACGTGAAACCGGCCAACTTGCTCGTGGAGGCGGGTGTCGACGACGAGGATCCCGACCACGTGTTCCTCGCGGACTTCGGCATCACCAAGCACGCGCTGTCCCGGACCGGCCTGACGCCGACCGGTCAGTTCATGGGCACCTTGGACTACGTCGCCCCGGAGCAGATCCAGGGTAAGGAGGTGGGTCCGAGCGCCGACATCTACTCGCTCGGCTGCGTCCTGTACGAGGGTCTGACCGGGCAGGTCCCGTTCGTCAAGGAGATCGATGCCGCGGTGCTGTGGGCGCACGTGGAAGAGCCCGCGCCGGCCCCGACCTCGATCAACTCGGTCCTGCCGGCCCGGATGGACACCGTCCTGGCGCGGGCGCTCTCGAAGGACCCTGCGGACAGATATGCGACCTGTCACGAGATGGTTGCCGATGCGCGAGCCGCGTTGGCCGACGACCAGCAGCCCACGGCCCTGTCCCGTCCGGTCGCGTCGCAACGCCGCCCACCGGTCGAGGAGCCCGCCGACCCGGCCGCGCGCCTTGACGTCGGCCAAGAGAGCGCCCCGGCGAAAGCCTGGCAGGGCCCGCACGTCCTGCCCACGGTCACGGTGCTCCATGGGTGGCTGCCGCTGCTCCGCCTCCGACAGCGGGCGCGGCGTCAGCGCCTTCATCCGGGGAGCGGACGCCCGCCGGGACGCAGGACGGTGCCCACACCGCGCTTGTCTCTCCCGCGTCAACCCCCGGCAGGTGCGGAGGAAGCGGGATCTGCCGCACCAGCGCCAGGCTCATTCTCGCCGCGCCACCGGTCCGAGTACCACGACCGGCCCGGCCCGCCCGACGAGCTGGATGGCCCCGGGGGGCCCGCGGGGCCAGGCGCAGAGATGCCGCGAGGCGGAGGCGGCTCGGGAATCGGCGGACTTCCTCGCCGGGCAGGTCTGGTCGTCATCGTTGCGTCTCTGCTGGTGCTCGCGGTGGTGGGGGGCATCTGGTACGGGACGCAGCAGCGCGAGCGGCCGCAGGGCGCCACCACAGGCCCCGAGCACTCAGCGAGCCCGATGGGGACGGCCTCGACCGGGATGTCCGACTCGATGTCCCCGTCGCCGTCCTCCAACCCGTTGGCTGAGGCGATTGCTCTGGCGAACACCAGCACGGGAGGCCTGCTCCCAGCCGACCGGTGCAGCGCCGCCGGAACGGACCAGGTGGCCTGTGACCATCCGCACGCGGGGATAGGCCAGGCGAGGTTCCGTACGTATCCCTCGTTGAACGCCCTGTACGCGGCATACGCGGAGAGAGTGCGCGGACTTTCCGATGATCGGTTCCGCGTGAACTTCGGCGACTGCACCCGCGCCAAGATCTCCGGCGAGGTCAGCTGGAACCACAACTTCGAGCACCCGCGCCACTTCACGCTCGCGCAGGTCGCCTCGGGAACCCTGCGAGACGACACTCAGGCGGCCGGCCGGGTGTTCTGCCGCCTCCGGGACGGCGTGATCACCATCGTGTGGACTGACAACCACGCCGACATGCTCGGCACCGTGACCGGAGCCCCGCACTCGTTGGTCTTCCGCTGGTGGAAGCGCGTGCACCACGACCTCGCCATCGGCGACATGATGGACATGGGTCACTGACCCACGGCCGTCGTCAACGACGAGGCAGAGATGCCACCCGCGCCAGCGTCTTGTGTGCGGCGGTGACCCGCGCCTTCGAGGCGGACCGCGTCGTGGAGCAGGTGCCCCGGGGGCCGAAGTCGCCCGCGTAGTAGCCGTTGTGCGGGTGCACGTGCCCGGTGTAGGTGCCGCTCTCGTACTCGCTCATGGTGGTCGTGATGCTCATGATCTGCTCCTGGATCGGCTCGTCGGGAATTCGTGATCCCCACGCTCGACCAGGGCGCTGAAATCGCCCTGAACAGCCGCCGAAGCTGCCCGGACCGGCCGCCGCGCCCTCGGCGTCTGACGACAGCACGCGCTCCCGCCGGCGAGCAGTCCAGCCGTGCTTCAGCGGACCGTCAGTTGGTCGTTCAGCGTCCGAACACAGCCTTTGCGAAGGCACGGCCGACGGGACCTCCGGGAGCAGGCCGACAACCAGAAGCGCGACGCACAGGGCGGGCGCGAGCACTCACAACACTTCGACCGGGAGCTTCCATGACGATCACCTCTTGTGCATCGGCCACGAATGTCGGTTCCGAGGTATGTGTCCTCGTCGAGGAGCGCTACCTCACCCAGGACCAGCCGGCCGGTGTGGTGCAGGCGCTGAGGTCGCGAGGCGTCAGGGTTCGGACGGTCGTGGCGGAGGCCGTGAGCGTCGATCTCTCCGGCGGGTCGTGGACGCGTGGCTCCTCGGTGGTGCTGGCCCGCGGTCGCAGCGATGCGCTGATCGGTCTGCTCCGGTCAGCGGAGCAGTCCGGTGTTCCGGTCGTGAACACGGCAGCCGCGATCCAGGCGGTCGTCGACAAGGCCGGCTTGGCGGCCACCCTCTCGGCGGCGGGCGTGCCGACCCCGACCAGCTGGCTGGGGAGCCCGACGATGCTGGCGCGGCGCGATGACCTGCCCTTCCCGCTGATCCTCAAGCCGGTCCTCGGCGACAACGCCCGTGGGCTGGTCGTCGTGGAGTCGCATCGGGAGCTTCGGGGCGTGGCCTGGCCGGAGTCGGTGGCGTTGGCGCAGGAGTTCCACCGCGGCGACGGCTGTGACCTGAAGCTGTACGTCGCCGGCCGCGCCGTCTGGGCGGTGCGCCGGCCCTCACCCATCGAGCCTGATGGCTCGCCGCGGGTGGCGCGACGATCCTGGCGTCCCCGTGCTGGTCACGCCGCTCCTGCGATCTCTGGCACGGACCTGCGCGCGTCTGTTCGGCCTGCGGCTCTTCGGTGTCGACTGCGTGGTGGGGCCTGACGGCGTTCCTATGGTGGTCGAGGTGAACGACTTCCCGAACTACCGCGGGTTGCCGGCGGACGCCAACGAGGTCCTGGCTGACATCGTCCTCGCCCGCGCCGCCTCGACCGCGCAGGGAACCGATGAGCGGGTGTCGGCATGAGCGCGCGCGGGTCCTGCCGTCATCATCGGCGCAGGGAACGTCGGGCTCGGTGTCATGGCCGAGCAGCTCCGGGCAGCCGGCCGGTCGGTCGTCATGGTGACCAGGACGCAGCGCGACGCGGATCGGATCGTCGGTGGTGGCGTACGAGTGCGGCGCGCCGGCGGCCCGACGAGCCGGACGAGGTCCTTCGTGGCCTGCGTGCGGTGGCCGTGACGGACACCTCGAAGGTGACGAAGCTACCTGCGCAAGGCGTCGGTCGTCGTCGTCGCGGTGGGTTCGAGCCACACCGTGGAGATCGCGCCCGTTGCTGGCCGAGGCTCTGATGGCTCGGACGCACCCCGGTCAACGTGGTGGTGTGCGACAACCGTGGAGGCGCCGCCTCGGACCTTCGGGCGATGGTGGCCGAGCACGGCGACGACCGGGTCCTGCGGCACGGGTACGTGGGTGCCCTCGTCGACCGGATCGTGACGCGACACGACGAGCCCGACGGCTCCCGTGTGCTGCTGACCGAGAGCCAGGGGACGGTCTACCTCGACGCGCTGTCGGTGCGCGCTCCGCTCGAGGCCGTCGGCCAGCTGTGCCTGGTCGAGAACTTCCAGGCGTACGTGATGCGGAAGCTGTTCGTCTTCAGTGCCGGGCACGCCGCGTCGGCGTACCTCGGTGGGATGCGGGGCCACCGGCGGATCTCCGACGCACTGGCCGACCGGGACGTGGCCGCTGTCGTCCGGGCTGCGATGCGCGAGGGCCAGGCCGGCCTCTCCGCGCTCTTCGGTGAGAGGTTCACCGGTGGCGCCGCCGCGGTCGACCAGTCGCTGGTCCGGTACGCCGCGCCGCACCTCGACGACACCGTCGAGCGGGTGGGGCGGGACCCGCTGAGGAAGCTGGGTGCTGCCGACCGCATCTGCGGCGCGGCCCGGCTGGCCATGGCCGCCGGTGAGCCCACCCCGGCACTCGCGCTGGTGGCGGCCGCTGCCCTGCGGCAGGGCCAGCACGACCCGAAGCTGCAGGAGCAGCTCGCTCGCCACGGCCGGGCGGGTGTCGTGGCGCGCAGCAGCGGGCTGCCGGACACCCATCCCTTCGTCGATCTGGTCCTGGCCGCGGACCGGATGCTCGACACCACCTCGGAGCTCAGCTCCGTGCACGCAGCACTCACCGCAGGGATCGAGGTGCGCGCGACGGAGTCGCCGCGCACCGGGACGGAGGCAGCACGATGAACACCAGGATGAACACCAGGATGAACACCAGGATGCGTGTCGCGATCGTGGCGCTCCGCCACCCGTCGGGCCGGTTCAGCGTGCTCGTCCCCGAGATGGAGGAGCGGCTGCAGGAGCCTGGGCTGTGAGGTCGAGGTCATCGACCCGGACGCCGGTCCCGTCGACCTCGGCGCGGTGCGGACCGATGCGGATCTGTACATCCTGAAGTCCGGGACGGAGGCCGCTCTGTCGTTCGCCGGCGTCCTGCATGCACGCGGAGCACGCGTGGTGAACCCCTACCCGGTCGCCGCCGCCTGCCGCGACAAGATCGTGCAGACCCACGTGCTCGCCGAGGCGGGCGTCCCGGTTCCGCAGAGCTGGATGACGGTGGACCCGATGTCGCTGCTGCCGCAGCTGGAGGAGGGACCGCTCATCCTCAAGGACCCCCGGGGGTCGCAGGGCCGGGGTCTGGAGATCGTCCACGACCGCGACGCGCCTCGCCGCGCTTCCGGTCGGAACGCCGTGGCTGGCCATGCGGTACTACCGCCCCGAGGGAGAGGACCTGAAGCTGTACCGCATCGGCGACGAGGTGTTCGGTGTGGAGAGGATCTTCCCGGCCAAGACCTACGCCCAGAAGCTCGGCCGCCCCTACGCCGTGTCCGCCGACCTGCGCGACACCGTGCTGCGCTGCGGTGACGCCTTCGGAATCTCCGTGTACGGCGTGGACGTGATCCGCTCCCGGGGCAGGCACTGGGTGGTCGACATGTCCAGCTTCCCCGGCTTCAAGGGCGTGCCGGCCGCGGGTCGTCGGATCGTCGACCACGTCGTCTCGCACAGCGACGCCACCGAGACCCAGGAGATCGCATCATGAGGCTGTTCGTCCTGACGGCGCGTCGGGTGCCCGACGTGCCCAGCCCGCTGCTGGTCGAGGTCAGTGAGCGCCTGCGCGCGCTCGGTCACGAGGTGGAGCACGGCACCCCCGAGCAGATGCTCGTGGACGCCGTCGGCCTCACCCCGGGACACGACCTCTACCTGCTGAAGTCGCACACGGAGCTGGCGCTGTCCGTGACTGCCGCGCTGGCGGCGCAGGGGGCTCGCATCCTGAACCCGTACGACGCGTGCGCGGCCGCCCAGGACAAGCTGCTGGCGAACCGGCGTCTGCACGCCGCTGGTGTGCCGGTCCCGAGGACGTTCGTCACCGCCGACTACGACCGGGTCGCCGAGTGCCTGGACGGGACGCCGAAGATCGTCAAGCCCCTGCGCGGTCATCGCGGAGCGGGGGTGGAGGTCGTGCGCACGGACGCCGACCTCGTCGGCAGGCCCGAGCCGGCGGGACCCCTGATCGTGCAGGACCACATCGACGGGCCGGGCGAGGACCTGAAGGTCTACGTCGTGGGCGACCGGGTCTGGGCCGTGCGCAAGCCGTTCTCCCCGACCAGCTTCAGCGTCCCCGGGCGGCCGGTGCCGGTCACCCGCGAGGTCGAGGACATCGCCCTGCGTGCCGCCGCGGCGACCGGCCTGGGCCTCTTCGGGCTCGACATCATCGAGGGGACCGACGGACCCGTGGTCGTCGACACGAACTACTTCCCCGGCTACAAGGGCTGCGTCGGGGTGGCCGGCCCGATGGCGGCGTACATCCACGCCTACGCGACCGGCGCGGTCGACCTCGTCCTTCCTCCGATGCCGCACTCCGCACACCCTGCGGTGGTCGGGCGCGAACGAGTGTCGGTGGGCTGATGGCGTCGGCCTCCGGTGACACAGGCCCTCGTCCTCGAGGGCTTCCTGTCGAGGCTGTCGTTCGGGCTCCTCACGTTCGCGCTGCCGTTGTACGGACGGCAGCTGGGGCTGTCCATCGTGGAGATCGGGCTCCTGAGCTCGCTCGCGCAGGCGGTGTCGCTGGTCCTGAAGCCGGTGATGGGAGGGCTCGCCGATCGCTGGGGGCTGCGACGCTCCCTGGTCGGCGCGCTGGTGATCAGGAGCCTCCTGTGCCTGGCGTACGCGTTGACCACCGTGCCGTGGCAGCTGTACACCGTCCGCGGGGCGCACGGTGTCTCGGACTCCCTGCGGGACCCGGCCGTGCACGCGTTGATCGCCGAGAACGGCGGCAAGAAGTCGATGGCCTCGGCCTTCGCGTGGTACCAGACCGCCAAGACGGCCGCCGGCTCCGTCGGCAAGAGCGTGGCGGGTGTCCTGCTCGCCACGGCCGGCGGCTTCGGGCTGACGTTCGGGGTGGCCTTCGCCTTGTCGCTGCTGCCCGTGATCGCGGTGCTCTGGCTCGTCCCGCGCGACGTACGCAGCACCCGGCCCGACCCGGTGCCGTCGGCCCGACCGGCGCCGGAGAAGGCGGCTCCGCCCGCGACGCTCCCGACGGACGGCCGGGCGACCCCGAAGCCTCCCGGGGTGGCCGCCTTCGCCGGCCTGGGCTTCCTGGTCGCGGGCACGTCGTCGATGCTCACGTCGCTGTTCCCCATCATCGCCACCGAGTACGCCGGACTGTCCACGGCCGAGGCCGGCCTGCTCTACCTGGTGACCCCGGCGCTGGCCCTGACGGGGCCGATCTGGGGCTGGGTGGCAGACCGCGTCAGCCGGCCCGCCGTGCTGTCGTTCCGCAGCGTCGCGAACGTCCTCTCGGCCCTGGCGTACCTGGTCTCGCCGACCCTGGCCGGGGTCTGGGTCGGCAAGAGCCTGGACGACCTGGGCAAGGCCGCGTTCCGTCCCGCCTGGGGATCCCTGATGGCCGAGGTCTCCGGGCGGGACCGCAAGAATCGGGCCCGGGTCATGGGCTTCCTCACCTCCGGCGAGGACGCGGGTGACATCGTGGCGCCGGTGCTGGCCGGCTTGCTGTGGAGCGTCTGGGGGGTGCCGGCACTCCTCGTCGGCCGGATGCTGGTGGCAGCCGTCACCGAGGTCTACGCCATCGCCCTCGAGCGCAGGCAACGCCACGTCACCCGCGCACTGGAGCACGTGTCCCAGGTGGTGACCGAGATCAGGGAAGGGTTGGGCGGCCGATGGCTGGTCCGGTCCCGCAAGTCTCGTCACGTGTGGGACCTCGACGCCGGCACCTACATGCGGGTGCCGAGCTCGGCGAGCCAGTCGTTCCAGTGCGACGGGGTTCCGCACCGCATCACCATGGTCGAGTGGTGGCCGCGTCTGGGACAGCGGTCGTTCGTGTGGTTCGACGACCCTGACGACCCAGCCGGCCGCGCGCACTACCGGGTGTCGTCACCGATCCAGTCCATCGAGCGTCTCCCCGCCGACTCGACCCCCTGACGGGCGGACGGTCCCGTCCGCCCGGGATGATGCGCCGGGCCGCGCGTGCGTCGACCCTGGGTCCGTGGACGGAGCGGAGCAGCTGAGGAACCTGTCGGAGTGGGCCCGGTCGCGGGCCGCCGGAGTCGGCCACCGCGCAGGCGCGGTCCCGAGGCCGGTGGCGAGGCTGGTGCTCAGCCCGCCGTTGCTGGACCCGCGCTACCAGCCGCGGACCTGGCTGTCGGCGCTGGCGCGGCGCGGCGAGCAGCGCCGCGACGAGCTCGCGCAGGAGCATCTCGGACGTGCTGGACGTCGTGGTGCCGGCCGTCGCGGCGGCCGTGCTGCGGCGGCTCAACCTCACCGAGGTCGTGAAGCGGTACGTCGACCTCGACAGCGTCGTGGCCGAGGTGGACATCGAGGCGGTCGTGAACCGGCTGGACCTCAACCAGATCGTGCGGGAGCGCGTGGACCTGGACGTCCTGGTCGCCGCCGTCGACCTGGACGCCGCGGTCGCCCGGCTCGACATCGACGCGGTCGCCCGGCGGCTCGACCTGGACGCGGTGCTGGAACGCCTCGACCTCGACGCGGTGATCGACCGGCTCGACCTGGTCGGCATCGCCGAGAACGTGATCGCCGAGGTGGACCTCCCGGAGATCATCCGCGAGTCGACCGGCTCGGTGGCCTCGGAGGCCGTGCGGGGCGTCCGGATGCAGAGCATCTCCGGCGACGAGGCGGTCGGCCGGGCGATCGACCGGCTCCGGCTCAGGCGCGGCCGGACGACGCCGGGCGTCCCGTCGCAACCTGACCCTGGGGCGACGACACGTTCATGAGAGAGGGGGAGGGCGTCTCCCCCGTCCCCCGCGAGGCCCGGCCGTACCAGGGGCACCGGGCCGGAGTCGTCACCCGGATGGTCGCGAACGTCGTCGACGCCGGCGTCGTGGTGGCGCTGATGGTGGCCGGGTACGCGGCGGTGAACGGGCTGGTGTTCATGCTGGACCCGCGCGGCTTCCAGCTCATCGAGGTCGGTGCCGTGCATCTCCGTGTCGGCCGGGCTGGCCACCTACGTGCTCTACGCGACCATCGCCTGGTCCACCGTCGGACGCACCTACGGCTGCCACGTCATGGGACTCCGGGTCGTCAGCCGCCGGGGACGACGGGTGCACCTGCTGGTCGCCCTCGCCCGGGCGGTGCTGTGCGCGCTGTTCCCGATCGGCCTGCTGTGGTGCGCCGTGAGCCGGACCCAGCGGTCGGTGCAGGACCTGCTGCTGCGCACCACGGTGATCTACGACTGGAACCCGCGCGGGGACGGGGGCGACGCCGGGGCGTGAGCACGGGCCCCGGGTGGTAGGCAGGACCCGTGCTCGAGACCTTCGAAGTCCAGGACGTCGACGTCGCCGGGACGCGGATCCACGCCGCGGTGGCGGGGGACGGTCCGCCGGTGCTGCTGCTGCACGGCTACCCGCAGACCCACCGGATGTGGCACCGGGTGGCCCCGGGGCTGACCGACCGGCACACGGTGGTGCTCTCCGACCTGCGGGGGTACGGCGACTCGGCCCGTCCCGCGTCGACGGCCGACCACGCGTCGTACTCCAAGCGGGCGATGGCCCAGGACCAGGTCGGCCTGATGCGCGCGCTGGGCTTCGACACCTTCGCGCTCGTCGGCCACGACCGGGGCGCCCGGGTCGCCCACCGGCTGTGCCTGGACCGGCCCGGGGCGGTCACCCGGGTGGCCCTGCTCGACATCGTCCCCACCCGGCACGTGCTCAGCCACGTCGACCGGGCCCTGGCCCAGGCCTACTACCACTGGTTCTTCCTCGCCCAGGAGCCCGACCTGCCCGAGCGCCTGATCGGCGCCGACCCCGAGCTACTACCTGCGCCGCAAGCTGGCCCAGTGGTCGGCCGGCAGCGGGACCGAGGCCTTCGCGCCCGAGGCGGTCGAGGAGTACGTCCGCTGCTTCAGCGACCCCGAGGTCGTCCGCGCGAGCTGCGAGGACTACCGCGCCGGTGCCTCGATCGACCTCGAGCACGACGAGGAGGACGCCGCGGCCGGCCGGCGGGTGCAGTGCCCGGCGCTGGTGCTCTGGGGCGGGGAGGGCTTCGTCGGACGGGCGTACGACGTGCTGGAGGTGTGGCGCGGGTACGCCGCCGACGTACGCGGGCAGGCCCTGGCGGGCGGCCACTTCCTCGCCGAGGAGTCGCCCGAGCCGACCCTCGCCGCGCTGCGGGACTTCCTGGCCGGCCGGGACGGCGACCGCGAGAGCCGGCCGCGGTCCAGTCAGGTGCGGACTGTCGCGTTTGGCGCTCGGTCCGCCGCGGGCAACGGATGGTCACGGGGTGCTCGCGGGGCGTCCGTCCCACGGGAGAAGGAGACCGACCGGTGACAACGCAGATGACGGCCCAGTGCTCCCCGGGGGTGCACACGTTCTACGCCAGCGACCTGGATGCGCGGGCGATCGCGCACGCGAAGTCGCGGGACGGACTGTTCTTCCTCGCCGAGAAGTGCTCCGCCTGCTCGGGATGGCGGCTCAGGAGGGTCTCCTGAGGGCCCGCCCCCGTGATTGACCGCGGTCGCGGACCGGTGGAGACTTCCAGTCCGGGGGCCGGTGCCGACGCACCGGTGCGGCGTCAGGTGGTGGGTCATGCATCGCACGGGTCACATCTTGTTGCTGCACCACTCCGAGGGCGAGCGGATGCGCTACGTCGCCGACTGGTTCGGGGCGGGCGTGACCAACGAGGACAAGCTGATCTACGTCGACGTCGCCGGCCGCGGTGCCGAGACGCTGACCGCCGAGCTGGCTGCCCGCGGCTTCCGGACCGACCGCGCCGTTCGTGACAAGCGCCTGGAGTTCGTCTCCCTCGAGCACCTGCTCGACGTGGGTGTGGGAGAGGGCTCCTGCCCACGCGCGCTGCACGCAGCGGGGTTCTCCGGGGTGCGGCTGGCGGTCCGCTCCGACGCGGTCGCCGGTCGCCTCGACCCCGACGCCTACCGTGCCCTCGAGGAGCGGCTGGCCCGGCTGTGCCGGCAGAGCCGGGTCTCCGTCCTGTGCCAGTACGACGGGCGCACGACCGGGGCCGACCAGCTGAGCGTCGCGCTGGGGCTGCACCCGGACTGGGTCTACGCCTCCGACGTCAGCCTGCTGCACCGCAACCACGTCATCCAGGTCGAAGGGGTGCTGAGCACCCCCAACGCCGACCTGCTCGCCCGGTCACTGAGCCGGATGACGCTCGAGCTCGGCACCGACAAGGTCCTCGCCCTCGACCTGCGCCAGGCCGACGCGCTGACGCCCGGCGCCTGCCAGGCCCTCCTCGACGGCACCCGCGACTACCGGGAGCGGGGCGGTCGCGTCCGGTGCGGCCTGCCCCCGGGTGGGGACTGGGGCCGGGTGCTCAGCCACCTCCTCGCCCCGGAGGACGACAGGTTCGAGCTCGCCTGACCGGGACGGTCCAGGAAAGGACCTTCGGCCCTGGGTGGGGTGCGGCGCCGCACGGGAGACTCCTGCGATGGAATCCTCACGGACACCGGCGCAGCTGCTGGGCGACGTCATGGTGCTCGAGTACGCCGGCGCCCTGCGCCCGGACCAGGTGCGCACCGCGATCCGCAGCGCCGACCGGGAGCTTCCCGCGATGCGGGACTTCCCGGACACCCGTCACGAGCTGGTGGAGTCGACGGCGAGGCGGCTGCTGACCGAGCGCCTGGCGGGCGCACGTAGCACGTTCGGCGCCTTCGGCCGGGTGGCGGCCGGAGGGGCCGTGCCGCTCCCCCAGTCGTAGGCGGAGCCCACCGGTCTCAGCGGGCCAGGGCGCCCATCGGGTCCCACGCGGGCAGCACGACCGGTGCGGCGTCCAGCGCTCCCTGCAGCTCGGCGGGCAGCGCGTCGCGTCGTACGGCGATCTCGAAGACGTACTCGCCGAACCAGCTGTCGTTCATCGTGAACAGGCCCTTGTCGCCGCGGGTGTCGCCCCAGCTGTTCTCCACCCGCCACTTGCGGGGCGCGCCGTCGAGGACGTCGACGCCGACGAACAGCATCGCGTGCGTCATCAGGGTGTCGTGGTAGAGCAGCCGGTCGGCCTTCGGGCATCGACAGGTCGGTCGCGTAGACGCCGTCGTAGTCGTAGAGCGCCGCGTCCCAGACACCGAGCTCGCTGTTGGACATCTTGCCGGTGTCGCAGCCGAACCAGACCGGCTCGCCGCCCACGATCGTGTCCATGGCCAGCGTGCGCAGCAGGTCGATCCCGACGTTGAGGTAGACGACCGGCGGGGCGCCGACGACGTTGCCGAGGTACTCCACGGTGTAGGTGCGGCCCGGCTCGCTGCTCGGGCGCGGGTCGTGCACGACGCACACGTAGTCCTCGAGCGACACCGTGAGGTAGCGCTCCGCGAACTGCAGCGGGGTGAGCACGCCGTCGCGGTGGAAGCTCCTTCTCGTCGTCGGTCCACTGCCAGAAGAACTCGTGCGGCGGGGTGCCGAGGTGGATCGCGAGCAGCCGGTGCACGGCCTCGAGGGTGGACTCCTTGTGCTCGCGCAGCCGCTCGAGGTCCGCACCGCCGTCGGCGAGCGCGCGCAGGTCGCGGGCCGCCTTGCGGAGCACGCTGGGAGAGCACCTCGTTCATCGGCGCGGTGTGCGAGGAGGACTCCGTCTCCGGCATCGCCGAGAGCGGGACCAGGCCGTGCTTGGCGACGAGCGCGACGAACATGTTCCACTGCCCGCCGTCCTCGGACGGGGTCGAGAGCAGGTGCGCGACCGTCCGGTCGTCGACGTCGCGGTCCCGGGTGTCCAGCACCGACTCGAGGAAGTGGTTGGCCTTCTCCATCTTGTCCCAGAACAGCAGGTGGTTCTGGGAGAACTCGAAGTCCTTGACGCCGAGCCGCGCGGCGGTGCCGGTGCGCAGCAGGTTGAGCCCGGCGAACAGCCAGCAGCGGCCGCTCTTCTTCTGGTCCGAGACCTTCCGGTCGGTGAGCCGGTGGGACACGGTCGTGTCGATGGAGGTGACCACGCCCCGGTCGAGCGCCACGTCGGTGACCGGCCGCTTGGACACGGCGTTCTGCATCAGCCGGTTCTGCGGGGAGGTGGTGAACTCCTTGGCGTAGCGCGCCAGGTCCTCCCCGGTCAGCCGCGCCTGCGGCTCGTCGAGGGTGGAGTCGCTGGGACGAGGGCCTGGCTGCTGCATGGCTGCTCCGCTTCGGTGCCGGTAGGTCGACGGGGCTGTCGCGTCGACCTCTGCACCCTACCCACGACCCCTCAGGGGCAGAGCTGACCCGGGCGGCGGTGTGCAACGCCTGGGCGGCCGCCGGTGCCAGACTGCCCGCATGGCGGAGGACCCGACCCTCCCCGACCCGGCGCTCGTGGTGCTCGTCGGGGCCTCCGGGTCGGGCAAGTCGACGTGGGCGCGGGCGCGGTACCGGTCCGCCGAGATCGTCTCCTCCGACGACCTGCGCGGCGTCGTGGGCAGCGGCCGCCACGACCTGGACGCCTCGGCCGACGCGTTCGCCCTGCTCGACCTGATCGTCGCCGGCCGGGTGCGCCGCGGGCTGACCACCGTCGTGGACACGCTGGGCCTGGACGTCGTACGACGCAGGGGGTGGCTCGACCTGGCCCGGGCGCACGGCCTGCCGGCGGTGGCGGTCGCGCTTCGACACGCCACCCGGCCTGTGCCGGAGCCGGAACGCGGCGCGGGACCGGCCGGTGCCCGCGCGGGTGCTGACCGAGCAGCTCCGGTCGTTCCGGCGCGCTCGCGCTGGACGCCGAGGGCTGGGACCGGGTCGCGACGGTCGCCACCGACGAGCCGGCCGCGACGCCCGGTCCCGCGGCGACGCGCCGTCGGGGTCGCCGGGCCCCCGCGGCCGGTCTCGACGTCGTGCTCCAGGTGTCCCGCTTCCCCTGGGGCGAGGACCCGGCGGCCTGGCTGACCGGGATCGCCCGCGCCGCCGACGAGGCCGGCTTCGCGGGACTCGCGCTGATGGACCACCTGATCCAGATCCCCCAGGTCGGGACGGCGTGGGAGCCGATCCCGGACCCCTGGGTGACGCTCGGCCTGCTGGCCGGCCTCGACACCCGCCTGCGGCTCGGCACGCTGGTCTCCCCGGTGACCTTCCGGCCGCCGGGGATCACCGCCAAGACGGTCGCCACCCTCGACGTGATCTCCGGCGGCCGCGCGTTCTGCGGCGTCGGCGCCGGCTGGTGGGAGCGCGAGCACCTCGCCTTCGGGCTGCCGTTCCCGCCGCCCGCCGAGCGCCTCGACCTGCTCGAGACGGCGATCGAGACGATGCGGGCGCTGTGGGCCACCGGCACCCGACCGTACGACGGGCAGCGGGTCGCCCTGCCCGAGACCACGTGCTACCCGCGGCCGGTCCACGACGTGCCGGTGCTCGTGGGCGGCGCCGGCGAGCGACGGACGCTGCGGATCGCCGCCCGGCTCGGCGACGGCTGCAACGTGCCGGTCGACGTCGTGGAGGAGAAGACCGCGGTGCTCCGCCGGCACTGCGAGGAGGTCGGCCGGGACCCCGCCGAGGTGGCCGTCACGGTCCTCGACCTGCCCGTCGTGGGGCGGGACCGCGACGACGTGTGGGAGCGGGTCGAGCGGCTGCGCGGGCGCACGGCTGCTGCGACGTACGCCCGGCGGCACCACGCGGGCACGCCCGCGCAGCACCGCGACCGCTACCGGGTGCTCGAGGAGCGCGGCGTGGACACCGTCTTCGTGGCGCTGCCGGACCTGGGCGGCCCGAGGACCTGCTGGACGTCGCCGGCGATGCTGCCCTGACGGAGAGGTGGGGGAATGTCCGGGCCGGGTAGGAGGGTTGCAGCAGACACCACCGACGAAAGGCACCCCTCGTGACCGACAAGCCCGACACCGCCGTCCGCGCCAGCAACCTGCTCGCCCTGCACCGGGCGCCCGAGCTGCTCACCGTCGTCAACGTCTGGGACGTCATCAGCGCCCGGGTCGTGACCGGCGTCGAGGGCACCCAGGCGCTCGCCACGGCCAGCCACTCGATCGCCGCCTCCCGCGGCTACGAGGACGGCGAGAACATCCCGGTCGACGAGATGATCGCCGAGGTCGGCCGGATCGCGGCCGCGACCCACCTGCCGGTGTCGGCGGACCTCGAGGGCGGCTACGGCAACGCCCCCGAGACGATCCGCAAGGCGATCGGCGTCGGCATCGTCGGTGCGAACATCGAGGACCAGATGAAGCCGCTGGCCGAGGCGGCCCGTCAGGTCGAGGCGATCATGAAGGCGGCGGCCGAGGAGGGCGTCCCGGACTTCGTCCTCAACGCGCGCACCGACGCCTTCCACCTGGGCCGGGACCGGGACCCCGCGGAGGTGCTGGTCGAGGCGATCGAGCGCGGCAAGGCGTTCCTCGACGCCGGCGCCCCGGTCGTCTTCGTCCCCGCCCGGCTCGACGAGGCGCAGATCAGCGCCCTGGTGGACGCGTTCGGCCCGCAGCGGCTGACCACGATCGCGATCCCGGGCACCCCGTCGCTGGCCCGGCAGGCCGAGCTCGGCGTGGCCCGGGTCTCCTTCGGCCCGCTGTCGCAGAACGTCGCGCTGACCGCGCTGGCCAAGCTCGTCGAGGGCGTGCAGAGGGGCGAGGGCGTCCCCGCGGACATGCGGGTCCTGAACTGACCGCCTAGACCGACGGCCGGGGCGGTCCAGCCGCTCGCCGAAGAACGCGAGGACCCGGTCCACGGCCTCCTGCTGGCGGTGGGCGGTGACCACGGCGTGCCCCCTGCCCTCGAACTCGACGGCGATGAAGTTGTCGCCGAGCTCGTGGCGCAGGGTGTCGAACCGGGTCCCGGTCGCCGGGTCCTTCCGGTAGCGCAGCCCGAGCACCGAGCAGCCCTGGGCGGCGCGGCGCTTGACGATCTCCAGGTCCGCCGGGGAGAGGTTCAGGTCGGCGCCGCGCCGCTTGCCGATCGCGAACGGCGCGCTGGGCTGGCACAGCACCGGGGCGGCGACCGAGTCGTCGACCATCATCGCGAGCGCGAAGCCGCCGGTGAAGCACATCCCGAGCGCGCCCGACGCCCGGTCCGCCGAGCTCGCCGTGCAGGTCCCGGGCCAGCGACCGCAGCCAGCCGGCGACCGGGGTGGTCTCCCCCGTGGCGAGCTTGGTGAACTCCTTGTTCACGCAGAGCCCGGGCAGCACCTTGGCGACCTGCGCCGCGGCTGGCCGGCGCGCCGGGCTCGCCGAACAGGTGCGGCATCACCACGGTGTGCCCGGCCGCGACGACCTCGTCGGCGAAGGCGATCACCTCCGGGCTCATCCCGGGGATCTCGTGGATGATCACGACGCCCGGCCCGCTGCCCTTGCGGTAGGTCGGGTGGGTGGTGCCGTCGTGGGTGTGGCTGCCCCGCGTCCAGGAGTCGAGTGCGCTCATGGGCTCATCGTTGCCTACGCTGGCGGCATGGACGACAAAGCGGGCGCTTTCCGGGTCGGGTTCGCGACCGGGGTGATGCCCGACAAGTGGGCGCGGGTGTGGGCGGAGCGGATGCCCCGCCGCGCCCTCGAGCTGGTCCCGCTGCAGGACCGCGACGGCGTCGCGATGGTCCGCGCGGGCGAGCTGCACATGTGCCTCGTGCGGCTCCCCGTCGACCGCGAGGGCCTGCACCTGATCCCGCTGTACGACGAGCAGCCGGTGGTCGTGGTCGCGAAGGAGCACCCGGTCGCGGCCTACGACGAGATCGACGTCGCCGACCTGGCCGACGAGCACCTGCTCCAGGACCCCGACGACGTCCCGGAGTGGCGCGACGTGGCGGTGGAGGTGCGCGACGGCAGCCGCTACCCGGTGCCCGCGATGTCGCTGCGGGAGGCCGTGGAGAGCGTCGCCGCGGACGCCGGCATCGTGATCGTGCCGATGTCGGTGGCCCGGCTGCACCACCGCAAGGACGTCGTCGCCGTCCCGGTGTCCGGCGTGCCGACCACCAAGGTCGGGCTGACCTGGCCGGTGGACGCCGCCGACTCCGGCGACGACCGGTACGAGGCGTTCATCGGCGTGGTGCGCGGCCGCCGCGCCACCAGCACCCGCGGCCGCTGAGCGCCGGCCGCCGCCGGCGGTCGCCCCAGTTGTAACGCGGGGTTATCGACGCTCCACCCGAGGTGTGCCACGTGCACTCCGTCCGCAGCGCGTGCACAGCCGGCCCGCGCCGTACGGCGGCTGGCCCGCGCCGTACGGCGGCCGGCTCTGCACGCGATGTGGACGGTTCCGCCGCGGTGTGCCGCAGGTCCAGCGTCCATAACCCCGCGTTACAGCTGGGCGGGCGCGGGGCCGGCGGCTACCAGCCGGTGGGGAGGGGGCGGCCCTCGCTGAAGCCGGCGGCGGACTGGATGCCGATGCAGGCGCGCTCGTGGAGCTCGGCGAGCGACCGCGCCCCGGCGTACGTCGCAGCCGACCGCACCCCGGAGCAGATCTCGTCGATCAGGTCCTCGACGCCCGGACGGTCGGGCTCGAGGTACATCCGCGAGGAGGAGATGCCCTCCTCGTAGAGACCCTTGCGGGCCCGGTCGAACGAGCTGTCGGTCGACGTGCGGTTCGCGACGGCCCGGGCCGACGCCATCCCGAAGGACTCCTTGAAGGCCCGGCCGTCGGCGTCGACGTGCAGGTCGCCGGGCGACTCGTGGGTGCCGGCGAACCAGGAGCCGATCATCACCGCACGAGGCGCCGGCGGCCAGCGCCAGCGCGACGTCGCGGGGGTAGCGCACTCCCCCGTCCGCCCAGACGTGCTTGCCGAGCTCGCGGGCGGCCGCGGAGCACTCCAGCACCGCGGAGAACTGCGGACGCCCCACGCCGGTCATCATCCGGGTCGTGCACATCGCACCGGGGCCGACCCCGACCTTGACGATGTCCGCGCCGGCGTCGACCAGCTCGCGGACGCCGTCGGCGGAGACCACGTTGCCGGCCGCGACCGGGACCCGCGGGTCGAGGGACCGGACCGCCTGGAGCGCCTGGACCATCCGGTCCTGGTGGCCGTGCGCGGTGTCCACGACCAGGCAGTCGGCGCCCGCCTCGAGCAGGTCGGCGGCCCTGGCCTTGACGTCGCCGTTCACGCCGAGCGCGGCCGCGACGCGGAGCCGTCCGCGGTCGTCGACCGCGGGCGCGTAGAGCGTCGAGCGCAGCGCCAGGGTCTTGGTCAGCACCCCGACCAGCCGGCCGTCGGCGCCGACGACCGGGGCCAGCCGGCGACGGGCGTGCTCCAGCCGGTCGTAGGCCTCGCGGGGCTCGACGGTGTCCGGCAGGGTCAGCGGGTTGGCCGACATCACCTGGTGGACCTGGGTGAACCGGTCGACCTCGGTGCAGTCGTCGTGGGTGAGCACGCCGACCGGCCGGCCGTCCTCGACGACGAACGCCGCCCGGTGCGACCGCTTGGGCAGCAGCGCGATCGCGTCGCCGACGGTCTGGTGCGGCTCGAGGGTGATCGGGGTGTCGAACACCAGGTGCCGCTGCTTGACCCACGACACGACGTCGCGGACGACGGCGAACGGGATGTCCTGCGGGATGACGGTGATCCCGCCGCGTCGCGCGACCGTCTCGGCCATCCGGCGGCCGGCGACGGCCGTCATGTTCGCGACGACGAGCGGGATCGTCGTACCGGTCCCGTCGCTGGTGGACAGGTCGACGTCGTAGCGCGACGCCACGTCCGACCGGCGCGGCACCATGAAGACGTCGTTGTAGGTGAGGTCGTAGCCCGGGGAGGTCTCGTTCAAGAACTGCACGGGCCCAGTCTGCTACAGGGCCTTGAGGGCAGCGAGCGCCTGGTCCGCGTGGACGCTCATGTTCATCTCGCTGGTGATCACCTTGCGGACGGTCCGGTCGGTGTCGATGACGAAGGTCGCGCGCTTCACGGGGGTGATGTACTTCCGCTTCACGCCGAGCGCGGTGGCCACCTCGCCGTCCGCGTCGGACAGCAGCGGGTAGTCGAACCCGTTGAAGTCCGAGAACTCCTTCTGCTTGGCGACGGAGTCGGTGCTGATGCCGAAGCGCTGGGCGCCGGCCTGCTTGAACTCGGTGGCCAGGTCGCGGAAGTGGCAGGCCTCCTTGGTGCAGCCGCCGGACAGCGCGACCGGGTAGAAGAACAGCACGACCGGCCCGTCGGCCAGCGCCTCGCTGAGCCGGACCGGGTGGCCGTTCTCGTCGGGGAGCTCGAAGTCGGGGGCCTGGGTGCCTTCGGCGATGGTCTTCACGATGCGTCTCCTGTGGGTGCGGCGGTGTGCTTCTTGGGGGGCAGCGGGACGAACCCGCTGGTACGACGGACGTACTCGGCGTAGCCGGGGCGGCGCGAGGCCATGTCCTTCTCGAGCAGCGGCTTGCCGGTGCCCTTGGCGAGCAGCCACGTCATCGCCAGCGGCGAGAGGATCGTGAGGATGCCCGGCCAGGCGCTGAACGCGATCAGGGACAGGCCCCACCAGACGCAGGCGTCCCCGAAGTAGTTCGGGTGCCGGGTGTAGCGCCACAGGCCGGTGTCGAGCACCTGGCCCTTCGTGGACGGGTCGTTGCGGAAGCGGGTGAGCTGCAGGTCGCCGACGGTCTCGAAGGTGAACCCGACCACCCAGAGCAGCACACCGACCCAGGTCGCGGCGTTGGCCTCGCCCTGGGTGAACATCGCGACCTGCACGGGCAGCGACACGAACCACATCACCACGCCCTGGGTGAGGTAGATCCGCCGGAGCGCGAACAGCTGCGGGTTGCCGGGCGCCTTGGCCAGCAGCTCGACGTAGCGCGGGTCCTCGCCGTGACCGCGCGAGCGCAGCCCGATGTGCACCGCGAGGCGCACGCCCCAGACCACGGTGAGCACGAGCGCGAAGCCGCTGATGAAGCCGTCGCCCGCGCCCTCGGAGGCGAGGAACGCCGCGACCGCGATCGCCGCGAAGCCGAGACCCCAGGCGACGTCGACGACGGCGTGCCGGCCCAGCCGCAACGCGACCAGGAAGGTGCCGCCGAGCACGACGGCGACGGCGAGCAGGGTGAACGGCACGCGCGCCGAGGAAGGCGCCCATGGGGAAGTCGGTCATCAGACGGTGCGCACGCGCGGCAGGCCGCTGCGTCCCGACAGCGTCGGCCGGACCATCAGGATCTGGTCCACGCCCATCCGGCCCTCCTCGAAGGCCAGCGCCCCGCCGACGAGGTAGAGCCGCCACACGCGGGCGACCTCCTCGCCGACCATCTCCACGACGCGGTCCCAGTTGTCCTCGAACGTGCGGTACCACGCGTCCACGGTCCACACGTAGTGCTCGCGCAGCGCGTGCACGTCGCGGACCTCGAGGCCGGCCTGCTCGATGAGGTTCACGGTCTCGCCGACCGGCCGCATGTGCATGTCGGGGGCGATGAACGCCTCGATGAACGGGCCGCCGCCGGGGCGGGTGGTGCGCGACATCTGCTGGATCAGCGCGCGCCCGCCGTCCTTGAGCAGCCCGTGGATGCCGCTGGTGTAGACGGGGTAGTTCTTCTGGCCGACGTGCTCGCCCATCTCGATCGAGGAGATGGTGTCGTAGGGGCCGTCCGGGACGTCGCGGTAGTCCTGGAGCCGGATCTCCACCCTGCCCTGCAGGCCGCGCTCGGCGATCCGTGCGTCGATGAACGCCTTCTGCTCCTTGGCGATCGTCACGCCGACGACCTGCACGCCGTACGTCTCGGCGGCGTAGAGCGACAGCGAGCCCCACCCGCAGCCGATGTCGAGGTGCCGGTGACCCGGCTTGGCCTCGTGCAGGCCGAGCTTGCGGCAGACCAGGTCGAGCTTGTCGCGCTGGGCGTCCTCGACGGTGTACGTCGGGTCGTCCGGGTCCTGGGTGAAGTACGCGCAGGAGTAGGCCATGTGCGGGTCGAGGATCAGCGCGTAGAAGTCGTTGGAGAGGTCGTAGTGGTGCGAGATCGCGTCCCGGTCGCGGGTCAGCGAGTGCAGCCGGCCGCGCAGCCGGGCCTGGGAGACGGGCGGCTCGGGCGGCCGGCCGAAGGCGCCGAGCTCCTTGGCCGTCCTCAGCCCGGCGAGCACCGTGGACAGGGTCAGCCGGGGTGACGCGCCGCTCTCGCGGACCGCCTGCCACACCCGGCGGAAGCCGTCGAGCAGGTCGCCCTCGACGTCGATCTCGCCGGTGACGTAGGCCTGGGCCAGCCCCAGCTCGCCCGGCCGGAACACCAGCCGGCGCAGGGCGGCGGAGTCGTTGACCACGACGGTGGGCGCGCCTCCGGCGGGACCGGCCTCGCTGCCGTCCCAGGCGCGGATCCGCAGGGGCAGGGTGCCGCCGAACAGCGGGGTGACCACGGCGGCCATCTCCTGGGCGACGCCGCGGGTCGTCCCGGGGTCGGCGGAGGGCGTGCGCGAGTCGGTGAGCGTCATGTGGAGCCTTTCAGAGATCGGGTGGTCTCCCGGGAGGTTCGCCGCACGGCGCCGCCCGGATGGGTCTACCCGCCGGGGACGGGTGCCGAACCCGGTCACCGCTCACGCGAACAGGTCGGGCCGGCCGAACATCGCGGCGGTGGCCCGCGCGCTCGGGGTGCCGGCGTCCGGGTCGGCGCCGGCCTCGACCAGGGTGCGGACGACGTCCTGCTCGTCCTTGAACACCGCGCCGGCCAGCGGGCTCTGCCCCCGGTCGTTGACCCGGTCGGCGTCGGCGCCGCGGGCGGCGAGCAGCGCCACGGTCGCGGCGTGCCCGTGGTAGGCCGCCAGCATCAGCAGCGTGTTGCCCGAGGCGTCGGTCAGGTCGACCGGCACGCCGGCGTCGACGTACGCCGCGAGCCGCTCGCCCTCCCCCTCCCGGGCCAGGTCGAACATCTGGTGCGCGAGCTCGACGAGCCGCTCGTCGGGTGCATCGGTCATGCCCCCAGTCTCCCAGGTCCGACGAACGGGGCCGTCCGCCGTGGCGGTCCGGCCCCGTCCGGGCGGTCGCGTCTTGCCCCCCGGTCGAGGCGCGAGCGGTTGTGCACGACGTACAACGAGCCGGCGACCCGTTGGTCACGCGGGGTGACCGAGGGGCCCGTCTACAGTGACGCCCGTGGAGAACCTGGACCCCGGTCAGCCGGACGCCATCGCCGACCGGCTCGCCGCCGAGTTCACCGACCTGCACGGCCGTGCACCGTTCGGGGTCTTCGCGGCCCCCGGCCGGGTGAACCTGATCGGCGAGCACGTGGACTACAACGGTGGCCTCTGCCTCCCGATGGCGCTGCCGCACGCGACGTACGCCGCGGTGGGCCGGCGCGAGGACGACACCGTCACGCTGCGCAGCAAGCAGTCCGACGACACGTTCTCGGGCCCCCTGGAGTCCTTCGGCCCCGGCCGGGCGACCGGCTGGGCGGCGTACGCCGGCGGGGTGCTGTGGTCGCTCGACCAGGACGGCTGGGACGTCGGCGGGCTCGACGTCGTCGTGGACAGCCGGGTCCCGGTCGGCGCGGGCCTGTCCAGCTCCGCGGCGCTGGAGTGCGCGGTGGCGATCGCCGTCGCCGAGGCGGCCGGAAGCACCCTCGACGACGACCTGCGGGCCCGGCTGGTGAAGGCCTGCATGCGGGCCGAGCAGGACGTCGCGGGCGCCCCCACCGGCGGCATGGACCAGACGATCGCGCTCTTCGGCCGCTCCGAGTCGGCGCTCCTGCTCGACTGCCGCGACTGGTCGAGCCGGCAGGTGACCTGGGACCCCGCGTCGGCCGGCCTGACCCTGCTGGTCGTGGACACCCGGGCCTCGCACTCGCTCACCGACGGCGGCTACCAGGCGCGCCGCCGGGACTGCGAGACCGCGGCCGGGATCCTCGGCGTCGCCCTGCTGCGCGACGTGACCGACCAGGCCGCCGCCCTCGACGCCCTCGAGGACGAGCAGGTCCGGCGGCGGGCCCGGCACGTCTTCACCGAGATCGCCCGCGTCGAGGAGGCCGTCGACCTGCTCGGGGCCGGCGACTTCGAGGGCCTGGGTGCGGCGTTCACCGCCTCGCACGTGTCCCTGCGCGACGACTACGAGGTCTCCTGCGACGAGCTGGACGCGGTGGTCGAGGTCGCCCTGGAGCACGGTGCCCTGGGGGCCCGGATGACCGGCGGCGGGTTCGGGGGCTCGGCGATCGCCCTGGTGCCGGACGCGCGCGTCGACGAGGTGCGGGAGGCGGTGGCTGCGACGTACGAGAAGCACGGGTGGGACTCCCCCGCGTTCCTCACCGCACCGCCCAGCCCGGGCGCCCGCCGGCTGGTCTAGGCCGGACCGGCCGGGACCTAGGCTCGGGGCATGGCTCTCATCTACCGGGCGACCCTGACCCCCGGCAAGCTCGACCTCCTGAACGCCTGGCTCCCCGGCCGCCCCTGGTACGACGGGCAGGGCAACGTCGTGCAGCTCGGCGCCTACCGGTTCGACGACCCGGCCGGCGAGGTCGGCGTCGAGACGTTTCTGCTGCGGGCCGCGGGCGGCGCGGTGCTGCACGTGCCGGTCACCTACCGGGCGGCCGAGCTGCCCGGCGCGGCCGCCCACCTGGTCGGCACCACCGAGCACTCGGTGCTCGGCACCCGCTGGGTGTACGACGCCGGCGGCCGACCCGGTCTGGGCGGGTGCCGTGGCGTCGGCGGTGCTCACCGGCGGCACCCAGGTCGAGGAGGTCCTCGACGTCGACGGCCGGCGGGAGCCGCGCGAGCCCAGCGCCTACGTCCGCGGCAGCGGGACACCGGGCACCCCGGTCCCGGTCGTCACCGAGGTCGACGCCCGCGACGAGGGCCCGACGACCGTGGTGCGCGCCGGCGACCTCGAGCTGGTCCTGGTGCGCGTCGTCGGCGCCGAGGTGCGCGCCGAGCACGTCCTCACCGGCACCTGGCCCGGCGGCACCGGCGTGCTGGTCGGGCTGCGCGGCTAGCGCCCGGTCGCACCGTCGAGCTGCTCGCGCAGGATGTCGGCGTGCCCGGCGTGCCGGGCGGTCTCGCCGGTCATGTGCGCGAGCACCCAGCGCAGCGAGAGCGGCTCGCCGTCGACCGGCAGCGCCATCGGCCGGCCGGGGTCGCCGACGGCGGTGATCGCGGCGTCGCTGTCACGGATCGCGGCCCGGTAGCCCGCGAGCACCTGCTCGGCGCTCCGGTCGGCCGGCACCTCCATGCCGAAGTCCCAGTCGTCGGGGTCGCCGGCGCCGGTCAGGTGGTAGCCGAACCAGTAGTGCTCGCTCACGGTGAGGTGCGCGACGAGCCCCAGGATCGACGTACCGCTGTCGACGAGCACGCGGCGCAGCTGCTCCTCGTCGAGGCCCTCGGGCCTTCTTCAGCACGCAGCCGCGAGCGAACCCGAGGAAGGCCAGTGCGGTGTCGAGCTCGCCGGTGTCGGTGCGCGGGACCGGCTCCCGCTGGGTCTCGGTCATCGTCTAGGCCTCCTGGTCGAGGAACAGGTCGGTCTCCAGCGGTCCGTCGCCGGGCACCGTGCGGTAGCGGCCGAAGTCGGTGACGCCCTCCTCGGCGAGCACGTCCTCGTCGATGAAGAAGTTGCCGCTGCACGAGCGGGCGTCGCGGGTGAGGATCGCGTGCGCCGCGTCGCTGACGATCTCCGTGGTGCGGGAGCGGCTGAGCGAGTCACCCTCGGCGAGCAGGTTGCGGACCGCGGCGGTGGCGATCAGCGTGCGCGGCCACAGCGAGTTCACCGCGATGCCGCGGTCCCGGAGCTCCTCGGCCAGGCCCAGGGTGGTCAGGCTCATGCCGTACTTCGCCATCGTGTAGGCCAGGTAGGTCCCCGCCCACTTCGGGCGCAGGTCCAGCGGCGGGGACAGCGTCAGGACGTGCGGGTTCTTCGAGCGGTCCAGGTGCGGCAGGCACGACTTGGAGAGCAGGAACGTGCCGCGCACGTTGATGTCCTGCATCAGGTCGTACTTCTTCATGCTGATGTCCGGCGTGCTGCTCAGGTCGAGCGCGGAGGCGTTGTTGACCACCACGTCGATGCCGCCGAACCGCTCGACCGCGGCGTCCACGGCGCGGGCCACGTCGTCGTCGACGCGGACGTCACCGACCACCGCCAGCGCCTGCCCGCCGGCCGCCTCGATCTCCCGGGCGGCCGTGTGCACGGTGCCCTCGAGCTTGGGGTGCGGCTCGCTGGTCTTCGCGAGCAGCACGACGTTCGCGCCGTCGCGGGCGGCCCGCAGCGCGATCGCGAGCCCGATGCCGCGGCTGCCGCCGGACATGATCATCGTGGTTCCGGCCAGGGTGCTCGTCATGGTGGGGTGCTCCTCGTCGTACGGCGGTCGGGGTCGGGCCGGTCAGGCGGTGGCGGTGACCCCGCCGATCCGGCCCTCGCGGAACGCCTCGACGAACAGCGCGTGGTCGGTGCGGACCTGGTGGGCGTAGCTGACGGCGAAGTCGGTCAGGTCGGCCACGAACTCCTTGCGGCGGCCCTCGACGACCGCGACGATCGCCTCCTCGGTCTGGAAGTCGACGAGGTCCTGGTCGCTGTCCGCGTCCGAGGCGCAGTGCACCTTGGCCGTGGCGCGGCCGAGGTTCTGCACCACCGAGGCCATCTCGTCCGGCTCGTTGATCTCGCCCCAGTCGAGGTCGAACTCGTAGGGCGAGATCTCGGAGACGACGTACCCGACGCCGTCCAGGCTGGTGTAGCCGAGCAGCGGGTCGGTGTGCACCTGCAGGGCACGCTGGCTGACCACGGTGCGGTGGCCCTCGTGGTCGAAGTACCCGTCCACCGAGGCGGTGTCCACGAACCGGCTGACGGCCGGGACGTTGGCCTGCTTCATCGACAGCACCACGTCGTTGTCGAGCGACTGGCTGTAGCCCTCGACGAGCACGTTGTACGCCGGGAGGCCGGCGCTGCCGATCCCGAAGCCGGACTTGCCGACGATGTCGCGCACGTCGTAGAACAACGCCCGGTCGTACT
This sequence comes from uncultured Actinomycetota bacterium, assembly GCA_963811515.1. Classification (GTDB taxonomy): domain Bacteria; phylum Actinomycetota; class Actinomycetes; order Propionibacteriales; family Nocardioidaceae; genus Nocardioides_B. The sequence goes on from CAWERI010000008.1 coordinate 214,404, forward strand.
TCTTGGACTCCGGGATCGTCTCGAGGTAGGCCGCGAACGCCTTCTCGACCTTGCGGCGCTCGGCCTTGGGCAGCCGCCGCACGGTCCCGTCCTCGGCGAAGACGCGCACGTGGTCCTCGAACCTCGTCATGCCGTCGAGCAGCGCGACCCGGCTGGAGGTGCGGGCCGTGACCAGCACGTCCTTGACCGGGCCGTCGGTGTTCTCCAGGTGCAGCGCGAAGTCGTCGTCCTCGCTGACCGACGCGTAGTGGCTGACCTGCGCGAGGTAGGCGCGGAGGTACTTCCCGACCAGGTCCCGGATGGCCTCGTCGGGCAGCGCCTTCTGCCAGCCCATCAGCGCGAGGCTGGCCACGAAGCGCCGCAGGTCCCAGGAGAAGTGCCCGATGTAGGCCTCGTCGAAGTCGTTGACGTCGAAGACCATCCGGCCGTGGGAGTTCATGTAGGTGCCGAAGTTCTCGGCGTGCAGGTCGCCGTGGATCCACACCCGGCCGGTCCGGTCGTCGGCCCACTGGTCCTTGACCGTGGTCATGTCCGCGTAGAACAGGCAGGCCGAGCCGCGGTAGAACGCGAACGGGTCGGCCGCCATCTTGCGGAACTTCACGCGGAAGGCGTGCGGGTCGGCGGTCATCAGGTCGGCGAACGCGTCGTCGAGGACGTCGACGATCTGCTGCTGCCGCTTGGTCTGGGCCTTGGTCACCATGGCCCGATCCTGCCCCGTCGGTGCCCCCGCGAACCGCCCGCCCCCGCGGTCAGGCTCCGGCGGGGTCCGCGTCGCTGATCCGCCCGGCGTTGTCGCGCAGCCACTCCTCGGAGCGGGTCTCGCCGATCTCGGACAGCCCCTTCTCGAGCTCGCCGCGCACCGTGTCCGCGGGCGCACCGCTCTGGTAGGAGAGCACCCGGTCCACGACCGCCTGCACGGCCTCGTTGTCCTCTTCGTTCCTCAGGTCGCTGTTGTCGCTCATGGGGCCGCCGTACCCAGGCGCGGCGGGAGCACACTCACGGAGGGCTCAGCCCGGCGTCCTTGAGCTCCAGCACCGCCAGGGCGCGTACGACGTCCGGGTCGCCCTCCCGCCACGCGCGCACCGGGTCGGGGCTGATCCGGGCGATCCGGTGCATCGGCTGACGCGACATCGCCCGGAGCGCGAACAGGTCGAGGTCCGCGCTGGAGTCGATGAACCGCTGCCCGGCGCTGGCCTCGCGGACGAACCGCCACCGCAGCGGCAGGTAGACCAGCAGCACCAGCAGGATCGGCAGGGCCCCGACGGTCAGGCCCAGCCAGTGCGCGAGGTGCTCGACGGCCGCGACCTGCGAGGTGCCGGCGTCCGCGATCTGGTCCGCGGCCCGGCCGGCGCCGTCGAACGGGGAACGCACCTGGTCCCCCACCAGCGGCACGTCGCCCACCGCGGACCCGGCGTCGCGGAGCCGGTCGGCCAGTCCCCCGCCGGCCGCCTCGATCTTGCGGCCGGGCGTGGCCAGCGCCAGCGTCGCGTCGTGCACCACCTGAGCGAGCCGGATCCAGAGCACCACCCAGAGCACGAGCAGCACGTCACCGAGCATCTGACGGGTGCGACGGGCGGGGCCGTCGGCGTAGACCTTCATGCCGCTCATCGTGCCCGCCCCGTCGGCCCTCATGCCCCGGACGGGGAGAGTCGGAGGAGCGTTGACACAGGTCGTCGGCGGTCCTTGGATGAGCACGGTTGCTCTTCATCAACCGGAGGGGCCGGTCATGAGTCCGTGCGGACGACGTCAGGAGTGGCGGGGCGGCAGAGCCGTCACGAGTCACCTGAACCCGGACCGATGACCGCCGTGACGACATCAGGTCTGACCGCTCCCGTCTGGCGTACGCGCCGGTCCGCGGCCGTCGCCGGGATCGTCTTCGCGGTCCTCCTGCTCGTCGCCATGACCCTGATCCGCCTGGCGCTCAGCGACTCCGATCCCGAGTCGCTGCGGGGGGACGCCGCCCGACGTGAGCAGATCCGGCTGGGCCTGCACCTGGTGCCCTTTGCGGGGATCGCGTTCCTGTGGTTCATCGGCGTGGTGCGCGATCAGATCGGTGCCGTGGAGGACCGGTTGTTCTCCACCGTCTTCCTGGGCAGCGGCCTCCTCTTCGTCGCCATGATGTTCGTCGGCGCGGCGAACACCGCGACGCTCGTCACCCTCGTGGACGGACCGCAGTCGGGCACCGACATCTGGCTCTTCGGGCGGGACGTGACCCAATCGCTGATCTCCGTGTACGCCATGCGGATGGCGGCCGTGTTCACCCTCTCGGTGAGCACCCTCGGCCTGCGGGTAGCGGCGTTTCCGCGCTGGGTCGCCTGGGCCGGATACGCTGCGGCGCTGGTGCTGCTGGTCTCGGCCGGCGAGCACAAGTGGACCCAGCAGGTCTTCCCTCTCTGGGTGCTGCTGCTCAGCATCGTCATCCTCCTGACGAAGCCGCAGCATCGCGGCGAACCTCGAGCGTCCGTCCCGTAGATGCGCTCACGGGCGAGGGTGGGCCCCCGGTGGCAGTCGTCCGCACCCTCGGTCGAGCCGACGTCCCTCGTCAGTTCAGGAGGTTGACGGCTCGCGCGATGATCATCACCGCGATGACCAGCGAGATCGACGACTGGGCGAGCATCAGCATCTTCGCCCAGCGAGTGACAGGCATCGTGTCGGTGGGGCTGAGGGCGCTCGAGTTGGTGAAGGCGAGATAGAGGTAGTCCGGGTACTGCGGCCACCAGCCCGGCGGGGCCAGCTCAGGCGTGGCGTTCTCCGGGAACGCGAAGGCGGCGGCGAGGGGTGTGCCCGACGCACGAGCGGCAGGGCCGCCCCGGTCGAGCAGCCAGAACCACAGGCTGAACGCGATCACGTTCGTCACCCAGAGAGCCCCTCCCGTGGCGAGCAGGACCGGGCCGTTGTCGCGGTCGGACCCGTCGAGGATCCCGCGAACGAGCTCCGCGACCCCGGCGAGGTTGTCCGCGGTCATGACGATGATCACGGCCAAGGTGAGTCGTCGCAGCGCTGGGGAACGCCGGTCGCTGCGGCCCGGGTCGCCGATCACGAGCACGACCAGGAGCAGCACCTCCACGGTCGGGAAGAGAACGGTCGGGGAGAGCACGTGACGGTCGGGAAGCGAGAGCTGCAGGGCGACGGAGACGAGCACGGCACCGGCCATCGGCCAGCGTGGCTCCCCCCGGGACCGGAGAGGTGGGTGACCCCCGGCAGCGCCCGGCCCCTCCTCGTCGCTCATCCGGACCTCCGGTCGGCAGGCGGCTCAGCCCTCCACGAACAGGGCTGCCGTCTCATCGTCACACACCCGTCCGGGGTGCCGCGCCGCGGCGGGCTGCCTGTCGGTCAGGCATCGGGAGAGGGTGTGCGCGGAGTCTCGCGGGCCCTCCTCACTGCCTCGACGAAGGCCCTGATGACCGCGCCGATGAGGATCAGGTCGAGGATCATCTGAACCGTGACCAGTGCTCGTGCGCTGTGACTGGTGGCCAGGATGTCGCCGAAGCCCACGGTGGTGAAGACGGTGACCGTGAAGTAGAGGCTGTCGCTGCGGGTGAGGCCGGACAGGCTGAAGTTGGCGGAGTCGGCTTGGGACATCAGGAAGTACGTCGTCGCGAAGAGGAGCAGGAACAGAGGGCCTGTCAGGGACAGCGCCTCGATGGCCTTGGCCGCGGGGTGGGCCGCCCGGAAGATCGCGATCACCTGGTAGGCGATGACCGCTGCGAGCAGGATGACGCCGCCGATGACGATCACGGCGAACGGGAGCGTGGCCAGACCCTTCAGCGGTAGGGAGAAGTACGCCACGGTGAGGACGGTGGCGATCCCCAGGCCGCGCCCGACGGCCATCAGCAGCATGCGGCGCTGTTGAGCCGGGGTGGGCATCTGGGGCTCCACGGTGTCGGTCATGCCGTCTCCTCGTGCGTCGGGTACGGAACCGTTCATCAGTGTCCTCACCAGCGACGGGGCCGCAATGGCCCGGTCCTGCCACGGTTGAACCCTCTCGGCGTCGGGACCGTGAATCCAGGAGTGGCCCGCAACGCGCCACCCGGGCGCGCTGCCGAGGCCGTGGAGGATCCATGTCCAGTCATTCCCGCCCACGATCGTCGACCCTGCTCGCCGGCGTCGCCGGAGTCACCACCGTCGCGGCCGTCGCGGCGTTCACCGCTGCCCCGGCGGCCCAGGGGGTCGCGCGTGCCGGCTCCCACCCGTTCCACGTCGTGAGGATGGTGTCCGACCAGGCCGGCCAGGCGCCGGTCACCGACCCCTCGCTGGTCAACGCCTGGGGCCTCGCGCTCACCCCGACCAGCCCCCTGTGGGTGTCCGACAACGGGACGGACACCTCGACGCTGTACTCCGGAGCGACGGCTCCCAGCAGCCCGCCGGCCAAGGTCCCGCTGACGGTCAGCATCCCCGGGGGCGGGGCACCGACCGGTGTCGTGTTCAACCCCACGACCCGGTTCGTGCTCTCCACCCACGGCAAGACCGGGCCGGCGCTGTTCATCTTCGCCGGCGAGCACGGCTCGCTGACCGCCTGGAACCAGACCGGAGCCCTCGCCGAGGCGGTCCCGGTGGCGCACACCAGGAACACCGTCTACAAGGGGCTGACGATGGTGACGATGCGGGGCAGGCCCTTCCTGCTCGCCGCCAACTTCGGTCGTGACCGGATCGACGTGTTCAACAGCCACTTCGCCCGGGTGCGCATGCCGTCGGCCTTCCCGAACCAGGGCATCCCCCAGGGCTACGCGCCGTTCAACGTCGCCCGTCTGGGCAACCGGGTGTACGTGTCCTACGCCAAGCAGGACCCGGCCAAGCAGGACGACGTACCCGGGCGCGGTCACGGGTTCGTCAACGTGTTCGCCGACAACGGCCACTTCCAGCGTTCGCTGCTCCGGCGCGGCGTCCTCGACTCCCCGTGGGGGATGGCGGTCGCACCGACCGGGTTCGGCGGGTTCGCGGGCAGGCTTCTGGTCGGCAACTTCGGCGACGGCAGGATCCACGTCGTGAACCAGCGCACCGGCCACGTCGTCGCGACGCTGCGCACCGCCGCGGGCCACCCGATCAGCATCGACGGGCTGTGGGGTCTGCTGCCCGGCAACGGCACCGCGGGTGGCACCTCGGACGTCCTGTTCAGCGCTGGTCCCGGTGGCGAGTCCCACGGTCTGGTCGGGCTGCTGCGCGCCGGCAGCTGACCGACGGGGAGGCGACGCTCATGGGACCCGGTCCCATGAGCGTCCCGGGCAACCCGGGCTGACGACCGGCCGCTCAGCCCACCGGCAGCCCGAAGGCCCGGGACATCGAGGCGGCGCCCGCCGCGTGGAACAGGTGCGGTGCGTGGACGACGTCCTCGTACAGCCGGGTCAGCGAGTAGTGGTCGAGTCGTACGTCGACGACGTGCGCGTGCTGGCTGGGATGCACCACGACCGTCAGGATCTTGTTGTCCTGCGAGTGGTCGTCCTCGTCCGCGGTCAGCACCACCGCCAGGTGGCCGGACCTCCAGTCCGGGCCGGCGAAGATCTTCCGCATGTACCCCGCGAACCAGGCGTCGGCCTCCGACAGGTCGCAGTCGTGGGCGTTGTGGCACTGGTTGGGGACCACCATGCCGGCGTTCGGCAGGCGGCCGGTCCTGATCGCGGCGTCCAGCGCCGCCACCGGCTGGTCGTAGCGCATGCACTCCGCGTGCTCGGCGCGGAAGTAGACCCACGGGTTGTGGTGGACGACGTACTCGTTGCCCCCTTCGGTCCCCTCGTCCCGAGGGGCGCAGGGCTCCGTCATCCCGTCCGCGAAGACCCCGGCCTTCCGACCCTGCGCGATCGCCTGGCCGAACACCGAGCTGCCCTCCACCGGGTACGTCGACGGGTCGGAGTCGTCGACGACGCCGTGGGTCTGCCCGCCTGCGATCTGGATGTAGTTGGGCAACGACGGGTGCGACAGGGCGAAGTAGTTCGTCGCGTACCCGTACCGCTTCGCCAGCCCGAACGCGTAGGGCATCTGCTCCCGCATCTGGTCCAGCGAGTGGTTCTCCTCGATGAACACCAGCAGCTTGGTGACCACCGGGCGGGAGGTGACCCGCGCCCCGGTCGACGGAGCCGACGTCGCAGCCGACGTCGCTGCCGCTGGCGTGGGCGTGGGCGACGGGGTGGGCGACGGGGTGGGTGACGGCTTCGGAGACGACGAGTCGTTGCCCGCGCACGCTGCGAGCGCGAGCGCCAGGGCCAGCGTCAGCACCAGGGCCAGCAACCCCCGCAGGCCACCACGCACGACGACCACCTCCTGCTGGTGAGGTCGACCCAGAACGGTAGGACCCCTGGGCGCGCCTGGTCCTCACCCTCACGGGATGGTGACGGCACGGTGGTCGAGGCGGCCACGCGGGAAAAGCACTCATGTGCCGCGAACCGCGCACGTGACGGCTCATGTGCGGCGGCGGCCGGTGCTCGCTCGGGCAGGAAGAACCGGATCGCGAACACGACGATCCACAGCAGGAACACCGTGATGTTGAGGCGCTCCCAGAGCCCAGCGCCTCGCGTCGGTGCATCGAGTGATCGCCAGGGGATGCGGTTCCAGCGCAGGTCGGCCTCTCCTCGTGGGCCCTTGGTCCCATGCCCGCGATCCCCGGTCCGCGACGTGGCCGCGGTGGGAAGAGAGTTTCGAATAGTGTCTCAGCCGTGAGATGAGAGCACCGTTCCTGTCGGTGGTCACTGGTTGGCTCGGGGTATGTCGATCCAGCAGCTGCACCCTCGTGGACGGGTCGTCGACGCCGTGTCGACCGCCCGCTCGGCGGTGCGGGCCGCGGCCGGCGTGCCCGCGTCGCGCTGGACGTGGACGAGCTGACCGACGCGCTCGCGGGCGTCGCGGTGCTGGAGTCCCAGCTCGTCGCGGTGCGGTTGTCCCTGCTCGCCGAGGCCGACCGCCGCCAGGTGGCCCAGCGGCTGGGTGCGACCGGCACGGACGCCTGGGCCGCGTCGCTGACCGGCACACGCGGGCGGCGTGGCCGGAGGGATCTGGCTGGCCCGGCTGCTGAGCGAAGTACGACGCCACCCGCGAAGCCTTCGCGGCCGGCGGCATCAACCAGGCCCAGGCCCGCGTGATCGTCCGGGCCGCCGAGCACCTGCCCGGCCGCCGTCGACGACGAGCACCGCGCATGGCCGCGGAGGCGGGCCTCGTGGCCAAGGCCGTCAACGGGATGGACGCCCGACGGCTGCGCCAGGCGGCCCGCCGGATGCTCGACGGCGGTGGAGGTGGCGCGGAGGAGATCAACCGCTCAGCGTCGCCGACGAGCACGAGGCCGGTCAGCTGAAGAAGGAGGAGGCAAGGCCGAGGACGAGACCTGGCTGAGCTCTCCGACAACGGCGACGGCACCTTCTCCGGCCGGTTCACCATCCCCGAGCTGCACGGCCACCTGCTGCGCGACGACCTCGAGCGCCTGACCTCACCCCGGCGGCTCTCGCGCAACAAGGCCGGCGAGCTGGTCGAGGACGACACCCTCCCGGGGCGCGGCAGAAGCTGTCCTGGACCGAGAAGCTCGGGCCGGGTTCCTCGAGCTGCTCGAGCACCTGCCGACCGACGGGCACGGCGGTCGCGCGCGGCGCGCTACCCTGCTGGTCAACGTCGACCTCAAGCACCTGCTCGACGGCCTCGCGTCCGCCAAGCTCGACACCGGCGCCAGGATCTCCGCGGGCGAGGCCCGCCGCCTCGCCTGCGGAGCCGGCATCGTGCCCGCCGTCCTCGGCGGCGACTCGGAGCCCCTCGACCTCGGCCGCGAGCGCCGGCTGCACCGAAGGCGCAGCGCCGGGCGCTCTCCCTCCGGCACGACACCTGCGCCGCCGAGGGCTGCGAACGGCCGTTCGCCTGGACCGAGATCCACCACCACCAGCCTGGAGCGAGGGCGGGGAACCAACCTGGCCAACGGGCTTCCCCTCTGCGGCTTCCACCACCGACGAGCCCACGACGACAGGTTCACCTGCGCCGACTGCCCACGGGCGAGGTCCGCTTCCGCAGGCGGCGGTGAACGCCGTGACGGGCCTACTTCAGCTCGGTGCT